>JBJMLO010000001.1:0-58122 GCA_045805265.1 Actinomycetota bacterium
CGTCCTTTTGGCCCGCCAGGTGGGGGTCCCCTACATCGTGGTGTTCCTGAACAAGGCCGACATGGTGGACGACCCCGAGCTCCTCGACCTCGTGGAGCTCGAGGTGAGAGAGCTCCTGACCTCCTACGAGTTCCCCGGCGACGACGTCCCGGTGATCGTGGGCTCGGCCCTCAAGGCCCTCGAGGGCGACCCCGAGCACGTGGCCAAGATCGAGGAGCTCATGGCGGCGTGCGACGCCTACGTCCCCGAGCCCACGCGCGACGTGGAGAAGCCCTTCCTGATGCCGGTCGAGGACGTGTTCTCCATCACCGGGCGCGGCACCGTCGTCACCGGGCGGGTGGAGCGGGGCAAGCTGGCCAAGATGTCGGAGATCGAGATCGTGGGGATCACCCCCACCCGCAAGACCACCGCCACCGACCTCGAGATGTTCCGCAAGCTCCTCGACGAGGTCCAGGCCGGGGACAACGTGGGCGTCCTCCTGCGAGGGGTCGACAAGGAAGAGGTCCAGCGCGGCCAGGTCCTGGCCAAGCCCGGGTCCATCACCCCGCACACCGACTTCGCCGCCCAGGTGTACGTCCTGTCGAAGGAGGAAGGCGGCCGGCACACCCCGTTCTTCAAGGGGTACCGCCCCCAGTTCTACTTCCGGACGACCGACGTCACCGGTTCCATCGAGCTCGGCGAGGGAGTGGAGATGGTGATGCCCGGGGACAACACCGAGATGGACGTATCCCTCATCGCTCCCATCGCCATGGAGGAGGGCCTGCGCTTCGCCATCCGCGAGGGCGGCCGCACCGTGGGCGCCGGCCGCGTCGTCAAGATCAACAAGTAGGGAGAGAGATGGCCGCCCCCAAGATCCGGATCAAGCTCAGGGCCTACGACCACCAGGTCCTGGACACGGCCGTGCGGGACATCGTGGCGCACGTGACCCGGACGGGAGCACGCGTGGTGGGGCCGGTGCCGCTGCCCACCGAGCGGTCGATCTACACGGTCATTCGCTCGCCGCACAAGGACAAGGACAGCCGCGAGCACTTCCAGATGCTGACGCACAAGCGGCTCATCGACATCCACGACGCCACGGCGAAGACGGTGCAGGAGCTCCAGCGCCTGCAGCTCTCCGCCGGCGTCGACATCGAGATCAAGCTCTAAGGGGGTTCGGGGGACTCAAGAGCGAGGCCGGATGTACCGCAGAGGCTGGGATGCCTAGCCGAGCGGTAGTCCCCCGATCGAGAAGGAAAGGAAACGATGCCACAGGTCAAGGGGATCCTCGGGGAGAAGCTGGGGATGACCCAGCTCTTCGAGGAGGCTCGCGCCGTGCCGGTGACGGTCATCAAGGCCGGGCCGTGCTACGTGGCGCAGGTGAAGACGACCGAGCGCGACGGCTACCAGGCCGTCCAGCTCGCCTTCGCCGAGCCTCGCCCCCACGGCAGGAACAGCCTGTCGAAGCCCATGGCGGGCCACTTCGACGCGCACGGCGAGCACCCCGGCCGGTACGTGGTCGAGCTCCGGACCGACGACGCGGCGAACTACCAGCCGGGCCAGGAGCTCACGGTCGACATCTTCGCGGCCGGCGAGCACGCGGACGTGGTGGGGGTGTCCCGGGGCAAGGGGTTCGCCGGGACCGTGAAGCGCCACGGCTTCAGCGGCCTCGGGGCCAGCCACGGCACGGAGCGGAAGCACCGTTCGCCGGGGGCCATCGGCGCGTGCGCCACGCCGAGCCGCGTGTTCAAGGGAACCCGCATGGCCGGCCAGATGGGGAACGAGCGCGTGACCGTGCTGAACCTGGAGGTCGTCGCCGTCGACGCCGAGCGCAGCCTGCTCATGGTGAAGGGCGCGATCCCCGGTCCCTCGGGCGGCCTGGTCATGATCCGGTCCAGCGTGAAGAAGCCGGTGCGGAAGGGGGCCTGAGGAGATGCCGAAGGTGGAACTCCTGGACCGCGCCGGGAAGGTGGTCGGCGACCGCGACCTCCCGAGCGAGCTGTTCGAGGCCAGCGTGAACGTGCCGCTCATGCACCAGGTCGTGGTGGCCGGGCTGGCCGCGCTGCGTTCCGGCACCCACTCGACGAAGACGCGCGCCGAGGTCCGCGGCGGCGGTCGGAAGCCCTGGCGCCAGAAGGGCACCGGCCGGGCCCGCCAGGGCTCCATCCGAGCCCCCCAATGGACCGGCGGCGGCGTCGCCCACGGCCCCCACCCCCGCTCCTACGACATGCGCGTCAACAAGAAGATGAAGCGAGCCGCCCTCCGCGCCGCCCTCACCGACGCCGAACGAAGCGGCAAGCTCGCCCTCATCGACCACCTGACCTTCGAGGAACCCCGAACGAGGGACGCAGTTGAAGTCATCCACTCCCTGGACCTCACCGGCAAGATCCTCCTCGTCCTCGACCGCCCCACGGAGGTCGTCGAGAAATCCTTCAACAACCTCCCGTACGTCAAGGTCAGCTATGCGAGGAGCCTGAACGTCTACGAGCTCCTAGCAGCCGACCGGGTCCTGTTCACGGCAGCCGCCCTCGACGTGCTCGAGGGCAAAGAGCCGGCACCGGAGGCCCCCGACGACTCGGCCGGCGGGGGCTCTGAGCCGGAGCGAAGCGGAGGCGATGGAGCGAAGCGCCCCCCGACGGCCGAGGCGGCGGGAGCCACCCCCGCAACCTCTGCCGACGAGGCCGAGGAGGACGAAGCCGAGGACTCTGCCACGGAAGAGCCCCAAGGTGGTGACGAGACGTGAAGTCTCCGAGGGACGTCATCATCCGCCCGGTGGTCAGCGAGAAGTCCTACTCCGGGCTCGAGGCCAACCGCTACACGTTCCTGGTCGCGCCGGACGCGAACAAGACCGAGATCAAGGAGGCGATCCAGAAGATCTGGAACGTCCACGTGCTCTCGGTCAACACGATGATGCGCAAGGGGAAGGTCAAGCGGCAGCGCTACGTCTCGGGCAGGCGTTCCGACCAGAAGCGCGCCGTCGTCACCCTCGCCGAGGGCGACAACATCGAGATCTTCGAGACGAAGTAGGGACGGAAGGCAAGAGCCATGCCGGTACGGAAATACAAGCCGACGACGCCAGGCCGCCGAGGGGCGAGCGTCTCCGGGTTCGACGAGATCACTCGCGGCCGCCCGGAGCGGTCGCTGGTGGTCAAGGGACGGAAGAAGGCCGGGCGGAACAACTCGGGCAAGATCACGATGCGCCACCAGGGCGGCGGGAACAAGCGCCGGTTCCGCATCGTGGACTTCCGCCGGAACAAGGACGGCGTGCCGGCCAAGGTCGCGGCCATCGAATACGACCCCAACCGCAGCGCGCGCCTCGCGCTGCTGCACTACGTCGACGGCGAGAAGCGCTACATCCTGGCGCCGGTCGGCGTGCGGGTGGGGGACCGGCTGACCTCGGGCGAGGGCGCCGACATCCGTCCGGGCAACGCGCTGCCCCTGCGGAACATCCCGGTCGGCACCGTCGTCCACGCGGTGGAGCTGAAGCCCGGCGCCGGCGCGAAGATGGCCCGCTCGGCCGGCACCAGCGTCCAGCTGGTGGCCAAGGAGGGCCGGTTCGCGACGCTCCGCCTCCCTTCCGGCGAGATGCGGCTGGTCGAGTCGATCTGCAGGGCCACCGTGGGGACCGTCGGCAACCCCGAGCACGAGCTGGTCTCGCTCGGCAAGGCCGGCCGGGCCCGGTGGCTCAACAAGCGTCCCTCCGTCCGCGGCGTGGCCATGAATCCGGTGGACCACCCCCTGGGCGGCGGCGAGGGCAAGTCGTCGGGCGGCCGCCACCCCACCACGCCGTGGGGGAAGAAGGAGGGCCGCACGCGCAAGAAGGGCAAGGCGTCGGACAAGTTCATCGTCCGCCGCCGCGGAAAGGGGCGAGGCTAGATGCCCAGGTCGATCAAGAAGGGCCCGTTCGTCGACGAGCACCTGTTCGTCAAGATCGAGGACATGAACAAGCGAGGCGACAAGCGGATCGTCCGCACGTGGTCCCGTCGCTCGACGATCGTGCCGGAGATGATCGGGCACACGATCGCCGTCCACGACGGGCGCAAGCACGTGCCGGTGTTCGTCTCGGAGTCGATGGTGGGCCACAAGCTGGGAGAGTTCGCCCCCACGCGGGTGTTCCGGACCCACGGCCACCACACCGAGCGGAGCACGTCGCTCAAGTAGGAGAAGGATGGAAGCCAGAGCCAGCGCGAAATACGTCCGGATCTCGCCGCGGAAGGTGCGGCGGGTGGTGGAGATGATCCGGGGCCAGCACGTCCTGGAGGCCGAGCGGCGGCTGCAGTTCTCGCCGCTGGGGGCCTCGAGGACGGTGTCCAAGGTCCTGCGCTCCGCCGTGGCCAACGCCGAGCAGCGCCCCGGCATCATCGAGGAGAACCTCGTGGTGAAGGGGGGCTGGGTGGACGAGGGCCCGACGCTGAAACGCTTCCGGCCCCGGGCCTACGGGCGCGCCACGCAGATCCGCAAGCGCACCTCGCACATCACGCTGGTCGTCGAGAACATCGGAGAGGAGCCCACCGTTGGGGCATAAGGTCAACCCGTACGGGTTCCGGCTGGGGGTCATCTACCCCTGGAAGTCGAACTGGTACGCCGGGCGCGACTACGCGACGAACCTGCACCAGGACGTCCGCATCCGCAGGCACATCCGCGGGCGGCTCTCGCGTGCCGGCATCTCCTCGATCGACATCGAGCGCAAGGGCGACCAGGTGTGGGTGTTCATCCGCACGGCCCGCCCGGGCATCGTGATCGGCCGCAAGGGCGCCGAGGTCGAGCGCATCCGCAAGGACCTCGAGCGCATCACCGGCAAGCGCGTCGACGTGAAGGTCGAGGACATGAACCAGACCGCGTCGGACACGCGCCCGGAGACGGACGCCACCCTGCTCGCCCAGGGCGTGTCCGAGCAGCTGGCCGGGCGGGTGTCGTTCCGTCGGGCCATGCGCCGGGCGGTCCAGACGGCCATGCGGGCCGGCGCCATGGGCGTCCGGGTCCAGTGCGGCGGCCGCCTGGGCGGCGCCGAGATGTCCCGCCGCGAGTGGTACCGCGAGGGCCGGGTCCCGCTGCACACCCTCCGCGCCAAGATCGACTACGGCACGGCCGAGGCGAAGACCACGTTCGGGATCATCGGCGTGAAGGTGTGGGTGTACCACGGCGACGAGATCCCGGTGCAGGAGCAGGAGACCGCCCGGCTGCGGGCCCGCGCGATCGCCGGGATGGCGCCCCGCCGGGGGAGCGGCGGCGCCTCGACGGGCGCGCTGATCACGGACGTCCGCGAGATGGGCGAGGAGGACGAGCGTCGGGGACGCGGCGTCCCCGCCGAGCCCGAGGCGACCGAGGCGGAGCCCACCGAGCCCGAGGCCGCGGAGCCCGAGTCGCCGGCCGAGGCCCAGGAGCCGGCCGGGCCCGAGGCGACGGCGCCAGGCGAGGGAGAGGGGTCGTAGCCATGCTCGCTCCCAAGAAGATCAAGCACCGCAAGCAGCATCGGGGCCGGATGCGGGGCAAGGCGACCGGCGGCACCGAGGTGCACTTCGGCGACTACGGGTTGCTCGCGCTCGAGCCCGGCTGGATCACCAACCGCCAGATCGAGGCGGCTCGTGTCGCGATCACCCGGCACATCCGCCGTGGCGGGAAGGTGTGGATCACGATCTTCCCGGACAAGCCGGTCACGAAGAAGCCGGCCGAGACCCGCATGGGCTCCGGCAAGGGGAACCCCGAGGGATGGGTCGCAGTCGTGAAGCCGGGACGGGTGATGTTCGAGCTGTCCGGGGTGGCAGAGCCGCTGGCCCGCGAGGCCATGCTGCGTGCGGCGCACAAGCTGCCGATCAAGTCGAAGTTCATCTCCCGCGCGGGGGGTGGTGAGTGATGCCACAGACCACGGCGAAGGAGCTGCGCGAGGTCCCGGACGAGGAGCTGTTCGCTCAGGTGGAGTCCCTCAAGGAGGAGCTCTTCAACCTGCGGTTCCAGTTCGCGACGGGGCAGCTCGACAACGCGATGCGGATCAAGCAGGTCCGCCACGACATCGCGCGCATCCTGACCGTGCTCCGGGAGCGCCAGACCGGGCAGGAGCTCGAGGTGGCGCTGGCCCGGGCCGACGAGGAGGCGCTCGCAGAGTCCCGCGCCGCGCAGGCCCGCGGGGAGAAGAAGGGCACGTCGCTGGCCGAGGCCACGTACGAGGCGAGCATCGAGGAGGAGGCGGCGGCAGGGGCCGAGGAGCCCCCGCCGGAGGAGGAGGCGCCGTGAGCCAGCCCGAGCAGGACGCCATCGCCATGGAGCCGCAGGCGCAGACGCCCGCGAGCGCCGAGGCGGCGCCGGTGGAACCCGTCGTGCGCGCTCGCGGCGAGCGGAAGGTCCGAACCGGCGTCGTGGTGTCCGAGAAGATGGACAAGACCGTGCTGGTCCGCATCCGGCAGGTCATGCGGCACTCGACGTACGGCAAGACCGTCCGCCGGTCGTCCAAGCTCGCCGCGCACGACGAGGCGAACGACGCCCACGTCGGGGACACCGTGCGGGTCATGGAGACGCGGCCGCTGTCGAAGACCAAGCGGTGGCGCGTCATCGAGATCCTCGAACGAGCGAAGTAGGGGCATCCGGGCGTGATTCAGCAGGAGACACGGTGCAAGGTCGCGGACAACACGGGGGCCAGGGAGGTCCTGTGCATCCGCGTCCTCGGGGGCTCCGGCCGCCGGTACGCGAGCCTCGGCGACGTCATCGTGGGCTCCGTGAAGGACGCGATCCCCGGCGCCTCCGTGAAGAAGGGCGAGGTGGTGAAGGCCGTTGTCGTCCGGACCGCCAAGGAGCGCCGCCGGGTCGATGGCTCGTACATCAAGTTCGACGACAACGCGGTCGTGTTGATCAACGAACAGCGCAACCCCCGCGGAACGCGCATCTTCGGGCCGGTGGCCCGCGAGCTGCGCGAGAAGCGGTTCATGAAGATCATTTCGCTGGCACCGGAGGTGCTGTGAGGGTCCAGGGAGGTAGCGGTCCGAGCGAAGCAAAGGGATCCGCGGACTCCCTGGTCGAAGCGCGTCGCCGGAGGCGACGTGCTGAGAATGGAAAGAGGTAAGTCATGCCGGGAGTGGACATCAAGAAGGACGACACCGTGAAGGTGATCTCGGGGAAGGACGTCGGCCATCAGGGCCGGGTCATCCGCGTGGTCCCCGACCGGGGCCGGGTGCTGGTCGAGGGCGCGGCCCGGGCCAAGAAGCACACCCGCACCGGGTCCAAGCGCTCGACCTCGGGCCAGCGCCTCCAGCAGGGCGGGATCATCGACACGGAGCTCTTCATCGACATCTCCAACGTCCAGGTCGTGTGCAAGTCCTGCAACCGGGCCTCGCGGATGGGCCATCGTGTCGAGGACGGCGTGAAGACCCGGGTGTGCAAGCGATGCGGAGCGGACCAGTGAGCCAGCAGCCCCAGAAGCAGTCGAAGAAGGACCGGGCCCCCAAGCGGTCGTCGGGCGGCGTCCCGGCCGGATACGTCCCCCGGCTCAAGACCCGCTTCCGCGAGGAGCTGGTTCGTAGGCTGATGCAGTCGCGCGGCTACTCGAACCCGATGCAGGTGCCCCGCCTGGAGAAGATCGTGGTCAACATGGGCGTGGGCGACGCGGTCCGCGAGGCGCGGATGCTCGACGCGGCGGTCGACGACCTGCAGGTCGTCACGGGCCAGAAGGCGCTGGTCACGAAGGCCCGGAAGTCGATCGCCGGCTTCAAGCTCCGCGAGGGGATGTCGATCGGGGCGAAGGTCACGCTGCGCGGCGACCGGATGTGGGAGTTCCTGGACCGCCTGCTGTCGACCGCGCTCCCGCGCATCCGGGACTTCCGGGGCCTGGCCCCGAACGCCTTCGACGGCCACGGGAACTACACGATCGGCGTGACCGAGCAGTTGATCTTCCCGGAGATCGACTACGACAAGGTGGTGAAGGTCCGCGGCATGGACATCACGATCGTGACCACGGCACAGACCGACGAAGAGGGCCGGGCCCTGCTGCTCGCTCTGGGGTTCCCGCTGCAGGGCGCCCCGGCTGTGACGCAGGCGGCCTCGTAGCAACTCGATGACGGCGTAGGAGCATTCATGGCGAAGAAGGCACTGATCAACAAGCAGCAGGCCCAGCCGAAGTTCGGCGTGCGCGCGTACACGCGGTGCGCCCGCTGCGGGCGGGCCCGCGCGGTGTTCCGGAAGTTCCAGCTGTGCCGGATCTGCTTCCGCGAGCTGGCGCATGCCGGCGAGCTCCCGGGGGTGACGAAGTCGTCATGGTGAGGCTCGCGACGAACGTGACGGACCCGATCGCGGACATGCTCACGCGCATCCGCAACGCGAACATCGGCACGAAGGACGAGCTGCTGGTCCCCGCGTCCAAGATGAACGAGGCCCTGGCCCGCATCCTGGCCCAGGAGGGGTACATCGAGTCGTTCGCCCCGGAGGGCGAGGGCGTCGAGTCCGTGATCCGCATCACGCTGAAGTACGGCCGGGGCCGGGAGCGGACCATCACCGGCCTGAAGCGGGTCTCCAAGCCCGGCCGGAGGGTGTACGCGAAGCGCGACCGCCTGCCCCGGGTGATCGGCGGGCTCGGCGTCGCGATCATCAGCACGTCGCAGGGCCTGATGACCGACCGCGACGCCGCCCGGGCCAAGCTGGGCGGCGAGGTCCTGGCGTACGTCTGGTAGGGGTTGAAGCGACCATGAGCAGAATCGGAAAGCAGCCGGTCGAGATCCCGAGCGGGGTCGACGTCGTCGTGGACGGCACCCGGGTCGCGGTGACCGGCCCGCGGGGGTCGCTCGAGCAGACGTTCCACCGCGAGGTGCGGATCACCAAGGACGACGGCACGATCGTGGTGGAGCGCACGGCCGACGACGGCTTCCACCGCGGCCTGCACGGGCTGACCCGCACGCTCATCGCCAACATGGTCGAGGGCGTGACCAGGGGCTACGAGAAGCGTCTGGAGATCGTCGGGGTTGGGTACCGAGCGGTGCTCAAGGGCTCCGACCTCGAGCTGGCGCTCGGCTTCTCGCACCCGGTCCACGTCCTGGCGCCGAAGGGCATCGAGTTCGAGGTCCCGGCGCCCACCCGGATCACGATCCGGGGGAACGACAAGCAGATGGTCGGCGAGGTCGCCGCCAACATCCGGAAGATCCGCAAGCCCGAGCCGTACAAGGGCAAGGGGGTCCGGTACGAGGGCGAGTTCGTCCGCAAGAAGGCCGGCAAGGCCGCCAAGGGGGCCAAGTAGCATGGATGCAGCGACGAAACGCCGGGGCCGTCTGCGCCGGCACGCGCGCGTGCGCAAGCACCTGAGCGGCTCGCCCCAGGCGCCGCGCCTGGCCGTGTACCGGTCGAACCGGCACATCTATGCGCAGCTCATCGACGACGTCGCGGCCCGCACGCTGGCCGCCGCCTCCGACGGCGAGGTGAAGGCCGACGGCGACAAGACCGCGAGGGCCAAGGCGGTCGGCGAGCTGCTGGCGAAGCGGGCCAAGGACGCCGGGATCGAGCGAGCGGTGCTCGACCGGGGCGGCCGGCTGTACCACGGCCGCGTGGCGGCCCTGGCCGACGGAGCACGAGAGGGAGGCCTGACGATTTGAGACGCTACGACGCCCCCGCCGACCAGCGGAGCGGGCTCGAGGAGCGCGTGGTGAGCATCAACCGCGTGGCCAAGGTCGTGAAGGGCGGCCGGCGGTTCTCGTTCGCCGCCCTCGTCGTCGTGGGCGACCAGGCCGGACGGGTCGGGGTCGGCTACGGCAAGGCCAAGGAGGTCCCCGCCGCCATCCAGAAGGGTTCCGAAGAGGCAAAGAAGAAGATGTTCGACGTCCCCCTCATGGGCTCGACGATCCCGCACCAGGTCACCGGCGAGGAGGGGGCCGGCGTGGTCCTGCTGAAGCCGGCGGCGCCCGGGACGGGCGTCATCGCGGGCGGTCCCGTGCGCGCCGTGGTGGAGTGCGCGGGCATCACCGACATCCTGTCGAAGTCGCTCGGCTCGGGGAACCCGATCAACATCGTGCACGCGACCGTTGCGGGGCTGAAGCAGCTCCGCCGGCCCGAGCACGTCGCACGTCTCCGCGGCCGCGAGGTCCACGAGGTGGCGCCCCGGCCCATGCTCCAGGCCGTGGCCGCCGCCGAGGCCCGCCGCGAGGCCCGCCGCGCGGAGAGCCAGGTGTTCGATCCGAACGAGAACCAGGGGTCCTAGCGATGGCGCAGATCAAGGTGACCCAGCGACGGAGCGTGATCGACCGGCCCCGGGACCAGAAGGACACGGTCCGCCGGCTGGGTCTGAAGCGCATCAACGATTCCGCGCTCAAAGAGGACCGTCCCGAGATCCGCGGGATGATCGCCAAGGTCCGCCACCTGGTGGACGTGGAAGAGGTACCGGGCGCACAGGAGGGGCGCCGCCCGCCGGCCCGCAAAGCGAAAGAGGATGTGAAACGGCCATGAAGCTGCACCACCTGAAGCCCGCCCCCGGCTCGCGGCGTGACCGCAAGCGGGTCGGACGGGGCGAGGCCGCGCGCCGGGGCAAGACGGCGGGCCGGGGCACCAAGGGGTGGGGCGCCCGGCACCAGCCCAAGCAGGGCTTCGAGGGCGGCCAGATGCCCCTGGCCCGGCGGGTCCCCAAGCTGAAGGGCTTCACGAACCCGAACCGGGTCGAGTTCCAGGTCGTGAACGTCGAGCGGCTCGGACAGACGTTCGATGCCAAGTCGGAGGTCGACCCCGACGCCATGCGCGACCGGGGCCTGGTGCGCGGCGGCCAGCCCGTGAAGGTGCTGGCCAGGGGGGACATCGACCGGGCCCTGACCGTCCGGGCCCACGCGTTCTCCGCCGCGGCCCGGCAGAAGATCGAGCAGGCGGGCGGAACCGCCCAGGTGATCGGCTAGCCCGCCCGGGGAGGGGTCGGGTACCATGGTGGGACTCCGGTGCTGAGAGCCTTCGTCAACGCCTTCAAGATCCCCGATCTTCGGAAGAAGATCCTGTTCACGCTGTTCCTCATCGCCGTGTACCGGCTCGGCTCGCACGTGCCGGTCCCGGTGGTGGACGTCCACGCGCTGCAGGTCGACGTGCAGGGCGCCAGCGCCGCCAACCAGGGGTTCCTGTCGTTCATCAACCTGTTCTCGGGGGGCGCGCTCACCCGGATGGCCGTGTTCGCGCTCGGCATCATGCCGTACATCACGAGCTCGATCATCATGCAGCTGCTGATCGTGGTGATCCCGAAGCTCGAGCAGTGGCAGAAGCAGGGCGAGGTCGGGATCAAGAAGATCACCCAGTGGACCCGCTACATGACGGTAACGCTGGCCATCCTGCAGTCGACCGGGCTCGTGTTCCTGTTCCACAACACGTTCAGCGTCGCGAACGGCTCCCAGCTCGACATCATCCCGGCCAGCAAGTTCGACGCGCCGCACATCTCTCTGATGGTGCTGACCCTGACGGCGGGGACGGCCACGATCATGTGGATGGGCGAGCTGATCACCCAGCGGGGGATCGGCAACGGGATGTCGATCCTCATCTTCACGAGCGTCATCTCGCGGTTGCCCCAGGAGGGAACCGCGATCTACCAGCAGACCGGGGCGCTGAAGTTCTACATCATCCTCGGGCTCGCCATGCTGATCATCCTGGCGGTGGTGTTCATCGAACAGGGCCAGCGGCGCATCCCCGTGCAGTACGCCAAGCGCGTGGTGGGACGAAGGATGATGGGCGGGCAGAGCACCTACATCCCGCTCAAGGTGAACCAGGCCGGCGTCATCCCGATCATCTTCGCGTCGTCGGTCCTGTACTTCCCCACGCTGCTCGCGTCGGTCTGGCACTGGTCGCCGTTCCAGAACTTCGTGAACAACAACCTGAACTCGCAGAGCAGCCCGGTGTACCTGTTCCTGTACGGCGTGATGGTGGTGTTCTTCGCCTACTTCTACACCGCCATCCAGTTCAATCCTGTGGACACGGCGGACAACATCCGCAAGTACGGCGGGTTCATCCCGGGCATCCGGCCGGGCAAGCCCACGGCGGACTACCTCAACAACATCCTGGTCCGCATCACGCTCCCCGGGTCGCTGTTCCTGGCGAGCATCGCGCTCCTGCCCTCGATCTTCCTGGCCCTGTACTCGATCCCGCAGTTCCCCTTCGGTGGAACGGCGATCCTGATCACCGTCGGCGTGGCGCTCGAGACCATGAAGCAGCTCGAGTCCCAGCTGCTGATGCGCCACTACGAAGGCTTCCTGAGGTAGGCCCATGAGGATCGTCCTCTTCGGCCCCCCCGGCGCCGGGAAGGGCACTCAAGCCCACCGCCTTGCCGACCGGATGGACCTCGCCCTGATCGCGACGGGCGACATCTTCCGGGAGAACGTGGGCAACGACACCGAGCTGGGGAGCGAGGCCAAGTCCTACATGGACAAGGGCGAGCTGGTGCCGGACGACGTCGTGGTGCGCATGGTGCTCGACCGCCTCGACGAGGAGGACGCGCACCACGGGTTCATCCTGGACGGCTTCCCGCGGACGCTTCCCCAGGCCCAGGCCCTGGAGAACGCCCTGGCCGAGCGGAACCGCCCGCTGGGGGTCGTGCTGAAGTTCGTGATCCCCGACGAGGTCGCGGTGAAGCGCCTGGCCGGCCGCCGGACGTGCAAGCGGTGCCAGCGCTCGTACAACGTCGAGTTCAAGCCACCCCGGACCGTCGGCGTGTGCGACACGTGCGGGGGCGAGCTGTACCAGCGCGACGACGACACCGAGGACACGGTCCGGCACCGGCTCGAGGTGTACCACCACGATACCGAGCCGCTGGAGTTCTATTTCTGGGAGCGCGGGCTGTTCCGGCAGGTGGACGCCGAGGGAACCGAGGACGAGGTGACCGATCGCGCGCTGGACGCCATCTCGGACCTCCTCGAAGAGGCGTCGTGATCTTCCTCAAGTCCGAGGACGAGATCGCGAAGATGCGCCAGGCCGGCCGCATCGTGGCCGGGACCATCGACCGCGTGGTCGCCGCCGTCCGCCCCGGGATCACGACGGCGGACCTCGACCGGGTGGCCGAGGAGTACATCCGCGAGCGGGGGGCGACCCCCTCGTTCCTGGGATATCGGGGCTTCCCGGCCTCGATCTGCGCCTCGGTGAACGACGAGGTCGTCCACGGCATCCCCTCTCCGGAGCGGAAGCTCGCGGAGGGCGACGTCCTGTCGCTCGACTTCGGGGCGATCTGGGAGGGGTTCCACGCCGACTCCGCGGTCACCGTGTTCGTCGGCGAGCCCCCCGGCGCCGAGGCCGAGAAGCTCGTCCGTGTGACCGAGGAGTCGCTGGAGGCCGCGATCAGCGAGATCCGGGAGGGCGCGCGTCTGGGCGACGTCGGCCACGCTGTCCAGCAGGTCGTGGAGGGTGCCGGGTTCAGCGTGGTCCGCGAGTACGTCGGCCACGGCATCGGCCGATCGCTCCACGAGGACCCCCAGATCCCGAACTACGGCCAGCCGGGGAAGGGCCTCCCACTCAAGCGGGGCATGGTGGTCGCCGTCGAGCCCATGGTCAACATGGGCGACTGGCCGACCCGACCCTTGGCCGACGGCTGGACGGTCGTGACCGCCGACGGCTCGCTCTCAGCCCACTTCGAGCACACGATCGCGCTGACCGTGAATGGCCCCGAGGTCCTAACGGCCCGCTGACGATCGCGTGATCGGCGTCGTTCTCTTCAGAGACTTCCTCCCTCTGGGACTCGGCGAAGCCCTCGGAGGTTGAGTTCGTCAAGCAGCCCGTCAGCAGGCATGGACGGAGACTGTCTGGCGCCCGTATACTGTGCTTTCGGCCTCCGTGCGGGGCCGTTTCGGTTCGTCCCCCCTCGTTCGAGGCGGGCGAGCGTGTTCTGATGACAGAAAGAGCAACTGGAGCGTGGCGAAGAAGGACGCGATCGAGGTCGAGGGAGCGGTGGTTGAGCCGCTGCCCAATGCCATGTTCCGGGTGGAGCTGGACAACGGACACAGGGTGCTGGCCCACATCTCGGGCAAGATGCGGATGCACTACATCCGGATCCTCCCGGGAGACCGGGTGCTGGTGGAGCTCTCGCCGTACGACCTCACGCGGGGGCGGATCGTCTACCGGTACCGGTAGGTAAGCTGGAAGCCCAGGCGGAAGAAGGACTGGAGCAGATGAAGGTACGGCCGTCGGTGACGAAGATGTGCGACCGGTGCAAGATCATCCGGCGCCGCGGTCGCGTGCTCGTGATCTGCTCGAACAACCCGCGGCACAAGCAGCGCCAAGGCTAGGAGGCAGCGAGTGGCACGGATCGCAGGCGTCGACCTTCCCCGCGACAAGCGGGTGGACATCGCGCTCCGCTACATCTACGGCATCGGGCCCGACCGGTCCTTCAAGATCGTGGACGGCGCCCGGGTGGATCCGGCGACCAAGGTCCGCGACCTCTCCGAGGAGGAAGTCGTCCGGATCCGCGAGTACATCGACCGGAACTTCAAGGTCGAGGGCGACCTCCGCCGCGACGTGGCCCAGGACATCAAGCGCAAGATCGAGATCGCGTGCTACCAGGGGCTGCGCCATCGGCGTTCGCTGCCGGTGCACGGCCAGCGGACGCACACGAACGCCCGAACCCGCAAGGGACCGAAGAAGACCGTCGGCGTGAAGCGGAAGAAGGGGAAGTAGACCGTGGCCAAGCCCAAGGCGAAGAAGGCCCGCAGGCGCGAGAAGAAGAACGTGGTGCACGGCGAGGCCCACATCAAGTCCACGTTCAACAACACGATCGTCACGATCACCGACGGCCAGGGCAACACCCTGTCGTGGGCGAGCGCCGGCAACGTGGGGTTCAAGGGCTCCCGGAAGTCCACCCCGTTCGCCGCGCAGCTCGCCGCCGAGGCGGCCGCCCGCCGGGCCCAGGAGCACGGCCTGCAGAAGGTCGACGTCTTCGTCAAGGGCCCCGGCTCCGGTCGCGAGACGGCCATCCGGTCGCTCGCCGCGGCCGGGCTGGAGGTCGTCGGGATCCAGGACGTCACGCCGGTGCCGCACAACGGCTGCCGGCCGCGCAAGCGCCGCCGCGTCTAGCGGCCGCTCGCACACAGCACCACCCCCGGCGGCGCACCTTGTGCGCCGGGGCAACGGAAGACTGGCGGGGCAGGAATGGATGATCCCCCGCCGAGGAGGTAGATGCAGTGCTGATCGTCGCCAGGCCCCAGATCCAGGAGACCCCCGTGTCTCCGACCCGGTCGAAGTTCGCCATCGAGCCCCTCGAGCCGGGATTCGGCTACACCCTGGGCAACTCGCTCCGGCGGACCCTGCTGTCCTCGATCCCCGGCGCAGCGATCTCGTCGGTGCGGATCGAGGGTGTGCTCCACGAGTTCGCATCGATCCCCAAGGTGACCGAGGACGTCACCGACGTCATCCTGAACCTCAAGGAGCTCGTGCTCCGCTCCGAGCTCGACGAGCCGGCCACCGTGTACCTCAAGGCCAAGGGCCCGGGCGAGGTCACGGCCGGCGACATCTCGCCGCCCGCCGGCGTCGAGATCCTCAACCACGGGCTGCACATCGCCACGCTGGGCAAGGGCGCCACCCTCGAGATGGAGATGGTGGTGGAGCGCGGCGTCGGCTACCGGCCCGCGGAGAAGAACAAGAAGCCACGCGACCCGATCGGCGTGATCCCCGTCGACTCGATCTTCTCGCCGGTGCGGCGGGTGTCGTACGCGGTCGAGAACACCCGGGTCGAGCAGATGACCGACCGCGACCGGCTGATCCTCGACGTCGAGACCGACGGCTCGGTCACCGCGCGGGAGGCCGTGGCGTCGGCCGGTTCCACGCTGTCCGAGCTGGTCAACCTGTTCTCGGACCTGGCCGAGAGCCAGGGCTTGGCGATCGGCCCGGCCGAGGACGAGTCGCAGCTGTCGGGCGATCTCGCCATCACGATCGAGGAGCTGAACCTGTCGGTGCGTTCCTACAACTGCCTGAAGCGCGAGGGCATCAACACCGTCGGGGACCTCGTGCAGCGCAGCGAGCAGGAGCTCATGGACATCCGCAACTTCGGGCAGAAGTCCATCGACGAGGTGAAGGCCAAGCTCGAGGAGCTCGGCCTGTCGCTCCGGGAGGAGTAGATGCCCACGCCGAAGAAGGGTCATCGGCTGGGCTCCGGTCCGGCGCACCAGCGCCATCTGCTGTCCGGGCAGGCCGCGGCTCTGTTCACGCACGAGGCCATCACCACGACCGAGGCCAAGGCCAAGATGCTGCGGCCGTACGCCGAGAAGCTCATCACGTTCGCCAAGCGCGGCGACGTGCAGGCCCGGCGCGAGGTGCTCAAGGACGTCACCGACCGGGACGTCGTGCACAAGCTGTTCTCGGACATCGGGCCTCGGTTCGCCGAGCGGAACGGCGGATACACGCGGATCCTGAAGATCGGCCAGCGCCAGGGCGACGGTGCGCCGATGGCTCGGATCGAGCTCGTGGAGCGCGGCGAGGGGTAGGGGATAGGGAACCATCACATCCCGGCGCCTGGGTGTAGAGGTTGCGCGGGGCGCCCGGGGGGTCGCCTACGGTCGGCTCCGGGCGGCGCCCCCCACGGCTGCGCACGCGCTCCACGGTGGTTCCCGTCCGTTGGCGCTGCCGTGTAGGGCCACCCTTCGCCTCCCCGGCTCTCCCCCGGGCTGTTCCCGGTTCCGTGGTTGCGGCTCGTGCCGCGCGGTTTCGCCCGGTTCTCTCCGGCTGCCTAGTCTTCTGTTGCCATGCGTGTGCTTCGGCTCGATCTTGCGTACGACGGGACGGATTTCCGGGGGTGGGCTCGGCAGCGGGGACAGCGGACGGTCGAAGGAGTGCTGCTGGACGCGCTGGAACGCGTCGTGCGGGAACGCCCGAGGCTCTCCGTGGCGGGGCGGACGGACGCCGGCGTCCATGCACAGGGGCAGGTGGTGTCGTTCCAGGTCGCGGCGGGGATCGAGCCCGAGAGGGTTGCACGATCGGTCAACGCGATGCTCGCGCCCGAGGTGGTCGCGTGGCGCGGGAGATGGGCGCCGGACGGCTTCGATGCGCGGTTCTCGGCGAGGGGACGGGAGTACGTGTATCGGGTGAACCTTGCGCCGGTACCGGATCCGTTCGAGGCCCGGTTCGTGTGGCACCGGGCGGGGGACGTGTCGGTGGGGGCGATGCGGCGGGCGGCTCGGGACCTGGTGGGGGAGCATGACTTCACTTCGTTCTGCCGTGCGCCGCAAGGGAATGCGTCGACGGTGCGCCACCTCCAGAGGCTCGCGGTGAGCCGGCGGGGGGACCGGGTGGAGATCAGGGCCCGGGCAAACGGGTTCCTGCACCAGATGGTGCGGAGCCTCGTGGGGACGCTGCTCGCGGCCGGAGAGGGCCGGTTGGATCCGGGCAGCATGGGAACGATCCTCGAAGCTCACGATCGCTCGGCGGCGGGACCCGTTGCGCCGGCGCACGGCCTGACGCTGGAGCGGGTGATCTACGGTCGCCCCGTCCGACGACACCTGGAGGAGTAGCCATGGCCGAAGCCGCCGGGGCGCGGCCGCCGCGGGTCGACGCCCGCAAGGCGGACGCGCCGGACTCCCAGCGCCCCTCGGAGGGCCTCCGGATGCCGCTCGAGGAGGCCATGCGGACGCAGCGGTCGATGCGCCGGCTGCGGCCCGATCCCGTGGACGACGAGATCCTGCTGCGGTGCATCGACCTGGCGCTGCGCGCCCCCACGGGAAGCAACGCGCAGAACTGGGAGTGGCTGGTCGTGCGGGACCCGGTCGTCAAGGCCCGGCTGGCGAGGCTGAACCGCACGTCCTGGGCGGTCTACGGCAGGCTCGGGCGGCTGGTGAGCCGGAACGACTCCAAGTCCCTGCGGAACATCGACGCGGTGCAGTGGCAGGCCGATCATTTCGCCGACGTCCCCGTCGTCGTCGTGCCCTGCCTGCGGACCTGGGTGCCGAAGGTGTTCCCGGTCCTGGCCACCTCGCACTACGGCTCGATCTACCCGGCGGTCCAGAACTTCCTACTTGCATGCCGGGCCGAGGGCCTGGGCGCGGGCCTCACCACGCTGCCGCTGTGGTCCAAGGTGCTGGCCCAGCTCGCGCTGGCCCTGCCTCCGTACGTCCAGCCCTGCGCGGTGATCCCGGTCGGGTGGCCGCGTGGTCGCTACGGCCCCACGACCCGCAAGCCGGTCGAGCAGGTCACGCACCTGAACCGGTGGGGGAACCGCCCGCCGGCGCCCTCGCGCAGCGCATGACCGGCTCCCTGCGCCGAAACCGTGCCCGGATGGTGTTTGACGCCGCCCGATCGGGTATGTAGCCTCCTGAGGACCTGGCTGACCAGACAACTGGAGGCCGCGACGTTCTTTTCGTCGCGGCCTTTTTTCGTGACCAGAAAGGGCACACCGGCGCATGCACGTCGACCTCTACATCGCGCTCGCGGGGCTCATCGTCGGGTTCGTCGTGGGCCTGACCGGGATGGGGGGCGGGGCGCTCATGACCCCGATCCTGGTCATCCTCTTCAAGGTCCAGCCGCTGACCGCGGTCTCGAGCGACCTGGTGGCCGCCCTGATCATGAAGCCCGTCGGCGGCGCCGTGCACGCCCGGCGGGGAAACGTGAACATCTCGCTGGTCAAGTGGCTGATGGTGGGGTCGGTCCCGTGCGCGTTCGCCGGAGTGCTGATCCTGCGCATGCTCGGCGACAACGAGCAGATCCAGACGGACCTGAAGATCATCCTGGGGGTCGCGCTCCTGGTGGCCTGCGGATCGATGCTGGCCAAGGGGTTCGTCCATCGGCGGCGGGAGGCCAACGGGCTCGGCAACGGCGCCGCAGGGCGCCTCGCGCAACTCGAGATCCACCCGGCCCGCACGGTGGCCATCGGGGCGATCGGGGGCCTGGTCGTGGGCATGACATCGGTGGGCTCCGGTTCCCTGATCATCATCATGCTCCTGTTCCTCTATCCGAGCCTGACAGCGTCGTCGCTGGTGGGGACCGACCTGGTGCAGGCGGTCCCGCTGGTGGGTGCGGCCGCGTTCGGGCACATCCTGTTCGGCGACTTCGCGCTCGGCCTGACCTTCTCGATGCTCCTGGGCAGCATCCCCGGCGTGTACGTGGGGGCGCGGGTCTCCGCGCGAGCCCCGGACATCCTCATCCGCAAGGCTCTGGTCTACGTGCTCCTCGCCTCCGGCCTGAAGCTCCTGAACGTCGGCACCATCGAGCTCTTCTGGGTGATGGCCGCGATCGGGATCGTGTGGTTCGTGATCCCGTTCGTTCTGCACCGGCTCGGGATCAGGCTCGAGGGGCCCGCGAGGTGGGCGCGTCGTACCCGGGACCGAGTCCTCCGCCCGCTGAGGAACCTCCCGTCGCCCGTCGGGACCTGGGCGCGGGCCTTCGTGCCCGCCGGAACCGAGCTCGCCTCGACCGACGGCGCCATGGATCACGAGGCTCCCCGGCCTTCCGTCCGCCGGCCCGAGGCCGTGCGGGAGCTTTGACGCAGCCGCGTTCCCGCAGGTAGCATTGTGCGTCGGCCACTGCGGCCGCTTTCTTTTCGTATGAAGACATTCAGCCCACGCCCTCGCGACATCGAGCGTCACTGGTACGTCGTCGACGCCGACGGCGCCGTGCTCGGCCGCCTCGCGACCGAGGTCGCCGCGATCCTCCGCGGCAAGCACAAGCCGATCTTCGCCCCCCACGCCGACACGGGCGACCACGTCATCGTGATCAACGCGAAGGGGGTCCGGCTCACCGGCGCCAAGGAGGAGTCGAAGGTGGCGTACCGGCACTCCGGGTACCCGGGGGGCCTGTCGGCCGTGGGATACGGCCGACTGATGGCACAGCGCCCCGCGTTCGTCGTGGAGAAGGCCGTCAAGGGCATGCTCCCGAAGAACCGACTGGGCCGGGCCATGGCCCGCAAGCTCATGGTGTACCCGGGCGCCGAGCACCCGCACGCCGCGCAGAAGCCGCAGCCACTGGCGCTCGGGGAGATTCCTCCATGGACCGGGCTCCCTGAGCCCCCAGAGCCGAAGGCCGCTCCGAAGCGCGAGGCCCCCGTTGCGAAGGCCCGGCCCAAGGCGCGCGGCGGCTCCTCCGGCCCGGCCGGGAAGAAGTCGACCGCCGGCAGGACGGGGGCTACCCGGACCCGCACTTCGCCCGCCAAGTCGACGGCGAAGTCGGGGGCCAAGTCCCCGGCGAAGTCGACGACGACCTCGCGGGGCTCGGCGAAGGCCACCTCGAAGAAGTCCTCCGCGACCGCCTCGGAGGGCACGAAGACGACCCGCCGGTCGCGGGGGAAGCAGGAGAGCGAGTAGATGGCCGACGCCACCGCCACGTCGATCGGAACCGGCCGCCGCAAGGAGGCCGTCGCGCGTGTCCGCGTCGTCCCCGGCTCCGGCCGGTTCGAGCTGAACGGCCGCACTCTGGAGGAGTACTTCCCCACGCGGGCTCACCGAATGATCGTGGCTACGCCGCTGCGCCTGGCGGGCAAGGAGCGCGAGCTCGACGTCATCGCCCGCATCGACGGCGGCGGGATCAGCGGGCAGGCCGGCGCGCTGCGTCACGGCATCGCCCGGGCGCTCATCGAGATGGACCCCGGGCTGCGCGGCGCCCTGAAGGCCGAGGGGCTCCTCACCCGGGACGCCCGGGAGAAGGAGCGCCGCAAGTACGGGTTGAAGAAGGCCCGGAAGGCGCCGCAGTACTCCAAGCGGTAGCGCTGGCCTGGCGGGCCCCGCCGCGGCGGCTACCGCTCCGCGTCCGGGAACGGCTCCGGCTCGGACTCGCTCCAGTCGGTCTCGCCGGTCAGGTCCTGGTCGTCGAGCAGGCGCATGCGGCCGGAACGGATCTCCTCGATGATCATCCGCGCCTGGACCTCGAGCTCCGTCGGAACCAGCAGGTGGACGGGGCCCATGCGATACGGGCCCTCGCCCTCCCCCTTGACCACCACGGGAATCCCCTCGGCCTCCAGCCGGCCCCGGGCCAGGTAGCCGTCGCTGATGGAGCGGGTGCTGTACACCAGCGCGAACTCCCCCGAGATCGGCGGCTGCCCCTGCCCCCCGTCGTGCATGCCTCCATTGTGACCGCCACGCGGGCATCGTGACCTGGCCGGCTGCCGGCGAGGCGCTCCCGGCGCCCGCGGTAGGCTGACCGCCCATGGGACGCCTGTTCGGTACCGACGGTGTGCGCGGCGTCGCCGGCCGCGAGCTGACCGGCGAGCTGGCGTATTCGCTGGGCGCCGCCGCCGTGCGCGTGCTCGGGCGGCACGGCGACGACAATCCTGTCGTCGTGCTCGGGCGGGACACCCGGGCTTCCGGCGACTTCCTGGAGGCCGCCCTCGCCGCGGGCATCTGCTCGGCGGGAGGCGACGTGCTGGCGGCCGGAGTCCAGACCACCCCCGCGGTCGCGTTCCTGACGACGGCGCTCGGCGCCAACGCCGGCGCGATGATCTCCGCCTCCCACAACCCGCCGGAGGACAACGGCATCAAGTTCTTCTCCCGGGAGGGCTTCAAGCTGCCCGACCACCTCGAGGACGAGATGGAGGTCGTGCTGGAGGGGGACCCTCCCCGCGCGGAGGGCGTCGGCGTCGGGCGAATCCGCCCTGTGCCGGCGGCGCGGGAGCGATATGTCGACCATCTGGTCGGCGCGGCGGAGGCGCCGCTCTCGGGAATGCGCATCGTGGTCGACTGCGCGAACGGCTCCGCATCGGGGGTCGCGCCCGAGGCGCTCCGGTGGCTGGGCGCGGAGGTCCACGTGGTGGCCGACCAACCCGACGGCCGGAACATCAACGTCGGCGTCGGCGCCATGCACCCCGAGGTGGTGGCGGCAGAGGTGGTCCGCCTCGGCGCCGACGTCGGCGTGGCCCACGACGGCGACGCGGACCGGGCGCTGTTCGCCGACGCCGCCGGGAACGTGGTCGACGGCGACCAGGTCCTGGCCGCGTGCGCGCTCGAGCTCCGGGACGCCGGCCGCCTCGCCGGTCACTGCGTCGTGACCACCGTCATGGCCAACCTGGGGTTCCGGAAGTGCATGGAGGAGGCCGGCATCGACGTGTGCACGACGAAGGTGGGGGATCGTTATGTGCTCGAGGAGATGCTCCGCACCGGCGCCGTGGTCGGCGGGGAGCAGTCGGGGCACCTGATCTTCACCGAGCACGCCACCACGGGCGACGGCGTGCTCACCGCCATCGTGTTCCTCTCCCTGGCGGCCAAGTCCGGCGTCAGCGTGGCCGACCTCGCCGGGCGGATGCAGCGGTATCCCCAGGTCCTCGAGAACGTCACCGTCCGCGACCGGGGTGCCCTGGATGGTGCGGCCGGGGTGTGGGAGGCCGTCCGCGCAGCCGAGTCGCAGCTCGGGGAGCGGGGGCGCGTGCTCGTCCGCGCCTCCGGTACGGAGCCGCTCGTCCGGGTCATGGTCGAGGCGCAGACGGAGGAAGAGGCGCGCACCCACGCCGATGCCATCGCGACCGTGGTGCGCGAGACACTGGGCTGAGCGGCTCGGGGCCTTGATCGCCGGCACCTGGTACGTCGACCGGACGGTAGCAGCGCTGTTCCTGGTGGCGGTCGCCACACTCGTTCTCGCGCTGGGCGGGCTCTTCCGGGAGGGGTGGAGGCTCAAGGTCGGGCTTCCTGCTGCGGCAGTCGCCGTCGCCGCGTTCGTTGCATGGGGATTCGCTTCCCACGCCGGGCCCGGCCCCGAGGTCGCCGGCACAATGATGCCGTGGAACAATCCGCCCGCAACCATCTGGCTCGACTGCACCCCCTCTGGAGGCTGCCAGCCCTACGGCCAGGAGTCCGGTACTCCCGACCCCCGGTCGGTTCCTTGTCATCCCCTCGAGCGGGCCGTTCATCCCGTAGGACACATAGCCGGCCTGTTCGGTGGTCCGCCAGTGGTCGTCGATGCTCGGAACGACGTCTTCGTCGAGGTGAAGGACGCCTGCTACCTCACCTACAACCCCTGGATCTGAGTCGGCGAGCACAACGCAGGCAAGCACCGCACGCGGAACGTCGTCGGGAGCGTTTACCGGAGCAACCTCACTGGTACGATCCTGCGGTCATGTGCGGGATCGTCGGGTACGTCGGTTCCGACGAGGCCCTTCCGATCATCCTGGAAGGGCTTCGCCGTCTGGAGTATCGCGGGTACGACTCCGCCGGGATCGCCGTCGTGGACGGGTCGCTCACCGTCCGCAAGCGCGAGGGCAAGCTCGGTCAGCTCGAGCGCGCGCTCGTCGACGAGCCCGCCCCACCGGGCACCGTCGGGATGGGACACACGCGGTGGGCGACGCACGGCGTGCCCTCCGACCGCAACGCGCACCCCCACAGCGACTGCACCGGCAAGGTCGCGGTCATCCACAACGGGATCATCGAGAACTTCTCCGAGATCAAGGTGCGGCTGGAGAAGGCCGGCCACCAGTTCACGTCGGACACCGACACCGAGGTCGTGGCTCACATGCTGGAGGAGGAATTCTCCGGCGACCTGGGAGACGCGGTGCGCTCAGTGGTCCGCCGGCTGGAGGGTGCCTACGCAATCGTGGTCCTGCACAGCGACGATCCGGGCGTCGTCGTGGGGGCCAAGGTGTCCAGCCCGTTGATCGTCGGGCTCGGCGACGGCGAGAACCTCCTGGCGTCCGATATCCCCGCGGTGCTCAGCCGAACCCGGAGCGTGATCCCGGTGGAAGAGGGGCAGGTCGTCGAGCTCCGCTCGGGGGGCGTTCGGATCACGGACTTCGAGGGAACCGAGCTCGCGCAGACCCCGCTCGAGATCGACTGGGACGTCGCCCGGGCCCAGAAGTCCGGCTACGACGACTTCATGCTGAAGGAGATCCACGAGCAGCCGGCGGCGGTACGCGACACGCTGGTCGGCCGCATCGACTCCTCCGGCCGACTCTCGCTCGACGAGCTGCACATGAGCGAGGACCTCCTGCGCGACGTCGACAAGGTGTTCGTGGTCGCGTGCGGCACCGCGTTCCACGCCGGGCTCGTGGCGAAGTACGCCATCGAGCACTGGACGCGGCTGCCCGTCGAGATCGAGATCGCCAGCGAGTTCCGGTACCGGGATCCGGTCCTCCACGCGAACACCCTGACGCTGGGGGTCTCGCAGTCCGGGGAGACCATCGACACCCTGCAGGCGGTGCGCCATGCCGGCCACCAGCAGTCGCGCGTGCTCGCAATCACGAACACGGTCGGCTCCTCGATCGCCCGCGAGGCCGACGGCGTCCTGTACACGCACGCCGGCCCCGAGGTCGGCGTGGCGGCCACGAAGACCTTCGCCACACAGATGGTCGCGCTGGACCTCGTGGCGCTGTACCTGGCGCAGGTCCGCGGGACGAAGTTCCCCCACGAGATCGCCGAGGTCGTCGCCGAGCTCCGCACGCTTCCGGACAAGGTGGAGCAGACGCTGGCGCTCGACGGGCAGGTTCGGGAGCTGGCCGCCCGGTATGCCAATGCGCAGGATTTCCTGTTCATCGGGCGTCACACCGGGTACCCGGCGGCGCTCGAGGGCGCGCTGAAGCTGAAGGAGATCTCCTACATCCACGCCGAGGGATATCCGGCCGGCGAGCTGAAGCACGGCCCCATCGCGCTGATCGAGGACGGCGTCCCGGTGGTCGCGGTGGCGACCGAGTGCCATGTGTACCCGAAGGTGCTGTCGAACATCCAGGAGGTCAAGGCCCGCGGCGCCTCGGTGATCGCGGTGGCCACGGAGGGCGACGAGGGGATCGGCGGCCTGGCCGACCACGTGCTGTACGTCCCCCGGACGCCCGAGCTCCTCTCGCCGGTGGTGGTGAGCGTGCCGCTCCAGCTCCTCGCCTACCACATCGCCAAGATCCGCGGCTGCGACGTCGACCAGCCCCGGAACCTGGCCAAGAGCGTCACGGTCGAGTAGCCCGCCGGGGCCGGGAGGCCTGTGCCATCCTTCCCGGGATGAACGTGCTGGGGATCGGCGTGGACGTGTGCGACGTCCGGCGGGTCGAATCGATCCTGTCGCGCCGGCCGCGGTTCGCCGAGCGGGTGTTCACGCAAGCGGAGCGCGCCTATTGCGAGCGGTCGCCGGTGGTCCGGGCGACCTGTTACGCGGCGCGGTGGGCGGCGCGTGAGGCGTGCGTGAAGGCGCTCGGCGGCGTGCCCGGAGGCTGGCGGTGGCACGACGTGCTCGTCGGCCGCGGGCGGGGCGGGGCCCCCCAGATGGAGCTGCACGGGCCGGTCGCGGACCGTGCCGCCGAGATCGGAGCGGACCGGGTCCTGGTCTCGTTCTCCCACGAGCGCGAGGTGGCGGTGGCGTTCTGCGTGGCGGTGGGGCCGTGAAGCCCGTCCTCACCCCGGCGGAGAGCGCCGCGCTGGACCGGGCCAGCGCCGAACGCGGCGTTACCGTGGACTCCCTGATGGAACGGGCCGGCCGGGCCGTGGCCCGCGCCGCGGTCGAGGTGGCCGGCGGGGCCTACGGCCGCCGGGCCGTGGTGGTGTGCGGGAAGGGGAACAACGGCGGTGACGGTCTGGTCGCCGCGCGATACCTGTCGCGGTGGGGGATGCTCGCGGTCGCGGTGCTGCTGGCCGACGCGGACGTGTACCGGGACGCGGCCGCGACGAGCCTCGACCGGGCGCGCCGGGCCGGGGTGCCGGTCCGGGGAGCCGACGGGCTGCGGCGGGAGCTCGACCGGGCAGACGTCGCGATCGACGGGATCGTGGGCACCGGGTTCCGCGGCGCGCCGGAGGGCCTGGTAGCCGAGGCCGTCGATGCGGTCGCCGGGACACCGGCCCCGGTGGTCGCCGTGGACATCGCCTCCGGCGTCGACGGAACCACCGGCGCGGTGGCGGGCGTGGCCGTCCACGCCACGGTGACGGTGACGTTCGGATCGCTGAAGCCCGGCCACCTGTTGCAGCCGGGAGCCCGGCACGCGGGGGTCGTGGAGGTCGCCGACATCGGGTTCCCGCCGGACCTGGTCGCGAGCGACCTGTGGCTGGTCGAGCGGGCGGACGTCGCCGCGATGCTCCCGAGGCGCGACCCGGACAGCCACAAGCGCTCGTCCGGCATCGTCCTGGTCGTGGGCGGCTCCCGGACGATGACCGGCGCGGTCCGGCTGATGGCCGGCGCCGCCTACCGGGCGGGGGCCGGCCTGGTGCAGGTCGCGGTCCCCGAGGAGATCGTGCCGGTCGTGCAGACGGAGCTGACCGAGGCGACGTTCCTGCCGCTCCCCCAGACCTCCGAGGGAACCGTCTCCGAGGCCGCCATGGACGTCCTGCGGGACCGGCTGCAGGACGTCGACGCCGTCGCGGTCGGGCCCGGTCTGAGCAGGAACGACGACACGCTGGCGTTCGTCCGGGGGCTGGTCGAGGCGACCCCCGTGCCGGCCGTGGTCGACGCGGACGGGCTCACCGCGTTCGCCGGCCGGGTGGACGAGCTGGCGAAGATCGACGCCGCCGACCTGGTCCTCACACCGCACGCCGGGGAGTTCGCCCGCCTGACCGGGGCCGACGTCGGCGCCGACCGGGTCGCGAGCGTGCGCTCGCTGGCCTCGGAGAGCGGTGCGACGGTCCTGTTGAAGGGGAACCCCACGCTGGTCGCGCAACCGGGCGGCCGGGTGCACGTGAACGCCACCGGGGGGCCGGTCCTGGCGACGGGTGGGACGGGAGACGTGCTGACCGGCGTCATCGCCGCGCTCCTCGCGCGTGGGCTGGCCCCGGCCGACGCCGCATGGGCAGGCGCGGATGTGCACGGGCTGGCGGGGGACCTGGCCGGCGCCCGGCTGGGGGAGGGCGCGACGTCCCTCGACGTCCGGGACCACGTGCCGGCCGCGGTCCTGGCGCTGCGGGGGGCGGGGTGACCGTCCGCGGCGGGACCCCGGCGGCCACGGAGCGCTCGTTCCGTCCGACGGTCGCCGAGATCGACCTCGACGCCATCCGCCACAACGCGCGGCTGATGAAGCCGGAGGGCACCGAGCTCATGGCCGTCGTGAAGGCGAACGGCTACGGCCACGGCGCGGTGGAGGCGGCCGCCGCCGCGCTGGAGGCCGGCGCGACCTGGTTGGGCGTGGCGCTGCTGGAGGAGGCCCTCGAGCTCCGCCGGGCGGGGTTCACCGCGCCGATCTTCATGCTGTCGGAGGTCCCCCCGGGGTCCGAGGCCGAGGCCCTCCGTGCGGACGTCGCGCTGTCCCTCTATACGGAGGAATGCCTGCGGGCCCTGGTGGCCGCGGGCGACGACACGGGCATCACGCCCGTCGTCCACGTGAAGGCCGACACCGGGATGCACCGCGTCGGCCTGTTCCCGCCCGAGGCCGTTCCCGCCTTCGTCCGGCGGGCTGCGGACCGCGGGCTGCGCATCGACGGGTGCTGGACCCACTTCGCCCGTTCGGAGGACGACGCCGGGACGACGCTCGGACAGCTCGCCCGGTTCCTCGACGTGTGCCGGGCCGTGGAGCGGGACGGAATCCGGCCCCGGTGGCGGCACGCGGCCAACAGCGGCGCAGTCATCCGGCACCCCGAGACGCACCTCGACCTCGTGCGGGTGGGGGTCGCGCTGTACGGCCTGTCACCCGGCGCCGGGCTGGGGGAGGGGCTCCGTCCGGCCATGCGGTGGCGTTCCGCCGTGTCGATGGTCCGGCGGCTCCCCGCCGGGGAGGCCCTCTCCTACGGCCTGACCTACCGCCTCGAACGCGACGCCACCGTGGCCACGGTTCCGGTGGGATACGCGGACGGCTATCGGCGGGGGCTCTCCCCGGGCGCCGACGTGTTGATCGGGGGCCGCAGGCACCGGGTGGCCGGGACCATCACCATGGACCAGCTCCTGGTGGACTGCGGCGACCACGACGTCCACTCGGGCGACGAGGTCGTGCTGGTGGGGAGCCAGGGCGAGGAGGAGGTCTCGGCCGGCGAGCTCGCCGGGCTGCTCGGCACCATCGAGTACGAGATCGCCTGCGGGGTGGGCGCCCGGGTCCCGCGCGTCTACCGTGGGGCCGATGGCTGATCCCCGGAGCTGGAAGAAGGCCGCCGCGTGGGCGGCCGGGCTGACCGTCGGCACCGCGGCCGGGGTGGTGGCCGGCCGGGCGGTGATCCGGCGCGAACGGCGCCGGGTCGATCCCGAGCGCGGCGAGGAGCTGGCCGCGCCGCCGCCGGACGACCTCGGACCCGTGGTCGCGCCCGACGGCACGCTGCTGCACGTGCGCGCCGCAGGCGACCCCGCGGCACCCGTCATCGTGTTCGCCCACGGGTTCAGCCTGGACATGACCACGTGGCACTACCAGTGGACGGCGTGGTCCAAGCGCTACCGGTGTGTGCTGTTCGACCACCGGGGACACGGCCGGAGTGGCACCGCTCCCTCCCGCGACTACACGCTGCAGGCCATGGGCGGTGACATCCGCGCCGTCCTCGACGCCGCGGCGCCGGACGGGCCGGTCGTGCTGGTCGGTCACAGCATGGGCGGAATGGCCATCCTGGCGTTCGCGGAGGCCTACCCCGATGAGTTCGGAACTCGCGTGGCCGGCGTGATCCTCGCCGACACCGCTGCCGCGGAGGTGGTCCGTGGCCTGGTGGGCGGGCTCCTCGGCCGCCTGACCGGGCACCGGCTGCCGGAGGCCCGCGCCGAGCGCATCCGGGGGTTCATGAAGGAGGGCCGCTCCGACCTGTCCTACCTGGTCGCGAGGGCGACGAACTTCGGGCACAGGGCATCGCCGTGGCTGGTCGACTACATCGCCGGCATCTCCGGCCAGGCCCCCGTCGAGGTGTGGACGGACTCCCTGGCCGGCATCATTGCCCTGGACCTCCGCCACGCGATCGAGCACATCCGCGTTCCGACGCTGGTCGTCGTCGGCGACCTGGACCGGATCACCCCGCCCGCCAGCGCCCGCGCCCTGGCGGAAGCGCTGCCAGACGCGCGGCTCGTGGTCCTGGAGGGCGCCGGGCACCTGACGATGCTCGAGAGGCACGAGCAGTTCGACGAGGTCGCCGAGCAGCTCCTGGATCGGGCGTTCGCCGCGGACGCCGCCAGGGCCGGAGCCGGAGTCGGCGCGGACGTCCGGGGCCCCGCAGGGTGAGTCGACCGGCGGGAGGATCCATCGCCGACGTCCCGGGCATCCTGGTGGGGAACTGGACGGATGACGTGGGCCTGACCGGGTGCACCGTCGTGCTGTGCCCGCCCGGAACGGTGGGGTCGGGCGAGGTCCGGGGCGGCGCGCCCGGAACCCGGGAGACCGACCTGCTGCGCCCGGGGATGATGGTCCAGGAGGTGCACGCCGTCCTCCTCACCGGCGGCAGCGCGTTCGGCCTGGCCGCCGCCGACGGCGTGGTCAGGTTCCTGGAGGAACGGGGGATCGGCTTCGATGCCGGCGTGGCGCGCGTGCCGATCGTCCCGGCGGCCGTGCTGTTCGACCTGGGGGTCGGCGACGCGGCCGCCCGCCCCCGTGCCGAGGACGGCTACACGGCGGCGTCGGGAGCCTCGGGCGAGGTCCTCCGCGGGAACGTGGGTGCGGGAACCGGGGCCACCGTCGCGAAGGTCCACGGGCCGCACCGAGCATTGAAAGGAGGCCTGGGAGGGGCGTCCTCGCGCCGCGGAGACCTCGTCGTCGCCGCGCTCGTGGCCGTGAACGCGATGGGTGAGATCCTCGACGACGCCGGCGAGATCCTGGCCGGGGCGCGGCCCGATCCGGCCGCCGAGGAGGCCCCGGCGCCGTCGCCGAACGGTCACGGCCAGCCGCCCGGCGAGCCCGGGCCCCCGTCCCTTCCGTTCACCAACACGACGATCGGGGTGGTGGCGACCAACGCCCGGCTGTCGAAGGAGCGCGCCCACCTGCTGGCGCTGGCGGCCCACGACGGACTGGACATCGCCATCCGCCCCGCGCATACAATGCTCGACGGGGACACCGTCTTCTCCCTCGCCACCGGCGAGACGGATGCCTCACAGTCCGAGATCGAGGAGATGGCGGTGGAGGTCATGGCTCGCGCGATCCGCGACGCGGTGTTGAGCGCCGCGCCGGTCGCCGGCATCCCCGCCGCGCAGGCGCCGGGAGGACCAACATGACCGCACCGGAAACACTGCAGACCCGCACCCTGGCGGAGGCCGGGCTCGCCGCGTCGACGTGCGTCAAGTGCCGACTGTCGAGCGGCCGAACGCAGGTCGTCTACGGCACCGGCAGCCCCCACGCCGACCTGATGTTCATCGGAGAAGGACCGGGGTTCCACGAGGACAAGCAGGGCGCTCCGTTCGTCGGCGCGGCCGGCCAGCTGCTGAACACGATGCTCGCCGAACAGGGCATCGCCCGCGAGGACGTGTACATCGCGAATGTCATCAAATGCAGGCCTCCGGGGAACCGCGATCCGTTGCCGGACGAGATCGAGTCGTGCCGTCCGTGGTTGGAGGAGCAGCTCCGGCTGATCCGGCCGTCGGTGATCGTCACGCTCGGGAACTTCGCGACGCGCTTCGTCCTGGCGCAACCGGTGTCGATCAGCAAGGTCCGCGGACAGCGCTTCGTGGTCGACGGCCGGACGGTGATCCCGACGTTCCACCCGGCGGCGATCCTCCATGGCGGGGGCATGGCCTCCAAGCAGATGCAGTCCTTGCGCGACGACTTCGCCGAGATCCGCCGGGCCCTCGACGAGCGCCCGCAACCGGCGGAGGAGCAGCTCGGGCTGTTCTGACCGCGCAGCCGTCCTCGCGAGATGGGCCGCCATGGCAGTCGGGGGTCGCGGGGTTGACGAGGTCGATCCGGCTGTCGCCCACAGCGGGACGTCCCGTTTTGCCTCGGTTGACGGGACAGAAAGTTCTAGAAAGGCCGATCGGGGGGTTGAGTTCTGGCCGTTCGGCCCACTACGCTCCTCGCGCCCGGGTAACCCGCGAGGGACCCGGAGGGACATCGAATTCATTGCTGAGGGGGGAATCCCTCCGAGTTCTTCGATGGGCCCGGGTCCTCTTCCGGACCCGGGCCCATCTCTCTGGGCTCCACGCAGCGCAGACCGGGATTCCCTTCGCCGTCGAGACCATGGGCTCCGGTTGGCCGGGTGGGGCCGGGGCAGGTAGCGTCGGGTCGGAATGTCCCGGGTCATCGAGCTGATCGTGCCGGGGGCGGAGGACATGCGGGCGCTGGGGGAGGCGCTGGCGGGCGTGCTCGTCCCCGGGGACGTGGTTGCGCTGACCGGCGATCTGGGGGCCGGGAAGACCACGCTCGTCCAGGGGGCCGCCCGGGGGCTCGGCGTCGACGACCACACGGTCACCTCGCCCACGTTCACGCTGGTGCGGGAATACCGCGGCCGATGGCCGGTCTACCACCTCGACGTCTACCGGCTCGACCGCGTGCAGGAGGTCATCGACCTCGGATTCGAGGAGCTCCTCGACCCCGACGGCGTGGCGTTCGTCGAGTGGGGCGACGCCATCGAGGGCCTGCTTCCTGAGGGGCACCTCGAGATCGAGCTGTGGACGCGACCCGAGGACGAAGGGCGCATCGCGCTGATCTCCTCCTCCGGGCGGGAATGGGCCTCCCGGTGGGAGCGGCTGGAGGCCGTGGCGGCGCCCTGGATCTCCCCGGGGGCGTCCTCCTCCAGAGGGCCGGCGGCGTGATCGTCCTCGGCATCGAGACCTCGACGCCCCAGACCACCGTGGCCCTCGGCACGGAGCGAGGCACCATGGCCTCCATGCTGCTGTCAATCGGCCGTTCCAGGCACGAGATCGTCATCCCGGCCGTCCAGCACGTCCTCGAGTGGTCCGGGACCGAGCTCGGCGCGGTCGGCGGCATCGCCGTCGGCATCGGCCCCGGCCTGTTCACCGGCCTGCGGGTCGGCGTCCAGACCGCCAAGTCGCTGGCCCAGGTCCTGCAGGTCCCGATCGTCGGGCTTGCCTCGCTCGACGTCCTGGCCTTGGGCGTGCGCTACACGAACCGCTCGATCTGCTCGGTGATCGACGCCCGCCGCAGCGAGGTCTTCTTCTGCTTCTACCGGCCCATGCCGGGGGGCATCGTCCCGACCTCCGAGTTCCGCGTGGCCGCCCCCGATCACCTGGCCGCGGAGCTGGAGGCGCACCGCGACGACGTGCTGCTGGTCGGCGACGGCGCGGTGCGGTACCGGCGGGAGCTCGCCGACGCCGGCGCTCACGTGGAGTTCGCCTCGCCCGCACTCGGGTACCCTCACGCCGAGGGGCTGGTGGAGCTGTCGATCCCCCGGTTCCTCAGGGAGGAATTCGACCGGGTCGCCGACGTGGTGCCCCGCTATCTCAGGAAGTCCGATGCGGAGATCGCTTGGGACAACCGAGCCAGGACCGGCTGATCTCGAGATCGGCCGGATGCGCCGGCGCCATCTGAAGGGCATCCTGGCCATCGAGCGCCAGGTCTACCCGCGACCCTGGAGCCCCAGCCTGTTCCTGGCCGAGATGTCCGAGCAGTCGAACCGGGCCTACCTCGTGGCCAAGAGCGGCCGAGACGTCGTCGGGTACGGCGGCCTGATCTGCTACGGGGACGAAGCCCACATCACGACGATCGCCGTCGACCCGGACCACCATCGCCGCAAGATCGGCACGCGGCTGTTGTACGAGCTGATCGACGCGGCCGTCGACATGGGCGCGAGAGCGGTCTCGCTGGAGGTCCGCGTGTCGAACTGGGGCGCGCAGCGCCTGTACGGGCGGTTCGGGTTCCGGCCGGTGGGGGTGCGCAAGAACTACTACCAGGAGACGAACGAGGACGCGCTGATCATGTGGGTCGACGAAGTCCACCTGGCCGAGTACCAGGACCTCCTCGAGCGCCTCATCACGCAGGCGTCGCCGGGCTGGCGCCAGGATCCGGCGTGATCTCCTCGGGTCGCCCGTGAACGTCCTCGGGATCGAGACCTCCTGCGACGAGACCGCCGTGGCGGTCGTCGAGGACGGGCTGCGCATCCGATCGAACCTCGTCTCCAGCCAGCACCAGGTCCACCGGCGGTTCGGCGGGGTCGTCCCCGAGCTGGCCAGCCGGGCCCACATCGAGATCCTCACCCCGCTGATCGAGGAGAGCCTGGAGCAGGCCGGGCTGCGGTTCGGCGACCTCGACGGGGTCGCCGTGACCGTCGGACCCGGCCTGGTGGGCGCGCTGCTGGTCGGCTTGGCCGCCGCGAAGTCGGTGGCGCTCGCCACCGGCGCCCCGTTCGTCGGCGTGAACCACCTCGAGGGCCACGTCTACGCGAACTTCCTGGACACCGGTCCTCCCCAGCCGCCGTACGTCGCGTTCGTCGTCTCGGGCGGTCACACCATGCTGGTCCACATCGAGGAAGCCCACCGCTACGAGGTCATGGGCCAGACCGTCGACGACGCGGCGGGGGAGGCCTTCGACAAGATCGCCCGGTTCCTGGGGCTCGGATACCCCGGGGGACCGCTGCTGGACCGGCTGGCGAAGGAAGGGAACCCGGACGCCGTCCGGTTCCCCCGGGCCATGGAGGGCCAGGGGTTCGACTTCTCCCTGTCGGGGCTCAAGACGAGCGTGATCCGCCACGTCCGGCGGGAACGGGCCGGTGGCCGCGAGCCCGACCCCGCCGACCTCGCCGCCTCGTTCCAGGAGGCCGTGGTCGACGTGCAGGTTCAGAAGACCGTGGCGGCGGCCCGCGAGCGCCGGGTGGAGCGCGTGCTGCTGGGCGGCGGCGTGGTGGCCAACTCGCGCCTGCGGGAGCGGATGGCCGCGGCGGCCCGGGAGGCCGGCCTCGACCTGCGGGTGCCCCCCACGGAGCTCTGCACCGACAACGCCGCGATGATCGCCTGCGCGGGGACGTTCCGCCTGCGGCGGGGTGAGCGGACGCCGCTGGACGTGGCCGCCGATCCGGGGCTGCGGCTGGACGCCGCATGAACGAGAATCCGCGTCCGTGACGAACTTCCTCGTGACGGGGGGGGCGGGGTTCATCGGGTCGCACCTCTCGGACCGGCTGCTGGCCGAAGGGCACCGCGTGGTCGCCGTGGACGACCTCTCCTCGGGACGCATCGCGAACCTCGGCGAGGCCCGCGGCTACGGCAAGGACTTCACCTTCTACAACATGGACGTCCGGACCGAGGGGCTCCGCACGCTGTTCGAGCGCCACCGGCCGGAGGTCGTCATGCACCTCGCGGCACAGGCCGGGGTCCGGCCCTCGATGGAGGACCCGGAGGAGGACGCGTCGATCAACGTGCTGGGGCTCCTCAACGTGCTGAAGTGCGCCGTGTCGACGGGAGTGCGCAAGTTCGTGCTCGCGTCTTCGGGCGGCACGATCTACGGCGAGCCCCGCCGTCTCCCGGTCAAGGAGACCGCGACGTCGGGCTCGCATCCGCTGTCGCCGTACGGCATCACGAAGAAGGTCGCCGAGGACTATCTCCGCTTCTACCAGCGGTTCCGGGGGCTGGAGTACACCGCGCTCGCGCTGGGGAACGTGTACGGCCCCCGCCAGGACCCGAACGGCGAGGCCGGCGTGGTGGCGATCTTCGCCTCGAAGATGCTGGCCGGCGAGACGCCCACGATCTACGGCGACGGGAACCAGACGCGGGACTACGTGTTCATCGACGACACCGTCCACGCGTTCGCGCTGGCGGCGGAGCGGGGGTCGGGGCGACTGGTCAACATCGGGACTGGCCTCGAGACCAGCGTGAACGGCCTGTTCCGGATGCTCTCCGACATCACCGCGTTCGCCGGCCAGCCCCTCTTCGGCCCGCTGCCCGGCGGGGAGCTGCGCCGGATGGCCCTGGACAACGAGCTGGCCGGAGAGCAGCTGGGGTGGCGCCCCTGGACGCACCTCGAGGACGGCCTGAAGGAGACCGTGGCCTTCATGCGCGAGGGTTGAGGAGGACCGCGCAGGATCAGTCCGGGAACGGGTCGTGCTCGGTCGTGCGCTCGAAGACGCGCTTGGCCTTGCCGACCTCCTGGCGAGGGATCGAGCCCGGCGGGCCGACCACGACGGCCACGCGGATGCGGAGGCGCTCGGCCAGGCGGTCCCCGAGCCGGCCGGCGACCTCGTCGCGTTGCGGTTCACGGTCGGTGCCGGCCAGCTCGCAGCGGACCTCCAGCTCCCGCATCGTGCCGCGGGAGTCGACGACGATCGCGTACTGCGCGCTGAGCGCCTCGTCGTCCAGCAGCACGGCCTCGATCTCGCTCGGGAACACGTTCACCCCGCGGATCACCAGCATGTCGTCGACGCGCCCGGAGAACCGGGCGATCCGGCGGTGCGTCCGGCCGCACAGGCAGACACCCTCGACGAACGAGGTGATGTCGCCGGTCCGGTAGCGGATGACCGGCAGCGCCTCCTTGGTGAGGGTGGTCAGGACCAGCTCGCCCCGCTGCCCGGCGGCGACCGGCTCGCCGGTCTCCGGGTCGACCACCTCGGGCAGGAAGTGGTCGTCGAACACGTGCATCGCTCCCTTCCCCTCCCGGCACTCCATGCTGACGCCGGGCCCCATGACCTCGGACAGGCCATAGATGTCGCACGCGTCGATCCCGCCCCACGCGTCCTCGAGCTTCGCCCGGAAGGCGTCGGACCACGGCTCGGCCCCGCACACCGCGTACCGCAGCCGGATCCGGTCGAGGAGCCCGTCCTCGGCTGCCCGCTCCGCCAGCAGCATCGCGAACGACGGTGTGCAGCACAGCCCGGCCACGCCGAGGTCGGCCAGCAGCTGGACCTGGAGGCCCGGGTTGCCGCCCGAGGCGGGCACCACGGTCGCGCCGAGCCGCTCGCCACCGTAGTGGAGCCCCAGCCCTCCGGTGAACAGCCCGTAGCCGTACGCCACCTGGACCACGTCGTCGGCCGAGCCGCCGGCGCATGCGATGGCCCGCGCGTTGACCTCGGCGAAGACCGCGATGTCGCTCGCCGTGTACGCGACGACCGTCGGCTTCCCCCGGGTCCCGGACGACGCGTGGATGCGGATGGTCCGCTCCAGGGGGACCGCGAGCATCCCGTAGGGGAACGCCTCCCGGAGCTCCGCCTTGACCGTGAAGGGGAGCGCGGTGAGGTCCTCGACGCCCCGGATCGCCTCCGGGACGACCCCGCCCAGCTTCTGCCGCCAGTACGGGACGTCGGCGGCGCGCAGCCGCCCCAGGAGGTCGCGGAGGCGGCCGGCCTGGAGCCGTTGGCGCTCCGGAAGGGGCATGGCCTCGAGCTCTGGCTGGAACATCGCACGGATTCTCCCCCCAAGCCGGCCACGGGTTGAAATATTTCGCCTGGCTAAGTAGTTTGGAATGACGTGAGCGCGCAACCCCAGTCCCGGTCTCCCCGTGGACAGCCGTCGGTCAACCGGCTGGCCGAGGAGCTCCGGCTCGCCGTGACGCGCCTCGCTCGCCGCCTCCGCCAGCACGCCGACGAGGGGCTGTCCCCGTCGCAGCTCTCCGCTCTCTCCACGATCGACCGCCGGGGGCCGATGACGCTCGGGGACGTGGCGTCCGCCGAGCGGATCCAGCCGCCCACGGTGACGGCGGCCGTCGCCCGCCTCGAGGAGGCCGGGCTGGTGGTCCGGACGGCCGACGAGCGCGACCGGCGTGTGAGTCGGGTCGCGGTCACGCCGGCCGGCGCCGAGCTCCTGCGCCGGAGTCGCCGGGCCAAGGAGGCCTACCTGGCGCGCCGGCTGGCCCAACTGGAACCCGACGACCGGCAGGTGCTGGCCCGGGCCGCCCGGCTGCTGGAGACCGTGCTGGCCGAACCCCGGGAGGAGACCTCGTGAGCCCGGGCGACGCCGCCCGGGCCGCGGCCGCGCGCGCCTCGACCGGCGCCCGGCGCGCCGCCCATCGCACGTTCCGGTCGCTGGCCGTCCGGAACTACCGCCTGTACTTCATCGGCCAGGCCGTCTCGCAGACCGGCACCTGGATGCAGTCGGTCGCCCAGGCATGGCTCGTCCTCCAGCTGACCGGCAGCGGGGTGGCGCTGGGCCTCACCACGGCGCTGCAGTTCGGACCGATCCTCTTCCTCGGGCCGTGGGGCGGTGTGCTGGCCGACCGTCTGGACAAGCGCCGCCTGCTGATGGGCACGCAGACCGCCGCCGGCGCGCTGGCCGGCGTCCTCGGCGGGCTGACGATCGCGGGGGTCGTCGAGCCGTGGATGGTCTACGTCATCGCCGGCGCGTTCGGCATCGTGACGGCGATCGACAACCCCGCCCGGCAGTCCTTCGTCGTGGAGATGGTCGGGCGCCGCGACCTGGCGAACGCGGTGAGCCTGAACAGCGTCCTGCTGAACGCTGCGCGCGTGGTGGGGCCGGGCGTGGCTGGCTTGCTGATCGCCACCGTCGGGACGGGGCTCTGCTTCCTGCTGAACGCGGCCTCGTACGTGGCGGTCGTCGCGGCGCTGTGGCGGATGCGCTCCGCCGAGCTGCTGGTGGGGGAGCGGGTGGCGCGTTCGCGGGGCCAGCTGCGCGAGGGCCTCCGCTACGTGGCCCGGTCGCCGAGCCTCCGCCGTCCTCTCCTGCTGATGCTCGTGGTCGGCACGCTCGGGTTCAACCTGTCGACGCTGCTGCCGCTGTTCGCCACCGAATCGCTGCATCAGGGGGCCGGCGGCTATGGCGTGCTGTTCTCGGTGATGGGGCTCGGGGCCGTGGGCGGCGGGCTGGTCATCGCGTTTCGGGGATCGGTCGGCGACCGGCTCATGGCGGGCAGCGCCGCCCTGTTCGGCGTGTCGCTCGCGCTGGTCGGGATCATGCCGAACCTGCCCGCGGCGCTCGCCGCCATGATCCCGTGCGGCGTCGCCAACACGGCCTTCATCTCCACGTCGAACTCGCTGCTCCAGGCCCACGCCACGCCGGCCATGCGGGGCCGGGTCATGGCGCTGTTCGGGATGGTGTTCCTGGGGACGACCCCGATCGGCGCGCCGCTGGCCGGCCTGGCCGCGGAGACCCTCGGTCCCCGGGCGGCGCTGGCCCTGGCCGGCGCGGCCGTGGTCGCAGCAGCGGCGGCGACCGGCTGGGCCATCCACCGGTCTCCCTCGGTGTCCGAGCCGGCGAGGACGCCCGAGGCCGAAGCCGTTCCGGCGACCGTCTGACCACTCGTGGCTTCACATTGACCAATGGCGGCCGGCTCCGCTATCCTTAGCACTCGCAAGCACAGAGTGCTAGCAGTCAGGTCGGCAGAGGCGCAAGGAGGGAAGAAGTGGCGAAGTTCAGCCTGGAGCCGCTGGAGGACCGCATCGTGGTCAAGCCCAGCGAGGAGGAGCAGACCACCGTCTCGGGGATCGTCATCCCGGACACCGCGAAGGAGAAGCCGCAGGAGGGCGAGGTCGTCGCCGTCGGCCCCGGCAAGTTCGAGGACGGCCAGCGGACCCCCATGGACGTGAAGGCCGGGGACAAGGTCATCTACTCGAAGTACGGCGGCACCGAGGTCAAGGTCGAGGGCGAGGAGTACCTGATCCTGTCGGCCCGCGACGTGCTCGCGACCATCAAGAAGTAGCGCCAGCAGGCGTTCGATGCCGGGGACCCGAAGGCGGCACGCGCCGCAGGGGTCCCCGCATCGCTGAGAAGGAGGTTCACACCAGGTGGCAGCCAAGGAGCTGAAGTTCGACGAGGAGGCGCGCCGCGCCCTGGAGGCCGGCGTCAACAAGCTGGCCGACACGGTCGCGATCACGCTGGGGCCGAAGGGCCGCAACGTGGTGCTGGACAAGAAGTGGGGCGCCCCCACCATCACCAACGACGGCGTGACGATCGCCAAGGAGATCGAGCTGGAGGACCCGTACGAGAACATGGGCGCCCAGCTCGCCAAGGAGGTCGCCACCAAGACCAACGACGTGGCCGGTGACGGAACCACGACGGCGACCGTGCTGGCCCGGGCCATGGTGCACCGCGGCATGAAGAACGTCGCCGCGGGCGCCAACCCGATGGCGCTCAAGCGGGGCATCGAGAAGGGCGTGGCCGCGGCCGTCGAGGCCATCAAGGACCAGGCCAAGGAGATCGAGTCCAAGGACGAGATCGCGCACGTCGCGACCATCTCGGCCGGGTCGCCGGAGATCGGCGAGACCATCGCGGAGGCCCTCGACAAGGTGGGCAAGGACGGCGTCGTGAGCGTCGAGGAGTCGAACACGTTCGGCATCGAGCTCGAGTTCGTCGAGGGGATGCAGTTCGACAAGGGCTACATCTCGCCGTACTTCGTGACCGATCCCGAGCGGATGGAGGCGGTCCTCGAGGAGCCCTACCTCCTGCTGGCCAACAAGAAGATCTCGGCCGTCCAGGAGATCCTGCCGGTGCTGGAGAAGGTCCTCCAGGGCGGCAAGCCGCTCGTAATCGTTTCCGAGGACGTCGAGGGCGAGGCCCTCGCCACCCTCGTCGTGAACAAGATCCGGGGGACGTTCGCCGCGATCGCGGTGAAGGCTCCTGGCTTCGGCGACCGCCGCAAGGCGATGCTCCAGGACATGGCCATCCTCACGGGCGGCCAGGTCATCTCCGAGGAGGTCGGCCTGAAGCTCGAGAACGCCACCATCGACCTGCTGGGCAAGGCCCGGCGCGTGGTCGTCACGAAGGACGACACCACGATCGTCGAGGGACAGGGCAACCCGGAGGACGTCAAGGGCCGGATCAACCAGATCAAGGCAGAGATCGACAAGACCGACTCCGACTGGGACAAGGAGAAGCTCCAGGAGCGCCTGGCCAAGCTGGCGGGCGGCGTGGCGCTGATCAAGGTCGGAGCCGCGACCGAGGTCGAGCTCAAGGAGAAGAAGCACCGCATCGAGGACGCCGTCTCGGCGACCAAGGCCGCGGTGGAGGAGGGCGTCGTCGCCGGCGGCGGCGTGGCCCTGCTCCGGGCTGAGGCCGCCCTCGAGAAGCTGGACCTGTCCGGCGACGAGGCCACCGGTGGGCGGATCGTGAAGGACTCGCTGGCCGACCCGGCCCGGCTGATCGCCGAGAACGCCGGCTACGAGGGCGCGGTGGTCGTGGAGCGGATCCGCTCCGAGGGCGACACCCGCGGGTTCGACGCCGCCAAGGGCGACTACGTCGACATGTTCAAGGTCGGCATCATCGACCCGGCCAAGGTCACCCGCTCGGCGCTGCAGAACGCGGCATCCATCGCCGCGCTCGTCCTCACCACGGAGAGCGCGATCGTGGAGAAGCCCGAGGAGGAGGAGCCGGCCGCCGGTGGCGGCCACGGCCACGCGCACTGATCCGCCTCTCGGGAAGCGGACCGAAATCACGAAGGGCCGGGGATTCCCGGCCCTTCGTCATGGGAGCACCTCGATCCTTCCTTCGCCGGCCACCACACGGAAATCCCGCTCGTCGAGCGTGAGCACCCGGCCACCGCTGCGTTCGGCGCATGCGACGACGGAGGCGTCGTGGAAGCCGAGCGGGAGATCCGCGTAGCGCGAGACGCGATCGTGATCGGAGTCCCTCCGGTCGAGCAACGCGATCAGCGCGGACGTGTCCAGCGTGATCAATGCGTGGACCGATCCCCCCACCGGCCCCTCAGCCATTCCTCGCTGTTCGCGCCGCCGACCTCGCCGTCGGCCGCCATGCCGATGGAGTGCGGGCGGGAGCGACCCCGCTCGCTCAGGTACCGGCGCAACGCGTCGCGGACGAGTTCCGCCATCGGCCTGCCCTCCCGCCGGGCGGCGTCCTTCAGCTCGCGCTCGAGGTCCTCCGGCGCGTACAGCGTCGTCTTCTGCACGACGGCAATTTCCCATAGCCGAACACCAATGAATGCCGGAATCCTAGGCTCGGCCGGGTGGCAGGCGTGGAACCCAGCCCACGCGCGAGCGGTCGATGGAACGTTTCCCCCGCTGGGGACGGGGAAGGTTGGGCCCGCCAGGGCTTTCGGGGGTCGCTGCGGTGTTGCGATGCGTTACGTGGGCTCGTTCTTCACTGGCGTGCGCAGCTGTGATCCTGGCATCCTGCTCAGCGTCGACGTCGACACCCTCGGCATCTCGGCAGGCCCCTCCCGATAGCCCGGTGGCGGTTTCCCTCTCGGCGTCCTCGGCGTCCGCGACCGAGACCGAGGGGTCGCCACCCTCGGCCACCGCGAAGCCCGTGACCGCCTGCACCGACCGGCGGGGCGATGGAATCCGCAGGGCGGGTCCCCAAGGAGACCTCGTCGGAATCAGGATCGCGGTCCAGGGAGAGTCCCTGACGGCCTCGTGGGAGGTGGCCGGGAACGTGGTGCCCCTGTTCCATGGGCGCCTGCAATACGGATTGCTGATCAGCTACATGGACACCACCGTCCGCGAGCTCATCCACGTGGGGACGACGCCGACCGAGTATTCGGTGGACGTTGGCGACACGACGGGGCGCATCGTCAACCTGTCGAAAACCGTCCGGCCCGAGCTCGCAGCGCACGGCATCTCCATCACGCTTCCGATCGACCAAGTCAAGCCGGCCGGGCACTCGCTCACCCCGTTCGAGTGGTCCGGAGACCTCGAACAGCACCACGGGCGGAATTACGGGGACGCCGACGCGTGCCCCGACCGGGACTTCGTGGAGTTCCCGGACCTCGGCATCTGAGGACCGGATCGGCGTCCCCGGTCTCCGGACCGGATGTGCCGATCCGGTCCGCTCGCAGTTGTGGCGCACGCTGCTGAAACGAGACGAGGTCACGCTCAGGGCAGGGGGCGCTCCTGGCCGGTGCGGCCCAGGCCCCACAGGAGGCCTGCGGTGAACAAGGCGTTCAAGGCCGCGATGAGCCACCACAGCACGCTCGAGGAACCCGCAGTCAGGCCGAAGATCGCGTTGAGGGCGGCGACGACGACGATCAGGCCCTGGACGATGACGAAGGCCCAGGACCACCACCACACCTCGCCCGCCCGCTGCGCCACGAGGACCTGGAGCAGGGCCAGGCCGAACGCCTCGACCCCGGCGATCCGGACCCAGGCGTACTCGGGATAGGCAGCCTGCGAGAAGAGCGTCCTCGTGACGAACTTCGGGACGGCGGCCAGGGCGAGCCCCGCCACCGCGTTCACCGCGGCGGTCAGGTACAGGAAGCGGGAGAGGATTCGCACCGCGCCGAATCATAGGGGCAGCCTCTTCTCGAGCAGCAACCAAACTGCCCTCCCGCACGATCGGTGCCCGGGCCGGCCATTGTTCCGTGATTCCACGGATGCTCCGGGGAGGGGGACAGCGCATCCTCGGCACCGAGACCCCAGAAGGACGGAGAAGGAGAAGATGTGATGCGAAGGCGCGCCCCCCGTTTCGTCGTCGTCCTGCTCGTCGGGCTCATCGCAGCGCTCCTCCCCGGAGGAGCCGCTCACGCGGGCGGCCCCGGCGTCTGGACGAAGATCGCCGTGACGGAGTCCGGCTTCAACAAGGTCGGCATGCTCCGCACGGCCGACGGCAAGCTCCACCTCGTCTACGTGGTGCACCTCCAGAACGGCCACCGGACGCTCAAGTGGGCCACGATCTCGCTCGCGGGCGCGCTCCAGCAGTCCGGCACCACCGATGTGACCGACTGGGAGGGGATCGAGGGCGACCCTGTGCTGATCCGGGACGGGTCCGGCGGGATGCGGGCGGTGTTCAAGGGCGGTCAGGACTCGAACAACTCGAACTTCTTCGCCCGTGGTCCCGACTACGACACGACCAGCGCAGACGGCTCCTCGTGGGCGCTCCATCAGGAAACGATCGGCCAGCACACGGCCCTCAACGGGACGTTCGCCGCAGCCGCCGAGCAGGACGGGACGCCCGTGTCGTCGTTCGGCCTGAACTCGGTCCTGTACTTCCACCAGGGCACCGACCCCAACGCGCCGTCCTCGACACCCGACGGGGAGATCGACGGTCCGGCCGGGACGTTCTCCCTGTCCGACCAGTCCCTCGCCGTCGACAAGGACGGCTCCGTGTGGGAGGCGTGGTTCCAGAGCGCGAACTCCACCCAGAAGCAGGGCTACTACGTGGAGAAGATCCTTCCCGTCCAGGGCCAACCCATGAAGGCCCCGAGCTCGGGGCTCCTCAACAAGGACAACTCGCCGCGATTTCAGGCGCGGGTGGCGTTCGTGGCACGGCCCGGCGGCGGACTGTACCTCGCGTATTGCTCGCCGACGAGCACGCAGGCCTGCGCGCACGTTGACTTCTGGAAGGTCGGGTCGTCCACCGCCAAGGTGGTTCCGGACTCCGGGACCCACAACGCGCAGGCCGTGGGCCTCGCCGCCGGGAAGGCGGGGCGGATCTCGGTCTTCTGGATGGACTTCGGCCAGAACAAGCTGCACGTGATCCGGACGGACACGACCGCGACGGCCTTCGGCGTGGACCGCATCATCACCCCGCCGCCGGGCACGTTTATCTTCAACCAGATCCAGGGCGAGGGGACGTTCGGTCGCCTCGACCTCGTGGCGAACGTCCTGTCGACGAAGGCGGGGAACCCGATCGAGTTCTGGCAGACCCAGGTCCTGGCCGGCCTGAGCCTGACGGCGAGTCCGCTCAAGTTCAGCCACACGGCGGCCCACACCGTGACCTTCACCGTGAAGGACGCCGGGCAGCCGGTGTCGGGCGTGCACGTCTCGTGCATCGGGAAGAGCGCGACGACGAACTCGAGCGGTATCGCCAAGATCACGTTTCCGAAGGGGACGGCCACGGGAAAGCACGTCTGCTCGGCGAACGACTCGAACTACAACCCGGGCAAGGTCACCATCACCGTGACCTAACGTTTTGGACGGGGGCCCTCGGAGGGCCGCTCGGGGCAACCTGCGCGGGTGGCGTTTTTGGGCGCGGATGACTAGATTTGCTGGCTTCTCGCCGCCGACGCCCGTGAAGGAGAACTGAGATGCCGAAACGTGCCCCCCGGAGGGTCCTGGTCGTCCTCGCGCTGGCACTTGGGCTGGTCGTCCCGGCCGGGACCGCGCACGCGGGCGGGCCGGGGGTCTGGACGAAGCTCGCCACCGTCGACAACGGCTTCGACACGGTCGGCATGCTCCGGACCTCGAACGGGGACCTGCACGTCGTCTACCTGAAGAAGAAGGCGACGAACGACACGCACGCGTACGGCACGGTCACCCTGGGGCTTGCCGGCGGGGTGGCGTCGACGGGCACGGCGCTGTCCGGGTGGGACAGCCTGGAGCCGGATCCCCGGCTCGTGAAGGACGGGACGGGGCTCCGCCTCCTGTTCGAGGGCGCCACCGGCAGCAGCGGGTGCTTCTCCACCGGCCTCGTGTACACCGAGACCAGCTCCAACGGGTCCAGCTGGAACCTCCCGACCGCCTCGCTGTCCAGCCACAGCGCCGGGATCGGCGGCCTGGCGGCCACCGCCGAGACGAACGGGACCACGCCGGTGGCGGCGTTCGCCGGCGGCCACTTCTTCCACGAGGGCGTCGACAATTGCCCGGCCTCGAACACGGACGGGACCATCAACCAGACCGGGGGCGGCACGCCGACGAACCCGGCGATGGTCACCGATCCGAGCAACGGCTCCGTGTGGGTGGCCTGGTACCAGAGCAACAGCAACCCCGGGTACTGGGTGGACCAGATCCTTCCCAGCCAGGCGGCGCCGAAGGAGGCGCCGGGCTCGGACGACTCCTCGCCGAAGCAGAGCAACCAGCCGAACCAGCCGGTGGCGCTCGCCGCGCGGGCCGGCGGCGGCGTGTACGAGGCGTACTGCGTGGCGACCAGCACCAAGGCCTGCGCGCACGTCGACCTGTGGAAGGCCGGCACGACGACGCCTCTGGTGGTCCCCGACACAGGGACCGGCAACGCCCGGCATGTCGCCTTGGCGGCGGGCCCGGGGGGCCGGGTGACCGTCCTCTGGTACGACACCGGCCAGAACCGGATCCACGCGATCGGGACGAACACTGCGGCGACCGGGTTCGGCCTCGATCGTGTCGTCAAGCCGCCGCCGAACACGTCGGAGCTCCACTCGCTCCAGGCGGAGGGCACCTCGGGGCGCCTGGACGTCGTCGTCGACGTCCTGCTCAGCACGACCGGCTTCCCCATCACGCTGTGGTCGACCCAGATCCTGGCCGGGCTGAAGCTCACCGCGAGCCCGACGAGCTTCAGCCACACCGCGGCGCACACGGTGACGTTCACGGTAAAGGACGCGGGCCAGGCCGTGTCCGGCGCGCACGTGGCGTGCATCGGCAAGAGCGCGACGACGAACTCGAATGGGGTCGCGTCGATCACGTTCCCGAAGGGGACGGCGACCGGCAAGCACGTCTGCACGGCCACCAAGGCGAACTACAACCCGGGCAAGGTCACCATCACCGTGACCTGATCTCATCCGCCCGGCAGGCTTTTACCCGGGTGGATCGACGGGGTACGGGCCCCTGACCAGCGGGTACAATGGGCCCGCTTCCGGAGCGCGGCCTCCATTCGGCCACGCTCCTTTTCGTGAGGCGCCCCACGAGGAGAGTTCGTGCCGGACATGCCACAAGGCCCGCGCGTCGCGGTGATCGGCCTGGACTGCGGGACTCCGCAGCTGCTGTTCCGCGATCTCGCGGACGAGGTCCCGAACATCCGCAAGCTCATGGAATCCGGGCTGCACGGGGACCTGGCCAGCATCACGCCGCCCATCACGGTCCCCGCGTGGGCGTGCGCGATGAGCGGCCGGACGCCCGGCCAGCTCGGCATCTACGGCTTCCGCAACCGCAAGGACACGACGTACGACGGCCTGTCGATCGCCACGTCGGACAAGATCACCGCACCCCAGGTGTGGGACGAGCTGGGCAAGCGTGGGCTGAAGTCCCTGCTGATCGGCGTGCCGCCGGGGTTCCCGCCGAAGTCCGTCGAGGGGTGGCGGGTGTCCTGCTTCCTCACGCCGCCCTCAGCCAAGGCCTACGCCTCGCCGTCCGAGGTACAGACGGAGATCGAGGAGGAGCTCGGCGGGCCCGGCAGATACATCTTCGACATTCCGAACTTCCGCGAGCAGGGCTACGACTTCGTGCTCGACCAGGTGTTCAAGATGACCGAGCGCCGGTTCCAGGTCGCGCGGCGGCTGGTGCGGAACAAGCCCTGGGACCTCTTCATGTTCGTGGAGATCGGCGTCGATCGCCTCCATCACGTCTTCTGGCAGTACTACGACCCGACGCACCCGAAGTACGAGCCGGGGAACCGGTTCGAGACCGCGTTCCAGGACTACTACCGGATGCTCGACCGTGAGATCGGATCGCTGCTGGAGCTGCTGCCCGACGACGTGATCACGATTCTCATGTCCGACCACGGCGCCCGGCCCATGATCGGCGGCGTGTGCTTCAACGACTGGCTGATCCGGGAGGGCTACCTGTCGCTCAGCGAGCCGGTCACCGAGCAGACGCCGATCGCAAAGGCGCCGATCGACTGGTCGAAGACCGTGGCGTGGGGCGACGGCGGATACTACGGCCGGCTGTTCCTCAACGTGCGGGGTCGGGAGCCCGAGGGCATCGTCGAGCCGTCCCAATACGAGTCAACTCGCGCCGAGCTCACCGAGCGCTTGGAGGCCATGACCGGCCCGGACGGCGAGCGCCTCGGGACGAAGGTCATCCGGCCCCAGGACGTGTACACGGAGGTGCAGGGCATCGCGCCGGACCTCATCGTGTACTTCGGCGACCTCGCCTGGCGATCGGTCGGCGCGGTGGCCGCGGCCACGGTCGGGGGCGTGTTCACCTACGAGAACGACACCGGCCCCGACGGGGCGAACCACGACCGCAACGGGATCTTCGTGATGAACGGCCATCCCGGGCAGCGCACCGGCGTGGCGGAGGGGCTGCGGCTGATCGACGTGGGGCCGTCCATCCTGTCGCTGTACGACATCGAGGCGCCGGAGGGCGCCGTGGGAAGGAGCTTCCTGTGACGCATCATCCCGACCAGAAGGGCTTCACGGTGTGGTTCACCGGCCTGTCCGGTGCGGGGAAGTCCACGCTCGCCGAGATGCTGTACCACGAGTTCCAGGCCCGCGGGCTCAAGACAGAGATGCTCGACGGCGACATCGTCCGCCAGAACCTGTCCAAGGGCCTGGGCTTCTCGAAGGAGGACCGCGACACGAACATCCGCCGGATCGGGTTCGTGGCGAACCTGCTCACCCGCAACGGCGTCGCCACGATCACGTGCGCGATCTCGCCGTACCGGGACGTCCGCGACGAGTGCCGCGCGCTGATCGGAGAGTTCGTCGAGGTGTACGTGTACGCGACCGTCGAGGAGATCGCCGCCCACCGCGACCCCAAGGGCCTCTACAAGAAGGCCCTGGCCGGCGAGATCACGGGCTTCACCGGCGTCGACGATCCCTACGAGGCTCCGGAGCACCCCGAGATCACGGTCAACACCCTCGACCAGGAACCGATCGAGTCGCTCCAGCAGATCCTCGACACGCTGCGCGACATGGGCCACATCGACGAGAGCACCCCCCTGGTCGAAGGCGACCGCGTCCACAGCGGCATGACCGACCTCCGCCTGACGGAATCCGGCACCGTCGCCGAGGGCCGCTGAGCTTCGCTCCAAGGGCGCCGTGGGGCCAGTCGGCCCCCTGGTCTTGGAGGCGCTCGAGGGGCGCCTGGCCGCTGGTCGGCTCGTAGGCGCGAGCACCAGGACAACCGTCCCGCGGGCACGCTGCAGCTGGCGGGCGACCGGACGATGCCCCGGCGTCAGCGTCAGGTGAAGGGGAGCCTCACGCCGTCGATGTTCCACCCGACCCGCGGATCGGGCAAATCGATGCTCGCGATCGGAGGGGCGCTCCTGTAGCATTCCGTCATGGAACACCTCGACGCCTGCCCTTCCCCGGGCGGGCGTCTCGCGTATTCGGCACGTTCTCCCTGGTAGGAGGGCACGGTGGAGCTCGAGATCGGTATCGGCAAGCAGGCCCGGCGGGCCTACGGATTCGACGAGGTGGCCATCGTGCCGTCGCGGCGGACCCGCGATCCTGACGACGTGGACATCTCCTGGGAGATCGACGCGTACACGTTCGGCCTCCCGATGATGGCGAGCGCGATGGACGGCGTCGTGTCGCCGGCCGTCGCCGTGGAGATCGGCCGGCTGGGTGGCCTGGCCGTCCTCAACCTCGAGGGGCTCCAGACCCGCTACGAGGACCCCGATCCGGTGTTCGACGAGATCGCCGCCCTGCCCGACGAGAAGGCCACCCGGCGGATGCAGGAGCTGTACCAGGAGCCCATCAAGGACGAGCTCATCGTCCGGCGGATCCGCGAGATCAAGGAGGGCGGTGTGGTCGCGGCGGCCTCGCTGACCCCGCAGCGGGTGGCCCGGTACCAGCACCTGGTCCTCGAGGCGCAACTCGACGTGCTGGTGATCCAGGGGACGGTCGTGTCGGCGGAGCACGTGTCCACGAAGTCCGAGCCGCTGAACCTCAAGGAGTTCATCGCCACGTTCGATCTGCCGGTGATCGTGGGCGGCGTTGCGTCCTTCTCGACCGCGCTGCACCTGATGCGAACGGGAGCGGTCGGCGTCCTCGTCGGCGTGGGGCCCGGCGCCGCGTGCACGACGCGTGGCGTGATCGGCGTGGGCGTCCCTCAGGCCACCGCCATCGCCGACGCGTCCGCCGCACGGATGCAGCACCTACACGAGACCGGGCGGTACTGTCACGTGATCGCCGACGGCGGCATGAGAACCGGCGGCGACATCGCCAAGGCCATCGCGTGCGGCGCCGACGCGGTGATGATCGGCTCGCCGCTGGCCCGGGCATACGAGGCGCCGGGGCGCGGGTTCCACTGGGGGATGGCGACGTTCCACCCCACGCTCCCGCGCGGCGCTCGCGTGAAAACCTCCCAGGCCGCGTCGCTGAAGGAGATCCTGGTCGGCCCCGCCCACGAGAACGACGGGACGCTGAACCTGTTCGGAGGGCTCAACATGTCGATGGCCACGACCGGCTACGCGAACATCCGCGAGTTCCAGAAGGCAGAGCTGGTCGTCGCGCCCTCGATCAAGTCGGAGGGCAAGGCGTACCAGCGGTCCCAGGGCGTGGGGATGGCGTAGGCATGTCCGAGGAGGCGACCCCCGAGCCGCTGACCACGGGGGCCCGCGACCCGCGGCCGGTGCTGGTGCTGGACTTCGGGGCCCAGTACGCGCAGCTCATCGCCCGACGGATCCGCGAGGCGCACGTCTACTCCGAGATCGTGCCGTTCGACACGACTTCCGAGGAGCTGAAGGGCCGGCGACCGGCGGGGCTCGTGCTGTCCGGCGGCCCGGCCAGCGTCTACGAGCCAGGCGCGCCGGACATCGATCCGCGCGTGTTCGATCTGGAGGTCCCGGTCCTCGGGATCTGCTACGGCCAGCAGGTCATGGCGCGGGCCCTCGGAGGGGTGGTTGCCCCCACCGGGGTCCGGGAGTACGGGCGAACCGACCTCACGGTGACGGCTCCCGGCGTGTTGCTGGCCGACCTCCCCGAACACGAGACCGTCTGGATGAGCCACGGCGACGCGGTGGAGCGCGCGCCGGCCGGCTTCCGGGTCACCGCCCGCACCGAGGCCATCCCGGTCGCGGCGATGGAGGACCCGGAGCGGGGCCTGTACGCCGTTCAGTTCCACCCGGAGGTCGCGCACACGCCGCGCGGGCAGGACGTGATGAAGCGGTTCCTGTACGACGGGTGTGGACTGCTGCCGGACTGGACGCCGGCGAACGTCATCGAACGCGGCGTCGAGCGGATCCGCGAGCAGATCGGCGACGCAGACGCCCTCTGCGCCCTGAGCGGGGGAGTGGACTCCGCGGTGGCCGCCCTGCTGGTGTACAAGGCGATCGGCGACCGGCTCACCTGCGTCTTCGTGGACACCGGCATGCTCCGGGAGGGGGAGGCGGAGCAGGTTGAGGACACGTTCGCCCGGCATTTCCGCGTTCCGTTGGTGCGCGTGAAGGCGGCCGACCGGTTCCTCGCGAAGCTTGCCGGCGTCGACGATCCCGAGGACAAACGCAAGATCATCGGCGAGGAATTCATCCGGGTATTCGAGGAGGTTGCCCGCGAGCACCGGGGGAGTCGCTTCTTGGTGCAGGGAACCTTGTACCCCGATGTCATCGAGAGCGGCTCCCGGAATGCGGCGAAGATCAAGAGCCATCACAACGTGGGTGGCCTGCCGGAGGACATGGAATTCGAGCTGGTCGAGCCGCTTCGGGACCTGTTCAAGGACGAGGTCCGCCAGGTCGGGGCGGAGCTGGGTCTGCCCGAGGAGATCACGCAACGGCAGCCATTTCCCGGGCCCGGGCTGGCGGTGCGCGTGCTCGGCGACGTCACCGCCGAGCGGCTCGCGCTGGTCCGGGCAGCCGACCACATCCTGCGAGAGGAGATCCGCCGGGCCGGCCTCGACCGGGACCTGTGGCAGTGGTACACGGCGCTCCTGGCCGGCGTTCGAAGCGTCGGTGTCATGGGCGACGGCCGGACCTACCAGCACCCCGTGGTGATCAGGGCCGTGACCAGCGAGGACGCCATGACCGCCGACTGGGCCCGCCTCCCGTACAAGGTCCTCGACCGCATCGCCGGCCGCATCGTCTCGGAGGTCCCCGGCGTGAACCGCGTCGTCTACGACGTCACCAGCAAGCCGCCCGCGACCATCGAGTGGGAGTAGCGACCGGGCACTCAGGACTGAAGGAAGCCCTCCGTAGTTTGCTGTACTCCATTTGGGCACTCGCGCTGTAGGCCGTTTGAGTCAATGATTGTCAATCCAGGGCGACCACGTGGGCGGCCGCCTGCTGAAGGGACGGCTGGAATCGATGGGAAGAGTCTTCGCCCGGCTCCGCTACCGGCGAATCCTGGTGGTGATGGCCGTCGCCGGACTCATCTCGATCCTGCTGGTCCCGGTCGCTCGGGCGAGCACGGTCTCGATTCGCCACCGCAACGTCGAGGGGAGGCTCTCGATCGGCGTCGGTGAGTGGATCGCGGCGGGGTACCGCTTTCGGTTCGCCCCGAAACATCCCTCCGCGACGGTCCAGTTCGCCGACCCGACCTTCACCTCCTCGGAGGCGAGATGCGTGGGAACCGGGGCGCCGGTCACCCTCGTGGTGACGGCGCCCACCGCGACGTACTCCATCCCGCAGAACGACATGGACTTCGTCCCCGGGAAGCGGCGGGTCGACCGCTCGACCTTCCAGGGGTCCGCGCGGTACGGCGTCCACACGCCGGACCTCTGCCACGGCCGAAGGGTCGATCTCAGTGGGGGCTTCATCTTCTCGGCGGACGTCACCTCCGAGCCGGCGGACGCCCGGCCCATGAAGATCCAGTTCCACTATCAGGTGCCCGCGGCATCGGGCCTGCGGAACATCGATTGCGCCACGGTCACGTCCGGCGTCATGTGCCGAGCCGGTTGGAGCGCGCCTACGAGCCTGCCTGATCCCGTGACGTACACGCCGCTCATCTCCACCACGCCGACGATCCCGTTCGGCCTCGGTGGATCGATGGGCGACTCGGCCACGATCACCGGCGCGGCGCCCGCGGCGGGAGGCACGGTCACGTTCAGGGCCTTCGGGCCCTCCGATCAGGACTGCCTGGGTCCCGAGATCTTCGACAGCACGATCATCGTGTCGGCGGATTCCGCGGGATCGGCGGCCGTGACCTCCGGCACCTTTCCACTGACGCAGTTCGGGCGGTACCTGTGGACCGCCGAGTACAGCGGGGACCCGGGCACCGGGACCCAGCCTGCCGCGAGCGGTTGCGGCGACGAGGTGGTCGACATCGCCGCGTCCGCTCCCTGATCGGATCGGAGCGCGTGGCCGGCCCGCGCCGTTTCGAGCTACGGCTTCGCCGATTGCGTCACCTTGGGCCCGCCGTGCCCGCCGCCCCTGCCACCCTTCTCCTTCACGACCTTCACATGGAACGGGAAACCCGTCAGCGCGAGGATCAGGAAGATCACGAGCACGGCGGCGATGACCACGAGGGAGATCCTGGCTACGGGATCGTACCCCGACCCGTTCGCCATCGCCCCCGAGCGGCGACCGGAGCGAGGGGCCGGCGACGCGCCCGTCGGCGTCGGGGGGGCCGAGGAGGGGACGACTGGCTGCGGTTCGGTGGGCGCGTGCTCTTGGGCTCCGGACATGGGTGCACCCTACCCCGGCCGCGCGCCCACGGAACTCCCGGGAGCGGCCGTCCGGGCTGTGACGGAGGCGAAGCCTAGAATCGGGGGGTGACCCCCGCGTCCCCCCGACCGACGGCCGATCCCGGCGCGCCCGCTCCTCCCGAGGAGGGCGCCCTCTCGCCGCTCCTCGAGCCCCTGAACCCGATCCAGCGCGAGGCGGTGCTGCACACCGAGGGGCCGGTCCTGATCGTGGCGGGGGCCGGCTCCGGGAAGACCCGGGCCCTGACCCACCGCGTCGCGTTCCTGATCCGGGAGCGCGGCGTCTCGCCCTACGGCATCCTCGCCATCACCTTCACGAACAAGGCCGCGCGGGAGATGGCCGAGCGGGTCGAGGGGCTCCTCGGAACCCGCATCGCCAAGGGCATGTGGATCCTCACGTTCCACTCGGCATGCGCCCGGATCCTCCGCCGCGAGCACAACCACCTGGGTCTGCCCTCGTCGTTCTCCATCTACGACGAGAGCGACACCGAGCGGGTCCTGAACATGGTCCTGCGGGACCTGAACCTCGATCCCAAGCGGTGGCCGCCGCGGGCCATGGCCGCGGCCATCGGCAAGGCCAAGGACCACCTGGTCACCCCGTCCCAGGCCCTGGAGCAGGCCGGGAACTTCTACGAGCGGCAGGTCGCCGAGGTGTATGCCGCGTACGACCGGCGCGTGCGAGCGGCCGGAGCCCTCGACTTCGACGACCTGATCGCCGAGACCGCCGGCCTGTTCCGGGACCACCCGGAGGTGCTCGAGCACTACCAGGAGCGGTTCCGGTACATCCTGGTCGATGAGTACCAGGACACGAACCGCGCGCAGTACCACCTGGTGAACCTGCTGGCGGCGAAGTACCGGAACATCTGCGTGGTGGGCGACGCCGACCAGGGCGTGTACTCCTGGCGGGGGGCGACCATCCAGAACCTGCTGGACTTCGAGCGCGACCACCCCGACGCCGAGGTGTTCCTGATGGAGCAGAACTACCGCTCCACGCAGAACATCCTGGCGGTGGCCAACGCGCTGATCGAGCACAACGTCCAGCGCAAGCCGAAGTCGCTGTGGACTTCAGGGGCGCACGGCGAGCTGGCAGTGCGGTTCCGGGCGGACTCGGAGCACGACGAGGCCGCGTTCGTGGCCCAGGAGATCGATCGGCTGAACGAGGCCGAGGGCTACCGGTACCGCGACGTCGCGGTGTTCTACCGGACGAACGCGCAGAGCCGGGTGCTGGAGGACATCTTCATGAAGGCCGGCCTGCCGTACCGCGTGGTGGGCGGCGTGCGGTTCTACGAGCGCCGCGAGATCAAGGACATGCTCGCGTACCTCCGGCTGCTGGTGAACCCCCAGGACGTCGTCAGCGCACGGCGAGTGATCAACACGCCGAAGCGAGGGATCGGCGATGCGACGGTCGCCGCCATCGAGGAGTTCGCCCGGTGGGAGGAGACCCCGTTCCTGGAGGCGGCCCGGCGGGTCGACGAGATCAGCGTGCTGGGGGCCCGGGCGCGGGGCGCGGTGACGGCCTTCGTCCAGGTCCTCGACCGCCTGCTGCACATGGTCGAGGACGGCATGACCCCCTCGCGGCTGGTCGACGCGGTGGCGCAGGAATCCGGCTACCTGGCCGAGCTGGAGGCCGAGCGGACCGTCGAGGCCCAGGGGCGGATCGAGAACGTCCAGGAGCTGTCGGGCGTGGCGGCCGAGTTCGAGGCGCGGGGCGGGGAGGGCCTGGCCGAGTTCCTGGAACAGGTCGCCCTGGTCAGCGACGCCGACCAGTACGACGAGGAGGCGTCCACCGTGACGCTCATGACGCTGCACATCGCCAAGGGACTGGAGTTCCCCGTCGTGTTCATCGTCGGGATGGAGGACGGGGTGTTCCCGCACTACCGGTCGATGACCGACTCGGCGCAGCTGGAGGAGGAGCGCCGGCTGGCCTACGTGGGGATCACCCGGGCCAAGGAACGGCTGTACCTGACGAACGCGTGGAGCCGGTCGCTGTTCGGCTCGCTGTCGTACAACCCGCCGTCACGGTTCCTGTCGGAGATCCCCGGCGACCTGGTGCGACAGCTGGAGCCGAAGAACGGCCGGCGCGGTCGCGGCGGTCAGGTCTCGCAGGTCCGGGGAGGCCGCGAGCAGGTCGAGGTCCGTCCCGGCGACACCGTCCTGCACGACCGGTGGGGCGAGGGCGTCGTGCTCAGCGTCAACGGGTTCGGCACGGACGCCCGTGCCACGGTGGCCTTCGAGGACGTCGGCGAGAAGCACCTCATGCTGGCCTTCGCGCCCCTGAAGAAGCTGTAGGGCCTATGTAGTGGGGATTCGTTCGAGCGCCCGCCTTGCCGCCCTTCGAACCCATCCTTGCGGATGATCAAGGAAGGGCTCGATACTTTGGCGTGCCCGTGGATCTCGTAACGCCCCCAGCGATGACCGCGTGCCCGGCCACATCCTCATCGGCCAAGAGCTCGATGAGTACATCCGCCGCCATCGGGTGCCGGGTCCTCGCGATCGCCTCCGTGAGCATCTGCCGGCCGGTCCCGTACTCAGGCACGGTTGCGATCTCGACGAGCGCGTCGAACTGTTCTCGGTCCGCCATGCGGGCCAACTTGTTGCCGATCTCCCAGCGCACGTTGGGGCGACTCCGAAACTCGGCGATCAGCTCACGGGTCGCTTCGGGGTTTGCCCATGACTTCCCGAGCGCCCCGATCACGAGCATCTGGACCGACGAATTTTCCGACTGGTGTAGCCACTTGGCGAGAATCGGGATCGCGGCCCGGTATCGTCGTCGCGACCGCTCGAGCTCTTGCAGGGACGTGGCTTCGACGCCAACCCGTGCAAGGTCGGCGAGTACTTCTCGGTGCGCCTGCTGGGTTCGCTCGACGCTGGCTTGGTGCTGACGCTCCCGCTCTTGCTTCGTCGCGGTCCAATTGGGATCCGAGCGGAGCGTCCGTAGAAGCTCGAGGCCTGCCATCTCGCTGCCCGCATCCTCGGATGCCGCTTCTCGATCGCGGCGCTTGATCTCGCGGACGAGTTCGGGGGCGGCGAATATCGCGAGATCGGGCGTTTCGACGTCGTCCATGAATGCCTCGACCCGCAGGGCCGTCTCCCTACCTCTGAACGTCACGCGGAGTTCGATTTTCAATTCGGCGTCCAGTTCCAGATCCTCGATCTGACGCGTCAGGTCGGCGACGTCTCCAGGGCCAAACCCCCGAGTGATCAGCGACGAGACCCGACCCAGGAACTCCGCGACATCGTCAAGGTCGAAGCTTCGAGAGAATTCCTCGAGTTGCATGTCCTGATTCGACCACGGAATTCAGCGGAGCTACAGTCAGTCGGCTCGCTTCGGCGTCGGGTCGTCCGGAGCGGCGGTCTCGGGTGAAGTGAGGTAACTGCTTCCCTCATGATGTATGCTCATTGTGTGAAGAGGCTCCAGATCATGATCGAGGAGGATCTCGACGACGCTTTGGAGCGGCAGGCTCGGGAAGAGGGTGTTTCCAAGGCGGCGCTCATCCGTCGGTTCGTCCGTGAACGGATCACGCCGCTGCGGCCCCTCGAAAGCGATCCGCTGTGGGATCTCGTCGGCATGGCCGAGAACGTGGACGCCTCCGATCACGACGACGTCGTGTACCCCCGGTGATCTTCGCCGACACGTCGTTCTGGGTGGCGCTGTTGGTTCCAGCAGACGCCCACCACGAGGAGTCCGCCCTCCTGTTGCGGCGTCACGAGCGGGAAGGCTTTCTCACCAGCAACCATGTTCGTGGCGAGACCTGGACGTTCCTTCGTCGCCGGGCCGGCCACCGGGTCGCGGTCGCCTTCCTCGACAGAACGGAGCGGTCGCAGAGGCTCCGGATCGCTGCCGTGACCGAGGCGCTCGAACGTGAGGCACTCCGGTGGCTGCGCCGTCACGACGAGCGCGAGTACTCGTTCGTCGATGCGACCAGCTTCGCCCTCATGAGGTCCTTGCGAATCCGGGAGGCCCTGGCCTTCGACGGCGATTTCACCGCGACCGGCTTCCGGGAGCTCCGAGCCTGACCGGTCTGACTCCGATCGGCGACATTCGCCGGTGGGGGTGCGCTGGTTCGCCGCTCGGTGGCCTGCCAGACGCGGAGGAAGGTCAGGGCGCCCACGGCCAGCAGGGACATGAGCACGACGATGGTGAACGGCGCCGCCCAGGCGTCGGTGCCGGCGGACAGGGCGTGCACCGAGGCCGAGAGGTACAGGGCGAACGTCGCGAAGTGCACGCTGCGCCACACGCGTTTGGGGATCCTCGCCCGGAGCAGCGACGTGACCTCCACGGCCACGAGCAGGTACATGGCCACGATCCCCCACGCGACCGCCAGCGGACGCCACGAGCCGGTGAAGGGAACGAGGACGTTCACCGGGCCGAAGTGGACGTACGTGTCGAGCAGGATCGACACGACGTGGACGCCGGTGAACACGACGGCGGCGCCGCCCAGGAACCGGTGGAGGTCGAACCACCACGCTGGCTTCGGCCGTGGCGTGACCGCCCTGGTGGAGACGATAAGACCCCAGATCACCGCGGCGGCGGCCAGCGCCCACGCCACGATCCCGGCGGCCCGCGCGGAGTACCACAGCACCTGCGAGCTCACGCCCTGCTCCGATCGCCCAGGAATGCGCCCAGGCCGGCGGACTCGTGCACCGTGCCGTCCTCGTCGACGACCAGGCCCTGCGCGCCGAGCGACTCGAGCAGCGCCGGGCCCTCGACCGGTCCGGCCAGGAAGGCGGCCTTCGCCAGCACCTCGGCCTGCCACCCCTCCGCAGCCACGGCGGTGGCCGCGACCACGGACGTCACGGCCGGGCGGCCGGTGGCCGGGTCGATCAGGTGGTGGCGGCGGTCGTTGCTGGGGCCCCAGGCCCGGCGGGCCCGCGAGCTAGTGGCCACCGCGCCCCTCGTCAACGACACCCGCGCCGCCAGGCGGCTTCGGGTGGGGTGCTCGACCCCCGCGAGCCACGGCCCGCCCGACGGGGCCGTGCCCTCGACGCGGAGGTCGCCCCCGACGTTCACGCAGGCGCCGGCCGCGCCCTCCAGCATCAGGGCCTCGACAACGAGATCCACGGCGAACCCCTTGCCGATTCCGCCCGAGTCGAATCCCACGCCGCGAGGCACGGTCACCGTGCTCTCCGCCCGGTCGACCAGAATCCGCTCGTACCCCGCGACCGTCACCGGGTCCTCGAGGCCGTCCGGGGCGCCGACGTCCCGGTCGGTGAGCAGCTCGAAGCTCCGGTCGTATCCGGCTCGCTCGATCGCACGGAGGAGCGTCGGGTCGTACCGGCCGTCGGTGATCCGGGCGCCCTCCACCGCGCGTTCCACCAGGGCCAGGGTGGCACCGGAGACCCGGACTGGCCGGCCGGCCTCCCGGTTCATCACGGTGACCTCGCTGTCGTCGAGGAACCGGCTCCATCGGCGCTCGAGACCGGCGATCAGGTCCCGGGCCGCGTCGAGCGCCGAGACTGGGGCGCCCACGACGATCACGTGGACGTCCGAGCCCATGGCCGGGAAGCGGGCCTCAGCTCGCATGGCTGACGCTGTCCGGCTGGGTCCCGCTCGATCCCGACGAGCTCGGCGTCGCGGACCTGCCGGACGTGCCGCTCGACGAGCCCGATGAAGAGGAGGTGCTGCTCGAGCTGGACGACGAGGTGCCTCCAGAGGAGCTCGATGCGGTGGTGCCGCCCTGCGCGGCGGTCGTGGTGGCGGCGCGGGCGGCCATCGACCCTGCCAGCCCCAGGAACGTTGCGGCGCTCAGGACCGCCGCGACCACGCGGGACCGCTTCGCCGCGTGCCGGCGACGGCGCCGCGCGCTCGCCCGCGGGGCCCTCGCTGGGGCCGACGCCCGCTCCGCCTTGCCGCCATCCCACCTGACTCCGCCGGTCCGATACATCTCGACTCCTCGTGCGTCGTCAACGAGGAGCACCTTGGACCATCGGCATGAGGCGGAGGTTCCACGGACCTTGGAGCCTGCTGTGAGGCGGGCGCCCGTTCCCGGCTAGCGCACCAGGAAGAAGATCACGACCGCAATCAGGAGCAGGGCGCCCACCACCAATGGCGCGACGACCCAGCCCAGGCCCAGGCGGCCCCGGTACGGCCCGAGCGTGCCGATCTTCGTGGTCGGCTTCAGCCCGGGCGGGCGGAACCGAATGCGGCGCGCCACGCGGCAAGTATAGGAACGCGACGCCGACCGGAGAGGCCTCGACCCGATCCGGGGGAGGAGTCGCTTGATTTCCCCTAGTTGCCTCAGATCAAGATGTCCTCGAACCGTTCCCCCGTTGCCTCACAACAAATGTCCTCCAAGGGTGGTCCGGTGGGGTCCTCACCTCCTTCCGTCGCATCTCCTCCTTGAGCTTGCTGAGCTCGAGCAACCGGCTTTGAAGCCCGGTGATCTCCCGGCGTAGCGCCGCGGGGTTGAGGCCGGTGTAGGTCTCCTCCAGCCGTGCCTTCGCCTCGTCGGCCACGAGGGGTGAGCTGACCATGCGCTGGTGA
>JBJMLO010000002.1:0-24193 GCA_045805265.1 Actinomycetota bacterium
GCCCTGCGGAACCGGGCACATCGGTGGGTGCTGGAGTCCGTGGCCCACCTCGAACGCGACCTCCCGGTTCCCATGCTCGGGTTCGACTCCGACAACGGTGGGGAGTTCATCAACGGCGACCTGTTCACCTGGCTTTCCCAGCGCAAGATCACCTTCACCAGGTCCCGGCCCTACCGCAAGAACGACAACTGCTTCGTGGAGCAGAAGAACGGCGCCGTCGTCCGCCAGGCCGTGGGGTACCTGCGCTACGACACCGACGACGAGCTCGCGGTCCTGGAGCAGCTGTACGGCTCGCTGCGCCTGTTCGTGAACTTCTTCCAACCCCAGATGCACTTGGTGGAGAAGACGAGACAGGGTGCGAAGGTGCACCGTCGCCACGACCGCGCCCAGACCCCTCACCAGCGCATGGTCAGCTCACCCCTCGTGGCCGACGAGGCGAAGGCACGGCTGGAGGAGACCTACACCGGCCTCAACCCCGCGGCGCTACGCCGGGAGATCACCGGGCTTCAGAGCCGGTTGCTCGAGCTCAGCAAGCTCAAGGAGGAGATGCGACGGAAGGAGGTGAGGACCCCACCGGACCACCCTTGGAGGACATTTGTTGTGAGGCAACGGGGGAACGGTTCGAGGACATCTTGATCTGAGGCAACTAGGAAGTCGCAGCTTCGTCAGCAGCGGGGAACGAGCACTCTGACGGCCTTCGCCCGAAGGTCAAGAATTCGGTGCCGAGCTGTCGATTCCCTGGCTCGTCGTTCGTCTCACACACGACCGTCCCGGGAAGGAGGAAGCGATGAAGTACATCATGCTGATCTATCAGGGAACCGCGCTCGAGCGACAGGCCGCGCTTCCCGAGGAGGAGCAGAAGCAGGTCTATGCCGACTACCAGGGGATCAATCAGACGCCCGGCGTCACCCCCGGGCTGCCGATGGGCCTGCCCGAGAACGCAACCACCGTGCGGGTCGAAGGCGGCAAGACCCTGACAACGGACGGCCCATTCGTCGGGATGAAGGAGGCCGTCGGCGGTTGGTTCATCCTGGAGGCCGACGACCTGGACGCGGCCATCGAGATCGCCGCCCGCGTCCCCGCAGCCCGCTATGGAGGCGGCGTCGAGATCCGCCCCTCGGAGGTGTATTGGTAGCGACGCTCGAACAGGTCTTCCGCGAGGAGTGGGGCCGCGTCCTGGCCACCCTGATCGGCTTCCTCGGCGACTTCGACCTCGCCGAGGAAGCCGCGCAGGAGGCATTCGCCATCGCCGCAGACCGATGGCCTCGCGACGGCATCCCCAGCAACCCGCGCGCCTGGCTGATCACGACAGCTCGGAACCGAGCAACGGACCGCATCCGGCGTGACCGGGCCCTCGCCGCGAGGTCCGGACTACTCGTCGCGGACGACCGTGCCGAGGTGCCGATGAACACCACGAAGTTTCCCGACGAGCGGCTGGAGCTCATCTTCACTTGCTGTCACCCGGCGCTGGCGATCGAGGCGCAGGTCGCGCTCACCCTTCGCACGCTCGGTGGGCTCACCACCCACGAGATCGCCCGCGACTTCCTCGTACCGGAGCCCACGATGGCGCAGCGGCTGGTGCGGGCCAAGCGCAAGATCAAAGCCGCGAGGATCCCGTTTCGGGTGCCACCGCCGCACCTTCTCCGCGAGCGTCTCGACGCAGTGCTCGCCGTGGTGTATCTGATCTTCAACGAGGGCTACGGCGGCCGTGACGAACTCGCGGCAGAGGCGATCTGGCTGGGACGCGCGCTCGCCGAACTGCTTCCCGACGACGCCGAGGTTCACGGGCTGCTGGCGATGATGCTCCTGCTCGATTCCCGTCGCGAGGCGCGGTTCCGAGGCGGCGAGCTCGTGCTGCTCGGCGATCAGGACCCGTCACAGTGGAACACCGAGCAGATCGCCGACGGGCGTTCCGAGCTCGATCGCGCGCTCGCTCTGGGCGGCCGCGGCCCCTATGTCCTGCAGTCGGCGATCGCCTCGTTGCACGCCGAGATAGCGTGCGACTGGGCGCAGATCGCGGCGCTGTACGGCGAGCTCGGCCGACTGACCGGCTCGCCGGTCGTGGAGCTGAACCGCGCCATTGCCATCGCCGAGACTGAGGGCCCCGAGGCCGGCCTGCGCATCGTCGACAATCTCGGACTCGACGACTTTCGCTATCTGCACTCGACTCGCGCCGAGCTGCTGCGACGCCTCGGGCGGATCGACGAGGCGCGGGACGCCTACCGACGGGCGAGGGAACTCACCGACGACGGCGCCGAACGGCGCTTCATCGAACGCCGGCTGACGGAACTGGCAGGCGCGACGAGCTCGTCGTGAGGTCATCGGTGCGGGCCCACCTTGCGCACAACCCTGACGGTATCCGACCCTTCCCTGCCACTGACTACGGGCGCCGATGAGATCCACCTTGCCGGTGAGACCGCCCGGCGAAGCTGGGATCGCGACCCTTCGCTCGACCGTGCTGCCGGGCACGTTCATTCCAGAAGCGGCGGACCATCGGGCAAGGGATGGCCTACCTTCTGAACGGCGAACAGTCTCATCCGAGGAATCGAGGAGGAGAGCGTGACCGACGTCCGCGTGTTGCTGGAGGGGGTCTTGTTCGGGGAGCAGCCGCGCTGGCACGAGGGCCGTCTCTGGTTCTCGGACTGGGGCGCCGGCGAGGTGATCGCCGCTGACCTCGACGGACGGAGCGAGGTGATGCTTCGGGTCGGGTCGTTCCCCTGCTGTGTCGACTGGTTGCCCGACGGCCGCCTTCTCGTCGTGTCGCCGGGCGAAGGACTCCTCCTGCGCCAAGAGCCCGACGGCACTCTGGTGACGCATGGCGATCTGGGCAGCGCCTCGAGCCCTCCGGCGGGGAACGAGCTGGTCGTGGACGGGCGAGGCAACGTCTACGTCAACGGCGGCGGCTTCAATCTGATGGCCGGGGAGCCGTTCGCACCCGGCGTCGTCACGCTGGTGACGCCGGACGGCTCGGCGCGGCAGGTCGCCGACGGTCTCGCCTTCCCCAACGGCATGCTCGTGACGCCGGACAACGAGACGCTGCTCGTCGGCGAGTCCTACGCGAAGCGACTGACGGCGTTCGCCATCGCTTCGGACGGCAGTCTGGGGGACCGGCGAGTCTGGGCCGACCTCGGAGACGGCGTTCCGGACGGGATCTGCCTCGACGCCGAGGGCGCCGTCTGGTACGCGGACGTGCCGAACAGGCGCTGTAGTCGCGTCCGCGAGGGCGGCGAGGTGCAGGAGACGATCGAGCTCGACCGTGGCTGTTTCGCCTGCGCGCTCGGAGGCCCGGACCGGCGAACACTCTTCATGATCGCCCAGGAGTGGAACGGCCCCGAGAACATGTTTGCCGAGCCGCGCACGGGCCAGGTACTCATGGCCGAGACGACAGCGCCGGGGGACGGCTGGCCGTAGCCAGGCCCTTGTCCAGCTCCTCGCACGGAGGGCCCCGCCGGAGACCGTGGAGAATGGCCCGCGTGGACGAGGACGCGCTCGTCAGGGAGCAGATCGAGTACTACCGGGCTATCGCGCCCGAATACACGGTGACGTCCACGCCCCCGGGAGATTCGCTGGCGCGCTTTGGGAGACAGATCGAGACGGGGCTGGATGAGTTCCGGCCGACGGGCCGGGTCCTGGAGATCGCCAGTGGGAACGGAGCCTGGACCGTCCACCTGCTCCGTCATGCCTCGAGCGTCACAGCGCTGGATTCCTCACCGGAGATGCACGAACAGTCGCGGAGGAGGACCGGCGGGGATCCTCGTATCCGCCGCCTCACCGCCGACGTGTTCTCCTGGGAGCCCGACGGGCGCTACGACGTCGTGTTCTTCGCGAACTGGCTCTCACACGTCCCCCCCGGGATGTTCCACCGCTTCTGGGAGACGGTGCGTGCGGCCCTCGCGCCGGCGGGACGCGTGTTCCTTGCCGACGAGGTCGTGGATGCCTGGAGATACGAAGAGGTCTTTCGCGAGACCTACGCCGGTGATCCGTCCGTGCCGGTCGTGCGCCGATCACTGCCGGGCGGCCGGACGTTCCTGGTGGTCAAGGTCTTCTGGAACCCGGAGGAGCTCCGGTCCACGCTCGGCGCCATGGGGTGGGACGTGGACGTCCACACGGCGGGGCCGTTCTTCTGGGCGGCGGTCCTCCCCCGGAACCACTCCCCGGAGTGACGGTGTGCTCGCGAGCTCGACGACGAGACCCCGCCTGCGAGCGATCGACGCTGATGCGGGCAGTTCGCGGCGGAGCGACGCGATGAGTTCCGGCCGTCACGGCTGTCGTAGCGTTCGACCCCGCCTTCGTTCACGAATCGAGGCAGCGACATGAGCACGGTCACTTCGGCCGACGGACCGTCATCGACTACGACCGCTATGGGGACGGGCCCGCCGTCGTCTTCATCGGCGGAGCCGCCACGTACCGCGCGATCGACGAGGGAACCACCCAGACCGCGAGGCGCCTCGCGGCCGAGGGGTTCACGGCGTGACGCACGCGAACTCGGTTGCTCTTGCCGATTTCGAACTACGTCAGAGCTGCCACGAGAGAGGTGCCCGGGGGTCCGGCGTGTAGGAGCAGAACGTGCCGGTTCTCAGGGTGGCGTCCAGGTGCCGCCCCAGGGCGGGATCGTGCTCCGCGAGCCTGGCCATGGACGATCTGATGGCCCTGGTCACGTTCACCCTGGCGCGCTCGGACGCAGAAGCACCCACCCGGTTCCTCCCCCCGATCCCAACGGCGGAGGCGAGCTCCCGGACCAAGAACTCGCGCTCCCCATTGGCTCGGGCGGCGCGCTCGGAGTCCCCGAGCGCCTCGGCCTCGGACATTTCCTCCTCGAGCTCGATCAGCCGGCGCCGGTACGCGTCCTTCGCCCTGGCGTCCAGAATCTCACCGGCGTCCCCCAGCCCGGAGAGGGGAAGCTCATCCGCGCCGGCACCCGGGGTCGGCCCCCTCATGCCTCCCTCAGACGCCACCAGGTCCAGAACGTGGAATTCCTTCCCCGGGGAGGCCAGCAGGACGCCCAGGTACCGCAGCCCCTTGGCGTCCTTCAGGCGAAACGCCCCCCCCTCGAAGGCGACCGAGAAGTATTCCCCTTCCCTTCGGAACACACCGGGGCGGGAAGCCGCACGACCGAACGGGACCGGATGCGGCGCATGGGCCTCCCCAAGCTCGGCCAGGAGCGCGGTGGCCTTCCCCTCCAGGGCAACCATCCCGAGCTCCCGGCAGTTCTGGAGGCAAGAACCGAGGAGTGTCAGAGCCCGCTCGCGGTCCCCTGGTCCGTCCCGCACGAGGAGCATCCCGGCGTAATCGTGCTCGGTGTGGGCCACCCACGTACGACCTCCCATCCGCTCATTCATCAGCAGGCCCTCCTCGAAATGACGCTGGGCTTCGTCAAATCGCGACCTCGTCGTGGCCAGCAGTCCGAGGTAGCGATCGACGGCTCCGACGCTTCCCTCCGGTTGCCCGATTGCATGCCGCCGGGCAAATGGAATCAACATGTCGTAGAGCGTCCCTGCCGCGTTCGCCTCGCTGAGCCCGGCACAGACCTCGGAGGCGAGCGCGATACCGAGCATCCACTCGTTGTCTCGGTGCAACGCGTGGAATTCGTCCTCGGCGAGCTCCTCGAACACGTCGCGAGCTTCCGCCTCGCGGCTCGCGTCGAGCAGGAGCAACGCGAGCGCTCCCCGGTGGAGCGGATACCAGGGAAGGTCGTCCATTGTGTCGCGGATCGTCTCCTCCACTTCCTGGGCCCGTCCCTGCTCTCTGCGCAGCAGGAATAGCTGAAACCTGGCACCTGAGATGTTGTCCAGGCCGGGATTCGCTTCCTCGGCGGTGACCAGTTCTTCGTCGATCAGGGCCTCCGCGCGGTCGAACGCCCCTTCCATGAGGGCAAGCTGCGTCACCACGGCGGAGGCAACCCATTGATGAGCGGGCTGGCGGAGGCGCTGTGCGGTGCGCAGGAAGGCCTCGAGTTCGGCCCGAGCCTTGGTCATTGCTCCGAGCTCGGCGAGCGCCGCGTACCGAGCCACGTGGCCATCGGCCAGGAGTTCTCCGTCGTCGGCTTGGCCGGCCACACGAAGCAACTCCTCGGTGATCTCGATTCGCTCTTCGGGATTCCCTGGACCCCAGATCGCCCACGTCGCACCGGCGAGGGCGTACCCGAGCGTCGAGGGGTCGTTCAGGGTCCGCGCGATGTCCACTGCTTGCCGGCTGAGCGCGGCGATGCGCTCTTGATCAGGAGAGCTTCGAAGCGTGCAGGCCAATCGGGTCAGCAGTCGAACCCTGAGCCGGGCGTCCTGGCCACCGAGGAGTACCAGCGCGTCCTGGAGCAGCGGCACCAAGTGGGCGTCGTTCCCTGCGCGGGCCCATACGAACCTGCCTCCGTATCCAAGTGCCGCCCTGGCAAGGTGGCGGGGATCGCCGGTTCGACCGGCGACCCCCGCAGCTCGTAAGAACCACTCCTTGGCCCCCACGAAATCGCCCGAGCGACTCTGCGTGTCCCCGAGCCGAAGCAGCGTCTCAGCGAGCAGCCGCTCGTCGGCTCGCTCGTCCAGCTCGAGGGCTTGGAGGGCCATCCGGAAGAGCCGGACGGCCTCCTCATAGGCGAGCGATCGGGCGGCAGCTTCTCCTGCGCGGAGCGCGTAGTCGACAGCTCGCTCGGATTGCCCTGGAGTTGCCGACTCGGAGAAATGGCGCGCGAGCTCAGCGAGATGCCGGTCGGCCTCCTCCCCGTAGAGTTCCTCGAGGACCTCGGCCGCCCGCCGGTGCAGGCCGGTCCTCCCGGCCGGAGTGAGCCCTTTGTACAGAGTTTCCCGGATCAGGTCGTGCGAGAAGCGGAACCGGCCTGCGGGGCCGGCCACCTCGGCGAGGAGCCCGGCGGTCACCGCCTCACCCAGAATCTCCAACGCGTCCTCCGGCGGCCGGTCGGCCACCCTCGCGAGGGTCTCGGGCGAGAACTCGGACCCGAGCACCGAGGCGATCGACAGCGCCTCGCGGGAGGCTTCTGTCAAGTGCACGACCCGACGGGCGATGACGTCACGGATCGCCTGAGGGACACCAAGCCTCAACGATGCGACGTCGCCCAGTTCGCGAAGGCGTCCTTCGGCTCTGAGGAGTCGAACGGCCTCGTTCAGGAACAACGGGTTGCCGTGCGTACCCCGGCGAAGTGCCGAGACGAGCGCCACGGCCGGGGTCAGGCCCGCAGCGGCCTCGACGAAGAGGGCCACCTCGTTCTCAGCCAGGCCGCCCATGGCGAGGTGATGGGTGGAAGGCTCTCGTCGGAGCTCGGAGACCGTCGCTGTGAGCGAGCTCTCGGGCGTGAGCTCGACGTCTCGATAGGTCGCGACCACCAGGAGCCGGCTGTCCTGGAGCTGTGTGGCCAGGAACCGGAGTAGCAACAGGGATGGCGTGTCGGCAGCGTGGATGTCTTCGATCAACAAGACCAACGACTCCGCGGCAGCGACGGACCGGAGGAACATGGCCGTGGAGTCGAACAACCGGAAGCGAGCCGACTCGGGGTCGAGAGAAGGAGGCGGAGGGATCTCGGGAAACAGATCGTTGATCTCCGGCAGCATCTGGGCGATGTCCGCTGCGCCCGACCCCATCAGCTCGCGAATCGTGCCCGAATCCTGGGAACGGAGGTATGTTCGCAGCACCTGCACCCACGGCCAGTACGCTGGGGCGCCGCCAGCCTCCCAGCACCGACCCCAGAGCACCCGTGCCCCGAGCTCCCTGGCGTGGCTGGCGAACTCGTCCGCCAAGCGGCTCTTTCCGATCCCCGGCTCGCCGGATACGAGGGTGAGCCGTCCGTGGCCGGAGATGGCATGCTCGAGGCCGGCAAGAAGCTCGGACACCTCGCGCACCCGACCGACGAAGGCGCCCTGTGGGCCAGGTTCGGAGGTGAATCCCTTGGCCGGCGCGCGCGCTCGACCAAAGCGAGGGAGCGGATCCATGACCCCCCTTTCTGGCAGCCCAGCGTATCGCCTCGCGCCCAGGGCGAGAGCGGAGCGCTTCACCGCGGAGGAGCGCCACCCTCGACCTGGCGGCACCATGGAGAAAACCCTGAGGACGGGAAGCCCTTGCTCCGACACAGTAAGCGCCAGGTTCCAGTCGCGTGGAAGCTCTGAGAAATTCTGGCCGTCGTTCCGTCGCTTTGAACACTCGTTCCGTCGCTCCTCACGCCTTACGAGTGAAGGGCAAGGAGTCCTTCGCGAGTAGACGGGCCGCTTGCCCAGACGGAGGAGGAACGATGATCGCGCGGACGAGCACCCAAGAGGAGGCGGCGGCTCGTCCCGTCGTCATCAGTGTGCGGCCAGGGGGCATCCGCCGAGTCTTGGCGGCCGTCGGCCGCGGAGCGCTGGCCGTCGGCTCGGCGTTCAGGCGCTGGCTGGCCGCTGGCTACGTGGGCCCCGACGACCAACGAGAGACCGGCCGCCACACCGGAGCGCGGTGCTGACACCGCTGACCGTCGCCTTCAGCGCGACCTGAGACCCTGCGCCGTCAGGGGCCGGAGACGAGCTGGCTGATCGAGAAGGACGCCCCCTGCGGGTCGGCCAGCTCGACGTTCCGGAAGCCGGGCGTGTCGTAGGGCGGGACGATGACCCGGCCTCCGAGCCTCGCCGCGCGCTCGGCGGCCGCGTCGGCGTCGGCGACCCAGAAGTCGACGCTCCAGGTCGACTCGACGGCGCCGAGCTCGTCGCCGCCGATCGGCACCAAGACGCCCACCACGTCGCGGGGTACCGGCTGGAGCGGTTCACCTCCGACGTAGCCGGGGAGCCGCCATAACCCGAGTTGGGCCGCGGTGAGGTCGGGCGGATCGAGCTGCCAGCCGAACACTGCACCGTAGAACGCCTTCGCGCCCCAGGGATCGGTGGTGTAGAGCATGCTCATCGACCACGCCCCGGGTTCGTTGACGACCCCCGCACCCTCCCGAGTCCCCGCCTCCCAGACACCGACCGGCGCGCCGGACGGGTCGACGAGCACCGCCGCGCGCCCGGCGGGCGACGCGTCGAAGGGACCGTCGCGGAGGCTGCCGCCGGCGCCCCGCGCCCGCTCGGCGCTCTCGTCGGCGCCGTCCACGCGGACGTAGGTCGTCCACGCCACCTTGGGGGCACTGTTCCGGTCGGGCATCGAGCCAATCCCCGCGACGTCCCGATCCCTGAGCCGGGCCACGAAGTACTGGCCCCCGGAGTCGCCGGGCATCGGCGCGGGCCTGGCGAACTCCCACCCGAAGAGCGGCCCGTAGAAGTCCATCGCGGTCCGGGGATCGGGCTGCAGTGTCTCGACCCAACATGGGACTCCGGCCGGATATTTGCCGCGCTCGCTCATGTCGTCACCTTTCCTGGATGCGATTCGATGCTCGTCGGCGCATTAGAGGTACGCGAACGTGGGGCCGATGAGTTTCCGCGGTCGGCGACGTTCGATCCCTGGGAACATCGGCGACCACGAAGGCAAGTCGAAGGAGGCTGCGTCATGGACCTGAAGCTCGAACTGGTGCCGATACCTGCGTCGGACGTCGACCGCGCCAAGGCGTTCTACATCGAGAAGGCCGGCTTCAACCTGTAGGTGGACACCGTCGTCGGCGAGGACATGCGCGTCGTGCAGCTGACGCCGCCGGGCTCGGCCTGTTCGATCGTGCTCGGGGCGGGCACCGATGCCCCGCCCGGCTCGGTTCGCGGCCTGCATCTCGTGGTGACCGACATCGTCGCCGTGCGCGACGAGCTCGTCGGACGTGGAGTCGAGGTCAGCGAGGTCCGGTACTACGAATCGGGTGCGTGGCAACCGGGCCCCGACCCCGAACACCGCGACTACATGTCGTTCGCCGACTTCCCGGATCCGGACGGCAACACGTGGGTCCTGCAGGAACGGCGAGGCGAGCCGGGATCCTGACCGCGGGGCCGGGAGGCGCCGTCAGGCCACCGCGACGACGATCTTGCCTCGAGTGTGGCCCGTCGCCACGGCGTCCAGGGCGTCTCCGGCGTCGGCCAGCGAGAACGACCGGATCTCCGGGACGGCGATCTGGTCCGCCTCCGCCATGCCCGCGAGTACCTCGAGCGACTCTGTGGTGACCTTGCCGAAGACGTTCGTGGCCTCGATCCCCCGGCCGGCCAGAGCATCGACATCGGCTGCACCGACCGCGGACGCGACGTGGCCCCCCGACCGGACCTGCACGGCCAGCGGCGCCAGGCTCTCCTGGTCCCCGTGCATGTCGGCGACCGCGTCGACGCCATCCGGGTACCGGGACCGGACGGCGTCGGCGACGTCTTCGGTCGTGTAGTCGACGACGTCGTCGGCCCCGAGGCGCCGGGCGTAGTCGGCGTTCTCGCCGCGGCACACGGCGATGACCCGGGCCCCCCGCCTGGCCGCCAGCTGGACGAGGTAGCTGCCCACGCCACCGGTGGCGCCGAACGCGACGACCGTGTGGCCCCGTTCGATGGCGAGGGCGTCCGCCATGATCAGGGCCGTGACGCCGGCCACGGGAATCGACGCGGCCGCGGCGTGCTCGAGCGACGTGGGCTTGCGCGCGATCGTGCCCACCGACATCGTGACGAACTCGGCCAGGGCACCCTCGCCCAGGAACGATTTGCCGACGGAGCCGAACACCTCGTCGCCGGCCCTCCAGGCGCTCACGCTCTCGCCGAGGGCGTCGACCGTTCCGGATCCGTCCATGCCCGGCACGAGCGGGAACCGGTGCTCCATCCGATCCTTCAGGTAGCCCTGGACCACCGCGTTGTCGAAGGGGTTCAGCCCCGCCGCGGCCACCCGGACCCGGACCTGTCCTTCGGCGGGGTCCGGAACGGGAAGCTCGTGGATCGAGCCGGGCTGTCCGAGGTCGTCGATGGCGAAGGCCTTCATGTCCGCGCCCTTTCGTGTGTGGAGCGCGGAATACTAGCGACGGCGCCTACGCCGCGGCCGGCGGGAAGAGCTCGACTGGACGACGGCGATCGAGCTCAGACCTTCAGGAGGCGCTCCACCGCCTGGGCCGCCTCCTTCACCTTCGCCTCGGCGCCCTCGCCGCTCGTGATGCTGTCGGCGACGCAGTGCCCGAGATGGTCCTCCAGCAGTGCTACCGCGACCTTGTTCAGGGCCGCGTTGATCGCCGAGATCTGGGTCAGGATGTCGATGCAGTAGACGTCCGATCCGACCATCCGCTGGACCCCGCGCACCTGGCCCTCGATACGGCGCAGCCGCCGCTCGAGCCGTTCCTTGTTGCCGTAGTAGCCCGCCATGGGCCCACCTCCTCCTGCCGCCCAATATACCCCCGCGGGGTATCGGCTCCGGGGTCAGCGGGAGGTGATCACGACGATCTCGTCGGCGGGGTCGAGCTCCAGCCCCTCGGACTTCGGCGGGTTGAGGACGACGACCCCGTCGCGGGCCCGGCGGTAGCCGAGGGCGCTCTCGCGGAAGTCGCTGCCGACGGCGACGATCTCCGCGAACGTGGTCGAGCCGTTCTGCGCGAACCGGCCGGCCGGACGGAGCGTGATCGACGCGCCCTCGGCGTCGAACAGCTCGTCGAAGACCTCGCGGAGCTCGACCCGCTCCGACAGCTGCGCGAGCATGAGGCTCGCGAGCTGGTCGCTCACGATGAAGTCGTCCACGCCGGCCAGCTCGGCGATGTGGACGTTCCGCTGGTCGAGCACCTCGGCGACCAGGCGGACCTCCGGCGGGTGGCCCTTCGGCCACTGCCGGCGCAACGCCATCAGCGTGAGGAGCGTGCGCGCGTCGGCGTCGCCCGACGACAGGCCCCGGCGGTACCCGAGCAGGATGCCCTGGTCGTACCGCTCGTCGCCCAGCAGCTCGCCCAGCAGCTCCGCCCCGCCGGTCATGGCCCGCACCTCGAGGGTGGAGTTCACCAGGTCGAGGTCCATCCGCACCTCGGCCGGGTCGATCAGCGTGGGATCGACCACCACCGTGATGCCCGACCCCGGCGACAGGAACTCGTCGAGCTCCCGGAGCACGTGGGGAGCGAGCGGGCTCCATCCCACCATCAGGATGCGCTGGGGCGGCTCCGGGTCGGGTCGGTCGCCGGGGACGACCCGCGGGACCGCGCGGAGGCCGGTGCAGACGAACTTCGAGTCGTCCTCGGCCAGCCCGATGACCCGGTCGCCGGGCTCGACGGCGCGGTCGGGCGGCGGGTTGATCACGACCCCGTCCGCTGTGGCGAGGCCCATGACCGCTGCCCGCTCGAACGCCTGCTGGGCCTGGGCGTACGTCGCGCCGTGGAGCTCCGGGAACTCCTTCAGGTACATCTCGTCGCCGTCGAAGTCGAGCAGCTCGCGGAACACCTGGGCCAGGCCGCGTTCGTGGCAGGCCTGGGCGGCGACCTCGGCGATGACCCGGTCGGAGGTCACGGTGACGATCCGGCCGTCGGTCACCGCTTCCAGGGTGTCGGCCTGGACTCCGGACTGCATCTCCACGACGACCGGGACGCCGTCGAGGTCCAGCCCGAGGACGGCGAGCGACGCCTTGATGGCGCCGGCGTCCCCCTCCTCGCCGCTCATCACCAGGATCGACCGGGCGTCGCCGGCCCCCACCAGCTCGAGGTCGGAGCGCCGCGAGGGGTCCCCTCGCCGGCCGACGAGGCGGGTGGTGCGGAGGTCCCCCACGCCCGCGCGGAGGAACTCCTCCATCTCGGTCTTGTCCCGGTCGGCCAGCACGACGATCGCCGCCCGCTTCTCGCTCGCGTTGGCCAGGACGAGCTCGCCCACGATGGTGGGGACCCGGGGCGACCACCCCAGGATCAGGCTGTGGCCGCGCTCCAGCACGGTGCTCCGGCCCCGGCGGAGCGCGTCGATCCGCTGGTCCACGGCCGAGGAGATCAGCCCGATGAGGCTGCCGGCGATGAAGATCCCGGCCAGCGTCACGATCAGCGCCACGAGGCGCGCCGGCCAGCGCGTGTCGCCGGCGAACGTCCCCCCGTCGACGATCCGAAGGAGCATCTGCCAGAACGCCTCGAGCACGCCGAGCGGCCCGTGGCCGTTGAACCCGGCCAGGTGGCCGATGGCCGCGACCAGGGCCGCCAGGAACACGATCGCGAGCGTGACGAGCCCGAGGTAGCCGATGACGACCCAGGCGCCGCGCGACAGGGCGTTGTCGAACCGGTACCGCGCCCGCGCCCAGAACCCGCCGGATCCGCGCGGCCCGCCGGCGCCCGGCGTCGCCGGCGGCGGCGGGGACGCGCGATGCCGGCGATTGACCGCCTTGGTCTGCCTGCCCCGGCGCGGGGGCGCCGGCGTCGTGGTCTGCTGGCCCAACTGTCGCTCCTCCCCCTCCCGCGCCCGCGGCGGCGCGAGAGCCCGCGGGCAGTTCCTGTCGATGCCGTCCGGGCCGCCAAGCCGGCGACCGTACGGCCGTTCATTGAACCGCGTCGGCGCGGATTGGTCCAGACTTGACACGCGGACGTCGCCCCGGGACTCGCCTGCGGACCGTGGCCTCACCGATCGCGCGGAGTGGCCACCCTCCGGGGGCGGCCGATCCGGACCTCCACGCCCTCGGAGAAGAGCGCGTGGGGCGCTCCCCGCGGCGGCGGGAGGCCGTCCGCCTGCAGGACGTCCTGGTCGAGCCGCACGACGCTCGCCTGCCGGAGCGGCCACGAGTCGTGCTCGGCGTCCACCGACACCAGCCGCCCGGCCGCGGACGTGTACAGGCGGAACCGCGAGACGAGGAAGTCCTCGAGCGGCGACACCCGGTCACGGGCGATCGGGGGCCCCAGCTCCACCCGGACGGCCGCGGCGGCGCCCCGCGGCCCCGGCCACCGGCGGCGACTCCGGTAGGCCACCGTCGAGTCGCCCCGGGTCACCTCCATGTCGGCCCAGACGTACGGAAGCGCCAAGCCGGCCCGGCCGGTCATGGCGGGCAGGAGCCGGCCGGCATCCAGCGAGAAGAACCAGATCCCGGCGCCGCCGTCGGGCCCGCGCACGTACGTGCGCACGTTGGTCTCGGGAAACCGCGACAGCCACGGGATCGCGGGAACTCCCGGCGGGCGCACCGTCATCCGGAACCGGAGCAGCCCGACCCAGGCGGAGCCGTCGAAGGTCTGCACCTCGAGCCCGGCCGGGAGGTGGGGCCGAAGCTCGTCCGGCTCGTACCGCCAGTGCAGGAACGTCATCCAGTCCCACCGTTGGACCATCACGGCCCGGGGTTGCTTCGCCGGTCGCGACGGCGGCCTCCGCGCTCGAGGGATCGTCACGCTGAGCGCGGCTACGTCGGGGGATTCGTCCACAGCCCGGAGCCGACGCCCGCGAGCAGGAGGACGAACACCGCGGCGCCCGCGATCAGCACCGCCAGGATCACCTTGTGGATCAGCCGGCCGGCCATCAGATGTGGAGTCCCTGGTTCTGGAAGTACCACAGCGCGCTGGTGAGCCAGACGCCGACGAGCGCCGAGAACACCAGCCCGCCCATCATCGGCAGCGCCCACCGGGGCATCCGCCGCGTGCGGACCACGATGACCTTCGCGGTCAGCGCCCCGAAGAAGAAGCATCCCAGCGTCCCGTGGACCAGGATCCTGGTCCCGAGGCCCGATTGGAAGCCCAGCGCCCACAGGCAGTGGTAGGCGACGGGGATCGTCAGCAGGAACGCGGCCGTCCCGGCCAGGCGGTGCCCGGTCCGGATCCACCGCGGCCCCCGGCCCTTCCCCAACTTGCCGTACATCCGCAGGCCGCCCAGCAGCTGGCCCACGGCCAGCGCGACCGCGGCGGTGGCCAGCCAGGACTTCAGCGTCAGGGTGTCGGTGAAGAACAGCGTGACCAGGCTGCGACCGGTGGGGTCGTGCACGCGGCCGTAGATCCCGAGGCTGAGTGCAACCAGCGCGCCGATCGCGAGCGCGACCAGCAATCGGGCGGCGGAGGTCCCCGAGCGGGCCGGCGCCGTCGGTGCCGGCGGCATCGGGGGGGCCGGGATCCCAGGCTGCGCCATGCCTCCCTCGTTGGGCGAACGACGGCCGCACGGTAGCCGACGCGGTGGCGCCGCGCAACGGCGCCGCCCCGGTCAGTGGCCGTTGTTCGCGACGTCGGTGACGATCGCGTCCTCGATGTCCTTGGCGCGCGACGGGTCGAACCCGCCGGACAGGATCGAGAACTCCGCGTCCTGGCCCGATTGCGACAGCCGCACCCATCCGGACAGCGCGGAGACGTCGTCGAGCGTGCCCGTCTTGGCCTCGACCGGGACCCCGGCCAGGCGGTGCTCGAGCGTCCCCTCGCCGGGGGTGGGGAGGGTCGCCCGGAGCACGGCACCCCACGGCGACGTGTCGGCCACCCGCAGCAGCTTCACGACGCCGAGTGCGGAGACCCGGTTCGCGGAGGACAGCCCGGAGGAGTCCTCGTTCAGGGTCGCAACGCCGTGCGCGGCCGTCCAGTCGTGGACGGCGCGGGCGCCCTTGTCGATCGTCCCGGGAACGCCCGACGTCAGGACGCCGAGCAGCTTGCCGAGCATCTCCGCGTCGAAGTTCACGGAGTCGAGGTTCTGGGCGTGGAGGATCCGCCGCAGCGGCGGCGACACCAGCTGGGCCAGGGCGTGCAGGCCCCCCGGAGCGACGCCGGCCCTCGGCTTGCCCGCCACCTTCACGCCCCGGTTCCGGAGCATCCTGGTCAGTGCCGCGGCCGCGACCCGTTCGGGGTCGGACACGTGCCGCCCGGCGACCGTGTTCCCCATGTAGCTGAGCGCGGACGGGAGCGCGATCTCCTCGTCGGGGAACTCGGGCTTCCACCCCGGGGCGAACCAGTCGTGCGAGAAGTACTCGGTGCTGCCGCGGACAGAGCCCTGGATCCTCGTGATCCCCGCGCCGATCAGCGCGGCGGCCAGGCCCCCCATGCGGTGCCGGGTGATCGTCGGGTCGCCCCGGCCGACGAGCCACAGGTCGCCGGGGATCACCCCGTGGTTCACGGTCGCCGCCTCGGCCCGGGTGACGATCCTGGCGGTCGGCGGCAGCCGGCTGAGCAGCGCCATCGACAGCAGGAGCTTCTCGTTGGAGGCCGGGACGTGTGCCGCGGATCCGTCGTGTTCGTACAGCAGGTGGCCGTTCGCCGCGACCGCGACCCCGACCCGGCGCGAGCCCACGAGCCGGTCGATCCGGCGCATCCACGGCGCCTCGACGATCCGCAGCGGGAACTCGGCGGAGCCGCCGTCGGCGTTCGCCGAGAAGCCGGCGGCCTGCGCGCTCCAGAAGGCCCGCCACCGCTCGGTGCCGAGGTCCTGCCAGGTCTCGCACCGCCGGGTGGAGGCGGTGGAGGACCCCCCGAGCGGAACGGTCGTGACAGTGGTCCAGGCGGAGCCGCTCAGCCGCTGGAACTGGACCGGGGTGCCCGGGGCGGGCGGCTCGACGGTCGCGGACAGCGGGCCGCAGGAGCCGGCGGCGACGCCGTTCGCCGGGCCGGTGAGCGTGACGCGGGCGGCGACCGGGATCTCCAGGGCCGGAGAGCTGACCACCCGTTCGCACGAGCCCGACGACGGCAGCCACACGTCGTAGCTGGACGAGTGCCGGGGCCGGAGGAAGAACGAGAACCGGCCGGCGTCGTCGGTGGAGTGCACCTTCAGCCGGGTCCACGCGCCGCCGGCCTCGATGGCGCGGAGGCGGACCTCGCGGCCGGCCTCGCACGGCGCGGCGGCGTCGAGGGCGCCCGTGAACTGGACCCATCCCCCGTACGTCACCTGCGCCCGCGACGCGGCCAGGGTGGCGGTTCCCGGGACGGTCGGTTCGGCCGCCCCCGACCGGGGGACGGCAAGCACGACCATGGCCACCAGCGCGACGAGCGCGCGCGGGAGCCGCCGGAGCATGCGGGAAGCTGGGGCGGACATACCGCGGCATTCTGGCGGGCCGGACGGCCCGGCTCAAGACCCAGCTTCGGTTCCGTGCACGCGGATCCCGGTCGCCGGCTCGGCTGGCCGGGGGCACCGCCGCACTACACTTTCCCTCGCCGTGACCGAGACCGAGGCAACCTCCGAGACCGGCCAGCGCGAGGGCGACCACCCGGCGGCCCGGGCGCTCGCGGCGGCCGCCGACCGCGCCCGGTCCGGGGGCGCACCCAGGTACCACGAGAAGCTGGCCGAGCAGGGAAAGCTGTTCGTGCGCGAGCGGCTCCGGCTGCTGCTCGACGAGGCGGACGGGTTCGCCGAGGACGGCCTGCTGGTGAGCGCGCTGGCCGGCGACCTCCCGGCCGACGGCGTGGTCACAGGGGTGGGGCAGATCCACGGCCGGCCGGTGGCGGTGATGGCCAACGACGCGACGGTGAAGGCCGGATCGTGGGGGCCGCCCACGGTCGAGAAGATCATCCGGATCATCGAGCGGGCCCGGAAGCACTCCCTGCCGATCTTCTACCTGGTGGACTCGGCGGGGGCCCGGATCGACCGCCAGGTCGACCTGTTCCCCGGCCGCCGGGGGGCCGGGAAGATCTTCTACAACCAGGTCCAGGCCAGCGGGCGCATCCCCCAGGTCTGCTGCCTGTTCGGGCCCTCGGCGGCAGGCGGCGCGTACATCCCGGCCTTCTGCGACTGGGTGGTGATGGTCGAGGGGAACGCGTCGATGTACCTGGGGTCGCCGCGAATGGCCGAGGAGGTCATCGGCGAGAAGGTCACGCTCGAGGAGATGGGCGGCGCCCGCATCCACGCCGAGGTCAGCGGCAGTGGCGACCTCCTCGTCCCGGACGACAAGGCGGCGATCGAGGCGGCTCGGGCGTACCTGGCGTACTTCCCGCAGTCGTTCGAGTCGGCGCCGGCCGACGCCGAGGCGCGGCCGCCGGCCCTGCGGGGGTCGCTAGCCGGGATCGTTCCGGAAGACGAGTCGAAGCCGTTCGACGCGTACGCCCTCGTCGCGGGCGTAGTGGACGAGGACTCGTTCTTCGAGATCAAGCCCGACTGGGCGAAGGAGGTCGTGGTCGGGCTGGGGCGCATCGAGGGCCGGGCGGTCGGCGTGGTGGCGAACCAGCCCATGCACAACGGCGGCGTCCTGTTCGTGGATTCCTCGGACAAGGCGGCCCGGTTCATCTGGCTGTGCGACGCGTTCAACATCCCGTTGGTGTTCCTGGCCGACGTGCCGGGGTTCATGATCGGCAGCAAGGTCGAACGGCAGGGGATCATCCGACACGGCGCGAAGCTCATCACCGCAGTCTCCGAGGCCACCGTGCCGAAGATGTGTGTGATCGTCCGCAAGGCGTACGGCGCGGGGCTGTACGCGATGGCCGGGCCGGGGTTCGAGCCAGACGCGACGATCGCGCTGCCCACCGCTCGGATCGCGGTGATGGGCCCGGAGCCGGCGGTCAACGCGGTCTACTTCAACAAGATCCAGGCCATCGAGGACCCCGAGGAGCGCGCCAGGTACGTGGCCGAGCGCCGCCGGGAGTACGAGGAGGACATCGACCTGCTGCACCTCGCCTCGGAGAACGTGGTCGACGCGGTGGTCGAGCCCGACGACCTGCGCGCCGAGCTCGTCCGGCGGCTGCGCGCGGCGGCGGGCAAGGACCGCCACTTCTCGACCCGCCGCCACGGGGTCCCGCCCGTATGACGACCGAGGCGGCCACGGGCTTCGTGGACGTCGCGCTCGAGGGGCACGTCGCGACCGTGACGCTGAACCGTCCCGACGCGCTGAACGCGATCTCGGGACAGGTCGCCGACGAGCTGGGCGGCGCGTTCCTCCAGGCGGCCGCGCGCCCGGACGTGTGGGTTGTCGTGCTGGCAGCGGCCGGGCAGAGGGCGTTCTGCGTCGGCGCGGACCTCAAGGAACGGAACCAGCTCGACGACCGGGGGTGGCACCGGAACCGGGTGCTGATGAAGGGGATGTTCGAGGCGGTCCGGTCCGTGCCGCAGCCGACGGTCGCGTCGGTGTTCGGCTACGCGCTGGGCGGCGGGTTCGAGCTGGCCCTGGCGTGCGACCTCGTGGTGGCCGCGGACGACGCGGTGTTCGGGCTGCCGGAGGTCCGCGTGGGGATCGTCCCGGGCGGGGGCGGGACGCAGATCCTGGCCAGGAAGATCGGCGTGGCCCGGGCCAAGGAGCTCGTGCTGACGGGCCGCCGCATCTCCGCGGAGGTCGGGCACGAGTGGGGCCTGGTGACGCAGCTGGTCGAGCGGGGCGGGCTGGTCAACGCCACGCGGGAGCTGGCGGAGGAGCTCTGCCGGAGCTCGCCGGTGGGCGCGCGCGAGGCGAAATGGGCGATGGACCGGGGCCTGGAGGTCCCACTCCAGCAGGGCATCGAGCTGGAGGAGCTCGCCTGGCGCCGAGCCGTGGCCAGCGAGGACCGCGCCGAGGGCATCGCGGCGTTCAACGAGAAGCGCGACCCGCAGTGGAAGGGCCGATGAGCTCGAGGAGGCCGTTGCTGGTCCGCCGACAAGGTGAGAAGGGTTGGCGGGACCCGGAGGTTACCGCTTACGAAAATGAGGCTGCCCTCCAGGCGCTGCTCGAGTCGAGTCCTGAACTTCTCCCCGGGTTCAGCGGCCGCCGGCTCGTTGTCGCCCGCGAGCATTCAACCGGGTACGGACCGGCAGACCTCGTGGCTGTCGATACGGACGGCAATGTCGCGATCGTTGAGTGCAAGCTGGAGCGGAACCCGGAGATCAAGAGGAAAGTCGTCGGCCAGTTGTTCGAATACGCCGCAAAGATGTGGCGTTCATCGCTGGATGGCTTTGTCCACGTGTTTGAGCGAGCTTCGTCTGAACCGTTAGAACTGCGCTTGCAGCGCATCGCCGAGGAATCTGCCATACCTTGGGATTCCGCCACGTTCCGCGAGCAGCTCGCCTCGAATCTCGAGGAAGGACGATTCACCTTGGTGTTCGCCGTTGACCGTATCAATGACGAGCTCAAGGATGTCATCGAGTTCCTCAACGCCCACACGGTCGAGAGCTTGAGCGTACTCGGATTGGAACTCGGCTACGTCCGTGACGGGGAAGTCGAAATCCTCATCCCGGGGACTTACGGAGCCGAGCGCGTTCGAGAGAAGGTCGTACAGGCGCGTCGATCGTGGGGCATGGAGGACTTCTACACGTATCTCGATCACTATTACCCAGCGCAGGCCGCGCTTCAGATTCGCGAGATGTTCGACTGGCTCACCTCAATCGGCGCCGAGGTGACGCTCGGAACCGGAGCATCCCATCCGACTCTCAACGCGCGCATGCGTCTCGACGGCAAGCACGTACGCATCTTGGGTTGCATGGAACATGGCCACGTCTTCGTCAACTGGAGGGCTCTGCGGGAACGTGTCGGCGACGAACGATTCCTGCAGGCCCTCGAATTGCTCGAGCAGCGTGCCCCCGGCTCGGGCGAGTGGGCAACCCGAGAAGAGCGGACTGGCATGACCGCCATCCCAAAGAATGCAGTGGCCCGCTCAGGCACGCTACCAGGATTGAAAGCCGCGCTGACAGAGCTCCTAGAAGGATGACAGCGCTCCCCACCAGTGTCACCGTCCGGGAGGTAGGGCCGCGCGACGGGTTGCAGGCCGAGAAGCCGCTCCCGGTTCCGCTCCGCGCGGGGTTGATCGACATGCTGTCGGGGGCGGAGCTGCCGAAGATCGAGGCGGTGTCGTTCGTCTCCCCCACCGCGGTTCCCGCCATGGCCGGTGCCGCCGAGGTGTGGTCGATGGTCCGGGCGCGCCCGGAGATCGAGTACTCGGCGCTCGTCCCGAACCGGCGGGGGGCCGAGGCCGCGATCCAGGCCGGCGGGTTCGCCTCGCTCCAGGCGTTCCTCGCGGCGAGCGAGGGCTACAACACGCACAACCTCGGCAAGTCCGTCGCCGATTCGATCAAGGATGTGGCCGAGGTCGTGGACGCGGCGCGCGGGTCGGGCCTGGCTGTGGAGGTCTCGATCTCGTGCTCGTTCGGCGACCCGTACGACGGCGAGGTGGCGCCGGAACGGGTCGCGGAGGTGGCCGAGCGGGTCGCGGAGCTGGGTGCCGCGGGCGTGTCCCTTGGCGACACGACCGGCATGGCCAATCCGGCGAAGGTGTGGGAGCTCGTGCCGCTCCTGCGCGACCGGCTTCCGGGAGTCCGCCTCAACTGCCACTTCCACGACACGCGGGGCGGGGCGCTCGCCAACGTCGTCGCCGCGATGGAGGTGGGGATCGACGAGTTCGACGCCAGCATCGGGGGCATGGGCGGCTCACCGTTCGCGCCGGGCCCCAACGGCAACCTGCCCACCGAGGATCTGGTCGCGATGCTCGAAGGCATGGGCATCGCGACCGGCGTCGACGTCATGTCGCTGTTCACCGCGGCGCGGATGGTCGAGGGCATGGTCGGCCACCGCCTCCCCGGACGCGCCTGGCGCGCCGATTATCCGGAACGCGGGTGGATGGCTCCGGAACCGGTGCCGGGCCTCCCCGGATACTCGTCGGAGCTGTCTCCCGAGCCTCCATCCCGGCGGGGGGCCTGAGCCGGCGTGTTCGACAAGATCCTGATCGCGAACCGGGGGGAGATCGCTGTCCGCGTCGCTCGCACCTGTCGGGAGCTCGGCGTGGCGACCGTCGCCGTGCACTCCGACGTCGACGCCGAGGCGCGGCACGTCGCCGCCGCCGACGGGGCCGTGCACCTCCCGGGCGTGTCGGCGGTGGAGACGTACCTGAACCTTGACGCGCTGATCGCGGCGGCGAAGCAGACCGGCGCCGAGGCCGTCCATCCCGGGTACGGGTTCTTCTCGGAACGGGCCGACGCGGCCGAGGCGTTCCTGGACGCGGGCCTGGTGTGGATTGGGCCCCCGCCGGAGGCCACGCGGGCCGTCGGCGACAAGGTGTCCGCGCGCCGGCTGGCGAAGGAGGCGGGCGTGTCGGTGGTGCCGGGTACGCTCCAGCCGATCGAAGGCGAGGGGGAGGTGCATGCCTTCGGTGAAGCCAACGGATACCCCATAGCGATCAAGGCCGCGGGAGGGGGAGGCGGCCGGGGGCTGAAGGTCGCCCGATCGCCGAACGAGGTGGCCGCCGCGCTGGAGTCCGCCGTCCGGGAGGCCGAGGCCTACTTCGGCTCGCGTGAGGTCTACCTCGAGCGGTACCTGGAACGTCCCAAGCACATCGAGGTGCAGGTGCTGTCGCCGGGGCCGGGCAGGGCGATGTGGCTGGGGGCGCGGGACTGCTCGCTGCAGCGCCGCCACCAGAAGCTGGTCGAGGAGACCCCGCCGCCCCGCTTCGCCGAGGTCGTGCCCCAGATGGGCGGGGACGCCGTGGCCGTCGCCGACGCGTGCGGCTACGTCAACGCGGGCACGGTCGAGTTCCTCGTCGACGCCGACGGCTCGTTCTACTTCCTCGAGGTGAACGCGCGCCTCCAGGTCGAGCACACGATCACCGAGGAGGTCCTCGGGCTGGACCTCGTGGCATGCCAGCTGCGGATCGCCGCGGGCGAGGAGCTCGGCTTCGAGCAGGCCGAGTTCGAGCCGGGCGGCCGCCTCGAGCCGCGGGGCCACGCCATCGAGTGCCGGATCAACGCCGAGGACCCGGCCCGGGACTTCCGCCCGGGCCCCGGACGGATCGCTGCCTACCGGGAACCGGCCGGACCGGGCGTTCGCGTCGACTCCGGCTACGGCGAGGGCGACGAGGTGCCGCGCGCCTACGACAGCCTGGTAGCCAAGCTCGTCGTGCACGCCTCCGGCCGGGAGGAGGCCCGCCGCCGCATGCTCCGCGCCCTGCACGAGTACCGGATCGAGGGCATCCCGACGACCATCCCGGCGCACCTCGCGCTGCTCCGGGACGAGGAGTTCGTCGACGGCTCCTACACGACCCTGACGGTCGGGGCGGGCGCCCTCGACGCGCTGCGCGCCGCCCGGACTCGTGACCCAAGCAGCGGCGAGGCCCCGGTGCTGCGCGTCGGCGGTTCCTCGGCCCGGCTGTGGAACCCGGGGATGGCGGCCTCGGCGCCCCACGCCACGGCCCGCTCGGGTGGCGGCACGGCGAGCGGGTTGGTCGCCTCGCCCATGCAGGGGACGATCCTCCAGGTGGAGGTGAAACCGGGGGACCACGTGCAGGCGGGCGACCCGGTCGCCGTCCTCGAAGCGATGAAGATGGAGACCAGCGTGACCGCACCCCGCGAGGGCGAGGTCGCCGCGGTCCACGTCGCCGCGGGCCAGGTCGTCGAAGCGGGGCAGCCCATCGCCGAGATCGGCTGACCAACCGCCCCCGTTCCACGGCCACAACTGGCTTCGGCGCGCGGCTTGCCGTTACGCTGCCGGGACCATGGCGCCCCCCACCGCTGCAGTCGTGCACCTGGAAGAGCGGTCCGAGATGGAGCTTCCGGGCTCCAACGGATGGGTGCGCGTGATGGTGGACGGCTCGACGGGAGCGCGGCGATTGGTCCAGCGCGTGTTCCGGTTCGAGCCCGGCCACACGCCCGATCTCCACAACGAGGCGAGCGAGGACGTCATGTTCGTGGTCTCCGGGGTGGGGACGGCCGATCTCGGCACCGCCTTCCTGGAGCTTGCGCCCGGCACCGCCGTGTACGTGCCGCCGGCGGTCGGCTACCGAATCGAGAATCCCGGGCCGCACGACCTCGTGGTGGTCTCGGTGCTCTCCCCGCCGCCCGGCGGGAAGCGCGGCCCCACGGGTTCCGGATCCTCCGAGGCGCCCGTCGATGCGGCCGACGACGACCGGCCGGTCCGCTACTGGGTCCGGGAGGAGGAACGGGAGATGCTTCCCGCGGGGGACGACCGGACATTCCGGGTCCTGGTCGATCCGGCGATCGGGTGCCGGAACGTCACGCAGTTCGTGGGCTACATCTCCGCGGTAGCGGCGCCCGCGCACGTCCATACGTACGAGGAGGTGGTGCACGTCCTCGACGGCGACGGGGTCGTCGAGGTCGACGGGGAGGTCCATCCCGTCGCCCCCGGCTCCAGCGTGTTCCTCCCGCCCGGCGTCCGGCACCGCCTGTCGAGCGCCGGCAGCGAGACGCTCCGCGTGCTCGGCGTGTTCTCCCCGGCCGGCTCGCCGGCCTCCAGGGAGGACGCCACCACCTGACTCCGGCGAGCTCCGGGCGCCGACCGAAGAGCGGCGCTCGCCGAGCTAGTTGCCTCAGATCAAGATGTCCTCGAACCGTTCCCCCGTTGCCTCACAACAAATGTCCTCCAAGGGTGGTCCGGTGGGGTCCTCACCTCCTTCCGTCGCATCTCCTCCTTGAGCTTGCTGAGCTCGAGCAACCGGCTTTGAAGCCCGGTGATCTCCCGGCGTAGCGCCGCGGGGTTGAGGCCGGTGTAGGTCTCCTCCAGCCGTGCCTTCGCCTCGTCGGCCACGAGGGGTGAGCTGACCATGCGCTGGTGA
>JBJMLO010000003.1:0-20799 GCA_045805265.1 Actinomycetota bacterium
AGGCTCGCCGAGCGTGGCGGCGGGTCCACCCAGTCAGCGCACAGAGCTCGTCGAGCATCACGGTCTTCTCGTTTCTCGAGCCACGCGCGTACCGTCTCGCCATCTCTTTCGTCACTGCCTTCCTCTGTGCCATGGACAGCCCCACCGGAGGTCCCCTCCCTCGCCGCGTCGACCATGAGCGAGCGTGGAGGCTGGAGGACATTTCCAATTGAGGCGAGGGCTCAGGTTCGAGGACATTCTTTGTGAGTCAACGCGCCGAGTTGACCGCGCTCGGCGAGCCGTGATTGCCTCACCGCCATGCCGGTCTCCGAGGCCCACTCGAAGGTGGTGTACGAGGGGCTGAAGTCCGCGGGCGTCCGCATCTGCTCGGCGCTGCCGGAGACGTGGCTCGTCCACCTCATCCGGATGGCCGAGGACGACCCCGACATGACCCTGGTCCGGCTGGCCAAGGAGGAGGAGGGCGTCGGCGTGTCGATGGGCGCGCACCTCGCCGGCGCCCGGTCGGCGCTGCTCATGCAGAACCACGGGTTCCTCCAGGCCGTCAACGGCATCGTCTCCGGCGCGATGCTGTACAAGATCCCGCTGCTGCTGGTGATCAGCGACCGGGGGCACCTCGGCGAGCGCGACCCCTGGCAGACGGAGGGCGGGAAGTTCACGCGCCCGGTCCTGGACGCCCTGAACATCCAGCGGGACGAGCTGCGAGCCCCCGACGAGGTCGAACCGAAGATCGGCCGCGCGATGACGCTCGCGCAGTCGTCGCTGTCGCCGGTCGCCGTCCTGCTCACCCGGGAGCTGATGTGGGAGAAGCCGGGATGACGGGACCCTCTAGAGACGGGGCTGCGTGAAGCGGATCGACGCGCTCGAGGCCATCTACGACGACATCGCCGGCTGCGCGGTGGTGACGATCATGGGCGCGGTCGCCGTCGAGCTGTACTCGCTGGGCCACCGGCCGAACTTCTTCTACCTCGAGCACGCGATGGGGCTCGCGTCGTCGATGGGGCTCGGCGTCGCTCTCGCCCAGCCCGACCGGCCGGTCGTCGTGATCGACGGGGACGGCTCGGTGCTGATGAACCTGGGGTCGCTGACCACGCTCGCCCGGTACGCGCCGCCGAACCTCACCCACATCGTGTTCGACAACGAGAGCCTGCTATCGGTCGGCGGCTTCCCGACGGCGACGTCGACGGGCTCGGACCTGGCGGGGATCGCGCGAGCGGCCGGCCTCGCCCGGTCGCGAATGGTCGAGGAACTCGACGAATTCACGGCCGCGGCGCGAGAGGACCTGGCTTCCGGCGAGGTCTCCTGCCTCGTGGCCAAGGTGGAGGACGTCGGACCGGCGTCGTTCCACATGGACCTCCACCTGCTGGAGAACCGGTTCGAGTTCGCGCGGGCATTGCGGATCGGCGAGCCGGGCGACCCCACTCCCCCGCGTCCGCAACCGCGCCCGGCGGGCCACGAGACCGATGAACCGACCGTCGGGCGCGACGAGCATCCCGAGCCCGGACCCGAGGCCTCCGCCTCGACCTGATCGACCAGAAAGGACGGGGAACATGACCGCAGAGGCACTGACCGGGTTCCTGGGCGCGCTGGCTGGCGGGACCGTCGAGGTCGTCGACCTGTCTCAGCCGCTGTCCGAGTCGACGCCGATCCTCCAGCTCCCGCCGCCCTTCGCGAACACGCCGGGGTGGAAGCTCCACGAGATCAGCCGTTACGACGACCGCGGCCCGGCGTGGTACTGGAACTCGTTCGAGGGCGGCGAGCACGTCGGGACCCACCTCGACGCGCCGATCCACTGGGTGACCGGCCGGGGCAAGGACGACGTCTCGACGATCCCGCCCCGGAACCTGATCGGCCCGGCCGCGGTGCTCGACCTGACCGACCGCGTCGCCGCGGACCCCGACTTCCTGCTGTCGGTCGACGACGTGAAAGCGTTCGAGCGCCTGCACGGACCGCTCCCGGCGGGCGGCTGGCTCCTGTACCGGACCGGCTGGGACGCCCGCGCCCAGGACCAGGCCGCGTTCCTCAACGCCGACGACACCGGTCCCCACACGCCCGGGGTCAGCGTGGAGTGCGCGAGGTGGCTCGCCGAGGAGGCCCCGATCGTCGGCTTCGGCGTCGAGACCGTCGGAACCGACGCGGGCGCGGCCCATTCCTTCGAGCCGGCGTTCCCGTGCCACAGCTTCCTCCTCGGCGCGAACAAGTACGGCCTCACCCAGCTGGCCAACCTCTCCCTGCTCCCGCCGACCGGCGCCGCACTGATCGTCGCCCCCCTGAAGATCGTGAACGGCTCCGGCAGCCCGACCCGCGTGCTCGCCCTGGTCCCCCGGAGTTGATCCGACTCCGCACGCGGAGCCGCGGGGTCGGGCATCCTTGTGGACATGGCTGATCACGTGAAGGGCGACCGGGACGAGCGCCGGGTACGGCGGGGGCGGGTGACGCAGCGGAAGCGCGGCGGGGCGACCGAGGACCAGGCCCTGCTGCAGCGGCGGGAGCCGGCGTTCGTACACGAGGATCCGTGGCGGGTCATGCGGATCCTGTCGGAGTTCGTCGAGGGGTTCGACGCGCTGGCCTCAATTCCGCTCGCCATCACCGTGTTCGGGTCGGCGCGGATCCGCGAGCCGGACCCCATGTACGACGCCGCCCGCGCGGTGGGCGCAGAGCTCGCCCGCGCCGGGTTCGCCGTCATCACCGGCGGCGGGCCGGGGATCATGGAGGCGGCCAACCGGGGATGCCAGGAGGCCGGCGGAATCTCGGTCGGGTGCAACATCGAGCTGCCGTTCGAACAGCGGATGAACGACTACGTCGACCTCGGCATCGACTTCAGCTACTTCTTCGTCCGCAAGACGATGTTCGTGAAGTACGCGGAGGGGTTCGTCGTGTTCCCCGGCGGGTTCGGCACGCTCGACGAGACGTTCGAGGCGCTCACGCTCACCCAGACCGGGAAGATCCAGCACTTCCCCGTGGTGCTGTACGGCGAGGAGTACTGGAAGGGACTGATCGACTGGCTGCGGGACCGCGCCTTGGAGGAGGGGAAGATCGGCGAGGCCGACCTCGACCTGTTCGTCACGTGTGACGAACCCGCCCGGGTCGTTCCCCTGATCCGGGAGATCCTGGCGAAGCGGGAGGGACCGGGGCCCCAGGACCACGGCGACCCGCAGAAGGAACCACACGTCGCGCCGCACAAGGCCGACGCGCAGTGACGCGGCCCGCCTCGACGCCCCTGCTCGAGGTGCGGACCCTCACCGACGGCGGGCAGGCCGCCCAGGACGTCGCAGGCTGGATCGCCGACTTCTTCGACGGCGCCGAGCGCACGCTCGACGTCGCGCTGTACGACCTCCGCGTCGAGGGCGAGGCCGAGCGCATCGTGATCGAGGCGTTCCACCGCGCCGTGGGGCGCGGCGTGGCCGGGCGCATGGTCTACAACGTCGACCACGAGAAGCCGATCCCGGTCCCGCCGCCGCCCCAGACCGACATGGCCGTCGTACAGGCCAGCGGCTTCCCCACCCGCGGGGTTCCCGGCGTCCCGGACCTGATGCACCACAAGTACGTCGTCCGCGACCGCGCCGACGTGTGGACCGGCTCCATGAACTGGACGAACGACTCCTGGACGCGCGAGGAGAACGTGGTCCTAGTGGTCCGCGCGCCGCAGATCGCCGCCGTCTACGCGCGGAACTTCGAGGAGCTGTGGAACCGCCAGCGCGTCCTCGGCTCCGGCGAGTACGCGACCGACCCCGTGGAGCGCGACGGCGCCACGGTCCGGCCGTGGTTCTCCCCCGGCCGGGGACGCCGCATGGCCAGCCGCATCTCCGGCGCAATCGACCGGGCCGAGCGGCGCATCCGGGTCGTCTCGCCGGTGGTGTCGGCCGGGCCCATCATCGGGTCGCTGGCAGAGCGGGCCACCAACCGAGACGTGGACCTGGCCGGCCTGGTGGACGGCACCCAGGTCGCCGAGGTCATCACCCAGTGGCGGCGGGACGGGCAGGCCGCCTGGAAGATCCCCACGCTGCTCACCGTGCTCGACAACGCCCCGTTCAGCGGGAAGCCGTCCACGCCCTACGCCCCCCACGCCGTGCACGACTACATGCACGCGAAGTTCGTCGTGGCCGACGACATGGTGTTCGTGGGGAGCTACAACCTCTCCCACTCGGGCGAGGAGAACGCCGAGAACGTCCTCGAGATCCTCGACCCCGCGCTGGCCGACCGTCTGGCAGCCTTCGCCGACGAGCTCCGCGGGCGGTACCCGCCGGTCGCCGACGCCATCCGCAGGGTCCGGGTCCCCGACGGGCCGGCTCCCGCGCCGGACGCCGCCGACGGCCGGGTGGCCCCTCCGGCGCCGGCCCCCGAGCCGGAGTCGCCCGGGCCGGTGTGACCGCGGCGCGGGGCGGGTACATCTCGCCCTGACCGTTTCCCGCCCGCATCCCGGACCGAAAGGAAGACCCGTGCGCCCGCCGCGCTTCGTCCTCATCGCCCTTCTCGCTGCCGCCCTCGCCGTGGCCCCGGGCTCCCGGGGCGCATCCGCCGGCTCTCGGACACTGGCCGCCAGGGCGAGCGCCCTCGGCCTCCAGTGCTCGCAGCACACGCCGAGCGGAGCTCCCGCGTTCACCTTCTGCACCGGCGAGATCCCCTCGTTCGACGGGATCGGGCTCGACACCGACCTGTCGATCCCGACGGGGGCCACGGCCCCGCTGCCGACGGTCCTGTTCCTGCACGGCTGGTCCCAGGACAAGACGGCGTGGGAGGCCGACTCCCCCGACGGCACCAACCCCGACACGTGGCACTGGAACAACGTGTGGTTCGTCTCCCAGGGGTGGGTGGCCGTCAACTCCACGGCCAGGGGGTTCAAGGAGTCCTGCGGGGTGTTCGACTCCGACGCGAACTGCGCGGACGGGTACACGCACCTCGCCCAGCGCGAGTTCGAGGGCCGGGACAGCCAGACCCTGCTGGGGAAACTGGTCGACGCGGGGATCGCCGCCCCCACGCGCATCGCGGCGACCGGCGACTCGTACGGCGGCGGGCAGTCCTGGACGCTCGCCACCAGCCTCCCCTGGCAGAGCCCCGACGGGACCGAGATCCAGCTCGCCGCGGCCGTGCCGAAATACCCGTGGACGGACCTGCTCGACTCCCTGCTGGTGAGCGGGCGGGCCACCGACAGCCCGGACCAGAGCCGGTCGCACCTCGACCCGCTGGGGGTGCCCAAGGAGAGCTACATCGACGCCCTGTACGCCGTGGGGCGGGCGGTCGGGCAGGGCCGCTACGACGAGAACCCGGACCATCCGGGGACGAACCTCGACGAGCAGAACGCGCTGGTCCAGAGCGGCGAACCGTACGACCAGAAGCCGGACATCGACCAGATCGTGGCCAGCTACCGCTCGCGGTCCCCGTACTACGCACAGGACTACTTCGACGCGGTCGCGGCCGGGCGGGTCCGTGAGGTCCCCGTGTTCTCGATCCAGGGGTGGACGGACCCGCTGTTCCCGGCCGTGCAGACCCTCCAGATGTGGCGGAAGCTCCAGGCGGCCGACCCCGCGTACCCGGTCCAGATGGCGTTCGGCGACATCGGCCACTCCAACGCGCAGAACCCCGGGGCGCAGTGGCATCCGATCAACACCCTGGCCTGGCGGTTCCTCCAGGCCCACGTCCTCGGGCGGACGGGCGTCGCGCCATCCGCGCAGGCCTACAGCTTCCGCACGCGGTGCCCGGCGTCGTCGAAGACGCAGTCGCCGGTGGCCGGCACCTGGGATTCGCTGACGCGGGGCGTCGCCCTGGCCTCGGGCGGGCCCGCCACGACCACCTCCGCCGACCAGAACCCGATCGAGGGTGCGCAGAGCGATCCCATCGCCAACGAGAACGTCTGCCTCCATGCAGACGACGCCCAGGACGACCCGCTGCAGGCCTACGACCGGTGGGCCGCGCCGGCGACGGGGTTCCCGCTGCTGGGTCTGCCGTCGGTGGCCGTGCACTACGACCTGAGCGGCCAGGACGCGACAGTCGTCTTCAAGCTGTGGGACGTCGCGCCGGGCGGGTCGAAGACCATGGTCACGCGCGGCGTGTACCGGCTGTCGACGGCGCACGGCGACCCCGCTTCGGGCGTCCTGCGCACGCAGCTGTTCGGCAACGACTGGCTGTTCCCGGCCGGCCACGTGATCGAGCTGCAGGTGGGCCAGGTCGACGCGCCGACGTGGCGTCCGGACAACCTGCCGTCCTCGCTCGCCATCTCGAGCGTGCACGTGCGGTTCCCGACACATCGCGCCGGGACGATCACACTGCAGCCCGCCGCATAGTCCTCCGGCCCGGTAGGGTTCCGCGGATGAGCGATCTCGGGGCACTCACCGCGCGCGTCCAGGGCGACGCCGCCCGGATCCGGGAGGAGCTGGAGCGGTTGGTGCGGATCCCCTCGGTCTCGTTCGAGGGGTTCGATCCGGCCGCCGTTCAGGAATCCGCCGAGGCGACCGCCGACATCCTGCGGGCGGCCGGGTGTCCCGAGGTCCGGCTCCTCGAGCTGGACGGCGCCCCGCCCGCCGTGTTCGCCCACGTCCCGGGGCCGGAGGGCGCGCCGACCGTGCTGCTGTACGCCCACCACGACGTCCAGCCGCCGGGGGCGGACGACCTGTGGGAGACCCCGCCGTTCGAGCCGGCCGAACGCGACGGGCGCCTGTTCGGCCGGGGCACGTGCGACGACAAGGCCGGCGTGGTCGTGCACGCGGCGGCCGTCCGGGCGTGGGAGGGCCGGCCCCCGGTCGCGGTGAAGATCTTCGTCGAGGGCGAGGAGGAGGCCGGGTCGCCGAACCTGGCGCGGTTCCTGGAGGCCTTCGGCGACCAGCTCTCGGCCGACGTCATCGTGCTGGCCGACGCCTCGAACTGGGACACCGGCGTTCCCGGGCTCACGACCACCCTGCGAGGGCTGGTCGACTGCGTGGTCGAGGTGAGGGTGGCCGACCACGCCGTGCACAGCGGCATGTACGGCGGCCCGGCCCCCGACGCGATCCTGGCGCTAGCCCGGCTGCTGTCCACGCTGCACGACGAGCTGGGGAACGTGGCGATCCCCGGGCTGGTCACGGGTGAGCCGCCGGCTGCGGACCTCACCGAGGAGGAGTACCGGGCCGACCTCGGCGCCCGCCCCGGCCTGCAGCTCATCGGCGAGGGCACGATCACCGAGCGGCTGTGGGCAAGGCCGGCCCTGTCCGTGCTGGGCGTCGACGCGCCGCGGGTCCGGGAGGCCTCCAACCAGATCGTCCCGGTGGCACGCGCGAAGCTCAGCCTCCGGATCGCGCCCGGCGACGATCCCCACCGGGCCCAGGACGCCCTGGTGAAGCACCTCGAGGCGAACGCGCCGTGGGGGGTCGACGTGCGCGTCACGCCCGGAGGCGCCGGGGAGCCGTACCGGGTGCGGGCGGACGGCCCCGTGTACGACGCCGCGCGGCGGGCCTTCCGGGAGGCCTGGGGGACCGACCCGGTGGACATGGGCGCCGGGGGATCGATCCCATTCGTCGCCGACTTCGCGGAGCGGTGGCCGGCCGCCGCGTTGCTGCTGACCGGCGTCGAGGACCGTCTGGGGCGGGCCCACGCGGAGAACGAGAGCGTGGACCTGCGGGAGCTGGAGCGGGCCTGCCTGGCCGAGGCCCTCCTGCTGCAGTACGTCGCTGCTACGGTGAGGCCATGACCGATCCGGGCGGGCCGGAGGGCGGGCAGCCCACGGGACCCACGGTGTCCGCCGAGACCTCCACCGCCTCGCCGCTGCAGGCGGTTCCCGTCGCCGCAGGGGAGCATCCGGGCCCCGAGGACGAATCCCGGGAGGCCATCACCGAGCCGGGAAAGCTGCTCCGCATCGCCTCGATGGTGCGGGAGCTGCTCGAGGAGACCCGCGGGGCGCCGCTCGACGAGCGCAGCCGCACCCGCCTGCGCCAGATCTACGAGCGATCGGTGACCGAGCTCCGCGACGTCCTGCCCGACGAGCTGGAACGCGAGCTCCAGGAGTTCATCCTGCCGCTGGAGGGGGTGCCGACCGAGTCCGAGATGCGCGTGGCCCAGGCCCAGCTGGTGGGATGGCTGGAGGGGCTGTTCCACGGGATCCAGGCGGCGGTCGTCGCCCAGCAGCAGGCGGCGATGCAGCAGCTCCAGGAGCTCCGCCGGCGGGGGCTCCCGACGGGCATGATCCGCACGGAGGTGCAGCCTCCGGGTGAGGGCGAGGCCCGCCCCGGGCAGTACCTGTAGTCCTACGGGACAAGCACGACCTTCGTGGCCTCGCGGCGTTCGAACAGGTCGTAGCCCGCCGGCGCCTCCGCCAGCGGCAGCCGGTGACTGATGAGCGGGATCGGGTCGATGTCGCCGCTGCGGACGGCGTCCATCGCCCGCTCCCACCAGCCGTGGATGGGGCAGATCCCGGCGAACAGGAGCTTCAGCCCCCGGGTCCAGTACTCGTTCATCCTCACCTCGAGCGTGTCGTCGCCGTACACGCCCACCACCGAGATCCGTCCCCCCCGGCGCACGGCCGTCCGGGCCGCCTCGAAGCCCGCCATCGTGCCGACCGCCTCGACGGCGACGTCGGCGCCGCGCCCCCCGGTCGCCTCCCGCACCGCCGCCTTGAGATCGACGGCCGACGGGTCCACCGCCACGGCGCCCCGGGCGCGCACCAGCTCGAGCCGCTGAGGGACGAGGTCGATGCCGATCACGGGGTCCGCGCCGAGCAGCAGGGCCGCCTGGACGGCGAAGAAACCGACCGGCCCGCACCCGACCACGGCCACGCTCTCCCCCGGTTTCGGGGCGGCCAGCGCGACACCGTAGAACCCGGTGGTCAGCACGTCACCGACGAACAGGGCGTGCTCGTCGTCGACGGCGTCCGCGATCGGGAGCAGGTTCGCGTCTGCCCGGGGGACGCGAACGAGCTCGGCCTGCGTCCCGCCCAGCCCGCCGCCGGCCGCGCCCAGCCCGAAGTTGCGCAGTCCGGAGCACAGCGAGGACTCGCCGCGCCGGCAGTACCAGCACTCGCCGCACACGTTGTCGAATGCGATCGCCACCCGGTCCCCGGCGCGGAGCCGGATGACCCCGGGTCCGGCCTCCTCGACGACGCCGACGCCCTCGTGGCCCAGCATCTCCCCCCGTTCCATGGGGAGCTTGCCGTGCAGCGCGTGGAGGTCCGACCCGCAGATCGCCGAGCGGGTCACGCGGACCACGGCGTCGCCCGGTTCCTCGATCCGCGGCTCGGCCACGTCGGCCATCGCCGCCGAGGCCCGGCCATCGCCCGCACCGATGACCACGGCCCTCACGCTCGGTCTCCCATCGGCCGGAGTCTGTCACCCCGGCTCGCACGGCGCCCCGCGGCCCCAGGATTGGACTGACTTCCCGGAGGGAACCCTCGTATCGCTCGCCAGCGGCGCCCCGCGGTCCGGTCCGATCCCGGTGCGCCGGCTTCGGTGGAAGGAGAGGGGTCATGGCCCGTATGTCTCGAACGATCCGGCTGGGCGTCACTGCTGCCGGTGCCGTGGTGGTGCTCGCCGCGGTGAGCTTCCCTGCGCACGGCGGCACGACCGCGACGTCCACCAAGGTCGGGTTCGGCACACCGGTGTACGTCGACCAGGAGCTGGCCGGCGGCGAGCCCGAGGCCATCGCCACCGGTCAGGGAACCCTCGTCTACACGGCGCACGAGGGCACCACGCACCTGTTCCGCGACGGCGTCTTGGGGTCCCCGGGCGGCGACGGCGACTTCGTGACGAACTACCGGAACCAGGTCAACATCTGGTACTCGCAGGACGGCGGCGTGAACTGGCGCCGGGTCAACTGGAACGACTCGGGCTTCTTCAACAACCCCGCGCAGAACACCGGGTTCTCGGACCCCGACCTCACGCTGGACGAGTCGGGCACGCTGTACGACACGGGCATCGACCTCGCGAACGACGCGCTGTTCTCCTCCACCGACGGGGGCGTGACATGGCCGACGGGGACCGCGCAGTGCCACGACGGCGACCGGCCGTGGCTGGCCGGCGGCAAGGCGGGCGAGGTGTACCTGGCCACCAACACACTGGAGGGCGACCACACCGTGTTCCGCTCCACCGACGCCGGCGCGAGCTGCGGCCTGACGGGTGTGGCCGACCACGGTGCCGGGCCCCAGGGCACCACGTACACGGGCGACGGGAAGCTGTACTACGACCACCTCGACGGCACCCTGATCGAACCGGCCGTATTCGACTTCCCCGATGGCCGATTCGGCCTCGGTGTCAGCACCCTGGCGAACGCTTCCCGGGACTTCGGCTCTCCGACCGCGGGTTTCCAACCCCACATCGCCGTGGCCGGGACGTCGATGCTGGCTCACTGGCCGGCCATCGCCATCGACTCCGCGGGGACGCTGTACCTGACCTGGGACACCCAGGTCCGCAAGGCGGGCACGAGCGGCGGGTGCGACGGTGCCGAGACCCCGCTCGCGAACTCGATCATGCTCACGTACTCGAAGGACGGCGGCGCGACGTGGGCGAAGCCCATCACGGTGGCGCACCCCGGGACGACGGTGCTGTGGCCGTGGATGGTCGCAGGCAGCGCCGGGAACGTCAGCGTGGCCTGGTACCAGTACGACCGGGTCACCGACCCCGACTGCGGCACCGGCAAGGTGTACGTCTACGACGCGAACGTGTACCACGCGACCGGCGCCCGCACGATCTCGAAGGTGAACGCCTCCGGCCGCTACGTCCACGAGGGCGGCATCTGCCAGGGCGGCACGACGTGCGTCGCCACCGGCCAGGACCGCCGGCTGGGCGACTACCTGACCGACGCCGTCGACCAGAACGGCTGCGTGATCATCGCCACCGGCGACACCAGGCTCCTCGACCCGGCGACGGGCGGGCCGCTGCCGACGGCCAGGCCGCTGTTCATCAAGCAGAACGCCGGCGTCAGCCTGACCGGCAAGCCCTGCGGCTGACCCGGCCTCACGCCTCGGCTCGCACGGGGGCGGCCAGGCCGCCCCCGCCGCCCAGGCGGCCGGCGGCTCCTCCGGCCAGGCGCTGCGCGAGGTACACCGGGATCAGCGAGAGGACCATCACGCCCACCGCGACCACGTTGACCACGGGACGGGCGTGAGGCAGGCGGATCTGGTCGAAGATCCACTTGGGCAGGGTCTGCTCCGATCCCGACGTGAAGTTCGTGACGATGATCTCGTCGAACGACAGCGCGAAGGCCAGCAGGCCGCCCGCGACCAGCGCGCCCGACAAGCTGGGCAGCGTGACCATCCGGAACGTCTGCCATCCGCCGGCGCCCAGGTCCATCGAGGCCTCCACCAGGTTCCCCTGCATCCGCCGCAGCCGGGCGATCACGTTGTTGAAGACCACGACCACGCAGAACGTGGCGTGCCCCGCGATGATCGTGAGGAGGCTGAACGGGATGCCGCTCGCGTTGATGGTCGAGTTCAGCGCGATCCCCGTGACGATGCCGGGGAGCGCGAGGGGCAGCACCAGCAGGAACGAGATCGCCTCGCGCCCGAAGAACCGGAACCGGTGCACCGCGAACGCCACCGTGGTCCCCAGCACCAGCGCGATGGCCGTGGCACCCGCGCCGGCCTTCAGCGACGTGGCGAGCGCTGCGCGGACGGTGGGGTCGTGCCACGCGTCGCCGAACCAGTGCGTCGTCACGCCCGAGATCGGCCACGACTGCCCCTGAGACCGGTTGAACGCGTAGATCACGATGACCACCAGCGGGAGGTACAGGAACACCAGCACGAACGCGGTCATCGCCCGCAGGAAGATCCGCACCCCGCGCGATTCCATGGCTACAGCGCCTCGAACGCGCCCAGGCGGCGCGCCAGCAGCAGGTACAGGCCGACGATGACCACGGGGACCAGCGCGTACGCGGCCGCGAACGGGAAGTTCCCGGCGACGCCCGTGTTCTGGTACACGATGTTCCCGATGAACTGGGTGTTGCTGACGAGCGTCGGGGCGATGTAGTCGCCCAGCGTCAGCGAGAAGGAGAAGATCGATCCCGCCACGATCCCCGGGATGGCCAGCGGCCAGACCACCTCGCGGAACGTCGTCCAGCCACGGGCGCCGAGGTCGCCCGACGCCTCGATCAGGGAGGGCGGCACCCGTTCCAGCGCGGCATAGATCGGCAGGATCACGAACGGAAGCCACAGGTACACGAACGTGATCCACAGGGCCCAGATCGAGAACCCCACGTGGAGCTTCCCGAGGAACAACCACGACAACAGCCCGTGCGTCGACAGGATGACCCGCCACGCGAACACGCGAACGAGGTAGCTGCTCCACAGCGGCAGCACCACCGCGAGCAGGATCGCCGCGCGGCCGCGCGGCGTCGCGACCCGGGCCGCGTAGTACGCGATGGGCAGGGCCAGCGCGATGTCGGTCGCGGTCACGGCGACCGCGATCCCCAGGGTCCGGAGGGCGGTCACCGCGTACACGGACTCGGAGGCGATCTTCCGGAAGTTGCCGAGGCCCCAGTCGTGCACGACGAGGCCGGTGAACGGGTCGAGACGCCAGAACGACGACACGAACAGCAGGAGCAGAGCGCCGACGTACACGACCAGCATCCAGCCCAGCGAGGGCAGGAGGAGGCCCGCCAGGCGGATCCGCGGCCGGCGATGCAACCACGCGGACACGCGGCTCAGGAATCCCGCCGTGGCGGCTGGGCGGTCTCGCTCGAGCGGGGTGCCCATCGCGCCTCCCGGCTTCGCCGCTACCCCGCGCGGACCTCCGTCCACTTGTCCTGCCACACGGAGTAGTCCATGCAGTCGGTCTTCCCGTCGCCGCAGTCCGCTTGCGGGGTCTTCCACAGGTAGATGGACTTCAGGAAGTCGACGTTGCCGCACTCGCCGTACCGGACGGTGTCCGCCAGGTCGGCGTCCTTGCCCAGCGCGGTCTTCAGCAGCGCGCAGGCCTTGGGGTTCGAGGCGGCGGCGCCGTACCACAGCGCCACCTGGCTCTGGACCTGCGGCTCCAGCGTGTACTTCATCCACTGCAGCATGCAGTTGGGGTGCTGGGCATGCGATGACATCATCCACGTGTCGGCCCACCCGGTCACGCCCTCCGACGGGACGACCTCGCCGACGGGGACCTTGCCGTCCGACTCGACGAGGGACAGGTTGATCGGCCACGCGGTGCCAGCCACCATGTCGCCGTTCTCGAACCCGTCGATCTCGTCGGTGTACAGCGACCAGTACTTCGACACGAGCGGCTTCTGCTGCTTCAGCAGGTCGACGGCGGCGTTCAGCTGGTCCTCCGTCAGCTCGTAGGGGTCGGTGATGCCGAGATTGGGCTGGTGCGCCTTGAGGTACATCGCGGCGTCCGCGATGAAGATCGGCACGTCGTAGCCGGTGATCTTCCCGGCGTAGGGGTTGGGCTGGCCGTTCAGCGTCGGCTCCCAGGTGACGTCCCACGAGGTGGGCGCCGGCTTGACGACGTCGGTGTTGTACATGAGGAAGTTCGGCCCGTACATGTACGGCACGCCGTAGTGCACGCCCTTCACGGTGTTGTGCGGCGGCGACTGCAGCGGCGCCAGGACGTCTGCGTACGCGGGGAACAGGCCGATGTTGACCGGGGCCACATCGCCGCCCGCGATCAGCCGGTTCGACGCGTCGCCGGATGCCGAGACGCCGTCGTAGACCTTGCCGCCGCCCTGGCGCATCAGCGAGACCATCTCGTCGGAGCTGTCGGCGTACTTCACGGTGATCTGGCAGCCGGTCTGGTTCTCGAAGGGATGGACCCAGTCGAAGTCCTTGCCGCCCTCCGACGTCCCGTCCTCGACGTACCCGGCCCACGCGATGAGCTTGAGCTGGCCTTCGCCCTTCCCGATGTGGTTCACCAGGCCGATGTCGGTGGCGCCTCCGCCTCCCTTGCCGCAGGCCGCGCCCACCAGGGCCAGCGTCGCGCCCACGACCAGGACCGCTCGCATTCGCCTCATGCGGTTTCCCCTTCCCCCTCGTTCGGCCCGCCGGACTGCTCGACGGGACGGTTCAGCTGCGCGTCCCACATCAGGCGGACGGGCTTCCCCTGCACCTGCAGGGCCTCCATGGACGACGTGGCCAGGTTCTGCTGAGTAACCACCAACTCCCCGCCCGGGTCGAGCGCCACGATGTAGCGAGTCGAGGCTCCGAGATAGACAACCTCGCGGACGTGGCCGGTCACGGTGGCCTGCCCGGGCTCTGCTGTGGCTCCGGGCTCGACCATGGCGATCTTCTCGGGACGGATCGTGAACGCGTGCGGCGACCCGGTGACCGCCGCCGCGGGGTCGCCGGACAGCACGTTGCTCACGCCGACGAACCCAGCCACGAACCCGGTGGCCGGCTGCTCGTACACCTCCGCCGGCGTCCCGACCTGCTCGATGCGGCCGGCGTTCATCACGCCCAGCCGGTCGCTCATGGTCAGGGCCTCCTCCTGGTCGTGGGTCACGTACAGGAACGTGAGCCCGATGTCGTGCTGGATGGCCTTCAGCTCGATCTGCATCTGCTGGCGGAGCTTCAGGTCGAGCGCCCCCAGCGGCTCGTCGAGCAGCAGCACGCTCGGGCTGTTCACCAGCGCCCGGGCGAGGGCCACCCGCTGGCGCTGGCCGCCGGAGAGCTGGGTCGGCTTGCGTTCGTCGTAGCCCTCCAGCCGGACCATGCGGAGGGCCTCCCGGGCCTGCTCGCGCCGGTCGTCCCGGGGGACCTTGCGGACACGGAGCCCGTACTCCACGTTCTCGCGCACGGTCATGTGCGGGAACAGCGCGTAGTCCTGGAACACGGTGTTGACGTCGCGCTGGTACGGCGGGAGGTCCGTGACGTCGTGGCCGCCGAGGTGGATGCGCCCCTCGGTGGGGTACTCGAAGCCGGCGATCATCCGCAGGGAGCTGGTCTTCCCCGAGCCGCTCGGGCCGAGGAGCGAGAAGAACTCGCCGGGCCGGACCTCGAGGTCCACTCCGTCCACCGCGGTCACGGGGCCGAAGCGCTTCACCACGCCCTCCAGCCGCACCGCGGGCGGCGCGGCGTGCGCGGCGACCTGTTCGGAACCGGATCGGACCTCGGAGCGTGCCACTGCAACCTCCCGGGGGCGGCCCATTCTCGACCGGCCCGGGGAACCGGGGCAAGGACGCGCCGTCGGTGCCCCAGCCTTCCGGTTGTCCGCTCCGTCGCGTCGCGCCGGCCTGGCGATCGCGCCGCCGGGGCCGGGTGGGCCCCGATCAGGCCGCCGTGGTGACCGCCGGCACCGAGGTCCGCCGCCCGCGAAGCAGCTCGGCGAGCCCCTCCGTCAGCTGCCGGAGGAGACGGGGGCCCTCGTACACCAGCGCGGTGTAGACCTGGACCGTCGTGGCGCCCGCTTCCAGGCAGTCGAGGACGTCCTCGGCCGTGAAGACGCCGCCGCAGGCGTTCACCGGGAGGCCGGCCGCGGCGCGCACGGCGGCGACGGCCTCCAGGGTCCCGGGGAACAGGGGCCGGCCGGAGAGCCCGCCGGTCCCGACGGCCTGGCGGGAATCGCGGACCGGCCGCGTGTTCGTGCAGGTCAGGGCCGCCGCGCCGGACTCGGCGGCGACGCCGGCCAGCGCGGTGATGGCGTCGCGCTCGGCCGGCCGGTCGTGGGCGAAGGGCGGAAGCTTCACCACCAGCGGCTTCACCGTGCGTGCCGCGAGCGCGCCGACCAGCGCGCGGAGATGGCGTTCCGTGTCGCGGTCCCGGCCCCACGGCACGTTGGGACAGCTGGCGTTGAGCTCGACCGCGTCAGCGTGCGGCTCGAGGAGCGCGAAGCTGCCCAGGACGTCCGCCTCGTCCTCGTCGGCGATGCTCACGATTCGGGGCGCCGTGCGGGGGCTGCGCCGGAGGTTCCGTGCGGCCTCGCGAGGCCCCGGGTTGGGCAGGCCCATCGAGTTCACCATGGCCCGGCGCCCCGGGTACCGCACGATGCGCGGCTGGGGGTTCCCCTCGCGAGGCTTGGACGTGATCGTCCCCCCGACGACGTAGCCGAACCCGAGCCGTCCGAGGGAGTGCAGCACGCGGCACCGCTTGTCGAAGCCGGCGGCCAGGCCGACGGGGTTCCGCAGCTCGATGCCGGCCAGCGAGGTGTGGAGCGCGGTATCGTCCACCGCGCCGCCGATCAGCCGCCACGGAAGGGGGAGCTCGAGGAGGGTGCCGGCCACGCGATGGGCCGTCTCCGGCGGCGCCGCGAAGACGAGCGGCCGGAGCGCGCGGTACAGGCCCATGTCGGGGACCTATGCTAGCGCGCCATGGCCGGCGAACCCGCGAAGGAGGCCCCGGCGGCGCCTCGGCAGGCTCAGGATTCGGCGAGCGACGACCTGGCCAAGCGGCTGCTGGAGGTCTCCGAGCTGCACGGCGACTTCGTGCTGTCGAGCGGCCGGCGCTCGACCGTGTACTTCGACAAGTTCCGGTTCCTGGCGGACCCGGCGCTGCTCCGCGAGGTCGCCGGGCGTGTCCGGGCGCTGCTGCCCGAGGGCGTGACGCACCTCGCCGCGCCGGAGGGAGCGGCGACGCTGCTGCTCGCCGCGGTCGCCCTGGAGACGGGCCTGCCCATGATCGTCGTCCGCAAGGAACCGAAGGCGTACGGGACCCGGACGCAGGTCGAGGGCTACGCGGACCCCGGGGCAGTGGTCGCCCTCATCGAGGACGTCAGCACGACCGGCCACCAGGTGGCGGCGGCCGCTGGGGCCGTGCAGGTGGACGGCTGCACCGTGGCCTGCATCGTCCTGGCCCTCGACCGGGGCGGCGCCGCGGTGCTGCGCGAATCCGGCTACCGGGTGGAGGCCGTCGTCTCGGTCTCGCCGCCCGAGTAGCCGAGCACCACCGAGGCGGCATCCCTCCCCTGCCCGGCGTCTCGCGTGCCGACGTCGGCCTCGCGGCGCGCCTCCAGCGCGGGAAGCGCCGCCACGATCGCGAGGAGCCCGATGAGGCCTCCCACCACGTACGTTCCCCGCGGTCCGATCCAGGCCACGACCGGACCGGCGACGGCGTAGGAGGCTGCGAGGGAGAGGTGGGCAACCGCCTCCATCCCCGCGGCAACCCTGCTCCGCACGGCGTCGGGCGTCCGCCGCTGCATGATCCCCTGCTGCGAGACCACCTGGGTCCCGTCGCCGATCCCCATCACGAAGATGGCCACCAGCACGCCCCAGAACCACGGCGACAGGCCGGTGAGGATTCCCGAGACGGCGACGACGCCGGCCCCGGCGGCGAACGCGATCGGCTCGGTCCGCCGATTCAGGAACCGTCCCAGCACCGACCCCAGGATCGACCCGCCGGCCCAGCAGGCGATCAGGACGCCGTACCCCACGCCGCCGCCCCCGAACAGCGTCACCAGCGGGACGTCGGCGACCATGGTCATCCCCAGGCCGAATGCGATCGGGATCCACGCGAGCGCGACCGATCGGAGCACCCGGTCGTGCGCCATGAACCGGATCCCCGCGGCGACGCCGGCGTGCTCCCCCTCCTCGTCGCGAGAGCTCGAGAACGACCCCGTGACCGACCAGACCATCGCCGCGGACATCACGAACGAGACCGCGTTGAGCCCGAACACGAACCCGGCCCCGATCGTCCCGACGAGCGCGCCGCCGATCAGCGGCCCCACGAGGATGCCGGAGTCGCGTCCGATCGAGAGGAGGCTGTTGGCCCATCCGAGCTCCTCGTCGCCGACCAGGTTCGGGATCGCGGCCGCGGAGGCCGCCAGGAACGGCGACTCCGCCAGCGCCGACAGGAACGCCACCGCCAACAGCCACCCCGGATCGTGGACGAAGGCCATCGCGGCGAAGGCCGCAGCGCCGGCGAGGTCGCTGACGATCATCACCCGCTTGCGGTCGAAGCGGTCGCCGAGCGTCCCGGCGAAGAGGCTGCCGAACCCCACGGTGCCAAACGTGAGGAACAGCGCGGCGGCCACCCAGGTGGGCGACTTCGTGCGTTCGTAGATCGCGAAGTTCAGGGCGGCGAACGCCGCGGTCCCACCCGTAAGCGAAATGGCTCGCGCGAATGCGAGGCGGCGAACTGCGGTCTTCGGAGCGGTGGTCACGAGAGCGGTCTCCGGTCGGTCGAAGATGGGTGCGAGCAGCTACCGGGCCGCGGGCGCGCCCGGCGCGGAAACCTCGCTGCTCAGACCGTTCTCATGGGCGCGGCCGAGTGTAGCACCGCCCCTGGATGCCGGGTCGACCACCGGGTTCCTCTACCCAGGAACCGGCGCGACCCACACGTCGGGACCGTGCATCCATGGTCGCGGTACTGGCTGGTCCCTCTCCCTTCCGCGGCATATAGGATCGGTCGCTCATCCGAGGAGATGTTCGATGCAGACCACGTCGGCTCCACCCGAATCGCCCGATGGGACTCGCCCGACATCGGCCTCGCCGCGGCGCCGTCCATGGAGGACGACCGCGATCGTCGCCGGGATCGTCGTGATCGCAGGGGCGATCGCGTGGGGCACGACGTTCGTCGCGACCTACGAGCCCGTCTCGGCTGAGTACGTCTCGTTCGCGCCGGCACCGTTCGCGCACGACCTCGGCCCCCACACCTCCCCGGAAGGGTCCTCGTTCGAGGAATGGGGCGTCGCATGCCACGCCGGGCAGCCAGTGCACTTCGGGTTCACGATCACGAACTCCGGCCCGGTGGGAGTCACGGTCACGTCGCTCTTTCCGCCGCAGCATTCGGACTTCATCGTCCGGTTCGTGGATCCCCGGATCGGGCCGGGCAGCGGGTCGCTCGACCATGTCACGAACGGGCCCCTGACGCCGTTCCGGCCCTTCTCGCTGGTGCCCGGGGAACTGCGCCACGTCCAGATGTCGGTGATGGAACGCTCCTGCGACCTGGGGATCCTTACCATCGGAAGCTCGGAGATGAGCTTCCGAGTGCTCGGGATCACGCGGCACCAAACGCTTCTGTTCCCGTTCACGCTCCACATCAGCCGGACGGGCCTGCGGTCAGCCTGACGGGCCTGGCGGCTACGGCTTCGCATGAAGTCCACGTAGTCCAGGCCAGCGCTTGTACATGTCACTCGAGCTCGTGTGTCAGTCTCGCGAGAAGGTGGTTCAACTCCCATACAGCAGCCGGCTCTAGTCCCTCGACCACATCCTTCGATGCTGGAGTAATCGATCCACGCTTGTAAACACTCACGTTTCCGGTAATCGGATCATCGACCCTGAATGGAGGGGGCCAATCGTCGTGGCCCGACGAGCTGGGATCGTGGCCTACGATCGAACAGAGCGGCGACCGGAACACACTGTCGTGCACACCCACAACAAACAAGTAGTTTCGGCTTCCTATCGGAGGCTGTCCCGGCTCGTTCGTTACTTGTCGGTAGAAGGCAACCGAGGCGTCGCGGAGAATACGTCCGTACGCCCAGCGGCCGCCGGGCAGCTCAAACTGGACTACGTCGCCAACCGCAGGCCTCTCTCGCACGCGGACCATTCTGCCGGACGGCCCTTCCCCCGGTGTCAGCTGAGCCCGCGATCGACCACGCCAGCGTCTCCGACTGTCATTTGACCCAGGTGTTCGCTAGCAGGCCGACGCCGAACGTGCCTAAGACTACCGCGGCATTCCCCGGGTACATGGTCCTTGATGGTGTTGGCTCTCAGCCATGGAGCGGGGGCGACGATCGCGCTGGCGTTCATTGTCGTCATCCAGGCGCTCCTATTCTGTCTCGTCGGTTACGTGCTGTGGCGAGGCCAGGGCTGGAAACCATGGCAGGGTGCGCTGGTGGGCGCAGTCCTTGGTGCCTGGGTTCTTGTCTGGTGGGCTGCCAAGTCGGGGCAGTTCAGGCGGTTGCGAGAGGCCGCCCGTTGGTCGCGTTCCTCATAGCCGAAACAGCTCTGAGCCCTTGCCTGGGACAACGAGCTCGCACACGCCAGCGTTCGGCTATGTCACCCGAATCCGGGACTCCTCAGGATCGGGCTCTATAGCCTTAGCCTGGTGGAACCTCCGAGACCCGATCTGGCAGGCCGCGGCGAGTCAACCTCGACGTCCTCCTCGGTTCCGGGGAGGTCCAAGTGGCGGACAGTGGTAGCCGGGGTCCTTGCGCCGCTGTTCAGCCTGGTGTTTACAGGAATCGCCTCCTCAGCATCGTGGCCGCTTGCCGTAAACGTCCTGACCCAGACTCTCGCTTTCGCGGCAGTCGGATGGGCAACCTCCAAGGTGGCTCATGGACGTGGCGCCATCGCGGCGGCGATTGGCTTGTCGGCATTTTGGGCGATGGTTGCCGCTGGGGCATTCGCCTACGCCGCCAAGCATCACGCGCTCGCACGAACGGGTCGGGACGCAGCGCTTATGGCCGGGTACATCGTTGTAGCGATCGGCGCCGCCCTCGTGAGGGACCGTCGAATGGCCATCGCATCATACCGTCGGGTGACGGTTGCCCTGGCGACATACCTGCTAGCCACGCCAGCGGTGGGCGATGTCACTCGGCGGATGAGGCGCGACCTCCTATCCTGTCGCGGTGTCCAGAGTAGTGACGATCGGCAGTGTCGACGGCGATCGGGTCGTCCTTGATGTCCTTGGTCGAGAGCATCTCGGCGCGGAGGACTATTACGACGGTAACTGGCTCCTGACCCGAGTATCGGTTTCGGCTGGTGTCTGGGGAGGAGAGATCGGGGCTCACCTTCGGCTCGGCTTAGTGTCCGCGGACGTGGTGTACGAACGACCTGAGGGTCCTTGAAGTAGAAGACCACCGCTTCATCCTCATCGAGAACCGACCAAGGAACTCGGAGAGGAGGAACACGGTGGTCGAACCAACTGTGGACCCGCTCGTCTGGCTCGGCAAGCACCTCGAGGAAGCCGACACCGACCTGCTGCGGGAGATGCTCCGCACGTTCATCCAACACCTGATGTCCGCCCAGGCCGACGCGATCTGCGGGGCC
>JBJMLO010000004.1:0-98930 GCA_045805265.1 Actinomycetota bacterium
ACTACAGCGCACCGACCGCGGAGGCCGCTACAGACACCCCGGTCCCCCCGGCCTCTGATGCCAACCCGATCCCGAACGGGGCTCTACGGCCTCCCTACGGTCCCGTTTCCGGCGCCGATGGCGGATCGGACGACCGATCGGGCTCTCGCGACCTCTCAGGAGCGCTCTATGCAAGCAGCGGAGGGGAGGTGAGAACCTCCGGCCGGAACCCCGCGACTCAAGCCACCGAGTCTCCGTGAAACCCGGGGCGGTTCACTTGCCAGATTCGTCGTCGTAGTTCCAAATGTCGGCCCTGGTGCCACTCGCATGGAAGGCCCCAGCTCCATCCTTTGCCGTCCCCAGCTCCGCTCGACTGTGCCCCTGCTTCCCATGTCGCGCTGGCTCCGGGCTGCGGCCGTACGTTGACCGCAGCTGCAACCGGCGCCCCTCAAGGATCTGTCGCCCATTCCCTCTGGGACGCTTGATCTCCTCTCCTGTCCACCCGGTGGCCATGGCGTATGCGAACATCTCCTCGAGGTCGAATCGATGGCCGCCCCGAACCAGTGAATCGTCCTGGGTCTTGTGGAGGCTCCAGATCTTGGAATCCGTTTCGAGCCTGGAACGGCGTCATGCCGGCCGCGGGTACCATCGGCCCGGGAGGGTGGCCGAGCGGACGAAGGCGACGGTCTTGAAAACCGTTAGGGGCGCAAGTCCCTCCAGGGTTCGAATCCCTGCCCTCCCGCTGCTGCCGGCTCCCTCGCAAACTTCCGGCTGACCCTTGCAGTTTCCCTTGGCGAGTCGAGATACTCGCGCGGGCCGGATCAGTCCGTAGAGCTCTCCGAGGGGGGTACCTGGTGGATGTCGAGGCCCGGCCTGCCGAGCCGGGAGCGAGGGTTCGAACCTTCCTCATTGCCGACGTCCGGGGATACACCGCCTTCACGCGCGAGCATGGCGACGCCGCCGCCGCCCGCCTGGCCAAGAAGTTCGCCGATCTCGCCCGGGACGCCGTGGGGGCTCGGGGTGGACAGGTCATCGAGCTCCGGGGCGACGAGGCGCTGGCCGTGTTCGACTCCGCGGCCCAGGCGGTCCGCGCGGCCGTCGAGTTCCAGGCCACGTGCCTCGAGGAGATCGAAGCCGATCCGTCGCTGCCGCTGACCGTCGGGATCGGGATCGACTCGGGCGAGGCCGTGCCGGTGGAAGACGGCTTCCGGGGGGTCGCCCTGAACACGGCGGCCCGGCTCTGCTCGAAGGCGGTTGCCGGGCAGGTCCTCGTGACCCGCGGCCTGGCCGAAGCAGCCACCGGCATCGACGACGTCCGCTTCGAGGACAGGGGAACCGCGGAGCTGAAGGGCTTCGTGCAGCCCGTGGAGCTGATCGAAGCCATCGCGCCGAAGCGGACGGCAACCGCACCGCCGGAGCGCCCATCGCCGGAAGGGGCGCTCCCGCCGGACCTCGACCCCGTCACCCCGATGGTCGGGCGGGACGACGAGATCCGGTGGCTGCGCGGCACGTGGAGGCAGGCGCGGCGCGGCAACGGGCGGCTGGTGTTCGTGTCCGGCCGGGCAGGCATCGGAAAGACCCGGCTGGTGGCGGCGCTGGCGGCCGAGGCGTCTGCCACCGGAACCTCCATCACGTATGCCGGCGGGGGCGGGTCGGCCGCTGCGGACGCCAAGGCGGCGATCGCCGAGGCCCGGGCGACTCGTCCGACGCTCGTCGTCCTCGACGACCTCGACGCGGTCGCGGACACCGTCGGCCCGGAGCTTGCGGCCGCGCTCGACGTCATCGTGGGCGGGCCGGCGCTGATCGTGGGGCTGGTGCGCGAGCCCGACGCCCAGCCGGCGCTCGCGTCCGTGGTCGAACGATCCGACTCCCGCGGCGACGGCCACCGGATCCTGGGGCCGCTCGGCCCGGAGGAGATCCGCGAGATCGCCCACCTCTACGTGGGCGAGGAGACCACCGACCTGCCGCTCGAGTCGATGGCCCGCGCGTCGGGCGGCGTTCCGTCCCGCGTTCACGAGGTCGTCGGCGAGTGGGCGCGCGACGAGGCGTCCCGGAGACTCGAGGCCGCGGCCGAGTGGCTTGCGGCGGGCCGCGACCGGAGAGCGTCCGATCTCGACTTCGCCAACAACGTCATCGGGCTGAAGCTGGGGCGGCTGTACGCGGCCGTTCCGCGAGGCGCCCCGGACGCCGACGTCTGCCCATACAAGGGCCTGGTGTCGTTCGAGGAGGCGGACGCCCCGTACTTCTTCGGGCGGGAGCGGCTGGTGGGGGAGCTCTGCGCTCGTCTCGTGCAGGCGGGGCTCCTGGGCGTCGTCGGAAGCTCCGGGAGCGGGAAGTCGTCGCTCGTGTTCGGCGGCGTGCTGCCGTCGCTCCGCGCCGGCCTCCTCCCGGGGAGCGGGCGGTGGCGGCAGGCCTCGATGCGCCCCGGAGAGCACCCGATGGAGGAATTGCGAGCCGCGCTCGGCTCCGATCTTCTGACGGCGGTGGACGGGCTCGACGCCTCGAGCCGACTGGTGTTCGTCGTCGACCAGTTCGAGGAGGTCTTCACCCAGTGCCGCGACGAGGACGAGCGGGCGGCCTTCGTCGAGGAGGTGACGGACGCGGCCGTCGCCGCGCCGGACCGGCTCGCGGTGATCCTGACGATCCGGGGGGACTTCTACGGCCGCTGCGCGGACTCCCCGGAGCTCGCCCGCCTCCTCGCGGCGAACCAGGTGCTGGTCGGCGCCATGGGCCGCGACGAGCTGCGGAGGGCCATCGAGCTGCCGGCGCGGCGGGTGGGACTCCGGGTCGAGTCCGCCCTGGCCGAAGCGCTGGTGGACGAGGTGGCCGACGAGCCCGGCGGGCTTCCGCTCCTGTCGACGGCCCTGGTCGAGCTGTGGCAGGCCCGCGACGGCGGATGGCTGCGTCTCGAGGCGCACGAAGCCACAGGGGGTGTCCACGGCGCGGTGGCGCGCCTCGCGGAGGCCGCGTTCGAGCACCTGGACACCCCGCAGCGCGAGGCGGCCCGCGCGATCCTCCTGCGGCTGACCGCCGCGGGAGAGGGGGAGGCCGTGACGCGGCGGCGTGTGCCGGTCTCGGAGCTCGACATCGACCGGAATCCTGTGATGGCGTCGGTGCTGACGCGGCTCACCGAGGACCGCCTGCTGACGCGCGGCGACTCGACGGTCGAGGTCGCCCACGAGGCCCTCCTGCGGGAGTGGCCACGCCTGCAGGCGTGGCTCCGGGAGGACGTCCAGGGGCGGATGCTCAGCCAGCAGGTCACGCAGGCGGCCAGGGAGTGGGGGGAATCCGGCCGCGAACAGTCAGGTCTCTACCGGGGCGCTCGGCTCTCCGCGGCGCTCGACTGGTCGAGCCGCCACGGGCGGGAGCTGAACGAGCTGGAGCAGGAATTCCTGGGTGCGAGCCAGGCAGCAGGCGAGCGCGAGGCGGTGCGCCAGCGGCGGACGAACCGCCGCCTGCGGGGCCTCCTGGCCGGCGTGGCGGTCTTCCTCGTCGTCGCGCTGGTGGCCGGGGGCCTGGCCCTGGTCCAGCGGTCGCACGCTCGGCGCGCGGCCACCCAGGCGGAGCACGCTGCCACCGCCGCGGACGCGCAGCGACTGGGGGCCCAGGCGCAGGTGCAGAAGAACCTCGACCTCTCGCTGCTCCTCGCGAAGGAGGGCGTGAACCTGGACGACTCGGTGGCGACGCGGAGCAACCTCCTCGCGGCGCTCCTGCGCAGTCCCTCGGCGGTCCGCGTCCTGCACCCGCTCCCGGGCCGCCTGCTCTCCGTGGCGATCGCTCCCGACGGGAAGGCCCTCCTGGTCGGGAACAACCAGGCGAAGTTCGGTCTCCTCGACGCCCGCACCCACCGCGTCACCGGGGTGTTCACGGCGACCGCCGCCTTCTTCAGCGGCGACGGGTCCCGGCTCGGGACGATCGACGAACAGGGCGCGCCGGCGGATCCGGTGCAGGTTCGGGTTCGCGACGTCGCGACGGGCGCCGTCACGAACCTGGGCCGGATCCCGGCCGCGGTCGCCGCCGGGGAGATCTTCCCGCCTGCGTTCACTCCCGACCTGCGTCGCATGGTCATCGCCTACGCGAGTTCTCCGTTCCCCGACCCGACGACACCCGCGAAGGCGGTCGTCTTCGACTCGAGGACCATGCGGCCGATCGCGCGGCTCACCTCCGCGAAGCATCCGATCGAAGGCAGCGCGGTCAGTCAGGACGGGCAGGACATCGCCGTCGTGAGCGTGCTCGGGAGGAGCGCCTCGTCGACGCGCCTCATCTCGGTGTGGAGCACGTCCGACCTCAACCGTCCCGTGGTCTCCGTGCGCATGCGCCATGGGATCACGTTCGCGCTGGGGTTCAGCTCTGACGACTCGACGCTCGCGGCAGGCAGCGGGGACGGGTCGGTCTCCACGATCTCCATCCCGGACGGACACGTGTTGACGTTCCACGGCCGTCACAACAGCACGGTCCAGCGTGTCGGCTTCACCCCCGACGACCGCACCATTGTCAGCACGGGCGACGACAGCCAGGTGCTGGTGTGGGATGCGCGCACCGGCGAGCTCACCCACACCCTGACCGGTGAGAACGGGCGGATCTTCGGGCCGGCGTTCAGCCCCGATGGGGGGACCGTCTACACGGGCGGGCTGGATGGAGCCTTGTTCGAGTGGGACATCTCCGGCGGCCGCAGCCTCGGCCGCACCTCCACGGTCGGGACGCCGGCGCCGGAGGGCAGCCAGTACACGGTCGCCGCCTCCCCGGACGGAAGGTATCTGGCCTTCCTCGGCACGAACGGGAGCTTCCTGATCCGGGACGCCCGGACGCTCCGCTTGCTGCACACGATCCACACTGGTCTCGGAGGCGGGATCGCGGTGGCGTTCAGCCCGGATTCCCGGCTGGTGGCCACGGAGACGCACCTCGGCGACGTCGGGCTGGCCGTCGGGCGTGGATACCGCGTCGCGCTGTGGGATCCGTCGAACGGTCACCACGTCGCCGACCTCCACGGGCCGGCCCGGTGGGTGACGGTCGGCGGCCAGCGCTTTCCCAACGACGTGGAGACGCTCGCCTTCAATGACCGCGGAACGGTGCTCGCGGGGGGCGACGACACCGGGCGCGTCTCCCTGTGGAACATCCGGACGCATCGGCCGGCCGGCCCACCGCTCGTCGTCCCACCCGACCGGAACGTCGACTTCAACGGCGTGCTCGGCGTGGCGTGGAGTCCGGGCGACCGGCTCCTCGCGGTCGCCCACGGCTCCCTGGCGAGCGTGTGGAGCTTCGCTCGGCACAGGTGGCTCTTCACCGTCGACGTGGACGGTGGTTTCGGCCGCTCGAAGGCGGTGGCGTTCTCTCCGGATGGCCGGCTCCTCGTCACCGGGGGCGGGACGGGCGTGGTGGAGTTCTGGGATGCGCATACCGGGAAGCCGAGTGCCGCGACGCCGGGGGGAACGTTCGGGCGGACGCTCCACGCGAACGACTGTTGGATCGACACCGTCACGTTCAGTCCAGACGGCCGCACGCTCCTCGCCTCCGGGTGCGACGGCAACGCCCGGCTCTACGACGTCGCCTCGCGCCAGGAGATCGGGACTCCGCTGCAGGGCCCCGGGAACGTCCACAACGAGTCCGTGTTCTCGCCGGATGGGCGGCGGGTGATCGTCCACTACTACAACGGAACGGCGTACATCTGGGACGTCTCGCCCTCCTCGTGGGAGCGGCGCGCATGCTCTGTGGCGGGCCGGAGCCTCACCGTGTCCGAGTGGCAGCAGTTCCTGCCCGACAGGACGTACCGGAAGGTATGCCGCGCCTGAGGCGGCCGCGGCCGGCTGCGCGAGAGCGGGCTCTGGTCTGGGCGGTTTCACCCGGTTAGTGTGCGGCGGCCATCCGTGATCGGGCGAGCTATCCGGTCGACTCCAGGGACGCCTCCAGCCGGTCGAGGAACGGAACCTGCGCGTCCTTAATCCTTCGGCGGGCCTCGTCGAGATCGAACCAGTCGAGGCGATCGATCTCCGGGAACGCCGCGGTCCGACCCGATCGGGGCGGCCATTCCATCTCGAAGGTGTTGCTCACCGCCGAGGCGGGGTCGAGGTCGCCTTCGACCGCCCAGGCCCGGACGAGCTTGCCGGACTTCTGGCGGATCTCGCCGAGCTCGACCATCGGGCCGTCCGGGAGGGGGTGGCCGGTCTCCTCCGCGAACTCGCGGCGGGCGACCTCCGGCGGCGTCTCACCGGGCTCCACCTCGCCCTTCGGAATCGTCCAGTGACCCGCGTCCTTCCGCGCCCACAGTGGCCCGCCGGGGTGCCCGAGGAGCACCTCGACGGTGCCGGCACGCCGTCGCCACAGGAGGATGCCGGCGCTCGTTCTTCCGGACTTGTGGGATGTCACGCGGAACGGGATGTGTGCGGCATCTCGCGATCTTGGCATGCAGCGGGCCGGTCCAGGCGCACCGACGGACGCGACGGCCCGCGAGGCGTCGAGGCCACGTTGCTCGGCGTCGCCGGAGCGGGTCGACCCGCCGGGGGCCCCTGGTTTACCGGCCGGTAGGTTCGGGGAAACAGCCGGAGTCATGAGACGGCTGCTCGCGCTCGGTCTCACGACCGGGCTGGCCGTCGGTATCTCGCCCGGAGCCGCGGCAGTGGTCCCGCACTCGCAGCGTTCCAGGACCGACCGACTGGCCGCCAACCCCGGCTTGTTCCTGAACATCCTCCCCGCGGGGCAAGGCACGACCACCACGATCGCCGACGCCGCCCGGTACGAGATCGACGGGACGGTCCCGCCCTACGACATCGACCAGAAGGGCATGTACGACTCGCTCCGCGCGGCGGACCTGCCGAACCTGACGGACGGCGATCTGACGAACTACTACAAGCCCGAGTCCTTCGGCGTCACCGGCGGTACCGAGTCGACCGAGAGCCCCCAGGACGGCGTGACGATCAAGCGTGACTCCTTCGGGGTTCCGCACATCGACGGGAACACCCGAGCCGACGTCGAGTGGGGGGCGGGGTACGCCGCCGCCGAGGACCGGCTGTTCATGATGGACACGCTGCGGAACGTCGGGAAGGGCCACCTGTCGGAGTTCCTCGGACCGAGCCCCTCGAACCTCGCGATGGACCGGGCGATGTACCTGGTGGCCGGGTACTCCGACCAGGAGCTGCTGAACCAGGGGCTGGCCCTGCACAGCTACGGCGCGATCGGCGATCAGGTGATCCAGGACGTCGACAGCTACATCGCCGGCATCAACGCCCGCATCCAGTACGACATCAGTCACCCCGACGTCATGCCCGCCGAGTACCCGGCGCTGCAGATCGTCCCCAAGACGTGGACCCGCGCCGACGTCGTCGCGATCGCCACGCTGATCCAGTCGATCTTCGCCGGCGGCGGTGGCAACGAGCTGGGCAACGCGCTGTTCCTGCAGCGTGCCACCGCCAAGTACGGGCCCGAGACGGCGCGTGCGCTGTGGCGCGACCTCCGGGCCGGCGACGATCCCTCCTCGCAGGTCAGCGCCGACGGGACGTTCGACTACGAGCACCCGGGCACCGTGAACCCGTCGTCGATCGCGATGCCGGCACCGGGGACCGTCGAGCCCTACGGCATCATGGACACCACCCCGGGCGCCTCCGCCCCCTCAGCCGACACGGCCGCGGTGACCCGCGGGCCGGTCGGCGCCGCGCAACGCGCGCTCGCCGCCGCCGGGCTCGGTATGCCTAGCGGGATGAGCAACTGGCTCGGCGTGACCGCGGACCGGTCCGCCTCGGGCCACCCCATCGCTGTCATGGGCCCGCAGGTGGCGTACTTCTCACCGGAGATCCTTCAGGAGGAGGACCTCCACGCGCCGGGCTTCAACGCCCGCGGCGCCGCGTTCCCGGGGATCAGCATGTACGTGCTGCTGGGCCGGGGCCACGACTTCGCCTGGAGCGCCACCTCCGGCGAGTCCGACCTCATCGACACCCGCGCCGAGCGGCTGTGCGAACCCGACGGGTCCGCGCCGACCCGGAACTCGACGCACTACATGTTCGGGGGGACGTGCCGGGCGATGTACACGCGCGACGACTCCTGGCCGGCGAAGCCGACCGCGGCCGATCCCCCGGGGACCCCGCCCGCCCTGGTCACCATGCACGTCCGTCGAACCGTCCACGGACCGGTGTTCGCCACGGGCGTCGTCAACGGGCACCCGGTCGCGTTCGTGACCCAGCGCTCGACGTTCTTCCACGAGGTGGACACCGCGGTGCCGTTCGCGCAGCTCCCGACCGCGGCGGTGCACGACGCGCCGTCGTTCCTCCATGTGATGAACGGCGTCACCGGCTCGTTCAACTGGCTGTACGCCGACGACCAGGACCTGGCGTACATCCACTCCGGGAAGTACCCGATCCGCAAGGCCGGCATGAGCACGTACCTGCCGACGTGGGGGACCGGCGGCTGGGAGTGGCAGGGGTTCCTCCCCTTCTCGCAGCACGTCACCGAGGTGAACCCGGCCAAGGGATGGATCGACTCGTGGAACAACCGCCCCGCGAACGGCTGGAACGCCTCGGACGCGCAGTGGGCGTGGGGGCCCGTCCACCGGGTGGTCATGCTGCAGCGGCGAATGGCCTCGCGGGTGCCGCAGGGGAACGTCACGCCGGCCGACGTGGTGCGGATGATGGCCGACGCCGCTACGGTCGACCTCCGGGGCGAGGAGGACGTGCCGCTGGCGCTGCGGATCCTCGGGCAGTCGAGCGACCCGAACATGGCCCAGGCGGAGGAGATCCTGCGGCAGTGGGCCGCCTCCGGCGCCCATCGCGTGGACCGCAACGGCGACGGGCAGTACGACGACCAGGCCGCCGTCGCGCTGATGGACGCGTGGTGGCCGCACATGGTCCACGACGTGTTCGACCCGACGCTGGCCGGGCTGTACGACCGGATCCTGCTACCCCTCGACGACGAGAACCGCGCCGCCGGCCTGGGCTCGTCGTTCCAGGGCGGGTACTACGGCTACCTCAGGAAGTCGTTCCAGATGGCGCTGGGCAGCCCCGTGGCCGGGCCGTACTCGGTCCTGCGGTGCGCCGACGGGACCGAGGCCGGGTGCCGCGCCGCGCTGCAGTCGTCGCTGCAGGCCGCGCTCGACCAGCTCGGGAACGACCCCGGCAAGTGGAACGCCCACGAGAAGGCGGACGACATCCGCTACGAGTCGATCGGCCTGATCGGGATCCCCGACAGCCCCTGGCAGAACCGCCCGACGTTCCAGCAGGTCGTCCAGGTCACGGACCACCGCCCTCGCTGACCCCGGCCCTCCGGGAATCGAAGCCACGCCGGTCGTGGCCGGCCACTACAGTCGGTGCGTGACAGAGGAGCGTCCGGGACGGGCCGAGCGGTTCGTGCGGTGGTCGGTCGAGAACCCGATCGGGTGGACCCTGTTCCAGCTCGCACAGATCGTCGTCGTCGTGGTGCTGGTGCGGCTGATCGCGGTGGTGCTCGGCGACCGGGCGTCGTCCTCGCTGCTGTGGGGGTTGTTCGCCGTGATCGTGCTCGCTCTCGCCGCCCTCAACTACCGGCTGCGGAAGCGGATCCTCGCGGACACCTCTCCCGACCGGTAGCCCTCAACCCGTGACCCGCACCGTGCGGGGGAACTCCCGGTTCCCGGCCTCGTCGACGCCGAGCACCGTGACGGTGTCGACGCGCCGCGCGATCAGTGCCCGCGGCGGCCGCGGAACAGCCGGCGGACGGCGAACCCGATCATCACGAACGGACCGACGGGCGGAGCCCGGTCGACGTCGACGGAGGAGCGATCCTTTCCGGCCGTCGCTGGTGCCGCACGCCCGGCGACGGTCGCCCGGCCGTCGCTCTCGACGATCACGAACCAGACCGCCGCCGCGAGGATCAGCCCGAGAGGAACGAGCAGCCAGATCAGGTTCGGCATGCCGCCACGGTGGTGGTCGCCGTTGCCCGCCGTGCGGATCCGAACGGGTCCGCCGGAACCGGGGCCCTGTCCGCTCGAGCCCGACGAGCCGCCCTGCTGCCCGGGCTGGACGACGTGTCCGCCACCCGTGAAGAGCCCGGCGAGACCTCCGCTCGACCCGCCCGTCACGGGCCCGTTCTGGGGGGGCATCACGGCGTGGCCGGGAGAGTCGCCGACCGAGAACGGCGGCTTGAAGTGGTACGGGCCTCCGTACCCGAACAGAGGTCCGGAGAGTGAGCCGAAGTTGGGGTTGGCGCCAGGCCGGAGAACGGTGGGGAAGCCACCCGATGAGCCGCCGCTCGAGCCACCTCCGCCGCCCGAGTGGCCGCCCCCGCCACCCGTCGTCGTGCCCCCGCCGCCGCCGGAGCCTCCGGTCCCGCCACCGCCACCACCCGAGCCGCCGGACCCGCCGCCGCCCGAGCCGGTCGGCGAGGGCGGTGCCGGATTCGCCAGGGACGAGAACGACACGTGCCCGCGGTAGCCGGAGTTCGTCACGAGCTTCGGCACGACCACGACGGAATAGGTCCCGGAGGGGTTCGCGACGGCGACGCTTTCCGTGGTCGACGACCCGGACGTCGACGATCCTACGAGGCCACCGGCCCGGTAGACGTACAGGTCGAAGTTGTCACCGGAGGCGGCCCATCCGATCGAGACGCGGACGCCTCCCGAGTGGGTGCTCCAGTACGAGGGCGACGCGGGAACCGAAAGCGAGAAGTGGTCGCACAGCGCATCGCCGCCGGCACCGCACGCGGCCGGGCTCGCGGTCGCGCCGGCCACGAAGCTGCGGCCCTTCCAGCCTGCGGACGACTTGGCCGGACCGACGGTGCCCGAGGAGGGCGAGGACGCCCACGCGGGCGCTGCGATCGCCAGCGCGCCGGCGGTCAGTGCGACCACCGACAAAGACCACGCGCGGAAGCTCTTTCGCGTTCTCATGGGCTCATGCCTGCTGCGGATGGGCGCCTTCGATGCGGACATGTAGTCGGATCCCCTCGCCGCCCCGAAGACGGGTAGCCCCCGTTCCCCCTGACGACAGTCCCTACCTACCCGTCACCCTTGTTTGAGAAACCGCGCCACATCTGACCGGCGCAGGAGCGGTTCGAGCCCGTTTCGTACAATCGGCCCGGAGACGTGGCTGAGTGGCCGAAAGCAGCCGCCTGCTAAGCGGTTAGGGGGTTAATAGCTCCCTCACAGGTTCGAATCCTGTCGTCTCCGCCAGCCAGAACGGGCCGGTTATGAAGGGTCTTGTCTAGGTACCCGGCGTTCCGGCCCGGCCCGGGGCGCGCCCGCCCCGAGCTGGGGCGCTCCGGCCCTAGGCCCGATGGCTGAGGCTCTGGCTGGCCGGGATGTCCGGCGACGTCATACTCCAGAGCCCAATCCGCACGGGCCCATGGACGGGCCGGTGGCGAGGCCTCGCCGACGCTTTCTTCAGCAGGGCCCGGCGAAAATCTCTGCGCCCTTCAGGTTGTGCAGCCCTGGTGCGGCCGGACCGATACCCGAGCTGGTGACGACATGGAGGTTGTTGTGGAACTGGTTGAACGCTGCCTGGAGCGACGGGTCGTCGCAGACTCGCGGCCCCACCTGCACGAATTGTCCCGTCGGACTGAGGATGTAGTGCCGATGCGGCGGAACGTTCGTCAGATTCGGATCCGCGAGCGCCGTCCCGGTCCACCCGAACACCCCGACAACGGCCAAAACAACCAGCAACCGACGCATCGACGCCTCCCTTTCGCTTTGTGGGTCGACGGCTCCCTCCGCCACGAGACTCATATCACGAAGGTCGAAGGCGACGCAATGACGCGTAACCGGTACCCCCACCCCTTTGAGCCGGGAACTGCTACGCGGTTCGGGGGTTCCGATCTCCGTCGCGCGCTTGCGCCCCCTCCGCATCGGCCGGAGTCGGTTGGCCCGCATCACCCAGGGAGTCGTCCCGGGTGGCCTGCACCGTCGTCGTGAACGTGCGGATGCGGCCGTTCTTCCGGGCGAGCAGCCGGTGGACGACCCTTCCTCGCGACAGGGTCATCACGCCGACGTTGTTGAGGCCGATGAGCGACGGCCTGGCCTCCTCGATCTGGGCGTAATCGCGCCACTCGCGGAACTGCGGCCGCTGCGACACGCCGAGCCGCTCGGCAAGCTTCGGCGCGACGAACACGGGAGCGTCGTCGTCCCAGTCGTCCGTGTTCGACGGACGGGCCAGCAACCGCCGCTTGATCGAGCCCGGGTCACGCATCTGCGGTGGGCGTTCCCATCCGATGCGTTCGTGCTTCTCCCGGCTCATGACGCCGAGGGCAGCCAGCACCAGCCTGCTGAACGCGCCGCTGTGGCGGATCGGACTCGAGACCAGCTGCGTGATGGGCAGCGCTCGACCGTCCGCGTCGATAGTCACGTCCACCGTGAATCCGTAGTGGACGTCGCCGGACAGCATGACGGCCCACGGGAGCTCCAGGTCGTTGCGCAGGAACCGGACGAAGTCCACGAACCCGCCGAGGTTCGAATGCCAGGACTCGAAGTCGATGGCGTACGGGCCCAGCTCCTTCACGAAGTACTTCTGGCGCCGTTCGACGATCTCCAGGCCGCAGACCGGGACCGGCGAGACGATCAGGAGCGGCTGCCCCGGGCGGTGGCCGGCCTGCCGGGCCAGCTCGGCCTCGGCTCGGAGGCCCTCCGGGCCGACCAGCCGGGCGCCGCCCTCGGGGCTGTCGTACGCGCGGCGGGTGCGGGTGTCGAGGAACAGCGTCGGGGGGTGGGTCGGCGCCACGAACGTCCACCGGTCGAACGACCACATCGTCTTGTCGAAGTCCTCGCCGCTCGCGGAGCCGTCGGTCAGGCCCGAGACCGCGTCCCGCACCTCACCGTCCACCCGGTCGGGGTCGTTTCCCCAGCCCTGGAACGCCCAGTACGCGGCGAGCGCGTTGGCCACGACCCGCCGTCCGGCCGGGCTGTGTTCCACCTTCGAGCGCCACGCTCCGGTGATGTTCCAGTCATCGGTCACGTCGTGGTCGTCGAAGATCATGTAGGTGGGAGTGTTGGCGAGGATTCGCCGCACCCGAGGGAGCGCAGCGCGTGTGCGCCCGAGCGCGCGGACCTCCGCGGCGTACGTTCGACGAGCCAGCACCGCCCGGGCGGGATTCGTTTCGTGGAGCGGCAGCGCGTCGCTCGCTTTCGGGAGCTCGCCCGGCCAGGTCCGCTCGTTCCAGGCGGAGACGTACATGGCGACGAACTCGCCGAAGCCCAGCAGGTGGTTCTCGGCCTTCGGTGAGGTGAATCCGGTGGCGTCCTCGACCGGCCGACGCCGGCCGTAGACGGGGATCTCGTCGAGTGGGGAGATGCCGGGGACGTCATCGACGCGCCCGGTCAGCTCCCGCCCGAGCGCGGTGATGTGGCGGGCCATCGGGCCCGGGACGTCGTCGGCGTAGATCTGGTCGCCGGTCAGGAACAGCGCGCTCGGCCGCCGCTGAGGGTCCAGGGCATGTCTCGAGACGAGCGCGTCGCCGGCGAGGAGCGCGTCGTCGCCCCCCGAGTGGAGCTTGCGACACGACCCGTGGATGACGGTCAGCTCCAGCGTGCGCCCGCGAATGAAGAACGTGGGGAGAGGGAGGTCTCCATACGCTATCCGGCCCGGCCCTTCTAGCAGCCCCAGGTCTTTCAGACGGCGTTCCCCCCCGTGATCCCTCGCGATCAGGTCGTACGCCAGCAGCTCGTCGGTGGGGAACGGCGGGTCCAGCGGACGGATCCGGACGAGGTGGACGAACAGGCGAGGCCCGATCTTGACGCTGTCGGCGCCGCCGATCCCCACGACGTCGGAGATCTCCCGGCCTCCGGAGATGCGGAACACCTCGCCTCGGATCTCGGCCGGCCCCGATGTGGCGAGCCACACGCAGACCTGGCCGGCTTCGGTCCGGCGAAGGATCGGCCCGGCAAGCAGCCATTCCAGTTCCATCATCGACTCCTCGTCGCGGGCCTCTCCGAGGCTGTGTACCCCATCGACCCAGGCACCTATCCCGGTGGGCCGGAAGTGCCGGCCTGCCGGGTATCCTTGCTGGCCGAACAGGCGTCCAACCGTCTGTCCCGATCGGCGCCGGTAGCTCAGTCCGGATAGAGCGTCTGACTACGGATCAGAAGGTCGGGGGTTCGAATCCCTCCCGGCGCGCTGACCTGCTGAAATGCACGATCCATAGTTGCGCACAGCGCTCGGAGAGCGGATTCTGCGCGGCCCCGGAACGAGGCATCGTAGCCGGCCCCCGCTCGTGACAGCGAGACACGAGTGCCCCCTTGTCACTGCTCTGGCACTGTGTGAGTCTGCAGTTCGATTCCGGGTTGGGGGGTTCCAGATGAATGCTCGTTCGGCTGCACGCGCCTTGATCGTGTCCGTGCTGACGGTCGCCACGGTCCCCGGCCTGTTGTCGGAGGTCGCCCACGCCGCTACCGCGGTGAACTGTCCGGGCGACAACCTCCAGACCGCCATCAACGCCGCCACGGCCGGTGACACGCTTGACGTCAGCGGGCACTGCACCGGCAACTTCACCATCAACAAGAACCTCACCCTGCAGGGCGACGGGGCCACCGTGCTCGACGGGAATCACACGGGGTCCACCGTCACCGTCGCCACCGGCGTGAACGCGACCCTGAGCGACCTCACGGTGACCGGGGGGACCGCCGCCTTTGGTGGCGGCATCGACAACACCGGCACCGTGACCGTGCAGGACTCCACGGTGAGCGGGAACACCGCGAACGGGGCCTCCGGGGGCGGCATCTTCAACAACGCCGGCACCGTGACCGTGCAGGACTCCACGGTGAGCGGGAACACCGCGACCGCCAGCTTCGCCGCCGCCGGGGGCGGCATCTTCACCAACACCGGCACCGTGACCGTGCAGGACTCCACGGTGAGCGGGAACACCACAAACGGCAACCCCGCCTTCGGTGGCGGTATCCACATCAACGGTGGCACCGTGACCGTGCAGGACTCCACGGTGAGCGGGAACACGGTGAACGGCGGCGGCGTCGCCTTCGGGGGCGGCATCAACATCGGCGGCACCGCGTCGGTCACGGCCACCATCGTCTCGGGCAACTCCGTGAGCGGGGCGGGCACGTTCGGCCCCGACTGCAACGGGTCGTTCACCTCCGGCGGCTACAACCTCATCGGGAACACCAAGGACTGCTCCGGCTTCGTCGGCACCGACCTCCAGAACGTGGACCCCAAGCTCGACACCCTCAAGGACAACGGCGGCCCCACCCAGACCATGGGCCTCCTCGCCGGGTCACCGGCCCTCAACGCCATCCCCCTCACCGCGGGCGGGGCCTGCATGGTGGGCCAGACCACCGACCAGCGAGGTGCCCCCCGTCCCCAGGGGGTGGGATGCGAGATTGGGGCACTGGAGAAGGGCAAGAGCACCACGGCGGTCGGATCCTCCGACACCTCCTCCACCTCCGGGCAGCCCGTGACGTTCACCGCCACGGTGTGCGCGAATCCATCGAGCCTTCCCGCCACCCCGACCGGGACCGTGAAGTTCCGTGAGGGGGGCACGGGGCCGGTCCTTTCCTCCGGGGTGAGCCTCGCCCCCGGCGGGGGCACCCACTGCGCCCAGGCCCAACTCACCACGTCCTCGCTCTCGTCGGGCAGGCACAAGATCGTGGCCATCTACTCGGGGGACGGGGCGAACATCAAGAGCAGAGGGAGCGTCATCCAGCACGTCGCCGCATGAACTGAGGGCGGTGCCGGCTGAGTCCCAGGTCCGGACCCCCATTCGCCCAGGGGATCACAGACGATAACTGAGGCGCTTTCGCTCGCTGGCGACCTGCGGAAACGCCGAGTCGCACAGCGCTCGTGCCTCGATACCTACGGATCAGAAGGTCGGGGGTTCGAATCCCTCCCGGCGCGCTGACCTGCGAAAACGCAATACTGCGGGTTGCGCACAGCGCTCGGAGAACGGATTCTGCGCGGCCACGGAATGAGGCATCGTTCCCGGCCCCGCTCGTGACAGCGAGACACGAGTGCCCCTTGCCGCTCCTCTAGGACTGTGTGAGCCTGGTTCGCGTCCGATATGGGGGGTCCCAGATGAAGGCTCGTTCGGCTACACGCGCCTTGATAGTGTCCGTTCTCGCTGTGGCTACAGTCCCCGCGCTGTTGCGTGTCGCCCACGCCGCCACGGCGGTGAACTGTCCGGGCGATGACCTGCAGACGGCCATCACCGCCGCAGCGCCGGGTGACACCCTCGACGTGGCCGGTCACTGTACCGGCAACTTCACCATCGACAAGGACCTCACCCTGCAGGGCGATGGGTCCACCGTGCTGGACGGGAATGGCTCCGGGACGACAGTCACTATCACCGGTACGCCAACCGTGACGCTGGGCGCCCTCACGGTGACCGGCGGGACCGGGTCCGTACTTGGAGGAGTCGCGCCCGGGACGTTTGGTGGAGGGATCGCTAACTTCACCGGAACCGTCACCCTCACTCGGGTCAGCGTGATCGGCAACACCGCCTCGGGGGACAACGCGTACGGCGGGGGCATCTATGACAAGGGCACCCTCACCCTGGTGAGCTCCACCGTCTCAGGAAACACCGTCTCGGGGACTACGTTGGCGCAGGGCGGTGGCATCATCACCAACGGCGCTCTCATCGTCATGAACTCAACGGTCTCCGGGAACACGGCCTCCGCTTCGCTCGCCTCGGCGGCGGGCGGTGGCATTATGCAGTCCGGCATCGCTTCGAGCGTGTCCCTCGTCAGCTCCACCATTGCTGGGAACACGGCCAGTTCGACCCTCTCGACTGCTTTTGGCGGCGGGCTTGCCGCCGAAACATCGGCCGCCATCACCACCAACGCCTCCATCATCTCCGGCAACACCGTGAGTGGAACGAGCACGAACGGCCCCGACTGCGACGCCGTCCTTGCCTCGGGCGGCTACAACCTCGTGGGGAACGCCGCGGACTGCTCCGGCTTCGTCGGCACCGACCTCCAGAACGTGGACCCCAAGCTCGACGCTCTGAAGAACAACGGCGGCCCCACCAAGACCAGGGGCCTGCTCGCCGGGAGCCCCGCCCTCAACGCCATCCCCCTCACCGCGGGCGGGGCCTGCCTGGTGGGCCAGGCCGCGGACCAGCGAGGTGCCCCCCGTCCCCAGGGGGCGGGATGCGAGATCGGGGCCCTGGAGAAGGGCAAGACCACCACGGCGGTCGGATCCTCCGACACCTCCTCCACCTCCGGGCAAGCCGTGACTTTCACCGCCACGGTGTGCGCGAACCCATCGAGCCTTCCCGCCACCCCCACCGGGACGGTGAAGTTCCGAGACGGGGGCACGGGGCCGGTGCTGGCCTCGGGGGTGAGCCTCGCCCCGGGCGGGGGCACCCACTGCGCCCAGGCTCAACTCACCACGTCCTTGCTCTCGTCGGGCAGGCACAAGATCGTGGCCATCTACCGGGGGGACGGGGCGAACATCAAGAGCAGGGGGAGCGTCATCCAGCACGTCGCCGCATGAACCGAGGGCGGTGTCCCTGAGTCCCAGGGCCGGACCCCCATTCGACCCTGGGAACACAGACGATAACTGAGCGGCTTTCGCTCCTCGGCGACCTGCAGAAACGCCGAGTCGCACACCGCTCGTGCCTCGATACCTACGGATCAGAAGGTCGGGGGTTCGAATCCCTCCCGGCGCGCTGACCTGCTGAAACGCACGATCCGTGGTTTCGCACAGCGCTCGGAGAGCGGATTGTGCGCGGCCACGGAACGAGGCATCGTTCCCGGCTCCCGCTCGTAACAGCGAGACACGAGTGCCCCTTGCCCCTGCTCTGGGGACTGTGTGAGTCTGCGGTTCGATTCCGGCTGGGGGGTCCCAGATGAATGCTCGTTCGGCTGCACGCGCCTTGATCGTGTCCGTGCTGATTGTCGCCACGGTCCCCGGCCTGTTGTCGGAGGTCGCCCACGCCACCACCACGGCAGTGAACTGCCCCGTCGACGACCTGCAGACCGCCATCAACGCCGCCACGGCCGGTGACACCCTCGACGTGGCCGGGACCTGTGTCGGCAACTTCATCATCACCAAGGACCTCACCATCGATGGCATCGGAGCCACGGTGCTCGACGGGAATCACACGGGGTCCACCGTCACGGTCGCCGTCGGCACCACGACCTTCCTGAACGACCTCACCGTGACCGGAGGGACTGGAACATCCGGGGGAGGAGGCGGCATCGTCAACCTCGGCGTCGCCCTGACCCTGCAGGACTCGACGGTCAGCGGGAACACCGACACCAGCGGCACCGTGGCCACCGGGGGCGGCATCTTCAACGAGAACGGCATACTGACCCTGCAGGAGTCGACGGTCAGCGGGAACACCGCCACCGGGAGCGGCAACGCCACCGGGGCCGGAATCCGCAACGTCGACGGCACCGTGAGCCTGCAGAACTCCACTGTGAGCGGGAACACCGCCAACGGCGCCGTGGTGGCCGCCGGGGGCGGCCTCCGCAACAACTTCGGTACCTTGAGCCTGCAGAACTCCACGGTGAGCGGGAACTCCGCGTCCGGAGGCCCGAGCGGCAGCGGGGGCGGCATCTCCAACAGCGACGGCACCGTAATGCTCGCGGCCACCCTCCTCTCCGGAAACACGGCGAGCGGGACCACCACGGCGGGACCCGACTGCCAAGGAGCGGTCACCTCCGGCGGCCACAACCTGGTGGGGAACACCTCGGGATGCTCCGGGCTCGGCTTGACCGACCTCCAGAACGTGGACCCGAAGCTCGACACGCTGAAGAACAACGGCGGTCCCACGAAGACCATGGGCCTGCTCCCGGGGAGCCCTGCCATCGGCGCCATCCCCCTCTCGGCGGGGGCGTGCTCGGTGGGCCTGAACACCGACCAGCGGGGTGTGGCCCGCCCCCAGGGAAACGGATGCGACATCGGGGCTCTGGAGAAGGGCCGAACCGTCACCACCGTGGGTTCCTCCGATTCCTCCTCCACCTCCGGACAGGCCGTCACGTTCACCGCCACGGTGTGCCCCAACCCCTCGACCCTCCCCGCCACCCCCACCGGGACCGTGACGTTCCGCGACGGGGGCATTGGGCCGGTCCTGGCTTCCGGGGTGAGCCTCGCCCCCGGCGGGGGGACCCGCTGCGCCCGGGCCCAGCTCACGACGTCCACCCTCTCTCCGGGGCGGCACAAGATCGTGGCGATCTACCACGGTGACGGGGCGAACTTCAAAAGCAGAGGCAGCGTTATCCAGCACGTGGCCGCGTGATCTGAGGCGGGCGAGCGAGTTCCCGCCCGAGATCGACGTCCGATCGAGCCAGGATCACAGACGTTAACTTCACCGCTCTCGCTCAGCGGCGACCTGCGGAAACGCCGGGTCGCACACCGCTCGTGCCTCGATACCTACGGATCAGAAGGTCGGGGGTTCGAATCCCTCCCGGCGCGCTTACCTGCGGAGATGGGGTACCAGAGCGGCGCAAGGCGCTCAGAGCGGTGTTGCTGCAGCCCTGACGAAAGAGCACCGGCACCCAACCGAGCTCGGCAGCATGGCCGGTGAGGCCCCTTGCCTGCGTTGTGTTGATGTGAAAGCGTCACCCCCTCAACCGCTCCAGGGGGGATCTCATGAGCATTCGCACCGGCATTCGAGCAGGCGTCGTCATCCTCTTGGCCCTCGCCGTGGTGCCGGCCGTCGCGCCCGAGCACGCCAGCGCCGCCACGGCCGTGGACTGCACGGCCAATCCCGCGGCACTCCAGCCCGCCATCGACGCGGCCGCTGCCGGAGAGACCCTGGCCGTGACTGGAGACTGCGTTGCCGCCTTCGCGGTGTATGGCCAGGGCTTCGTCATCGACAAGGAACTGACCCTCCAGGGCGACGGGTCGACGAAGCTGCACGCCTTTGGGAATAACTTCGGCGTCGTGCTCGAGGTCCCGCCGGGCGTTGGCAACGTCCACCTGAACGACCTCACGCTGGTCGACGGGGACTGGGACGACTCTTCACGGGCAGCCGGTCTGACGATTTACGCAGGCGCAGACGTCACCCTCACCAGGGTCACGGTGACCGACAACTTCGGAACGGGCGGAATCGCCAATGCAGGGCATCTCACACTGAACGACTCCACCGTGAGCGCGAACAGCGCAGGTGACTACGGGGAGCCGAGAGGGTGTGGGGGGGGAATCCGGAACGGCGGGACGCTGACGCTGAACGACTCTACGGTGAGCGGGAACCACGCCAGTGGCACCTCGGGTGACGGTGGGGCCGTCGGCCAGGGTGGTGGCATCTGCAACCTCGGCACGCTCACCATCACGCGCTCCACCGTGAGCCAGAACAGTGTCAGCGGCTCCGGCACCCCCAGGTCCGACAAAGCCGCCGGCGGCGGGATCGCCAACCTGGCTGGGACGGCCACGATCACCGACTCCATCGTCAGCGAGAACGGGGCAGGCACCGACCACGACGCTTCCGGCGGAGGCATCTCGAACAAAGCCACGCTCACCATTACCGACTCGACGATCGACGGGAACACCGCGCGGGCGGGAGGCCTCGACCCGCTGGGTGCCAAGGGCGGAGGCATCTCGAACGACGGCGGTGACCTCACCCTGATCAGGTCCACGGTCAGCGGGAACGCAGCGACCCTCATTCCGTCGGCGAATCCCGTCCTGGCGTGGGGTGGGGGAATCTGGAACGGGACGCGGCTCGAGGTCATCGACCTCGAGCTCACGTCGTTCCCGGGAACCATCACCATGACCGACTCCACGGTGGGCGGGAACACGGCGAGGACGGAGGGGGAGTTGGACACGTCGGTCGACGTCCGGGGTGGGGGGGTGGTCAACGGGGACTCCGCGAGCCTCGTCGTGACGAACTCGACCGTGAGCGGCAACTCCGTCGAGGCCCAGGCTCCTGGCCAGTTCGGGAACGCCTTCGGCCAGGGGGGCGGGATGGAGCTCGTAGCTGGGACCGCCAGCCTCATCAACACCACCATCTCCGACAACGCAGTCGCTGCCAGCGCCGGCATGAGTGCGACGACGGTCGCCGGTGGCATTCACATCGGGACAGCATCCGTCTCGATGGATGCGGCCATCCTGGCCGGCAACGACGGGTCGTCAGAGCCGGATTGCGCGGGATCAGTCACGGCCGACTACAGCCTCGTCGAGGACCCGTCGGGGTGCACGGTGACGGGGGCGAACAACATGACCGGCGTCGATCCCCTGCTCGGTGCCCTCCAGGGCAACGGCGGGCCGACTCCCACCATGTTGCCGGATGCGGCGAGCCCGGTCGTCAACGCCATTCCGACGGGGTCCTGCCCGGAGCCGGCCGACCAACGGGGCCTCCCCCGACCGAAGGGGTCGGGCTGCGACATCGGGGCCACCGAGTTCGCCCGCGGATTCTTCGCCCGGCTCTGCACGATCCGGGGAACCTCCGGGGGCGACGACATCACCGGTACCGAGGGCGACGACTACATCTGCGGATTCGCCGGCGGCGACACCATCGACGGCGAGGGCGGTCACGACATCATCAACGGGGGCCCCGGACCGGACACCGTCACCGTCGGGATCGACGACGACACCGTCTACGGAGGAGCGGGGAACGACCTGCTGATCAGCACCGGCGGCAATGACCTCCTCAAGGGGGGATACGGCCGGGACAACCTCAACGCGGTGGACGGTGTGGACGGCAACGCCACGCTGGACGGCGGTCGCGGCGCGGATATATGTCAGGCCGATCCGGGCGATGTGCTCTTGAGCTGCTGAGTGCTCAGCCCACGGAGGTCCGGCCGGGACGTTCCCGTATGGGCTGGGATCCGAGAAGAACCCACGAATACAGCAGTAACGGAGCCGCTCACGCTTGCCCGTGACCAGCGGAAACAGCGCGAAGCACAGCGCTCAGCCCTTCCTGACTACGGATCAGAAGGTCGGGGTTCGAATCCCTCCCGGCGCGCTAGCAGCGGAAACGCTGGATCGGTGGCAGTCAGGTCCCAGCCTGCGCCGGTTGTCGACGGCGCGACACGATGAACTCTCCGCCCCCGCGGAAGGCGGTTGGCGTCGTCGATCCCATCGGTCTGCGTGGGCGTCGCCGTCACCCTCGGCGCGGATCCACCGGGTTCCAGGGGCCCGCTCGCCCGACGCTGAGCTCGTGGAGGTCCGTTCCGTCCGGACGGGCGATCGCCAGCGAAGGCGACTTCCAATAGCCGGTCGCGAACGCGAGGCGCGTCCCGTCCGGCGACCAGTACGGGCCTGCACCCGGCCCCAGGTCTGAGACCCCAACGCCGAAGAACGCGAGGCCCGAGCCGTCGGCGTTGACGATGCCGAAGGATCGGTCCGCTCCCCGCTTGAACGCCAACCGCGTCCCGTCGGGGGACCACTGGAGGGACCAGGGTGTCCGACCCGCCTCGTTCCAACCGAGGATCGGGCGCTTGTCGGTTCCGTCGACGTTCATCACCCAGAGTCTGTTCTCCGCGTCCCCCCGACCCTCGAAGAACGCGAGGCGCGCGCCGTCGGGGGAAAGGACGGGCACGAACACGGAGTCGCCCTGGTAGATGAGCCGTCGTGACCCGCCACCCGCATCCACCGAGTAGATGCCGCCCTCCCACTGGTAGACGACCTGCGATCCGTCGGGGGTGAACGAGCCGCCCGGCAGGTAGCCGACATGGACGGCCAGGGGCGTCTCCGTCCCATTCGCATCCAGGACGAGCAGATTGCTATGGGAGCCCGGGCGCGCATCGCGACCACCTCGGAGGATGAGCAGCTTCGACCCGTCACTCGACCACGCGAGGGGGACCCCTCCGTCCGGATCCAGCAGGACCGGTTCGGCATTGGGGTTCGCCGGATCGATGGCCCAGATCCCAGGCTCATGACTCGAGAGGGGCTCGCCGTAATAGGGGTCGCCGTAGGCGATCCAGCCGCGGACGCCGGCGAAGATCCCGAGATCGCTCGCGGAAGGATCGGGGCTCGGGTTCCCCCGTGGCCGCTTCCAGACCAACCCGAGGCTGTCGGTCAGCCTGCTGGTCGTGACGTCGAGGACGAACGTGAGATTGCGGAGCTGCTCCTCGAGGGGCGGCTCTTGGACTCCGGGGTCGCTCCCGTCGTCGCACGTGAACGCCGGCGACGGGATGACGAACTCCTCGCTCCCAGCGAGCCGTCCGGTGCCGGTGATCGTCGAGGGAGCACCCGCACACGCCGCCGCGGCGTCGTCGCGCACCGTGATCGCGATCGCGACGTTCCCCACCACTCGGACGGTCATCGTCTGCGTGCCCCCGTCGGCGTCGGTGCGTTCCCACGCGCCCAGGAACGGGGTCCGAAGGTCGCCGGGAACGGTGGTGTGGGAGGAGAGGACCTGGACCAGTCCCGCGACGGTCGCGCCGACCACCACCAGGGCGACCACCGCGCTCCCGATCCGCCGGTTCCGTTGCCTCCGGTCTCGTCGCCGGCTGAGTCGCTCGAAGGACGGTTCGGGTGGAGCGAGCTGCTCCACGGCGCGGCGCACGATCTCGCGTTCGTCGATCACGTCGGTTCTCCCACGGTCTTTCGGAGGGTGGCGCGGGCCCGCGTCGTGAGGACGCGCACCGTGCTCGCCTTGATGCCGAGGAGCTTCCCGGCCTCCTCCGTCGAATAGCCCAGGTAGGCGGTCAGCACGATCGCTTCTCGTTCCCGGGGGGTCAGCGCACGGAGCAGACGCATCGCCTCGTCACGCGAGTCCACCGTGCCGAGCGCGTCGTCCACGGGCAGCAGGTGGACCGCCTTCCGGACGGCGACGGCCGCGCGTCGCAGCCGGGTCCGGTAGGTGTTGAACGCGGTTCGGTACAGGAAGCCTTCGGGCGAATCCATCGCCGAGACCCGCTCCCATCGCTCCCAGAGCTTGAGGAACGCGTCCTGCATGACCTCCTCGGCCTCGGCGCGGTTCCCGCTCATCACCGCGAGCGCGCCGAACAGGCGGACGCGCTCGGCGTCGAAGAACTCCTCGAACGACCTGCCGGCGCTCGTCGGCCCTGGCCCTCCCTGGACTGGTACGGTCGCCGAGTGCAGCGAATGGGTCATGTTCGCCTCAGCGAGGCTGCCACGAGGGCGTCAACGAGCGGTTGAGCCATACCGCCGACGTCGTCCACGAACTGATTGGTGAGCACGACGAGGACCGAGCCGTCCTCGGGCAGGCACGCGGCCCACGCCGCGTACCCGAAGTTCCCGCCCGTGTGCCCCACTGCCCCCGGAAGGTCGTAGTCGTGCAGGCCGAGGCCGTACCCGTCGACCATCGTCGACATCTCGGTCAGCGAGGCCTGGGAGACGATCTCGCCGGCGCAGAATGCCCGCCACCACCGGGCCAGGGAAGGGGAGTCCGACGCGATGGCGCCGGCGGGACCGGCGGAGCTCGCATCGGCGATGGACGGGAGTGAGCCGCCGCCCTTCCTGATCGCGGCGGTCGACTCGCCCAAGGGCATGGCCATGGGTTCGGTCGGCGCCTCGTCCGGTTGGTAGACCAGCCGCTCTGTGCCGTCGACGTCGAGGACGCCGTCGCGCAGGACCTCGGCAACCGGACGTTCGCGGACCTGCTCGATCACCATGCCGAGCAGGTTGTAGTTGGTGTCCGCGTACTCGAAGGCCGAACCGGCGGGAACCCGATCGTCGCCGACCAGATCCAAGACCTCGGCCGGTGTCCAGACGCGTCGCCGATCGGTTGCCACGCTCTTTTGCATCTTGGAGTCGTACCAGTCGGGGATGCCGCTGCGATGACCCAGCAGCTGGCGGATCGTGGCCCCGTTCGTGTCGACGTCCAGGTCCGGGGGAAGATAACCGGCGACCGGGTCGTCCAGGCCGAGCTCGCCGGCCTCGACCATCTGCATCACCTGGGCCGCGGTGATGGACTTCGTGATGCTGGCGATCCCGAACTGGTCGTCGACCGTGACCTTTCGAACACCGTCAGCTTTCCCCGCAGCGCCACTCCACGTGCCGTCGGGGGACATCACCGCGGCTGACATCCCGCCGCCGCCGGCCATCACCCTCAGCGCCGCCTGGAACTCCTCGGCGAGGTCGTCCGAGACCGGATCTTCACCGATGTCGGCGAACGCCGCGATCGGGAACTCATCCGACCGGTCGGTCGGGGAGGCCTCGGTCGGCCCACTCGGCGACGTGGGTGCGACGCTTGCCGCCGAGGGCGCAACCGGCGTTACCGTCTTCCTTTCCTCCAGGGTCGGTGCGCACGCTGCCAGCGCGACCACCAGGGCGAAGGCCGAGAACAGGCCGAGGGAACTCCTCATCCGCGCCTCCGTCGATCCCGGTGACCTCACACCGCGTGGAACCCGAAGGACTCCACAACGGGCCCGGCCGCCTCGACGACCTGCTCGAACCGCTCCTTCGGAGCCACGGACCCGCTCGGCGTCGAAGAACTCCTCGAACGACCTGCCGGCGTTCATCGGCCCAAGTCCTGCCTGGACTGGGCCGTCGCGGGGTGAAGCGAATGGGTCATGTTCCTTCAAGAACCACGTGGGGCGCAAGAAGGCTTACGCGAACCGCCATCGGCCTCGCCGGTCGCCGAACACTCGCTCACGTTCGCTCCGACCTCGCTACCAGGTGAGCGGCTCTCGCGTCCCCGCACACCGGGGAGGCGAGGAGCACCTGAGCGGACCTACTGCCGATCGCGGAACGCTCCTCCGGTCAGCTCCCCGCGGTCACCTTGCGACACAGCGAGAACTCGGAGGTGCTTCCGCCCGTGTTCGTCTCGGTCGCCGTGATCCGGTGGCCGACCGTCGTGCCGACGGAGAAGACGATGTCGAAGCCCCCCGTTCCCGAGGGTCCGGTGGGGAGCGTCCGCCGTCCCAGGAACCGCCTGCCCTCGCCGTGGCTCGAGGGATCGCAGGACGGGTTCGAGAAGAACTCGACCACGAGCTTGGTCGACCGGCGACCGGACACGGCGCCCTTGACGTGCGTCACCGAGCCGTTCGACCTCGCGGACGTGACGGCCGGAAAGTTCTGGAGGTCGTTGGTTCCGAAATCCACGTCGCCGGCGTCGTTGGGGGTCACGCCGTCGTCGTCGAGATCGATCCCGAGGCCGCCGTTCGCGGAGATCGAGTTGCCGAGGAGAGAGTTCCCCGTCCCCCCGTCGATGACGACGCCGTCGGTGCCGGACACCAGCCCCGCGTTGAACGCCACGACGTTGCGTGCCCCCACGACCGTGCCGCCGACGAGGGTCTGGCTGGACCCGGTCAGGGAGATCCCGACCTCGAGGTTGGGGATCCCCGAGGCTCCCGCGGCGTTGGTCCCCACGAGGTTGCCCTGGATCACGGTGCCGGTGGCGTTGCCCACCTGGATCCCGATGGTGTTCCCGGACACCACGTTGCGGGCGGCCGGGACCGTGCCCCCGATGAGGGTGTCCGGCTGGCCGTCGATGCCGATGCCGACGGTGTTCTCCATCGCGCCGGTGCCGGCTGCGTTCGTGCCGATGAGGTTCCCCCGGATCACGTTGCCGCGGGCGGACTCAGGCGAGCCGAAGGTGTTCTCGATGGTGATTCCCCGGGAGAAGTTCCCGGAGATCACGTTGCCGGTGATCAGGTTCTTTCGGCCGCCGTTGATGTGCACGCCGTTGGTATTGGGCAGCGCTCCCATCCCGGTGATGTCGGTCCCGATGAAATTCCCCTGGATCACCTGATGGTGGTCGAACTGCTTCAGGTCCATCCCCACGCCGTCGTCCGTGTTGCCGGAGATGACGTTGCGCGCGGCGGCGGTGGTGCCGCCGACGAGGTTGTTCACCGGGTAGCTGTCGAAGTGGACGCCGTCCTCCCCGTTCGGGACAACGCCCATGCCCGAGGCGTTGGTGCCGATCAGGTTGCCCTGCACGACGTTCCCCGACGTGCTGGTGCCCTCGGCGAAGTCGCTGATCTCAATCCCGTTCTCAGTATTGCCCGAGATGAGGTTCCGTGCTCCCGGCGTCGTCCCCCCGATCACGTTCGACGACCCGTCCTGGAGCAGGATCCCGTCGCCTCCGTTTGGAAGGTCGGCCGTGCCGGCAGCGTTCGTGCCGATGCGGTTGCCCTGGATGAGGTTGCCGTTGCTGATGGCGATCGAGATCCCGTCGGCCGTGTTGCCGGAGATGAGGTTCCGCTCGCTCTGCGTGGTCCCGCCCACCACGTCGTCGCCGGTGCCTTCCGTGGGTCCTCCCAGCGCGAAGCCGCTGATAAAGATGCCGAACTCGTTGGGCTCCGCGGTCGTTCCGCTCGGATCGGTCCCGATGCGACACCCGATGATGCGCGTGCCACCGTGCCCGAAGACATGGATCCCGCTCTGGCCGAAGTCGTTGATCACCATGTCCGAGACGAGGCTATGGCCTCCGGAGACCGCGAGCCCGCTCGCGAGCGAGTCCGCGTTCGTCCCGTCCAGCTCGACCCGCGTGGCCCCGCCACTCGACCCGTCGATGATGACGGGCTTCGTGATCTCGGGCAGGGCCGAGGCCGTGGTTGCCCCGACCAAGATGGTGGGCACGCCGGAGCCGAGGTCGAAGTCGATGGTGTCCTTCGCGGTGGTGGCGTTGGCGGCCTCGATGGCCTCCCGCAGCGTGCAGTCCCCGGGCGACGGCTCGCACCCGTCGGCGTCGGTGTCGTCCATCGTGGAGTTGACGGTGAACGTGGCGGCGGAGGCGGTCGGGGCCAGCGTGACCAGGAAAGCGGCCCCCATCAGGATCGTGAGCAGCATCGACATGGCCGGTCGGACGGCAGATCCCCGCATGGCTTCCCCCACGTCGAAGGTTTCGATCCCCTGGAGGGACAATCTCTAGGAGAAGCGGTGCTCGCTGTCAATGCCCCAATCGGCGGGGTGTAGCGTCGTCCAAGAACGGCAGCCGATGAAGAGGGAAATGGCTCCTCGTCACCGGGCTCCTCGGGCTGGCCGCCGCGATCGGGGCGCTGGGGTTCTCGACGAGCGGGATCGGGTTCGCGGTGCTGCTGGGGCTCGGCGGCGTGGCGTCGGGCGTCGCCGGGGTCAGCCGGCCGGCCATGCTCGCCGACGTCACGCCCGAGGACGGTCGGCGATCGCCGTGGCCGCGTACCGGTTCTGCGGCGACCTCCGGTTCGTGCTCGGTCCTGTCCTCGCGGGTCTGACCGCGCAGGCGGCGGGGTTCCGCCTGCCCAGGAACGTGTCCCCCCTGAAGCCCTTCCGGGGACCCGCACTATCAAGGCCCCTTCGGGTGTGATCGCGACTGGCATGGGGAAAGAGTTATCCGCACGGAACCCGCCGGATCGTCGAACGGCGGGTGATGCGCCCCTTTTCGCCAGGGAGGTCAGCTTGCCGGAGGAGCCGGCTTCGAGACCGCTGAGGGGGCGAGAAGCTGCTCGGCGCGGCGGCCGCCGCGGGCACGCTCATCCGGCCTGGTACCTCCTCCTCGTGGTCCCGTTCGTCGCGGTCCTGATCCCCGGGATCTACGCTCGTGAGTCCCCCGCGCTCTGGGGTATCCCCTTCTTCTACTGGTACCTGTTCGCCTGGATCGTGCTGGCCGCGGTCCTTATCGCGGTCGTCTACCGGATGACCACACCGCGAGAGCGGTCGATCCGCGGGCGCGGAGAGGCGGGTGCTCGCTGATGCTGGCGAAGGTGCTTCCGCTCGAAATGGGCATCTTCGCGGCACTGTTCCTGGCCGTGGCCGTGCTCGGCTTCGCGGCAGCCCGGTGGCGGAAGGCGGCCTCGCTCGCGCATCTGGACGAATGGGGGCTGGGCGGTCGCAGGTTCGGGACCTTCGTCACGTGGTTCCTGCTGGGTGGGGACCTCTACACCGCGTACACCTTCATCGCGGTCCCGGGCTTGGTCTATGGGCTGGGCCAGATCGGGTTCTTCGCGGTCCCCTACACGATCGTGGTGTATCCACTGGTCTTCCTGATCATGCCCCGGCTGTGGTCGGTGGCCCACCGCCACGGCGCAGTCACGCCGGCGGACTTCATCAAGACGCGGTACGGATCGTCCAGCCTGGCGCTGGCCATCGCGGTCACGGGCATCGTGGCCACGATGCCGTACATCGCGCTGCAGCTGGTGGGCATCCAGTCGGTCTTGCAGAGCATGGGGCTCTCCGGCACCGGATGGGAGAAGGACATCCCGCTCATCGTGGCGTTCGGGATCCTCGCCGCGTATACGTACTCGTCGGGCCTGCGCGCGCCCGCGCTGATCTCGTTCGTCAAAGACACGTTGATCTATGTGGTCGTCCTCGTCGCCGTGATCTACATCCCGATCCGGCTTGGCGGCTTCACTCACATCTTCGATGTGGCACGGACCCATTTCTCGCAGCCGGATGTGCAGAAGGCCGGGGGCGCTTTCATCACACCGCCCAGCGGACAGACCGCGTTCTGGACGCTGGCGCTCGGCTCGGCCTTCGCGCTCTTCATGTACCCCCACTCGATCACGGGCGTGCTGGCGAGCAAAAACCGCAACGTGATCCGTCGGAACGCGGCCCTGCTTCCGGCATACACGTTCCTGCTGGGACTGATCGCGCTGCTCGGGTACATGGCGATCGCTGCGGGCGTGAAGGTGGACAACAGCAACCTCGCCGTTCCCACGCTGTTCCAGCAGATGTTCCCGCAATGGTTCGTCGGAGTGGCCTTCTCCGCCATCGCCATCGGTGCGCTGGTCCCGGCCGCCATCATGTCCATCGCGGCCGCCAACCTGTTCACCCGGAACATCTGGGTTCAGTTCATCGAACGGGACGCGACACCGGCCCGGGAGGCGGCGGTGGCCAAGATCGTGTCCCTGCTGGTGAAGGTGGGCGCCGTCACGTTCGTGTTGCTCCTCAACCCCCAGTTCTCGCTCGACCTCCAGCTGCTCGGTGGTGTCTTCATCCTGCAGACGTTCCCCGCGATCGTGTTCGGTCTGTACACGCGGGTCTTCCACCCCTGGGCGCTCCTGCTGGGCTGGCTGGCCGGCCTGGTCGCCGGGACATGGATGGCCTACTCGGTGCCGAACCCGGCGAAGGGGCAGGCCCACTTCGGCGGCTCGGTCTACGAGTGGAACTTCCTCGGCCTGCACTTCAGCGCGTACCACGGGCTCATCGCACTGTGCATCAACGTGGCCGTGGTGCTCGTGGCGGGCGGCATCCTCGCGCTGGTGCGGGTCCCCCGGGGCGAGGACCGCACCCAGCCCGAAGATTTCGAGGCCGAGACGGCTCCCGAGCTGCCTCCCCCGGTCGGGGTCGACTCGGCGGCCGCCGCCTGATCTCGCCGGGCTCGACGGGTCGAACATCGAGGCCGTCCGCGAGCCAGCGGCATTGCGTCTGGGGTTCTGACCTCGACCGGAATCGGTCAAACTGGAGTGCAGGGGGATCGGCGTCAGGTGACGGTTCCGGTTTGACCGCACCACGTTCCCCGATATCGACTACTCCGGGCCGGAACGGCTCCCAGCGGTCACGAGGAGGTCCCGGATGCGCGCTCGAACCCACGCCGCCATGGCGGTCGCCCTTTCGCTCACCCTTGCGGCGCTCGTCACCATGCCCGCGGCCGCGGCCGCGCGGTTCGCGGACGAGCGTCCCGCCGGCTACGACATCAACCCCAAGCATCAGAGCAACTGGGAGCCGACGGTCGCCGTGGATCCGAACCACCCGGCTCGGGTCTATCAGCTGATCACCGGGATCAACGCTCGTGCCTGCACGGGGAACTGTCCCGGCACGAGCGTCCTCTTCCGGCGCTCGACGAACGGCGGCGCGACGTACGGCCCCGAGACCTTCGTGTGCGTCGAGGCCTGCAAGACGGTCGGGTGGCAGTTCGACCCGCAGATCCGTGTGGCGACCGACACCAACCCCGCATGCTCGTGCGGGACGATCTACGTCGCCTTCCTGGACCAGTTCGATCCCGGCGTTCAGCTGTTCACGTCCCATGACGGCGGATCCACCTGGAGCCCACCGGTCACCATGAACGGCGGCCTCACCTACATGGACAAGCCGATCCTGGTCATCTCGCCCTCCGGCCGGGACGTCTACGTGGCGTTCAACGACAAGTTCGACAACATGGTCGTCGCCTCCCACGACCACGGGCGCTCCTTCCTGCCGCCGCAAAAGGTCAACGACGACCACCTGTGGTGGTATGCGACGGGCGGCTCGATCGCGCCGAACGGCGACGCGTATTTCGCCTTTGACGGCGAGACCAGCCTGTCCGGCCACGGACACGACTTCGACGGTCCGGTCGAGCTCGCGTTGCTCCGGTGTTCCCCCTCCGCCACGACGTCGTGCGGCGACCCGACCGTCACCTCGTTCGGCGTCTCCGCCGCACCTCCTCCGTGTCCGGTTCCGGGGTGTTACGCCGACTACTTCGCGGCGACCAGCTCGATCGCGGTCGACCCCGCCGGGCACATGGTCTTCGCCTACACGTTCTCGAGCGAACCGAACGGGCCGAAGTCCCTGTACGTCCGGACCTCGGACGACGGCGCGCACTGGAACTCGAGTGTCCTCGTGAACTCCCGAGGCGACAGCAGCTTCCCGGACATCGAGGCGGGGCCGACCGCGGGGGATGTGCGGCTCGCCTGGCAGGACAACCGCACCGGGAGGTTCAACACCTGGTATGCCCGCAGCACGACCGGCGGAGCGAGCTGGGGCCCCCAGGTCCGGCTGTCGAACCTCGGATCGGGCGCGCCGTACAAGTCCGCGGACGGCTACGTCTTCACCGATGGCGATTACTTCGGCATGGCCGTGAGCTCGACCGGGGTCGCCCACGTGATCTGGGGCGAGGCGGACGGCTCGTCCCTCTACTGCTGCGGCGACGTCTGGTACACGAAGGGGTCGTAGAGACCTCGAACGCCCTTGGGCGGAGCCGTCGACGCGCCTACGCGGGGGCCGTGGCGGGAACTCGCTTCTGGGGATCGATGAACGGCATCCGCGTCACGGTCGCCGTGCCCTCGCCATCGGGGGTCTCGACCCGGAGCACGGCCCCCGGTTCCGCGCGCTCGATCGGGACCCACGCGTAGCCGATGTTGCGCTCGAGGCGGGGCGAGAAGATCGCGTCGGTCACCCGCCCGACCGCGCGGCCGTCCTCGGTGACCGGCCAGGGATGCGTCAGCTCCCATTCGAGCGGCCCGCCCGACAGCTCCACGCCGACGAGCTTCCGCCGCACCCCCTCGTCGGAGATCCGGCGCAGGGCGCCCTTGCCGATGAAGTCGGCCTTCTGGTCGAGATCCACCAGGTGCTCCATCCCCGTGACCTCCAGCGGGTTGTTCTCCAGCGTGAAGTCCGAGCCGTAGTTGAAGATCCCCGCCTCGATGCGCCGGGCTTCGCAGGGGGCGATCGGCCGGATCTCGTGGGGCCGTCCGGCGTCCATCACACGCTCCCACAACTCGTCCCCGCGGCTCGAGTCGCGGAGGTAGATCTCGAACCCGACCTCGCCGGTCCACCCGGTGCGGCTGACGACCACGGGCATCCCGTCGAGCTCAGTTTCCGTGCAGAAGTAGTACCGGAGGCCGGTGACCTGATCGCCGAACAGCGCCTGCATGACGTCGCGCGACTGCGGGCCCTGGATCTGGATCGGCCACACGTCGGGCTCCCGGATCTCGACGTCCATGTCAGAACCGTGCGCGACGCCCTTCGCCCACAGCAGGACGTCGCTGTCGGCGATCGAAAGCCAGAAGTGATCCGCGGCCAGCCGGAGGAGGACCGGGTCGTTCACGATCCCACCGCGCTCGTCGATGATCGGCGCGTACTTGCACTGGCCGACCACACACGTCGTCAGGTCGCGGCACGTCAGCATGTTGGTGAAGTCGAGGGCGTCCGGGCCGGTGATCTCGACCTGTCGCTCCACGCCCACGTCCCAGATGGTGACCTTTTGAAGCAGGTGCCAGTACTCGGTGACGGGATCGTCGTAATACGCCGGCAGGTAGGTGTGGTTGTAGATGTCGAACGCGGTGCACCCGTAGCGGAGCGTCGCATCGAAGTATGGCGACCGTCGGTACCAGGGGCCGAAGTAGAGCGTGGTCGCCGTGGGCGTCCCGGTCATGATCAGCCTCCTCCCGCAGGGGACTCGGGCGTCATTGAATCATTGTTCAGCGCGCGTGGCTCGCGGCCACGCAACTCGCCCGCGGCCGGGCTTCCCGCACACGCGCCGAGCGGCTCCTCCTATCGCCACGTGCAACGCTGTTGCCGTTCGCGGGACCGTGGGAGCATTCGTGCCTTCGACGGGACAGGGAGGGTGAACATGCGGATCCGTGCGGCGGGGCTCGTGGTGGCGATGGTGGGGCTGGTGACGGCGATCGCTGCGTTGCCTGCCGTGGGCGCCGGCCGGCCGAGCGCTCGGACCACGACCCCTCGCATCGAATCGGACTTCAATGGCGACGGGTTCGCCGACCTCGCCATCGGCATCCCGGGGGCCACGGCCGGTAGTGTGGCCAATTCCGGTGCCGTCCATGTCCTGTACGGCTCGTCCACCGGCCTCTCCAGCACCGACGCTCAGCGCTTCACGCAGGCCGATCCCGGCGTGCCCGGCGACCCGGCCGGCGGCGCATTCGGAACCAGGCTCGCGACGGGAGACTTCGACGGGGACGGATTCGCCGACCTGGCGGTCGCCGCTCCGTTCCAGCCCGTCGGCGGGCACAACGGTGCCGGCACGGTCACCGTGCTCTACGGCTCCTCGATCGGCCTCTCGACCGCCGGAAGCCAGCTGTGGAACGGGAACTCGGCGGGGCTGCCGGGCGTCGCCCACTCGAACGACGTCCTGGGATTCGCCCTGACCGCCTCGAATTTCGGGAACGGGGCGCAGGACGACCTCGCGATCGCCGAACCGGACCGTGACGTGAGCGGCGTGAACGGGGCCGGCGCCGTGCTCGTGCTCTACGGGTCCGCCTCGGGCCTCAGAGCCCTGCACTCCCAGGTCTGGACGGAGTCCTCCTCCGGGTTCCCGGGTGTGCCCACCTTCAACGACGGCATCGGGCAGGCGCTCGCGTCGGGGAACGTCGGGAGGAGCGCCCAGGTCGATCTCGCCATCGGGGCCGCGTTCAAGCGGCACAACGGACACCCGTCGGCCGGAGAGGTCTTCGTGCTGTACGGCGGACTCCACGGCCTCTCCACGACCGGCGTCCAGGCGTTCACGGAGGAATCCCTGCACGTCCCCGGCGGGAGCGCCGACAACGACCGTTTCGGGTCTGCGGTGGCGATCGGCGACTTCGGCCGCGGCACGACCGGGGACCTGGCCATCGGCGTGAACGGCCGGACCGTGAACAGCCAGTTCCAGTCGGGCCTCGTTCGAGTCCTGTACGGGACCACGAGCGGGCTGTCGACGACCGGAATCCAGTCGTTCTCGCAGGGCGACAGCGGAACCGGAACCACCGAGGCCGGCGACCAGTTCGGCGCGGTCATGGTGGCGGCCAACTTCGGGCGCGGCTCACAGGACGACCTGGCCATCGGTGTGCCCGCAGAGGCGGTCGGGAGCGCGACCGACGCCGGCTCGGTCTCGATCGTGTACGGCTCGTCCTCGGGCCTGACGTTCTCGGGGGCGCAGGGATTCACCCAGCCTGACCTCAACGTGGGCGTGGCCGAGACCGGGGACGTCTTCGGCGCGGCGCTGTACGCCTCGAACTTCGGGAACGGACCCCAGGCCGACCTCGCCATCGGGGTCCCCGACGAGGACATCGGTTCCGTCCAGGACGCGGGGGCAGCCGACGTCGCGTTCGGATCGGGCTCCGGGGTCGTTGCGACGAACAGCGAGGGATGGAGCGAGGACAACGCCGGTGCCGGTGAAGCGGCGACGGCCGGCAACAGGTTCGGATCCGCCGTCGGGTAGCGACGCGGCGCCGAGCGGTCTGCCGGGAAGCTGCCCGTCGTCCCCGGAGCGCACGAGCAGGCCGATCGGCATCCGTCCCTTCGTAGAATCAGGCGTGAAAGTTGGCAAGCCGTTCCGGCTGATCGTGCTGGCCCTCGTGCTGATCGTGCCGGCCTGCGGGCCGTACGCGAGGGCACACCGGACCGCGACACCGGTGAGCCCGTCCGGCGTTCCGGGGCGGGCTCCGGAGCCATCGATCACGCCCCAGCAGACCGGCGCGTCGCAGGTGCACCCTGAGTCGCCCGCCCCGACCGTCGCGTCCAGCCGAGCCACGAACCCGTCACCCGCGCCGGGCGACTCGTACACCTCGCCCTGCGCTCCTTCCGGCCCCGACCTGTCCGCGTACCGGGGCCTCGGGACCTGGATCGACGTGTACGACCAATCGGACGTGTTCGGGCCTGCCGCGTTCGGCGATCCCACGACATCCGTGGCGGAGATGGTGAGGAACGGCGTCCGCACCGTCTTCCTGGAGGCCGGCAGCTATCGCCACCCGGCGGTGGCGTTCCCGACCGCGACGGCCCGGTTCATCCGGGCGGCCCACGCCGCGGGGAAACGGGTGGTGGCGTGGTATCTCCCCCTCTTCCGGAGCGTCGAGCACGACTTCGCGGAGGTCGTGCGGGTTCTCCGGTTCCGGACGCCGGACGGTGAGGGGTACGACGGGTTCGCTCTCGACATCGAGGCCGCCGTCGTCCCGGCGGCCCGGCGCATCGCGAACTTCCTGACGCTCTCCGCGGCGATCCGGGCCGCCGTGGGCCCGGACTACGCCCTGGGAGCGATCATCCCCTCGCCCCGGGGGCTGATCCGTGTCCCGGCGTACTGGCCGGGCTTCCCGTACTCGCAGCTGCCCCGGTTCTACGACGTGGTCCTGCCCATGAGCTACTTCACGTTCCACGAGCACGGAGCCGCTCAGGTCCTGCGGTACGTCGAGGACAACGTCGAGATCGTCCGACGGGCAACCGGGGAGCCGGGCATTCCCGTGCACGTCATTGGGGGGATCGCGGACGACATGTCCCCTGCGGAGACGACGGCCTTCGTGCGGGGCGCCCGATCGGAGCACGTCTTCGGGGCGAGCCTGTACGAGTTCCCCCGGACGTCCGCCTTCGAGTGGAGGGCCCTGGCCCCGCTGCGATGAGCCGAGCGTTGTTTGCCGGAACGCCGAAAGTGCAGGAAGGGGCAGCGAACCTTCAGTTCACGCTCTGACGCGTCACCGGCCGATCCGCCTTGTCGCGACCCGACCGCGGTCGCGGTGAATCGAACCCTTGTCCTGACCCAAGGCGTGTGAGAGCCTGCGGCCCCTCGGGGAGCCTCCCGGGAGTCGGCAGCCCATGACTGAAAGGAGCGCGACATGACGGAGAGCTACGCGTCCGGCAACTGGCACCTCCAGCAGGGGAAGGAGGACGAGTTCATCCAGCGATGGACCGAGTTCCTCGAGGGCACGCGGAACGAGCACCCCGCCCTCGTGTCGGCGCAACTCATCCGGGACGAAGCCGACACCGCGCATTTCCTGTCGGTGTCACAGTGGGAGAGCACCGAGGCTCGCGAAGCCTGGAAGCAGTCCGCCGGGTTCCAGGAGCGGTTCCAGGCCTGCCGAGCGCTCACCGACCAGTTCGAATCGAGCGACTACTCGCCGGCGGTGAGCCTGTAGCGGAAGGGGTCCACGCCCGGCTCGAGTTCCCGGCGCGCCGGAGCTCGTTGGATCAGGGGCGCCAGTCGAACAACAGCTCGGGGAGCGGGGGAGGGGGAGCGGCCCAGTCGATCCCCTCGGTCTCCATGAGGGCCTGCTTGAACCAGGTCTCGATCTCGCCCTCCGACCCGGCGAGATAGTCCATGGCTCGGGGCAGGTCGTCGCTCTCGAGATAGCCGAGCACCACGTCTCCGGCCGGCGTCTCCTGGATCCACCAGTCCTCCGTGACCCTGGCCCGGTCGTGGAACGCGTCGAACGCGGCCTTGCGCGGGCCGTTCACCGCTTCGGCGATCCTGCGGTGGGCCTCGGTCTTTCCCGGCACGATCGGGAGGACGACCCCCATGGCCTCCCTGGCCCGCGACAGGTCCGGGGCGGACCGGTAGATGAGCTCGGGCCGGACCGGGATGGGCACGCCGAAATCGAAGCCGAGGATGGCTCCCGCGCGCTCCTTGAACCAGACGTCGAACGGGTCCCGCGATGCCGCGAAGGCGCGGTTCGCCTCCACCGGATCGTCGCCCTCGAGCAGCAGGACGAAGAACTCCCCTAGCGCGGTTCGGTGCAGCCACCCCCGCTCGCGGGTCACGCCCAGCCGCCGGCGCGACTGCCGGAACTCGCCGAAGCGATCGTTCACTTCCCCGGCGAACTTCCTGCCTTCGTCGGCGACGCCCTCGTCCACGGGCAGCGCGACCATGAACTTGGCCATGATCGTCCCCCTCTCACGTGTCCGAGCGGAGGGATAGCACTCCGAGGTCGAACGGGCAAGACAACGGCCCTGCACCGATCGGGACGCCGGCCGGCGTCGGGATCTCCGCTACGCTTCACGTTCGTGGAGGAGCCGACCGCGCGCACGCGGGGAACGCGGCTGCCGGTCCTGGCGTGTCGGCGCTTTCCGGGAACGGCCCTGGATGCGCTGGCCCGCGACTTCGACCTCACGGTCCATCCCGGCCCGGGCCCGATTCCCCGCGCTCGCCTCCTGGCCGAGCTCGCCGGCAAGGCCGGGGTGCTGGTCGGGATGACCGAGCGGGTGGACGGGGAGTTCCTCGACGCGGCGGAGTCGCTCGTCGTCGTCGCCAACTTCGGCGTCGGGTACGACAACATCGACGTCGACGTGTGCACGGAACGCGGGGTGATGGTCACGAACACCCCCGGCGTGCTGACCGAGACCACCGCCGACCTCACCTGGGCCGTCCTCATGGCGGCCGCTCGGCGGGTGGGGGAGGGCGAGCGGTTCATCCGGAGCGCGCAGCCGTGGGTGTGGGAGCCCGACTTCATGCTGGGCCGTGACGTGCACGGGAAGGTGGTCGGCGTCGTGGGGTTCGGACGCATCGGCCGAGCGGTGGCCCGGCGGGCCCGGGGATTCGACATGCGGGTCCTGTACCACGGCAGGGTGCGGGCTCCGGAAGAGGCGGAGCGAGCAGTCTCGGCCGAGTACCGGGAGCACCTCGACGACCTCCTGGGCGAGGCGGACTTCGTGTCGTTGCACGTCAGCCTCAACCCCGGGACCCGGCACCTGATCGACGCGGACCGGCTTCGGGCGATGAAGCCGACGGCCATCCTGGTCAACGCCTCCCGCGGCCCGGTGGTCGACGAGGCGGCGCTCGTGGACGCGCTCCGCGAGCGGCGGATCGCCGCCGCCGCCCTCGACGTGTTCGAGCACGAACCCGAGGTCCACCCGGGCCTGCGCGAGCTCGAGAACGTGGTGGTCGTCCCGCACCTTGGGAGCGCGACGGTCGAGGCGAGGACCGCCATGGCGTCGCTGGCCGCGGAGAACCTTCGGACCGCGCTCGAAGGCGGCCGCCCGCCGAACCTGGTCGACGGCGAGGCCTGGGAGCGCCGGAGGCCCCTGCCGAGGGCGATCCGCTGAGCGCGCCGGTTCCACTTTGAAAGGTCAGACCTCTGAGATGTATCGTCCGGCCACGGTGAAAAGCCCAGCCACGACGGCCACCCGGGTGGTCGGGCAGTCCTTGCCATTCAGGGGGGCCGAACAGCAGGTATCGGGGGAGCTCGAGTACCTCACCGACCTCCACCTCCCGAACATGCTGCACGGCAAGGTGGTCCGCTCGGCCGTCCCGCACGGCCGCATCCGCGGCATCGACGTCTCGAAGGCCCGGAAGGTCGACGGTGTCGTCTGCGTCCTCACCGCGGAGGACGTCCCGTACAACCTCGGCGGGGTCATCCTCCAGGACTGGCCCATCCTGTGCGGGGACCGGGTCCGGCAGGTCGGGGACGCCCTGGCCCTGGTGGCCGCGGAGACGGTCGCCGCGGCCGAGGCGGGGGCCGCCGCCGTGGAGGTCGACATCGAGCCGCTCCCGGTCGTGGATTCTCCCGAGCGGGCCCTGGAACCCGACGCGCCGGCCCTCCACGAGTCGGGCAACCTCCTCGTGCAGACGGACTACGAGCACGGCGACGTCGAGGAGGCCCTGGCCGGCTCGGCCGCGGTCGTCGATCGCGTGTTCCGCACCCCGAGCCAGGAGCACGTGTGCCTCGAGCCGGGCGGCGGCGTGGGCGTATACGAGCACGGCCGGTTCACGATCTACGTCGGCGTCCAGTGGCCCGAGGTCCACGTGACGGAGGTCTCCCGGGCGATGAAGGTGGAGCCCTCCGACGTCCGGATCATCTCCACCCCGATGGGCGGGGCGTTCGGGTCGAAGTCGGACGGACCCCTGGCGGTGCACCTGGCGCTGCTGGCGAAGGCCACCGGGCGTCCCGTTCGCATCGTCCTGTCCCGCGAAGAGGTCATGGCCTCGGGGGCCAAGCGGCATCCCTTCGTCGTCCACCTCAGGCTGGGGGTGGCGGCGGACGGCACCATCGAGGCGATCGACGTCGATGCCCTCGTCGACACCGGGCCCTACGCGACGGTCGGCATGGTCGTGCTGAAGATCGCCGCCGAGCTCGCCACCGGCGCGTACCGCGTGCGGAACGCCAGGTTCCGGGGCCGCGTGACCTACACGAACAATTCCAACGCGGGGGCCTTCCGCGGGTACGGCGCCCCCCAGATCCAGTTCCCGTTGGAGGTGTCCCTGGACCTCGCGGCCGACCAGTTGGGGATCGACCCGGTCGAGATCCGGCGCAGGAACGTCCTGCGACCCGGCGACCGGCACGGGATGTACCAGCACGTCATCCCGGATGGGCTGATGGCGGCCGACGTGCTCGAGGCGGCCGCGGCCCACCCCTGGTGGCGGGAGCGCGACGGATGGACGGCGTCAGGGCGATGGCCGTGGCGGCGGGGGACCGGCCTGGGCCTGTGCATGAAGGGCGTGGGCCTGGGCAGCGCGCGGGACGACCACTCGGGCGCGCGGCTGGCCATCGGCACCGACGGATCGATCGTGATCTGGGCCGGGCCGAACCACTCCGGGCAGGCGATCGACACCGCCTACGCCCAGATCGCCGCCGACGTCCTCGGCCGCCCCTACGGTGAGATCCAGGTGATCATCGGAGACACCGAGCTGGTGCCCGACGCCGGTTCCTGCGCGGCCTCGCGGAGCACGTACATGGGCGGGAGCGCGGTGAAGCTCGCCTGCGAGGAGCTCATGGCCCGAATCCGGAAGCTGGGCCTCCCCGAGCCGGTCGACTGGGCGGAGGCGGGACGGCAGTTGGGGGCCGCCGGCCACGCCCTGGTCGAGTCGACGTTCGTCCTCCCCGACGTCACCCAGGGCATCACGCGCGAGAAGGTCGAGAAGCTCTCGCCCCACCTCGTGTACGGGAGCGCGGCCATGGTGGCCCGGGTTGAGGTGAACGAGCTCACCGGCGAGGTCGCCGTGCGGCAGGTCGCCAGCGCGGTCGACTGCGGCGTGGCGGTGAACCCCGCCGGGGTCGTCGGCCAGACCGAGGGCGGGGTGGTCCAGGGCATGGGGTGGGCGGTCATGGAGGACTTCCGGATGGACGGGGGCGTGCCCCAGACGAGGTCGCTCGAGACCTACCTCATCCCGACCGTGGACGACGCTCCCGAGATGGACACGATCCTCGTGGAGTCCGGGGACCCCACCGGGCCGTTCGGGGCCAAGGGGATCGCCGAGGTGGTGATCTGCCCGCCGGCCCCGGCCATCGTGAACGGCATCCGGGACGCCGCGGACGTGGTGGTGGACCACCTCCCTGCCACCCCCGAGCGGGTGTACCGGCTGCTGCGCGAGGGCCCGGTCGAGGCGGCGTCGTGAGGGGCGAGTCCCGGTGCGGGTGAACGGGCGGCCGGTCGCCGCTCCGGACCCGGCGAAGCGCCTCCTCGACCACCTCCGCGAGGACCTCGAGCTGACCGGGGCCAAGGAGGGGTGCGGCATGGGGGAGTGCGGGGCCTGCACGGTCCTCGTCGACGGCGAGCCCGTGTGCTCCTGCCTGGTGCTGTGCGGGCAGGTGGCGGACGCGGAGGTGACCACCGCCGAGGGGCTGGCCGAGCGGGGACTCCACCCCGTGCAGCAGGCCTTCGTGGACGCCCACGCCAGCCAGTGCGGATTCTGCACCCCCGGGTTGGTCGTCTCGGCTGCCGCACTCCTCGCCCGCGACCCGGCTCCCGGCGAGGAGAGCGTGCGGATCGCCCTGGCCGGCAACCTGTGCCGGTGCACCGGATATTCGGCGGTCTTCAAGGCGCTCGGCGCGGCCGGGCAACGGGGAGGCGTGGGGTGAAGGCGGGGCTCGCCATCTGGCTGGAGCGGCCGCTGCCGGAGTGTGCCGAGCTGGCGGCGGTCGCCGAGGGGGTGGGGTTCTCCGAGGTGTGGCTGCCCGACCACTATTTCCTGCGGGACTCCTACGCCGGCCACGCCCTCATGGCCCGGCGCACCTCCCGTATCCGGTTCGGGACGGCCGTGGCCAGCCCGTTGCTGCACCATCCGGCCCTCCTGGCCAGCTCGGTGGCGACCATCGACGAGCTGTCGGGCGGACGGGCCATCCTCGGGATCGGCGTGGGGGGCTGGGAGTTCCCGACGCAGCTCGGCATCCCGATCCGCCGGCCCCTCCGCGTGGTCCGGGAGGCCGTGGACGTCATCCGGGCGCTGTGGCGGGGAGAGTCAGACGTGCGGGGCGACGTGTTCACCGCGGCGGGAGCGAAGCTCGGGTGGCAGGCCCGCCCCGACATCCCCGTGTACGTCGGGGCCCGGGGCCCCAACATGCTCCAGCTGGCCGGCGAGATCGGCGACGGCGCGATCACCCACGGGATCACGCGCCGGTATCTCGAGTTCTGCATGGAACGTCTGGCGGAGGGGGCGTCCGCGGCGGGTCGCCCGGCGGACGCCTGCGAGCTGGTCCCGATGGCCGAGGTCGAGGTCGACGACGACCGCGCGGCGGCGGTGGAGCGGCTCCGGCCGGTGTCGACGATCATGGCCGGCGGCGAGTATTCCGAGGAGCTGATCGAGGTCTTCGGCCTGGACCGCGAGGACGCCATGCGGCTGCGCGCTGCGGTCCGGGCGGGCGAGCCGGACCTCGGGCGGTACGTCACCGATCAGATGGTGGACTCGTTCTCGATCGGGGGTCCGGCCGCCCACCTGGCCGAGCGGGCCGCCCAGATGGAATCCCTGGGGGTCCGACATCTGATCTGCACCATGCGGGGCGACCCGACCGAGCGGATGGCCCGGCGCATCGAGGACGCGGGCAAGGCGCTCGCGGGCGTGCTGGGGTGAGACGGTGCGGACGCGGTGGGTCGGCCGGTGACGGAGCTGGTGGTGGCGCGCGACCGCGCGGAGCTCCGGGAGCTCGCGGCGACGGGCACCCTCATCGCCGGGGGGACCGACATCCTGGTCCGGACCCGGGCGGGGCTGGCCGTCACCCGCCTGGTCGACGTGTCGAACCTCGCCGATCCGCCTCCGGTGATGGTCCAGACCGACGGCGCGGTCGAGGTCTCGGCCCTGGCCCCCATCTCGAAGGTCGTCGGGGCCCTGGAGGGGCGCCTGCCGGCCATCGCCCAGTCGGCCGTCCTGTTCGGGTCCCTCCAGATCCGGAACCGGGCGACGTTCGGGGGCAACCTCCAGAACGCCTCACCGGCCGCGGACATGGTTCCTCCGCTGGTGGCGGCCGACGCGGTGGTGACGATCGATGGCCCCGAGGGCACCAGGGAGCTGGCCGTCGCCGATCTCGCCATGGGCCCGGGGCGCACGATCCTCGGGCCGGAGGAGTGGATCGCCACGATCCGGGTGCCGCTGCCCGAGGGCGAGGAGGGGTTCCGCAAGCTCGGCGGCCGCGAGGCGATGGCCATCTCCCTGGCCAGCTTGGCCTGGCGGTGGCGGCGGCAGGAGGACGGGACGCTCGCTGGGGTGCGGCTCGCGGTCGGCGCGGTGGCGCCCACCGTAATGCGCTGTCGGCCGGCGGAAGAGGCTTTGGAGGGCCGGCTCCCCACCGACGAGACGGTGGCCGGGGCGGTGGAGGCGCTCTCGGCCGGCGTCTCGCCCATCGACGACGTCCGGGGTAGTGCCTGGTACCGGCGGGAGGTGGTCGGGCGGATGCTCGAGGAGGCCATCCGGGTCGGGCCGGAGGCGGGGGCCATGCGGCGATGAACCCGCGCGGGAGTGGTGGACGATGAAGGCCGGGATCGCGATCTGGCTCGACCGGCCGATCGCCGAGTGCGCCGAGATCGCCGCCGCGGCCGAGGCGGCCGGGTTCTCCGACGTGTGGCTCCCCGACCACTACTTCCTGCGGGATGCCTTCGCCGCCCAGGCCCTCATGGCCGAGCGGACCTCCCGGGTCCGCCTGGGAACCGCGGTGGTCAGCCCGCTCCTGCGTCACCCCACGCTGCTGGCGAGCTCCACGGCCACGATCCAGGAGCTCTCGGGGGGGCGCGCGGTGATCGGGATCGGGGTCGGAGGGTTCGAGTTCCCCACGCAGCTCGGGTTCCGGATCGACCGGCCCCTGGGGTTGGTCCGCGAGACGGTGCAGATCGTTCGGGCGGTCATCCGGGGAGAGGACCCGGGCCTCCAGGGGCGGCACTTCACGGCCACGGGGACGAAGCTCCTGTGGGAGGTCGAGGACGTGCCCGTGTACCTCGCGGCCAGGGGGCCGCGGATGCTCGAGCTGGCGGGCGAGGTCGCCGACGGGGTCATCACCCACGGCCTGGCCCGGAGCTACGTCGACCTCTGTACGGAACTCATCGGCCGGGGGATCGAGCGGGCGGGCCGCGACCCCGGTACGTGCGAGCTCGCGCTGATGTTCGACGTCGAGGTGAGCGACGACGTCGAGGCCACTCTGGACCGCCTGCGCCCTCGGGTGACGATCATGGCCGGCGGGGCCTACGCGGAGGAGCTGATCCCGGCCTTCGGGCTCGACCCCGCGGAGGTCATGCCGCTGCGGGCCGCCGTCCGGGAGCGGGACCCCGACGCCGCCCGGCTGGTGACGGACGACATGGTGCGGGCGTTCACGGTGGCCGGCCCGGCGGGTCACGTGGCCGAGCAGCTCGAACGGATGGTGGAGACCGGCGTGGGACGGGTGATCATCACGACCGGGGGGCGGTCCCTGGAGGAGATCGTCGCCTCGGTCGAGCGGGTGGGGAAGGCCATCGCCGGCGTGGTCGACTGAACCGCGCGGCCGGAATCGCGAGCGGAGGTACGAGATGACCGACGGACTGCCGGAGCGCGCCACCGTCCTCGGATCGGGGGCGGGGGCGCTGACGATCGCGGGGGAGCTGGGGCTGGCCGGCGTCGACGTGACGGTGGCGGACTTCCCGGAGTTCGCGCCGAACCTCGAGCCGGTGGCCGAACGGGGCGGCGTCGAGATCCGGTGCGACTGGCACCGTTCGACGCACGCTCCCGTGGCCCGCACCTCCGACGACCCCGCCGCCGCGGTCGCCGGAGCGCCGGTGGTGATCGTCTCCGTGCCGTCCTTCGGCCACGAGCCCTTCGCCCGGGCCCTGGCCCCGGTCGTCGAGGACGGCCAGACCGTGCTGTGGATGGGGGAGGGCGGGGGCACCCTGTCCATGGTCGCCGCGCTGCGGAAGGAGGGCCGGCGGCCGGACGTCCTCCTCGGGGAGAGCAACACGCTCCCGTACGGCGCCCGGGTCCGGGCGCCCGGGGCGCTGTGGGCCCTGCGCAAGGCCGGGGGGACCCTGGTGGCGTCCCTCCCCTCTTCGGGCGTGAAGTCGGTGTTCGACACGGCCAACGCGATCTGGCCGTGGACCTCGCCGGCGGAGAACGTGTGGGAGACCGTCCTGCTCAACTTCAACGCGATCGACCACGTGGCCACCCTGCTGCTGAACCTGGGGCGGGTGGAGGGGCGGACGGGGAACATGCTGCTGTGGGGCGAGGGCGCCACGCCCGGTGTGGCCAGGGCCATCGGGGCCGTGGACGGCGAGCTGCTCGCGCTCCGGGAGGGCCTGGGCCTGGCGAACCGGCGTCGGTACCCGGAGTTCCTGGCCGAGCAGGGCTTCGTCGACGCGGTCCGGCCGACCCTGTACGAGACCCTGCACGCAAGCGTGCTGGCCAGCGGGACCTTCCCCTGCGGGCCCGAGGCGCTGGAGTCGCGCTACATCACCGAGGACGTGCCGTACGCGCTGGTCCTCGCATCGTCGATCGGCCGCGAGATCGGGGTGGAGACCCCGGTCGTCGACGCCCTCATCGCCATTGCCTCGGCGGTGACGGAAACGGACTGGCGGGCCCGGGGAAGGACCCTGGCGGTGTGGGACCTGGCCGGCGTCGGGGTCGAGGGGCTGCGGCGAGCCGCCGTGGAGGGCTGGTGGTAGACCTCGCGATCTCCGGCGGCACCCTGGTCACCGTCGACCCCGAGCACCGCGTCCTCCGCGAGGACGTCTACGTCGACGGAGGGAGGATCGTCGCCGTCGGGGGGCCGAGGCAGCGGGCCCGCCGGACCATCGACGCCTCGTCGATGCTCGTGATGCCGGGGATGATCGACCTCCACGACCACCTCCGCGACCTCACCCCGGGGATCCGCCTCGGCGAGGGGCTGAAGCTCGACGCGATGCTGCGGCGGTTCTGGGAGCTCGGCCAGTCCGCCGGGCCCGACGAGTACCGCGTGGGCGCGGCGCTGATGACGGCGTCGCGCCTCAAGGCCGGGGTGACCTCGGTGGTCGACCACCTGTACACGTTCCACCAACCCGGCCTGGCCGAGGCCTCGGTCGAGGGGTACGCGTCGACGGGCATCCGGGGGTTCATGGCCCGCGGGATCATGACCCGCCCGTACAAGCCGATCAGCGAGTCGATCCGCACGGCCCTGCGGGCCATCCGCGACCTGGCCGACGGCGTGGTCCCGAAGGAGCGGCTGTTCGTCGCCCCCGTGTCGTTCCGGCAGGCCATCCCGTCCGAGTACGTCGAGGCCCGCAAGCTAGCCGACCGGCTGGGCCTGCGGACGTACACGCACGTGGCCGAGACCGCGTCGGAGATCGACTCGATCAGGAAGGAGCACGGGGCCCGGCCGGTGGAGCTGCTGCACCGGATCGGGTTCGCCGACGCGAACACGACGCTGGTCCACTGCGTCTTCCTGTCGGCCGCCGAGATCCGGACGCTGGCCCGCAGCGGGGCCACCGTCGTCCACTGCCCCTCGAACCACATGCGCCTGGCCAAGGGGGTCACGCCGGTTCCCAAGCTCCTCGCCGCCGGGGCCAACGTCGGGATGGGGATCGACCAGATGGACGACCTGTTCGCGGAGCTGCGCCAGGAGATCCTCATGCAGGGCCTGGAGAACTCGAACCCGGGCGTCGTCTCGCCCCGGACCTCGCTCGAGATGGCCACCGCCCGCGGCGCGGTCGGGCTGGGAATGGGCGGGGAGCTCGGGCGGATCGAGGTCGGGCGTCGGGCCGACCTGGTGTGCGTGGACGTCGCGGCCGCCCACCTCCAGCCGGTCCTGGACCCGATCTGGACGCTGGTGCATCGCGCCCACGGCCACGACGTGGCGCACGTGGTGGTCGACGGCGAGGTGGTCGTTCGGGACGGGAAGCTGGTCAAGGTCGACGAGCAGGCCCTGGTTGAGGAGGCCCAGGGCGTGGCCCGTTCGTACCTCCGGCGGGCCGGCGTCGACTCGGAGGAGGTCTGGCCGCTCGGCCGGAGGCGGCAGCGTCGGCGGGCGGCGAGGTGAACGACACCGAGCGGCTGCTCGACGCCGGGCTGATCCCGATCCTCCGGCTGCACGATCAGGAGGTGGCCCTGGCCGCGGCCCAGGCCATGGCCGAGGCGGGCCTGCGGGCGGTGGAGGTCACCGCCACCGTGCCGGGCCCGGCCGAAGTCATCGCCAAGCTGGCCGCCTCGATCGACGGCTCCCAGGTGCTGCTGGGGGCGGGGACGGTGCTCTCCCCCGACCAGGCCCGCGAGTTCGTCGAGGCCGGCGCCCGGTTCCTGGTTTCGCCGGTCCTGGACCGCGCCGTGATGGAGGCGGCCCGCGGACTCGACGTGCCCCACGTCCCCTCGGGCCTCACCCCGACCGAGCTGTACACCGCCCACCGGGAAGAAGCCCCGCTGGTGAAGCTCTTCCCGGCGACCTCCGTGGGTCCCGACTACCTCACGTACCTCCGCGGACCGCTCCCGGACGTCCGGATCATGCCGACAGGCGGACTCACTCCCGACACGGCCCTCGACTGGATCCGGGCCGGCGCGGTCTCGGTGGGGCTCGGGGGCTCCCTGTGCCCGACGACGATGGACGAGGTCGGGGACGCGGCCGGGGCCGCCGCGGCGCTTCTGCGCCGGATCGATGACGAACGCGGCCGGTAGCCGGGCCCGTTCGCGTGCTCGCGACGGGGTTCCCGTGTGAGCAGGCGGCTCGCAGTCTCGCTCTCCAACGAGGTCCCCATCTCGGAGACCGTCGCGCTCGTCCGGCGGGCCGAGGAGCTGGGCTACTCGGAGGTGTGGGTCCCCGAGAGCCGGCACGGGCGGTCGGGGACGACCGTGGCGGCGGTGCTGGCCAGGGAGACCTCCCGCATCGACCTGTGCGTGGGGGCCATCAACCCGTTCTGGCGGCACCCATCGCTGATCGCCATGGAGGTGGCCACCCTGGACGAGGCCTGCGGGGGGCGCCTGCGCATCGCGCTGGGGGCGGGCCTGTGGACCCTCCGCGCGCTGGGGGAGGACGACGACCGCACCCGCCGGCCCCTCGCCGCGATGGTCGAGGCCATCCGGGTCGTCAAGGCGGTGCTGGCCGGAGAGGAAGGAGTGGACGGGGAGATCTTTCGCGTCCGCGACGATGCCAAGCTCGACTTCCAACCGATCCGCCGGCAGGTTCCCGTCTACGTCGGCGCCGTGAACCGGCTGATGATCCGGGCGACCGGGGCGTGGGCCGACGGCGTCTACCTCGGTGCGATCACCAGCCCGGGATATGCGAGGTGGGCGTGCGGGGAGATGGCGGCCGGCGCAGAGAAGGCCGGACGGGACCCGTCGAGCCTCGACGTGGTGGCCAATGTCCTGTTGAGCGTGGGGCCCGATCGGAGGGCGGCGAGGGACGCCTGCCGCCGGGTGCTCGCCTACTACCTGTACCGCGTCGAGCCGGTCGTGTACGAGCAGTCCGGCGCGGATCCCGAGCAGGTGGAGTTCGTCCGCTCCTCCGTGCCCGAGCACGGGGTCGACTGGGTGGCGGAGCACCTGCCGGAGGATCTGATCGACATCTTCGCCGCGGCCGGCGACCCCGACACGGTCATGTCGCGGCTCGACGACTTCGAACGGGCGGGCGTGCGCGGGTTGAATGCCTGGTACGTCTTCGGGCCGGACCCCGACGAGGGGCTCCGGCTGCTGGCCCGGGCCGCCGGGCAATTGCGAGGGAACTCGGATGGCTGAGCCGACCTGGGGCCTGTGGCTCGAGCCGCTGCTCCCACCCGCCGAGCTGGCCGCCCTGGCCCGCCAGGCCGAGGAGGCGGGGGCCAGCCACGTGTTCGTGGCCGACGAGGGAACCGAGCGCGACGTGTTCGTGGTGCTGACCGTGCTGGCCCAGGCCACCTCCCGGGTCGTGCTGGGGAGCGGAATCACCAATCCGTTCACCCGCCACCCGGTGGCGGTGGCGGCGGCCTTCGCCACCCTCGCCGAGGTGGCCCCGGGCCGCATCGTGGCGGGCCTGGGAACCGGAGGAACCCGGACGCTCGCTCCGCTGGGCCTCGACCCGCCGAGGCCGTATTCCGCCCTGGTGGAGTGCCTCGACCTCGTCGAACGGCTCCTGGCCGGCCAGGAGGTCGACGCCGACGGGCAGTTCGCTGCCCGGGGGGCCCGGCTGCCCTGGTCGCCCGGCCCGCTCCCCGTCGCCACGGCCGGCAGGGGCCGCCGGGTCGAGCAGCTGGGGGCCCGTCGGTCCGCGTGGATCCTGATGTCGGGCAAGTCCCTGGACGCCGTCGCGGAGGCGTGCGCGTCCATCCGGGCGGAGGGGGCACGGGCGGGGAACGCTCCCAGGGTTGCGTGGTCGGCCTACCTCGGGTGGAGCCCGGGGACGATCGACGCGGTGCGTCCCCACTTCACCTACATCGGGACCGACATGCCGGCGGAGTTCCGCCGGGCCGCCGGGATCGACGACGAGACGGCCGAGCGGATCCGGGCGATCATGCTGCGTGAGGGGATGGACGCGGCCGCCGGGCTGATCCCCGATCGGGTGGTCGGCCGCTACGCGGTGGTGGGGGACCGTGACGGGGTGGTGGCCGAGCTGGTCCGGATCCGGGAGGAGGCCGAGCCCGACATGTTCCTCCTGCCGGTGAACGACTACACGAGGGCGGGAGCGTTCGTCCGCGAGGCGGCGGAGCTGCTCACCGCCGCGGGGTTCAAGGAGGCGGGGTGACCGACGACCTGAAGGCCCGGTTCGAGCGGATGTACACGGGAGCGGTGGCCGACGTCCTGGACGCCCACGGCCACCGGGACCAGATCCTGCCGGCCGGCATCCTCCCGGTGCGCCTGGACATGAAGGTGGCGGGGACGGCGTTCCCCGGCTACGGCGTCCCCACCGATGACCCCACCGACAACGACATGGACAAGCGCCTCGCCATGCTGGAGAGCGTCCGGCCGGGGTCGGTGACCGTGTGGTCGTGCGGTGGCCACGAGGGTTCGGCGCACTGGGGCGAGATCATGAGCCGCACCGTGATGGAACGGGGATGCGTGGGAGCGGTGGTGGACGGCGGCCTCCGGGACACCGAGTTCGTCCTGGACCTGGGGTTCCCGGTGTGGTGCCGGCTCCGGTCGCCTGCGTCGTCGATCGGCCGGTGGAACATCGCCGACTGGGACTGCGACATCACGATCGGCAGCACCTCGATCCACCCGGGCGACTGGGTGTTCGCCGACGTGGACGGGGTGGTCGTGGTCCCCGCCGATACGGTCGACGACGTGCTGGCCGAGGCGGAGACGAAGGTGGCGACGGAGCGGCTCATGCGGGAGGACCTGGCCCGGGGGCTCACGGTCACCGAGGCGTTCGAGCGCCACGGGATCATGTGATGGCGCGGTTCGTGGCCGTCGGGGAGTGCATGGTCGAACTGTTCTCCGAGGACCTCGTTCCGCTGTCCCGGGCCGAGCGGTTCCGGTGCACGTTCGGCGGGGACGGGCTCCAGGCCGCCCTGGCCGCCGCGAACCTGGGAACTCCATCGGGGGTGGCCACCGTGGTGGGCGACGACGTGTTCGCCGGCCGCCTCCTCGAGTGGCTGGACGCGAACGGCGTGAGCGCCGGGCTCACGGTTCGCCGTCCCGGCTCCACCGCCCTGTACCTCATCTCCCTGGACACGGTCGGGGAGCGCTCGTTCGTCTATTTTCGCAAGGGATCCGTCGCCTCGACGCTCGACGCGCCGGACGTGGCGTGGTCCGAGCCGCCGGAGGCGGTCCTGGTCAGCGGCATCACCCAGGCCGTCTCGGACAGCAGCCGGCGGGCGGCGCTGGAGGCGGCTCGCCGGACTCGCGCCGCCGCCGGCCTGGTCGTCTACGACGTGAACCACCGTGCGAACCTGTGGGGTTCCGAGGAGGCCCGCGCGAGCTTCGAGGAGGTGCTGCCGTTCCTGGACGTCGTCCGGGTATCGGCGCCCGAGGAGACCGCGCTGGTCAGCGGCGAGGACCACCCGGTGGCCGCCGCCGAGGCGCTTGCCGCACGCGGCGTTCCCACGGTCGTCGTCGGATGCGGCGCTGACGGAGCGGTGGTCGCGGCCGGGGGTGAGGTCGAGCGCATCCCGGCCCCGCCCGTGGAGTGCATCGACTCGACGGGAGCCGGCGACGCCCTGACCGGCGCGCTCGTGCACGGCCTGCTGGCGGGGCTGGACCCGGTGGCGGCGACGCGGCTGGGGGTGGCCGCCGGGTCCCTCACCGTGACCCGCCGGGGCGGAGCCTCGGCCATCCCGCCCGGCGCCGAGGTCCGGGCGCTGGTGGAGGAAGTCCGAACGGGAGCCCGATAGCGAGGAGGAGACCATGGCACCAATGTCGCCGGTGTGGATCTCGACAGTTCCGGTGGGCGAGGCCACGGGCCGCCTGAAGGAGGCCTACGACTGGCAGTCCGCTCGCCTCGGCCGGCCCACCGAGTTCACGATGATCGGGAGCCTCGACCCGGAGATCGTGCACGCCCGCCTGGGGCTGTACCGGGCCAGCGAGCGCTGCCCCTCGGCGCTCACGCCGCGCCAACGCACGGTGATCGGCTACGTCACGTCGATGCTGAACTCGACGCCGCACTGCGCCTCGCAGGTCCGTGGGAAGCTCCGAGAGGTCGGGTTCACCGAGGAGGAGATCCGGGCGATGGACGAGCGGCGGTACGACGCGCTCGCGCCCGAGGAGGCGGCGGTGGCCCGGTACTCGGACCGGCTCACGCTCGAGCCCGGCGCGGTGGGCCAGGCCGACGTCCAGGACCTCCGGGCGAACGGGCTCGGCGACCTCGAGATCCTCGACGCGAACAACATGTGCGCCCACCTCAACTACGTGAACCGCATCGCCAACGGGCTCGGGCTGCGGAGCGAGGTCGACGCCGGCTTCCAAGCGTTCGAGGCGATCCCGCAGTAGGCCTGACGAGTCGTTCCATGGAGTACCGGACGCTCGGCCGGACCGGCGTGGAGGTCAGCGCGTTCTGCCTGGGCGGCGGGCAGTTCGGGTCGGTGGCCACCCCCGACGAGTCCGACTGCGCCCGGATCATCCACGAGGCCCTGGACGCCGGGATCAACTGCATCGACACGGCCGACATCTACGCCGGTGGACGATCGGAGGAGATCATCGGGACGGCGCTGCGAGGCCGGCGCGACGAGGTGGTGCTCGCCACGAAGTTCCACAACAGGATGGGGCCCGGGTCCAACGATCGCGGGAACACCAGGCTGTGGATCTCCAGGGCCGTCGAGGGAAGCCTCCGGCGCCTCCAGACCGACCACATCGACCTGTACCAGGCCCACCGGCCGGACCCCGCGACCGACCTCGAGGAGATGCTGGGCGTTCTCACCGACCTGGTCCGGCAGGGGAAGGTGCGCTCCATCGGGACCTCCACCTACCCCGCCCACGAGCTGGTGGAGGCCCACTGGGTGAGCGACCGGCGGGGCCTGGAGCGCCTGGCTACCGAGCAGCCGCCGTACTCGATCTTCGCCCGGCACGTGGAGCTGGATGTCCTCCCCATGGCCGAGCGGTACGGCATGGGAGTGCTGGTATGGAGCCCGCTGGCGAGCGGATGGCTGACCGGCAAGTACCGCCCGGGGAAAGAGATCCCGAAGGAGTCGCGGGCGGCGAAGTTCCACACGATCTCGCCGTTCTTCGCCGAGCGGTTCGACCGGAGCATCCCGGGGAACCAGGCGAAGCTCGACCTGGTCGAGGACCTGGTTCGGGTCGCCGACGCCGCCGGGCTGACGCTCACGCAGATGGCCATGGCCTTCACGCTGGCCCACCCCGCGGTGACCGCAGCGATCATCGGCCCCCGGACCGCCGAGCAGCTCCGCGATCTGCTCGCCAGCGCGGACGTCCGCCTGCACGTTGCGACGCTCGACGCGATCGACGAGGTCGTCCCCCCCGGCACCCTCGTCAGCGAGCCCGACCGAGGCTGGACCGGCCCCTGGATGGCTGCAGAGTCCCGCCGCCGCTGACGGAAACGGGGCCCGGGACATACCCTCTAGGCTCGGACCCCAGGGATGGCGTTGGACATCGAACTCAGGTATGGATACTTCGCGATTTCGCGGACCTCCTCGACAGCGGGAGACACTAGACTGCCAACCGTGATCCGCCGTTTCCTCGGAACACGTCAAGGGCTCCTGCTCATCCTGGTACTGGAAGCCCTCCTGCTCGTCCTCGTGCTCCCTCGAGTCCTCGGGAACGTCTCCGTTGTCGTCTCCTTCATCGCATTCTTCGGCCTCGCCACGGTCTTCTACTTCAGCAACTACCGCATGTGGCGCTCGCTCCGCCGGTCGAACTGAGAACCTGCCCAGGCGAGGGGTCAACCGCATGCAAAGGTTGTGCTTCACGCAAACTCTGTGGAGGTCGGGATGGCGAGGCGCAACCTGACGGTGCAATTGGATGAGGACGTGATCCTGCGCGCCAAGATGCTCGCCGCGAGGCGTGGAACTTCCCTGAGCGGGCTGGTGGCACGTGAGCTCGAGGAACTCGTGGCCCGAGATGCTCGCTACGAGGAGGCCCGGCAGCGCGCCTCGCAGCTTATGGCGAGATCGGAGGCCCGCCGCGGCCGGAACTGGAAGCGGGACGAACTCCACGATCGTTAGCCCCCGTCGGCGGGGCGCGGCGCTGCTATCACGCCTGGTTAGGAGGCCTGGTCGGCGTTCAGGGTCGCCAGCACGTCGAGCTCGATCTGGACGGTCTTCGAGACCAGCCAGCCCCCCGCCTCGAGGGCCAGGTTCCAGCTCGCACCGAACTCCTCACGGTTGATCTCGGTCGTCGCTGAGAACCCCGCGCGGCGGTTCCCCCAGGGATCCCCGCTCAACCCGGTGAACTCGGCTTCCAGAGCGACGGGGCGGGTGACGTCGCGGATCGTGAGGTCGCCGGTCACGACGAGATTGGTCCCGCCGGGGAGCTCGATCTTGGTGCTCCGGAACCGGAGCTCTGGGAAGCGCTCCACGTCGAGGAAGTCCGGCGAGCGCAGGTGCTTGTCGCGGTCCTCGTTCCCCGTGTCGATGCTGGCCGCCTGGATGACGAGCTCCGCCCACGACTCCTCCGGGCGCTCGGCGACGTGGATGCTCCCGGAGAAGTCCGCGAAGTGCCCCCGGACCTTGGTGACCATCAGGTACCGGGCGACGAACGCCAAGGACGTGTGGGCGGGATCGATCTCCCAGGTCCCGGGAGCGGGCGCCTCGATCCCTTCGATGGTCCTGGAACCGGTTTCGCTGCTCATGGCACCCTCCCTGGGTCCGTTCGGTCAGCCGCAGACGGCGCCGTGCGACGCCGAGCTCACCAGCCGCGCATACTTCGCCAGCGCCCCCTTGGTGAACCGCGGTTCCTTCGCCTTCCATCCGTCGCGCCGGCGGGCCAGCTCGCCGTCCGGCACGTCGAGGTCGAGCCGCCGGGCGTCCACGTCGAGGACGACCATGTCGCCCTCCTGCACGAGCGCGATGGGTCCTCCCACCGCCGCCTCGGGCGCGATGTGCCCGATCGAGAAGCCGTGTGTGGCCCCGGAGAACCGCCCGTCGGTGATCAGCATGACGTCGCGCCCGAGCCCCGCCCCCATCACGGCGGCGGTGATTCCCAGCATCTCGGGCATGCCGGGGCTGCCCTTCGGCCCCTCGTGGCGAACCACGATCACGTCGCCCGCGTGGATTCTTCCGCCGATGACCGCGTCATACGCCTCCTCCTGCGAGTCGAACACGCGGGCCGGCCCCCGGAACGACGTGCCCTCCATCCCGACGATCTTCACGACGGCTCCCTCGGGGGCGAGCGACCCCCGGAGGATGGCCAGGCCACCGTGCGGGTGGATGGGGGCGGAGAGGGGCCGGATCACGTCGCCGTCCGGTGCCGGCGGGTCGAGCTCCGCGAGGTTCTCGGCCACCGTCTTCCCGCTCACGGTGAGCGCGTCGCCGTTCAGGAGCCCGGCACCGAGCAGCTCCCGCATCAGGGCGGCGACTCCGCCCACGCGGTCGAGGTCGCTCATGACGAACCGGCCGGACGGGCGGACGTCGCCGATGTGGGGCGTGCGCCGGCTGATCCGGTCGAAGTCGTCGATGTCCAGCTCGATTTCGGCCTCCCGGGCGATCGCGAGCAGGTGCAGGACGCAGTTGGTGGACCCGCCGAGGGCCATGGCCACCGTGACCGCGTTCTCGAGGGCGTCCCTGGTGATGACGTCGTGGGGCCGGATCCCCCGCCGCAGCAGCTCGACGACGGCCTCGCCCGAGCGTCGGGCGAACATGTCGCGCCGCGCGTCGACGGCGGGCGGCGAGGCGCTCCCCGGCAGGGACATCCCCAGGCCCTCGGCGACCGCGGCCATGGTGTTCGCCGTGTACATCCCCGCGCACGACCCCGGGCCCGGGCAGGCGGTCCGCTCGATCTCCCCGAGCTCCTCGAGGCTCATCCGGCCCGCCGCCGCCGATCCCACGGCCTCGAACACGTCCTGGATCGTGATGTCCCTGCCCCGGTGGTGGCCGGGGAGGATGGTGCCCCCGTACAGGAACACCGAGGGGACGTTCAGCCGGGCGGCGGCCATGAGCATTCCCGGGAGGCTCTTGTCGCATCCGGCGATGGTGACCATGCCGTCGAACCGCTCCGCGTGCATGACCAGCTCGACCGAGTCGGCGATCACCTCGCGGCTGACCAGGGACGCCTTCATGCCCTCGTGGCCCATGGAGATGGCGTCCGACACGGCGATGGTGACGAACTCCACCGGGACGCCACCGGCGGAGCGGACCCCTTCCTTCGCCGCCCGGGCCAGCCGGTCGAGGTGCAGGTTGCAGGGCGTCACCTCGTTCCACGAGGAGGCCACGCCGACCTGGAGGCGGTCGAAGTCCTCGTCCGAGAACCCCACCGCCCGGAGCATCGACCGCGCCCCCGCCCGGTCCGTCCCTTCGGTGACCTGCCTGCTCCTGGGCCTCATGGATGCGTCCACCGCATGACCTCCCATCGGTGCACTCGGCGAAGAGTGTGGCTCAGTCTATCCACCGGGAATCCCCGGCCGGCGGGCCGGTCGGGTAGGCTGCCGCCGCGTCCCGGCCCGGCGTGATGCGACGGGGAGGTGGAACCGAACGGCCCGGGAGGAACTCGCTCATGGCGGCGCTGGAAGGCCCTCGGCGTGGGTCGCACGGTTCGCTCCCCTGGTCCCTCCCGGCGGCACGGTCCTCGACGTGGCGAGCGGGGAGGGCCGGCACACGCGTTTCTTCCTGGAGCGCGGGCACCCCGTGGTCGCGGTCGACGTCGACGTCTCGGGGATCGCGGACCTCGGCGAGGTTCCCGGACTGGAGGTCGTGCAGGCCGACCTCGAGGACGGCTCGCCGTTCCCGCTGTCCGGCCGCCGGTTCGAGGGCGTGGTGGTCACCAACTACATGTACCGGCCCTTGTTCCCGGAGCTGGTCGCTGCGGTCGCCCCCGGCGGCGTCCTGATCTACCAGACGTTCGCCCGGGGGCACGAGCGTTTCGGCCAACCCACGAACCCCGACTTCCTCCTCCTCCCCGGCGAGTTGCTGGAGGCGGTGCGAGGCGAGCTCCGGGTCGTGGCGTACGAGGACATCGTGCGCGAGGAGCCCCGCCCGGCCGCCCTCCAGCGGATCTGCGCCGTTCGAACGGCGGAAGGTTGAGGTTCGGTCATGAGTGAGGTGTCGTCGTTCATCGAGGGGCTGCCCAAGGCCGAGCTGCACCTGCACCTGGAGGGCACGCTCGAGCCCGAGCTCAAGTTCGAGCTCGCTGCCCGGAACGAGCTGGACCTCCCCTACGGATCGGTGGAGGAGATGCGGGCCGCCTACGACTTCCACGACCTGCCCTCATTCCTCGCCGTGTACTACGAGGGGATGTCGGTGCTGCAGCGCGAACAGGACTTCCACGACCTGGCCATGGCGTACTTCCGCAAGGCGCGTTCGCAGAACGTCGTGTACGCGGAGGTCTTCTTCGATCCCCAGGCCCACACCACGCGGGGTGTCCCGTTCGCGACCGTGATCGACGGGTTCCAGCGGGCGAGGGACGAGGCGGAAGCCTCCCTCGGGCTGCGGACCCAGCTCATCATGTGCTTCCTCCGGGACATGTCGGCGGAATCCGCGATGGAGACGCTCGAGCGATCGCTGCCGTACCGGGACCGGATCGTCGGCGTGGGACTCGACTCCGACGAGCGCGGGAACCCGCCCGTGAAGTTCGCCGACGTGTTCGCCCGGGCCCGGGCTGAGGGCTACCGCCTCACGATGCACTGCGACGTCGACCAGGAGGACTCGGTGGAGCACATCCGCCAGTGCCTCGACGAGATCCGGGTCGAGCGGATCGACCATGGCGTCAACTGCCTGGACGACGAGGGACTGGCCAGGGAGATCGGGGACCGAGGACTCGGGTTGACCGTCTGCCCGATCTCCAACAGCTTCGTGTCCGACGGCCTGAAGGCGGACGAGGTCAAGTTCATGCTCGACCGGGGCCTGCGGGCGACGATCAACTCCGACGACCCGGCGTACTTCCCGGGCTACATGAACGAGAACCTCCGTGCGGTCGCGGAGGCGGCGGCATTGACCCGCGACGACCTCGTGCGGCTGACTCGCAACGCGTTCACCGTCGCGTGGCTCCCCGACGAGGAACGAGCGAGATACCTGGAGGCCCTCGACGCGTACGTCGAGTCGCCGAACGGGTGACGACGGCGTCCGTCGCCGGCCCGCTCAGCCCCCCAGTCGTCGCAGGATGACGGCCGCGGCGTTCCGGCCGGAGGCTCCCCACACGCCCGCCCCCGGGAAGGTTCCCGCTCCCGTGAGGAAGAGACCGCGCACCGGCGTCTCGTACCGGGTCAGCTCGCGGTCCCTGCCGACGAGGACGGAGAGCGGCGTGCCCGAGAAGGCCGGTGCCAGGCCCCGTTCCAGCCCGAACTCCCGCTCGTAGTCGGGCGGTGTCACGGCGCGCCACCGCCGCACGCCGTCGCGAAACCCCGGCTCGCACAGCGTGGAGAAGGCGCCGAGCCACCGGGCGGGCTCGTCGGTTCGGTCCCATCCCACGCGCAGGCGGTACGGCGTGAACAGGACCTCCAGGCTGAACAGGTCCTCGTCGCCGACGCGCATGGATCCGTCGAGCACCGAGGGGACGTTCACGTAGCAGATCGGCCGCTCGGCCACCTCGCCGCGGGCCATCGCCCGGTGGGCCCGGGCGATCCCGTCGAGGGACGGGCTGACGATCACCGTCGGGATCAGGGGCTCGGAAACACCCAGGCGGGCCAGCAGCCCGTCGTCGAGGGCCCGCAGGCGTGGGCGGAGGGCGACGACCGCGTCGACTTTCGACTCGTATCCCTGCCGAGGCGTTCGGGACCTCCACCGCCGGACCAGGCTCTGCGCGGCGGCCGGGGGACTGGCCAGCCACCGGACCAGGGCGGTTCGGGGGTCCGCCGCGGCGACGACCACGGGCGCGTCGACGGTCTCGCCGCCCTCGAGCCGAACTCCGCGGACGCGGCTTCCCTCGGCCAGGATTTCGATCACCGGCGCCCGGGTTCGGACCTCGCCCCCCGAGTCCTCGATGCACCGGGCCAGGGCCGCCGGCAGCTCCCCGCTCCCACCCTCGGGCCGGGCCACCCCCGTCAGGTGCTTCACCGCGTAACCGAGCGCGCCGAGCCCGGTCCGGCGAGCGCCTGGCGGCAGGCCCCACACGGCCGGTCCCGTGGCGACCACCGGCGCCCGGAGCGATTCGGTGGAGAAGAACGAGCTGACCACCGAGGCCACGGAACGCCGGCTCCACGCGAGCAGCGTCCCGACCCCCCGGCCGCGTTGCTCGGTCAGCCGTCGGGCGATGCCGCCCGGCGTCGGAGGGGCCGCGGCCAGCTCGAGGATGAGCCGCGCCACGGGCATGGCGGCCCGGAGGTAGCGCCGGTAGTTCTCCGCTTCACCGGGATGGGTGACGCGCAGGCCCTCGATGGTCCGCGCGGGGTCCCGAAACTGGAACCAGGGGGTCCAGCCGTCCCAGCCCATCGAGACCTGCACGGGGTCGACGGGCAGGTAGCGCAACCCGAACCGGGCGAGGTCCAGCTCCTCAACGATCCCCGTGGAGAGCACGAAGCTGTGGTCGCAGTTGCACACATTGACCCGGGCCCCGTCGAGCGCGTCGACCGTGGCCGCGCACCCCCCGACGGAGCGGTGAGCCTCGAGGACGGTCACCGCCAGGCCGGCTCGGGCCAAGTAGGCCCCACAGACCAGCCCGTTGTGCCCCCCTCCGACGACGATCGCGTCGCGCGTTCCGCTCACGGCAGTAGGCCAGTATCCCGAGGCATCAGGACGGTCGGGCGTTCCATTCCACGATCACTTCCGGGGTCGCAACTGCGACCGTTCCGTACAACGGTCACCTTCCCTTGAACGACTTGACGAGCTGCCCCGCCTCTTGCTCGGTCACGCCCACCAGCTCGATGCCGAGCCGGACCGCATTGAACAGCGACAGGTCCGGCCGGACGGGGCGGTTCCTGTCGATGGTTCCGTCGATGACGACCGCGACGCGACCGAGCCCGACATCACGCTCTCGCGCGATCACCTGCAGGAGCTCGACGGCACAGGCGGCCACCCCGGCTAGGAACAGCTCTCCCGGCGTGACCGCCTCGCCGGGACATCCATTCCACACCGGGCCGTCCACCACGAAGTGGTTCTCCCTGCCGCTGCACAGGACGCGGCCGAAGATGTCGGTCGATCGAGCCCGGGCGCCGTACTGCCGCAACTCCGAAGCCGCCCCCATGCCGTGACCTCCAGTCTCGAGTGACGAGGGTGCATTGGTTTGTCGCGGGCATCGTAGGGTCAGCGGTCGAACGCCGACCCTCGCCCGACCCCTCCGGTTGACGAGGAGGGGACCTTCCTCTAGGGTCCGGCGCTCCAGAGGTCGGAGGTCGGACCACTACGAGCGGCGAGGGCGAGGGCGAGGGCGGCTGGGTCGGGCGGCCCGTCACGAGACGGGAGGACGCCGAGCTGCTGACGGGAGCGGGGCGGTTCATCGCCGACCTCGTGCGGCCGGGGATGCTGCACGCTGCCTTCGTTCGGAGCCCGTTCCCGCACGCCCTGTTCGGGTCCATCGACACTTCGCGCGCCCTCGCGCTTCCCGGGGTCCACGCCGTCCTGACCGCGGCCGACTTCCCGGCGGACCTACCTCCCCAGCCCACGTCGCACCCGTTCCCCGGACAGCGGGAAACGCCGTACTTCGCGCTGGCTCGCGACCGGGTGCGGTACGCCGGCGAGCCCGTGGCGATGGTCGTCGCCGAGTCGCCGTACCTGGCGGAGGACGGGCGTGACGAGGTCGACATCGACTGGGAGATGCTCCCGTCGGTCGGCGACACCGAGGCGGCCGTGGCCGAGGGGGCTCCGCGGCTGTACGACGACTGGCCCGACAACGTCGCCGCCACGTTCGAGACCGAGATGGGCGACGTCGACGCCGCCTTCGCCCAGGCCGACGTGGTGGTCAGGGAGCGGTTCCGAATCGGGCGGATGTTCGGCTGCCCGCTGGAGGGGAGGGGCGTCCTCGCCGAGTGGGACGGCCAGGCCGGGGAGCTCACCGTCTGGACCCCGACCCAGACCCTGCACATCGTGCGCGACTTCCTGGCGAAGGTCCTCGGCATCCCCGAGCACCGGATCCGGGTGCTCGTTCCCCGGATCGGCGGCGCCTTCGGGGCGAAGTTCCACTTCTACCCGGAGGAAGTGGCGATCGCCCTCGCGGCCCGTCACACCGGGCGGCCGGTGCGGTGGGCGGAGGACCGGAGCGAGTCCTTCCTGTCGACCGTCCACGCCCGCGAGCAGGTGATCGAGGCCGAGATGGCGGCCCGCTCGGACGGCCGCATCACCGGGGTGCGGGCCGACATCCTCGGCGACATGGGGGCGGCGCTGCACACCGTGAGCTGGGGGCCCGTGTGGCTGACGTCCGTGATGATGACGAACGCCTACGAGATCCCGAACGCGCGAGTGCGCATGCGGGCCGTCGTCACGAACAAGACCCCGCTCGGCTCCTACCGCGGCTGGGGACAGCCGCAGGCGAACTTCGTGGTCGAGCGCCTGGTCGACAAGGTGGCCGACTCGCTCGGGATGGATCCCACCGAGGTTCGGCGGACGAGCTTCATCCCACCCGACCGGTTCCCGTACCAGGGGCTGCACCACGTCTTCGACAGCGGGCGCTACGCGAACTGCCTCGACCGGGCCCTCGAGCTGTCCGACTACGAGGGCTGGCGCGCCCGCCAGGCGGAATACCGGGAGGCGGGACGCCACGTCGGCGTCGGGGTCTCGTTCTACGTCGAGAACACCGCCCTGGGCCCTTCGCGGATCCTCAACGCCGGCGGAGTCGAGCAGGGCGGCTACGACATCGGCCACGTCCGGGTCGAGCCGGGCGGCCAGGCGACCGTCTACACCGGGCTGTGCGACATGGGACAGGGGATCACCAACGCGCTGGCCCAGGTGTGCGCCGACCAGCTCGGCATCGAACCGGACCGGGTCGCCGTCGTCACCGGCGACACCCACCTGGTGCCGTACACCGGGTACGGCACCGGTGCCAGCCGCTCGATCGCGGTCGGCGGGGCGTCGGTGATGAAGGCGTGCGGGACCCTCCGCGCCAAGATCGTCGCGATCGCCGCGCACATGCTCGAGGTCGACGCCGCCGACGTCGAGCTCGCCGCGGGGGCCGTCTCGGTCAAGGGTGCGCCGGAACGGTTCGTCACCATGGCCGACATCGGCCGGGCCGCGTACCTCCGCCCGATCGAGCTGCCCGAGGGGATGGACCCGGGCCTCGAGGCGATCGAGGTGTTCGACCCGCCGCAGATGGCGTGGCCGTACGGGACGAACGTCGTGGTGGTCGAGGTCGACCCGGAGACGGGGGCGGTGTCGTTCCTCGACTACACCTACGTGCACGACTGCGGGACCGTGGTGAACCCGATGATCGTCGAGGGCCAGATCCACGGCGGGGTGGCCCAGGGGATCGGGGAGGCCCTGTTCGAGGAGCTGCGCTACGGAGACGACGGCCAGCCGCTGTTCGGGAGCTTCATGGACTACGTGCTGCCGACGGCTGCCGAGGTGCCGCGGCTCCGGCTGGATCACCAGGTGACGCCGTCGCCGCACATCCCCGGAGGGACGAAGGGGGTCGGCGAGGCGGGAGCGATCGGGTCGCCGGCCGCGGTCGTCGCGGCCGTCGAGGACGCCCTGCGCCCGTTCGACGTGAGCATCGCCGACATCCCGGTGACCCCCGACCGGATCCTCTCCCTCCTGCGGCAGGCCGAGGGCGAGCCCGTGGCCGCGCGAGGGGCGGAACGATGAAGCCGCCGCCGTTCGCGTACGCGGTTCCCCGCACGGTAGACCAGACGCTCGCGCTGTTGGCCGGCGCGCCGGACGACACCAGTCTCCTGGCCGGGGGGCAGAGCCTGGTCCCCCTGCTGAACATGCGCCTGGCTCGCCCGACGAACGTGGTCGACCTGAACCGGGTCGAGGGGCTCGGGTCGATCGAGGCCGCCAACGGGACCGTCCGCATCGGGTCGATGGTTCGCCAGCGAACGCTCGAGACGGACCCGCTCGTCCAGGAACGGCTGCCGCTCGTCCGTGAGGCTGTGAGCCATGCCGGCCATTTGGCCATCCGGACGCGGGGGACGATCGGGGGAAGCCTCGCCCACGCCGATCCAGCGGCCGAGCTGCCAACCACGATGGTGGCGCTGGGCGCCCGGATGGTCGTGCGGCGGGCGACGGGGAACGATCGGGTGGTGCCGGCGGCCGCGTTCTTCCTGGGACCCCTGACCACGGCGGTCGAACCGGGCGAGTTGCTCACCGCCGTCGAGATCGACGCCCCTCCGGCCGGCACCGGATGGGCGTTCCTCGAGGTGGCCCGGGTCCACGGGGCGTTCGCCCTGGTCGGCGTGGCCGCGCTGGTCCGAACCGACGCCGGAGGACACATCGATGCAGCCAGCCTCGCGTTGTGCGGCGTCGGCGGAGCGCCGTACTCGCCGCCGGGGCTCGACGAGATGGTTCGCGGCGAGGCGCCCGGGGAGACGCTCTTCGGCGCGGTCGGCGATCGAGTGGCGGGATCGATCGATCCCCCGTCCGACAACCACGCGGGTGCGGAGTACCGGCGTCGGGTCGCCGGCGTCCTCACCCGCCGGGCGCTCGCGCTGGCCGCCCGGCGCGCTGATGCAGGAGCCGGTCGATGACCGACGCCACTGCGACCGCGGGAGAACGAGAGGCGATCGGTGATGAGACGCCGACCCCGCGCCGGCACATCCGCGTCACGGTGAACGGCCGGGCGGTCGAGCGGGAGGTCGAGGCGCGGCGGCTCCTGGCGGACTTCCTGCGCGAGGACCTCGGCCTGCACGGGACGCACCTCGGCTGCGAGCAGGGGGTGTGCGGGGCGTGCACGGTGCTGGTGGACGGGGAGCCCATCCGGTCCTGCCTGATGCTGGCCGTGCAGGCCGACGAGGCGGAGGTCACGACGGTGGAGTCCCTCGCGGACGGCGAGCGGCTCCACCCGCTCCAGGAGGCCTTCCGCGAGCACCACGCGCTCCAGTGCGGCTTCTGCACCTCGGGATTCCTGTTGACGTCGCTGTACCTGATCGAACGGGGAGAGCACGTCGAGGACGAACGCGAGCTCCGCGAGGCGCTCTCCGGGAACCTGTGCCGGTGCACGGGCTACCAGAACATCGTCGACGCCGTCCAGGATGCCGCCAGGCGGCTCCGCCCGGGGGAGGGGTAGGCGCCGATGGCTAGGGCCGCGGTTCGGCTGGAGGCGCTGCGGAGCGTCCCGCTCAAGGAACAGGTGCTCCGGCAGCTCCGTCGGCTGATCGACGAGGGCGAGCTCGGTCCCGGTGACCAATTGCCGGCGGAGCGCGAGCTCGCCGATCGACTCGGCGTCAGCAGGGGGACCGTGCGCGAGGCCGTCCAGTTCCTCCACGCGCTCGGGCTCGTGGAGATCCGCCACGGCTCGGGGACGTTCGTCCGGAGCGACCGCAACGCGCTGCGTGACGAGTGGCGTGGGTGGACGCGGCGCCACTCCGAGACCGTCCGGAACCTCATCGAGGTTCGCATGGGGCTGGAGTCGTTCGCCGCCGAGCTGGCCGCCGGGCGGCCGTCGGACGGAGGACTGGAGACGATGGCCGCCGCGCTCGACCAGATGGAGGAGGCCGCCCAGGCGAACGACGTGGCCGCCCTCGTCCGCAGCGACGTCACGTTCCACCGGGGACTGTGCGAGGCGGCGGGCAACCCGGCGCTCGCGGAGCTGGCCGGGGAGCTGGGGGCCCGGCTGCTCCGGGAACGGGCGGCGACCTGGGACCTGCCGGGTCGCCCGCAGCGGTCCCTGGTCGAGCACCGCGAGATCTACGAGGCCGTCCGTCTCGGGAATCGGTTCCGCGCCCGCAGCGCGGTGCTCGCCCACCTGTCGAGCGTTCGGGACGACGTGGAAGGATTCGTGTCCGACAAGCCAAACGAAAGGAGCTGACGTGTCCACAGAGCCGTACATCGATCCGCGCGTCACGGCGCTGATCGTGGTCGACATGCAGAAGGGGTTCTGCCATCCGGAGAGCAGGATGGAGAAGGCCGGGATCGGCACGGCCAACCAGCGGGCCACCATTCCGTACATCAAGCGGCTCGTGGGGATGGCCCGGGAGCACGAGATCCCCGTGTTCTGGTCGCGGCAGGTCCACTTCCCCGAGGACGTGACCCGCCGCCGCCGCCGCATCCCCTCGCACCAGGCGAAGCAGCAGTGGACGCCGTGCCTCCGGGGGACGTGGGAGGTCGAGTTCGCCGACGAGCTGGCGCCGGACATCCGCCCCGAGGACTACGTCATCGAGAAACACCGGGCGTCGGTGTTCTTCGAGACCACCCTGAGCGCGAAGCTGCGCATGCTCGGCATCGAGGAGCTGATCATCGCGGGCTGCAACACGGAGTTCTGCGTGGAGTCCACGATCCGGGACGGCTACTACCGGGACTTCGACGTCATCGTCGTGCGGGACTGCGTGGGCAGCCCGAGACTGCAGTTCCACGAGGACACCCTGGCGAAGGTCGAGACGTACTTCGGCGCGGTGGTCATGCTCGACGAGCTGCCGTCGCTGTTCGTCCCGGTTGAGGAAGGGGTGGTCGTGCGGCCCGTCCTCGAGGAGGTCCTGGCGGAGCGGCAGCCGTGACGGCCGTCCGCGCCGGAACCGGGCTCCGGCTCGACCCCTCGACCTTCGAGATCCTCCGGCACCGCCTCTGGTACATCAACGACGAGGGCGCGCTGGCCATCAGCCGGCTGTCGGGGTCGCCGGTGGCCACCGAGGTCTTCGACATGAACGCCGGGCTCATGACCGCGTCCGGCGACCTCGTCTACATCGACACGTTCATCTGCGCCCAGGCGACCACGCTCTCGTCGCTCGTCCAGCACCTCATCGCCGAGTACTCGGACAACCCCGGCTTCGGGCCCGACGACCTGTTCCTGTGCAACGACCCCTACGTGTCGGTGTGCCATCAGAACTGCGTGCACGTGGCCGGGCCGATCTTCCGCGAGGGCGACCTGGTCGCGTGGGCGGGCTCGTCGCTGCACGTGATCGACGTGGGCGGCCCGACCGCGGGCCAGGTCCAGGTCGGCGCGGCCGATATCTTCGGGGAGCAGCCCATCACCGGCCCGGTCAGGATCTTCGAGGGCGGGCGCATCCGGAAGGACGTCGAGGCGACCTACCTGCGCAACTCCCGGCTACCGGAGCTCCTGGCCCTCGACCTCCGGGCCAAGATGGCCGCCGTCCAGGTGGTGCGGTCCCGCCTGCTGGAGACGTTCGACGAGTTCGGCACGGAGACCGTCCTCGCGGCGATGGACGACGTCATCGACTACACCGAGCGCCGGCTGCGGGCCCGCCTGTCGGAGCTCCCCGACGGCGTGTGGCGCCACCGCGGCTACATCGAGTCGGGCGACCGCATCTACGACTGCCACGTCACGATGACGAAGGAGGACGACCACCTGACGTTCGATTTCTCCGAGACGGCCGACCAGGCTCCGGCCGTCATCAACTGCACGGCGCCGGGGCTCTTCGGCGGCGTCCTGGCGGCCGTCCTCGTCTACCTGTGCTGGGACATCCCGTGGTCGCCGGCCGGCGTTTCCCGAGTCTTCACGGTGAAGTCCCGTCCGGGGACGGTGGTCCACGCCGCCTGGCCCGCCGGGGTCTCCAAGTCGACGACCACGTCGATCTGGGAGGTCCGGAACCTGGCCAGCATCACCATCGGGAAGATGCTCGACGCGAGCGAGCGCCACCGGCACCGGGCCATGGCCGGCTGGCAGGGCGTGAAGGCGCTCGAGGAGCTGTTCGGGACCGACGCCGAGGGCAAGCGGTTCGGCGGCCCCCTCCTCGACGGCATGGCCGGGGGCGGCGGCGCGCTGCCCCGCCGCGACGGGATCGACACCGGCGGGCACACCAGCTCGCTGCGCGCGACCATCGCGAACATCGAGAGCTACGAGCTCCGGTACCCGATCCTCTACCTCTACCGGCGCCAGACCACCGACTCCGCCGGCGCGGGGACGCACCGTGGCGGAGCCGGCGTCAGCCAGATGTACACGGTCCACGGGGTGGAGGAGATCCCGACGAAGATCCTCCACACGTTCGGAGTCGAGCAGCCCGAGTCCCCGGGGATGAGCGGGGGCGCTCCGTCCACGACGAACCAGTTCGCCATTCTCCGTGGCTCGAACGTGCAGGACCGGTTCGTTGCCGGAACGGTGCCGCAGTCGCTCGACGAGCTGGACGGCGAGCTGGAGGTGTTCGGCGCCTACGGGGTGACTCGGCAGCGCCGGGGCGACGTCTACCGAACGGTCTCGATGGGTGGCGGGGGGTATGGGGACCCCCTCGACCGCGACCTGGGTCTGGTCGCCCGCGACGTCGAGAACCTGCTCGTGTCGCGGGAGTGGGCGGCGAGGACCTACGGCGTGGTCCTCCGAGGTGCAGAGGCCGACGACGAGGCGACCCGGGCCCGGCGGCAGGAGCTTCGCGAGGAGCGGCGGGCGGCGGCCGAGGGCCAGGGAACCCCGGGCGGGCCGGACCCGGACGCCGCGCCGTGGGACCCGAGCGTGGACGGCGCGCGCCTCTCCGAAGCCGTCTTCGTCGACCTCCGGAACGAGACGCCCGTCCACCGGTGCCGGTGCGGGCACCGGCTCGGGCCGGCGGACGGCTCGTACAAGCGGTTCGCCGCCCGGGCCCGCTTCCCCGTGCAACGGATCGGGCCGGAAGTCAACCCTCACCGGGTGAACGGGGACCGGTTCGAGCTGCGCGAGTTCTTCTGCCCTGCCTGCTGGACCCGGCTCGAAGTGGAGATCGCCCGGCCCGACGACCCGTTGCTCTCCGACGCGGAGCTCTCCCCGGCGTGGCTGGCCGGCCGGGGGAACGGCGGATGAGCCACGTCGTGGCCGTGGACAGCGGCGGAACGTTCACCGACTGCTTCGTCCTCGACGATCGGGGGGAGACGACGCGGGCGAAGGCTCCCTCGACGCCCCCCCACTACGAGGAGGGCGTCTTCACCGCGATCGAGGAGGCGGCCCGCCGACGGGGCCTGACCCTGCAGGAGCTGCTCGCCGACACGGCCGTCTTCGCCCACGGCACCACCGTCGCCACCAACGTCCTCATCACTCGCACCGGGGCGCGGACCGCCCTGGTCACGACCCGGGGGCACGAGGACGCCATCCTCATCGGGCGGACGGCGCAGAAGGTGGCTGGCCTCACCGAGTCCGAGATCATCGACGTCGCCAACCTCTCCAAGGCCGAGCCGCTCGTGCCCCGGTCGCGGATCTTCGGGATCGACGAGCGGGTCGATCGGGGGGGGACCGAGGTCGTGCCGCTCGACCCCGATCGCCTCCGCGAGCTGGTCCGGAGCCTCCGGGAGGACGGCGTCGAGTCCGTCGCGGTGAGCTTCCTGTGGTCGTTCCTCAACCCCGAGCACGAACGGCGTGCGGAGTCGGTGCTGCTCGAGACGGAGGGAGCCGAGGAGGAGGGGCGGTGGTTCGTGACGACCTCGAGCGGCCTCGTCCCGATCATCCGGGAGTACGAGCGCACAGCCACCACGGTGCTCAACGCCTACCTGACCCCGGGCGTGAGCGGCTACCTGCAGCGGATGGACGACCGCCTGCGGGCAGCCGGCCACCGAGGAGCGATCGCCGTGATGCACTCGGCCGGCGGCGTCTCGTCCATCGAGGAGGCCCGGCGCAGGGGCGTGAGCCTGCTGTCCTCGGGTCCCGCCGGGGGCGTCCTGGGGGCGCGGGCCCTGGCGGCGCGCCTCGGTCTCGAGCGGGTCATCGCCACGGACGTCGGCGGCACCAGCTTCGACGTGGGGCTGATCGTGGACGGCGAGCCCTCCTACGCCGAGTCCCCGGTCTTCGGCAAGTACCCCGTGGCCCTTCCGGTGATCGACGTCCCGTCCATCGGCTCGGGCGGCGGGAGCATCGCCTGGATCGAGCCGGACATCGGGGTGCTCCGGGTCGGGCCGCGCAGCGCCGGCGCCAGGCCGGGACCGGCCTGCTACGGCGCGGGGGGAACCGAACCGACGATCACCGACGCGAACGTCGTCCTGGGCCGCATCGATCCCGGCTACTTCCTGGGCGGGCGGATCCGCCTCGATCCCGCGCGAGCGAGGACTGCGTTCGACCGGGTCGCGGACCCGCTGGGGATGACCGCGGAGGAGGCGGCCGCGGCGGTCGTGGAGATCGCGAACTCCCAGATGGCCGACCTCATCCGCAGGGTCACGGTGGAGCGGGGCCTCGATCCCGCCCGGTTCGTGGTGTTCGGCTACGGGGGCGCCGCCGGCCTGCACGCCGGCGCCTACGCCGGGAAGCTGGGGTGCCGCGAGGTCTGCATCCCCCGGATCGCCGCCGTGTTCTCGGCCTTCGGGATCGCGGTCTCGGACCTCAAGCGGGTCGCCCTGATCTCCGACCCCACCCCGGCGCCGTTCGACCTGGCGGCCTGGCGGCGGCGCTTCGCCGACCTCGAAGGCTCGCTGTACCGGGAGCTCGAACAGGAGCGGCTCACCACCGAGGATCTCGTGCTGCGCCGGTTCGTCGACCTCCAGTTCAAGGGACAGGTGCACACGGTCCGGGTTCCGGTGAGCGACGCCGACCTGGGGGCGGGCGACGAGGGCGAGGGCGTGATCGAGCGCTTCATCGAGATGTACGAGGCGAAGTTCGGTCGAGGAACCGCCTACCGGAAGGCGGGGGTGTGGGCCGAGACGTTCGCGGTCGAGGGGTCGGCCCGGCTCCCGTTCTCCATCCCCGAACCGCTCGCCCTCGGCGACGAGGACCCCGCCGCGGCGCAGAAGGGACGGCGGCTCCTGTACGACCCGGAGCTCGGGGGGTTCGAGCCGACCCCCGTGTTCGACGCCGAGCGGCTCCTGCCCGGCCACCGGCTGGAGGGCCCGGCCCTCATCGACGCCGAAGACACGACCGTCCTCGTCGGGTCCGGGGACCGGATGTGGGTGGACGAGTTCGGGAACCTCCGGATGGAGCTGGGAGGCTGATCCTCAGGTGACGGTGGCCCTCGGAGTGGGCCTGCCCCTGAGCCGGCCGATCGACGACCTCGTGCAGGCCGCGCTGACGGCCGAACGGCTGGGGTACGGGTTCGTGTGGGCGAGCGACGACCGACTCCAGCGGGATGTGTTCTCCGTCCTCGCGGCGATCGGACTCCGGACGGAACGCATCGCGCTGGGCCCCGGAGTCACGAACCCGTACAGCCGCCACCCAGCCCTCGTCGCCTCCGCGATCGCCACGCTGGACGAGGTGACGCACGGTCGCGCGGTCCTCGGGCTGGGGGCCGGCGGGACGGCGCACGGCATGCTGGGAATCGAGCGCAGGGCCCCGGCCTGGGCCCTCCGCGAGGCAATCGGCGTGACCCGCGCCCTCCTGGCAGGCTCGGAGGTCACCGTGGAAGGCCGCGTCGTGCGAACCCGGGGCGCGCGCCTCGACTTCCCGGCACGCCGGCCCGACGTCCCGATCTACGTCGGCGCCCGCGGTCCCCGGATCCTCCAGCTCGCCGGCGAGCTCGCGGACGGCGTCATCGTCGGCAACCTCGCGACGCCCGACGGCTGGAGCTACGCGCTGGGCCAGGTGTCCGTGGGCGCCGAGCGAGCCGGACGGACGCCCGGCGATCTCCGCCTGGTCGCCTGGCTCTACTGCGCCCTGGGAGACGACCCGGCCGCGGCGATGGACGCCGTCCGGCCGATGGTCGCCACCTCGCTCGTCACGAGCCGGTCGATCCTCGGCGAGCTTGGCGTCGACATGCCGCCCCGCTTCGCCGTCGCGATGCAGGACATGGGCTGGAGCCTCGCGCAGGATGCGGTGACCCGGGCGTCGGAGGAGGTTCCCGACGACGTGGTCCACCAGCTCGCCCTGGCGGGAACCCCTGCCGACTGCCGCCCCAGGCTCATCGCGCTCCTCGATGCCTTCCCCGAGATCGCCCAGGTGGCCATCGTGCCTATCCCTCTCCCCGGCCAGGACCTCGTCGACGTGATTCGGAGGTTCGCCGAGGAAGTCGCCGGCGAGCTCGAACCGATCACATGGAGCGAACCAGGTCCTCGATCGGGGTGAACTCGACGTCCCAGCCGAAATGCTTGGGCCCGAGGGTGGCCAGCCCTGTCTCGGTGTCGAACTGTTCCCGTCGCTTCCTGCCAACGACGGCGACGCGCTGACCCTCCGAGAGGTACGTGTTCACCTGGGGCTCGCCGGTCTCGGCGTCGCAGACCTCCATGATGTCCGGGCTGCACACGAAGGGCCGGTCGTCCAGCCAGCTCATGTGGTTCTCGTTCTTGAACCAGATCCGCAGGACGCGGCCCGCGTGCTCGCCGTCGCCGGTGATCTCGTGGGTCCCCACCATGTAACCCTCCTGGTCCTTCCACTCCCGCGAGGTGAGCGTTCCCCGGAACAGCACCCAGCCGCCCAGCGCGTCGGCGGCGGCCCGCACGGGATCCCGGCCCTCCTCCCGGGCCACTCGGATGGCCCGGCCCAGCTCAAGGCACTCCGTCAGCGTCCCCGGGACGAGCATCCTCCCGGCCTCGGCCGCCGAGACTGGCACGAGGGCCGTCCCGATCAGGCCGAACACGGCCTGGGCCAGGAACTTCCCGAGCCGCTCGGCGAACGCGTTCGTCGCCGCCTCCCTGATGACGGCGCGGTTGCCGTACTGGTCGGCAAAGGCCCACGGGACGAAGGGCGCACCGAAGATCTGGGGCGTGGTGGCGTTCAGCTCGGGGATGGCCCGGCCCGCGTAGTCGCCGTCGGCGAGCGGCTTCCCGAGGTTCGCCGCCGCGTCGAGGATAGCCCCCGTGTTGATGCCGCCGATCTCGGTGGACACCAGCAGGCCGATGTCCCGCCCCAGGTACTGTTCCAGCTCCACCACGGCGTCGGCGAGGGGCCGGCGGATGCGCTCCGTTCCGGGTGCCAGCACGGCCATCTCCGGCGGCTCCACGAATGCGTCCGGCGCGATGGACCCGGAGAAGCACGCCGTGCACGACAGGACGGCGGGGTCCGGATCCAAGTCCACCCATCCGACTGTGAGTCCCCGGTCGAGGTCGTCGTAGAGCAGCTCGCGCTGGACCGCGGGGTCGCCGCCCCCGCAGCACGACAGGAAGTTCGCCCCTCGCAGGAAGTCGTCGACGTCGGTCCGATCCAGCAACTCGGTCACGTTCCGCCTCCTTCGGTCAGGTCTGACGGGCGGCCAGGACCTCGTACAGGTTCCCGTCGGGGAGCCGGACGTGCGACCACTCCCACTCCCCGGTGCCGTCGACGCCGCCCACCCGCTCGGCTCCGGCCTCGACCAGCCGGTCCCAGGCCTCCTCCAGGCGGTCCACCAGGAACGCGACCACCGGACCCCGGCTCTCGGCCCGGTAGAAGCCGTGGTACCGGTGGCCGGGGCCGAAGACCTCGATCACCGAGCCGTCGGGCAGCCGGTAGATCCGCACGCCGGGCTCCTCCACCTCCGGTCCCCGGCCCAGCACCTGTTCCAGGAACCGGGTCATGGCATCGAAGTCGTCGGTGGCGGTGCCCACCCACTTCAGGCCGCGCACGCCGCCCTCCCGATCCGCCGCAGGGCGCGGCGCGACGGGCCCCGCGACCACCTCGTACAGGTACCCGTCGGGAGCCCGGAAGTGCTGCCACCCGCGGCCGTCCTCCAGCTCGGTGCCGGCCCCGACGAGCTCGCCCCCGGCCTCCTCGATCGCGGCGGCCGAAGCCCGGAGGTCAGGGACCCGGAACCCGGGGACCGGGCCGGTCGTGAAGTGTTCGTGCTCGCGGTCGGACGGCCCGAGCACCTCGAGCACCTCGCCTCCGGGGAACCCGTGGACGCTCGAGTCGGGGCCGCGGTCGATCGCGGGGAGGCCCAGCGCCTCCTCGACGAACGACACCATCGGGTCGAACTGCTCGGTGCGAACTCCGACCCAGACGATCGCATCCATCGTTCAGCCGGCGGCGGGCGCGGCCCGCCCGGCCGCCACCACCGCGTTCTCGAGCGTCCCCAGCCCGTCGATCTCGATCCGCACCACGTCGGCCGGCCGGAGGGTGAAATCGCGATCGGGGACGATGCCCGTTCCCGTCAGGAGCACCGCCCCGACCGGGAATTCCAGCGCCGATCCGAGGCAGGACGCGAGCTCGTCGAACGACCGCTTCATGCGCCCGGTCGTCGTGGCGCCGGCGTAGGCCTCCGAGCCGTCGCGTACCACCGCGAGCCGGATGTCGAAGGGAGGCCCGTCGTCGGGATCCACGACGACCGCCGGCCCGAGGGCGCACGACCCGTCGTAGATCTTGGCCTGGGGCAGGTACAGCGGGTTCTCCCCCTCGATCTCCCGGGAGGAGACGTCGTTGCCGATGGCGTAGCCGGCCACCTCCATGCCCGCGGTCAGGACCAGCGCGAGCTCGGGTTCCGGGGCGTTCCACGCGGAGTCGGACCGGACCCCGATGGGCTCCCGCGGGCCCCGGACCCTCCACCCCGCCGACTTGAAGAAGACCTCGGGACGGCCGGCCGCGTACACGCGCCCGTAGATGCCGGCGTCGAGCTCGGACTCCTCCTCGCGTCCCTCGCGGGAACGCAGGTACGTCACGCCCGCCCCCCATACCTCCTGGGACTCGATGGGGGCGCGGATCGCCGCCCCTTCCGGAACCGGACCCTCGCCGGGGGAGGAACGGACCGCCTCCCGGAACGACTCGGCGGTGCCCGCGAGCAGGGCGTCGATCGACAGCGTGGCGGGCAACAGCTCGGTCGGGCCCGCCTCCGGTGCGCCCCTGGCCAGCCGGACGGACCCCTCCGGCAACACGATCCGGAACAGACCGACGCTCATCGGCTCGGTATCCTCGCACGATGGCGCAGTCCGAGATCGTCGGCACCGGGCGGGCCGTGTGGTTTCCGGGCCGCCGCCAGGTCGAGGTCCGGACCCACGAGGTCCGGCGGCCGGGCCGGGGCGAGGTGCTCGTGGCCGGAGGGTGCTCGCTGGTCAGCCCCGGCACCGAGATGCTGGTGTACCGAGGGCAGATGCGTCCCGACCAGCCGACGGGGGTCCCCACCGTCGAGGGATCGTTCGGCTTCCCGATCAAGTACGGCTACCAGGTCGTGGGGCGGGTGGTCGAGGCGGGTCCCGAGTCACGCTTCGAGCCCGGGCAGCTCGTGTTCGCCCGCCATCCACACCAGAGCCTGTTCACGATGCCGGAGGGGGGCGGCCTGGTCACGCCGGTGCCGGCGGACGTCGACCAGGACTCCGCGGCGTTCGCCAACCTTCTGGACACCTCGATGAACTGCCTGTTCGACGCGCCCGTGCGGTTCGGTGACGTCGTCGCCGTCTTCGGCCTCGGCATCGTCGGGCTGTTCTGTGCCCTGCTCGCTGCGAGGACGTCGGACCGGGTCGTCGGCATCGATCCAGTCCCCCAGCGGCGGGCCCGGGCCACCGCCCAGGGGCTCGCCTATGCGGCCGATCCGGGGGAGGCGCCGGACCTCCTCGCGCAGCTCTCCGAGGGCCGGGGGGCCGACATCTCCATCGAGGCGAGCGGCACGGCGGCGGGGCTCCAGGCCGCCATCCTCGCCACCGGCCAGGAGGGAACCATCGCCGTCGTGGCGTTCTACGGGACCAAGTCCCTCGAGATCGCGCCCGGCGACGCATTCCACGTCCGGCGCCAGCGGATCGTCAGCTCGCAGGTCGTCCAGGTGGGGTCCGGGCTGCAGCCCCGGTGGGACCGGCCCCGGCGGTTCGCCACCGCGATGCGGCTCCTGCCCTCCCTGTCCGTCGCGAACCTGATCACCCACCGGTTCCCCCTGGAGGACGCTCCGGCCGCGTACTCGCTGATCGACCGCGGCGACCCCGACACGTTCGGCGTGATCCTCGACCTGTCGAGCTGAGCCCCGGCATCCGCAGCCCGCGGCCTCGACGCGCCCGCGATGACCGAATTGCGTTTGCGTTGTCAGACGTCATACCCTTCCGGCTGGACCGGACGAGGGGTAGTGGGGCATGCAGACCGGCCTGTTCTTCCTGGCGTGGGCGGGGTCGGGAGACGCCGGAATTCGCCGAAGCGACCGAGCCGATGCTCCCATCGGCGTCGGGGCAGCGGACTGACCGCATGACGCTGCTGCGGTCCGCATCGCTGGCCGACGGCTCCCGAGCCGACGTCCGGATCGACGACGACCTGATCGGAGCCGTCGGTCCGGCCGGGAGCCTCGAGCCTGCGCCCGGCGAAGAGGTGCACGACCTTGCCGGGTACCTGCTCCTCCCCGCTCCGGCGGAACCCCACGCCCACCTGGACAAGGCCCTCACGGCGGACCGGGTCCCGAACCCCGAGGGCGACCTCCCCGGGGCGATCGAAGCGTGGATCGAGCACCGCCGCTCGATCGACGTGCCGGACGCCCTGGAGCGGGGCCGGAGCGCCGCGCTGGCGGCCCTGGCCCACGGGGCGACGGCCATCAGGTCCCACGTGGACGTCGGCGAGGGGATCGGGCTGCGCAGCCTGGAGGCGCTGCTCGCGCTGCGAGAGGAGCTCGCCGGGCTGGTCGAGCTGCAGATCGTGGCCCTCGTGTCCCGCCCGGTGACCGGGCCGGAGGGCGCCGAGAACCGGGCCATGCTGCCGGCCGCCCTCGAGCTCGGGGCCGACATGGTGGGGGGCGCACCCCACGTGGACCCGGACCCGCCAGCTGCGCTGCGGTTCTGCATGGAGACCGCGGCGGAGTTCGGACGGCCGGTGGACCTCCACATGGACGAGACGCTGGACCAGGCGATGCTCGTTCTGCCGGAGCTGGCCCGGTGGGTGCTCGATCACGGCTTCCCCCATCCGGTCACCGCCAGCCACTGCGTGAGCCTGGGGATCCAGCCGGCGGCCACGCAGGCGGACGTGGCGGGACGGCTGGCCGCGGCCCGGATCTCCGTCGTGGCCATGCCGCAGACGAACCTGTACCTCCAGGGGAGAGGGTGGGACACCTCGCCGCCGCGGGGCATCACCGCGCTGGTACCGTTGATGGCCGCGGGGGTCGTCGTCGCCGCCGGGGGCGACAACGTCCAGGACCCGTTCAACCCGATGGGTCGCGGGGACCCGCTGGAGACCGCCGGCCTCCTGGTGTCCGCGGCGCACCTCGCCCCCGATCACGCGTACCGGCTGGTGAGCGGCGGGGCCCGGGCCGTCATGGGGCTTGCTCCCGTGGAGGTCGCGCCCGGCTTCCCCGCCGACCTCCTGGCGGTCGCGGCGTCCTCGGTCCGGGAGGCGATCGCCACCGCCACGCCGGATCGGTTCGTCTTCTCGGGCGGCCGCCTGGCCGCGCGCACCCGCGTCGAGCGGCAGGTTCCCGGCCCGGTCGGCGTGGCCGGACCGCGGGAGGCCCTGACATGGCGGTGAGGCAGGCCGGGCCGACCACCACCCACGCCCTGTCGTTCGACGGCGTCTCGATGGTGTTCCCGAACGGCACGCACGCCGTGCAGGACGTGAGCTTCGAGGTCGACTGGAAGGAGTTCGTGGTCACCGTCGGTCCCTCGGGGTGCGGCAAGTCGACGCTGCTGCGGATCGCCTCGGGCCTCGAGCGAGCCTCCTCGGGCAAGGTCGTCGTGGAGGGCTCGCAGCTCGGGTACGTGTTCCAGGACCCGACCCTCCTGCCCTGGAGGACGGTGCAGGGCAACGTCGAGCTGCTGGGCGAGCTCCACGGGCTGGAGAAGGAGGAGCGGCGGCGGCGCGCGGCGGAGGCCATCGCCATGGTCGGGCTGGAGGGGTTCGAGCAGAACCACCCGAAGCAGCTCTCGGGCGGGATGCGGATGCGGGTGTCGCTCGCCCGGTCGCTCACGATGGACCCCAAGGTGTTCCTGTTCGACGAGCCGTTCGCCGCGCTCGACGAGATCACGAGGACCCGACTGAACGACGAGCTGCTGCGGCTGTTCACCCACGAGGGGTTCGCCGGCCTGTTCGTCACCCACTCGATCCCCGAGGCCGTGTACCTCGCCAGCAGGGTGATCGTCATGTCCGGACGCCCCGGCAGGATCCTCGGGGAGGTGTCGGTCCCGTTCGACTACCCTCGGTCGCCGGACCTGCGGTTCGACCCGGAGTTCGCGGCGGTGGCCGGCCGGGTGTCGAAGCTGCTCCGGGAGGCGTACGCATGAGGGCGGCGATGAAGCCGTGACCGGGCCGAAGACCAAGTTCGAGGCCCCCGGGGAGTCGAGCCTCCTGGCGCACGCCGGGGTGACCGCCGCCGAGCATCCGCCGCCCAGGAAGGGCGGGCGGCTCCGCCGGTTCCTGGTGGTCGTCGGGCCGCCGCTGCTCGTGGGCTGCCTGTTCCTCGGGATCTGGAACCTCCTGAGCTACGTCGTCCTCAACCCCACCCAGCGGTTCCTGCTGCCGCCACCCCTGCAGGTCGTCAAGGTGGGATTCCTGAACTGGCCCCACCTCAAGGAAATCCTGGTCACCGGGCTCCTGCCGACCACACAGGTGGCCCTGACCGGGCTGGCCATCGCCATCGTGATCGGGATGGTGGGCGCCATCCTCATGTCGCAGGCCCGGTGGGTCGAGCGGTCGCTGTACCCCTACGCGGTGGTCGTGCAGACCATCCCGATCATCGCCCTCGTCCCGCTGATCGGCTTCCTGTTGAACTACAGCTTCAAGAGCCGGGTGCTGGCCTGCGTGATGATCTCGATCTTCCCGATCATCACGAACACGCTGTTCGGGCTGAAGTCCGCCGACTCGACCCTCCACGACCTGTTCACGCTGCACGGATCCGGCCGGCTCACCCGATTGTGGAAGCTGCAGCTGCCAGGCGCCATGCCGGCCATCTTCACCGGGTTCCGCATCTCGGCCGGCCTGTCCGTGATCGGCGCCATCGTCGGCGACTTCTTCTTCCGCCAGGGCAACCCCGGCATCGGCCGGCTCATCGACAACTACCGGGCCCAACTCGCGGCCGAGCAGCTGTACACGGCCATCTTCTTCTCCTCGCTGCTCGGCATCGTCGTGTTCTGGGGCTTCGGTTACCTGGGCAACCGCATCACCCGTTCCTGGCACGAGTCGGCCCGCGGCTGAAGGGGGGGCACCGGATCTACGACAGCGCCTGATCGATAGGACGTCCGGACCATCACACGAAGAAAGGGGGAGGAGATGCGACGTATCGCCACCGCTCGGCGGCTGGCCGCGCTACTGGGGGCAGTGGTCCTGGTGGCCGTGGCCTGTTCCAAGGGGACGCCGACGAGCACGACACCGCCGCCCGGCACCTCGGCGCCCGCCACCTCGGCGCCGGCCGCCAGCACGTCCGCGGCACCAGCGTCGGTGTACGACCAGAGCCTGAAGGGGATCTGCCCCGACCCGATCGTGCTGCAGACCGACTGGTTCCCCGAGGTCGAACACGGGGCCTCCTACAACCTGATCGGGCCGGGTGGCACCATCGACGCCTCGGCGGGCACCTACTCGGGCCCGCTCAAGAACACGGGTGTGGACCTCGAGATCCGAGCGGGTGGTCCCTTCATCGGGTTCTCCCAGCCGACGGCCCAGATGTACTCGAAGCCCGACATCTTCATGGCGTTCGCCGACACGGGGAACCAGATCCAGACGTACTCGAAGCTCCCCGCGATCGGGGTCGTGACGCCCCTCGAGAAGAGCCCGCAGATCCTCATGTACAACCCGGCCGCCTACAACTTCAAGACGGTCTCCGACGTCAAGCAGTCGGGGGCCACGGTCGTGTACTTCGAGGGCGCCGCGTTCATCGACTACCTGGTGGGGACCGGCCAGCTGGACAAGAGCCAGCTCGACGGGTCCTACGACGGGTCACCGGCCCGGTGGGTCTCCTCCGGCGGGAAGATCGTCCAGCAGGGGTTCGCCACCAACGAGCCCTACTCGTACGAGCACGTCATCACGGACTGGAGCAAGCCGGTCAAGTACCTGCTGCTGTACGACGCCGGGTGGACGATCTACCAGTCGAACATCGTCGTGAAGCCGGACACCGTCACCAAGTACCACGACTGCCTGGCCAAGCTGGTGCCCATGTTCCAGCAGTCGGAGGTGGACTACATCACGAACCCCGGCGCCACCAACGACCTGATCAACAGCTACGTCACGAAGATGAACCAGTTCTGGAAGCTGTCCACGGGTCTCGACGATGCCGCGGACAAGATCATGCGGGACCAGGGGCTGGTGGGGAACGGGTCGGACAGCACGATCGGGAACTACGACTTCGACCGGCTGACCACGTTCTTCGACAAGTTCGCGTCCATCGAGAAGGCCAACGGGCAGGACATCCCGGACAGCCTGACCCCGCAGGACATCGCGACCAACGAGTTCATCGACCCGAACATCGGGCTGCCGTCGTGACACTCGAGTGCGGTCGGCGGTGACGGTGCGCCCCTGATGGCCCACGGAGCGGAGGCCACACGGCGGGGGCACGCCTTGGCCAGGGACCGGCGGCCCCTGTACCTCCAGGCGGTGGACGCCATCCAGCACCTGGTGGCCGACCGGTCCCTCGGCCCCGGCGAGCGGTTACCCAGCGAGGTCGAGCTGGCGACGCTGTTCGGGGTCGGGCGGTCCACGATCCGGGAGGCCATGGGCCATCTCGAGCTGGCGCGGGTGGTCGAACGCCGGCGCGGGATCGGGACGGTCCTGATCGGCTCGGAGTCGCCGGCGGCGGTGGGACTCGAGACCCTGGAGTCGCTCGAGTCCCTCGCCGCCCGGCAGGGATGGCGCTGCGACACGAGCGACCTCGAGATCCATCCCGCCCGGGCCGACGAGGAGCAGGCCCGGCGCCTCGAGGTCGAGGCCGGGAGCGCCGTCTCCGTCATCACGCGGACCAAGATGCGCGACGGCGTTCCCATCGCGGAGATGGTCAGCGTGGTCCCCGAGCTGGTCGTCCCCTTCACCGCCCTCGAGCTCGAGTTCGAGACCTCGATCACGGAGCTGATGACCCGTCGGCACTCCCCCCCGGTGCGGCTGGCCCGGGCCGAGGTCACGGCGGTGGCCTGCGAGCCCGGGCTGGCCGGGCGGCTGCGCCTCGAGCCGGGCGACCCGGTCCTCGTCTTGGACGAGCTGTTCCTGGGGGACGGCGGCATCGTCCTCGCCTGGAACCTCCTGTACTTCGTTCCGGAGAGCATCCGCCTCGAGGTCGTCCGGATCTCCCGCCGGCCGCACCCCGTCCTCTCCGGGCCCGACGGCCCCAATGGAGAGGTGAATCTCGAGAAAGGCATGCGCCATGCTCATGCAGCAACTGCTCTACGACGGAGCCCGGCGGACACCTGACCGGCCGGCCTTCCACTGGGTCGACCGCGACCGGACCCTGACCTACGGGGAGGCGGTCGAGGCCATGGAACGGGTGGCCGGAGCGCTGGCCTCGCTGGGCGTCGAGCGGGGCGACCGGGTGGGCGTGTTCGCCCACAACGGGATGGACTACCTCCTGGCCATGTTCGGCGCGTGGCGGCTCGGCGCCATCGCGGCGCTGGTCAACGTCCAGTACGCGGACCGGCTCGACTATTACGTGAACGACTGCTCACCCAAGGTGCTCGTCTACACGGGGACGCACCAGGAGGCCATCGACCACCACCGTTCCCAGCTGCAGAGCATCCGCCAGTACGTGTGTATGGACGGGCCCGCGGAGGGTGCCCTGTCCTGGGCGGAGCTGCTCGAATCCGCGCCGGCGCCCCCTCCGGACCGGACCGAGGAGACGGACGTCGCCCATCTCTCCTACACCTCGGGGACCACCGGCGACCCGAAAGGGGCGTGCCTGGCGCACGAGCCGACCATGCGGGCCACCCGGTGCATCGCCGAGCGCCTCCGCATTCAGGCCTCCGACGTCAGCCTGGGTCCCACCGCACTGTCCAGCTCGTATCACCTGGTGGCGAACCTCCTCCCGGGCCTGCATCGGGGCGCCGAGGTCTGCGTCCTGAGCACATGGGAGCCGGAGCGGGGATGGGACGCCCTGGAGGGACTGGGGGCCACCATCCTGGCCGCCAACCCCACGTTTCTGCGGGACACGCTCGACGTGTCGCGGCAGCGAGGACGTCCGCCCGGGAACCTCCGGATCGGGCTGTCCGGCGGGGCCCCCGTCCCAGTGGAGCTGAAGCTGGCATGGCGGGACGAGCTCGGGGTGCCGCTGGCGGAGAGCTTCGGCATGAGCGAGCTGGGCGGGTTCGTCGGTCTGGGCTCTCCCGACCCGGTCGTCGAGGAGAAGGCCCCGGCCTGCGGGCAGCCGCTGCCCGACAAGGAGGTCCGCATCCTGGACGACGACGGCCGGGAGGTTCCGGTGGGGACCGTCGGGGAGATCTGCGTCCGGGGCGGGTACATGGTGGGCTACTGGGAGCGCTCGGAGAAGACCGCCGAGACGCTCCGGGGCGGGTGGCTCCACACGGGCGACGTCGGGTACGTGGACGCCGAGCAGTTCGTGTTCGTTCGGGGCCGCCTGGCCGAGCGCCTCCGGGTGTCCGGCGAGTACTGGTATCCCCGGGACGTCGAGGAGGCCGTCATGCGCCACTCCGGCGTGCGGGAGGCGGCGCTCATCGGGCTCCCCGATCCCGAGCTGGGGGACCGGCCGGTGGTCTACGTCACCCTGCGCGAGGGCCCGGTGGGCTCCGCCGAGGTCGTCAAGTTCGCGGAGGCCGAGCTGGGCCGGGACCTGCCGGGACTCTCGGTCGAGGCGGTCGACGCCATGCCGATGACGCCGACGGGCAAGATCAGCAAGGCCCAGCTCAAGGCCCAGGCGGGAGCCCAGGTCGCCACCCCCTCCGGCCCGGCATGAGCGGGCACGTCCGCCGCTCTCGGTTCCGGGTTTGGGTACCGCGATGACGGTGGCCGTGCTGGGCTCGGGCGGCGGGGCCCTGGCGGTCGCCGCCGACCTGTCGAGGGCCGGCCGCGACCCCGTCCTGGCCGACCTCCCCGCGTTCGCCGCCAACCTCCTCCCGGTCCGCGACCAGGGCGGAGTCCGGGTCGTGGCCGGCCTGTACGGGACGAAGATCGAGCCGGCTCGCGTCGCGGGCGGCGTGGCCGAAGCGGTGCAGGACGCCGAGCTCGTGATCGTGGTCGTGCCGTGCTTCGGACACGAGCCCTTCATGGAGGTCGTCGCCCCGCTGCTCGGGGACGGCGATCGGCTCCTGTTCCTCGGGGAGGGTGGCGGGGCGCTCGTCGCCCGGCGGGCCCTCGACGCGAAGGGAGCAACGGGGGCAAGCGTGGGGGAGACGAACACGTTGCCCTACCTGGCCCGTCCCGCCGGCCCCGGAGGGGTGACCGTGGACCGCAAGACCGGCGGCGTCCTCCTGGCAGGCCTGCCGTCGACCGCGACCAAGGAGCTGCTCGACCGGGTGACCGACGTGTGGCCCTTCATGGCTGCGGCCGAGTCCGTGTGGGAGACGGTGCTCGCCAACTACAACGCCATCGACCACGTGGCCACCGTGGTGTGCAACGCGGCGGCGCTGGAGAGCCGGTCGGGGGGGATGCTCCTGTACGGCGAGGGGGCCACGCCCTCGGTCGTGCGCGTGATCGAGGCCGTGGACGGCGAGCTGTTCCGCATTCGCCGGGCGCTGGGCCTGTCCGACGAGCGCCGGTACCGCGACTACCTCATCGCCCAGGGGTTTGCCCCGGACGCCGGGCCGGAGCTGTACGACGTGCTCCGGGCCAGCAAGCTGGTGACGTGGACCGCGCCGACCGGCCCGGAGGCGCTCCGCACGCGCTACCTGACCGAGGACGTGCCCTACGCCCTGGTGCTCGCGTCGTCGATCGGCGACGAGGTCGGGGTCGACACGCCGGTCATCGACGGCCTCGTCGCGGTCACCTCGGCCATGCTGGGGCGGGACTTCCGGGCGGAGGGCCGAACCCTGGCCGGGCTCGGACTGGCCGGGACCGGCGTGGAGGGCCTGCGGCGATTCGCCGAGACCGGCCGCGCCGGTTCGGACGGGACGGCCCCCACGCGAACGGGTTCCTGAGGCCGTGGCCGGCGTCCTCTGGGCGCTCGTCGCTGCGGTCATCTGGTCGCTCGGCAACATCGCCGGGGCCAAGGGACTGTCGCCCCTCGGCGTCGTCCGGGGAACGCTGGTCCAGCTGGTCGTGAGCACCGGGATCGTGGCGGTGTTCGCCCTCGCCATCGACGGGGTGTCGCCGCTGTTGTCCGCGTCCGCGCTCGCGCTGACCTACTTCGCGGCGTCGGGCCTCTTCCACTTCTTCGCGGGGTGGGGCTTCATGAACGCGAGCATCCGGCTCGTCGGCCCCTCCCGGATGAGCGCGATCACCGGCCTCACCCCCCTGTTCGCCGTCCTGCTCGCGGTGATCACGCTGGGGGAGTCGCTCAATCCGGTCATCGGGCTGGGGGTCGTCCTGATCGTGGTGGGGACCTACTTCGTGGCGGTGAGCTAGTGCCTGGGACGGAGCACTAGTGGGCGGAGTCGTGCCGCCGAAGGAAGCGCCCCGCGCCGGGTTGGCCGCCCTCGATCGCCGGAGAGCGAGCGGCTACGTGTTCGGCGTCCTCACGGCGGCCTGCTGGGCGGCAAGCCCGATCTTCCTCCGCAAGGGGCTGGCGCTGGTGCCGAGCCCCCTGTGGGCCGTCACCGTGGGACTCTCCGCGGCGACCGTCCCGTTCCTCGTCTGGCTGATGGTGCTCCGTCCCCCGTCGCCGGTCATCCTCCGGGGCGAGCACCGCGACGCCGACGCGAGGACCGCGGTCCGCTTCCTGACCCTGGCCGGGGTGGCCGCGGCCGCGGGGGCGGTGGCCAGGACCTACGCGATCGACCTGGCACCGGTCGTCGTGGTGGTCCCGCTCCTGCAGACGACCGGATTGTGGACGATCCTGCTGGCCCCGCCGCTGCTCGGCAGGCACGTGGAGCGCGTGACGAGCAGGCTCGTCATGGGAAGCGTCCTGGTGGCGATCGGCGCGGCGCTCGTCATCGTCGGCCAGAACATGTAGTCGGCGCCCAGGGCCCTGCGGCCGCTATTCGCCGTCGAGGACGGCGAACGCGCGCACCGGGAACGTACCGAGGCCCGCGACCGCGGGCGGGGCCGCGGTGAACCGGAAGCCCTGCGCGGGGAGCTGGTCCAGATTGCAGAGGTGCTCGACGATCGGGATGCCGGCCGCGAGCAGCGCGGTGTGCGCCGGGCGCTCTCCCGTCGCGGTGCCGTCGATGTTCAACGAGTCGATGCCCACCAGGGCCGCGTGCTGCTCGACGAGCCACTCGGCACCGGTGGCCGTCAGGAACGGGTGGCCGCTGAAGTACGCCTCCGTTCCCCAGTTCCGCGACCAGCCCGTACGAAGAAGTACGGCGCGCCCTCCGACGCGCCGGCCCCGGAGCAGCTCGACCTCGATGGTCGGCTGGCCGGTGGCATCGACGACGACCGCGTCGAGCTCGACCATCCGCTCGAGTGGCGTCGTGGCCAGGTCGGTGCCGTCCGGGTACCGGTGAAACGGGGTGTCGAGGTAGGTCCCCGTATTGGCGACCATCGTGATGCGCCCGATGTGGAACTCGGTCCCGGGCGCGTAACGCTCCCGGGACGCCTCCCGGGTCAGGTGATCGCCGATCTCCGGCCCCGGGAGACCGGGATACGTCGTCATGCCGTCCTCGACGACATGGCTCAAGTCCACGATGCGGCGCACGGTCATGTCCTCACCGGACCCGGAGCGGGTTTCCTCACGGTCGAGGATCTCGCAGACGGCCTCGTCGTGCCACCCGGGCTCGGCCACCATACCCGGGCCGTCGGGGGTTCAGACTGGATGCAGCGGTTCGGGGGTGCTCCGGCATCTCATGGGTATGGGAGGTCAGACGGACGACGTCGGACCCTCTGCGGCGGTTCGTGAGCGGGATCCAACGGCTCGGGGCGGGCGCCTCGCGGAGCTGTACCGTCTCCACGCCGACGGCGCGCTCCGGCTCGCCTACCTGCTGACGGGCGATCGCGCCCTTGCCCAGGACCTGGTGCAGGACGCGTTCGTCAGGCTGGCAGGCCGGCTTGCGCACCTGCGGGATCGGAACGCGTTCCCCGCCTACCTGCGCACGACCGTCGTCAACCTGGCCCGGATGCAGTTCCGTCGGAGGCGTCGCGAGCGCGACTCGCTGGCTCGTCAGGCCGGTCTGCGTCCCCCCGAGCCCGTGGAGCGGGACTACGCCGAGACCGAGGTGCTGCGGATGCAACTGCTCCGTCTCACCGAGCGACAGCGGGCCGCGGTCGTGCTCCGGTTCTACGAGGACCTCTCGGATTCCCAGACTGCCCGCATCCTCGGCTGCGCGCCGGGCACCGTCCGGTCGCTCGTGTCACGCGCCATGGAGACCCTGCGACAGGGGGTGGAGCAATGACGGATCGGATGCCCGGCGAGGACGAGCGCCGGCTCCGCCAAGCGCTGGAGCGTCTCTCGGTTCGCGCGCCCCGGGCATTCGAACCGCCACCCACGATGCTCCACCGGGCCCGCCGCCGGGTGGCGGCCACGGCGCTCGGAGCCGTCCTCGTCCTGTCCGCCGCCACCGTGGGCGGCGTGGCGCTCACTCGAGCGGTGGCGGATCGGCCGCTCCCCATCCCGATCGGTCCCCACAGTCCGAGCCCCACCGAGCGCCCGCCCGCGTCCGCGTGCGCGTTCACGCCGGTGACGCTTCCGAAGCTCCCCTTTGGGCGCGACGGCCTCCTCGGGGTGACCGGTACGTCGCCGGATGACGTGTGGGTGGGCGGGGGCCGGTTCAATGCCGACTTCGGCAAGCCGGAGCACACCCGAAGCCTGTTGTTGTATTGGGACGGCTCGTCGATGACCCTGCTCCCACCTCGGGAGGACGTCTCCGGGGTGAATTCGATCGATGCAATCGCCCCGGATGACGTGTGGGCGGCGACGGAAACCGGTCCGTGGCACTGGGACGGGACGGCCTGGTCCCAAGTGGGTGATCCGATCCTGGACGGCAACACCCTCGCGATCTCGGCGTCCGGCCCCGACGACGTGTGGGCGGTGGGCGGGAACGCGTTCGCCACGGCGCCCTTCATCGAGCACTTCGACGGAACCCGCTGGACCGAGGTCGCCACTCCCGCCTCCCTTCACCAGCCGCCGGGGGGGCCGCTGTCCATCGGCCTGAATGCCGTGGCGGCGCTGGCCCCGGACGACGCCTGGGCCGTGGGCGGCTACTTCTTCCAGGGCCAGGGGACTGAGCGGCCTGAGCCCCCGGTCGTTCTTCACTGGGACGGGAGTCAATGGACCATCGTGGACATGCCTCCACCGGGGGATGCGGCGTATGAGGGCTGGTCCGTGGCGGCCGGAGGCCCGGACGACGTGTGGGTGGCCGCCGAAGCGATCTTCCCGAGCTACGAGAACACCCCCGGACTGGTGCTCCATTGGGACGGCTCGATCTGGAGACCGGCGACGCTGGTTTCGGCCCCGGGAACGGTTCTGCACATCCACTCGATCGACGTGGGAGGTCACGACGACGCGTGGGCGGCCGGCAGCGCCTTCGATCCGTCCTCGAAGCAGCAAAGCCCAGTGATCGAGCACTTCGACGGGACCGGATGGGCGATGGTGCCCGTCGTGGGGCAGGAGCCGGGCGCACCTGCGCGCATCGCGTCGGTTCGAATCATCGGCGACGAGATCTGGGCGGTGGGGACCACGGGGCTCGGAAGCGCGTTGGAGCATCCGCCGTTCGTCTCGGTCTGCCGATAGCGAGGAAGACTCACGGGTCGCACGGACGCATCGGAACGATGAGCGAGAAGAGCGGGGTTGGGTCGTCGGGCCAACCGGTTGACGCTTCCGCCTGAGGGCAAACGTCACGTTCGCCAGCTCCGACGAGCGGCCGTCCCGCTTACGAGATCAACGCTGGTCGGTCGTGGATGCCGCAGCGACCCTGCCCGACTTCCGGACCCGGTCGTCGTCGGACTGGAACACCACCACCGCGAGGGCGGCCAGCATCAGCAGGCCCACCGGGATGAGCAGCCACACGGAATCGTGGCCGGCGGGTTGGTTCGACGCGAGCGCGACGTTGATGCCATTCGCCGTGGAGGGCTGCGGCGCCGGGGCCGGAGCCGCACTCGACGAGCTGCCCCCGGCGACGGTATGCCCCTGCGAGCCGGAGCCCGGCCCGAAGATCCCGCCCACCTCAGGGCCGGCCCCGGACATCACGCTGCCGGCGCCCCCTCCGATTCGGAACGGCGGCTTGAAGTGGAACGGGCCCTTGTACGAGAACAGGGGGCCGGACAGCGCGCCGAAGTTGTGGGCGAAGCCCGCCTGGATGATCGCGGCCGTCACCGAGCCACCGCCGCCACCACCCGAACCGACCGTCGTTCCGCCGCCGGTCCCACCGGTACTGCCGCCGCCGGACGAGCCGCCGCTCCCTCCGGAGCCGCCGCCGGAGCCACCCGATCCGCCGGACCCGCCCGAACCGCCGCCCGACTTCGGCGTCGGGGCCGTCGTGCTGATGATCGGGCTCGGCTTGGGGGTCGACGTCGAGGTCGTGACCGAGGGCACCGGGACGGGAAGCGAGAGGGTGGGCGAGGGGAGGTTCAGGGGCGTCAACGCCGAGACCGGGGTGGCGCCGGCCGGCGTCCTGCCGCCGGGGACGAGCGCCACGGCGCCGGCCGCCGCCAACACCAGCGCGATCGTCATCAGGCCGAGTGCGGCAGTTCGGGTGCGTTGCCTGCTCACGTCGGGCTCCTCGTTCGGGCGTGTTCAGGTATTGGAGCGCGAGAGGTGCTTGCGAGCCATCGTTCCTCGCCCATGATCGGCGCGGAACAAGTGCCTACTACCCGTGGATCGCGCTCATCAAACCAGGCTGGCCCGGCGCCGCCGCGGCCCGCGACACGAGTGTCACACTCCGTTGCAGTTCCAGCCGGACGAGGCCAGGAGCGCAGGATGCGATCAAGCCGAACGACCGTTCCGCAACGCCGCGAAGGGGTGCCGCCTTGACCACCTACCGGACCGCTCGGCTGCTCCTGCGGCCGTTCGTCGCCGAGGATCTCGAGCCGCTGCTCGCGACGTACTCGCGCGGCGACGTCGCCCGTTACCTCTACCAGGGACCGCGCTCGGAGCCCGAGGTCCGGGAGCTGTTGGACAAGAAGATGGCTGCCCGGGCCATCGCGGCGCGAGGCGACCTCCTCAGCCTCGCCGTCGTCGTGGCGGACACGCGCGAGATGGCCGGGGACTGCGTGCTCCATTGGCTCGACAACGAGCACCGTCAGGGCGAGATCGGGTTCGTGGTCCACCCCGACCACCAGGGCCGGGGGTACGCGACCGAGGCCGCGGGGGCGCTGCTGCGAATCGCGTTCGAGGACCTGGAGCTGCATCGGGTCGTCGGGCGCCTCGAGGCCCGGAACCTGGCCTCCGAGCGCGTGCTCCAGAAGCTCGGGATGCGCCGCGAGGCCCTCTTCGTGGAGAACGAGTTCGTCAAGGAGGAATGGCAGAGCGAGCTCGTCTACGCGATGCTCCGGACCGAGTGGCTCGCCACCCGAGGGTAGCCGGACGCCCGAGCCCTCGACGTCACGCCGCCACGTGCATCCGCGTCCCGCGCCGGGGGCCTCGCTCCCTCGCGGCGATGTGCCTGGCCACGTACTCCGCGTCCCGGCCGATGCCGGGCAGCACGCCCGACGTCGCCGCGTACAGGAACTCGAGGCCCAGGAAATACAGGCCCGGCGCACGCTGGACGACGCCGCGATCCTGCAATGGCTGCCCGTCGTCCGAGAAGACCGGCAGCTCGATCCACGAGTAGTCGAGTCGGAATCCCGTGCACCAGATCACGTTCGCCACCTCGAGGACCCGGTCGTCCTCCAGCACCGGCTGCCCGTCGCGCGTCCCCGCGACCTTCGGCCCCCGTTCGACCCCCGCCGCGGCGAGGTCCTTCTCTCGGGTCCGGATGAGCGGCGTGGCCCGGACTAGGAAGTTCGGGCGCACCTTCCTGCCCACGGGGGTGCCCGTGGTCAGCACGCGATGGCCGAGGAACCGGATCATGGCGATGACGACCCGCGAGGGGACGCCGCCGTGCCGCACGGGAATCTGCCCCGGCGCCTTCCCGGCCAGCAGGGTCTGGTGCGTCCGCGAGACTTCGGGGGCGATCTCGGCCCCGGAGTTGCCGGCGCCGACCACGAGCACGGGACCCTCGCGCAGCTGGGACGGGCCCACGTACGCGCTCGAGTGCAACTGGACGATCCCCGGATCCAGCTGCGTGGCGAATGCGGGGAGCTTCGGGACGTGGAACGCGCCGGAGGCCACGACCACGTTGTCGGCCTCGAACTTCCGGTCGCCGGCGGAGATCACGTACCGGTCCCCCTCCCTCCGGAGCCCGTCCACGGCCGTGCCCGACCTGACGGGAAGCTCGAACCGGGCCGCGTACCCCTGGAGGTAGTCGGCCATCTCGTCCTTCGTAGGGAAGGACCACCCCTTCGCGGGGAACGGGTATCCGCCCAGCCCGTCGTACTTGGCCGGCGTGAACACTCGCAGCGAGTCCCACCGCTTGCGCCACGCGTCGCCGATCCGTTCGCTCGCGTCCAGGATCACGAACGGCCGGCCCTGCCGCTTCAGGTGGTACCCGGCGGACAACCCCGCCTGGCCGCCGCCGACGATCACGGTCTCGAAGCGCTCGGTGCCGTCCATCCCGGTCCTCCCTCGCTCGATGTCCCGGCCCGACCATAGGCGCCCGCGCGCGGAGGCTCATCGCCGGAAGGAACCATTTGCGGCGTCGAGGCCCGTGGTCAGAATTGACCACGGCGGGCTACGCCAGGCCGTGCTCGAAGGCGAAGGCCGTGGCCGCCGAGCGGGACGACACGCGGAGCTTGGCGAACATGTTCTGGAGGTGCCGCGCCACGGTGTGCTCGCTGATCACGAGCTCGGCGGCGATGTCGCGGTTGGTCTTCCCCGCTGCGACCAGGCGCAGCACTTCGGCCTCGCGAGCGGTGAGGCCGTGCGGGAGCGCCGTCGGCCCCTCGAGGAACGCGGCCCGCCCTGGCCGCGTCCGCGACCGCCCCGAGCCGTTCGAGCGCCGCCAGCGCCGCGCGCAGCTCGAGCCGGGCGTCCTCCTCGTCTCCGGCGGCGCGGAGGGCGGTGCCGTGCCGCATCCTGGCCAGGGCCGTCTCGTAGGGCAGCCCGAGGTCCCGCCAGACCGCGCTGGCGTGCCGCAGTCGCTCGACGGCCCCGCCCGCGTCGCCCCCCGCCAGCAGCAGCGCCCCGCCCGCAGCAGCGCCCCGCCCGCCGTCGCCGCCGCGGCCTCGAGCGCCGGCGTCCCGAGCTCGCGGGCGATCGCGTCGAGCTCGCGGCTGGCCCCCCTCGCGGATTCGTGATCGTCCGCCGCGAGCGCCACGTCCACCAGCGCCGCCAGCAGGCGGGCCCGGGCCAGGCGGTTCCCCTGCTCGCCCTCCACCGAGCGGTGGAGCGCCTTCAGGGCCGATTCCGCCTTCCCCTGGGCCAGGCGCAGGAGCGCCAGCCCCGGTTGGGGATCGAACCCGAACTCGTGTGCCCTGGCGAACACCGTCTCGGCCCCGGCGATGTCTCCTTTCCGGCGGCGGATCTCCCGGCCTCGTAGAGGGCCCTGCCGGCGGCCGCGGGATCGGAGCCCAGGTCGTCGGCCGCCCTGCGAGCCTCGACCTCGGCCTCAGCCCACTCGCCACGGAGGGTCGCGATCTGGGCCCGATTGATCCGGCACACCCGGGTGAAGGGGACCTCGGGCGCGAGCGATTCGCACCAGGCCATCGCCGCCCGGTTCCATTCCCCCGCCCGCCGGAGGTCGCCCAGCGACAGGCACGCGTCGAGGACCCGGCAGTAGATCACCCCCGTGAAGAAGGGGCTGAGCTCGCCGGCCACGACCGACGTCATGGCCTCGTCGAGCAGCGCCACGCCGTCGGCGACGCGTCCCTGGGCGATGTCGAGGATCCCCTGCAGGTGGATCGAGAGCGCGACGAGGTCCCGGTCGCCGAACCGCTGGCCGACCCGGGTGACCACCTCGCAGAGCGCCAACGCCTGGTCGAGGTCGCCGCTCGCCTCCGCGACGGCCGCCCGGCACAGGAACAGGTATCCGTGCTGGACGCACTCGTCGTGGCCGTCGAGGTGCCGCCCGGCCCGCATCAGCCAGCCCATGGCGACGGACGGCATACCCCGCTCGAAGTGCTCGAACGTCAGGCGCACCGCCACGAAGGCGGCCTCGGGGTCCCGCCCGGCGGACGCGTAGCCGGCATAAGCGCGCGCTGCCACGCGCCCACGGCCTCGTCGGCGTGGGAGAGCCACCACGCCGCAGCCGCGAAGCCCTCCAGGTCCCCGGGGGTCAGGGTGGATGGATCGGCGGACCGGAACCATTCGACGGCCTCGGCCCACGCCTGGCGTGAGAACGCATCCCGGGCCCGCTCGACGCCGGCGCCCCGCTCGCTCACCACCACGTCCGGGACTACGTGCTCCGGCTGGCGGGTGGAGCGGCATCGGCGGCCGTGACGACGGGCGATGCCGCCTCGGTCGCGCTGGGCTCAGCGGCCGCCTTCGCCACGTTCACGGCGACGTCCTCGGTCACCCGCCCGCCGGAGGAGCTATCCGTTTCCACGACGATCAGGTCGTAGCGCATCGAACCTCCCGCGACGGACTGTACCGGGTGGAGTCAGGGCGACGGAAGGCCGGCGCTGCCGTTCCGCGTCAGGAGGCCTTCGAGCGGCCCCTTCGCACCCGCTTGATGGCATCCTTGCCGGCGTCGAGCACGGCGGCCACGGGTCCGGCCACGAGGTTCCCCGGCGGCTGGTCGGGCGACCGCGGGTGGGGCCGCGTCGGCGCGGCGAGCCTCGCACGCTCCATCAGCTCACCGAGGTCGCTCAGCTGGGTCCGGGAGAGGGCCTGGCGGACCTTCGGGAACATCTCGCCCTCCTCCTCCTCGATGTGGTGCCGGACGGACTCGATCAGCACGGTGACCTTCGCGTCGAACCGCTCGTCCTCGGGCTCCATATCCTCGAGCTCGGAGAGCGTCCACTTCACGATGTGGTGCTCCTCGAGCGACTCGAGCACCTCGTCATCGGCCGTCTCGACGGCCTCACGGACCGCGGGGTAGAAGACCTGCTCCTCGATCGCCGAGTGGACGGAGAGCTCCTCGGTGATCTTGTCGACGAGCGTGCGCTTGGTCTTGTGCGCCCGTTCCCCGGCCTGCTCGAACTTCCGGAACAGCTCCTTGACGGTTCGGTGGTCGTCCTTGAGCAGCGTGATCGCGTCCATTCCGGCTCCTTCCGGTCGTCGCACTCGGCGCTGGGCTTGACCTACCCGCCGACAGAAATGGCGAATCCTGGTGTGGACCCAGCCGGCGGTTCCGCCTACCATCTGGCCGTCCCGAGCCCGAGAGAAGCGCCCCCATGACTCTCCGTCGAATCCTCCTCCCCGCCCTGCTCGTCGTCCTCGCGGCCGTCTCCGGCGCGCAGGTCCGCCAGCCCCCCGCGTTCCCCGCCGCCTCCCGGTCGCCGGACCTGGGCCCGTACCGCGGCCCCGGGATGTGGGTCGACGTCTACGACAAGAAGGCACTGTCCGATCCCGCTCGGGCCGCCGCGACCATGGCGGCGCACGGGATCCGCACCCTGTACCTGCAGACCGGAAACTGGAAGCGGCCGTTCGCCGTCGTGCATCCGGGGCCGGACGCCGCGCCGATCGAGGCCGCGCACGCCCGCGGGCTGAAGGTCGTGACGTGGTACCTGCCGGAGTTCGCGGACGTCGACACCGACCTCCGCCGGGTGATGCGCTCGATCCAGTTCGAGACGCCGAACGGGCAGCGGGCGGACTCGTTCGCGCTGGACATCGAGGCGCCGGAGGTCGAGCCGACCACCCGCATCCAGAACCTGCTGAGCCTCTCCGCCAGGATCCGGGCGCGGGTCGGCCCCGGCTACGCGCTGGGGGCGATCATTCCCTCGCCGCGGGGGATGATCCGGGTTCCGGACTACTGGCCGGGGTTCCCCTACCGGCAGATCCCCGATCTCTACGACGTGATCCTGCCGATGTCGTACTACACGTTCCACTACGACGGGGCGGGGGCGGCCCACCGCTACATCGCCGACAACGTCCGGATCATCCGGCAGCAGACGGGCCGGCCGGACGTTCCCATCCACCCGATCGGCGGGCTGACGGCGGACACCTCGCAGCAGGAGGCGCAGGCCGTGGTCCATGCCGCCCGCGAGCGCGGCGTCACGGGCGTGAGCCTCTACGAGTACGGCGACATGACGGCGGCGCAGTGGGCCGAGCTCGCCCGGATGCCCGTGCAGCCCGGCGTGCGGACGGGGTCGCCGGCGTCCCTGCCGTCGGCCGCCGCGGTCGGACCTGCCGAACCGCGACCACCGCCATCCCAAGGAGGCGTTCTACACGTCCGGGCCGTCGCCGGCGCCGCTCACGCTGCGGTTCCAGGTCTTCGACGCCCAGGCCCGGGAGGTGCAGGTCTACGTGAACTGGCGCTCGGCCGGCTTCCTGATGCAGGGGCCGAGACGCGACTGGAGCGCGACGCGCTTCCGGACCATCCCGGCCTCCATGCTCGACGACGCGAGGATCAACGTAATCGCGTTCGTCGCCCGGGGCGACTTCCCCCGCTGGAGCACCTGGGGAGTCCGCGCGGTCTCGGCCGGGGCGGCGTGAGCTGCGGAGAGGGGTTCCCCAGGAGGACGTGGTCGGGGACAATGACCGCGGCCGCGACGGCCTTTCCTTCATTGAGCTGATCGAGAGGAAGCGACGATGAACGGCGACCCCCAACCCCCACAGGGCATTCCGCCCCCACCGCCACCACCGCCGCCCCCGGGCGGTCCGCCGCCCGGGGGTTGGGTTCCCGGGCCCGGGGCTGGGTCCGCATGGACGATCGGCCCCCCGCCGGCGAAGCGGCGGAGCCGGGGGAAGATCGCCGCCGTGGTGGCCGCCGCGGTGGTGGTGCTCGGCGGCGTCGCGTTCGCCGGGGTCATGGTCGTGAAGTCGCTGGCGGCCTCGCCCGACGTGCTGTCGAAGATGGTGCCGGCGTCCGACCAGGCCTACGTGACCGCGTTCCTCGACCCCGGGACCGGTCAGAAGCTCCACCTGCACGACCTGCTCGGCCGGTTCCCCGCCCTCCAGGGCAAGGACCCGGTGAAGACGCTCGAGCAGTTCCTGGAGGAGCAGTTCCGGCCGACCGGGCTGTCCTACCTCCGCGACGTGAAGCCCTGGCTGGGCTCCCAGATCGGCGTGGCCGGTCGGATGAACGACTCGGGGGAACCCGACGCGGCGGTCATGATCGTGACGAAGGACGACGAGCAGGCGCTGACCGCGTTCCACCGGCTGGAGGGGCTGTCCGACAACGCCGGGCTGCTGTGGCGGACCGAGCCGTACCGGGGGATCGACATCCGCGTGGGCGAACAGCCCGGCGGGAACGGGTTCGGGCATGCGGCCGCGTACGCGGTCGTCGACCACGTTGCGGTCGTCGGGACCAGCCTGGCCCGCGTCCAGGGCGTCATCGACGCCGATCAGGGCCGCACGGACACGCTCGCCGGCGACGCGAACTTCCAGAAGTCCCGCGACGCGCTTCCCGACGACGTGCTGGGCATGGCCTACGTCAACATCGGCGACATCCTCGACAAGGCCATCCCGTCGCTCGAGGCGGGGCTGGGGTTCGCCGACCTGCCGCCGGGGTGCGGCTCCGACCAGATCGGCCGTTCGCTCGACGCGGCGCGGGCGATCCGTGGCCTGGCGTTGTCGGTTACGGCGGAATCCGACGGGGCGGCACTGGACATGGGCCTGACCCTCGACCGTTCGCTCCTTCCTGGCGGCGACCAGGCGCTGATCGCTGGAGAGAACCAGCGCAACACGGTCCTATCGTTCGCCCCGAACGACGCGATGGCCGTGTTCGGCATCACCGGTGCGCAGGGCCTCGACGCAGGGATCGACCAACTCGGCAAGTGCCAGCCCGGCGTCCAGGAGCAGCTGGACAGGTTCGGGGTGAAGGACATCCTGCAGAACCTGTCCGGCGATATCGGCGTCGAGCTGCACCAGGTGTCGTCCACCGACGCGCCCGTCGCTGCCGTCGTGGCCGGGGTCAAGGACGAGGGGAAGATGCAGGCTTCCTTGGACCATCTGGCCCAGCAACTGGCCCAGGAATCCGGATCGTCGGCCTCGCCCACCTCGGAGGACTACCACGGGGTGACGATCAAGTCCGTGGAGGCGGATCCGAGCATCGGCCTCGCGCCGGCGTGGGCCGTGACGGACGGCGTCGCCATCCTCGCCACCACGCCCGACGAGGTGCGGGCCGCGATCGACGCGCATTCCGGGAACGACGTGACTGCGGCCCCGAACTTCCAGGCGGCCGCGGCGCGCGTCCAGCTCGACAACCAGGAGGTCCTGTATGTCGACGTCGGCGCGGTGCTCGACGCGGTCGAGGCGCAGACGTCCCCCGACGCCCTGGGCGAGTTCCGGCGGGTCACCGAGAACGTCCGGCCGGTGAAGGCGACGATCCTGACGGCGGCGACGGACGGCGACGTGATCAAGGTGCGCTGGTTCTTCCTGATCCCGTGACCTCCGGCGTCCCGGCCTCGTCGCCGGATTCGCCGGCATCGTCGGACGACGACGGGTGGATGCGCCAGGCGCTCGAGGAGGCCAGGGCGTGCCTCGCGTGGGGCGACGTCCCGATCGGTGCGGTGGTCGTTCGCGACGGAGCGGCCGTCGGAACGGCCGGGAACCAGCGGGAGCGGCTGGCCGACCCGACCGCGCACGCCGAGGTGCTCGTGCTCCGGCAGGCGGCCGCGGCCATGGGACGGTGGCGGCTGGACGGCTGCACGCTGTACGTGACGCTGGAGCCCTGCGCGATGTGCGCGGGCGCCGCGGTTCTGGCGCGCGTTCCTCGCGTGGTGTTCGGAGCGGCCGACCCGAAGGCCGGGTTCGCGGGCTCGCTCGGCGACTTGCTCCGCGATCCTCGGCTGAACCACCGGGCCGACGTCACGGGCGGCGTGCTGGCCGAGGAGTGCGGCGAGGTCCTGCGCGAGTTCTTCCGTGGGCGCCGTGACGGGCCCGTGGCGACCTGACCCCACCGGTGGGCCGGCGCCCGAATCGCCGCTGCTAGACTCGCCCCGGAGGCGTGCCGGAGCGGACGAACGGGACCGCCTCGAAAGCGGTTAGGGGCTTGATCGCCCCTCACAGGTTCGAATCCTGTCGCCTCCGCCAATGTGATGTCTCGGGACATCGTTCACACATGTCTCAGGACATCGTTGCACGTTCAGGGGGCCGACCGGGGCTGGTAGTCGCGGTTGGGGTCGAGGACGAGCTCCCTCAGCAGCTCACCTTCCTCGCTCAGCACCCGCACGTCGAGGTCGGCCACGAGAACGACGACCCGCATCCCGGCGTGGCGGCGCCCGAGCCCGATGTGGTGTAGCCGGCTGTTGTAGCGCAGGGTGATCACGCCGCTCGGGTCGATGCGGTCCCGGCGGATCCGGTAGTGACTGGGGAAGACCTGTCCGGGGCCGGTGGGGGTGGCTTTCGGCCTCGCCGCGAACGCCTGGGCGGGGGTCCGCCTCTCAAGGGCCCGGTGCGGCCGGATGGTGTTGTAGTAGCCGGCGAAGGTATCGAGCTGGGCCTGGAGCTCCTCGACGACGACCGCTCTTGGCTGCTTGGCGAGCCACCGCTTGAGGGTCTGGTGGAACCGCTCCACCTTGCCACAGGTCTGGGGGTGGTAGGGCGAGGAACGCAAGTGGGCGATGCCGAGCCGGGCGAGCTCGAGCTCGATGGCGCACCGCCCCCCTCCCCGGTACATCGCCGTGAACACCGCACCGTTGTCCGTGAGCAGCGAGGTCGGGAACCCGTGCGCGGCAGCCGCCTTGTGGAAGCTCACCACCACGTCGGCCGCCTTCGTGGTGGGGCGGACGTCGGAACCCACCACCATGCGGGAATGGTCGTCGAGGAGGTTCAAGATGTCGGCGGGCTCGTCGTCGGCGAGCGCCCAGTGCGTGATGTCGCCCTGCCACCGCTCGTTGGGCTGGTCGGCACAGAACCGGACGAAGGAACTCTTCGGTCGCTTCTGGGGCTGGGGGGTGACGAAGCCCCGCCGGCTGAGGACACGCCAGATCGTCGATACCGACGGCGACGCTTCGTGACGAAGCGTGAGGTGGTAGGCGATGGTGTGGGCGCCGGCGTCGAGGCCTTGGTCGGCGAGGGCCTTGCGGAGCTCGACGATCTCATCCTCGAGCCCGGGAGGTGTCCGGAGCGGGCTCCCCAGCGGTCGTCGGGACCTGGGTTCAAGGCCGGCCTCTCCCTCGGCGTCGAACCGCTTGATGATCTCGTGGACCCACTGCCGGGACACCCGGTAGTCGCGGGCCACCTCCGACTTCGTCCGTCCCTCGAACCTGACGCCTGCCACCACCAGCCGAGCCAACGACATCGCCCACCCCCTTCAGCTGAGGTGTAAACGATGTCGTGAGACACCTGTCGTCTATGTCGTGAAACCAGACACCCCCTCGCCCACCACCTCTGACCTGCGAGGCTTCGGGCTCGGGGGTCATCTCAGCCCCGACCCTGCACTGTTTGTGGTGGCGCCGTGGTGACGGGGGCATCCTGGAGAAGGCCGAGGCAATGCACGCGGTCATCGATGCGGCTACCCCCGGGATGGTCGACCACTACAGGTCGACCCCCTCACGTGCAGCGTGGCCGGTCAGAGCACATGCGGAGCGAGGAGTGGATTGACCCTTTTGCCGGGCGGGTTAACATTTTCGTGTCACACGGGATTTCTCGCCTACTCGCCCCCTCCCTTAATACCCGGTTGGCGCTGGAGGGCCGGCGGTCCTAACCCGAAGCCGACCGTGACGCCGCCACGCGGAAACGATTCCGCCCGTGACGCACGACAGGGCGCCTCAGGACCGGAACACGCGGATCGCCTGGCGGGCCGGGCATCCGGTGCCGGCCTCCGGCCCCGGCCGGGTCTTATCCGCGTTCGCTCCCGTGGGGCAAACTTCGCGCCACCGGTGTCGGCCGGTGGCTTCGACCGGCCGCTTCACGAACGGCCCCGGCCTCTCCGCTCTCGCTTCGATCGCGAGGCGGTCAGGACGGCGGGATCGCCGGGCCCCGCGCGCGTTACGCTCCCGGCGGCGACCGCTTGACCGACCGCTCGGCGGTGCGAACAATTTGGGGCCGTCAGACGCACCGGGCGTTGGAGCCCGGCGATCGTCCGCGAAGAACAGGGAGGGGGCTCACAGTATGGGAAAGCTTCGCACCAAGCTCACGTACGCCAACATCGTGGCGACGCTCAGCATCGTCCTCGTGTTGAGTGGCGGGACCGCCGTCGCCGTCACCGGAGGCAACTTCCTCCTCGGCAAGGCGAACTCGGCTTCCTCGAAGACGTCGCTCTCGGCCCCGATCGCCAACAAGGCGCTCCAGATCACGAATTCCGACACGGATGCCGGGGCCACCGCGCTCGGACTCACCACCGCGCACGGGAATCCTCCACTGATCGTGAACTCGGCGACGAAGGTCGAGCACCTCAACGCCGACCAGCTCGACGGCAGGGACTCGACCACGTTCGGCCGAGTGCGTGATTTCAGCAGGAGCTGCAACGCCACCTCCTGCGACCTTCGTGACATGGTGAGCCTCGAGGGGCTGACGCTGTCGTCGAACACGTTCATCAACGGGGCCGACCTGCTGACCTGCGACCTCGAGGCGACCGCCACGAGCCCCGGCCAGTTCGACAACGCCTGGATCTTTCAGGCGCCTCCAGCCGCTGCCTTCGCGCTGAGCGCTGGCACATCCACTCCAGCCGACCACTTCTTCGTCGCCCGCGCACGCGGGGACGGGTCGCGGAGCGTCGGGCAGCTGGTCTTCCGCAACGGCATGACGGACCACACCGTCACGGTCGCCTATGCCGTGCACGGCATCGCCGATCCGGACGTGAACCTCCAGGGCTGTACGTTCGAGGGGACGGTCACCGCCGCCGGATGACCACAGGCGGCTGGATTCGCGACGTTTGTTTCCGCCGAGTCGCCTCTTTCGAGGCCGGCTATGCCCCGCTGCCGACGGCTTCGACGGTGTGCGGATCGCGGCTGGCGGAGGGTTCGTGTAGCTCCTGGCCTCGAAGGTGAGCAGCGGCACACGGGTTCCCCTCCTCATCCAGATGGGCGAGGACTCGGGTGCGTCGCGGGTGGGCGCGACCGCGGGACCTTTCGCGGCGTCGTCGTGGAGGCCGGCTCGGCCTGGACCGTCGACGGATCGTTGTGCTCAGACGTCTCCTCCCTGGGTGATGCGGCGCGATCGTTCGCAAGGCGGTAAGGACGTGGGCGGGTCATGGGACTGTCCAGCCGGGATGTTCGAGCGAGTCAAGGGATCCGCCCGTGACACAGCCCGGATCTCAGGAGCCCGACGGGACGCACCGGACCGAATTTCTGTCCGTGCCAGCGGGACAAAACGCAGGATCTGACCCTCTGTCCAGAGACTCATCACGCGCAAGACGGGATAGGAGATAGGGCAGCGGGAAACGTCACCCCCCTCGGCTTCAGTTAGCAGAGGCAGACGCGGCGATCCCGACCCCCCAAGAAACAACCGTTGGGGCTCGCGGGGCGCGCCGTTAACTCTTTCGCTGCAGGACGCCGAGCAACTCCTGTTGCTCCCGCTTCAAGCGAATGAAATGCTCGCTGGCGTATTCGTTCAATCCGGAAGGAAAGTTTATGGCGGCTCGATCATCTGAAAGATCGCCTTCTTCCCAGCGTCTCAAGGTGGCTTGGTATGCGGCCACGTGAGCGCAGAGCGCCAAGAGGACGAAGGGCACCTCAGATTCAATGAGCAGGTCAGCCTTCTCCACTACGGCGCTCTGCATTCGTAGGTTCAACGGCATGAACACCTCTGTCATCCAGAGACGGTAGCCTGCTGCTTCTTCTTCCGTCGGTTTGCTCGTCTTCCCCCAGAAAGTGCCCAAACCTGGCCGGTACACCGATCTGAACTGGTGCCACGCCATTGCGCTGGCGGACGAAAGAGCCAACAGTGGGCCGTAGAGCTCGGTGAGTTGACGATTGACCCGATCTAGACGGGCCTTGCGCTGATCGATGCGCACGTTGTTGCGGTACGTCAGAGCGTACCCAGTCAGGGCAAGGGCCACGCTGACGAGCAATGTAAGCGCCGTTGTCAGATCCATGCGCGACCTCCTTGTCCCCAGTCGAGGTTAAGACCATTCTCCATCCCGGTAGTCTCGTGTACGGCAACTGGAAGCGGATCATTGTCAACGCCGGCCGAAACCTTGACAGGTAGCGCCGGCCGAAACCTTTACACCTGAGCGTCTGCTGGAGCCGTGATCACACCTTTCCCCTTGCCCTTGAGCCGGTAGCTCTCGCCCTTCAGCGCGATGACTTCGGAGTGGTGGATCAGGCGGTCGACGAGCGCGGCTACCGCGACGGGATCGCCGAAGATCTCCGCCCACGCCGAGAAGGTCTTGTTCGAGCTGACGATCACCGAGGCACGCTCGTAGCGGGAA
>JBJMLO010000005.1:0-48783 GCA_045805265.1 Actinomycetota bacterium
AGGCTCGCCGAGCGTGGCGGCGGGTCCACCCAGTCAGCGCACAGAGCTCGTCGAGCATCACGGTCTTCTCGTTTCTCGAGCCACGCGCGTACCGTCTCGCCATCTCTTTCGTCACTGCCTTCCTCTGTGCCATGGACAGCCCCACCGGAGGTCCCCTCCCTCGCCGCGTCGACCATGAGCGAGCGTGGAGGCTGGAGGACATTTCCAATTGAGGCGAGGGCTCAGGTTCGAGGACATTCTTTGTGAGTCAACGCGACTTCGTGACAGGGTCCAGGCTGTCGTGCTTGCCTACGAAAGCGGCGTCGTCGACGGGATCGATGAGCTCCTTGTAGAGAACTACGTGGACCACACCCCACCGCCCGGGTTTGAACCCTCGCAGGTCGAGCTGGCAGCTGGGTCCAGGATGTCGATCTCCACGATCTTCGCGTTCGCGATGGTCCGCGCCCTAGCACGCGACCACATCCTGAGGCGGGGAGCGGGACCGGTTACAACGCTCGGCGGTACGTGATCTCGAGGTCGTCGTCCCAGTTCACGTTGTCGTACGACAGCTTTGCCTTCCCTGACATCGTCCGGTCCCTGTCCTCGAAGGTGTAGGTCATGCGTTGCGAGAACGGCGCATCGGGCGATGCGAACGAGCCGGCCGATGAGCGTCGGTCCATCGCCATCTCCCACCCCTCGTCGGTCACGGTCACGTCGAGGACCCTGTGGACGCCGCGCGAGTCGAAATAGTGCATGCGAAGACCGTCGGTGTCGCCGATGATCGAGATCGAGTCGGGGATGTCGGGGTGGTCGTAGCGGGACCGGTAGATGAGGAACCGCTCGCCCTCGAACCACTCGATCTCGCTCGACCCACGGACGACCGCGCCCGGGAGACCCGGGTGGGTCGCTTCGGTCGTCCACTGGCCTACGAGCCGACGGCCCAAGCTTTGGAGATCAGCGTTCATGATCAATCGGACGTCCACGCGGGGCGAAACTCATCGTTGTTGCGGAGGTCCGAGTTGAGGGACGGAAGATGGTCCGGCCGTTCTGCCGCGTCCCGGTCACGGACGGGCCCGATCAGCAGGGAAAGGCTCGCACACCGTCACGGTCAGTGCCCTCGGCAGGATTCGAACCTGCGCACCGCGCTCCGGAGGCGCGTGCTCTATCCCCTGAGCTACGAGGGCTCCTGACGCGAGTGTAGCAACGGGGTTCCGCGCCCTTGGCCGAAACCGGCGAGCGGGGGCGCTCGGGCCGCTACCCTTGACCTCTCATGATCGAGGAGCGCCTGGTCTCGCTGCTGCGGGAGGCGGCTGCGGCCGCCTCGGCGGCGCTGGGCGACGCGCCGCCCCCCGACACGATCGAGCTGACCAGGCCCCCCAACAGGGAGTTCGGGGACTTCTCCACGAACCTCGCACTGGTATGGGCCTCCCAGCTGGGGGCCAGGCCGCGTGAGGTCGCGCAGGCGATCGTCGACAACCTCCCGGAGGACCCGCTGGTCGCGCGCGCCGAGGTGGCCGGGCCGGGGTTCGTCAACCTGTTCGTGCGGCCGGTGTGGCTCCACGACGCGATCCGGGAGGCGGCGGAGCACGGCGCCGACTACGGGCGGGTCGAGCAGACCGGCAGGCGCGTCCAGGTCGAGTTCGTCTCGGCGAACCCGACCGGGCCGCTCACCATCGGGCACGCGCGGAACGCGGCGATCGGCGACACGCTGTCGCGGATGCTCGGGTGCACCGGGTGGTTGGTGGAGCGCGAGTACTACTTCAACGACGCCGGCGGACAGATGGACCGCTTCGGTGCCTCGGTCGAGGCGCGGTACCTGCAGCTCCTCGGGCGCGAGGCGGAGGTTCCCGAGGACGGCTACCACGGCGACTACCTCGCGGACATCGCCCGGCGCATCCGCGAGGAACACGGCGACGCGCCGGCCGGCCTCCCCGCGGACGAGCGGTTGGTGCTGATGCGCTCGGAGGGCGCGCGGGTCGCCATGGAATCCATCCGGGCCACGCTCGCCCGGTTCGGCGTGGAGATCGACTCCTACATGATGGAGGCCACGCTCGCCGAACGTGGCGAGATCGAGGCCGCTGCCGGGCGCCTCCGGGAGGCCGGCTTCGCGTACGAAGCCGAGGGCGCCGTCTGGTTCCGCTCGACCGCCTTCGGCGACGACAAGGACCGGGTGCTGATCCGCTCGAACGGCATCCACACCTACTTCGCGGCTGACTGCGCGTACCTGATCGACAAGTTCGGACGCGGATTTGACCACCTGCTCTACGTGTGGGGAGCCGACCACCACGGTGATGTCGCGCGGGTCAAGGGCGCGGCCCGGGCGCTGGGGTTCGACCCGGCCGCGGCCGAGATCCTCATCTACCAGTTCGTGTCGTTCCTGCGGGGCGGTGTTCCCGTGAAGATGTCGAAGCGGGCCGGCGCGTTCGTCTCGCTCGACGAGCTGATCGACAACGTCGGCACCGACGCCGCCCGGTACCACCTGCTGATGTTCGGGCCGGATTCCGCGATGAGCTTCGACATCGAGGAGGTCGCCCGGCAGACCATGGACAACCCGGTCTACTACGTGCAGTACGCGCACGCCCGGATCGCCAGCATCCTCCGGCACGCCGAACAGCAGGGCGTCGGGCAGAAACCGGTCCGGGACGCGGGCCTGGAGCTCCTGACCCACGAGACCGAGACCGAGCTGATGCGGAAGATCGCCGAGCTGCCGGGCGAGGTGCAGATGGCCACCGACCTCCGGGGGCCGCACCGGCTGACGCGGTACGCCGAGGAGCTGGCCGCGCTGTTCCATCGTTTCTACGGCGAGTGCAAGGTGGTCGGCGAGGACGCCGCGCTGACCCAGGCGCGCCTGTGGCTGTGCCGGGTGGCGAAGCAGGTGCTGGCGAACGTGCTGGGGCTGCTCGGGGTCTCGGCGCCCGAGTCGATGGAACGGGCGGAGGAGCGCGATGGCTGAGGACGACGCTGGAGCCGGCGCCGCCCCCGAGGTGGACTCGGCGCCCCCGCCGGGCGTCGAGATCCGGCCCGGCCGCCCCTCCGACGCGGCGTCGTTCCTCGAGATGTGGCGGGGCGTCGTGGAGGAGCGCCGATGGGTCCGCACCGAGACGGTCGGCGGGGTCCGGGCGTACCGGAGGTCGTTCGGCGAGTCGTGGTCCGACGAACGCGCGCGGCTCCTCGCGGTGGGTCCGGACGGCGTGGTCGGCATCATCACCATCGAACGCATGACCCACCCCGTGAACCGTCACGTCGCCACCCTCGGCATGGCCGTCCACTCGTCGTGGCGGGGCCACGGGGTCGGCTCCGCGCTGATGGTCGAGGCGCTGCGGTGGGCCCGCGAGTCCGGCGTGGAGAAGGTGACGCTCGAGGTCTACCCGGGCAACGACGCCGCGATCGCGCTGTACCGCAAGTTCGGGTTCGTCGAGGAGGGACGCCTGGCGAGGCAGACGAAGAAGTCGTACGGGTACGAGGACGAGGTCATCATGTCCCGGTGGCTGGCGTGAGCGAGACCGTGCGCGTGAAGGCGGGCGCGGGAGTCCGAACGGTCCGCGTGGGCCTGATCGGCCTGGGGACCGTGGGCTCGGCCCTGGTCCGGCTGCTCGCCGATCGCGGGGACGACATCGCCGAACGGGCCGGGTTCCGGTTGGAGGTGACCCGCGCCGCGGTCCGCGATCCGTCGCGCGACCGCGGCCTGCCGATCGACGCCGGCCGCATCACCGACGACCCGATGGAGGTCGTGGCCGACCCCGACGTCGACGTCGTCTGCGAGCTGATCGGGGGTCTCGACCCGGCGAGGTCGATCGTCCTGGGCGCGCTCGACCGGGGGAAGCCGGTCGTCACGGCCAACAAGGAGCTGCTGGCCACGATGGGGCGGGACCTGTTCGACGCGGCCGAGCGCCGCGGGGTGGACCTGGCCTTCGAGGGGGCGGTGGGCGGCGGTATCCCGCTGGTCCGGGCGCTGAAGGAGTCGCTGGCGGGGGAGCGGGTCAAGCGGGTGGTCGGCATCGTCAACGGGACGACGAACCTCATCCTCACCCGGATGGCCGAGGACGGCGTCTCGTTCGAGGAGGCGCTGGCAGAGGCCCAGCGGCTGGGATACGCGGAGGCGGACCCGTCGGCGGACGTCGACGGGCACGACGCCGCGGCGAAGTGCGCGATCGTGGCGTCGATCGCGTTCAACTCGCGGGTCGTCGCGGGCGACGTGTTCCGGGAGGGCATCGGAGGGTTGACGCCCGTGGACTTCCGGACGGCGGCCGAGCTGGGGTTCGTCATCAAGCCGGTCGCGATCGCGGAGCTGGAGGACGAGGACGTCGCCGTGCGGGTCCATCCGGCCATGCTCCCCGCCGAGCACCCGCTTGCGGCCGTGCGCGGCGCGTTCAACGCGGTGTTCGTGGAGGGCGATCGCGCCGGGCAGCTCATGCTGTACGGCCGCGGCGCCGGCGGCGAGCCAACCGCGACCGCGGTGGCCGGTGACCTGGTCCGGGTGGGCCGGAACCTCGTGCTGGGCGGCCGCTCGATCGGCTGCACGTGCTACCTGGAGCGGCGCATCCGGCCCATGGACGACATGGAGGCCGCGTACTACCTGCTGCTCGACGTCGTGGATCGGCCCGGGGTGCTGGCCCAGGTGGCCGGGACCTTCGGCGCGCACGCCGTGTCGATCAAGAGCGTGCTGCAGGAGGACACCGGCGACGGCGCGCAGCTCGTGATGATCACCCACCGGGCCCGGGAGGGCGACCTCCAGGCGACCGTGCGGGACCTCGCGGGCCTGGAGCCCGTGCACGCCGTCCGCAGCGTGCTGCGGGTGGAGCAGATCGAATGAGGATGCTCGAATGACCGCCCGGCCGTGGCGCGGCGTCATCGAGGAGTACCGGGAACGCCTGCCGGTCACCGAGGCGACGCCGGTCGTCACGTTGCAGGAGGGCGGGACGCCGCTCATCCGCAGCAGCTCCCTCTCCGACGAGACGGGCTCCGAGGTCTTCCTCAAGTTCGAGGGCGCCAACCCCACGGGATCCTTCAAGGACCGCGGCATGACCCTCGCCATGTCCAAGGCCCTGGAGGAGGGGTCGAAGGCCGTGGTGTGTGCGTCCACCGGCAACACCAGCGCGTCGGCCGCCGCCTATGCCGGGAAGGCCGGGCTGACGTGCGCGGTGCTGGTCCCCAGGGGGAAGGTCGCGGTGGGGAAGCTGGCGCAGACGTTGATCCACGGTGCGCGGGTGCTGGAGGTCGAGGGGAACTTCGACGCCGCGCTGACCCTGACGCGCGGCCTCGCGGAGCGGTACCCGGTCACGCTGGTCAATTCCGTGAACCCGTTCCGGCTGCAGGGCCAGAAGACCGGAGCGTTCGAGGTGTGCGACGCGCTGGGGCGGGCCCCGGACGTCCACTGCATCCCGGTCGGCAACGCGGGGAACATCTCGGCCTACTGGCTGGGATACCGCGAGTACGCGGCCGACGGCGTGATCGACCGGGCGCCCCGGATGTTCGGGTTCCAGGCCCACGGCGCGGCGCCGATCGTCCTTGGGCATCCGGTCGCGGAGCCCCAGACGATCGCCACCGCCATCCGCATCGGCAACCCGGCGTCGTGGGACAAGGCGGTCGCCGCGGCGTCGGACTCGGGCGGCGAGATCCGGTCCGTCAGCGACCGCGAGATCCTGTCCGCCTACCGCCGGCTGGCCCGCGAGGGCGTGTTCTGCGAGATGGCCTCCGCGGCCTCGGTGGCCGGGCTGCTCCGGCTGGCCGCCGACGGCGTCCTGCCCCCCGGCGCCACGGTCGTGTGCGTCCTCACCGGCCACGGCCTGAAGGACCCCGAGTGGGCGATGCAGTTCGCGGCCAAGCCTCCGACCATCCCCGCCGACCCCGACGCCGTCGCCGCGGAGCTCGGCCTGTGAGGCTCACCGTCGAGGTGCCCGCCACCGTCGCGAACCTGGGGCCGGGGTTCGACTCGTTCGGCCTGGCCGTCGACATGGTGAACACCGCCGCCATCGACACCCAGGCGGAGCCTCGCCTGCACGTCGAGGGGGAGGGCCTCGGGGAGCTCCCCCAGGACGGGACGAACCTGGTGGTGCGCTCCATGGCCATGCTGGCGGTGGAGACGGGCCGGAAGCTCCCGCCCTTCGAGCTCCGGTGCGTGAACCGCATCCCGCTGGCCCGCGGCCTGGGGTCGTCGGCGAGCGCGATCGTCGCCGGGCTGCTGCTGGCCGACCGGCTCCTGGCGACGGACCTCCCGATGGACCGACTGCTCACGCTGGCGGCCGACGTCGAGGGGCACGCGGACAACGTCGGCGCCGCGCTGCTCGGCGGGGCGTCGGTCGCCTACCTGTCGGCGAAGGGCTGGAGGGCCGAGCGGGTCCCGCTGGACAGGGCCCTGCGGCCGGTCCTCCTGATCCCGGAACACGAACGGATCTCCACCGACGACGCCCGCCGGGTCCTCCCGCGCGAGGTCCCCCGGGCGGCCGCCACGTTCGACGCGGCGCGGACGGCCCTGCTGGTGCTCGCGCTGGGCGGCCGGGCCGACCTCCTTCCGGAGGCCCTGGACGACCGCCTCCACCAGGACGCCCGCCTCCGCCTGGCCCCCGGGGCCCAGCGCGTGTTCCAGGACCTCAGGGCCTCGGGGATGCCGGTCTGCGTGGCGGGCTCGGGCCCGACCCTGTTCCTGTTCGAGGACAACGACCGCCCGGTCCCGGACCCCGGCCAGTCGTGGCGAGTGGTCCGAACCGGGATTCGCTGGGACGGCGCGGCGGTCACGGAGGCGACGGCCGGCGGCCTCGAACCCGCGACCGGCCAAGCCGCCGGAGAACCCTGAGCCCGCGCGTCACCCGCCGAGCCACCTCACCGGGGGGCCGTGGGCCGCGGCGACGGCCAGCAATCGGTCCTCGCCGCCCGGCCACGTCGTGAGGCGGACCTCGGGCTTGCCCAGGCGGGCCCACCCGCGGGCGGTCGGGTCGCCGGTGTCGGGGTGCTCGAAGCGGAGCCAGGCCAGCGGCTCGTCGGCCGTCGCGGACCCCCCGGCGTCGGCCAGCATCCCCGCCAGCCGCTCCCGCTGGTCGGGCGTGAAGTACAGCGTAACCACGGAATGGAACACCACGGTCGTCCTCCCCGGCCTCCGCCGAGGGAGCCGCCGTTCCAGCCAGTCGAACGCGTCGGCCCGCTCGACCGTCGCCGGCACCCGCCGGGCCACCTCCAGCGCGCCGCGCAGCCGGGCGAACCGCTCGACCTGGTCGGCCCACACGTAGGACATCAGCGTCAGCCGGCCGTCCTCGGTCGTCGGATCCACCGGCGCGCGGTCGCACCCGAGGCGCTCGGCGACGCTCACCGGGGCGTCCGCCGGCGGCGCGTCGGCCCCCTCGAAGACCGACGGGAAGACGACCGGCGAGCCCGGCTCGCCCCAGGACCATCCGGGGCCCTCGTACCGGTAGCGGTCCCACCGGAGGTTCAGCCCGGCGCTCGCGCCGATCTCCGCGAGCCGCAGGGGGAGTCCGGGGTGGGTCCGAGCGACCTCCAGGAACCCGCCGAGCAGCGCAGCCGACCGTCCCACCTCGTTGGTCTGGATCGGGTGGTCGAGCAGCGCGGCCACCTCGTTCCGCCGCCCCTCCACGACCCGCAGGAACTCGCGCCACGCCGCGTCGCCGTCGACCGGTCCGGGCTCCCGTCCCGCCGCCACCGAGGCGGACGGGAACCACCGCGCCAGCGCCGGAGCACCGCCGGACAGCACGAGGCGGTGCACCGCACCGATCAGCGCGAGCGGCGCCGAGTCGGCCGGTGCGTCCTCCCGACCCTCGAACAGCCGCCACACCGGCCCGCCCCCCACCACGTCGTCGGCGGCCCGCAGCAGCAGGTCCTCGTACAGCGGCGACCCCAGGGACCGGCAGTGCCCGGCCTGGACCCGGAGCTGCCCGGCCAGCGATTCCCGGTCGACGTTCACCGTGCGCATCGTCGCATCGCGGGGTGTTCCTATGCGTTTCACAGCCGGGTCTCAGGAAACTCGCCCGCCCGCGGAGACACTGGACAGTCGGAATGGGCTCACACTCGCGCAGGACACGGAATCACCGAGGCACGCCACTCCCGGCCCGCCAGCCCGCCGCCCCGCCCCGGCCGGCACCGGACACGTTCCCGGCCGCCGTCGCCGAGAGTTGGCGGGCCCAGTCGTGGCCGGCCCGGATCCTCCGAGCGTTCCTGGGCTCGACCTTCGTGTACGCCGGCATCCAGAAGCTGGCCGATCCGGGCTTCCTCCACTCGGGGAGTCCCACGTACATCGGCACGCAGCTGGCCGGGTTCGCCCGGGGGAGCCCCATCGGCGGGCTGTTGCGGGTGCTCGGCCACGCCGCCGTCCCGTTCGGGATCGCCATCGCGCTGGTCGAGCTCGCCATCGGGCTGGCCACCCTGGCCGGCGTGGCCCCGCTCACCGCGGCGATCGCCGGCGCCGTCGTGAACCTCGCCCTGCTGCTCTCGGCAACCTGGCACGTGCACCCGTACTTCCTGGGATCGGATTCGATCTACGCGGTGGCCTGGATCGCCTACGCGGGGATGATCGTGGAGCGGTCGGCGGCCCCGGTGCCCCGCCGCAGCGGCTACGACCCCACCCGGCGCGACGTCCTCCGTGGCGGGATAGTGGGAGCTGCCACGGTCTTCCTGGGCGGCGCCGCCGCGGCGGCCTCGCGCCTGCGGCCGCGGGGGACCTCCGACGGCCTCGTCCGGGGAACTGGAGCCTCGCCGCTCGGAGGGAGCCGGGGGCCGCGGGGAACTGGAGCATCGCCCCCCCCGGCGAGCCCGTCGCCGTCCCGGCCCCAGGCCGTCACGAAGGCCCGGCTGGTCGCGCACCTGAGGGACGTTCCCGTCGGGGACGCCGTGGGGTTCGCCGGTCCGAACGGCCAGCCCGGAGTCATGGTGCGGCTTGGCCAGCACGACGTCGTCGCGTTCAGCCGGATCTGCACGCACGCCGGATGCGAGGTCGGGTACGACGCCGGCGCCCGGCTGCTCGTGTGCCCCTGCCACGGCGCGGAGTTCGATCCCTCCCGGCGGGCGATGCCGGTCGCCGGCCCGGCGCCCACGCCGCTCCCGGCGATCCCGGTCCGGATCGACCACGCGAACGGCACCGTGGTGCTCCCCGCCCATTAGAGGGGTGGAAGACGTGGCTGAGGGCGTGGCTCCCTACCTCGTGGCCATCACGCTGGCATGACACGCCTCGGCGAGACGCAAGAGGCCTCGCCGGCGCCGGCGGCCTCGTGGACGCTCTGTATGACGGATCCTTACCGGGACGCATGGATGTCCTGGGCGCCGAGGTTAGGCTGGACGCCGATTGAGAGCGAGCGGGAGGAGCTGTCTTGCCTGAGCGCGACGGTTACATCACAGGAGTGCCGTGCTGGGTCGACACGTCGCAGCCCGACCCTGACGCGGCCGCGGACTTCTACGGCGGCCTGTTCGGCTGGGAGTTCGAGGACCGGATGCCGGCGGGAGCGCCCGGCACGTATCTGATCGCCCGCCTCCGCGGCGGCGACGTGGCGGCGGTGTCATCGCAACCCGAGGGAGCGCCTCCGGAGGCGGTCTGGAGCACCTACATCTGGGTCGAGGACGCCGATGAGGCGGCGGCGAAGGCGCGCGAGGCGGGCGGCAATGTGCTGAGCGAGCCGTTCGAGGTAATGGACGCAGGCCGGATGGCGGTGCTCGCCGACCCGGAAGGAGCTGCGTTCTGCGTCTGGCAGGCGGGGGAGCACAAGGGCGCGCGGATCGTGAACGAGCCGGGGTCGCTGAACTTCAACGTCCTCAACATCCCGGATCCAGCGGCTGCAAAGCGTTTCTACGGCGCTCTCTTCGGCTGGACGACGCTCGATCTCGGCAGCGGTGAGTTCTGGGCGCTGAGCGCGTACGGCGACTACCTCGAGCAGCTCACGCCGGGCACGCGCGAGCGATCGGCGCAGCTGGGCGCCGCGGGTTTCGAGGACGTGGTGGCAGCGATCAGACCGATCGCCGACGATGCCGACACGCCCGCCCACTGGAGCGTCACGTTCTCGACCGAGGACGCCGACGCGACGGCGGCAAGGGCGGTCGAGCTCGGAGGCACAGTGCTCGTCGCTCCGGTCGACGCACCGTATTCGCGACTTACCGTGATCCGTGACCCGCAGGGGGGGACGTTCTCCGCCACGGCGTTCGTGCCCGAGAACAAGGACGTCGGCCCCACAGCCGCCTAGAGGTGCACAAGCCGGGCGCCGGATCGACCGATACCGACAACGTGATTGAGTCGACCCTGCCGTCCGCATACACTCCCTGTGCCCCGGACCGGTGAGGACGTGGACGGAGTAATCGAGCACGACACCGACCACGGGGCGTCCTCCGGTTCCCGCGGCGTCCCCGTTCTCGTCACCGACCTCGCCAACCGGACCCTCGCGATCAAGGAAGGCGAGACCTTCCTGTACACCGACCACGAGGGGAACCTCGACGATCGCAAGGACTTCGGGCTCGGGCTGTACCACCGCGACACCAGGTTCCTGTCGCGCTTCCTGATGACGGTCTCCGGACGCGACCCGGTGCTGCTCTCGAGCGGCTCCGACCGCGCGTACCTGGCCCACGTGGACCTCACGAACCCCGACCTGTTCGACGGCGAGGACCGGCTCGTCGCGCCGCAGCAGACCCTGAACGTCCGGCGCATCCGGACCATCAACGGCCGGCTGTTCGAACGGATCCGGGTGAAGAACTACAACCCGGGCCCGGTCGAGATCGACGTGGAGCTGTCCCTGGGGGCCGACTTCGCCGACGTGTTCGAGGTCCGGGGCCTGGTCCGGGAGTCGACCGGGACCCACCGCCCCCCGCGCGCGGACGGGCGCAGCGTCAAGTTCGCGTACCACGGCCGTGACGGCCGCACCCGCGAGACGCGGATCGAGTTCGGCGCCGAGCCGGACCGGTGCGAGGTCGTCGGCGACCTGGTGCGGGTCGCGTTCCGGATGAGCCTCGGGTCGTACCAGACCAGGGTGCTGGCGATGACCGTGGAGCCCGTGATCGACGACGTCCGTCCGCCGCTCATCGAGTTCGACGCCGCCGTGCACGACCTCCGCCGTTCCTACGAGGAATGGGAGCGGGAGTGCACCCGGGTCCTCACCGACAACGAGCTGTTCAACCAGCTGCTCGAGCAGGGGCTCCGCGACCTCCGCTCGCTGTACACGCCGGTCGACGGCGGGGGGGTGCTGGCCGCAGGCATCCCGTGGTACGTCACGACGTTCGGCCGCGACGCCATGATCGCCGCGCACCAGCTGCTGATGATCAACCCCCGCCTGGCCCGGGAGTGCCTCCGGGTGATGGCCGCCCAGCAGGGATGGGAGCGGGACGACTGGCGGGACGAGGAGCCCGGCAAGATCCTGCACGAGGCCCGTCAGGGCGAGCTGGCGGCGGCCGGCCTGATCCCGCACACGCCGTACTACGGCTCGGTGGACTCGACGCCGTGGTTCCTGATCCTCGCGGCGCAGCACTTCCGTTGGACCGGCGACCTCGACCTGGCCAGGGAGCTCGTGCCGGCGATGGACGCGGCCTTGGCCTGGATCGACCAGTACGGCGACGTCGACGGAGACGGCCTGATCGAGTATGCGACGAGGTCGCCGGGTGGCATGCGGAACCAGGGGTGGAAGGACTCCCGGGACGCCGTGGTGCACGCCGACGGGTCGCTGGCCGAGCCCCCGATCGCGCTGGTCGAGGCCCAGGCTTACGTGTACCTGGCCAAGCTCCGGGTGGCGGACGTCTACGAGGCCCTGGGCCAGCCCCAGCGCGCCGACGGGCTCCGCGCGCAGGCCGCGGAGCTGCGGGTCCGGTTCCACCGGGCCTTCTGGATGGAGGACGAGCGGTTCTACGCGATGGCCCTCGACGGGGCCAAGCGCCAGGTGCGGACGATCACGTCGAACCCCGGCCACGCCCTGTACTGCGACATCGTCGATCCCGAGCATGCCCACGACCTGGCCCGGCGGCTGCTCGCGCCCGACATGTTCAGCGGGTGGGGAATCCGCACCATGAGCAAGTCGGCGGCCGCGTACAACCCGATGAGCTACCACAACGGCTCGGTGTGGCCGCACGACAACGCCATCATCGCGGCGGGGCTCAAGCGGTACGGCTATCCCCGGGCCACCAACCGCGTCGCCACCGGGCTGTTCGACGCGGCCATCCACGCCGAGCACCTCCGCCTCCCCGAGCTGTTCTGCGGGTTCACCCGCCGCTCGCCCAACCGGCCGGTGGCCTATCCCGTGGCGTGCTCACCGCAGGCGTGGGCGGCGGGGTCTCCGTTCCTCATCCTGCAGGGCATGCTGGGCATCTCCGCCCGGGCCCACGAGAACCTCGTGACGGTGAACAAGCCCCAGCTCCCCGTGTGGCTGAACGTCGTGGAGCTCCAGAACCTCCGTGTCGGGGACAGCCGGATCACGCTGCTGTTCCGCCGCGACGGCGACATCACCGGCTTCTCGCTCCTGCAGCGCGAGGGCGACGTCCGCGTGGTGATGGAGGAGTAGGCGCTACCGCGTGCAGCTCCCCGTCGAGACGGCGGACCCGCTCCCGATCCCGCGCCGGAGGTCCGGCCGGATCTCGGCCGAGGTGATCGCGTAGCCGATGTCGCGGTCGGTGGTCGAGGCGGCGAACACCAGCCCGGCGACCTGGCCGTCCACCAGCATGAACGGCCCCCCGGAGTTTCCCGGGCGGACCACGGCCTGCAGCTCGTAGATGTCACGGACCACCGTCCCGTTGCCGTAGATGTCGCGCCCCACGGCGTGGAGCACCCGGCGGCTGGCAGCCTTCACCCCGGTGAGGTCGCCGCCCCCCGGGTACCCGACCACCGCGCCCCGGGCCCCCCGGCCGACCTCTTGCCCGTCGACCGGCAGCGCTGGCGGCGTGTTCCCCACCCGGAGCACGGCGACGTCGAGCCGGGGGTCGAACAGCACGACCGTCCCTCGCCGGCTGCCGCCGTTCTGGGCCTGCACCTGGGGGGAGCGCACGCCGGCGACCACGTGCGCGTTGGTCACCACGTAGCCGTCGGCGACCACGAACCCGCTGCCCTCCTGGATCCGGCCGCAGGCCCGGCCGACGATCTTCAGCGTCGAGTCGGCGGCATCGCGAAACGCCTTCCGGGCCTGCTGGTTGGTGGGCGAGGTGACCGGACCTCCGGGCGCCGGCGGGAGGCCGGCGAACACCTCGGGAAACCCGAACTCGTTGAGGAACTGGCGGACCTGCCCGAGCAGCGAGGGCGGCTCCGGCAGGGCGGCGTCCAGCCCGCGGATGATGGCCGAGCCCCGGATCTCTCGGGAGAGCGGCGGCCACGGCCCGCTCGCCAGGTTCAGCGCGATGAACCACGTGGCGAGCAGTAGGGCAACGATCGAGACCAGCGAGCCCCCCGCCGCGTCGACCCCGGCCAGGCGGGACCGACGGGTCAGTTGCCACACCCGCGCGCCGGCCATCCACCCCACCACGTCGCCGAGGGCCGCGAAGGCCAGGAACCCGACGAGGGCGATCAGGGCCTGCGACGTGGGGTTCGTGACGAGCCTCGCCAGCTGGGGCGCCACCAGCGCCCCCACCAGCAGGCCGAGGAACATGCCGCCGAACGTCAGGACCTGCAGCAGGGCGCCCCTCCGGTACCCGCTGTACGCGGCGAGCAGCAGCAGCAGGACGAGGGCGAGGTCCAGGAGGTTCACGCGCTCGTATCGTTGCACGGCCCGGCACGCGCCAAACCCGTGCGGCGCACGGCGGGTGCACTGGTCAGGGGGGTAGACTCGTTGCGAACGTGGTCACCATCGCCCACATCTCCGATCCGCACGTCGGTTCGCCGTTCTTCGTGCCGAACCTGATGAACCGCGTCATCGTCGAGCTCAACGAGATGGAGCCCGACGCGGTCGTCTGCAGCGGCGACCTCACCACCGACGGCTACCGGCAGGAGTACAAGAACTGCGCAGCGTACCTCTCGCGGATCCGCCGGCCCGTGTACGTCGTGCCCGGCAACCACGACGCTCGCAACGTCGGATACCTGCACTTCGAGGAGCTCATCGGGCCGCGGCACTGGATCCGCGACATCGCCGGCGTCCGGGTCGTGGCCGTGGACTCGAGCGAGCCGGACCTGAACGAGGGCCAGATCGGCAGGGAACGCTACGACTGGATCCGCGAGGGGTTCAACGTGCCGGCGGAGCTCAAGGTCTTCGTCCTGCACCACCACCTGCTTCCCGTTCCGGGCACGGGCCGCGAGCGCAGCGTGGTGAGCGACGCGGGGGACCTGCTGGAGCTCCTGGTGACCTCGGGGGTCAACGTGGTCCTTTCCGGCCACAAGCACGTGCCCTACGTGTGGCGCCTCGAGCAGATGTACATCGCGAACGCCGGCACGGTGGCCTCGCTCCGCCTCCGCGGCTACACGAAGCCCTGCTACAACGTGCTGGAGTTCTCGGGCGACGAGGTGAAGATCTCCCGCCGGTACCCGTTCGGCGGCCAGACCACCATCGCGCACTTCTCCCTGGCCACGGGCGAGCAGTTCTACCGCGAGCTGGAAGTGCTGACGCAGGACGAGCATCGCGTGAGCCCCCGGCAGGACAGCCGGGCGTAACACACGCCTCGAAGGCGGCGGAAGGGGAAGCACTCGTGAAGGTCCTGGCGCTGGTGGACGGCGAGCACTATCCGCCGGTGACCCGGTGGGGGATCCTGGCCGCGCGGAGCATGGGCTACGAACCCGTGGCCGCCCTGTTCGTCGGCGGCACGGAGAAGATCTCCGGTGCGCCCGATTCGGGCGTTCCCACCATCCTCCCGGAACCGGGGGAGCCGACCCGCCTGTCCCTCGGACGAGCCCTCGACGAGGTCCGGCCGGACGCCGTGCTCGACCTGTCCGACGAGCCGGTCCTCGGCTACCGGGAGCGGATGGAGCTCGCGGCGGTCGCCCTGGACCGCGGGGTTCCCTACCTGGGCTCGGACTTCCGGCTGGACCCGCCGGTGTGGGCCCCGGCGCTGCCCGTCCCCACGGTGGCCGTCATCGGTACGGGGAAGCGGACCGGCAAGACGGCCATCGCCGGCCACGCGGCGCGGATCGCGGACGCGGCCGGCCTGGGCCCGGTGATCGTGGCCATGGGCCGGGGCGGGCCGCCCGAACCCGAGGTCGCCCGGGCCGGAACCGTCACGGTGGAGTCGCTCGTCGAACGGGTTCGCCGGGGCGAGCATGCCGCCAGCGACTACCTCGAGGACGCCCTGTTCGCGGGGGTGACCACGGTCGGGGCCCGGCGGATGGGCGGCGGGCTGGCCGGGATGCCCTTCGCCACGAACGTCCGGGAAGCCGCCGTGCGCGCGGTGGAGCTGGGCGCCGGACTGGTCATCCTGGAAGGCAGTGGCTCGGCGATCCCCCCGGTGCCGTGGGACGCGGGAATACTGGTTGCACCGGCGAGCGTTCCACAGGAGTACCTGACCGGATATCTCGGCCCGTACCGGATATTGCGATCGGACCTCGTAGTCATTACAATGAGCGGTGGCTCGAACGAGCCGGAGCATCTCTTCCCGTTCAGATCCCACGTCCGGCGGCTCCGCGCGGATGCCCGATTCGTCGTCACGGACTTCCAACCGGCGCCACTCGGAGACCTGCGGGGCAGGGGCGTGTATCTCACCACCACGGCACCGCCGGAGGCGGCCTCGAAGCAAGCGAAGCACCTGGAGGAGGCCCACGGCGCCCGGGTGGTCGGGTACAGCACTCGTCTCGCCGACCGTGCGGGCCTGAACGAGGACCTCGAGGCAGCGGAGGAGTTCGACATCCTCGTGACCGAGTTGAAGGCGGCGGCGGTGGACGTCGCCTGCGAGCGCGCCATCGCCCGCGGCGCCGGGATCGTGTTCTTCGGCAACCGTCCCATCACGACGGGCGGGGACGGCGACCTCGGCGACCTGCTGCGCGACGTGTGCCTCCGGGCGGTGGAGCGCCACCGACGGCGATGAACGATGAACCTCCAGGGATGAATGAGTTGACGAGATGACGCAGAACCGCAAGCCCTCCACCGTGGTCGTCAGCGACCGCGACCCCGGGCTTCCGTACTCCAAGGGCCTGATGGCGTCGCGCGTGATGGTCACCGGGCTGTCGGCGTTCCGCGCGTACCAGGTGGCCGAGCGCATCGAGGAGGTGCTGCTCGACAGGGGAAGCCCAACGGTCACGTCCAGGGAGCTGGGCGAGGTCACGGTCCAGGTGCTCCGGGAGGTCGCGGGCGAGCGCTACGCGAAGAACTTCGTCCGGTGGCAGCAGGTGGAGCGGCTGGACCTCCCGCTGGTCATCCTCATCGGAGGGGCCACCGGGGTGGGGAAGTCGACGATCGCCACCCAGCTCGCCGCCCGTCTGGGCATCGTCCGGGTCGTGGCGACCGACGCGGTCCGCGAGGTCATGCGGGCGATGTTCTCCGAGGATCTCATGCCGTCGCTGCACACGTCGTCGTTCGAGGCGGGGGAGTCGCTGCGGGAGTTCCAGGGCGGCGACCGGGTGATCGCCGGGTTCCGCGAGCAGACCGAAGCCGTCTCGGTCGGGCTGAAGGCGTTCCTGGAGCGGGCAGCGATCGAGGGGACCAGCGTGATCCTCGAGGGGGCCCACATGGTCCCGGGGTTCGTGGACCTCGAGCCGTGGGAGGGCCGCGTGCTCGGCATCCCGGTGGTGATCACCGTGGAGGACGAGGACGTGCACCGCAGCCACTTCGCGGTCCGTGGCGGGGACGTGTCGTCGCGGCCGGCCGAGCGGTACGTGCGGGGGTTCGACAACATCCGGCGCATCCAGAAGTTCACCCGGAGCCGGGCGCTGGCGCATGGGGTCCCGGTGATCCCGAACTACAGCCTGGACCAGGCCATCGCCGCGGTCGTGGAGCTCGTGATCGAGCGGGCCACCGAGCACGTGGCGGGCATGCCCGAGCCACCCTCTGAGGAGATCGTCGACCTCAATCCGAACGGCGCCACGGCCGCGCAGGTCCTGGCTCCGGAGCAATCGCCGGCGGGCCCCAAGCCCGTCGCCAGTACCGACGGGGGTGCGAGATGAGGCTGTTCCTGGACACCGCGAGCATCGAAGAGATCCGAGAGATCAACCGGTGGGGCGTGCTGCGGGGCGTGACCACCAACCCCACCCTGGTCGGCAAGGAGAAGGCGGACCCCGAACAGGTGTGGAAGGAGATCCTGTCGGAGGTCGACGGCGACGTGTCGCTCGAGACCACCGAGCCCCAGGCCGGTCCGATGTACGAGCAGGGCCTCCGGCTGGCCGCGATGGGCGACAACGCAATCGTGAAGGTGCCGATGACGCCCGACGGGCTGGAGGCCGGGAAGCGCCTCACCGGCGAGGGCATCCGGGTCAACGTGACGCTGGTGTTCTCCCCGGCCCAGGCCATCCTCGCCGCGGAGATCGGGGCGTACATCGTGTCGCCGTTCCTCGGCCGGATCGACGACGCGGCCGCCGACGGCATGCACGCGCTGCGGCAGATCTGCGAGATCTACGAGGTTCAGGGCTACGAGACCGAGGTCCTGGCCGCCTCGCTCCGCCATCCGATGCACATCGTCGACGCGGCGCTGGCGGGGGCGGACATCGCGACGATGCCGTTCGACGTGTTCACGAAGCTGGTGAAGCACCCGCTGACCGACATCGGCCTGGAGAAGTTCGGCGCCGACTGGAAGAAGTTGCAGGACGAGCTGTCAGATGGCGGGTCGTCACAGAAGCCATCAAAGAAGGAAGGAGCCTGAGTTGGACTCCGGCACACTGGAAAGATCGGTCCTCGAGGGCAAGCAGGTCGCAGAGTTGCAGACCATCGCCGAGACCCTCGGGGTGAACGTCCGTCGCGGAATGCGCAAGGCCGAGCTGGTCGACGCGATCGTGCAGTCGAACGGCGGCGGCGGGCGCGCTGCGCGCGAGGGGCAGACCGTCGAGGAGGCGGCTGACGCGCCCGAAGGCCGCACGGCCGACGGGGAGCCCACGGCGGGGGAGGTCCTCGCCGACGAACCCGGCGGCCCCGGGATCGAGTCGGAGGCCGATGTGCGCCAATCCGGCAACGGCCGCGCGCCGAGGTCCGGGGACGGAGGGGGCGACGGCGGCTCGGAGGGGTCCGAGGAGGAGTCCTCCGGCCCTGGGGACGGCGGCGGTTCGGTGACGACCGCCGAGCGGTCCGAGCGCCGTGACCGCGAGGGCGGACAGCGCCAGCGCGATGGCGACCGCCGTCCCGAGGGACGCGACGGCGGACAGCGCCAGCGCGACGGCGACCGCCCGGGCGGCGATCGCCAGGGCGGCGACGGCCAGCGCCAGGGCGGCGGCCGGGGACGGCCCTCGCGTGAGGAACGCCGGCGTATGCGCGAGGAGCGCCGCCTGCGCGAGATCGAGGAGCGCGAGCAGGAGCTCGCCGAGGCGCCCGTTCGCACCGGACTCCTCGACGTCCTGCCCGAGGGGTACGGATTCCTCCGGACCTCCGGGTACCTCCCGGGTGCGGACGACGTGTACGTCTCCCTGTCGCAGATCCGGCGGTTCGCCCTGCGCAAGGGCGACACGGTCGAGGGCGCGATCCGCAGGCCCAAGGACACCGAGAAGTACTACGCGCTCCTCCGGATCGACTCCGTCAACGGCATGGACGCCGAGGAGGCAAAGCAGCGTCCCGTGTTCGACAAGCTGACCCCCCTGTTCCCGGACGAGCGCATCCGCCTGGAGAACAGCCCGACCGCGGTGAGCGAGCGGATCATCGACCTCATCGCACCCATCGGGAAGGGCCAGCGCGGGATGGTCGTCTCCCCGCCCAAGGCCGGGAAGACCACGGTGCTCAAGCAAATCGCCAACGGGTTCCTGAGCGCCGCCCCCGACCTGCACATGATCATCCTGCTGGTCGACGAGCGGCCGGAGGAGGTCACCGACTGGCAGCGGACGGTCCCGGCGTCCGAGGTCGTGTACTCGACGTTCGACAAGCCACCGGACCAGCACATCCAGGTCACCGAGCTGGTGCTGGAGCGGGCCAAGCGCCTGGCCGAGATGGGCAAGGACGTGGCGATCCTGCTCGACTCGATCACGCGGCTGTCCCGGGCCTACAACCTCGCGGCGCCGGCGTCGGGCAAGATCCTGTCGGGCGGCATCGACTCCACGGCGCTGTATCCACCGCGACGGTTCTTCGGGGCCGCCAGGAACCTCGAGGAGGGCGGCTCGGTCACGATCATCGCCTCGGCGCTGGTCGAGACGGGCTCCCGGATGGACGACGGCATCTTCGAGGAGTTCAAGGGCACGGGGAACTGGGAGATCCGCCTCGACCGGCAGCTGTCGGAGAAGCGCATCTTCCCGGCGATCAACGTGGAGGCCTCCGGCACCCGCAAGGAGGAGCTGCTCATGTCGAACGAGGAGCTCGCCCTCGTGTGGCGCCTGCGGAGGGTCCTGCACGCGCTCGACCCGGCGGCCTCGCTGGAGCTGCTCATCGACAAGGTCCGCGCGACCAAGTCCAACGAGCAGTTCCTCCGCGAGATCGCCAAGGCCCCGAGCGGGTAGGGAGCTCAGGGGGTTCGGCGGCCTCAAGAGCGAGGCCGGATGGGCGGAGGAGATTTGCGAGTGAACCCGAGCGATAGGTCCCCGATCTAGATGGCGGGTTGGGGGGACGACCCCATGATGGCCGAGCTGCGGCAGGCCATCGACGACGGCTGGACTCCGTCGGGGCTGCGCGAGGAGCGCGAGGGCTCCACGTCCTTCGACGTTGTCACCGCCACCAAGGACGGCGAGGAGCGCGAGTTCCGCAGCGACCACCTGGCCTTCCACCGGTACGTTGAGGGCCTGATGGAGGACTTCGGCCTGACCTACGGCTGAGCGGCCCCGCGGCGTGGCGGGAATTCGCCGGCCGGGCCTCGTGTTCCGCATGGTGGACGCCCGTGGTTGACGGGCGGTCGCTGTCGTAGGCTTGACGTCGAATCCAGGTGTGCGGTCGGCAATCGCACGCCGCGAAAGGACGAGACATGAAGCAGGGAATACATCCCGAGTACAAGATGGCCACGGTGCACTGCTCGTGCGGGAACACGTTCCAGACGCGTTCCACCAAGGACGAGCTGCGCGTGGAGATCTGCTCGAACTGTCACCCGTTCTACACGGGCAAGCAGAAGCTCGTGGACACCGGCGGCCGCGTCGAGCGGTTCCAGCGCCGGTACGCGAAGAAGTAACGATGACGGAGCACGGCGCGCCCGCGGACCACGCGTCCGCCGGCGCGCCCGGGCCCGTCCACTCCGACGCCTCGCCGGGCGCCTTCGACCGCGCTGTAGAGCCCGACCCGCTCCTCGGGGCCCCCGACCCGGTGCCCACTCCGGGCCCGGAGGCCGAGCGGCGCCAGCAGCACTTCTACGGGGGCCAGGCGGTCATCGAGGGGGTCATGATGCGCGGCCGCGACCACTGGGCGATTGCCGTGCGCAAGGCCGACGGAGGGATCCACGAGGAGTCGCACCGGGTCAAGACCGTCGGGGACCGGGCCCCGTTCCTCAAGGCCCCGGGGCTCCGGGGCGTGCTCGCGCTGGGCCAGGCGCTGTCGATCGGGGTCCGGGCGCTGACGATCTCGGCCAACCAGTCGGTGCCGGAGGAGGAGCGCCTGACCAAGAAGCAGATGGGACTGTCGCTGACGGTCGCCCTGTTGCTCTTCATCGCGGTCTTCATGGTGGGTCCCGGGCTGCTGTTCGGCTTCGCCCGCAAGCACGTCGTGCACTCGAGCCTGACGGCGAACGTCCTCGAGGGGTTGTTCCGGGTGGCGCTGTTCCTCGCCTACCTCGCCCTCATCAGCCTGGCCAAGGACGTCCGGCGGGTGTTCCAGTACCACGGCGCGGAGCACAAGACGATCGCCGCGTACGAGCACGACGCGCCGCTCGAGCCCGATTCGGTCGACCGCTTCTCCACGCTGCACGTCAGGTGCGGAACGAACTTCCTGCTGATCGTGATGATCCTGGCCATCCTGGTGTTCGCCCTGTTCGGCAACCCGGGGTGGCTGTGGACGGTGCTGTCGCGGATCATCGCGATCCCGCTGATCGCCGGGCTCGCGTTCGAGCTGCTGCGGCTGGGGGCGAAGTTCCACCGCTCGCTCGTGATGCGGGTGTTGATGGCGCCCGGCCTGTGGCTGCAGAAGATCACGACCCGCCAGCCCACGCGCGACCAGATCGAGGTGGCCATCGCGTCGTTCGACGCGGTGCTCGCCGCGGAGGCCTCGACGGCGACGCCGGCAGCCGGCTGAGGCGCGGATCGGCCGGGGTCGTTGAATTCCGCCGACGGCGGGATAGATTGGCGATGCGGCCCCACGCAGACCGTCCGGTGACGGCGGGCGTTGCTCGTCGTTCGCCGGCCCGATGGTGAGGAGGCTCGATGTCCATCCTCGACATGGACGTCACCGCGCGTCGCGACCCCGCCTACATCCGTTCCCGTGAGTTCGCGAGGGTTCGCAAGGGCTACGACCCGGATCAGGTTCGTGACTTCCTGCACCAGGTCGCAGCCTGGTTCGACGACGTCGAGACCGACCTGGCCTCGGCCCGCGCCGAGCAGCTGGTCCGCCCGACGCGAGACTTCGACGAGCGCCCCGCCGCCGATGCCTATTCGGTGCTGGGCGAGCGGGTGGCCGAGGTCCTGCGCACGGCCGAGCAGCACGCGGAGCTGGTCCGGACCGAGGCCGAGGAGGGCTCCCAGCGGATGCTCGACGAGGCCCGCCAGGAATCCCTCCGGCTGCGCCACCGCGCGCAGGAGGAGTCCGAGGCCGTCCGTCAGTCCGCACAGGAGCAGGCCGAGGCGACGCGTCGCGCGGCGCAGGACGAGGCCGATCGCGTCCGCGAGGAGGCGGCCCGGGCGCTGGAGGCCGCTCGAGTCGAGGCCGAGCGGATGGTGGCCGGGTTGTCCGAGCGCCGCAACGCCCTCGCCGCCGAGCTACTGGCCACGAAGTCCCGGCTGATGGGCATCGTGACGGGCCTCGAGGAGGAATCCGACCAGCCGGAGGTCGAGAGCTCGTTCGCGGGCCTGGTCGGCGCGGGGCTCTCCCTCGACGACCCGCGCCGCGACCCGCTGCCCCGGGACATCCCCGCCTTCGTCCCGCCCACCCCACCGCGGGTGACGCTGCCCGGCGCCGGCGTGCAGGTGGGTGCGCCGGAAGACGAGCCGGGCACCGAGGCCGACTCCGCCGAGGGCGAGGGGGGAACCGCCGCGGCAGCGGAGGGGACGACCGCATCCGGGACACCGACCCCGTCGGGCACGGCCTCCGGCACGACCTCGAGCACACCGAACGCCTCGAGCACACCGACCGCCTCGAGCCCACCGACCGCCTCGAGCCCACCGACCGCCTCGAGCACACCGAACGCCTCGAGCACACCGACCGCCTCGAGCCCACCGACCGCCTCGAGCCCACCAACCGCCCCGGAAACGACCTCGGGCTCACCGGCCGAGAGTGGGGAGACGCTCCACACGGAGACGGTCCCCACGAACGAACCGGGCGAGGTGAGCGACGAATCGCCCGCCGGTGCCGCTGGGCGTACAGACGACCCGACCGAACCGGAAGACGCTCCCGGGCAGCCCTCCGGGCAGCAGGCCGAGGGGTCGTCCTGGCTGTGGTCTCCGGAGGAGCAGCCGGAGTCGTCGCTCGATCTCTCGTTCCCCGACTTCGGCGTGCTCGACATCCCGTCCCTCGAGGACGACGAGCACGAGTAGCGGCCCACCGCCACGCCGACAGCACAGCGTCCGGCCGGGATAATCGAGGCATGGCGGAAGGCATGGACGAGCGGCTTCGGGAGATCGAGGCCCGCTACGAGGAGCTCCAGCGGCAGCTGTCGTCGCCCGACGTGGCGCGCGACCCTGACCGGTTACGTCGACTCGGCAAGGACTATGCCGAGCTCGGCGAGATCGTGGTGCCGTGGCGCGCGTACCGCGCGGCCCTCGAACAAGCCGAGGAGGCCCGCGCGATGGCAAAGGCCGAGGGCGATGCGGACATGGCCGCGTACTTCCGCGAGGAGGCGGACTCGGCGTCGGCGCGTGCCGATGCGATGCGCCGCAAGCTCGAGGAGCTGCTGGTGCCGAAGGACCCCAACGATGACAAGGACGTGGTCCTGGAGATCCGAGCGGGCCCGGGCGGCCAGGAGGCCATGCTGTGGGCGGGCGATCTCTACGAGCTGTACCGGCGCTACGCCGAGCGCCGGGGCTACCGGACCGAAGTCCTGTCAGCATCGCCGAGCGACCTCGGCGGGTTCAAGGAGGTCGTCGTCGAGGTCAAGGGGAAGGGCGCGTACTCGCGACTGAAGCACGAGAGCGGCACCCACCGGGTCCAGCGGGTCCCGGTCACCGAGTCGGGCGGGCGCATTCACACCTCCACGGCGACGGTCGCGGTGCTGCCGGAGGCCGAGGAGGTGGAGGTCGAGATCCGGCCGGAGGAGCTCGACATCGACGTGTTCCGGTCGAGCGGCCCGGGCGGCCAGTCGGTCAACACCACCGACTCGGCGGTGCGGATCACGCACCGGCCGACGGGGATCGTGGTCACGTCGCAGGAAGAGCGGTCGCAGCTGCAGAACCGGGAGAAGGCGATGCGCTACCTCCGAGCGCGGCTGTACCAGAAGGCCCGGGAGGAGCAGCAGGCAAAGGAGGCAGCGTCGCGGAAGCTGCAGGTGGGGACCGGCGATCGCGCCGAGAAGATCCGAACCTACAACTTCCCGGACAACCGCGTGACCGACCATCGCGTGAAGGTGACCTCGCACCAACTGCAGAACGTCCTCGACGGCGACATCGACCAGTTCGTCGACGCATTGCTGGCGGCCGAGCGGGCGGCGCAATTGGCCGGCGACGGGGCCGGCAGCGAGCGGCGCCCCCGCGAAGGCGAGGACGACGACGAGGGCGGCGCCGGTGGCGGGCGGCACCGGCGCTGAGCCGGTGCGGCCGTCCGAGGTCGTCCGCCGGGCCGCCGATTACCTCGATCGTCACGGTGTGGACTCCCCGAGGACGAACGCGGAGATCCTGCTGATGGAGGTGCTCGGCACCGATCGCGCGTCGCTGTACGCCCGTGGCGAGGGGCTGAGCGCCGCCGAGGCGAAGGCCTATGGCCGGGCCCTGTGCCAGCGGTGCGCCGGAACGCCCCTCCAGCACCTCACCGGCCACCAGCCGTTCCGGGGCCTCGACCTACTGGTGCGTCCCGGGGTGTTCGTTCCCAGGCCGGAGACCGAGGTGCTGGTCGAGGTGGCGCTGGCGATGATCGCGAGCGAACCTGATCCGGTCGTCGTGGACGTGGGAACCGGAACCGGCGCGGTCGCACTGGCCATCGCCCAGGAGCGCCCCGACGCGCGGGTGTGGGCGACCGACCTCTCGCCCGAGGCCGTAGCGCTCGCGACGGAGAACGCGCATCGCGCGGCGCTGCACGTGACGATCCTCGAGGGCGTCCTGCTGGCGTCCGTACCCGAGGATCTTCCAATGGACCTGGTCGTCGCCAACCCCCCCTACGTCCAGGCCGCCGATGCCGAGAGCCTCCCCCGAGAGGTCCGGGCAGACCCGGAGCTCGCGCTCTACGGCGGCACCGAGATCCACCGGCGGATCGCGGAGGAGGCGCGCGGCCGGCTCCGGCCCGGCGGCGCCGTGGCCCTGGAGATCGGCGAGCGACAGGGCGCCGAGGTCGCTGACATCCTCCGTTCCGCCGGCTACGAACGTGTCGAGATCCATCCGGACCTTGCCCTGCGCGACCGCGTCGTCAGCGCCCGCCGTCCGACCGCATGACCGGGTCGACCGAGGCCGAGATCGAGCGAGCCGCCGAGGCCGCCACCCGCGGCGAGCTCGTCGTTATCCCAACGGATACCGTCTACGGCATCGGCACGAGACCGGACGATCCGGATGCGACCGCGAGGCTGTTCGTGGCCAAGCGGCGACCGCGGGCGCTGGAGCTGCCGGTCCTGGTCCCCTCGCAGGAGGCAGCGGAGCGCATCGGCGAGCTGGACCACCGGGCCCGCAGGCTGGCCAGGCGCTTCTGGCCCGGGCCCCTCACGATCGTGGTCCGCCGGTCGGCGGCCAGCTCTGGCTGGGACCTCGGCGGGAACCCAGACACGATCGGGCTCCGGATCCCCGACCACCCCGTTGCGCTCCGCGTGCTCCGAACCGCCGGACCACTGGCGGTCACCAGCGCCAATCTCTCGGGTCGTCCCACGCCTGCGACGTGCGAGGAGGTCGCCGCGCTCTTCGGCTCAGCCGTGTCCGTCACGCTCTGCGCCGACGAGCCGCTCTCCGGCCAGGCGTCGACTATCGTGGACGTCACCAACGACATCCCCGTCGTTCTCCGCCCAGGCGCCACCCCGAACACGGACATCGCCGATGTCCTTCCCGAGGTTTCCATGTAGCGATCCTCTCGCCGGACCAATCGCTGGCCAGGGCGGCGCTCGCTACGGCGGTGCCCGGTCCTCCAGCGCCGTCCCGTCGGGTCTCCGGAACACCGGCCCCGCGTCCGTCATCTCGACCGAGAACCGGTCGTGCGCGACCCGATGATGTGAGACCAACCTCTCGAACCTCGTTTTGCTGTGCCGACGGCGTGTGCACTGGGCGGACGGCGCACCGTGGTGGGCGTCGCACCACGGCGGGGGACGGTCGGTTCCCGGGGTGCGGCAGCCCCGATCTCGGATCACGAGGGCCCTTCGGATCGCCGACGGGACCACGAGGGTCCGCCGTCCGAGCTCCAGCGGCTCGGAACGGCCCCTGGTGATCACCCTCGTGATCCCGGCGTCGCAAGCGATTCGTCTGGCGTCCTCAGGGCTGAGCCCGCCCGCGTCATCGAGCTCGCACCGGTAACCTGCGCGCCCCTCCAGCGCCTCCAGGTCCACCGTCACCGTCACGTGGGGCCGCTCGCCGCCGACCGCGGGGCGATCGGAGCGACCCAGACTCTGCATGCAGATCTCCCCCAGGGCGTCGGCCCGGCGCTGGGCGAGAGTCCGATGGTCGTCCACGCCCGATCGAGCCCCGGCGTCGATCTTCGCCCGGATCGCCGAGATCACGGTCTGCCCGGTCTCCGGGTCGAGGTTGCCGTCGATCAGGACCATCCCCTCGAACGTCGGCGAGATGTGCAGCCCCCTCCGGTCGAATCGGTCGGCCGCCTCCCGCGCCGCGGCCTCCGAATCCACGGCCTCCTTCCAGTGCTCGACGGCCCGCTTGAGCTGCCCCACCGGAAGCGTGCGCGCCGCCTCCAGCAGTGTGTTCTCCGCCCGGACGAACTCTTCCGGCGCGGCGTCGCGCGCGGCGACCAGCTGCCCTACCGCTATGGAGGACACCTCGCCCTCGGACAGGGCCTCCCGGGTCGCGGGCATGTGCTCGAGCGCCCGGGCCAGCCGGACCTGGCGAGCCGCATCGGACCACGTGGTCTGGAAGCGATGCTCCACCCAGGACGTCACCGACAGGTACCCGTCGCGAGCGAAGCTCTGCCGACGCTCGACCTCTGCTACGCGGCGAGCGCACTCCGCCTCGATCACCCCGGCCGCGCGCCGAAGCTCCGAAAGGTCATCCTCCACCTGCCCGTCGGAGAAGAACCGCAATTCCGCGGCTCGATACTCCTCGAGGGCCGATCGCAGGGTGCTCATGTCAGCCCTTATCGAACACCAGTTCGCCGAATCAGTCAGTGAGATGGGTCACCACAGAAGGCGACTCTTCTCGACAACGCCACCAATTTCCCTGAGACCAAGGATGACCGAACCGCCGGCGGACCGCCGGAACCCCGGTGCTAGACTCGCCCTGATTCCCGATGGCCCAGGTTCTGGTGGTATGCACGGGCAACATCTGTCGCTCGCCGATGGCCGAGGGCTTCCTCCGGGGACTGTTCCGGTTGCGCGTCCAGCACGGAGAAGCGATCTCCGTCGCATCCGCCGGGACCTCCGCGTGGGATGGCTCCCCGGCGACCCCGGAGGCGATCGCCGCGGCGGCCGAGCGCGATGCCGACATCGATGCTCATCGGGCCCGCCGGGTCAAGCCGCACCTCGTGGAGCGGGCCGACCTCGTGCTCGGGATGACCACGGACCACCGGGACCGGGTCGTCCAGCTCGCCCCCCCGGCCGCCCCTCGGGCCTTCACCATGAAGGAGCTGGTCCAGCTGCTCGAGGCGATCCCCCCGCCGCCGAGCGAAGACCACCCGGCCGACCTGCTGCGAGCCCGCGTCGCGGCGGCCGACGACCTTCGACTCCACGGGTTCGAGCTCAACCCCCACGACCTCGACGTCGCCGATCCGATCGGGATGTCGCTCGACACGTACCGGGCGGTGGCCTGGGAGATCGACGGCCTCTGCACGCGCCTGGTGGACGGGCTGCTGGGCGCGTCCCCGGAGTCCCTGGCGACGCCGCTCGCCTCGATGTGGAAGGACGGAGAGTAGGCCGTGCGCGTCGCGCTCGGCTCGGACCACGCGGGATTCGCGCTGAAGGAGCACGTCAAGTCGTTCCTGCAGGCGGAGGGCCACGAGATCCTCGACGTGGGGACCGACTCCGAGGAGCCGGTCGACTATCCGATCTTCTGCGCCAACGCCGCGCGCGCGGCCGTCGCCGGCGAGGCCGACCGGGCCATGGTGTTCGGAGGCTCGGGCCAGGGGGAGCAGATCGCGGCCAACAAGGTGCGAGGGGCCCGGGCCGCGCTCTGCAACGACCTGTACACGGCCCGGTTCAGCAGGGCCCACAACGACGCGAACGTCCTGTCGATGGGGGGGCGCATCGTGGCCTTCGGGCTGGCCGACGAGATCGTCCGGCTCTGGCTGGCGACCGGGTTCGAGGGCGGGCGGCACGTCCGCCGGCTGGAGCAGGTCGCGGCGATCGAACGGGGAGACCTGTGAAAAACGTGCTCCGAACGGGGCACGATCATGAGGAAGAGGTGACCGCGGATGAGCCAGCATGAGACCGGCTTCGTGGCTTCCTGGGAGGCCCTGGAGGCGACCGATCCCGAGGTGGCCGAGGCAATCTCCCACGAGCTCGACCGGGAGCGCCACACCCTCCGGCTGATCGCCAGCGAGAACTACGCCAGCCCGGCCGTGCTGGCGGCGCTGGCCAGCACGATGAACAACAAGTACGCCGAGGGGTACCCGGGCCGGCGGTACTACGGCGGGTGCCAGTTCGTCGACGTCACCGAGAACCTGGCCATCCAGCGGGCGAAGGAGCTCTTCGGCGCCGAGCACGCGAACGTGCAGCCCCACGCCGGCGCCCAGGCCAACATGGCGGTGTTCGGCGCGTTCATCCAGCCGAAGTCCGAGGACACGGTGCTGGGTCTGGTGCTGGCCCACGGCGGCCACCTGACCCACGGCTCGCCGGTGAACTTCTCCGGCAAGTGGTTCAAGTTCGTGAACTACGAGGTGGATCCGGCCACCGAGGTCATCGACATGGACCGGGTCCGCGACCTCGCCGTCGAGCACCGCCCGAAGATCATCCTGGCCGGCTTCACCGCATACCCACGGACGATCGACTTCGCGGGGTTCCGGCAGATCGCCGACGAGGTCGGCGCGATCTTCATGGTGGACGCCTCGCACTTCATCGGGCTGGTGGCGGGCGGCGCCTACCCGACGCCCGTGCCCCACGCGCACGTCGTGACGTTCACCACGCACAAGACGCTCCGCGGCCCCCGCGGCGCGATCATCCTGTCCACGGAGGAACACGCCAAGGCCATCGACAAGGCCGTGTTTCCGATGACGCAGGGCGGTCCGCTCGAGCACTGCATCGCGGCCAAGGCCGTCGCGCTGCGGGAGGCCATGGCGCCGGGGTTCTCCGACTACGCACACCGGATCGTCCGCACGGCCCGGGCACTGGCCGGCGGACTGGCCGACGCGGGGCTCCGGGTCGTCTCCGGCGGGACCGATTCCCACCTGGCGCTCGTCGACCTCCGCCCGTTCGACATCACCGGGGCCGACGCGGAAGCGGCCTGCGACGACGTGGGCATCGCGTTGAACAAGAACGCGATCCCGTTCGATCCGCTGCCCCCGATGACGGCCTCCGGCATCCGGGTGGGCACGCCGGGCCCGGCCACGCTGGGCATGGACGAACCCGAGATGAAGGAGGTCGCCGGCATCATGGGCGACGTGCTGCGCTCGCCACACGACGACGGGGTCAAGGAGGCGGCGCGGGGGCGCGTCGCTGAGCTGACCTCCCGGTTCCCGGCCTACCCCGTCTGAGCGGCATGCGCAGGCCCCGACCCGACCGGAGCGGCGCCCGGTGAGCCTCACGCCGTACCTCGTGGTGTTCGGGGCCACATTCGCCATGGCCTTCCTGATGACGCCCGTCGTCCGGAAGCTGGCCATCAAGGTGAACGCCGTCGACCGGCCCTCGGACCGGAAGGTCCATCCCCGGCCCACGCCCACGATGGGGGGGCTGGCGATGTTCGTCGCCGTGGTGGCTGGCCTGGGCGTGGCCCATCAGCTCCACTTCTTCCGGGCGCTGTTCCGGACGTCGTCCGAGCCGACGGGCGTGCTCGTTGCGTGCGCAGTGGTGGTCGCCATCGGCACCTACGACGACGTCCGGGGGACCGCCGTCCCGGTGAAGCTCGCGGGACAGCTCATGGCCGCGGGGCTGCTCGTGCTGTTCGGGGTCCAGCTCCTGTACTTCTTCTTCCCCGGGCAGGGGATCCTCGTGCTGGGGTCGGACCTGGCCGTGCCGCTCACCGTCCTGTGGGTGGTGGGGATGGTGAACGCCGTGAACCTCATCGACGGCCTGGACGGGCTCGCGGCCGGGATGGTCGGCATCGCCGCGCTGGCGTTCTTCGGGTACGTCTTCCTGTCGCCGAGCCCGTTCGGGCCCAGCTTCGAGACCGGCAGCTCGACGGCGGCGCTGCTGTCGGCGCTGGCGGCGGGCGGCGCGCTGGGGTTCCTGCCGTGGAACTTCCATCCCGCGCGGATCTTCATGGGCGACTCGGGGGCGATGCTGCTCGGGGTCCTGCTGGCCGCCGCGACGGTCTCGGGCGTGGGCCGGACCTTCGTCTCACCGTCGCGGAGCGACCTGGCGGCATTCTCGATCCCGGTGCTGGTGCCGCTCGTGATCCTGGCGGTGCCGCTGCTGGACGTGGCGCTCGCGATCCTCCGCCGGATGCGGCGGGGGGCACCCGTGACCCACGCGGACAAGGAGCACATTCACCATCGGCTGATGGATTTCGGCCACAGCCACCGGCAGGCCGTCCTGCTCATGTACCTGTGGAGCGCGTTGATCTCCGGCAGCGCGCTGGCGGTGGCCCTCCTCCACGCGCGGCTCATGGCCGGCGTGATCGTGCTGGGCGCGTTCCTGACGATCGTGGGAACGGCCATCCCCCGGGCCTGGCCGAGGATCCGGGCCGCGAGGCGCTCGCTGGCGTCCGACGGCGCCCCCGCGTCGGCCGTGGCCCCGCCGGCGGCCGTGGTCCCCCCGGCGGCGGTGGTCCCGCCGGTGCCGCCCGACGATGCGGGCCCCTCGCTCCGGGCACACGAGACTCCCTGAGCCCCGGCGGTCAGTCCGGCAGGCCGGCCCCGAGGCTCCCCGCGACCGCGGGTGGTTCCCGGGTCCCCTCCAGCTCGCGCACCCGCCGCTCGAGCTCCTCGACGCGCCGGCGGAGCTCGCCGACCTGGCGCCCGGGCGTGTAGGCCTCGCCGTCCGGGAGGTCCCGGGCGAGCACCGCGTTCGCGCCCACATAGCAGGCCCGGCCCACCGTGATCGGGCCGAGGACCTTGGCACCGGCCATGATCTCGGTCCGGTCTCCGATCACGGGGTAGCCGTCTCGCGGCGATCCGCCGAACCAGTCCCGCACGGAGCCTCCCAGGGTGACCGCGTGCAGCAGCGTGACGTCGTCTCCGATCCTCACCCCGGAGCCGATCACGACGCCGGACGCATGGGTCATGCGGAACCCCCCGCCGATCTCCGCCGCGGGGTGGATGTCCGCGCCGGTCAGGAACGTGTTCACTCTCCATACGACCTCGGCGGGAACCTGCAGGCCGCGGGCCCACAGCCAGTGCGACACCCGGAACAGCGCGACGGCCTGGGGGCCGGGGCGAGTCAGCACCCGGCGCGCGGCCGCGCCCAGCGAGGGCCTGCCCCTCGTCGTCCCCTCCCACGAGAACAGCCTCGCCACGTCGCCGCGCAGACCCCGGGCCCGGGGCCGCTCCTCATGTTCCATGCCGGGTCCTCCCGCGGCCCATCGTACCGACCGCCGAGGCCGTCCTCCGACTGCCGGTAGGATCGCCCGGCCATGGACGTCCGGCGCCCCAGAGACCAGGCCTCGTACGCCGGCATCCTCACGTTCTCCGGCGCGGGAGTGGTGCTCGACCCGGAGGGGCTGCGCGGCGTCGACGTGGCGGTCGTCGGCGCCCCGATCGACGAGACGGTCTCGTATCGGCCCGGGGCGCGGTTCGGCCCCCGGGCCATCCGGGCGGCCGGCTACGGGGCCGGGCTGCCCCACCTCGCGGCCGGCGTTTCCCCGTTGGAAGCCCTGACCGTCGTCGACTACGGCGACGCCGGCGTGATACCCGCCGACCCGGCCCGGAGCCACGCGGCCATCCGCGAGATCGTGGGGGAGATCGCCCGGGCCGGTGTCGTCCCGCTGGTGCTCGGCGGCGACCACTCGATCGCGCACCCCGACGTCGGGGCGGTGGCCGACGCCGTGCGCCCCGAGCAGGTCGGCCTCGTCCACTTCGATGCGCACGCCGACGACGCCGAGGAGGTGCACGGGGTCACCCGCTCGCACGGGACGCCGCTGCGACACCTGGTGAACGAGGGGTCGATCCGCGGGGGGCACGTGGTGCAGATCGGCCTGCGGGGCTACTGGCCCGGGCCGGGGGAGTTCGCCTGGGCCAGGGAGCGGGGGTTCCGGTGGTACCTCATGGAGGAGGTGGACCGCCGGGGCGTCGACGTCGTGGTCGACGAGACCGTGGCCCACCTCGCGGGCGTGCCGCATGTGTTCCTGTCGGTCGACGTCGACGTGTGCGACCCGGCGTTCGCGCCGGGCACCGGGACGCCGGAGCCCGGCGGCATGACGGCGGGCGACCTCCTGCGCTCGGTGCGCCGGCTGTGTGCCGGACTGCCCATCCGGGGCCTGGAGATCGTCGAGGTCTCCCCGCCGTACGACCAGGCCGAGATCACCTCACTGCTGGCGCACCGGGTCGCGCTGGAGGCGCTGACCGGAATCGCTCTCCGGAGATCGGGGAGGAGCCCGGAGCCGTTCCTGGACGGCCGAGCGCAGGGCGATCCCGGGTCGTCTCCGGCCGGCGGGCGGATGTGAGGAGAGCCGGGTCGGGTCAGCCCGGCGTGGGGGCGGACGGCTCCGGGTCCGGTGCCGCGGTGGTACGTCTCCCGAAGCCTCTCGAGTCCAAGACGTGGCGCATCCGCTCCAGCAGATCGGCAGGCTCGAAGGGCTTCGTGACGAAGTCCTCAGCGCCGAGCTCCATTGCCCGGTCGCGGTCCCGGGAGGCCGTCCGGGCCGTCACCATGATCACCGGAGGGTGCTGCTCCGATTCCTGAAGGCGCTCGAGCGTGACCCAGCCGTCCATGACCGGCATCATGATGTCGAGCAGGACGACGTCCGGGGTGCGGTCCCGGATGACGCGAAGGGCCTCCTCGCCGTCCGTGGCCTCCGCGGTCGAGTATCCCGCCGCCTGGAGCGCGAGGCGCAGCAGGACCAGGATGTCCGGTTCGTCGTCGACGATCAGCACGGTTGGCATGGCTACCCGAAAGAGGGTATCGGCACGGGCACCCGCAGGGCGAGCGGCCTTCGGCTCGAAACCGGATCCGAAGGGCCTAGGCCGCGGCGATCGACGCGCAGAAGGCAGAGAACGCCTCCACGTAGCGCGCGACATCCTCGTCGGAGTGCTGGACGGACACCGTCCACTGCTCCTCGTCGCCCGGCGTCATGAACACGCCGCGATTGATCAGCCAGGCCCAGCTGGCGGCGAACAGCTCCGGGTGGGTGTCGAGGTAGTCGCGGTAGTTCCGCATGGGCTCGGGCCGGTACGACACGCAGCCCTTCAGCCCGAGCTGCTGGACGTGCGCGGGGATGCCGTGCTCGGCGATGGCTCGCCGGCAGCCCTCGGCCAGCGTCGCCGACAGCCGGTTCACGTGCTCGTGGGCCTCGGGCGTGAGGACCTCGGTGAGGGCGGCCAGGCCGGCGTGCGCCACCAGGGGGTTGCCGTTGAACGTTCCCTGGTGGGCCACCGACCTCCCGATCTCGTCCATCACCGCGGCCGTCCCCCCGAACGCGCCCATCGGCGTCCCGCCCCCGATCGCCTTGGCGAAGCAGGCCAGGTCGGGCTGGACGCCGTACAGGTCCGTGGCGCCGCCGGGGGCCACCGTGGCGCCGGTCTTGACCTCGTCGAAGATCAGGACGACGCCGTGCTTGGTGCACAGCTCGCGGACCCGCTGCAGGTACCCGGGGTCGGGAGGCACGATGCCGATGTTCATCATCACGGGCTCGAGGATCATCGCCGCGAACTGGCTCGGGTAGGCCTCGAGCACCTCCTCGAGCGCGGCCGCGTCGTTGAACGGCACGACCTCGAGGTCGTCGGCCGTGTGCTTCGGGATGCCGCCGGAGAACGGGACCGAGCCGCCGGCGTCGTGGCCCTCGAGCTGTGCCATCGACGGCACCACTGAGAACATCACCGCGTCGTGGTGTCCGTGGTAGGAACCCTCGATCTTGACGAGCCGCTCGCGGCCGGTGGCGGCGCGGGCCACGCGCAGCGCGTCCATGGTCGCCTCGGTGCCCGAGTTCGAGAACCGGACCCGTTCCAGTCGGAACCGCCGGCAGAGCTCCTCGGCCAGCGCGACCGTGGTCTCGGTGGTGACGGCGAAGTGCGTGCCGTCCGCCGCGGCCGTGGCGATGGCCTCGCGGATCCTGGGGTGGGCGTGCCCCACGACCATCGTGCCGAAGCCGTTGTGGTAGTCGACGTACTCGTTGCCGTCGAGGTCCCACACCCTGCTGCCCCGGCCCCGGGCGAGGTAGATGGGGTACGGGTCGCCCGCCTGGAACGAGGACGCGACCCCGAGCGGCATGGTTCGCACCGCGCGCTCGTACAGCCTGCTCGACGCCCGTGTTCGCTCCAGCACCCCGGCGCGCTCGCTCGATTCCAGCTCGCCCGCCCGCACAAGGATCGATTCGATTCCCACACGCACCTCCTCGAGTGCCACCGTACGCCCGGGTCGGGCCGGCGGGACTGGACGGGATGGCCAAATCCGCGGGCTCGGACCCGACGGTAGGCTGCTCGAGCCATGGGATCTGCGGTCGGCGTGCTGCGGGTGACGACCCCGGCGGAGCTTCCGGGCCGCGCTCTGCCGCACTTCGACCCGGAGGTGCTGGAGGGGGTCCGGGCGATCGTGGAACGCGTCCGCGCCGAGGGTGACGCGGCGCTGGTGGAGCTCACGCTGCGGTTCGACGGCGTCGACCTGGCCGGGGGCATCGAGGTCACGGACGGCGAGCTGGCCTCCGCGGCCGGGGAGCTTCCCGAAGACCTTCGGGCCGGGCTCGACGCCATGCACGAGCGGCTGGGCGAGCTGCACGCGCGGCAGGTCCCGACGCCGTGGGAGGCCGAGCGCGACGGCGTGCGCTACGCCGAGACCGTCCGGCCGGTGTCCGCGGCCGGCGCGTACGTCCCCGGGGGCCGGGCCGCGTACCCCTCGACCGTGCTGATGACCGCCGTCCCCGCCCGTGTCGCCGGCGTGGGGCGCGTCGTGCTGTGCACCCCCCCCGGCCCGGACGGGTCGGTCCCCGCGGCCGTCCGCTACGCCGCGCGCCTTGCCGGCGTGGACGCCCTGTACCGGATCGGCGGGGCGCAGGCGGTCGCGGCGCTGGCCTTCGGCACCGAGACGGTCGGGGCTGTGGACCTGATCGTCGGCCCCGGCAACGTGTGGGTCACCGCGGCCAAGCGGGAGGTGGCGGGCGTGGTCGGGATCGACGGCCTGGCGGGGCCGACCGAGCTCGTGGTCGTCGCCGACTCGTCGGCCGACCCGGCCGTGCTGGCCGCCGATCTGGTGGCCCAGGCGGAGCACGACCCGCAGGCCCGGGTGGTCCTCGTCTGCCTGGATCCCGATCTCCCGGCACGCGTGGGGGCGGCCCTGGCCGCCGAGGTCGAGGCGTCGCCCCGCCGGTCGATCGTCGAGGCGGCGCTCCGCGACTCCACGGCGGTGGTCGTCGACGGCGAGGACCAGGCCGCCGAGGTGGCCGACCTGGTCGCCCCCGAGCACCTCCAGATCGTGACCCGGGACCCCGCCAGGATGCTCGGGCGATGCTCCTCCTACGGCGCCGCATTCCTCGGCGCGTCGACCCCCGTCGCGTTCGGGGACTACGGCGTGGGCTCGAACCATGTCCTGCCCACGATGGGGACGGCGCGGTTCGCCTCCGGCCTCCGGGCGTCCGACTTCTGCCGGGTGTCGAGCGTCGTCGAGGCCACGCCCCGGGGCCTGGACGACCACGGGGACGAGGTCGAGCTGATCGCCCGCGCGGAGGGCCTGCCCGGTCACGCCCGGGCGGTCGAGGTCCGCCGGACCGGCCCTCCGGGGGGCTGAGGCGCCACCGGCCGATTGTCCTTTCCGTACAACCGCGGGGCCGGAGGTTCCTTCGGGCCCGAGAACCCCTGCGCGGTCCGGCGCGATAATCCCTTCGAGGAAGGGAGCCCCGGGTGCCCGAGGTCGACGTCCGCCTCGAACGCGTCACCAAGCTGTTCGGCGACCAGGTCGCCGTGGACGACCTGTCGCTCGACGTCGAGCGGGGGGAGTTCTTCAGCCTCCTCGGGCCGTCCGGGTGCGGGAAGACCACCACGCTCCGCATGATCGGTGGCTTCGAGGAGCCCACCGCCGGGGCGATCTCCCTGGCGGGGAAGGAGGTGACCACGCTCCCCGCGTACCGCCGGGACGTGAACACCGTCTTCCAGTCGTATGCGCTGTTCCCACACCTCGACGTGTTCGAGAACGTCGCCTTCGGGCTGCGCCGCAAGGGCGTCAGCAAGGCGCAGGTCCGGGTCCGGGTGCGCGAGATGCTCCGGCTGGTCGACCTCACCGGATTCGACGAGCGGAAGCCCCGCGCGCTCTCCGGCGGGCAGCAGCAGCGGGTGGCGCTCGCCCGGGCGCTGGTCAACGAGCCACAGCTCCTCCTCCTGGACGAGCCGCTCGGCGCGCTGGACCTGAAGCTGCGCAAGCAGATGCAGCTGGAGCTGAAGCGGATCCAGCAGGGGGTCCAGATCACGTTCCTGTACGTGACGCACGACCAGGAGGAGGCCATGACGATGTCGAACCGCCTGGCGGTGATGCGCCGCGGGCGGATCGAGCAGATCGGCGCTCCGGAGGACGTCTATGACCACCCCACCACGGAGTTCGTGGCCGGGTTCCTGGGAGCCTCGAACCTCCTTCCGGGGGAGGTGAAGGAGCGGTCCGGGGACACGACGTCCGTGCTGGTCGCCGGCGGCTCGGTCCTGGAGGTGCCGGCCGACCGGGTGCCGGAGGGGGCCGACGTCAAGGTGGGAGTTCGGCCGGAGAAGATCCACATCGAAGCGGCGTCGACGCCGCTCCCCGGCGACGGGTGGAACGCCGTCGAGGGCGGGCTCCGGGACGTCACCTACATCGGGGTGAGCCACCAGTTCACGGTGGAAGGGCCCGCGGGCGCGAGCCTCACCGTGTATGAGCAGAACCGGGGAACGACGGGCATCCCCACACCGGGCGAGCGGGTCCGGTTGCGTTGGAGGCCCGAGCACACGTTCGCTGTGGAACCCACCGGATCGAGCGAGGCGGAGGAAGAGGGAGAGAGAACATGACGGATCGGAACGAACCATCGCAGCGTCCCCTGATCGACCCCGCGCTGCTGCGGGGCCTCACCCAGCGTCGCGTCTCCCGCCGCGACATGTTCCGCTACACGGGGGTCGGGCTTGGTGCCGCCGGACTCGCGTCGTTCCTCGCGGCCTGCGGCGTCAAGGGCAGCGGGAAGTCCTCGACGCCGAGCGTGGGCGCGTCGGACCTCAAGCAGATCTACGACGACGGCAAGCCGGCCGGCCAGTTGAACTTCGCCAACTGGCCCGACTACATCGACATCAACGCGAAGGGGGACAGCCCCAGCCTCCAGCAGTTCACGAAGGAGACGGGGATCAAGGTCACATACAAGACGCCGATCAACGACAACCAGCCCTTCCTCGCGAAGATCATCCCGGTCCTGCAGGCAGGTGAGGACACGGGCTACGACCTGATGGTGCTGACGAACGGCGGCGGCATCGAACCGATGCTGAAGCTCGGGTTCCTCACGCCAATCGACCACCAGTACCTCCCGAACTGGAAGAAGTACGCCGACCCCAAGACCCTCGACCCCGTCTACGATCCGGGGAACCGCTACACGGTCGCGTGGCAGTCGGGGTTCACCGGGCTGGGCTACAACTCGAAGCTCGTCAAGACACCTCCGACGAGCTTCAACGACCTGCTCGACCCCGACTACCTCCAGGCCGCGGGAGTTCCCAAGGACGCGGTCGGCCTCTTCGGCAACGACCAGGACCTCCCGTGTCCGGCGCTCACCGCGATGGGGCTGGACCCGAACACCGCGACGCCGGACCAGTGGAAGCAGGCGGCCGACAAGGTGACGAAGGCGCGCGGCGACGGGTTCATCCGCAAGTTCTACGACCAGAGCTACATCGACGCGCTGGAAAACGGCGACATCCTCGTGACGCAGGCGTGGTCAGGGGACATCTTCATCGCCGCCGAACCCGAAGCCAACGGCGGCGACGGGTTCCCGGAGATGAAGTTCGCCTTCCCGAAGGAGGGGCCGATCTACTGGCACGACAACATGTGCATCCCGCTGCACGCGCAGCACCCGGTCGACGCCATCACGTACATGAACTACGTGTACGACCCGAAGGTGGCCGGCAAGATGACGGACTTCATCTGGTACGTCTCCCCGGTCCCCGCGGCGCAGAAGTACGTGGCCGACGTGCTGAAGGATCCCGCGGTTGCCGACAGCCCGCTGGTGTTCCCCAGCACGCAGGACCTTGCCCAGGCCAAGCAGTACAAGGTCTTCAAGGATCAGGCCGAGCAGGACGAGTGGGACGGCGTGTGGACCCCCGTGTACAGCTCGTAACCAACAAGCGGCGCAAGCGTCGCGGCAACGCGTCGCCCTACCTGCTGATCGGGCCGGGCGGCCTGTGGCTCTTGATCTTCTTCATCGTGCCGCTGTTCTTCATGCTGTCGGTGTCGCTCCAGACGGGCGACCTGTATCAGGGGTTCCGCAACACCTGGCGGTTCGCCAACTACACCGACGCGATCTCGCGCTACCACGTCCAGTTCGTGCGATCGTTGATCTTCGGCACCATCGCGACCATCGCGATGCTCGTCGTCTCGTATCCGCTCGCGTACTGGATCGCGTTCCGGGGTGGACGTCACAAGACCACCTACCTCCTGATCATGCTGCTCCCTTTCTTCGTGTCCTTCGTGATCCGGACGCTCGCCTGGGAATTCATCCTGTCGGACAACGGGATCGTGCTCGGGGCTCTGAAGAGCTGGCACCTGCTCCCCCGGGGCTTCCACGTGCTGGCCACGCCGGTCGCCGTGATCTCGGGAATCGCCTACAACTTCCTCCCGTTCATGGCGTTGCCGATCTATGTCTCGCTCGAGCGCATCGACCGCACGGTGGTGGAGGCCGCCCGGGACCTGTACGCCACCAACCGCAAGGTCTTCACCAAGGTCATCCTGCCCCTGTCGATCCCCGGCGTGTTCGCCGGCGTCCTGCTCACGTTCGTCCCGGCGGTGGGGGATTACCTGAACGCCCAGATCCTCGGGGGCACGAACACCACGATGATCGGCAACATCATCCAGCAGGAGTACCTGGTGCAGTTCCACTACCCGACCGCGGCCGCGCTGTCGTTCATCCTGATGGTCGCACTCGTGATCGGGATCGTGATCTACGCGAAGGTGCTCGGGACGCGCCAGATCGAGGAGTACGTCTGATGGGGACCGCGGCGCCGGCGACCGTGGAGCCCCGGGCCGAGCGGATGGACGCGCCGCCCCGGCCGCCGAGGCGGCGCCGGTGGACGAGGTACGTGCTCCCCGTCTACTCGATCGGGGTGCTCGTGTACCTGGTGCTCCCCATCCTGGTGATGATCCTGTACGGGTTCAACAACAGCGGGTTCAAGCGCGTGAGCTTCCGGTGGCTCGGGTTCACGACGGAGTGGTACCGCAAGCTGCTCGCGATCCCCGACCTCACGAACTCACTCAAGAACTCCCTCATCGTCGCGACCATCAGCACCCTGATCGCCACGGCGCTCGGCACGATGATGGCGCTCGCGCTGGTCCGGTACCGCTTCCGGGCGAGGGGGACGAGCGAGTTCGTGATGTTCCTGAACATCGCGGCCCCGGAGATCGTGCTGGGCGCGTCGCTGCTGTCGCTGTTCATCACGTTCGGCGTCCCCCGGGGGATGCTGACGATCATCATCGCCCACGTGATGTTCAACATCGCGTTCGTCACGATCACGGTCCGGGCGCGGCTGGCCGGGTTCGACCTGGCCGTCGAGGAGGCCGCCCAGGACCTCGGCGCCACTCCGTGGGTGACGTTCTGGAGGGTGACCTTTCCCCTTATCTTCCCGGGGATCCTGGCCGGCGCCCTGCTCGCGTTCGCGCTGTCGATCGACGACTTCATCATCACGAACTTCGTGGCCGGGTCGACGCAGACCTTCCCGCTGTGGGTGTACGGGACCGTCAAGGTCGGGATCCCGCCGCAGGTCTTCGTGATGGGCACCCTGATCTTCATGGTGGGCGTGCTGATCGCGATCACGAACGTCGTGGTCCAGCGCCGCAAGCCGGTCTGAAGCGGCCACGGCGCGGACGTGCCGGGTATCGAAACCGGGTAGGGTGTTTGTGAAAGTTTTCACAAGCGGGGGCCCGAGTGCTGGATCAGCGGCCGGAAAAGGCCATCTACCTGCGCCGATGCTCGAAGCGCCGTTTTGACGGCCTCGGAGCGCGGCCGGTAGAATCCCCCACCCAGTGGCCGGTGAGCCGGGTGGTGGAGCCGGGGGCGACCCGAACCTGGGCTCGGCGTGGAGCGCGATCAGCATCCTGCTCGGCGGCCTTGTGGCCTGGGGCGGGATCGGGTTCCTCCTGGACCGGCTGTTCGGGTTCCGCGCCCTGTTCCTCCCGATCGGCCTGCTCGTCGGCGCGGTCGGCGGGACCTGGCTGGTGATCATCCGTTATGCGAGAGACCAGAAGGACTGACCAGCCGGAGCGCCAGATGGCCCTCCGGGCGCTCGTGCCCGGAGCCGTCCTGGCCGTCGCCGCGTTCGGCGTCGGGTTCGCCGCGAACGGAGTCCGCGCCGCTGTCTCGGCGCTCCTCGGTGTCCTCCTCGTCAGCACGAGCTTCGCCGTGTACGTCCTGGTCCTGGCCCGGGCCCGCCGCGTCTCCTCGGCGGTCCTGCAGGGCGCGGTGCTCGGCGGGTGGCTGCTCCGCCTCGCGGTCGTGGTCGCCTCGCTGGTCGCGGTGAAGGCGTCGGGGGGCGACGTGGCGGCGTTCGGCTTCGCCGCGATCGTCACGGCGCTCGCAGTGGCGAGCTACGAGGCCTGGGTGGTCCTCACCGGCCGGCTGGAGCCGGTTCCGGACCCCCGGGCGCAGGAGGCCCCCGCGAACGCCGGGCAACTGGGGAGCGGGACCTAGGTGCACGCCCTTCTGCAGGTGTTCGCGGCCCGGGCCGGATTCGAGGCGCCCACCGTCAACGAGCTGTACCAGTGGCCCTGCATCGTCCACTTCAAACTGGGCGTGAACCTCTGCATCAACAAGGTCGTGATCCTGGAGTTCGCGGCGGCCGCCCTCACGGCCCTGGTGTTCATCCTGGCGTTCCGCCGCCCGAAGGTCGTGCCCCGGGGCGGGCAGAACCTCATGGAGGCCATGTACGACTTCGTGGCCCGCGACGTGATCGAGGGCGTGCTCGGCGCCAAAGGGGTCATCTGGCAGCCCTACCTGACGACGCTGTTCTTCTTCGCCCTGTTCATCAGCCTCATGGAGGTCGTCCCGGGGGTGCAGTTCCCGGTCTCGTCGCGGATCGCGGTTCCGATCGTCCTGGCGGCCGGGTCGTGGCTCATCTACAACGGCGCCGGCATTCGCGAGAAGGGATTCTTCCGGTACTTCAAGGACGTCATGTTCCCGCCGGGGATCCCGAAGGCCGCGTACATCCTCCTCACGCCCATCGAGCTCGTGACCGCGCTGGTCCTTCGGCCCGCGACGCTCGCCATCCGGCTGTTCGCGAACTTCTTCGCCGGGCACGTCCTGCTGGCGGTGTTCTTCGTGGGCACGGCGTACCTGGTCGCGCAGCCGCTCACGATCCCGTTCGGGGCCGCGGCACTGGTGCTGTCGGTGCTCCTGGTGGGCCTGGAGATCTTCATCGCCGCGGTACAGGCCTACGTGTTCACCCTGCTCACCGCGGTGTACATCACGCTGTCCGTGAGCGAAGAGCATTAGAGAAGGGAGAGGGAATGCGTCTGTTCGCCATCATCGCCGCCGCCTCCGGCCTCACCGGGAGCCTGAGCCTCGTCGGGTACGGCCTGTCGACGATCGGGCCGGGCATCGGCATCGGGTTCATGGTCGGCAAGACCGTCGAGGGCCAGGCCCGCCAGCCGGAGATGGCCGGACGGCTGCAGACCACCATGATCCTGGGCATCGCCTTCACCGACGTGCTCGCGCTGATCGGCGCGGTGCTGGCGTTCATCCTGTAGGCGGGCGTCGGTGATCGCGCTACTCCTCGCGGCCAAGACGAAGAACCCGCTCATCCCCGCCACGAACGAGCTGGTCTGGGGAACCGTGTCGTTCGTGCTCCTGCTGGTGATCCTGTGGCGGGTCGGCGTGTTCCAGCGGATCACCGAGGCGCTCGCCAGGCGCACGGAGCTGATCCAGGGGAACATCGAGAAGGCCGAGCAGACCCGGGAGGAGGCCGACCTGCTGCTGCAGCAGTACCGCGACCGGCTGGAATCGGCGCGGGACGAGGCCGACCGGATCATCCGGGAGGCGCGGGAGGCCGCCGACCGCGTACGCAAGGAGCTGCAGGAGAAGGCCAAGGAAGAGTCCGACCGGATCGTCGAGTCCGCCCGGGCCGAGATCCGGGCCGAGCGCGATCGCGCGGCGCGCGAGCTGCGCCGCGAGGTCGGGATCCTGGCCGTGCAGGTGGCCGAGCGGGTCGTCGGGGAGTCCCTCGACGGCGATCGCCAGCTCCAGCTGGTGGACGCCTACGTCGAGGAGCTCGCCGCGAGCGTCGGCCCCACGCCGGACGCCGGCGACGGCGGCGGACCGACGGCGGGAGGCGGCGCGTGAGCCAGGCTCGGCCGGGAGGCCGGTTCTCGCCGCGGGGCCGCGCGGAGGAGGTGTTCTCGGAGGCGGTGGAGGCGGGCGGCGGCGTGCTGCCGCGCGTCCGCGGGGAGCTGTTCGCGCTCGCCGACCTCCTGCGCCGGGAGCCGCAGCTCCGCAAGACCCTGGCCGACATCGGCGTCCCCCCGGATGCGAAGCGGGGGCTCCTGCGGGACCTCCTCGGCGACCGGCTCGACGAGCGAACCCTCTCCCTGCTCGAGGACCTTGTCGTGGAGGATTCCGTGTCGTATCGCCTCCGACCGGCCCTCGAGGACCTCGCGGTGCAGGCGGTGCTGGCGGAGGCCGAGGCCGAGGGGTCGCTGGAGCGGGTGGCCGAGGAGCTGTTCCGGCTGTCCCGCCTGGTCGAGTCCGAGCCGGCCCTCCGGAGCGCCCTGACCGACCCGGTCCTCCCCGACGAGCGCAAGGCGGGCCTGATGGCCGACCTCCTCGAGGGCAAGGCCGCGACTGCCACGGTGCTCCTGGCCCGGTGGACGGTGGGGAAGACCGGCGACCCGGTCGCGCGGCTTCGGGAGCTGTCCGACCGGGCCGCGGCGCGGGACCGGCGTATGGTCGTTGAGGCCCGCACGGCGGTTCCCCTCGACGAGGCGCGGCAGGCGCGGCTGGGGGAGGCGCTGACCCGGGCCACGGGGAGACGGGTGGACGTCCAGGTCGTGGTGGACCCCTCGGTCGTGGGCGGCGTGGTCGCCCGCGTGGGCGACGAGGTCATCGACGGCTCGATCCGGAGGAAGCTCCAGCTGGCGTTGGAGCGCCTGACCAGATGAACGCGGACGCGGTCCGCGAAGCGATGCGAGAGCGAAGGGATGTGACGACGTGGCGGAGCTGACCATCAGCTCGGAGGAGATCAGCGAGGCCCTTCACAAGAACGTCGAGGGCTTCGAGCCCGGGGTGTCCCGCGAAGAGGTCGGGCGGGTCACCGAGACCGGGGACGGCATCGCACGGGTGGAGGGCCTCCCCTCGACGCTCGCCAACGAGCTGCTGGAGTTCCCCGGCGGGATCCTCGGCATCGCGTTCAACCTCGACGTCCGGGAGATCGGGTGCGTGATCCTCGGCGACGCCTCCCAGATCGAGGAGGGTGACGAGGTCAAGCACACCGGCCGGATCCTGTCCGTTCCGGTGGGCGACCGGTTCCTGGGCCGGGTCATCGACCCGCTGGGCCGGCCGGTCGACGGCAAGGGCGACATCGAGACGGACGAGACCCGGGCCCTCGAGGTCCAGGCGCCGTCGGTGGTCCAGCGCCAGCCGGTGAAGGAGCCGCTGCAGACCGGCATCAAGGCCATCGATGCCATGACGCCCATCGGCCGGGGCCAGCGCGAGCTGATCATCGGCGACCGCCAGACCGGCAAGACCGCCGTCGCCATCGACGCGATCATCAACCAGCGGGCGAACTGGGAGTCCGGCGACCCGAAGCTCCAGGTGAAGTGCATCTACGTGGCGATCGGGCAGAAGGACGGGACCGTCCGCGAGGTGGCCGGCGCCCTCGAGGATGCCGGCGCGATGGACTACACGGTGATCATCGACGCCCCGGCCGGCTCCCCGGCGCCGTTCAAGTACGTCGCGCCGTACTCCGGTGCGGCGCTCGGGGCGCACTGGATGTACGAGGGCCAGCACGCACTGGTCGTCTACGACGACCTGTCGAAGCAGGCCGAGGCGTACCGCCAGGTGTCGCTGCTGCTGCGGCGGCCCCCCGGCCGGGAGGCCTATCCGGGCGACGTGTTCTACCTCCACTCCCGGCTGCTGGAGCGGGCCGCGAAGCTCTCGGACGAGCTCGGCGGCGGCTCGCTGACCGCGCTGCCGATCATCGAGACGAAGGGCGGCGACGTCTCCGCGTACATCCCCACCAACGTCATCTCGATCACCGACGGCCAGATCTACCTGGAGAAGGACCTGTTCAACTCTGGAGTCCGGCCGGCCATCAACGTGGGGATCTCGGTTAGCCGGGTCGGCGGGAACGCGCAGATCAAGGCCATGAAGTCGGTGGCGGGCCGCTTGCGGCTGGACCTCGCGCAGTTCCGGGCCCTGGAGGCGTTCGCCCAGTTCGGGTCCGACCTCGACAAGGCGTCCCAGGCCCAGCTGGCCCGGGGGGCGCGAATGGTCGAGCTGCTGAAGCAGCCCCAATACCGGCCGTTCCCCGTGGAGGACCAGGTCATCACGATCTGGACCGGAGCCAACGGCTACCTCGACGACATCCCGGTCGAGGACGTGCGGCGGTTCGAGGAGGAGCTGTTGGAGTTCATGCGGACGCGCAAGCAGGAGGTCGGGAAGTCCATCGTCGAGGGCGGTGCCCTGACCGACGAGGTCGTCGACCAGCTGAAGTCCGCGGTGGAGGAGTTCCAGCAGGGCTTCCGGCCGAGCGGCGAGAAGGCCCCGCCCAAGGAAGAGGAGGTCGAGGGCCAGGAGGAGGACGCCGAGGAGAAGGTCCAGCGCCGCGTCCGCCCCCGCAAGGAGCAGGGCTAGATGGGGGCTCAGCTCCGCGCGATCCGGCGCCGCATCCGGTCGGTCCAGTCGACCATGAAGATCACCCGCGCCATGGAGCTCATCGCCGCGTCGCAGATCCGGCGGGCCCAGCAGCGGGTCCAGCAGGCCCGGCCGTACGCCGAGCTGATCACGAGGGCCATCGGCGACCTCACCGGACAGGCCCAGGACCTCGAGCACCCGCTGCTCGAGGAGCGCCCCGAGCCGAAGGGCGCCGCGGTGTTCGTCGTGACCTCGGACCGCGGGCTGGCCGGGGCGTACAACGCCAACGTGCTGCGCCGGGGCGAGGAGCTGCTCCAGGCCCTCCGCGACGAGGGGAAGGAGCCGAAGCTCTACGTGACCGGCCGGAAGGGCCAGGCGTACTACCGGTTCCGCGATCGTCGCGTGGAACGACAGTGGCAGGGCTTCTCGGACCGCCCCTCGTACGACCACGCGAAGGAGATCGCCGACACGATGATCGAGGCGTTCTCGTCGCGGGAGGTCGACGAGATCTACGGGGTGTACACGGACTACGTGTCGGCGCTCACCCAGCGGGCCGAGGCCCGGCAGTTCCTGCCGCTCGTCGTCGAGGAGGTCGAGATCGAGGAGGAGGGCCCGTACCCGCTGTACCTGTTCGAGCCCCACCCCCAGACGATTCTCGACGCGCTGCTCCCGCGGTACATCGAGATGCGGGTCTACGCGGCGCTGTTGGAGTCGGCGGCGTCGGAGCTCGCCGCCCGGCAGAAGGCGATGAAGGCGGCCACGGACAACGCGGACGACCTCATCAAGAGCCTGACCCGCGTGGCGAACCAGGCTCGGCAGGCCGAGATCACGACGGAGATCTCCGAGATCGTGGGCGGCGCCGAGGCCCTCTCGTCGGCCGCCGACGAGGGGCTGGCGGAGGCGTTGACGGGGTGAGCGAACGAGGCGCGCCACGGCGCGGGAGACGGAGCTGAGCATGGCGAATGCGAACGGGAACGGGAACGCCCCGGGGCGGGTGGTCCGGGTCATCGGGCCGGTGGTGGACGTCGAGTTCCCTCCCGACGCGCTGCCCGAGATCCACTACGCCCTCACGCTGGAGCGGACCATCGACGAGGAGACGACGACGATCACCTGCGAGGTCGCCCAGCAGATCGGCGACTTCACGGTGCGGGCCATCGCGATGAAGCCCACCGACGGCGTGGTGCGCGGCGCGCCGGTGCAGAACACCGGCGGGCCGATCAGCGTGCCGGTCGGCGAGAAGGTCCTGGGCCACGTGTTCAACGTGCTGGGAGACCCGCTCGACGTCGACGAGGTCGACTCGGACACCCGGTGGCCGATCCACCGCGACCCGCCGCCGTTCGACCAGCTGGAGCCCCGGACCCAGATGCTCGAGACCGGCATCAAGGTCATCGACCTCCTGGAGCCCTACGTGCAGGGCGGCAAGATCGGGATGTTCGGCGGCGCCGGTGTCGGCAAGACCGTCATCATCCAGGAGATGATCCACCGCCAGGCCGAGCAGCACGGCGGCGTGTCGGTGTTCGCGGGCGTGGGGGAGCGCACCCGCGAGGGCAACGACCTGTTCCTGGAGATGACCGAGTCGGGCGTGCTGGAGAAGACCGCGCTCGTGTTCGGCCAGATGGACGAGCCACCCGGCGTGCGGTTGCGCGTGGGCCTGGCGGCGCTGACGGTGGCCGAGTACTTCCGGGACGAGATGCACCAAGACGTCCTCCTGTTCATCGACAACATCTTCCGGTTCGTCCAGGCGGGCTCGGAGGTGTCCACGCTGCTGGGGCGGATGCCCTCGGCGGTGGGCTACCAGCCCACGCTGGCCGACGAGATGGGCGAGCTGCAGGAACGCATCACGTCGACCCGGGGACGGTCCATCACGTCGCTCCAGGCCATCTACGTGCCCGCGGACGACATCACCGACCCGGCGCCGCACACGACGTTCGCGCACCTCGACGCGACGACGGTGCTCTCCCGGGCGATCTCGGAGCTGGGGATCTACCCGGCGGTGGACCCCCTGGACTCGACCTCCCGCATCCTCGACCCGCGGTACGTCGGTGAGGAGCACTACGCGGTGGCCCAGCGGGTCAAGGAGATCCTCCAGCGGTACCAGGACCTCCAGGACATCATCGCGATCCTCGGCGTCGACGAGCTGTCGGAAGAGGACAAGGTCATCGTCGGCCGCGCGAGGAAGATCCAGCGGTTCCTCTCGCAGCCGTTCTTCGTGGCGGAGCAGTTCACCGGGATCGAGGGCAAGTACGTGCCCCTCGACGAGACCATCGCCTCGTTCAAGGCCCTCACCGAGGGCGAGTACGACCACCTGCCGGAGCAGGCCTTCTACATGGTGGGCGGCATCGAGGAGGCCGAGGCGGCCGGGAAGAAGCTCTCCGGCGAGGGAGGCGGCGAGGCCGAGGCGGAGGCGAAGCCCACCGAGGAGGAGGCCGCCGGGGTGGCCCCGGAGGAGGCCGTCGAGGAGGACGAGAGTTCCGGGGGCGACGAGCGGGGCGACGGCCGGGAGGAGCGGCCGGGGCGTTCCGCGGAGGACGCCGACCAGAGCGACGCCGACGAGGGCGACGCCGACGAGGGCGACGCCGACGAGAAGAAGGACTGACCGGTGGCCGAGAACCAGCTCGAGGTGCACGTCGTCACGCCGGAGCAGGAGGTGTGGTCGGGCGACGCCGACATGGTCGTCGCCACCGCGGCGGACGGGCAGCTCGGCGTGCTCCCGGGACACGCGCCGTTGCTGGCGCTGCTCGGCCGGGGGCCGCTCGAGGTCCAGGCCGGCGGGGAGCGCGTCCGGGCGACAGTCGACGGCGGGTTCCTCCATGTCGCGAACGACCGAGTGGACGTCCTGGCCGAGCACGCAGAGCTGGAGTAGCCGCCGGGAACGATCGGGATGGAACTCGTCTACCGTCTCGTCATCGGCGCCGCCCTCGCGGTGTTCCGGCTCTTGCGATGGGACGTCCGGGTCACAGGCTCGGAACACGTCCCCAGGCGGGGGCCCGCCATCGTCGCGGCGAACCACGTCGGGTACCTGGACTTCGCGTTCGTCGGCCTGGGTGCCCACCGGCGCGGCCGCCTGGTCCGGTTCATGGCCATGAAGGAGGCCTTCGGGCACCGGCTCGGCGGGCCGCTGCTCCGCGCGATGCGACACATCCCGGTCGACCGGGAGGGCGACGCGGCTGCCTCGCTCCGCCCGGCGCTCCGGGCCCTGCGGTCGGGGGAGGTCGTGGGTATCCACCCCGAAGGAGGGATGAGCCGGTCCTTCGTCACCGCTCCCGGCAAGAGCGGCGCGGCCCGGTTGGCGATCGAGAGCGGGGCCCCGCTCATCCCCGTCGCCGTATGGGGGAGCCAGCGGATCCTGGCCCCGGGCCGGCGGCGGCGGTTCCCCCGTGGCGTGGTGGTCACGGTGAGCTTCGGCGAGCCAATCGAGTGCGGACCAGGCTCCGATCCGAAGGCGGTGACGGACTCGCTCATGGAGCGGATCGGGCGCGATGTGGAGCGCGCCGCCCGATCGTATCCCCAGCGCCCGAGCACGATCCAGGACCGATGGTGGCTCCCGGCCCACCTCGGCGGCTCCGCCCCCACAGCGGAGGAGGGACTGGAAATATCCGGGGCCGCCGCGGCCCGCCGCCGCGCCCGGCGCAGCGCGACGTGACGGGGACCTCTGGGGAGATGTCCGCCATAACCTGCTGAAACAGACAGGAGCCCCTGCGGACCCGCCCGTCCCATGTCGAATCCCCTACTGCATTCGGCCCACAATGTCTAGCCGATCGGGACATGTCGCTCGGGGGTCGGGTGAGGTACCTTGGGCGTCCTGGCGGCGAAGGGCGTCCCCCGAGATTGGTGGAGCCCCCCGCTTGGGGGAGAACCAGCACCCACTGGGAAACGGCCGCCGATGGTCGGCGGCCGGAAGTTGAAGGGGGGGTGGAAGTGATCCATCGTCTTCCTCGGAAGGGTAGGCGCAAGCTCGCGATGTTCGCGGGCCTCGCCACGATCGTGTCCTTCCTCGTTCTGTCACCGGTCGTGGCCAACGCCGACGCCGGCAACCCGATCCTGGGCTCGATCCACGGCACGATCCGCGACAACCCGAACGGCACGGCCACCGTGTTCGTGCGGGGCCAGTGGAACTGGCTGACCCACACCACCGACTGCAACTTCGACCGCGCCGG
>JBJMLO010000006.1:0-103726 GCA_045805265.1 Actinomycetota bacterium
GTTGTCGACCACGCCCACGTAGAAGTTGTAGAAGCCGCTGGGCAGCCGGAACCTCCGGGTGTCGGCCCCGCCACGAGCACGTCGCACCGCGGCCCGCGCGGTCGCCGGCGCCAGGACGTCGGCATAGGAAACCGCGGCCGCCGCGGAGATCCCCGCAGTCAGCAGCCCCCGCATGAACACCCGCCGGCCGATGGCGCCGTCGAGATAGCTCCGAACCAGCTCGCCTCGCTCCTCGCGTCCCATGATTCCCTCCCCACAGCGACAGCGAGGCCGAGCGTAGGCCAGGGAGCATGCCCGCAAGAGGGACGATGTGTCGCGGAAGCGGCCGGGTGGCAGCGTCCCGCCCCCGGCCGATCGGAGAGGCGCCCGATCCCAGTTACCGTAGGCCGAGCCGATGAAGACCCCCCCCGGAAGATGTGTTCGACAGTCCGAGCGGCTGGGTGGCCGCTCACATCCGCCGCTACGTCGAGACCGACGGCGAGGACGGCCACGAGTGGCGGGGCGTGAACACGCTCCTGCTGACCACCCGACGCCGGAAGTCCGGCAAGCTCCGCCGCACGGCCCTGATCTACGGCCGCGACGGCGACCGCTACCTGGTGGTGGCCTCCCAAGGGGCGCGAAGCGCAACCCAGCCTGGTACCTCAACCTGACCAAGAACCCCGACGTCGAGCTACAGGTCGGCCCCGACAAGTTCCCAGCCAGAGCCCGCACGGCAACCCCGGAGGAGAAGCCCAAGCTCTGGCAGATCATGACCTCGATCTGGCCCGACTATGACCAATACCAAGCCAGGTGCGAGCGAGACATCCCGGTCGTGATCCTGCAGCCCCTCTAACCCGCATGATCTGGGTAGCGGGAATGGCGCCGGCTCGGTCACCGCCGCGGTCTAAAGTACTAGCCCTCCGGATCAGCTTGCAACGAGCGGCAGTTACCCGAGTACCCCGAAGAGATCGTCACCCCCCAGCGACGCGCCAGGGCGGTTCGAGTCCACGAAGGCTGTGGATAGCCGGAGGAGGTCGCGCTGGCAGCTCTGAGTTGATCTAGGAATGCCAGGTCTGATTGTCGCTGCGTCCCGAACTTGACTGGTGGCCAGGCACAGGGACGCCGATGGCCTCGAGAGAGCCAGACGCGCCCAGCGAGGAGTCAGGCGGGAGCAGTTCGCATTCACTCTCTGCAAGGCCAATAATGCCCTTCCAGATGGCAGGTCGTAGCGTTAGAAGGAGTCCAGCAATGCGCGAGCCATTCGATGCGCGGTGGGTGCCGTGGATGGGGAGGGATTACCAAGAGCCAGACTTAGTCTTGGGGTCATCGATGCTTCGGTGGGTTCTAACCTGGGATTGGGTCCACCGAAGAGTTGAGAGTGTGCACTTCTTGGCTACAAGTAGAGTCAGGAGAAGAGCGAGTCTTGATTTTACTCTTCCCAGTGGCCGTACCCGTTTTCCTGCTGTTCCAACTCTAGTTCCACTCGCCCTCGTCCGGAAGGGCCCAGCGGTAGATCTCGATGTCCGTGACGAGTCGGCCTGTGCCGTGCCGGTTCTCACTCGCGAGGAAAACTCGTGGGTAGCATGGTCATCGTTGCTCGCACTCGCTGAGGCGGTACCCGGCAAGAGTGCGATGCCACACGATGACTTGGATGCCGTCTACAAGGCGCTAAGAACCCTTGCCCGTGCAGATGAACCCGAAGCCACACGCGAACTGAATACCCTTATCAACCGCGGGCGAGATGTATGGCCTCTGGGCGACGTGATGGGGCAAGTCTTCGAGAAGTTCGCCACAGATCTGAGTCGGAGTTATCTTCTCTTGGTGCCCATCGAGCAGAATCCGGGGGCACGCCGAATATTGAAGTATGCCTACGATATGTCCCTGGTGGAGAGCCTGCCTAGCAGCTGGCGGCAGCGTACCGCCTGGGCGCTCGGGTGGTCACCCGCCAACTTTGTTTCCGACATCAGTGGCGCTGCGACTGCCGGTAGCTATCACCTGGATTTTCACGCACCGGAGGGTTTGGAATGTGTCACAGTGAATGTCCATGTTCAGACCCGGCTCAACATGCCGGTCGCTCGAAGTGCTGGATCGAGCGCGGTGATGCATATTGAACTCGCCAATTGCCCTGCGGATGCCCTGGCGACGGCTAGGGTTGGCCTTCGCGTTCCGACCAGGGGGGCCCTTCGTTTGGCAATGTTGGTAGTGTTGATCACCGCGGTTGGGCTGTGGCTGGCCGCTGCTTTTCCTACTGCAATCGCCCGTATGCAAGAGGATAGCGAAACCGCTGCCGTCATTCTTCTGGCGTTCCTTGGATTCAGTTCAGTATATGTGAGTCGTCCGGAGGAACACAGCCTGGTCGGCCGGTTGAGCGCGGGAGTTCGCGGTGGGACTGCCCTCGCTGCCTTGGCCGCCTTTGGGGCGGCAGCCTCTTTGGCGGTCACGCCCAGGGACGCCATGCTTCAGGGACTCTGGTTCGGGTTCGCGGGGGCAGCCACTCTGGCAGTCGCGCTGGTGGGGACGGCCTACCGCGGGGGTATGCGTCGGCCTAGAATCCCTGCTGGTCCCTGGCGCCCCAACGGGTAAACTATGGGACGCATGGCTAGTAGACACCGGGGTGGTAAGGGAGTGGACTTCAGGCCCGACTTCTTCATTGGTGCCTTGGAGGCGCGCCAGGCGCCTGTAGGCGAGTTCTCAGATGGGGCTCAGGTTCGCGAGGCCCTTGAGTCCGCACTGGAGGGGGCCTTCGAGCAAACAGCCATTCACGAAATTCGCAGGCGACTTGAAGCATCGAACTGGGTGGTGGAGTCGATGGCTAGAGAGGGCGCCGACGCGAAACACGCGGACCTGATAGCCCAATCCCCTACGGGTCATCGCCGTTGGGTGGCGGAGCTTAAAGTGGGTCGCCCTGACGAGCCGCCGTCTGAAGGCTGGCTCCATCAGCTGATCCGCTATGTTTCCTCTGTCAGGCCCCGGGATGAACACACAAGGGTGATTCTTCTAACCGATAGAAGGCTTAGCCCAGAGTTTGAGCAGGCTGCCAGGGCCGCCAATATCCAACTCGTTCCGGTCAGAGGAGATACTAAAGAAATCGCCGACGCTGCAATCCGAGCGTTCGCTTCCTCTGATAGGGAGTGATCTACGGGGTCCAATGCCGTCTCCGGTGATCCTCAGACTCTAGACGGACAGCGTGGTCGGACCGACGTTAACTGGCTCACCGCCACCACACCCTTCGTTTGAGGTCGGAGGAACGCCGCGTCGCAGGAACAATCGACGGTGGGACAGTCATAACCTAGCCACCTTCGAGGCGTCAGCCATCGGGGACAAGCGACTGGTCATCTCTGCGAGAGACGAAGATCACTCGCCTCGTGTCGACTGCCTTTACTCTCCACCCTGCCTCGAGCCATGCCCTTGCCTGCGTGTGCGACGTGTTGTTTGCCCACCATGCCCGATGTCGTCGTGCCGAGGCGGGGAGGCCTCCCACCAAGTCATCCAATTCCTCCACGCGTAATTCACATGACGTGCCCACCTGATTGGCGAGCCAGATTGCCAACGGCGTGTACTTCCCAGCGGCGGACTTGGCATTCGACCGGAAGACATTTGCCCGCTGGTGTCGGACACCGACTGCGTAGAAGGCCTGCTGTTGGAAAAGTCCCAGTCCCTCCACCGGCCGCACGACCTTGGCACCTAACGATTTCAAACCTTCGCTGAGGCCGAAGTCGAGGTAACTGGAGCCGGCGTGGATCTCGAATGTCCGACCGTCCAGCCTTCCAAGCCGGGTCTGGAGCTCAGCCACGATGCGTCGGCTCCACGCTCGCCGCTCCTTCGCTGAGACATGGTCCAGCGTAACGTCATACGGCTCGAGCACCTGCCCCGGGGCCACGAGCCCGTGCTTCGCAGACAAGATGAACCAGGAATGACATGTTCGTTCGACGTACGCCCGACGGCCCCGGAAGAGCGATGAGGTGTAGAGGTCTCGCGCCGGGGCAGCGTTCGGCAGCTTCGTCTTCACGCACCCGACGAGGCCAATGCGCTCAGTCATGTCTGGTGTAGGCGTACCGCGCTTCCGTCTCGGTCGAACAGCTGCCCGTAATTCCGGGTCCTACCGTGGATCTGGAACGCAGTGACCGCCGATCCGTCGCGCTTGCTGTAGCGACCGCGAGCGTTCACGGCATCAGCGAGTTCCTGCGTCGTCATCCAGTGATTTCGGCGCTCGCGAAGGATGTCAGCGATCTCAACGTGAAGCGTGACGCTGCGGGGGCCAGTTTCTGTTCCGACTGGACCGTTCGAGTGTTCGCCCCCACCACTCCGATCACCCTCCTGAACCGATCCCGCGTACAGCCTGGCCCTCAAGGCGTTGAGGCGGGCACGCAGGGGCGTTGGGGACATCCCCCGGAGGTTCAGCGGTGGATCGAGCCGGCCGAGAACGCGATGCTCCAGATCCTCGAGCGCATCTCGGCTCGGGTAACCGAACACCGCCACGCTGAGGTGCGACCGTATCCACGCGCTCAATCGCTCCTCATCCCCAGGCGAAAGCCGCTTCGGTCCGATCGGGGTGAGGTCCATTGCAGACCTCAAGGCCGAGGCGAGCGTAAGCCGGAAGGTGGATCCGTAGATGTTGCCACCCAGATGTTGGGTGCTGATCCGACTTCCAAGCGTGGCGGCGCTCCGCGTGGCGGAGGGCCATTTGGTCGCTCCCGCCTGTCCCGCGTAAATTCTGCCGGGGTCCACGAGGATGCCGAGGCCGGTGGACAGTTCGTCCGCACCCTCGTCGTCGACCCACCACGAGTACAAGCCGGCCTCATGGAGTCCACTGAGGTCGCATGGGAACTGGGCCGCCTCCACGATGCGGGGATGGAGGTCGAGCTCATTGAGCGCATTGATGACGTCATCGTCTCTACAGTTCCTCAACCTGCTATCCATCCTTCTCGTTCCTCCCGCCTGTAGGCCCATCCCGGGGCTCACCGCACGACTTCCCCAGACCCGCTGCATCGAAGCGTCAGGCAACCGCACCGGAGGCCTCCGCTGGGACCAAGTTCGAGAGTGAGGTGATCGAGACGTCCCAGGGCGACTCGACTGTGGGCAATTTCGGTACGCGTATCTCGTCCGAGTACAGATCCGGCAGCCACTGAATCTCGCCGGAGTCTCGGTCGTATAGCAGCCAGGAGCGTCCGGCGTGAACACGGTAGCGAGGACCGGGGTCCACAATGGCAAAACGAGCCATCACCATCAAGGCTGTCTCAAGGTCGATCGAAAGGAGACCATCGACCTCGAGATCTTGAGTGACTACCTGCCTGCCCTCGGGACCGAGAAGAATTCGACGTACGTGAACGTTCAGCTGCTTGGCCCCAAGGAGGCCGGCGACATCCTGCTGAAGCTCGGCCGACGTCGTGAATCGTGCCAGGTCGCGAAGTTCCGACACCAGTCGGTCAGCGGTGGGCGGTACGGGCCAGTACCCATATTCACCTGCAGCGAGGTCCCCGGCGATGGCGGTCGCATCACGGATCAGGTTCATCTCGGACGACACGAGTTTCGTCCATGATGGGTGAACGAGGATGGCCCGGGCGACATCCCGCATTCCCTTCCGCTCCTGGATGAGATCATATGACGGGTCGAGCTCGTCCGAGCGCGTCAACGCGCTGCATCCGGCCAGGTCGACCAGAAGTCGCACGGCGAGATGCCGGTCGATGAACGCTGACGTCACCAGCACGCGGTCGCGCTCTGGAAGATTGCTCAGCCATCCCGCACTGGCACTTCCGGAAAGTCCCCAAACGAAGCCGTGAGTCTCGGCTTGAGCGTGCACCAGAAACTTCGTGAAGTCGAAGTTCAGCCACGGTTGCCGGTGGAGCCTCTGGAGCACGTGGGAGAAGATCTCGTAGTTGCCCGACAATACGGCTGTCCCCACGAGCTCCTGCCACGCGGGGCTTCGGAGCCCAGTGAGATAACGATCCATGAAGTTCCGCCAGTGCACTCGGAGTCTGGCCGCCTGGCTCCATCGCCGCTCCACTTCGTCCTCGAGCTCCTCGATGTCGACAGACGCTTCGTCCTCCTCCCCAGGCGTCTCGGTCTCCAGATCGCCTTCGAGCAGCGCAGGATCGTCGATATTCGTTTGATCGTCTTCCTGTGCTGTCCAGTCTGAGGAGAAAGTCACCTGCTTCAGCCGTTCGGGGATCCGGCCAACGATGTCGGCGAAGGCGTCAGTGATCGACCGGAGGGCGAGCTGGATGTCCGTGGGCAAGGGACCCGAGCCCGCCTTCGATCCGGCCGCAAGCGCATGGCGGTACTGCCCGATCCGGGGACTGGCGCGTAGAGCCTCGTAGTCGACATCGGCGTACGCGATCAGCAGCTGCTCATCGTCCATGTCGGGTTCGAGCGCTGCGACCGGAGGCCTGGCCTCTATCAGCGTGCGCCTGTCGTAGACCATGGTCCCTTGGAGTGCCCGAAGAAGCTCCTCCAGCTCGCGATCGTTCTCCAGGGACATCAGCCCCACATCTCGCAATCGCACTGTTGCAGACCTTGCATCCAGCTGCTCGATCAGGAACGGCTGGTTCACGCAGAAGATGGGGTCCGTGAGCTGTTCGTCGCTCACTTCTGCGGGCGGGGGGCCATCGCCCAAATAGATCGCCACGGGAACGGCCCGGGAGAACAACTCCTCAACCCCATCAGGAAGACGGAGCGTAAGACGGAGCTGACCCGTTCGGGACGGGTCAAGCTCCGCGTTTAAGAGGTTCGCGGGAACGAAGGCCGAACCTAGCCGAACCCAGATGTCGGTCGTCTTGTCGAACGAGCCTGCTAGGCGAAACGTGAGCACGTTCCCGTCCCAATGAGCTTCCAGAACCCGAATGGCGGTCGCTGGAAGCACGGACGTGATCGGCCTGAGGTCCACATGGAGTTCCGCAGGGTCGCTGACAGGCTCGCCAAGCCACAACTCGTCCATGACCGAGCTGAAACTCTCTGCGTCCCCCGTGAGGAGGTTGGTGATCTCAACGTTCCCTTCGGGGATCGTCTTCATCAGCCCCGCCCGGGACACGTTGGCGGACCCCTGAAGACACACATGCCCGTCCTCAAATCGGGCCAGGATGAACTTCGCATGCACGGGCCGAGAATGATCTCCGCGCGGCCCGAACGGTCGAACGGTGAGGCGAGGGAACTGCGACATCACTCGGGCCAGAGCCTGTGGGTCGATGCTCGTATGCTTCGGCTGCACGAGAAGGGTCGCAGCTTCCGGCGTCGTTCGTTCGAGGAGCGACGACAGCGCGGCGCACTCTGGGTCGTGGAACGGGGCGAACAGCAGCAGATCCTCAGGGACGCCTCGCTTTTCGACCGCGGCGACGAACTGGTCCAGCAACGACGTGGCCAGCGAGTGGCGCACCGGGCCAAGGGGAGCGATGGCCGAAGTCCGGCCGAGCCATGGGGTCCGAGACCAGATCTCCTCGAGGTACCCGCCAGCGAAATCATCGATGAGATGCCGCTCGAGGAGACCGTCGAGGAGCTCCTTCGCTCCAAGAAAGGCGCCCAGCATCGAGTCATCGTCCTCGGTCAAGTCGTACCGCGTGAACAGCTCGCCGATGGCGCCCCATCCAGTGAGACGAAGGTTCCCGGACCCCACAAGAAGCCGTCCCTGGGATTCAGCCATGAGGAGGATGAGTTTCGCGTGGGCCACTCCAGATACCGCGACACCTCCCACCACATAACTCCGGTTCAACTGCCGAACCAGTCGACCTCGAGCCGCTGCCATCTGATGAGCGAGCAGCTGCTCATGGTCTGCGAGAACCAACCGACCACGCGTCTGCCCAAGCTGGGGAAGGACCGCGCGTTCGAAGAATCCGAGATCAAGGCCGAATGTCATGAGGACGGCGTGCCGCCACGGGCCTTGAATGGCCTGCGAGAGGTTGATCCTGTCTGGACCGGGCACTCTCAGCTTCCCCTCTCCCAGTCGCCCGACCCAAGGAAGCGCTCTCCTTGCGGCGTGAGGAGATGGTCCTGCAGTGCGAGAGGCCCGACAAACCCGAGATCGCTGACGGTATGAGACAAAGCGTCGAACCTGGCTGAGTTCATTCCAATAGGCCGGGTCCGATCGAAGAACCGAAGAGCGTCTCCCTCTTGAACGAATCGGTAGGTGTTGAAGGGCAATTTGGATCCAGCGACCCTGAGATGTTGCGCGATAACGTAGTCTTGGAGAAGCCAGCCGGCCGCGTCGCCGACTGATGCCTGCTCCTCAACGCGCCGCCTCAATGAGGAGACGAAGCCGTCGAAGCTCAGACGCTGAATGCCGCCTACGCGAGCGTAGGACCAGTCGTCGCGATACTCGAGTGGGCGGTAATCGAACCGGGTAGCGGTGAGCAGCATGAGAGCGAGACATGCGGTCGCAAGGATTTCAGGCTCCGCGGACCCACGTCCGGTGACCACGTAGAGCGCCCACTCGGAGAGATCCGCGTCCAGGGCGAAGGATCGATCGGCCCACCCGGCGTCCTCGGCCGGGGGAATGACAGGCTCGCCCGCCAGTTCCCGGAGGCTTCGGATGCACGTACTGAGCTTGTCCTCAGCGCGCATGCTCGGCGTGACCCCGTCGAGGGACTCCGCAAGGCCGTCCGGGTCCAGCGACGCCACCAGCGCTTCTACGGCCTCGCGGACCGGGATCGGACGAGCGTCGCCGCCGCGCCCAAGACCCCAATCGACGAGCCACCTCCAGAGGCCTTCAAGGGCATAGGCGTAGAACTCGCGCGCCTGGTAGAGGCGCCACCGCCGCCATGTGTCGACGATCCCGAGCTGGTTGGGTGGCGACGGGAGCTCACTCGTTGCCCGCCAGACGGCCCCGGATTCTGCCTCGCCGTAGTAGATGAGCTGCCGATAGGAGGCCTGATCGACAGGAAAGGAAGCAGTGGCGGCGGCGAGGTCGAGCAACATGCGAAGGGAGCTTCGCCGTCCAGCCGCACTCGCTGGCGGTCCGCCGCGAAGAACGACCTCCCTTACGAGGTCAAGGTCTGGAACGTCGCCCCGAAGGCGACAGAGACACGCCGTTTCTCCCAATTCCGTGACGGCCGCCTCCGGAACACGCTCGGCTTGGAAGTATCGCTTCCAGTACCGGGTCGCGCTGATGCGCTGACGGAAGGCGTCAGCCAGTTGCTTGCCGAGTTCGGTGGGGAGATCAACTGGGTAGTCCGTGTCCTGGTGCAGGTAGACCAACCCCATCGATGCCATTATGGAGCGGTAGTACAGGCCGTAGCCTCCCAGGGGGTTCTTGATGTAGTCCACGTCGGTCGAGTAGCCGCCCGGAGGCGGCTGTGCGGCCAGTGCCGCCGTCTTCCCTGACCCGACGATCGCACCGAACTGGCCTCCGTACTCTGGGTGGTCGCAGGTGTTGCACGCGATCGAAAAGATCAACTCCTTCGATCGGTAGAACTCCCGCCAAGAGGCGCGGGTTCGCGGGAGATCATCCCGGCGCCAGAACTCGTCGAGGACGAACGAGTAGAAACTGTGGTACCCCGGATGAACCGTCTGAACGAATAGATCCGGAGACAGATTGACAAGAATTCGCTGGTTCGAGACCGAACCGAGTCCAAGATGGTCGAGTCCCGAGGTCTGCTCGCGCAACTCCGTTGTCCATTGGGGAACCGGATCAGCCATAACCACTTACTCCGCGGTTGCTCGAGCCCTCGCGCCATCCTGTTCTTCGCCTCTGGCCTGCGAGCTCGGTGTTGGGAATGCTCATCGCTTCAGTCATGGTCCCGGGAGCGGCGTGAAGATGGCTTCGTCGATCAATCGACGGAAATGCGTCGACAGGCGCTTCGGGACTGCGCCCCCGCTGATCAAGAGACCGAGCTCAATGTTCTCCTTGATCGCATGCCCAGTGAAATTCGCGCTCGTGATGAAGGCAGTGTGGTCGTCGGCGACCGTGGCTTTGGCATGAAGAGAGGCACGGCTATTGGCCAATTTCGGCCGCTTCTCTGCGGGCCACTCGAACAGAGAAACCTTGCTGAGGATCGACTGGAAGGCGGGAGCTGCGGCCAGATGAAGGGCCCCCCCTGCCTCCGCGGGCTGCTCGAGGATGAGACGCACGTTGACCTCGCGGTCCGCCGCGGCGCCCAATTGTTCGACCACGGCTGGCACCTTGTAGGCAGCGAAGCTCACCACGATCAGGTCTCGCTTCGCCGAGCGGATCACATCGATCAAGACTTCGCGGGTGAGGCGGACGGGAACCTCGCCCGTGGTGGGACCCGTCCAGACGATCTGTACGGTCTCGCTCCGGCGTTCGGCCTCGACGGCGTTCGTTGCCGCGCGTAAGGCGACTGCCAAGCCGGCTCCGGATATCTCCGGGTCCGCCTCCCAGGCCGCCATCAAGCGGCCGGCTTTGTCGGCGAAGCGCGCCACCGGGACGGCACCCAGCGCCTTCGACCTGGCTGCAGTCGAGGGCCCATCGAAAGGCGCCACGGCATCCGCCAGCGTACGGACTTGCCCGGTCGGCAGGGAGTGAGCAACATTCGCCACCACCGCATCGAGCCCCTCACTCAACGAAATAACCGATCTCCGGCTGGCCGAACGTACTTGTTAGCAGCGTGCGGTCCAGGTAGCGGTTTCCGCGCTCACATGATGTCTCGGACACGAACAGGCAGGCGTGGCAGGCGGCCCCGTGCAGCGACTCGTCCCCGGAGGGATCATGCTCTGCGCACAGGGGATCAGAGGTGCAAAGCTTCGCCCGCTCGAGTGCCTGGATCATCAACCGGCCGAGGTTCTCGGGCTGGCCGAGGGTCACCAGGCCGCCGAGGGTGCCTTCACTATCGGGCGCCGCCGTGTACAAGAGGAGCCCGGCCATGGGGTTTTCGCCTGTCGAGACGTACAGCCGTTCACGGAGGCTTGCGGCACCGTACCCCGCCTCCAAGGCGAACTCGCGGATCAGGACGTGCGCGAGCGTGTGGACGAGGACGTATCGCGCTCCCCGCCATCCCTCGTCCGTCTCGAGCCCCCACCGTTTCCGCCAGCGTCGGTGGGCCTGCAGGAGGGCTTGGACGTGCTCATCGTCGTCGACCTCGTGCTCCCACCCCGCCATCCGATCCTCCGGCAGCCGGATGAAGACGCCCTCGCCCCGGACCTCGCTCGCGGGCACCCACTCGAGTGGCTTCCGAGATAGCGGCGCGATCGGTCCGGATCCGGGGGCCTCAACCTCATCCGGGGGCGCGACTCGGGTGAAGCCGACGAGGGCGACCACTTCTCGAAGTCGATCTGCCAACACGACCTGCTTGACTCGGCCTACCAGCTCCCGCGGCACCACGCCAGGCTTCAGGCGGAAGTCCTTGCTGGTCGGGGCGCTACTCGGATCCATCAGCACGTCCCACTCCGGGCCGAGAACGTCGGGGGTCTCGAGCGACGGAGACTCCAGGGCCTCTCGGTGCTTCTGGATGGCCGCCATGAGCTTTGCGTCGTCCACGCCTGCGAACACAGACAGGGCGGGCAGCGTGGAGCGAGCAAATGGCAGGACCTCCGGACCGGTCACTTCCTTGAGGTACCGCCAGGCCTCAGCGACCTTCTGGTCGAGGGGTTCTTTGGACGCCGGGATCGAGAGAACAGAAACGGTTACCGGAAACCAGGCGTTCGACGCGCCAAGCAGAATCGTCCGTGTGGGCTGAGGGCATTCACCAGTTGACGTCTTCAGGTGAGGGTGGCGGCCGCGGCACCGCGGAAGAGCCTTCTCCGCCTCCTCGCCGAACGCCTGCGCCAAACTCCGGGCCGGCCGATCGCAGTTCCGGCACTTCACCATGATCTCTGCCGCCCGCCCGGTCACCCCCCGTTCGTACAACTCGAGGATGGGCGCTCCGCAAGGAGCCCCGAGGTGCGCGTAGTCGATCCACGGGAAGTCGTCAAGGTGCCCTGCCGGGCACGCCAGAAGGAACCTTGCCGGCAGTGCCGTCGGCGAACGGCCTCTGGCCTTGCACCCGTGCTCGTATCGCGCCTGATCGGGTCGGTATGGGTTCGTCTTCAACTCGAACAGTCCGGAGGAGATTGGACCTAGGTAGCTGCACGCCGGACAACGCAGCCATCTTGGGAAGGTCCCCACTGGAACACCGATCCGGGCCCACTCGTCGAGTGGGTTGTTCCCAGGTTCCGTGTACGGCGGCAGCCGGAGCGCCGCCACCTGCCGCCCGACCTTCGCCCGCACCGCGCCCAGAAGCCGGGGCTCGTCGATCTCCTCGGAGTAGGTCGTATCCCAATCGTCCACTCCGAGAACGAGCGCTGACAGGTGCGGAAGATCGACCGCAGCCCCGACGCCGAACGTGTACAGGAGCTGACTCGGTCGAAGCTCGCCGACTCGTCGGGACTGCGTCCTCATCCAGACCTCTCCGCTGACGCCGGAGTTTCTGCCGCCACCAACGCGGCCGTCGGCGTGGTCTCCTCGCGGGGCGGAAAGGTAAACGGCGGCATCCCCCCGTCACCGAGATCACCCAGATCCAAGACGAGGTTCACTCCGGGCTCGACGTCGCGAAGCGATGTGAGACACGTCCAGTTTGACCACCCGCCGATGACCGGCCCCCGGAGCAAGCCCACCGTCACCCCATCCTTCTTGTCCCGGTAGGCGAGCTTGCGGCCAGGGACCGCCTGCTGCTCCTCCCACTCATCGAGCCGGTGCTGGAGTCCGGTCCGGATCTCGTCGAGTTCGTCGCCCCCCAGGCTTGCCACGCCGGCGGCTCGATCCAGCACTGCCTGCACGGCCTCCTTCACCAGGTGGGCGTGCCGATCGACCTCCATAGCGGATGGCTCCGCGTTCCACGTCGACTCCAGCTGGCGGACTAACGACACGAGGAGGGCCGTGAGGCCTCGATCGCGCGCGCGAGGCGCGAACGGCGTGACTGACAGCGCCTCGACGTGCCGGTAGAACGTCGCGTGGTAATGCTCGAACCGCTCGTAGTGTGAGAGGTCTCGCGGCCTGGCCCACCCATACACCGTCAGAACAAGTCCGGGGCCCTGTTCGCTTCGGCCAATCCGGCTGGTGGCCTGGATGTACTCGGCCGTGGCCTTGGGCTGACCGGCCACCACCATCGCTCCGAGACGTGGCACGTCGATGCCGACCGAGATCATGTTGGTCGCGAGCAGCACGTCGATCGGGATCGGATCGTCCTTCCCCCGCTCCTTTCGGAACGCGACGCTCAACTGATCGAGCACGCGGGGGATGTCCGCTGATCCCTTCCGCGACGTGAGCTCCTCAACGATCGGGCGCTGGCGCCGAGCGAGCCCTCGGCGCTCGATCCGTCCCAGCCGGTTCGACACGTCGTCGTCCACGTGCCGGCGCATGCCGCCCAGATCCTTGAGCGAGTTGAAGTACCCGACCAGCGTCATCCAGGGGTCGGCGACGCTGCCGTACTTGTCGAACAACGCTTGGGCCGCGGCCAACTGTGCGACGTACACTCGGATGAGCGTGCTCTTGAACTGCCGGCCGTGGGCGCAGATACCTAGGTAGCGTCGGCCCGGCGCCTCCTCTGTCGATCGCTGCAGCGCGAAGAACGAGTCGTCCGCATCCAGTCCGGGTGGAGGGAACACCTCCAGCTGCCGCCAGAACAGGGCGTGAGCCTGCTGCGGGGCTCGTCGTACGGTGGCGGTTGAGGCGATGACCTTCGGCCGGACCATTTTCCCGTTCACTTCCCATGTGGACAGCCGGTCCACCGCCGCCTCGTAGAGGCCGACCATGCTCCCGAGCGGTCCGGCAATGAGGTGGAGCTCGTCCTGGATGATCAGGTCGGGCGGGCGGAGCGGCCCGGCGGGGACGGTCTTAGCTGCCGGCAAGGTGCCGCGCTTCGGGTGGCTGTCGCTGTCCTCCAGGTCAGGAGAGCGGAACCCGTGGCGCTCGCATCGGCCCGTCACCCGACCGAACAAGGTCTGGACCTGTCCCCGCCAGGGCAACTGAGCGAACTTGTCCACGGTCCCGATCAGCAGGGCGGGGAGCAGCCGGTAGATCTCCTCGTCCACGACCACGACAGGGAGTCCTTCCCGCTCACTCTGACGCTCGGTGAACGGACACCGGCCGAGGGGATCACCGCAGTAGGTGAGCGTCCGCTTGAGGTCCGGATCGACCTTCAGGTGCTTGCGTTCATTGATGTCCGTCCCGCACCACGGGCAGAACGGAAGCTGGGCTGGCGTGCCCGACTGCCCGCCCATGAAGGCTCCCGCCCCGCGGGCCCGCTTCAACCAGTCATCAGCATCGTCCGTCGTGTTGGGCGTCGCGCGTAGCCCCACCCACAACCCGATCCGGAACGGCGTGGTCCCCCACCGGTCGGAGTCCTCTCGGCGGATGAACTCGCACGCGCACACCAGAGCGGTGGCTCGCTGGAACTGCTGGATGGTCAGCAGACGAAGCGTGTAGCGCATGATGGCGACCACGCCATCCCGGCCGTCATAGCCGCCCACCTCGCCCTGCATGCGGCGGATGGCGATGGCGAAGGCGGTGAGCCCGAGGTAGGCCTCGGTCTTGCCACCACCCGTCGGGAACCACAGCAGGTCGACCAGGCCTTGGCCGTCGCCGGCTCGTTCGGAATGTGTGGGCTTGATCAGAGACGGCAGGTTCAGCAGCACGAAAGCCAACTGGAAGGGCCTCCAGCTCCTGTTCTGCCGGACGTCGACTTCGGCCAGGGCTTCGTCCAGCTTCCGCGACGGATCTCGCCGAAGGAGTTGCGCGGCGAGGCTGTGGACCCGCTGGAGCCACATCGCCCGGTTGGCGAACCGGAACGCGTCGCCCGCGTCGGAACTGGTCGTCAGCGCCTGGATGCCGTCCCGGATTCGCTCTGCCGCTGTCCGGCACCCTGCCAACGCGAGCTCGGCAACGTGTTCGTAGCCCTCCAGCCGAGCGTCGGGGTCGGTGAGTCGAGCCGCTTGCCGCTCGATCCACGCTTCGTACGCCTCGGCCAACGGGGTGAGGAGCCCTGGCAGCGCCTCGTCGCTCGCCTCGGCCAGTCTGGCCATGTCCAGCTCGACGCCAGCCAGCTCGGGGACGTCCTCCACGGTCGGCGGGTCCGTGCGAGGCAAGTCGTAGACGGGGACGGCGCCAGCGGTGATACGTAGGGCTCGCCGAGGATCCCCTGCATCAGGATCCGCGTGGACCGAGACGCCGTGACCCACAGCGAACTCGACCTGGCCTCGATAGAGCATGTCGAGCGTCTGCTGCTCGTCCGTGTCAGGTCCCGAAACCAGTCCGCTGGCGCTGGTCGGCCGGCGCAGGAAAACGGGCGCACCGTCTGAGGACTCGACCATGAGTTCCGCTTGGAACAGCCAAGCCTCGTCCTTGAGGGTCCTGGGGACGGCTTGCCCGTTCACGAGGAACAGCGTGACAAGCCAGTCACTGGCGCTTCGTCGGGCCCGTCCCCGGATGACGACGTCCGGCTGATCCGGGTCGGCCGGAACAGGACCGAGCATGCCCTCGGCGAGCTCGATAGCGATTAGATTGCCACCCGTTGGATAGCGTCGCCAAACGAGGGGCGGCTCGCCCTCGGCTGTCTCGGTCCTGCTCCGTTCTCGCTGGTAGCGGCCCCACCGAGGAGTTACGGCCAGAGAGGACGCGGTGCCCGCCACGGAGAACGTCAGGCCGAACGAGGACGGGAAGATCGTGGGGATCGGCGGGGCGTCGGGCTCAGGCTGGCCCTCCTCGGTCCCAGGCTCGCCCTCCACAGCGAGGGCATCCTCCTCCTCCGGAGCCGTCGTCTCGCCTCTCGGCGCGAGCATCCCGAGGATGTACCGCTCTGTCAACCGCTCTTCGGTGACCTCTTCTTCCGGCCCGCCGGCAGGTCCGAGCAATTCGCCAACGATCAGGTTCTGGAGCTCCTCGCGGACAGCCGCTGGGGTCGGGGCGGCGAGGATAGGGTCTGTCACGAAGTCCCCTCGAAGGTCGGGTGGTTCGGCTGGTTCTTCGATCGGCGGCTGCCCCCCGCCTTCTTCTTGATGTGGAGGCCCGCGGCTAGCTCCTGGTGGTACCGCTCGTGGTTCAGCTCGAGGAGCCGGTCCAGGATCTCCGCTCGAGTGATCGGACCCACCGTGTAGCGAAGGCCCTGTGGCGTTCCGTGATGGTCATGGTCGAGGGCCAGGTCGCCCCAGGCGTAAGCGGCCGCGACGGCATGATCTAGTTCCACGTGCAAACTGCGCAAGTGCAGCACGTCGGCGGCCTTCTCCCCGGCATTGTGCACTCGGTTGTAGATCTTGGTGACGCCCTCGCTCCGCTCAAGCATCATGGAGCGCCGGTGCTCGTCAAGGACTTTAGCGGCTCGGGCGATTTCGTCGGTCGGCTCCGATTGAGGGAACGTCTCGAAGCAGTCGGTCGGCGTATAGCGAATCCGGGTCTCCAGCGTAGAGGCGTGCGACAACGCCCACCACCAATGAAATGCGCTCGAGAGGATCCCGAAGTGCGCATCATCATCGTAGGCAAACAGGCCCAGCGCATGGGAATACACAACGCCAGTCGGGACGAACATCGGCATGACAGTTTTGCTTGTCAGCGCGATTGCGATGACGCGGTCAAGTCCATGGATCGCTTCGTACAGGTATCTGGCGTCCCGTCCATACCGCCACCATGCTTCAGCCCGCTGGGTTCCGGTCGGGTTTCTACCCCTCAGGTGCTGTCGCTCCGGCTTGACGCGCTCCTCAACAATTCGGTAGCAGTCCGGGTACTTCATGGCTGTCTCCAACGGCCAGTCGAAGAAGTTGATAACCCACCGACTAGGAGACTGATCGGGTCTCGAATTCAGGTCGTCGCCGTTGAGAAACGGAAAGAGTACGTCACGGTTACGAGAATCCGCGCGAATGAGACGTTTGGCCTCTTCGCCATCAAGCACGAAGCCCATCCCGAGCACATACGAACCGATGAAAGACTGCCCTGCGTTGACCGCAAGTCGGTGCGGATGCCCTTCGACACGGCTCGTTGGCACGAGTGCAGGCCCGATCCGGGACACCTCTCGTCCGTCCAGGACTGCTAATCCCTGCCATTGTCCCCGCCGCAGCCACACTTGACCGATCTCAAGGTTCGCGTCTCCAGGCCAGGGACGGCTCTTCCATGCCCTAAGAATGGTCACTTCATCACCAACAAGCTGATCGAGTCCAACTTCGCGTGTATCGCCCTGAGCGAGGGTGTTGGTTGCGAGCATGCCCACCACCCCTAATTGCCGGAGGAGGCTAACGGCACGCAAGACAAAGTAGGCTACGAGATCGGCGCTGCCACGTTGACCATTCGCAACGTACTCCACGAGATAGTCCCGGTAGTCGATCCCAAGAGCTCCTGTGATCTTCTGGCCACCCTGGAAGGGGGGATTCCCAACGATGGCATCGAACCCGCCCTGGTCGAGGAACACCTCAGGGAACTCGAGGGGCCAATGGAACGGCCGGCGATCGGGCAGCAGTTGGGCCTTCCCCACGTTCAGCCAGTACAGTGCATCGGCCCTCAGGTTCTCTAGTCGGACTCGTCGGTCTACGTCCCGGTCCGTCCGATCCAGCGCCACGGCCACATCTTCGGCCACAGCCATAAGCTTGGAATCCAGAGTCTCGTCGCTGTCCTGAGCCGTGGAAATCGCGGCCCCGACGACAATATCCCCTGCAACCTTCAGATCGGCAAGCGCCTCCTCAGCCTCGCGGAACAGCCGCTCCTTTTGCTCAGCGTCTCGGATCGTCAGCACCGTGAACGATTCGAGCTCCCGCCGCCGTTCGATAGCTTCCTTCAGGGCGGTCTGCCAACCGCGCCAGTGCTCCTCGAGCGTGAGATGAAGCCGCTGGCCACGTTCGGCGTTCATGTGCAGTTGCTCGATCTGTTGCAAGGCCTGGACGCCGAGGAGGGAATCACCGCACTTGAGGGCGTGATCGAGGAACGAGAACGGCCGGTCCTTTGCGAGCGTGATCAGCCACATCGATAGCTTGGCCATGTCCACGGCCATGGGGTTCCTGTCCACGCCGTAGATGCAGCGATCCGCCACGAGCCGACGGGCCAGGATGACCTGGTCATCCGGATCCGATGGGATTGCCTCTTCCGGTACCGAAGTCGCCTCGCCCAGCAGGTTGATGGGCCTGGGTCCTGCGGCAGCCCACGCCTTGACGAGTTGATCCGCCAGATACCGGGTGCTCGCGACGAGGAAGGCGCCCGACCCCATGGCCATGTCGCAGATCTTCAGTTCGAGCAGCTCGCCTGGAGGCTTACGCCTCCAGTCCTTCGGCTCGGCTCCCTCGGCCGGCCCAGGCGAGTAGACGAGCGGCTCGAGCGCGTAGTGCACCATTTCCTCAGCGAGGCTCCGCGGCGTGTAGTAGGTGCCGCTGGAACGACGCTCCGAGCCCTTCGTGACGTAGACGCTGCCCGCGACGTAAATCTGTGGCAGGCCACGGAGATCGTCTCGGATGAGCGCGTGGAACCGAGCGATCCGATCCGCGAGTATCTGGTCCATGTCGCACGCAACGAGGAGGCGGGCCCGTCCGGGGCCGTCGAGCGGCGCGTCCAGCGCTTTCTCGATCGCCTTGATAGTTCGGCCGGTGAGCTCGGACAGCCACGCCGTGAATCTCGCTCGCTCTCCCTTGGCCTGATGCTCGAACTCCGCAAGGGCGACCTCAGGTTCGAGCTTCCCATCAAGCCCTAGCGCGGGGTCAGACACATGAACGGCCGTGTGGTCGAGAAGACCCTCATAGACATGCCCGATCTGCTCAACGTCCAGCGCTCGGAAGCTGAGGCGGCGGGCCTCGACGACGCCACCTCCTAGCCTGAAGCGCAATACCAGGAGGGCATCCAGGATGTGCAGCACGGTCCGGTCATCGACGGGGACCGGCCTTCCGGGATCCTGGTGCCATTGTTCCCCCTCCTGTCGTCCCTCGAGAAAGGAGAACCGATCCGGGTCGAACAGGCTCCCTCCATACGCGGGCAGGCGGAGGTTCTCGTGCTGAACGCCCGCGTGGACCATCCGGAACGCTGCGAGCAGTCGGTGCCAGGCCGCTGATCGCTTCTCGAGCGGTTCCTCGCCGAAGCGGTCGGCCTCCTCTTGGAGCTGTCCGCGGAGGGTCGAGACCGCGTACGACGCGTCGTACACGGGGTCGCCGAGCAGGAACAGCCCCCGCTCTTCGGCCGAAAGCAGGAAGACCAATCGCATCATCACGGTGACCGCGGCGAGGTAGATCTGCTCGGGTTCGATACCGGGAAGAAGCTCTCCCCGATGCTCCCGGTCCGCCCGCCCGAAGGCGTCCACCAACAGCTCGACCGCCTGACGAACCTGCTTGCCGAGCTGGTCGGTGACCTCTTGCTCCGCGTTCGCGCTCTCATCGAACAGTGCCTCGAGCGTGTCGGAGCTAGAAACGGAGAAGAACCGTCGCGCAGACAGGAGCGTGGCGAACGCGTCCAGCGTCGCCCGCTCCTCGAGCCACAGTCCGGCCTCCCAGTTGGCGTACGTGGCCGGACCACCGTGGGGCACATGGACAAGCGTCCACCGCTCGCCGTTCGTGACCAGTCCGAGCCGGACATCTGTGGCTCGGAGCAGGTCCGTCATCCGGTCGAGCGGGGTGGCGGACCACCTGCGGTCGCGGAGCCGCTCGTCCAGCTGGACGTCGTGTGACCAGATGGAGACGAGGAGGCGGGCAATGACCTGGCCGTCCGAGCTCGGATCGCATCCGATGAGATCCGGTCGGATCGTCTCGCCGTCATCCACGGCGTGCGCGAGGGCCTCAGGAATGGCCGGCCCCTCTCGGAGCGTCTCATCCTCGAAGCCGAGGAGCGTTGTGGTGATCCAGCGGACCCACTGCCCGTGGAGGTCATCGTCCTGTTGCCACTCCTCATAGGCGCGACGGAGGTCGCCGACAAGGTCGGCATCGACCGGTTCGAGACCCTGGGGCCAGACCCGCTTGAGGACTGGCAGGGTCAGGAACGGCCCCGAGACCTCGACCAGAGAGAGCCAATCGGTGTGATGGCGGGCGATGGGGGTGGCCGTCACAGGCCCTCGTCAGGGATGAGGAACGTGACCGCCGCGGGGAACAGTCGGGGTTCCGGGTCCGCGTAGCGGCGACGGATCGCCTCCGTCTCAGCTTCGATGTCCTGGGGGATCGTTTCCAGCCGCTGCTTCAGGGCGTCGATGTCCCGCCGGAGCTGCTCACGCTCGTCTGGGGAGAACAAGGCCAACTGCTCTGGCTCGGGCTCCTTGAGCTCCATCTCGATCGTTCTCCGGAGCTCAGTCAGGACATGGGTGATCGTATCGACCTCCTCCTGGGCACGATCCTGGAGCGATTTCTGGAGGCTCTCGGCGCGATCGCGGCCACGACGCTCGAGGGCCCCGAACAGCGAGTCGCGGTATCGGTCCCATGCTGCAGCCAGCTCCCTGTAGGCAAGGGGGTCGGCGGAATCCGTGGTCGCTGCGCCGAGGGCGTCCTCGGTCTCGGTGACGTTGAAGCGTCCGAGACGGCCCTCCTTCAGCAATCCGCCAGCGGCGATGACCTCCTCATGCAGGCGATGTCCGTCGCCTCCCGTGATGACCAGCCGGCCGAGGGCGACGACGGCCGGGCCCGGAAGAGCGCCCGGAGCGACCCGCTTCGCGGTGACCCGGGCCAGGCGGGCGGCAGCCTCAGCGGCCCAGATCTCCGCACGGAGGAGCCGCATCGACTGCTGGACGAGGCGGTGCTGGAGGTGGACCAGGACCACGTCGTCGTGGTCAGAGGCGACGTCGTGGTCGAACGTGATCGGGCGGATCTCGTTCGTGACCGGGTGGGCCAGCCCGTCGGCACATCTGGCCCAGGAACCGGTGAGTTGCGGGAGGGCTAGCACTCGGACCCGTGAGCCATCCTGACGTTCCAGCACGCGCTCCTCGAGCTGCGGCTGTCGGGCAAGCTCCAGAGCTGTCCGGACCACGCGCTCGACGCTCGCGGGGTTGATCTTCAACTCGCGTACCGTGTCGTCCAGGCGCTCGCGGAGCCTCCTGATCTCCTCGCGCAGGTCACGCTCCACCTTCAGCACGCGCCGGCTGACCGCGCGGCGCTCCGTCTCATCGGTCTGGAGCGAGGTCCGGGCACCGATCATCGCCTCCTCGACCTGCTGGGCGATGACCGGTCCCACGCTGCCCAAGTCCTCGCGAATGGCTTCGACCTTGCGGATGGCGGTGCTCAGGAACTCCAGGTCACCGTCGAGGGAGCCCGGTTCCGCTTGCTCGAAGCCAGCGGACACGAAGTGGTAAATCAGGACCTCCGGCGAAGGCTGTCCATGGCGGTCGATCCGCCCATTCCGCTGTTCCAGCCGGTTCGGGTTCCAGGGGATCTCGTAATGGACCAGGCGATGGCAGTGGCGCTGCAGGTCGATGCCCTCCGAAGCGGCGTCGGTCGCGAGGAGGATCCGGATCGGAGAGAGTTCGGGGGAGGCTTGGAACTCGGCCTTGATCCGCTCGCGCTGCACGTCGTCCATGCCTCCGTACAGGAGCGCGACGTGGTCGCCTGCGAGGTCCCGGGCCGCCATCCGTTCGTGGAGCCACCGCTGCGTATCCCGGTACTCGGTGAAGACGATGACGCGTTCGTTCGCCCACCGCCGCTCCCCGTCGGGGCCAGCCGGTCGGACGATGTCCGCGAGCGAGGCGAGGAATGTGTCCGCCTTCGTGTCGCTTCGGCCTCGAGCCCTGGCCGCCCATGCCTGAAGTTCGTTGAGGATTGCAGCCTGCTCGTCGGTCAGGGCGGCGCTCGCCCTCGCGGCAACCGCCAGAGCATCCGTGGTCGCTTCATGCTGCCCGGCCTCATCGCCGTGATCGGCCTCGACCTCATCGATCGTCCGCCGCAGGACCTGGGTGGTCGGACGGAGAGCTCGCTCTGCCTTTTGGCCGCTTGCGGTCTCCCGATGGACGGCGAGAGTCTCGGCGAACGCCGCCGGCGAGGAGAACAGCCGCTTTTTGAGGAGGGTGAACACGAACTTCTCGGCGAGCCTGGCGCCCTCGTTTTCGGCCCGCTCGGCGGCGGTCAGTCGCAGCTCCCCATAGCGCCTTAGCTTCGCGTAGACCTCCCGTTCCTCGTCGGTGTAGGCCACCTCGATCGGCTCGATCTTCCGTTCGGGGAAACCGGGGAGCTCCGACTTCAGCCTGCGGACCATTACCCGGCGGAGTTGCTCATCGCTCCACTGCACACCGCGGGCGAATCGCTGGTTATCCAGGATTTCGAGGAGCGCCGAGAAGCTCTCCTTGTATCCGTTGTGAGGCGTGGCGGTGAGGAAGAGCCGATGCTCGAAGTGCTGACCGATGGCTCGGACTGCGCGTGTGCGCTGAGAGTCGGTGGCGTACTTGCCCCGGCCGGAGGGCGCCACACCGTGAGCTTCGTCGACGATGAGGAGGTCAAACTTCCGCGGGTACGCCGGGCGGGCGGGGAGGACCTCCTTGAGCAGCCGCATCACCCGGTCGCGCTTCAGGTAATCGATCGAGACGATCAGCCGAGGGAAGTGCGTGAACGGGTTGGCGTAGAGCCCGCGCGTACGGCGAAGCTGGTGCAGCAGCGGCCGGTCGACGATGCGGAATTCGAGCCCGAACTTCTCCGCCATCTCGTTCTGCCACTTGATGGTGAGTGATGCCGGACAGACCACCAACACGGTGCGGGCGCGGTGGCGGAGGAGCAGTTCCTGGATGACCAGCCCGGCTTCGATGGTCTTGCCCAGGCCGACGTCGTCGGCGATCAGCAGGTTCACACGCGGCATGCGGAGTGCCCGGACCACCGGGTCGAGCTGGTAGTCCTCGATCGTGATGCCGGCCCGAAACGGCGCCTGCAGGTAGCGCGGGTCGGCGCTCGCGATGGCGCCCCAGCGAACCGCATCGAGGAAGGCGTCGAGCCGTTCGGGTGGGTCGAACCGATCGGGGTCCGGCGTCGGGAGGGCTCCGTGCTCGAATACCCGCCGGCCCGGTTCGAGCTCCCAGATGACCTGGAGTTCCTCCCCTGCAGCGTCCTCCTCGATGGAGGCCAATGTGAGGAGGTGCTGCGGCGGTTCCTGCTGCGTCGCGAGCGCGTCCGAGGCCTGCGTGCCACGAGAGACGTCGCTGACGACCCACTGGCGGTCTCGCACCGCAACGAGCTGCCCGACTTCGGGTACGGAGCTGGCCTCCTGTGCCTGTGACGAGGTAATCAAGCCCGGTGCCCAGACTCGGGGGGATCGGCGGACGGAAGGGGGGCCACCAATTCACCTGGCCTTGCGGTGTCGACCCAGTTCTTGAATCACCTCGTCGAACCGCTCCCATGGGAACCAGTAGGCCCTACGCTGGCCAGCCGGTACCCAGTCAATCGAGCCCTTGCTGATGCGAAGCTCCCCCAATTTCGCTTCATCACTGTAGACGGAGAATGTCACGTCCCGGTGTAGGACCACCTTGGGTGGTTGTTCGACCACAATCCGATGCCGGGCCATCATCGCTCCTTCGGGCTCTGTGAGGTTGGCTTTGTCGCCTAAACCCCTAGCACGGAGTGGCTGGTTGGCGCAATTCGCCTCTCTCAGCCCGGCGAGTCGGCCCATTCCTCTGTCAAGCGAGAGGGGGCCACGTCTTGGGACCGAACCCTTCCTGCGCTGCGAAGGTCTCGAAGGTCAGGAGCGGGACGTCCGAAGCACCGGCCGGTCTTGGTAGCGACCAGTAGGAGATGCCGCCGTTGTAGGACCAGAAGCCAGTCGCCGTTGAAAACCTGTACGCGACAAGCCTCTCCCTCAGCATCCGACCCAAGGTCGAGGCTATGAATGCCGAGGCCGTGTATTGCTTGGGCCCGAGCGCCGTATGGCCATAGTCCGCGACGAGCTGCTTGTACACCGGCGGGTTGACCCTTGTTGCGTACCGATACTCCACAACCCCGTACTCGACGAACGGCGCGCCGGGCTCCAAGCAGGCCAGCAAGTCGGTCGGCAGTCCGAGGTCCTCGGCTTTGTTGTAGCTGAGCTCCATGTTCACAGGACCATCTGGGGTCGTTCCGATCCAGGAAAATGGGTCCGAGTGTTGTCTGCATGAGCGCGGGCATGTGTACCGCCATACGGACGGCCCGAGCGTTTCGATCTGGATCCGGTCGTCAGTGAGGCACCTCGGGCACATCTGTCGCACCGGGCGCCTGCCACCTGTCGTCAGCTTCATGATCCACCTCCGGGGCGAGGGGAGGCGGGCCTCCCCTCGCCCTGTCATCTGCTCCGCGGGCCCTAGGCCCCTGTCCACCACTCCGCGATCTCCGCCTGCATGAGGTAATGCATCCCCTCGGCCGTGTCGACCGCTTGGAACGGCCATCTCTTCTCTCCGAACAGCCGGCGGGTGGCCTTGCTCATCGCGGCGAGGGCGTTCGAGATCTCCTGTTTGGAGAATCCGGACTCTTGCGCGATGTCACTCAACCCGACGAGGTTCCCGGCCTTGCGCGCCGCCTCGTCGCCAACCGCAACCGCGGCCGGGTACCTCCCGATCTCCGTCTTGAGCTGTAGGACCATGGCTTGCGTCCACGGGCCGTTCCCAGGGACGGTCACCGTCGGTTCTCCCGCTCGGTCCAGATAGCCTGCGAGCTCCTCAAGTAGCCGCCGAGGAACCTGGATCAGATCGTCGCTCATCTGTATGCCTCCTCCTGTCCTAGTAGCGATATGAGCAGCGCTGCGAAGTTGAGTATAGCTATCCACGGATAGCTGTCAAGCAGTTATCCACGGAAGACTCTCGGACCCCAGGCCCGCGTCGCGGCACGCGGGCCGCCTGATGGGCCGGCAGTCCGATTCCGCTAGGGGCGCTCTGGGAACTCGCTGTCTACGAAGGTCAGCACTTGCGTGAACAGACCCCGGTCGTAGACCCGTGGTGTTGGGTGGCTGCCGATGACCTGGTAGCCCCTGGTGAGCAGCAGCCCTGCGAGGGCAGCTTCCTGAGCAGCCATTTCGTCCCGAAGCGGCAGGTGATGTTCGAGATCGGGCTGCTCCGGGAAGACGGGGCCAAGCGCGATCATGTCGAACGTGCATTCCGTAGGCTCGATCCCGGCAGCCCGGAGTTGTCGGCTCATGGCGTTGCCCTTTGCTCGGGGGCTGATCTCGAGATGCTGGCCGACACGAGCGAACGGGGATGACGCGTACCGTGAAGATGAGTCGCCGGTTCGGCCTACATACAGCACCGTCTCCGAGCCGGCGTGCACCCTCCAGACGTAGAGCCAGAACCCCCGCTGGAGAAGGGCTCCATCGAAGCTCATGACGTGAGGCGTCAGGGACTCCATCCCCGTCACCCGGGTAGTTGTTTGCATGGCCTGCCATCTGAGCTCGGCCTGAGCGTAGGCATCCGCGTTCGCGGCTGTCTCGGCAGGATGGTCCTCCCACCATTTCTTCTGCTCCGCCCGTGCGCGTTCACGCTTCCTGACATGGCCGGGCCCGCGTCCGAAGTCTTCGCCGTTACACCGCCGATGCGCAAGGCGCACGTTGCCAGGTTGTCGCCTCCCACCGGCAGCCAGTGACCTCGGAAAGTGCTCCTCGGTCGGAATCCAATCAGGAATCGGTTTCGGCATGGGCCTGGGAATTGGCTCGAAGTACGCCCGCCCGTGTGGGCAGTAGCACTCGAGCATGTCGCAAAGCAGCTCGGCGATGCCACCTTGATCGGGGGCGAGCGTGAGGATGCCGGTCATCCCCAGTTGCTCTTTCAGTTGATCGCCCGCATTCACTCTCATCGCAGAGGATCATCTACTTGGAGGCGTCACCTCGTCCACCGCGCAACGAGGTGGACCTCCTGCTGATCTCGCCGGAGCGGCTCAACAACGTGGAGTTCCGCGATGAGGTGCTTCCCGACGTCGTTCGTTCCACGGGGCTCCTGGTGGTGGACGAGGCGCACTGCATCAGCGACTGGGGGCACGACCTCCGGCCGGACTACCGGCGCATCGCTCGCGTTCTCGACCTGCTGCCTCGGGGGGTGCCCGTGCTGTGCACTACCGCGACCGCCAACGACCGGGTGATCGACGATGTGGTCGCGCAGCTCGGACGGGACATCACCGTGCTCCGCGGGACGCTTGATCGCGAGAGCCTGGTGCTGTCGCGTGCGTCGGTCGCCTCGCCGGCCGAGCGGATGGCGTGGCTCGTCGAGAACCTGCCCGGCCTGCCCGGGACCGGCATCATCTATTGCCTGACGATCTCCGACACCGTCCGGGTGGCCTACTGGCTGGAATCGAACGGGGTCAGCGCCCACGCCTACAGCGGGGACACGGACCCGGCCGTACGCGAGCGGATCGAGCGGGACCTGCTCGACAACCGCGTCAAGGTCGTGGTGGCCACCAGCGCGCTCGGGATGGGGTTCGACAAGCCGGATCTGGGCTTCGTCATCCACTTCCAGAGCCCGGGGTTGGCCATCGCCTACTACCAGCAGGTCGGGCGCGCTGGACGGGCGCTCGAGCGTTCCGACGGCATCCTGCTGCAGGGCGGCGAGGACCAGCAGATCCAGGACTACTTCATCACCACCGCCTTCCCTCCCAGGAAGCAGGCCGAGCACGTGATCGCGCTCCTGGAGGCCGCGGGCAAACCCCTGTCGACGTCCTCGATCCTGGCCGAGGTCAACGTCCGGAAGTCGCGGCTGGAGGCGATGCTGAAGATCCTCGAGGTCGAGGGAGCCGTCGAGCGCGCCGGGAAGGGATGGCAGCGGACGCTGGCTCCCTGGTCCTACGACGAGGAGCGCGTGGAACGCGTGACGGCGGCTCGGCGCCGCGAGCAGGAGGCCATGCGGGAGTACGGCTCCACCGACGCCTGTCTCATGCAATTCCTGCGCGGGCAGCTCGACGATCCGGAGGCGGCGCCGTGCTGGAGGTGCATGAACTGCACGGGCACACCGCTGGAGCTCGCGGCCGGACGGGAGCTGGTCGCCGCGGCGCAGTCGTTCCTGCGGAGCCGGGACCTGGTCGTCCAGCCTCGCCGTTAGTGGCCCCCGGCGTTCGGAGCGCGGACCGGGCGCATTCCCGAGGACCTTCTCCTCGAGCCGGGGCGGGCGCTGAGCGTCTACAACGACGGCGGGTGGGGCCAGCTGGTCCGAACCGGCAAGCAGGTCGACGGGCGTTTCTCCGACGAGCTCGTGGCGGCGTCCGCGCGAGCGATCCCGCGCTGGAACCCAGACCCGTTTCCGACGTGGGTGACCTGCGTGCCGTCGCTGCAACGCCCCGACCTCGTTCCGACGTTCGCCCGGGCGGTGGCTGCGGCGCTCGGGGTCGAGTTCCGGCCGGTGGTGGTGAAGGTGCGGGGGAACCGCCCGCAGAAGGAGATGAAGAACAGCGCACAGCAGGCGGCCAACGTGTTGGACGCGTTCGAGGTGCGCGGGCGGGTACCGGCCGGGGCGGTCCTGCTGATCGATGACATCATCGACTCGAGGTGGACGATCACGGTGGTGGGGACGCTGCTTCGTGAGGCCGGGAGCGGGCGCGTGTACCCGTTCGTGCTGGCCGAGGCGGTGAGCGCCTGATGGGTGCGCGGTCGGAGAGCTCGCTCGCCACCGTGTTGCTCGCCGGCCGCCTGCTGGACGGGGACGAGCGGGCCCTCTCGCCGAAGGAGTTCTGGCAGCTCGTCAGCCGGGTGCCGGAGCCGGGCAGCCTGCTCGGAGGGGACTCGGCCTCGATCGTCGCCGCGACCGGGCTGCCGCCTTCCGAGAGCGATCGAGTGGCCGGCCTACTGGACGGGGCGACGAGGCTGGCCTTCGAGATCGAGCGGTTGGAGCTCGGCGGGGTCCACGTGCTGACGCCGTTCGACGAGCGGTACCCGTCGGCGCTCCGGGCTCGGCTGCAGCACGCGGCGCCGCCGGTCCTCCACGTCGCGGGCGATCCCGGGTTGATGGGCGAGCCGGGGATCGGTGTGGTCGGCTCCCGCGACGCGTCGCTGGCGGCACTGGAGGTCGCTGCCGCCGCGGCCCGCGTCGCCGTGGAGCACGGGTGGCCGGTGGTCTCGGGGGCGGCCCGGGGGGTGGACCAGGCCGCGCTGGCTGAGGCCTTCCAGCGAGACGGCCCCGCGGTCGGAGTGCCGGCGGACGCCCTCGACAAGCGGCTCAAGGACCCCGACACCCGCCGCGCGGTCACATCGGGCCGGGTCTGCCTGGTCACGCCCTACAAGCCCTCGGCGGGCTTCAGCGTGGCCAACGCCATGGGCCGCAACAAGCTCATCTACGCGCTGTCCCGGGTGACCTTGGTGGTGACCACGGACCTCGAGTCAGGAGGCACGTGGTCGGGCGCCACCGAGGCGCTGTCCCGCTCGATCGCCCCGGTCGCGGTGTGGACCGGACAAGGCGCCGGCCCCGGAAACGAGGCCCTCGCTGCGCTCGGGGCGATCCCCATCGACGATGTGCATGCTCTCGTCGGCGACTTGACCCGCCTGGTCCCCCCAACGGGCGAAGCTCCCGCCGAGCAGCTCGGCCTGGGTATCTGAGTCACAGCTCGCGACCCAGCTGAGATGTCAGTGCCTCGTTGTACGGTCACCGGGTGGTCGATGAAGGTGTTCCTGAAGGGACCGAGTTCGTGTGGCTTCAAGCTGAACAGCGTCTCGAGGCGCAGATCAAGCAGGCGGACGCCCTCGATCTGAAGGCGGGCACGCTGGTGGGTCTCCACGCGCTCGGCGCGGGTCTCGCCGCCACCGTCGTCGGCCGGCTTTCCGCGGCAGGGCGATGGGTCGCCGTCTTCGTGATCGCGGGGCTACTCGTCGGAGGGCTGCTCGCGCTCGCCGCATACGCGGTGCAGGCCTACGAGCGTGGGCCTGGACCGCGGGACCTGTGGCAGTTCGGGGCCTGGCCGGCGCAGCAGATCGAGTACCGCTTCCTGTCCTTGCGTTTCGATGCCCTCGATGCGAACAGGCAGGCCCTCAGCAGCAAGGCTCGTCGGATCACGTGGAGTGTCCGGATCCTCGCGGTGCTAGCCTTCGTAATGAGTCCTGGCGCTGTGGGGATTGATGTCGTGAGGACACGCACAGGAGCACCGAAGCTTCCCGCGCCGCCTCCGCACGGGGAAGATCTCGTCGGCGATGTCGGGTGGCTCAGTCGGAGGTTGTCCAGGCGCTACAAGGAGGCCGCGCACGCCGAGATTGCCCGCACGACAGTTCCTTCCGAGGAAGCCGGCCTGCCGCCGGATCCTCCGGAGGCGCCACCGCTTCCGTCTCCGCCACCATCACGCCCGGATCCCGACGAGCGCGGAAGCCGACCAGGGCAGACGAAGTAGCTGCCGGACAAGTCGGCCTCGGAATCTGAGTCACGCAAAAGGACCGCTGGTGGTTTCGTCGGAGGCGCGCCGATTACCGACGGGGTGATGTTGCCGACGTTGCGGGTCGGCAACGTCGTGGGTGGGCGAGGTTGACTGCCTGTCGACGACGGCTGAAAACTGAGCACTTCTCGCCGGTGGTCTCAAGCAGTCATCGCAACGCGGCTGGTCAGAACTTCGGTGGGAGTCCTCCATCCGAGGACCTGACGTGGCCGACTGTTCAGCGAACGAGCGACGCTCGCCAGGTCGGTGGCGGTGTGGATCGATAGGTCGGTGCTCTTGGGGAAGTACTGCCGCAGGAGGCCGTTGGTGTTCTCGTTGGAGCCCCGCTGCCACGGTGAGCGCGGCTCGCAGAAGAAGACTGGGATCCCGGTGGTCCGGGTGAACAGGGCGTGCTTGGTCATCTCGTTGCCCTGGTCCCAGGTGAGTGTGCCCTGCAGCTCCTCGGGGAGGTCGGCCACCGTGGCCGTGAGGATCTCGATGACGTCGTCGGTCCGGGAGCTCGGGAGATGGAGCAGCACCACGTACCGGCTGTGCCGCTCCACGAGCGTGCCGATGTGGGAGAGGCCACGTCGCCCGACGATGAGGTCACCCTCCCAGTGCCCGATCACCAACCGCTCGTCGACCTCCGCCGGCCGGTCGTGCAGTGGCCGCATGTCCGCGATGCGCCGTGGGCCCACGAAGACCCGGCGCTGCGCGCGCCGGCGCACCCGGCGGGTCCGCAGATGCACCGTGAGCTCTCCCGGCAGACCGGCCTTGGCCTGCACGAACAGCGACGTGTAGATCGTCTCGTGGGACACCTGCATGGTCGCGTCGTCGGGGAAGTCCAGGCGGAGCCGGGCCGAGATCTGCTGCGGCGACCACCGTTGCTTCAGGCCCTCCTCGACGCGTTCGCGGAGGCGGCCGTTGATGACGAGCTTGCCCGGCCGGGGACGCCTGATCCTCGCCTGGGCCGTCCGATCGGCTCGGTGCGCCCGGTACCCGGCCGACGTCGTGTTGCGCTGGACCTCCCGGGACACCGTGGAGACGGAACGTCCCAGCCTGGCGGCCATCGAGGTCAGCGACTCCTTCCTGGCCAGGCCCCGGGAGATCTCCTCTCGCTCCGCGACCGACAGCCGCAGCGAGGGCCGGGGCGCCTTCGGGCGGGGCCTGACGCCGCCCGACTCCTTCAGCCAATAGTGCCCTGCCGTCCTCGAGACCCCGGCGGCCTGGGCCGCTTCCCGCATGGTCGCCCCCGACGCACGAGCCGTCCAGAACCGGCCGCGAACCTCCGCTGACTTCGGATGCCGACCCACCTGACCTCCTCGCTCGAATGGCGGTCAGGATGATCGGTGTTGCGTTGGCCGTTTGAAACCACCGGCGGTTTCTGCTCAGTTTTCGGCCGCCGTTGACAGACTGCCTGGCCTCATCGATACTTCGCCCTTCTACGCGAGGCGCTCGAGAAGTACTGACCGAGTAGCTAACCAGCGCCCAACTTTGCCGAGGCGACCAGCGTTGGACCGCCGACGGCTGATACCGGTGGCGAACGGCCGTCCCGGCAGATCGCGGAGTGGAGGTTGGTCAGGGCCGGACGTGCCGGTTCAGGGTGGGCTCGTCGGCGGGGGAGATCCGCCGCAGTTCCTCGATCGAATCGAAGTCCGTGTCGGGACTCACGATCGTCGCCATCCCGTGCTCCAAGCACGTGGCCACGTGCAGGAGATCCCTGGCTGTGTGACTCGGATAGCGGCGGGCGAGGTCCGGCATACGACGAACGATGTCGTTGGTCACGCCCAGCACCGGGGAGAAGAGATCGAGCGCCGCCTCGGCGAGCTCGATCCCGGCGGCGGCTCGTGGCGTCCCGGTGAACCGGTGGAAGATCTCCTGGACCACCTCGGCGGAGGTCACCGCCTCGAGGCGGTCCGCTCCCACCAGTTCGAGGACACGGATGCACGGCGCCCGAAGGGGATGCGCCGCGCCGGCCGCGTACATGAGGACACCGGTGTCGATGAAGACGGCTACCGGAGAGCCCCCCCGATGATCTCCGCCTCCATGTCCGACCAGTCTCCGACCGGCAGGTGCAGTCGTTTGATGGCCTCGAGGGCCTCACTCCGGGGCCTTGTCCGCGGGGGGAGCTGGCGGTCGATGGCCTCCCGGATCAGGGCGCCCACAGACACGCCTCGCTCCACGGCCTGCCGCTCGAGCCGTTCCCGTTGGTCGCGCGTGAGGAGCACTTGGGTCCGGGCGTCGTAACCGCGGCCTCGAGACATGGGCATAACATAACATGTCTTTTGCAGGGGCCCTGCTAGGCTTTCGTTACGGTGCTGTTCACGTCGAGTGGCGGCACGGCTGCAGCGCGAGTTGACGCTCGTCGAGCGAGGCCCGTTGAACCTCCTCCCGAATATTGTCCGACAGAATGGTGCTAGCCTGGGGTCGTATCTCGGCGACGATGCCGACGGAACCCCGCTCGAGCTGGTGCGATCGAGTTGGGGCTGACGAGCTGCTCATGATCCACGCGATGCCGCTCAGGGCGAAGTACCTCAGGCAGTACCAGGAGGCGAAGACATGGCGCGCCTGAAGACGAAGGCGGGAACGAAGCTCGATCGCGAGAAGGTCGACGCCTTGTCCGCGGAGGCCGAGCGAGGTTACGACCTCGCCAAGGCTGTACCGGAGCACATGCGTCCCGGGCGGCCGTCCCTCGAGAAGGGCCCCTCTCCCCGGATCAGCTACCGGGTCGGAGAGAGTCTCTACGCGCGTGCCAAGCGGAAGGCGGAAAAGGAAGCTCGGAGCGTGAGCGAGCTCGCCCGCGAGGCGCTCGAGAGGTATCTGGCCGAGTAGCCTTCGGCTGCCCTGGCTATCCCGCCGCCCTGCGGTGGTTCAGTTCCTCCCCGACAGCGAGGGCATACCGCTCGACCGTGGAGATCCTGGGATCGGTTTCGCCACTCTCCAGGCGCGCGAGGGCGGACTGCGACGTCCCCATCCGAGCGGCGACTGCGGTCTGGCTCAGTCCGAGTTCCCGGCGCCGCTCCGCGAGGGACCTAAGAAGCCGGCGAGTCCGGAGAGCCGCATCCACCATCTCCGGGAAGTCCGGGTTGGTCCTGGCGCGCTCATCGATCACCTCGTCGAGGAAGTCCTTGCTCATGGCCCACACATGCTCCTATATCGAATTCGAGATAACAACTCCGCTATCAAGCCGACCGCCGCGACCGCCAGTCCCGGAGCCGGCGCTCGGCGAGCTCGATCGACCGGGGCGGAGTCTTCCGACTCATCTTGCTGAAGGCTTCCAGCGCGAAGAGGACCTGTCCGCTCCTCCCCTCGAGTGCGAAGAGCACCCGGTAGGTTGCTCGGTCGCCGTCCGCGCGCACTTCAAAGATCTCGCCACGAAGGTGCCGCGCCGCACCGAGGCCGTCGAGGGCCACCTCTTCATGCCCGCGGCAACAGCTGCAGCATCTGCATCGGTGAGCTGAGCGAGAAATTCCTTCACCGGCCGTCGTCCGGCGCGTGTCCGGTAATCTCGCCACCGACGACGCCCGACTGCCATGAACGAGGAGCCTAGAAGTCGGTACCGACATCCCCAGGGCGGGCCCCGCTTCCGTCTGAGAATCTCCGTGAGGCAGCTCGTCGCCGCCCCGCCAGCGATATCCTCCCGCGATGATCCCGCGGCGTGCTGGTCAGTTCACTCGGCAGCGATTCCTGAGGCTGTTCCTTCCGCTGCTCGTGGTGTTCGCGGTCGGTTTCGTCTTGGCATTCGCGGGTTTCGTCTGGTGGCCACTCTCGTTGGTTGCTCTCGTGCTGATCGTCGTGATCGATCGCATCGTCGGATCCGGGAGCAAGCGCGATCCGGTGCCGTGGCTGAAGGGCGCGCGGGGCGAGGAGGCCGTCGGACGCATCTTGGCCGAGCTCGAGACCGAGGGGTACCGGTCGCTGCACGACATTGACACAGGCCACGGAAACGTCGATCACGTTGTGGTGGGACCGACCGGCGTTGTCGCCTTCGAGACCAAGCACTGGAGCGGCCAGTTCCTTCCCGTGAAAGGGCGTCTCCACTTCAACGGTCGCCCGGCACTCGATGTCCTCAAACAGGCGCAGCGGAATGCCATGGAGGTCAAGCGGCGGCTCGCTCGGACCGGAATCCGCGGCTACGTGGACGCCGTGGTCGTGTCGACGAGGGCAACCGTGGCTCACGGGGAGTTGACCTTCGGCGAGGCGCCAGTCGTAGAGGCGACGCGATTGGGGGAGTGGATCCGAACCCGTCGAGGCCGGCTGACCGATCAGGAGATCGTGCGTGCCATCGCCGCGATCCTCCGGGGCGAGCCGGATCTCACCGTTCGGTCCATCAGCTACGAGAACCGGCGCAAGCCTTTCGCCGGCTGACGATGTGATCAGAACGCTGACGGGAGGCTCACCATGGCCAAGCTGATCTACTCGGCGATCAGGTCGCTCGACGGGTACGTGGCGGACGAGGACGGCAACTTCGACTGGGCTGCGCCGGACGAGGAGGTGCACGCCTTCGTCAACGACCTCGAGCGGCCGGTCGGCACCTACCTGTACGGGCGCCGGATGTACGAGGTGATGAGGTACTGGGAGACCGCGTCCACGCTCGCCGACGAGCCGCCCGTCATGCGGGACTACGCGGAGATATGGCAGGCGGCCGACAAGATCGTGTACTCCACGACGCTGGAGGCGGTGTCCACCGCCCGGACGCGGATCGAGCGCGCCTTCGACCCTGAAGCGATCCGGCAGATGAAAGCGGCAGCGGGACGCGATATCAGCGTGGGCGGTCCCGACCTCGCCGCCCAGGCGATCACGGCCGGGTTGGTCGACGAGCTCCACCTGTTCCTCACGCCCATCGTGGTTGGAGCCGGGAACCAGGCCCTCCCCGACGATGTGCGTCTGGAGCTCGAGCTGCTGGACGAACGCCGTTTCGGCAACGGCGTGGTGCACCCTCCACTACCGCACGAGGCCGTAGGAGCCGACGATCGGCGAGGTCCGGCGCTCGGAGCGCCGTCAGCCACGTGTATCTCGCCTACCTGCGTAGCTCAGCCATCGCCTTGTCGATGTTCCGCTGTCGGGTCTCCGGCTTCTTGGCGTTCTCGATCGGGAGCACCAGGCGCTGCTTCCCGCTGTAGGACAGCGACTCGAACTTCGCGCTCGCCCTCGGGTCGGCCTTCAGGGCCGAAGCGAGGTCCGCGGGAACGTTGACCTCACGGGGAGCGGTGTCGAGCTCCACCTCGACGTCCACGGTGTCGCCCCCGGCAACGCCGGCCCGCTCGCGAACCTCGGCGCTCACTCCGACCATGGACTTCCCGTCCACCGTCGCCACGGTGCTCCGGTACGTGTAGCCGTTGATCGTGATCCGCACCGGCGGCCGCTTCCCGGCGCCGAGCTTCTCGACGACCTGGGGCGGAACCGCGATCCCCGTCGCCGTCTTTCCCGCCTGCAGCACGGTCGTTCGGAACCTCACGGCGTCCTCCCTTCTCCCGTTCGCCCTGGTGATTCTTACGACTCCTCTCGACTCCCGGACTCATCGAGCCGGTGGAGAGGGACTGCTGCGATCAGATCCTGATGACTTCGACGCCCGGGACATCGTCGTAGTCGCCGTCCTGGGAGACAACCGGGATCCGCGCGGCGATCGCCGTGGCCGCGATCCACGAGTCGTTGAGCGGCATGCGCTTGCCGGCTTCCCGCAGCGCAAGCCGAAGCGCGGCCCACGCGTTCGCCACCGCCGTGTCGACGGGAAGCGGCTCGAGTGTCTCCGCGTGGGACAGGGTCTCTAGACGTCGACCGCGGATGGCGCCCTCCGCCGCCGTCACACTCCGAACCTGAGCTCGCCGACCGTGACCACCGACACCGCGACCCGCTCCGGCGGGATCCCCGCAATCGGCCGTTCGTGCTCCGGCGCGATGAACAGCGAGGTGTCCGCGAGCCCCAGCTCGACCCGGCCCGAGCTGCCGGCGGTCACGCGAGCGGCTCGTCGTCGGTGGTCTCGGGAAGGAGATTGGCCAGTTCTCCCGCGAGGCCGGCGTCGGCCCGCCAGCGCTCAGCATCCTCGATGAAGGCATCCCAGGCGATCGAGCGCGGCTTGGTGCCCAGCGGAACCAACTCGGCGACGGGTCGGCCACTCACCGTGACCCTCAGGCGCTCGCCTCCCTCGACCCGACGCAGGACCGCGCTGACATCGTTCCGCAGGTCCCGAGCCGGCACGTCCGCCATGATCGGCAAGTGTGGCAGTTCTGCTACAAGGGCAGTTACAAGCCCCGAACGATCAAGTCTGCCTTTCCATGCATGCTTCAGCTCGGAGCCGATGATGCTCGACCGTGACTCCCTCGTCGCGGAGGATCGACAAGTAGGCCGCCGCCTCCGCGGACGTGACGTATTTTCGAGAACTTCGGGCGGGCCAGGACTCGCTCGAGCTCACCGATGAGCGCGCGGGATACGACCAGGTCGAACTCGCCGTCGTGCCATCGCAGCAGCATCCGGGCTGGGGTGCCGCGCGGCGAGATGAGCCCCGCGATCAACACGCCGGGGTCGACGACCACCCTCAGCATCTAGCGGGAGCTTCGGCGGGGCGACCGGCGGGAGGCGTGGACCTCGTCATAAGCGATCGAAAGCGCCTCCTTCTCCGAGAGGTCGCTGCGCTTCCACACCGATTCGATTGCGTCGAACCCGAGGTAGGCGCGAAGTGCCGCCTCGACGATGTCCGAGTCCCGTTTGCCCGCGCGCGCGGCTCCATCGCTCAAGACGTGGGCGGGACCTCGGACGACGCTGCCATCCTGTTCGCCGAAGGGCCCAGACAAAACGGCGTGCCTACAGCCTCCCTGCGGTGCGGCCCGGCTGCCGTTCCCCAGCCGGGCCGCGATCTGCCGCCGCGATCCTGACACCTCAGGTCACGACACCCGAGTCGTCACGCTGCTCGTGTTGTTGCTGTTGTTCGGGTCGCCGGGGGCGCTCTCCGTCACCGACGCCGTGTCCGTGAAGTTGCCCTTCGTCGTCGGCTTGATCGTCAGCGTGATCGTCGCGTCGGCGCCGTTCGGCATCGTTCCCAGGGTGCACACGACCGTCTGCTGCTTGGGCCTCGGCGCGCAGCTGCCCCGTGTCGTGCTCGCAGAGCCGAACCCGGCGTTCTTCGGCAGCGTATCCGTCACCGTCACTCCCTCGGCCGCGTCGGTACCGCCGTTGTGCACGGCGATCGTGTACGCGATCGTCTGCCCCACCCTCGCGGTCGCCGGGCCGGACTTCGCCACCGAGAGGTCGGCCCCGCAGGTCTGCCCGACGTGGTAGATCGCCCCGTAGTCCGAGTCGGGCGCCCGGTCGCCCCGTGCGATGTACCGCAGCCCCGTGCCGAGGAACGTGTACGAGCCCGCGGTGTCGGCGAACGAACTCTCCAGCGTCGCGCCGTCCGCCGGGCTCCCCACGTCGGCCCGCGGGACGTGCATCACGAACGTCCCGTTCGGGCCCGGGTTGAACGACCCGTCGATGGCGTTCACGGTGCTGTAGTCGTCGGCGAGCGAGTCGAACGTCCCGTCTGTGAAGCTGGCCACGGCCGACGGGCCCTGTCCGTTGGTGGTCGCCTGAGCGAACCACCACGTCGTGCCGCCCGGCGGGTTGGCCGTCCCGGCCTGCTGCCAGTACACCGTCCACAACCCCGAGGTGATGTTGGGGTTCTCCGCCGTCGGGGGCGCCTGGAGGTCCTTGATCGTCAGGGTGACGTCGATGTTCGGGCTCCCGGGGCTCGATGAGAACGACGCGTTCACGATGTCGAGGTTGTCCATGTTCTGCCCCTGCCCACCGGGGTAGCTGTTCGGGGCGTCGCCCACGAAGTCGAGGATCTGGGGGCCGGGGCAGGTCGAGCCCTGCGGCGGCGCGACCGGCGGCGGGGGCACGGCGCAGTCGTTGACCAGCGCGCTCCCGGTGGTGGCGCTCGCGCCGGTGCACTGCCTGGTGAAGTACAGGACCGCGTTGCCCGGCGCGGCGTGGTCGTCCGCGTACGAGATATCGGCCGCGCCGTTCGTCGGGTCGACCGAGACCTGGAGGAAATCGAGGAGCGTCCGGTCGCGCGCCGGGGTGCTGAGGTTGCAACCGAGCCCGTCGATGCAGATCGGCCCCCGGTGGATCACGTGGTCGCTGGCCTTGAAAACGCCCCACGTCGAGCCGCCGTCGACGGTCTGCGCCATGTACACGTTCCATTGGTTGCTCGGGTCGTCCTGCGGGTTGGGCTGCGCGCCGCTCCCCCCGGAGGCGCCGAAGAAAACCAGGTCGGCGACGCCCGCCTTGCCGCCGGCGGCCCATGGCATGATCGCGGTGTTCACGCCGGTGGGGTTCGCGATCTGGCCGGGCGCGGCCGCGGGGCTCCATCCGGTCCCGGTCGCGTCGGCCTTGTAGTCGATGTGGTTCCCGTCGCTCCAGAACGCGTAGACACGGCCGGACGAGTCGACAGCGGTGACCGGGAAGATCCGGTCGTACCGGGCGCCCAGAGGCCCGTGGTAGACCTCGTAGTTGCGCCACGAGATCACCGGCGGCGCCGGCGCCGGGACGTCGGTCACCGTCCCGACCGCCTCGTAGACCCGGTTGAAGTTCGAGGTCGCCGCCAGGCCCTGGTTGGCGTTGTCGGTGGCGCTGTCCGGCGTGACGAAGATCGAGAACAGGGTGAGGGAGCCGCCGGGCGGTCGGTAGGCCACCAGGTTGCCGATCCCGTTCCCGGCGGGACCGGGCGGCGAGTTCGGGCTTCCCTGCCACTGGGCCTGGGGGACGTCGGCGGGGTTGATGATCGGACCGTTCTGCGTGTAGGTCACGCCGCCGTCACGCGACACGCCAAGCTGGATGTCCACGATCGAGATGTCGTGGTAGATCATGTACACGTCCGCGAAACCGTTGCCGTTCAGCTTGGGGTCGGCGTCCATCCACATCCGGTCGTCGCCGGCGACCTGCTGCGAGTAGGGGTTGGGCGGGCTGAACGTGCTCCCGCCGTCGTTCGACTTGCCGGTCGTGATGTTCGCGAGGGTCAGGCTCGAGTAGGCCAGGTCGTTGTCGGTGGCGGGTCCGAAGCCCGGCAGCGAGGCCGTCTCCTGGGGGCCAAGGGCCCAGTCGCAGTCGCCGCCGCCGGCCGTCCCGTCCGGGTACCCGAGGAAGGCCGAGGCCGAGCCGTCGTGCGTGACCCGGAACGCCTTGCAGCCGGCCGGCACACCGGTCGGCGCGATCACGAACGGCCGCCCGAACCGGTCGGTCCGGATGCTGGGCTCCGCCGCATTGTTGCTGTGCGCGAGGAGCAGGTTCGGGTTGAAGGTGGCCGTCGGCGGGGCCGCGGCCCCGGCCGGATGAGAGGTCGCCAGCAGCGAGATCGAGCTCGCCACAGCGCTGATGACGGCCAGGGTGACGGAGCGACGCAACCGCACGGCGATCCCCTCCTCCGCGGGCACAAGGGCACTGCCTCTTCAGAGGCGACCGCTTGCTTTCCCCGCCGTGGTCGGCCCCAAACGGCCGCGGCAGTTATTGCCTCGCCGCCGCCTTCTGGGGACCAGGCCCACTCCCCGCGAACGTCGATCCGAAGACCACCGTCTGGGCGAAGGCCACATCATCAGCTGGTTTCAGCCGGCGCCCTGTTCACAGCGCCACCGCCGGGTTTGACGCGGCGGTCGTCCCGGATGCATCTTGGTCTGAGAGTCAGATCATCTGAGAGCGCCCCCTCGACGTGGAGGTGGCGTGGGCGGCCCGAGTCTCGACGAGCACCGGCCGATCCTCCGGCGGAAGCTGTACGAGCTGGTGGCGGAGCGGGTCCTCGAGGACGTCTCCAGCGGTCGCCTGAAGCCCGGGGAGAACCTCCCGCCCGAACGGATCCTGGCCGAGCAGTACACCGTCGGGCGGTCCTCCATCCGCGAAGCGCTCCGCGTCCTGGAATCGCGCGGGGTCATCGAGTCGGTCGGCCACGGGGTGTTCGTCGCCGCTCGGAACCGGAACCCCCTGAACCAGTCGCTCGCGTTGCTCGTGGCCACTCGGGACGGCGACGTCCGGGAGCTCTACGAGGTCCGCAAGATCCTCGAGGTCGAGACCGCCGGCCTCGCGGCCGAGCGGCGGACCGAGGAGGACATGGCCCGGATGACTTCGGCGCTGGAGGAGATGCGCCGGGGGATGGACTCCCGCGACCGGTACGTGGGGGGCGACATCCGGTTCCATCTGGCGGTGGTGGCGGCGAGCCGCAACCGGATGGCCTCGCACATGATGGAGGCCATCCGCGACGTCATGCGCCGCGCCCTCGACTCGATCTACTGGATCCCCGGGAGCCCCCAGCGCTCCGCGGAGCAGCACGCCGCGATCCTCGATGCGGTGGCCGCCGGGCGACCCGACGAGGCCCGCTCGCGCATGCGGGAGCACATCCTCCGGGTCGAGAGCGAGATCGGCGAGGCCCTCAGCCGGCTGACCGGCGACGGGCCCGGGAAGGAGCCCCGTGGCTGAGGTCGGGGTCGTGGGGCTCGGGACCATGGGGGGGCGGATGGCGAGGCGGCTCATGGACGCCGGCCATACCGTCACCGGCCACAACCGCACCAGGGCCAAGGCCGACTGGCTGGTGGCCGAGGGGATGCGGTGGGCCGACACGCCGCGCGAGGTCGCCGAGGCCTCGGACCTGACGTTCAGCATGGTCACCGGGACGGAGGCCCTGACCGCGGTCACCGAGGGCCCCGACGGGATCCTGGCCGGCCTGGGCCCCGGCAAGCTCTACGTGGACATGAGCACGGTGAGCCCCGCCGCCAGCCGGGAGTTCGCCCGCCGGGTGGCCGAGCGGGGGGCCCGGATGCTCGACGCCCCCGTGTCGGGCAGCGTCGTGACGCTGGAGGAGGGAAAGCTCTCGATCATGGTCGGGGGGGACCGGGAGGCCTTCGAGCGCGCCCGCCCCGTGCTCGAGGACATCGGGCCGAAGGTCACCCAGGTCGGAGGGAACGGCCAGGCCGTCCTCATGAAGCTCGCCACGAACCTCAGCCTCGCCGTCCAGATGCTCGCGTTCAGCGAGGGCGTGATGCTGGCGGAGCGCGGTGGGATCGCCCGTGAGACCGCGGTGGAGGTCCTGCTGAACAGCGTGATCGCCTCCCCGATGGTGCGGTACCGCGGCCCGTTCGTGCTGGAGATGCCGGACGAGGCCTGGTTCGACGTCAACATGATGCAGAAGGACATGGTCCTGGCCCTGGAGGCGGGCCGGGAGCTCGACGTCCCGCTTCCCACCACCGCCGTCACCAACCAGCTGCTCACGGCGGCCCGCGCCATGGGCCTCGACAAGGAGGACTTCGCCGTGTTGTTCCGCGTCCTGGGAGCTCTGTCGGGAGTGGAGACGTGACCGCCGAGCGCCAGCGCGCGGTGCGGCCGGAGGACTCCGGCCTTCGGCCCACGGCCGTCGCCGCCGGCGAGCGCGAGGGCGCCGAGCCCTCCGCCGACCAGGCGCTGGAGATGTACGGCGCCATGCTCCGGATCCGCCACTTCGAGATGAAGGTCAACGAGCTGTACCGGGGGGCCAAGATGCCGGGCCTTGCCCACCTCTACGTGGGGCAGGAGGCGGTGGCGGTCGGCGTGTGCTCGGCCCTCCGCCGCGACGACTACATCACGAGCACCCATCGGGGACACGGCCACTGCCTGGCCAAGGGGGCGAAGGTGGACCGGATGTTCGCGGAGCTGCTGGGCAAGGAGGCCGGGTACTGCCGGGGCAAGGGCGGCTCCATGCACATCGCCGACCCCGATACCGGGAACCTCGGCGCGAACGCGATCGTGGCCGGCAGCACCGGCATCGCCACCGGGGCGGCCCTGTCGGCGAGGATGCGCGGCACCGACCAGGTCTCCGTGTGCTTCTTCGGCGAGGGAGCGCTCGGCCAGGGCGTGCTGTACGAGGTCATGAACATGGCCTCGCTGTGGAAGCTCCCCGTCGTCTACGTCTGCGAGAACAACCTCTACAACGAGTACACCCCGTACACCGAGACCACCGCGGGCGAGGTCACGGCCCGGGCCGAGGCGTTTGGCATCCCCGCCGAGGTCGTCGACGGCCAGGACGTCCGGGCGGTGCAGGCCGCCGCCCGCGCCGCCGTCGACCGGGCCCGCCGGGGGGAGGGTCCGGCCTTCCTCGAATGCATGACCTACCGGTGGTTCGGACACCACGTCGGCGACGTGGACCGCGCGTACTACCGGTCGAAGGAGGAGGAGGAGGACTGGAAGTCCAACCGGGACCCCGTGCGACTGCTGGCCGACTGGATCCTGGGGCGGGGCGGGACCGACCGGGAGACGCTCGAGCGCCTGGAACGGGAGGTCGACGAGGAGGTGTCGGCCGGCGTGGAGTTCGCGCTGGCCGCCCCCTACCCCGACCCGGAGGAGGTGGACGAGGATGTCTACGCCTAGCCCGGTCCGGGTCGAGGAGTCCGCCCCCGCCGAGCGCGAGCTGACCTTCGCCCAGGCCGTGAACGAGGCCCTGGCCGAGGAGATGCGGGCGGACGAGCGCGTGTTCATCGTCGGCGAGGACGTGGCCGAGGCGGGCACGCCGTTCAAGGTCCTGTCCGGGCTGGTGGAGGAGTTCGGCCCGCAGCGGGTCGTCGACTCCCCGATCTCGGAGGCCGGCATCACCGGGGTCGCGGTCGGCGCCGCCATGACGGGGATGCGCCCGGTGGTCGACATCATGTTCGGGGACTTCATGACGCTCGCCATGGACCAGGTGGCGAATCAGGCGGCCAAGGTCCACTACATGTCCGGGGGGAAGCTCAATGTCCCCATGGTGGTGCGCACCACGCTGGGGGCGACCCGGCGGTCGGCTGCGCAGCACAGCCAGAGCCTCCACGCGTGGGTGAGCCACGTCCCGGGGCTGAAGGTGGCCCTCCCCGCCACCCCCGCCGACGCGAAGGGCCTGCTGAAGGCGGCCATCCGCGACGAAAACCCCGTCGTGGTGTTCGAGGACAAGATGATGTACCAGACGAAGGGGCCGGTTCCGCCCGGAGACGACTTCGTGATCCCCCTCGGCGTGGCGGAGGTGAAGCGGGAGGGGACTGACCTCACCATCGTGGCCACCACCAGCATGGTGTACGTGGCCCTGGAGGCGGCCGACCTGCTGCAGGCAGAGGGCGTCTCCGCCGAGGTGGTGGACCCTCGCACGACGTTGCCCCTGGACCGCGATGCACTGATCAGCTCGGCCAGGAAGACCGGGCGGGCCATGGTGATCGACGAGGGCTACGAAGGGTATGGGGTCACGGCCGAGCTGGCCTCGGTCATCGCCGACGGCGCCTTCTACTGGCTGGACGCGCCGGTGAGGCGGATGGGGGCCCGCGACGTCCCCATCCCGTTCTCGCCCGTACTCGAGGACGTGACCGTCCCCACGCCGGAGACGGTGGCCGCCGCCGCACGCGAGCTGCTGGGGAGGAAGGGATGAGTCGATGACGACCGCACGGTCCTGGGGCGTGATGGCGGTCGACTGGGAGGCCCGGGTCGACTACGACCGGCTGCGGGGGCAGCGCCTGGCCCGGGTGCGGCGCCTGCTGGAGGGGTCGGAGCTGGGGGCCCTCCTGTGCTTCGACATGAACAACATCCGCTACATCACGGCGACCCACATCGGCACGTGGGCCATGGACAAGCTGGTGCGGTTCGCGTTGCTGCCGCGGGGGGACGAGCCGATCCTGTGGGACTTCGGCTCGGCGGCGCGCCACCACCAGCTGTACAGCCCGTGGCTCGGCGAGCGGTCCCGGGCCGGGATCTCGACACTCCGGGGCGCCATCAACCCGAAGGTCGACCAGGCCGCCGACGTGGCTCGCAAGATCGGGGCCGAGCTCGAGGAGCGGGGGCTGGCCGGCGAGCCGGTGGGGGTGGACGTGGCGGAGATCCCGGTGCTCCGGGCCCTCGAGGCGGCCGGCCTCACCGTGGTCGACGGGCAGCAGCTGATGCTCGAGGCCCGCAAGATCAAGACCGCCGACGAGGTCACGCTGCTGAACACGGCGTGCGCCATGGTCGACGCGGCGTATCACGAGCTGTACACGGCCATGCGCCCGGGCATGCGGGAGAACGAGTGCGTCGGCCTCGTCACCAAGGTCCTGCACGACCTGGGGTCCGAGCACGTCGAGGGGGTGAATGCCATCTCGGGGGACCGGTGCAACCCGCACCCGCACGTGTTCACCGACCGGATGCTCCGGCCCGGCGACCCCGCCTACTTCGACATCCTGCACGCCTACAACGGCTACCGGACGTGCTACTACCGGACGTTCGCGGTGGGGAGCGCCTCGCCGGCGATGATCGACGCCTACCGGCGGTGCCGCGACATCCTGGACGAGGCCATCTCGATGATCCGTCCCGGGGTGACCACCGCCGACGTGGTGAGCCGGTGGCCCCGCGCCGAGGAGTTCGGGTTCCCGAGCGAGGAGGCGGCGTTCGCCCTGCAGTACGGGCACGGCGTCGGACTCTCCATCTGGGAGAAGCCCATCTTCAGCCGGCTGGTCTCGCTGGAGCACCCCGAGGTCGTCGAGGAGGGCATGGTGTTCGCTCTCGAGACGTTCTGGCCGGCCGCCGACGGCTACGCGGCCGCCCGGATCGAGGAACAGCTCGTGGTGACGGCGGACGGGTGCGAGGTCATGACCCGGTTCCCGGCCGAGGAGCTGATGGTGACGGCCGGGAAGTACGTCACCGCCGTCGGGCCGCTCTCGACCACGCGGGAGACCCAGTCCCACCTGAACCGGCACGCCGCGGACGGCAGTCTCCAGGCCGTCACGGCCGTCGCGCCCGCGCCGGGCTCGGGCGACGGGCGGGAGGAGGGGTAGCCAGGGTGCCCACCGAGGTCGTGATGCCGGCGCTGGGGGTGGCCCAGGAGACGGGCAAGTTGCTGCGCTGGCTGAAGGCCGAGGGGGACAGCGTGGCGGCCGGGGAGCCCCTGATGGAGATCGAGACCGACAAGGTCACGGTGGAGATCGAGGCCCCGGCGGCCGGCGTCCTGGGCGGGATCCGCGCCGCCGAGGGGGACGACGTCCCGGTGGGGGAGGTCGTCGCGGCGATCCTGGCCGAGGGCGAGGCGCTTCCCACTCCCGCGGAGCGCGGGGCGCCCCCCGCGCTCGCGCGCGGCGACGCGCCCGCCTCCCCGGCTGAGGGCGAGGCCCCATCGCCGGCTGCGTCGGAGTCGCGCGTTCCGGCGACTGGCCGGGCCCCAACCGCCGGCGGCGACGGGGAGGTCTCGCCCCGCACGCCCGGGCGGGTTCCTTCGTCTCCCCTCGCCCGCCGCCGCGCTAGGGAGCGTCGGATCGACGTCGCGTCCGTCACGGGCTCCGGCCCCGGTGGCGCGGTTGTGGTGTCGGACGTGCTGGCGACCGATGCGCCCGCCGCGTCCCCCACCGCGGCCGCGGCCGGGACCGAGGCCATGCCGAGGAGCGCCGTGTGGGAAGTGATGGCCCGGCGGACCACGCAGAGCTGGACCTCGGCGCCGCACTTCTACCTGTTCCGGGATGTCGACGCCGAGCGGCTGGTGGCGTGGCGGGCCTCGCTGGAGGGCCGGGGGGAGGGCGAGGTCACCCTCACCGACCTGCTCGTCAAGATCGCGGCGGAGTCGCTCCGACGCCACCCGGAGGCGAACGCCCGGTGGGAGGACCCGGACGTCGTCCTGGTCCCCGATGTGAACGTCGGCCTCGCGGTCGCCGTCGACGACGGGCTGGTGGTCCCGGTCATCGCGGGGGCGGACCGGCTCGGGGTGGGCCAGATCGCGGAGCGCCGCCGGGAGCTGGTTGCTCAGGCCCGGGAGGGGTCGCTTCAGCTGGAGGACGTTCGGGACGGGACCTTCACCCTGTCGAATCTCGGCATGTACGGGGTGGACGCGTTCGCCGCGGTGATCAACCCGCCCCAGGCCGCGATCCTGGCCATCGGGAGGGTCACGGAGCGGGTCGTCCCAGTGGAGGGCCGGCCCGCGATCCGCCGGGGGATGACGCTCGGGCTGTCGTGCGACCACCGCGCGCTGGACGGCGCCCGCGCCGCGAGGTTCCTGAACACGGTTGCCTCGCTGATCGAGGAGCCCCTCGGGCTCCTGCCGCCATGAGGAGCGCGATGGAAGGGGAAGGCATGACGTCGGAACCAGGAGGGGGCGCCGCGCGGAGCGCGGGACGTGGAAGGAGGGATGACCCACGAGCACCGAGCCCTGACCAGCCATGGCAGCCCGCAGGCGATGTCGGAGAGGTGGAGGACTGATGGGACGGATCCGCTACAGGGCGCTGGTCGCCCTTCTGGTCGTCCCGCTGTTGGGAGCCGTCGGGTGTGGCGGCGGCGGGGGCGGGGGCGGGGACACCATCACGATCGGGGCGTCGCTTCCCCTCACGGGAGACTTCTCCCAGCCCGGAGGAGAGGCGAAGCGGGGCTACCAGATCTGGCAGCAGCTGGTGAACGCCAAGGGCGGGCTCCTCGGCAAGCAGGTCAAGCTCGTGATCCGCGACGACGCGAGCGACCAGAACACGGTGGTGTCGGACTACAACCGGCTGATCAGCCAGGACAAGGTCGACCTGCTGCTAGGGACGTTCTCGTCCCTGCTCAACCTGCCGGCCTCCGCCGTGGCCGAGAAGAACCAGATGGTGTACGTCGAGCCCGCCGGCGGGGCCCCCGACATGTTCAGCCGGGGCTACAAGTACCTCTTCTTCGCACAAGAGGCCACGGCGCCGCATCAGGGGGACCTGTTCTCCCAGTACATCCTGTCGCTGCCGCCGGACCAGCGGCCGAAGACGGCCGCCTACCCCACGCAGGACGACCCGTTCACGACGCCGGTGATCGACGGCATCAGGGCGAAGCTCGAGGCGGGCGGCATCAAGACCGTCTACAAGACGGTGTATCCGCCGGACACCACGAACTTCGACTCGATCGCCAGCGACATCAAGGCCGCCAACCCCGATCTGGTGGCCCACGGCGCGGTGTTCGAGGACGGCATCGGGATGATCCGCTCGTTCCAGAAGGCCGGGTACAACCCCAAGTACTTCTTCGAGACCTCGGCGCCCTCGAACAGCGACGAGTTCTCCAACGGCATCGGCGTCGACAACACCGAGGGGATCTTCTACGCGGTGAGCTGGCACTCGGAGGCTGACACGCCGAAGAACGCCGAATTCGTGAAGGCCTACCAGGACAAGTTCGGCGGGTCGCTCCCGGCCGAGGACGCGGCGGACGGGTTCGCGGCGGCCCAGGTGCTCCAGACGGCGGTGGAGGCGGTCGGGTCGATCGACCAGGACAAGATCAGGGACTACCTCCACTCGCACACGGTGGACACGATCCTGGGCAAGCTGAAGTGGGACGCGACGGGCGCGCCGCAGGGGACGTTCCTGCTGGCCCAGTGGCAGAGCGGGAAGACCCAGATCGTGGCGCCGAAGGACCTGGCAACTTCCGACACTATCGTGGCGCCCAAGCCCAACTGGTCGTCCTAGGGGTCATGGATCGCGCCGGCGGGGACGCGACCCCGCCGGCGCCCTCCATCGACAGCACACCGGCGAGGTGAGCATGTGAAGCACCTCATCCAGACCGTCGTCCTGGGCCTCCTGATCGGAGGCGTCTACGCGCTGATGGCGTCGGGCCTGACCCTGATCTTCGGGGTCATGAACGTGATCAACGTGGCCCAGGGAGCCCTGCTCGTCCTGGCCGCCCTCTTCACGTTCGGGCTGTGGTCGAAGACGGGAGTGGATCCGCTGGTCGCCATCCTGATCACCACGCCCGCCATGTTCGTCCTGGGATGGCTGCTCTATCGGCTGTTCGTGGTCCGGGTGCGGGACGCGCCGCCGGCGATGAGCGTGCTGCTGACGTTCGCCATGGCCGTGACCCTGGAGGGGGTCATGGGGGTGGTGTGGAAGAACGTGTACCGGTCGGTCACCCCCTCGTACTTCAACCAGTCCTTCCGCATCGGGGGCGTGTTCTTCCCGAAGGCCCAGGTGTACGGGTGCATCGCCGCGCTCGTCGTCCTGGCGCTGCTGTACCTGATGCTCACCAGGACGTGGGCGGGCCGGGCCATCCGCGCCGCGTCGGAGAACCCCGGCGGCGCCCAGCTCGTCGGGGTCAACGTGTCGGGAGTGGCGGCGCTGACCTTCGCCATCGGGGTGGCCACCACGGGGGCCGGCGGGTCGATCCTGTCGGTGCTGTACAGCTTCTTCCCGGCGTCCCACTACCAGTGGATCTCCAGGCTCCTGGGGATCATCGTGCTGGGCGGGATGGGGAGCCTCCCCGGCGCGTTCATCGGGGCGCTGATGCTGGGGGTGGCCGAGAACCTCACGCAGACGTACGTGTCCACGCGGTGGGCGACCGTCGTGCCCTATGTCCTGATCCTGGTCGTGCTCCTGATCCGTCCCCAGGGGATCATGGGCACCAGGCTCCGGGAGGACGTGGCGGCGTGAGCCTTCCACGGCTGCCGAGGAGGTCCGGGGCGATCGCCGTCGGCGTGCTCGCCCTGGCCGCCCTGCTCTATCCCGTGATCAACCGGGACAACACCTACCACCAGACGGTGCTGTTCCAGATCTTCCTGCTGGCGGTGATGGCCGGCGGGTGGAACGTCATCTCCGGCTACACGGGCTACGTGTCGCTGGGGCAGAGCGCGTTCCTGGGGATCGGCGCCTACACCGTGGCGCTGGTGAACCAGGCCGTCCACGTCTCCCCGTTGATCCTTGCTCCCCTGGGCGGAATCGCCGCGGCGCTGACGGCCGTGCTGCTGGGCGCGGTGATCATGCGGACCCGGGGGCACGCCTTCGTGATCATCACGATCGCGTTCCTGTTCCTGATGCAGGCGCTGGGGCTGAACCTCCGCGGCTTCACCGGCGGCTCGAACGGGATCACGCTGCCGCTGCCGTCGTGGAGCAGCGACATCCAGCAGTTCCCCTTCTACTACGCGATGTTCGTCCTGATGGCCCTGTCCGTCCTGATGTCGTGGTGGATCCGCAGGACCAAGTTCGGGACCGGTCTCGTCGCGATCCGCGAGGACGAGGACAAGGCCGCGGCCATCGGCGTTCGGACCTCGGTGTACAAGGTGCTGGGCTTCGCCGCCAGCGCGGTGCTGATCGGCACGGCGGGCGGCATCTACGCCTACTTCCTGACGTTCATCGACCCCCGGGGCATGTTCGACATCCTGGTCAGCGTCCAGATCGTGCTGGCCTGCCTGCTGGGGGGCCGGGGGACGCTCTGGGGCCCGGTCGTCGGAGCGTTCATCGTCTGGCCGCTCCAGGAGGTCACGAACTTCTCCAGCCAGGGCACCCACCTCATGGTGTTCGGGCTGCTGCTCATGGCCGTCGTCCTGTTCCTCCCCCAGGGCATCGTGGTGGCCGCCCGGTCCCTGGCGGCGCGGCTGCAGGGCGAGGCCCCCCCACGGCGGCCCGCAGCCGTCGTGGGGGGGCGCGCGCCGGAGGCCGGACTCGCGCCAGCGGGCCCACCCGTGCCCGTGGCGGCGGGGACCGGGCCGTCCGGGAACGGCAGGCCCCTGCTCGAGCTCGAGGGCCTGACCAAGCGGTTCGGTGGGCTCGTCGCGGTCGACGACTGCTCGTTCGCGGTCCGCGAGGGCACGGTCACCGGGCTGATCGGGCCCAACGGCTCCGGCAAGACCACGATCTTCAACCTGGTCAGCGGGATGACCCGCGCCGACCGGGGCCTGGTCCGGCTCGACCGGACGCGCATCGACGGCCTGGTGAGCTGGGAGCGCGCGTACCTCGGCCTGGGCCGGACGTTCCAGATCACGCGGCTGTTCCGCCGGATGACCGTGCTCGAGAACGTCGTGGCGCCCCTGGACCGGTTCTCGTGGAGCGAGCTCCGGGCGGACGCCGTGACCGGGAGGGAGGCCCGCCGGGCGCAGGAGCTCCTCGAGTTCGTGGGGATGGCGGCGTTCGCCGAAGAGCCGGCGGGGCACCTGTCGTTCGGCCAGCAGAAGCTGGTGGAGCTGGCGCAGATCCTGATGCTGGAGCCGAAGCTCATCCTCCTCGACGAGCCGGCCGGCGGGATCAACCCCGCGTTGATCGAGCGGATCGGCGAGGTGATCCGCGAGCTGAACCGCCGGGGAGTCACGTTCCTCATCGTGGAGCACAACATGCCCATGGTGCTCGGCCTGTGCGACCCCGTCCTCGTCCTGGCGGAGGGCAGGTGCATCGCCCAGGGCACCCCCCGGGAGATCCAGAACGACCCGGCTGTCCTCGACGCCTACCTCGGGCGGGGATGGGACGAGGTCGAGGAGTCCCTGGAGGTGTGATGGCGGCCCTGCTGGAGCTGTCGGGCGTGCGGGCCGGCTACGGCGGCTCGGACGTGCTGCAGGGCGTCGACCTCGGAGTGGAGCGGGGCAGCGTCACCTGCATCGTCGGTCCCAACGGCGCCGGGAAGTCCACCGTGCTCCGGACGGTGTCCGGGGTCCTCCGTCCCCGGGGGGGAACCATCGCGTTCGACGGGCGGCCCATCGACGGGCGCCCGCCGTGGGAGATCCTCTCGAGGGGGGTGGCCCAGGTCCCCCAGTCGGGTGGCGTGTTCCCCAACCTATCCGTCCGGGAGAACGTCCTGATGGGCGCGTACATCGAGCGCCGGGACCGCACCCTCCTGCGGGAGCGATACCGGCGTGTGGAGGAGGTCGTGCCGTTCCTGCGAGGGCGAGGCGGGGAGCGGGCGGGGAACCTCTCCGGAGGACAGCGCCGGCTGGTCGAGTTCGCCCGATCGCTGATGCTCGATCCCCAGCTGGTGCTCCTGGACGAGCCCTCCCTCGGCCTCGACCCCAAGAGCCTCAAGCAGGTCTACGACCTGATCGGCGTGATGCGGGGGCAGGGGAAGACCCTCCTGCTGGTCGAGCAGAACGTCCGACTGGGGCTGGGCCTGGCCACGCACGCGGTGGTGATGGAGGGCGGGCGGGTCCGCCTCACCGGGACCCCCAAGGACGTCCTGAACAACCCCGAGATCGCCGAGCTGTACCTGGGCGGGACCGTCCGGCACGGGGAGGTCCCGGCCTCGGCGCCGGGCGGGGGAGGGGCGGGGGGCCGTGCCGGCCCATGACCGGCGTCCTGTGGGCGGCGCTGGCGGGCGTCGGGTTCGGCCTGTTCCAGTCCACGAACCGGGCGGCCATCGAGGACCTGGACGTGTACCGGTCCACGTTCATCCAGCTCGTCGTGAGCGCGGTGATCCTGGTGGTTGCCTCGGTGGCGTCGGGGAACCTCGCGCTGCTCTGGGGCGCGCCGGGCGGGGCCGTGATGAACTTCGCCGCGGCCGGGCTGGTGCACTTCTTCGTGGGGTGGACTCTGCTGAACGCCAGCCAGAAGCGACTCGGGGCGGCCCGGACCAGCCCGCTCATCGCCACCGCGCCGCTGTTCGGGGCGGGCGTGGCCGCGGCCACGCTGGGCGAGACCCCGAGCGCGCTCGCGTGGGTCGGGATCGTGACGACGGTGGCGGGGGTCTACGTCGTGGGACTGGAGCGGATCCGCGGCCGGGCCCCGGTGCGCGTGGGCGGCCCGGACGGCGACCAGCACCCCGGCGCGGAGGGATTCACGTGGAAGGCGGCGAGCCTCGGGCTCGGGACCGCGCTGTGCTGGGCCATCAGCCCCGTCTTCATCCGCAACGGCCTGAAGGGTCTCGACTCGCCGGTGCTCGGCGTGACCATCAGCCTCGTGGCGGCGGTCCTGGCATACGCGGTGGCCCTGCTGATCCGGGGCCGGAGCGGGGCCCCGCCGGCCTCACGGACCGCCATGACCTGGAAGCTCACCGCCGGGGTCCTGGTGGGGCTCTCGACGTGGGCCCGGTGGTACGCGCTCAGCCTGACGCAGGTGGCCGTGGTCCTCGGCCTGGGGCTGCTCTCCGTCCCCACGGTGATCGTGGTGGCCCCGCTCCTGGTGGGACGGCACGTCGAGCGGATCACCGCCCCCCTCGTCGCCGGGACGGCCCTGCTGATGGCGGGGGCCCTCGTCCTGATCGTGTGGTCGTGAGGGGCGCGGCTTGATCGTCGACGTGCACGCCCACGTGATCGTCCCGGAGGTCACCCGGGCCGCCGGCGGCGAGCCCTGGCGCCCCGACGTCCGGTGGGAGGACGGCGTCCAGGTCGTGGAGCACCGGGGGAGGGCCATCCGGTCGGCGGTCCGCGAGTTCGTCCGGATCGAGCGGATCCTCGCGGAGGCCTCCGCGTCGGGCGTCGAGCACCTGGTGCTCTCCCCGTGGGTGGCCCTGCTTCCCTACGACGAGGACCTCGAGCCGGCGCTGGCGATCTGCCGGATCCAGAACGACGCGCTGGCGGCGCTGGCGGAAGCGCATCCCGGCCGGGTCACCGCGCTGGGCGCCGTCCCGCTCCAGGACCCGGAGGCCGCGGCCGGCGAGCTGGAGAAGCTCGTCGCGGCGCCGGGCGTCGCGGGCGTGGAGGTCGCGGCCGCCGTCCGCGGCGACTACCTGGGGGCCGATCGGTTCCTGCCGTTCTGGGAGGCCGCCGAGGGCACCGGCGCGATCGTGTTCGTCCATCCCACCACCCGGGGGTTCGACCTGCCGGTGTTCGATCGGTTCTACCTGTGGAACACGGTGGCCAACCCGATGGAGACCGCTGTGACCGCGGCCGACCTGGTCATGGCCGGGGTCCTGGAGCGCCACCCGGCCCTGAAGGTCGTGCTGGCGCACGGCGGGGGAGCCCTCCCGGCCATCCGGGGCCGGCTCCGCCACGCCCACACGTTCCAGCCGCAGGCCCGGGAACGGCTGCGCGAACCGCCCGACGAATCGATGCGGCGCCTGTACTTCGACACCGTGACGCACGACCGGGACCTGCTCCGGGGGCTGATCGACTGGGCCGGCGCCGGCCACGTGCTGCTCGGCTCGGATCACCCGTTCGACATGGGGACCGACCGGCCGGTGGAGGAGGTCCGCGAACTGAGGCTGCCGCCGGAGCGGGAGACCGCGATCCTGGGCGGGAATGCCGAGCGCCTGCTGGGGGGCGCATCCTGAGCGCGCAATGGGACGTCGTGGTGGCCGGCGCGGGCCACAACAGCCTGGTTGCGGCGGCGTACCTGGCCAGGGCGGGGTTCCGGTGCCTGGTCCTGGAGGCCCGCGAGCGGGTGGGGGGGAACACGAGTTCCGAGGAGCTGACGCTGCCCGGCTTCCTCCACGACTCCTGCTCGACCGCGCACAACCTGATCCAGGCCAGCCCCACGCTGCGCGACCGGGAGCTGCCCCTCGACGAGTACGGCCTCGAGTACCTCCATCCCGACCCGGTCGTGCACATCCCGTTCCCAGACGGCGCGTGGCTGACGCAGTGGCGCGACCCGGACCGGACCCGCGACGAGTTCGCGAGGTTCTCGAAGCGGGACGCCGACGCCTTCGTGCGGTTCCTGGAGCAGTACGAATCCGTGGCCCCGCTGTTCGGCCGGTACCGGTACACGCCCGCCGGTGCCGGACCCCCCCTGCCGGAGCTCCTCGGCGCGCATCGGGACGCCGGGAGGTGGCTGCGGCGCCACGGGATGAGCGCGTGGGACGTGATCGCCGACGCGTTCGAGGACGAACACACCCGCGCGTTCATGCTGTGGATGGCGTTCATGACGGTCCAGCCGATCGACCGCCCGGGGACGGGGCCGCTGGCCTACTCGCTGCTGTTCGGGCGCCAGCGGCACAGCTGGACGCTTCCCCGCGGCGGATCGGGGGCCCTGCCGGCTGCCCTGGCCCGCTTCGTCGAGGCCCACGGCGGGACCGTGCTCACCGGGAGACGGGTGGCCGGGCTCGTCCTGGAGAACGGAAGGTGCGCCGGAGTGGAGACCGAGGACGGCGAGCGGTATCTCGCGTCGAGGGCCGTGCTCTCCACCATCCATGTGAAACACCTGGTGGAGATGGCCCCGCCCGAGGCGTGGGACGACGACTTCCGCTACGGCGTGGACACGTGGCGGGCGGGGACGTCCATGTTCGTCACCCACTACGCGACGGCGGAGCCGCCCCGGTTCCCGGTGGACGGCGGCGTGATCGAGGCCGTGGCCTCCGGGACGCCGGGCTCGGTGGACCGCATGCTCCGGGTGGGGTCGGACTTCGCTCGTGGCCTGGTGGCAGCCGACGACCCGGTGCTCCTGGTGCTGTCGCCCACGGTCGAGGACCCCACGCGGGCCCCGGCAGGGAAGCACACGCTGAAGATCGTGGGGTTCCAGCCGTACGACCTGCCGGAGGGCCCCGAGCGGTGGGACGAGATCGAGGACGAGGTCTCGGAGGCGAACCTGGCGCACCTGCGGCGGTTCGCGCCGAACCTCACCGAGGACGTGATCCTGGCCCGGGACGTGGAGAGCCCGCTCGGCCTGGAGCGGTTCAATGCGCACAACTGGCACGGGTCCTGCCACGGCGGCGACATGGGACCCGCGCAGTCGGGGACCCTGCGGCCGGCGCCGGGATGGGCCGGGCACCGCACGCCCATCCCCGGCCTGTACCAGACGGGAGCCACGACCCACCCCGGCGGGTCGGTCTCGGCGGCGCCGGGACGCAACGCGGCCGTCGTGATGCTGCAGGACCTCGGGACGACGCTGGAGGAGGTGCTCGCGCGTGGCTGACGAGCGGATCGAGGCCGCGGTGGCCAACTGGGCCCCGCGGTTCGTTACGAACGGCGTGGACCCCAGCGACTTCCAGCGGGTCACGGCGCCGTTGGAGCGGTGGGAGGACTGGCTGGGCGCCTGGGTGGCGAACGGCGACGAGCACGCCGGGCTGGCCCGGGAGGCCGAGGAGCGGGGTCGCGACCGGACGGCCGGCGAGGCCTGGATTCGGGCGGCCCTCTCCTACCACTTCGCCAAGTTCGTCTGGATGGTGGACATGGGCCGGTACCGGGAGGCGGCCGACCGGGCCGTCGTCGCGCTTCGCGAGGCCCACCGGCTCCTCGACCCCGGGGCGATCCGCCTGGAGATCCCGTTCGAGGGGACGACGATGGTGGGGACCCTGCGCCGCCCGAGCGGTGTCGACCGCCCACCCCTCGTGTTCCTCCTCCCCGGCCTGGACTCCACGAAGGAGGAGTTCTTCGGCTGGGAGAACGTGTTCCTGGCCCGGGGGATGGCGGCCCTGTCGTTGGACGGGCCGGGGCAGGGCGAGACCGGCTATTCCACCCACATCCGCCCCGACTACGAGCTGGCGGTCGCGGCGGCGCTCGACCACCTGGCCCAACGCGACGACGTGTCGCTCGACCTGGGAAGGGTAGGTGCCGTCGGCGTCAGCCTGGGCGGGTACTACGCGCCGCGGGCTGCCGCGTTCGAGCCGCGCGTGCGGGCGTCGGTGTCGATCGGCGGCGCATACAACTTCGGCGAGTGCTGGCCCGGCCTCCCTGGGCTGACCAGGGAGGCGTTCGTCCACCACTCCGGCGCCTCGGACGAGGCGGAGGGGGAGAAGCGGGCGACCGAGCTGGACCTGGGCCCGGTGCTGCCGCGGCTGCGCACGCCGTTCCTGGTGATCTTCGGCAGGCTCGACCGGCTGATCCCATGGCAGCAGGCCGAGCGGGTGGCGGCCGAGGCCGCGACCGCCGAGCTGGTGATGTACGAGCACGGGAACCACGTCTGCAACAACATCCCGTACCTCTACCGGCCGCTGGCGGCGGACTGGACGGCGGAGCAGCTCGCCCGTGTGGGATAGGTTCAGTTCCGACGAGATGGCTCGCCGGTGGCGTCTGGCCCGGGACCTCATGGACCGCCACGACCTCGCCGCGCTGGTGGTGTTCGGCAACTCGGGGGTCAATCGTCACAACCAGGCCAACGTGTTCTGGCTCACCAACCACCTGGATCTCCATCACGCCTACCTGGTGGCGCCCAGGGACGAGGCGATCGAACCCGCCCTGTACACGGGGCTGGCGAACCACGTGCCGAACGCCCGGCGGGTCAGCGACGTGCCGGTGATCGAGTGGGGCGGCCACGATCCGGCCGCCACAGTCGCGGAGCGGCTCCAGAAGGTCGGCATCACGACGGGCAGGCTGGGGCTGGTCGGAGTGAACGCCACGTTCGGGATGGGCATGCCGTACCGCCACCACGCCACGCTCGTCGATGCCCTCCCGGGGATTGCGATGGTAGACGTGACGCGCGAGTTCGCGTCGCTCCGCCAGGTGAAGTCCGGCGAGGAGATCGAGTGGCTCCGGCGGGCCGCCGCGTTCACCGACCGAACGATCGAGGCCCTCCGCGACGAGGTCCGGCCGGGCCTTCCCGAGTACGCGCTGCTCGGGATCATCGAGGGCTCGTACCGTTCGGACGGCGGGCTCTCCCACATCGCGTTCTTGCGCTCGATGCCGATGGACCGGCCGAACGGCTGCCTCCCGGCGCAGGACCCCTCCGACCGCCGCATCGAGGAGGGCGACGTGATCATCACGGAGATCAGCGCCTCGTACTGGGGCTACTCCGGGCAGATCCACCGACCCATCTTCGTCCGGAGCGAACCCACGGCCGAATGGCAGCGGATGTTCGACACCGCGCTGGAGGCGTACCGCGCCATGGCGGCCGCCATGCGACCTGGCGCCACCGAGCGCGACGTGATCCGGGCCGCGTCGGTGATCGGGGACCGCGGGTACGACCTCTACGACGACCTCGTCCACGGCTACGGCGTGGACATCCACCCACCGGTCATCGACCGGTCGTGCGCGCGGTGGTGGCCCTGGGACGAGACGAACCCCGCGCCGGAGCGCCGGCGGTTCGAGCGGGACATGGCCATCGTGATCCAGCCGAACCCGATCACCCCGGACGAGCGGATGGGGCTCCAGCTCGGCGCGCTCACGATCGTCACGGACGCCGGCGCGGAATCCCTGCATCACGTTCCGTTCGAGCCGGTCGTGACAACGTCGTGAGGAGGTGAAGCCGATTCCGAACATTCCCAGCCCCGACGAGTACATCGTTACGAACCGCGCGATGGGGCGGATGCTCAGCCCCAGCGCTGCGGAGATCACGGTTCGCCACCATCCGGTCCTGGTGGCCGACGAGCCCCCCTCCCGAGGAGGCGAGGACCGCGGCCCGACGCCGCTCGAGTACGTCCTGGTGGCGCTGTGCGCCTGAACGAACGTCTCGACGGCCAGGATGGCCGCCAAGATCAGGTTCCGGTACGAAGACCTCGAGACGAGCGCGGAGGGCACGCTGGACATCCGCGGTCGCCTGGGGACGGCCGACGTCCCCGTCCATTACAAGGCGGTTCGGCTGCACGTCCGCATCCGCACTGGGGAGCCGGAGGCGCGCCTGGACCGGCTGGCCTCGCTGGTGGCCAGGTACTGCCCCGTGGACAGCCTGGTCCGGGCGGCGGTGCCTGACTACCGGGTCACGTGGGAACGGATGCATTGACACCGTGATCGATCGATGGGTCGGGCGCCCGGTGTTGCGGCGAGAGGACGAGCACATCCTGCGAGGCGAGGCCACCTTCGTGGACAACCTCGCACCGCCGGGGACGCTGCACCTGGTCGCGGTACGGAGCCCGTTCGCCCACGCCCGGCTCGGGGGCATCGACGCCACGGCGGCCCTGGACTGCCCCGGTGCCGTGGCGGTGCTCACCGGGGAGGACCTGGCCGGCCACGTCCATCCCATGCCCATCAACCGCATCGAGGACGCCGAAACCGCCGAGGTTCCCATCCCGCTCCTGGCCACCGGGCGAGTCCGGTTCGCCGGCGAGCCCGTCGCGGCCGTGGTGGCCGAGACCCGGGCTGCGGCCGTGGACGCCGCGGAACTCGTGCAAGTCGACTACGACCCGCTGCCGCCGGTGGTGGACCCGGCCGAGGCGCTCCGCGGGGAGGTGGTCCTGCACGACGCCCTCGGCCACAACGTCCTCCTGCGATGGCGCCGGACGGCGGGCGACGTCGAGGGGTCCTTCGGGCGGGCCCACCGGGTCGTCGCCGGGAGGTTCCACATCCCGAGGCTGGTGGCCGCGCCGATCGAGGTCCGGGGGGCGGTGGCGGAGCACGACCCGGGGCACGACGTCCTGACGATGTGGCTCTCCTCTCAGGATCCGCACCGGCCGCTGCGCCACCTGGCCACGGTGCTGGGGCGCGACCCCCGCCGCATCCGGCTGGTCGTGCGCGACGTGGGGGGCGCCTTCGGCAGCAAGGGCACGCTGGCGCCCGAGGCGGCGGTGGCCGCGATCGCCGCCATCCGGCTCACCCGGCCGGTGAAGTGGATCGAGGACCGCTCGGAGAACTTCCTGGCTTCCTACCAGGGGCGGGGGCAGGACGCCGAGGTCGAGCTCGCGGTCGACGCCGACGGGCGGTTCCTGGCCGTGCGGGCCCGGCTGGTGGCCGACGTGGGCGCGTACCTGTACCCGACCACGCCGGCAGTCCCGGTGACCACGGCCATGCTCGTGACCGGGGCCTACGAGATCCCCGTGGTCGACGTGGAGACGGTCGGCGTGGCCACGAACAAGGTCCCCACCGGCCCGTACCGTGGCGCTGGCCGGCCGGAGGCGGCGTACGTGGCCGAGCGGATGACCGACCTGGCCGCGGCCGAGCTGGGGATCGATCCGGCCGAGATCCGCCGCCGGAACTTCGTCCCGCCCGAGCGGTTCCCCTACGAGTCGCCCCTGGGGTTCACGTACGACTCGGGGAACTACGCCCGGGCCCTGGACCGCGCGTGCGACGTCCTGGGGTACGACGCGGTCCGGAAGGAGCAACGGGCCCAGCGTGAGGCCGGTCGCGTGGTGGGGGTGGGCCTGTCAACCTTCGTCGAGCGGGCCGGGGCGGGGAACTGGGAGAGCGGCGCCGTGGAGGTCGACCCCGGCGGCCGGGTCGTCGTCCGCGTCGGCTCCACCCCCCACGGCCAGGGCCACGAGACCGTCTTCGCCCAGATCGCCGCCGACGCGCTGGGGGTTCACCCCGACGACGTCGAGGTCCGCACGGGCGACACCGCCGAGATCCCGGAGGGCGTGGGCAGCTTCGCCAGCCGCTCGGTGACCGTCGGGGGCTCGGCCGTTGTCGAAGCGGCCGAGCGGCTGAAAGAGCAGGCCCGCCGCCTGGCCGCCCACCTCCTTGGAACCGACCCGGAAGAGGTCAGTTGGGAGGACGGCGGCCTGACCGCCCCCGGTCGGCCGCCGCTCTCGCTCCGTGAGGTGGCCGAGGCGGCGAACGACCCCTCGCGCCTCCCGGATGGTGTGGAGCCGGGGCTGGCCGCGGAGGCCCGCTTCTCGCTCCCCGGCCCGGTGTTTCCGTTCGGCGCATACGCGGTGACGGTCGAGGTCGATCCGGAGACCGGGGTCGTCGGCGTGCGCCGGGTCGTCGCCGTGGACGACGCCGGGCGGGTGGTGAACCCGCTGCTGGCCGAGGGACAGGTGGTGGGCTCGATCCTCCAAGGGATCGGCCAGGCCCTCACCGAGGAGGCCGTGTACGACGACCAGGGCCAGCTCATGACGGGAAGCTTCACCACGTACGGGATCCTGGGCGCGGCCGAGGCCGTCCCCGTCACCAGCGAGTTCCTGGAGACCCCGTCGCCGTTCAACCCGCTGGGAGCGAAGGGGCTCGGCGAGAGCGGCTCCATCGCCGTCCCCGCCGCCGTGGCCAACGCCGTCGCCGACGCGCTGTCACCGTTCGGCGTCCGCGATCTCGACCCGCCCTACACGCCGGAGAAGGTGTGGCGGGCCATCCGGCAGGCCGCCTCCGGGTGAGCCTCGCCGGTCACCCTCCGGCTCCAGGCGCGGCCGACCCGGCCAGGCCCGCCTCCGTGTCGCCCAGCACCTCGCCGTGGCCGATCCCCAGGGTCTTGATCCACTTCTGCTGGCCGAAGGTCAGCGCCACGAAGAACCCCAGCTCGACCAGCTCGGGCTCCGTGAAGTGCCCGTGGAGTTGTTCCCACATGGCGTCGTCCGCCAGGCTCGAGTCCCAGATGATCGCGCTGGTGTACGAGAGCGCAGTCTTCTCCCGGTCCGTGAACTTGTCGGAGTCGAGGAAGTGCAACAGCTCGTCGTAGATCTCCTCGGTGAGGCCCTGCTGTCCACCCTGGACAGACCGTTGGAGGCCTCAGTAGGAGCACTCGATGGACTTCGAGACGTAGACCCGGCACAGCTCCTTGACCCGGTGGTCGAGGACGCCGCCCCGGAACGTGAGGTCCCAGGCCTGCGAGAAAGCCCGGATCACGCCCGGGTTGTGGGCCCGGATGGCCTGGCTCTCCGGCCGCGGTGTCCCGTGGCGCCTGGCGTCGTCGAAGTAGCCCGCGATCTCCGGGTCGTCCATCTTCGAGAGGTCCGGATAGCTGATTCGGGGCACGGGGTGCCTCCTCATGTCGAGGGGGGCGTCCTCCCGCGAGGATACCGTGGGTCGGAGGAGGCCACGCGATTCCTGCGAGCGTCCCGCGAATTTGGTGTTCTGACTTCAATCTCGGTGATGCTATGATGCTTCCATGAGGACGACCGTGACGCTCGACCCCGACGTCGAGGCGCTCGTTCGGCGCGTCATGCGGGAGCGCGGGCTGTCGTTCAAGCAGGCCGTGAACCTCGCGATCAGGGAGGGCCTGTCCGCGGGCGCCGAGCGGAAGCCGTTCCGGACGGCGACCTTCCACATGGGCTCGGCGTCCGCAGTTCCCCTGGACAGGGCTCTGCGGCTCGCCGGCGAGCTCGAGGACGAGGAGATCGCCCGGAAGCTCTCGACCCGGAAATGACCCGGGTCAGGCATCGCGGGGGAGGACCGCGCCCGTGAAGGTCGTCGACGCCAACGTGCTCCTCTACGCCGTGAACGAGGACTCGCCTCTCCACGAGCGAGCGAGGAGTTGGCTGGACACCGCGCTCGATGGATCCGAGGCCGTGGGCTTGGCGTGGATCGCGCTGCTCGCATTCCTCAGACTGAGCACCCGCGGCGACCTCTTCACGAACCCACTGACGCCCGCGGAGTCCCTCGGCGTCGTGGAGGCGTGGCTGGCCGCGCCCGCCGCGGTCGTCGTGCACCCCACGCCACGCCACCTCGCGGTCCTGGCCGGGCTGCTGGGGCCGTTCGGCACGGCCGCGAACCTCGTGAACGACGCCCATCTCGCCGCCCTCGCCGTGGAGCACGACGCGGGCGTGATGTCGTTCGACCGCGACTTCGGGCGCTTTCCGGGTGTCAGGTGGCAGGAACCCCCCGCCTGAGCACTCTTGGTACCGGCTCGCCTACGGGCTGGGTCAGGCCTCGCGGGCCGAGGACTTCGGGGTCGAGGCCGTCATGGTTCGGTTGCGTCCGGATTCCTTCGCCCGGTACAGGGCGGCGTCGGCGGCGGCCATCAGGCGCAGGGCATCGACCCCGTCTTCCGGGCAGGCCGCCACGCCGACGCTCACCGTGATCGAGATGGCGGCGCCTTCGAAGTCGAACGTCGTCCGGGAAACCAGGTTCCGCAGCTTCTCGGCCGCGACCGCGCCGCCGAGCGTGTCGGTCTCGGGGAGGACCACTACGAACTCCTCGCCGCCAAGGCGAGCCAGCACGTCGAGATCCGCGCGGATCGAGTGGCCGAGTGCGCTGGCCACGCCGAGCAGCACCGCGTCGCCCGCCGGATGACCGTGGTGGTCGTTGACCAGCTTGAACCGGTCGATGTCGATCATCAGCAGAGCGAATGCGCTGCCGAACCTCCGATGCCGCTTGACCTGCTCCCGGAGGGCCTGTTCGACGTAGCGGCGGTTCCACACGCCGGTCAGCGGATCGAGCAGCGTCAGGCGCTCGGTCTCGGCCAGCCGTCCTCGGGCGCTGTCCAGCTGCTTGCGTGAGCCGCTGAGCTTCGCCGACACGCTCCGGAGCGTCCGCCCGACCTGGACGAACTCCCGCCCCGAGTCGGCGTCGACCGTCACCCTGGGTTCCTGCTCCCCTCGAGCGACCGCCTCGGCTTCCCGGGCCAGCCGCATCAGGGGGCGGGACAGGAGCCCGGCCAGTCCGTACGCGACCAACCCGATGGCCACGATCACGAGCGCGAGGAGGCCAACCTTGGGCCACTGGACCCACGCCGCGAGGCCGTCCCACCGAGCCGGCGTGAACAGGACGAGCCCGGATGCGTCGGCTCCGCCCCGGCACAGACAGACCAGCCGGTCGCGGCCCGCCGACGCGGCCTGCCGCGACGGCAGGAACGGCGCTGGCACTGTGGTCACGGGGCTGCCGTCGACCACCAGCGTCGCGCGCACGCCGAGCGCGGACGGGACGTCGGGCCGCCAGATCCGTCCCCCCAGCACGGTGCCGTTACCGGCCCCGAGGATGATGACGCGGCGCTCCGCGGCGACCGACGTGAGCGCTCCGTCCTCGATCGCGGCCGGGTCGCGCGGGAGGCCCGCGGGAACATCGATCGACGCCGCGGTCACCTTCCCCTCGCTGACCACGATGAGGTAGTCGAGCCTCGAGGACCGCCGGAGGGCGTCGAGGGCTCCCGGCGCCGTCGTGCCGGCGGCCCGGGTGGCGGCGGCCGACGAGAGGTCGCGGGTCATGGCGAAGCGTTCCTGCTTCAGGGCGTTCGAGGCGGTCACGGCCGCCACCTGGAGCCTCGAATCCGCATCCTGAAGGGCCTGGGTCCGCGAGATGTGCGAGGCCATGAAGGCGCCGGCCACGAGCGGTGCACCCACCACGGCCAGGAAGAACAGTGTCAGGCGAGCGCGAAATGTCATATCCGCTTCTGCATCGGCACGTTGTGACCCCGGACTTGACACTTTTTGCTCAAGAACCGACGAAATCGTGCCGAGGACTACGAAGGTGCCAACTGAACGTGCTCAAGCTCGTGTGCTCGCCGGATTGATCGGGGCCCTCGCGGCGCTGGTGATCCTCTTCCTGCTGCCCGGGTCCGGCGGCCTCCCATTCCTCTCCTCGCTCCCTCCCGGCGCCGACACCACCGGAGTCGTCTCGGTGGCGCCGCCGACCCAGAGCGGGCCCCCTCCACACCACCAGAAGGAACCGAACGCACCGCCGGGCTCGCCCGGCCCCCCGTCTCCGAGCGGAGGCAGCGGCGCGCACCCGACATCCGTCCAGCCGAACGGGACGAGCGCTTCGCCGCAGGGCCCCACGGTCCTGGTGTCCATTCGCCGGCCCGGTCCACCCAAGCAGGGAGGGACCAACCAGAAGACCAGGAAGCCCGGAGGCCACAAGCCCGGGAACGACCACAAGTCCGGCAAGCCCTCCGACCACAAGAAGCCGGCCCCGGCCCCCAAGCCCGGGGACCAGCAGGCTCCCAACCCCGGAGACCACAAGGTTCCCAACCCCGGAGACCACAAGGCCCCCAAGCACGCGAAGCCCGCCGAGCACCACAAGGGGCCCGGCGGACCGGCTCCGAAGGACCATCACGCGAACACGCACAAGCCGGCCAAGCCCAAGAAGCACGAACACACTGCGCCCGCCCACCACGCGAAGCCCGAGCACGTGAAGAAGGCGCCCAAGACGCACCCCCATCATCGCCCGGGCGGTCACCACGGCCCGCGACGTCACCGCCGGCGCTAGAACCTGAGGGGGATGAGTTCCGGGCTCCCCGGCGGTCTGCATGACGATGGATTCGCCGAGGCCACCCCCCGAGCCGGGCACGATCGTTCTCGTCTTCGAGGGACGGATCGCCCGCGCCGGCATCCCGGGGCTCTGTGAGCGCGTGCGGGTCGTGCTCGACGCCTGCGGGCACGAGCTGGTGATCTGCGACGTCGCCGGGGTCGACGACCCCGACGCCGCGACGGTCGACGCTCTGGCCCGGCTGCAGCTCGTCGCCCGCCGGCTGGGGCGCCGGCTCAGCCTGCGTGACCCCTGCGACGAGCTGCTGGAGCTGCTGGCCCTGACGGGGCTCGACGAGGTCGTACCGGTCGACGATCCGCCTACTCGGGACCCGTGAGCTCGAAGGCGCTTCCCGGGCGGAACTTCGGCGCGTACTCCTCGGCGTCCTCGGACCCGGGAACGAACTCCACCACGACCGGGCGCCGCTCGAGGGAACGGCCGTCACGCCGGTCGCGGAGCTCGACGGCGAGGTTCGCCCGGTCCCGGTCGAAGAGGCCGAGCCCGTCCCGCGCGTACACCTCGGTCAGGACCGACGGCGCGATCGCCAGGCGCACCTTCATCCCCTCGGCGTCGACGACGACCTCGACGCGGATCAGCGGCTGACCCATCGTTCTCCTTCCGCTCGGGACGGCGCTGGATCGTACGGCAGGGCCGCCGCGTTCACCGGGCGCGAGGCGAATTCGGGCGCAGCGCTGACGCAGCGGGCTCGATCCGTTCGACCAGTCGCACGTCGTGGGTGCCCGCATCCGGTTGGAGGCACCGGAGCAACCGAACGCCTTCCTCCGTGACCTCGGCCTGCTCGGGTGCGGTCAGCCGCCGGAACGGCTCGACCCGGAGCGTCGAGCCCTCCTTCTGCCCGGAGTGCACCCGCCACCTGGCGGCGAGGAATCCGTCCACCAGCACGCTGCCCCAGCCGACCTCCGTCCACTGCGCAGCCCCCACAGGGATGATCCGGGTGCGGTCTTCATGGCCGATCAGCGCATTGTCGTACTCGGGGAGGAACCGGACCGGCGCCGGCGCCTCCGGGTCGGGGAGCGGGGCCCGCGGCACGTCGAAGAGCTCGCGCCCGCGATCGTCGCGGAACGTTCGGAGCCGAGGGCGAAGCCGCTCGAATACCTCCCGCATTCCGGGCACCCCCGACCAACTCGTCGCGTCGGCCGGCGTCGCAGGGCCGAACACCGCCAGATATCTCGACACGAGCTCCCCGAGGGAGGAGCCTGGCTCGTCCGGCCCCGCCCCCAGCCAGCGCTCGAGCGTCGTGACGGCAGGGCGCCCGGAGGTGCGCCACAGCCCGCGCGGCGTGACCTGGACGGTCGGGATCAGGAACACCGCGGACGCCAGCGACGAGGCGTCGTGGTCGGGCCACCGCCCGGCGACGGCGTCGGCGAGCTCAGCCCGGGTCCTGGGTCGTTCCTCCAGCCGCTCACGCAGCAGCCGCAGGACCTCGTCGAACTCCGGACCGATCGCCTCGGCCGCCCGCCGGAAGGCCCGCTGGGCGAAGAACGCCCGCTCGACAACGGGCTGGAACAGCGGCCGCAGAGCCACCGCGTCCCGGGCGGTCACGAAGTGGAGCGTCCCCCGCAGGAACGTCATCCGGACCGCCTGCCGATCGGCGAGCGCCGCCGACAGCGCCTCCGACCGGAACGGTTCGAGCCGCGACCACAAGGCCACGTAGGGATCCCTCGGAACCTGCGCCTGCAGCGCGACCAGCCACTCGACGGCCTCGAGCGGCCGAAGCCTCCGCCGGCGCAGCAGCAACTGCCGTTCGAGCAGGGCCCGGTTCAGCGCCCGTGGGCCGAGCACCCGCCCGGCAACGGGTCGATTGCGCACGGCCCCCCAACCCTACGCTGAGCCCTATGTCGCTGCCCTGGAGGCGGCCTTGTTGAACTGGCGGATCGAGAGCGGGACGAAGACGGCCAGGATGATCCCCACCCAGATGAGCGTGTACACGACCGGGTGGGCCAGCGACCAGACCGTCGGCTTCGGCTCAGTCCCCGTGTTGCCGAACGCCTCGCGGGCTGCCTGAGCCACCGCCGAGATCGGGTTCCAGTCGGCGAACACCCGCAGCGGGCCCGGCAGGAGCGAGGCCCGCACGAACGTGTTGGCCACGAAGGTCAGCGGGAAGATGAACATGAACGACGCGTTCTGGACCACCTCCACCGCCTTCACCTTCAGGCCCACCCAGGCCATGATCCAGCTGAACGCGTACGAGAAGAGCAGCAGCAGCAGGAAGCCCCGGATCGCGTCGATGGGGCCGGTCCGGATTCTCCAGCCCACGGCCAGGCCTGCCAGCGACATGACCGCGATCGAGATCGAGTTGTAGATGATGTCGCTCCCGGTCCGTCCGATCAGCACCGCCGAGCGCGCCATGGGCAGCGATCGGAACCGGTCGATCACCCCCTTGGTCATGTCGTCGGCGAGGCCGACTCCGGTGAATGTGGATCCGAAGATGATTGTCTGGGCGAAGATTCCCGCGATCAGGAACTCCCGGTAGCTCACCCCCGGGATGTGGATCGAGCTGCCGAACACCAGCCCGAACAGCAGCACGAACATGATCGGCGACATCAGGGTCCACACCAGGATGTCCGGGACCCGCTTGATCTTGATCAGGTTCCGCTTGGCCACCACCGCGCCGTCGGCGAACACCCGCGTCAGCGAGCTCGTCGAGCGGCCTCGCCCCGTCTCGACTGCGGCACTCATCGGACGGCCTCCTTCACTCGGGCATCGCCTCGTCGTCCGCTCCCGTCTCCGGATTCCTCGTCGGCAGGGGGTTCCTCCTCCGCCGTGTGGCCCGTGAGCGACAGGAACACGTCGTCGAGGGTCGGCCGGCGCAGGCCGATGTCCGCGATGCGGACCTTCCCCTCCTCGAACCGCTCCAGGACCCGCTTCAGGACGTCCGGCCCGCCCGTGGAGGCCGCGGTCAGCGTGCGGATCTGCTCGTCGACCTGGACCTCCTCCCCGCACAGCGCCCCGAGGATCAACCGGGCCGTGGGGAGGTCGCCGGCCTCCGCCAGGACCACCTCCACCCGCTCGCCGCCGACCTGAGCCTTGAGCTTGTCGGCGGTCCCGTGCGCGATCACGCGACCGTGGTCGATGACGACGATGTCGTCCGCCAGCCGGTCCGCCTCCTCCATGTACTGGGTCGTCAGCAGCACCGTGGATCCGCCATGGACCAGCTCGTGGATGGTCCCCCACATCTGCACCCGGCTCCGGGGGTCGAGACCCGTGGTGGGTTCGTCGAGGAACAGGACCTCGGGCTTGGCCACGAGCGCCGCCGCCAGGTCCAGGCGCCGCCGCATGCCTCCCGAGTACGTCTTCGTCGGCCGGTCGGCGGCGTCGGCCAGGTCGAACACGTCGAGGAGCTCGCGGGCCCGCTCCCGCGACCGTTCCTTCCCCAGGTGGTACAGCCGGCCCACCATGTCGAGGTTCTCGAAGCCGGTCAGGTACTCGTCGACGGCGGCGTTCTGGCCCGAGAGCCCGATGCGTTCCCGCACCTTGTCGGGCTCCTCGCAGACGTCGATGCCCGCGACGATGGCCCGGCCCTCGTCGGGCTCGAGCAGCGTGGTCAGGATGCGCACCGCCGTGGTTTTCCCCGCGCCGTTGGGTCCGAGCAGCCCCAGCACCGTCCCCTGCGGCACGGAGATGTCGATGCCGTCGAGGGCGGTCACGTCTCCATACCGCTTGACCAGGTTCTCGGTCAGGATCGTGTCGTTCACGGCCGTTCCTTTCTCGTCCTCGGGCCTCCGTCTCGGGCCGCATGGTAGATCAGGCGTCGAATGTCCGGTGGGTTCTGGGGATGGGACCGCCGCACGGCGCGGAACTCATCGGTCGACGCGGCCCCGGTGATTGGACCGCGCGATCGCGCGGGAGGCTACGAGTCGAGCCGCGACGGGAGGCCGAAGAGCGGGAACAGCGACTCGGTGCCCAGGAAGAACGTGATCCCGCTGAGCCGGTCGCCCCGGCGTTCGAGCACCTGGAGCGACCACGGCTCGAGGCCGCCGTTCGGGTCGGGCTTGTACTGGCCGAACGCCGGCGAGCCGTTGGCCACGACCGGGATCAGGCGCGAGCCGCGGCAGCCGATCCCCGGGCCCAGGCACCACCGGACGATGTCGTCGTGGGTCTGGAGCCACAGCTCGTAGGGCGGCATGTTCCAGGTCGCGTCCTCATGCAGCAGCGAGGTGAGTGCGTTCATGTCGTAGGACTCGAACGCGCGGACGTAGCGGTCCAGGAGGCCTCGCTGCTCCTCGTCCAGGGGCTCGTGCCAGCCGTCGTCGTTCATCCGGTGCTCGGCGAGCGTCGCCCGGGCGCGCTGCAGCGCGCTGTTGACCGACGCCACGGAGGTGTCGAGCAGCTCGGCCACCTCGGAGGCGCGCCACCGCAGGACCTCCCGCAGGATCAGTACGGCCCGCTGGCGCGGCGGGAGGTGCTGGAGCGCGGCGACGAACGCGAGGCGGATCGCCTCGCGCTGCTCGGCCACCGCGGCCGGATCCGCGGCCGGCCCGGAGTCGCCGGCCTGCAACACGCGGCCGTTGGGGACCGGCTCGAGCCAGGTGACCTCCGGGAGCCCCTCGCCCAGCGGCCCGTCGGCGGTTCCCGGGGCGTTGAGGTCCATCGGGCGGGCCCGCCGTTCGCGGCCGCCCAGCATGTCGAGGCACACGTTGGTGGCGATGCGGTACAGCCAGGACCGCAGCGCCGCCCGGCCCTCGAACCCCTCGAACCCTCGCCACGCCCGGAGCAGCGTCTCCTGGACCGCGTCCTCGGCCTCGAAGGCCGACCCCAGCATCCGGTAGCAGTGCGCGGTCAGCTCGACCCGGTACCGCTCCAGCTGCGCCATCACCTCGCGCTCCTGGAGCCTCTCGCCGGGCCCCCGGTGTGTCTTGACGTCGGCCAACGCTGCCTACCTCCGGTTCATGGGAAGTGGACAGTATCGCCCCGATCCGGCACAACGTCATCCGCCGTGAATCGCCGGCCCTTCGCGGTCACTGATCGAAATCCACGAGCGCTCGACGTACGCGCCTTCGGATTCGGGCGTCGTTCCGCCGCAGGAGCCTGCCGAGCGGCGGATCGGCCACCGAGACCTCCTTCAACCGCGATCGCACGTACGTCCAGTCGATCTGATCGTGCCCGGCGGCGACGACCGCCAGCGCGGACTGGAACTCCGTACCCTCACGCTCGGTGACGGTCGACTGAGGGAGCCGGTCGACGTACAGGTCTTCGAGCCCGATGACTCGGGCCGTGCCGCGCCCCACCTTCACCCTCTGCAGTACGGGACTTGTCGCCGTCGATCCGAGCATCGGGGAACTCGAGGGCGACCTGGATCCCCGGGTGCTGCCAATGGCGGCCGTGCCTCTGGAAGCCGAGCCGTCGCAGGGTCGATCGATCCTCCTCGGAGAGTGCGGCGCGCAGGTCGAGGTCGGTGGGGTGATACTCGCCCGCCGTCCAGTACTCCTCGGCGGTCCCTCCCACGACGATGGGATCGTCGGACAACACCTCGCGGAGCGCCGCAGCAACCAGGAGGTGGCGCTTCAGCCGTTCACGTTCGCGTGCGGCGCGGTCGAGCAGCGCTTGCGCCTTCGAATCGCTCACGAGTCAGTCCATCAGCTTTCAGGGTCCTGGCTTCGGCTTTCGTGGGGCGGCGCTCCCAGGGATTGAACGAGTAGTCGCCGAGAACCCGGCGGACGCGCCGGCGCCGTTCCGCTCGGGTGGGAAGCTGGCCCTCCGGCTCGACGACGATCTCAATCGGTCTTCCGGTGGCGCGGGCCACCTTCTGGAGGACCGGGAGGGAGGGCACCGAGCGGCCGGACTCCAATCTCGACACGGCAGACTGGGTGGTGCCCATCCGCTCCGCCAGCTCAGCCTGGGTCAGACCCGCATCCCTTCGGGCTTGGGCGACCTGTCGCCCGATTCGCTCAGCGTTCATTCTCGACACGAGTATAGCGGGGATGCTATGTGCTATCTCCCAGGCGGGATTTCCTCGACGCGGCCGACCTGTTCGGCGTAGGCCCAGAGGTCGATGGGCGGCGGTTCCACGCCGAGCGTGGTGAGCACGGTGCAGATCTGGCTGCGGTGCTCGGTTCCGTGGTGCAGCGCCTGCGCGAGGCGGATGCCCATCGTCGTGCGGGTCTCGGACCCGTCGTCGCGGCGCCGGATGTTGGGCGCGTCCGGATCGAGGTCACGCGCCAGGAGCGCCGACCAGGCGGCGGCGTGGTCCTCCATCGCGGCCCGGAGCTCCGGGAGGTCGATGTGGTCCTCGTCGACGAGGTGGCCGCGCTCGCCGGTCGCGGCGAACAGGTAGTAGGCGTCGGACCCGACGAGGTGGCGCTGCGTCTCGAGGATCGAGCCGTAGGTCCCGGGGACGGGGGTCGCGAGCTGCTCCGAGCTGAGTTCGAGGCACACATCCAGCAACCGCAGCGTCGCCCACACGTGGTGGTCGAACGCGTCCTCCAGCATGGGCCTGCTCATGCGGGCACCGTAACAGGCCACCCCTGGCCCTTGATGTCCCGGACCCGGCGGGCGTACGTTCGCGCCCGGGTGGGTCGCGAGCCCCGCGCTCGGGGGAGGACATGGCCATCGACTCGGTGAACGGCCGGCGGATCGCCGACTACCGGCTGGAGTCCGTGCTGGGCCGGGGAGGGCAGGGGGTCGTCTACCTCGCCGAGCACGTCCACCTGGGGCGGAAGGTCGCGCTGAAGCTGCTCGCTCCCGAGATGGCGGCCGACGCCGAGTTCCGGGCCCGGTTCGTCTCCGAGTCCCGCATCGCGGCCTCGCTCGACCACCCCAACATCCTCGCCGTCTACGACGGCGGCGAGTCCGATGGCGAGCTGTACGTGGCCGTCCGGCTGGTGGGGGGCAGCGACCTCGCCACCATCCTGGAGGAACAGGGGCACATGGCGCCTGCGCGGGCGCTGGACGTCGTCGGGCCGGTCGCCGCGGCGCTCGACTTCGCGCACGCCCACGGCCTGGTCCACCGCGACGTGAAGCCCGGCAACGTGCTGATCGAGCCGCCGACGGCCGAGCGGGACCACGAGGAGATCTTCCTCGCCGACTTCGGGCTCACCAAGCGGGTACGGGTGGACGAGCCTGACGCCGGGCGCGCCGGTGCGCGGACCGATGCCGGCGCCCCCGCCGCGGCGATCGCCGCTGGGCCGGATGCCGCGCAGGCGCGCGCGCCCGTGACCCAGGCCGGGATGTTCCTCGGGACCCCGGAGTTCGCCGCTCCAGAACAGGTCCGGGGCGAGCCGCTGACCGGCGCCGCCGACCAGTACGCGCTGGCGTGTGTCCTGTTCCAGTGCCTGACCGGCGAGCTGCCGTTCGAGCGGGACACGGTCGAGCTGGTGCTGATCGCCCACGCCATGGAGCCGCCGCCGTCGCTGCGGTCCCGGCGGCCCGAGCTCCCGGAACGCCTGGACGAGGTCGTCGCCCGCGGCATGGCGAAGGACCCCGCGGCCCGGTACCCGTCGTGCACGGCGTTCGTTCGCGCCGCGCGGGAGGTCCTGCGGAAGGCGCCGAAGGTGTTCGTCTCCTACGCCCGGGGCGACAAGCCGTTCGTCGAACGCCTCCACGCCGGCCTGGCCGACCGCGGCCGCGACACCTGGGTGGACTGGACGGGGATCGCGCCGTCGGCGGTGTGGATGGCCGAGATCCGCCAGGCGATCGACCGGGCGGCGGCGTTCGTGTTCGTGATCTCGCCGGACTCGGCCGAGTCGGGCTCCTGCCGCGAGGAGCTCGCCCACGCCGAAGCCGCGAACAAGCGGATCGTCCCCGTCGTGTATCGCGACGTGGAGCCGTCGCTCCTGCCGCCGGCACTGGCCGCGCGGAACTGGATCTTCCTGCGCTCGGGGGACGACCGGGACGAGGGGCTCGCCAAGATCCTCGAGGCAATCGACCTGGACCCGGAGTGGGTCGAGGCGCACACGCGCCTGTTGACCCGCGCGCGGGAGTGGGAGGCGGGCGGCAGGAAGGCCTCGCTCGCGCTCCGGGGCGGGCAGCTGAAGGACGCCGAGGAGTGGCTGGCGAGCGCCCGGGGCCGCGAGCCACCGCCCGCGCAGCTCCACACGGAGTACGTCCTGGCAAGCCGCCGGCAGGCCGGGCGCCGCCAGCGCAGCGGCTTCGCGGTGGTGACTGCCGCGCTGCTCGTCATGGCGCTCCTCGCCGGTCTCGCGTTCGCGCAGCGGCAGGCGGCGAACCACCAGCGGAACGTGGCCCGGCAGCAGCGGGCCGAGGCCGTGCGGCAGGCCAGGCTGGCGCTGTCGCGGCAGCTCACGGCCCAGGCGCTTCCGCTGCTCGGGTCGAAGATCGACACCGGCCTGCTGCTCGCGCTCCAGGCATACCGCACGGCGCACACGAATCAGGCCCGCGACGCCCTGCTGGCGGGCGTGCAGGACAGCGCGCACCTCGTCCGATTCCTGCGCAGGCCGGCCCCCGGGCTGCTCCGGACCATGGCGTTCAGCCCGAACGGCCGGACGATCGCGGTGGGGGCCGGGGACGTCGTCCTGTGGGACGTCGCGTCAGGGCGTGTGGTGGGCCGGCCGATCCCCGGCGACACGGCGGCCTTCAGCCCGGACGGCGCGACCCTCGCCGTCGGGAGCTCGCGGGGTCCGGTCACGCTGTGGGACGTTGCGAAGCGCCGGGAGGCGGGGTCGCTGGGGCCGGCGTCGGCGGCCGCCGGGAGCGAGGCCTTCAGCCCGGACGGGAAGGCGCTCGCCGTCGGGAGCTCGAAGGGGGCACCGCAGGGCAGGGCCCGCATCGCCCTGTTCGATGTGGCCTCCGGAAACCAGATCGGGAGCGCGCTGGTCGGACATCCGCTTCCCGGCCCCGCGGGAGGGGTTCCGAACGGCGTCTTCGACGTGGAGTTCAGCCCGAACGGGAAGCTGCTCGTGGCGGGGTCGATGCTCGACGTGGAGCTGTTCGACGTCGCGACCCACCGGGTGGTCGCGGTCGCGCTGGCGGGACGCGGCGGGCAGGCCTCGTTCACCGTCCAGGGGGCCTTCCACCGGGGGACGTTCAGCCCGGACGGCCGGCTGCTCGCCGTCGCCGGGTCCGGGAACAGCGTCAAGCTGTGGGACGTCGCCCGCAACCGCCAGGCCGGCCGGCCCCTGACGGGCCACACCGCCACGGTCACGAGCCTAGCCTTCGCTCCTGACGGCGGGTCGCTCGCCGCCGGGGCCGCCGACAACTCCGTCATCAGGTGGGACCTCCAGCACGGCCAGCAGGTGGGCCAGCCACTGGTCGGGCACACGTCGGCCGTGACCGGCCTCGCGTTCAGCGCGGACGGGTCGACGCTTGTCTCGGGGGAGATCAACGGAACGGTGATCCTGTGGAACGTAGGACCGCGCCAGCCGGTGGTGCAGTCGGTGGTCGCGTTCAACCCCGTCATCGGCCTTGCGTTCAGTCCCGACGGAACGACGCTCGCCCAGAGCGGCCTGCCGATCACGCTCAGGGACCCGACGACGGGCCGGGTGACCGGCACCCTGCCGGCCGAGGGGCCCCCACCGGGGTTCGCGCAGTCGCTGGCCTTCAGCCCTGACGGGAAGACGCTCGCGGCGGGGACCCAGGCCGCATCCGGTGGCGGCCCGCCCGCAGGACCCGGCCCCAGCGGCTCCCCGCCGACCGGGTCCTCACCCACCGGTTCCCCGCCGACCGGTTCCCCGCCGACCGGTTCCCCGCCGACCGGTTCCCCGCCCACGGGATCCTCCAATCCCCGCCACCGGGCCGTTCCGTCCACCTCGATCGTGCTGTGGGACGTCGCCACCGGCAGGATCGAGGGTTCGCCCCTGCCGCTGTCGTCCCGCGCCCCGGTGACGGGCGTGGCCTTCAGCCGGGACGGGAAGACCCTCGCGTCGCAGACGACCGACGGCTCGGTCGCCGTGTTCGACGTGGCGACCGGCAGGCGAACCCACCAGTTCCACGCGTCCGGCGGCAGCGTGGCCTTCAGCCCGGACGGAGCGACGCTCGCGTTCGGCGGGACGGGCCTCACCCTGGTGGACGTCGCGACGGGTAGGATCAGCGTGGTGCCCCTCGGATCCGACGTCACGGGCGCCGCGTACAGCCCCGACGGGCGGACCGTCGCCGCGGGGAAGTCGGACGGGTCCGTGGCGCTCGTGGACGCGTCGAGCCATCGCCAGGTGGGGGCGCCGCTCCTCGGACCGGCCGCCACCATCATCGGGCTGGCCTTCAGCCCGGACGGCTCGCTGCTGGCGGGCTCCAGCTCGGACGGCACCATCTTCACGTGGACCGTCCGCACGCATCAGCCGATCGGGGCGCCGCTTCGGCCGTCGGTCGCTCCGGTCACCGCGGTGGCGTTCAGTCCCGACGGCTCCACGCTCGCATCCTCGAGCATCGACGGGACGGTGGCCCTGTGGAACGGCATCCTGTTCCGCTTCGACGCCGCCGCCGTGGAGTCCCGGCTGTGCGGCGTGGTCGGGCGGAACCTCACGCAGAGCGAATGGAACGAGTTCCTGCCGGGCCAGCCCTACCGGAGAACCTGCCGGGAGTGGCCGCCCAGGCCGTGACCGCCGATCCACCCGTGAAGAGCCCCCGGGTATCGTGGCCGCGTGTCTCCCGGCCTCGACCTGCTGGTGCTCGGCGACGTCAACCCGGACCTCGTGTTGCGCGGCGATGTCGAGCCGGTGTTCGGGCAGGCCGAGCGGCTCGTGGAGGCGGCACACCTCACGATCGGAGGCTCCGGGGCGATCGTGGCGTGCGGGGCCGCGCGACTGGGCCTGGCCGTCGCCCTGTGCGGCGTCGTCGGGGACGACCTGTTCGGACGGTGGATCCGCGACCAGCTCGCGTCCCGCGGGATCGGGGTCGAGGGGCTCGTCGTCGATGCGGCACGGCCCACCGGGTTCACCGTCGTGCTCTCGAAGCCGCACGATCGCGCGATCCTGACCCACCCGGGGACGATTTCGGCGCTCCGCGGTGAGTCCGTCGATCCGGCGCTGCTGAGCGAGGCCCGGCACGTGCACGTCAGCTCGTACTTCCTGCAGCGGGGGCTCGCCCGGGATCTCCCGGGGCTCTTCGACGATGCGCACGCGCGCGGAGCCACCACGTCGATCGACCCGAACTGGGATCCCTCGGAGACGTGGGACTCAGGGCTTCTCGATGTGCTGACCCGGACCGACCTCTTCCTGCCGAATGCGACCGAGGCCAGTCGGATCGCGCACGTGGAGCAGATCGATCGAGCCGTGCTGAGCCTGGCCCGATCGGCGAGGATCGTCGTCGCCAAGCTGGGCGCCGAGGGAGCCGTCGCCGCCCAGGGGTCCCGGCTCGTGCCCGCAGCCGGGATCCCGGCCGATCCCCTGGACACCACCGGAGCCGGCGACAGCTTCGACGCCGGCTTCCTCGCCTCGTGGCTCGCAGCCGAGCCCCTCGAGCGCTGCCTGGCCACGGGGAACGCGTGTGGTTCGCTCTCGACGCGGGCCCTGGGTGGCGTTGACGGCCAGCCCTCCACCGATGAGGTGGTGGCGGTCGCCGGCGAGCCGGCCGGGTCGGGCTGAGCCGCGCTCGTCAGGCCGGTCGGATCGCCCGGCCGCTCGTGATGTCGAACAGGCGAACATCGGCCGGCGCCACCGCAACATGGAGGCGCGATCCGGGGTTCGGGTGTTCGTGTGGCGGGAGGCGCACGGTCACGTTCGCCCGATCACCGTTCCGATCGGCCAGGAGGGTCGCCTCGTCGACGTCGGCGACGACGGCCACAACCACGGGGTTCGCGTCGACCGACCCGTGCACGAGGACCTCGTCGCCGAGGGGCTCGACCACGTCGACCAGGATCTCGAGTCCGTGGCCGTGGCGGTCCTCACCGACGGGGTGCAGGGCCTCGGGTCGCATGCCCACGACGACGTCGCCGTCGGGCACGTGGGCGGCTTCCACCTCGAAGTCTCCGGCCGCGACCGTGCCGCGCTTCGCCGTCCCCTTCAGCAGGTTCATCGGCGGAGACCCGATGAACCCGGCGACGAACAGGTTGTCCGGGTCGTCGTAGACGTCCTGGGGCCGCCCGACCTGCTGGAGGACCCCTTCCGAGAGCACCGCGATGCGGTCGCCGAGGGTCATCGCCTCGACCTGGTCGTGGGTCACGTAGATCGTGGTGACCCCGAGACGATCCTGGAGCCTCCTGAGCTCGGCGCGCATCTCGACCCGGAGCTTCGCGTCCAGGTTGGACAGCGGCTCGTCCAGCAGGAACACGTCGGGCTGGCGCACCAGGGCCCGGCCCATCGCGACCCGCTGTCGCTGGCCGCCCGAGAGCTGTCCCGGCCGCCTGCGGAGGAGGTCCCCGATCCCCAGCATCCGGCTGACCTCGTCCACCCTGCGGCGCACCTCGTCCCGGGGCGTCCGGTGCTGGCGCAGTCCGAACGCCAGATTCCTCTCGACGGTCATGTGCGGATACAGCGCGTAGTTCTGGAACACCATCGCGATGTCCCGTTCCTTCGGTGGCATGTCGTTCACCACGCGGTCGCCGATGGCGATCGTGCCACGGCTGATCCGCTCGAGTCCCGCCACCATCCGGAGCGCCGTCGACTTCCCGCATCCCGACGGTCCGACCAGGATCAGGAACTCACCGTCCGCGGCCTCGAGGGTGAGGTCCTCGACGGCGACGACCGGCCCCGGATAGACCTTCGAGACGTCCTGAAAGGCGACCCGGGCCACTCCGATCAGCCCTTCAGTCCCTGGGTGGCGATGCCCCGGACGAAGAAGCGCTGAGCGGCGAGGAACAGGATCAGCACGGGGAGCATCGACATGACGTTCGCCGCGGCGACCAGGTGCCACTGTGACTGGTGCGCCCCCTGGAACGTCGCCAGCCCGAGCTGGAGGGTGAACGCGTTCTGGTTCGTCAGGATGGTCACCAGCGGCCAGAGGAAGTCGTTCCAGGTCCACATGAACTGGATCACCGCGAGCGTCGCCAGCGCGGGCAGGGACAGCGGGAGGACGATGCGCAGCAGGATCGACAGGCGGGAGGCGCCGTCGATGCGCGCCGCCTCCTCGAGCTCGATCGGGAGGGTCTTGAAGAACTGGGTGAGCATGAAGATGCCGAAGACGCTCGCCAGGTTCGGCACGATGAGGGCGCCGAGATGGTCGATGAGCCCGAGGTCCTTCGCGATCAGGAACGTGGGGATGAGCACCACCTGGAGCGGGACCATGAGGGTGGCCAGCAGAACGAAATAGACCACGCCGCGCCCCAGGAAGCGGATTCGGGCGAACGCGTACGCCGCCAGGGAACACAGGACCAGGTTGCTGATGACCACCGTGACGGTGACGACGAGGGTGTTCCAGAACCAGGTGCCGAATGCCGACTGCCGGACGGTGGTGACGTAGTTCCCGAACCGGGGCGTCCCCGGCCACAGGACCGGGGGGAAGTGAAGGGTCTGGGCGGGCGTCTCGAGTGAGGTCACGACCATCCACACCATGGGGAGGAGCATGATCGCGGCGAGCGGAGCCAAGAACAGGTGCCACGGGTCGAACGGCAGCAGGCGGTGGCGCCTGGGCTCCACCATGCCGGTCTCGCCGGGGAGCGACCACGCATCGAGCGGGGCCTTGGCGGCGGCAGCCTCGGCTGGATCGATCGACGAGCTCATGCGCCGTAGTGGATCACGCGCCTGCCCAGCCAGAACTGGGCCAGGGTGAGCAGGAGGATCGCCACGAACAGCACGTAGGCGATCGCGGCGGCGTATCCGGCGAGCGACAGGCTCCCCAGGCCCTGCTCGAAGGCGAGCCGGTACACGTAGAAGACCACGACCGAGGTTCGCCCGAGTGGCCCCCCGTGCGTCACGAAGAAGACCTCGTCGAACAGCTGCAGCGCGCTGATGGTGGACCACACCACGAGCAGCAGCGTGGCGGGTCCCAGCATGGGCCAGGTGATGCGCCAGAACGTCGTCCACCGGCTGGCGCCGTCGATGGCGGCCGCCTCCATGAGGTGTTGCGGAATGCCCTGCAGCGCGGCGAGGTAGATGATCGTGTCGAAGCCGAGCCAGCCCCAGACCGTCATCAGGACCAGTGCGATCATCGCCTGGTTGGGGTCGTCGAAGAACCCGAACGGTCCGAGTCCCAGCTTGCCGAGCAGCCAGTTGGCCAGGCCGAAGTTCTTGTCGAACAGCCAGAGGAACATGATCCCCGTGGCGATCGTGGAGGTCACGACCGGAATGAATACGGCCAGGCGGTAGAAGCGAATGAACCTGATCTTGCGGTTGAGGGCGTGCGCGACGAAGAGTGCTCCGAGGATGGAGGTCGGGACGAACAGCATCGTGTAGTAGATCGTGTTCAGGGCCGCCTGCCGGGCCTTGGGGTCGTGGGCGATCCGCACGTAGTTCTGGAACCCGACCCACTGCCGCTCCGGGGAGATCAGCCCGGCCTTCTGGAAGGACAGGACCAGACCCCAGACGATCGGGACCAGTCCGAACACGGCGATCAGGATCACCGACGGGAGGATGAAGGCCCAGCCGGCCGCGTGATCCGAGACCAGCAACCGGTGGATCCGCGTCGCCATGCCGCCGTCACCCGGCCACTGGCCCCGGCCGCCCCGAGCGCGTCGCTACCCCGCCTGGGCCAGTGCGTCGTCGGCCTGCGACGCGGCCTGATCCAGCGCGGCCTTGGCGTCGCTCTGGCCCAGCAGCGCCGCCACGATGGCGTTCCCCATGGCCTCGGAGATCATTGGGTACGCGGGAAGCAGGGGGCGGGCTTGCTTCACGTTCTTCAGGTTCTCGGCGAACGCGACCACATCCGGGAAGGCCGCTGAAAACTGCTGAATGAACGACGCGTCGTTCACGACCGACAGGCGGATCGGGAGGTGCCCGGTCTCGAGAGCCTCCCTCCTGACCTGCTTCGCCGCCGTGAGCCAGGAGAGGAACTCGAGTGCCGCCTGTGCGCGACCGTCCCCATTGTCGAACACGCACCACACATCGGGTCCCGCGATGGTCTCGTGGTCACCGTTGAATCCAGGCAGGATCTGCACGCCGTACCTCACGTCGGGAAAGCTGGCGAGGTCCCAGGGGCCTGTGACCAGCATGCCGATCTTGCCGCTGTTGAACAGCCCCGTGTACGCCGAGTTCTGCAGGTCGAGGAAGACCGACTTGTCGTCGACAGCCATCGCGGCCAGGACATCGAGCGCCTGGATCCCCTCCGGAGAGTTGAACGCCGCCTGCTTGCCACCCGAGGTGAGGATCGAGCCCCCGTTCTGCCACAGGAGCGGATCGTAGTGCCAGACGGTGTCCTCCGAAGCGTCCATTGGATAGGAGAAACCGAACTGCTTCTTCGCCGGGTCGGTGAGCGCCTTGGCCGCGGCTCGGAAGTCGTCCCAGGTCCACTGGTCGGTCGGGTACGAGACTCCCGCCTGATCGAACAGGGTCTTGTTGTAGACGAGGGCCAGGTTGTCGATCAGCGCCGGCACTCCGATCACCTTGCCCTGAAAGGTCGCGGCGTTCCGCGCCCCGGCGTTGAAATCGTTCCAGCTCACGCCCGGCTGCTGCGACCACCGTGTAAGGTCAACCAGGCCGGGCGCCCCCGTCAACTGCGGCAGCGAGGAACCGTACTGATAGGTGATGTCCGGAGGCTTACCTCCCTGCAGGGCCACGGTCAGTTTCTGGAGCGACTTGTCATTGTTCACGAACAGGGGCTTGATCGTGATGTTCGGGTTCTGCGCGTTCCACTCGTCGATGGCCGAGTTGAACCAGTCGGCCTCGACGTCCGTGTAGCCGTGCCAGATCGTCAGGGTTACCGGCCCGGTCGGACCACCACTCGCCAGGCCCGTCGGTTGGTTCCCGCCACCTCCCCCGCACGCCGTGGCGAGCACGACCATCGCGACGAGGATCACGACCGGATGACGCTTCTTCATCACGGCTCCTCCCGGGGGCGCCGTTCGCTCGAGGTCACGACAGCACCACCGATCTCGTGAGGTAGCGCGGACGGTCCGGGTCCAGGCCCTTGGCCTCCGCGATGGCGACGGCGAACCGTTGGGCCAGGACCAGCTCGGCGAGCGGGTCGAACGAGCCCACGTGGACGGTTGCCCCGGTGGCCCGGGCATCGTCCGCGATGGCCCCGTCCGGGGAGCCCAGGATCCACACCAGCGATCGAGGGCCGGCAAGGCTGATCGGGCCATGTCGATACTCCATGGCCGGGTAGGCCTCGGAGTACGCTCGCGCCGCCTCCCGGAGCTTGAGTGCCGCCTCCTCGGCGACCCCCACCGTCCAGCCGTGGCCCAGGACGGCGACGTGGTCGATGCCGTTCGGGTCCGCGGGAAGCGGAGCGTCGAGCGCCCGCTCGGCGTCGGCGATCGCCCGCGTGAGGTCCTCCCCGAGGTGGGCCCGGAACATCGCCAGGACCGACGTGGGGAACCGCGTCTGCACGACCGAGCGTTCGTCCGCGAAGTCGAGGACCATCCGGTCGTCCGCCAGCGAGGCGGCCGGAGAGGCGGCGTCGGCAGTGAGGACCAGCCGGTGTCCCGAGTCGAGGTCACCCAGCAGCCGAAGGATCTCGGTCGTGGTGCCGCTCCGGGTGATCGCCACGACCCGGTCGTAGGGTCGCCGACCCGGAAACTCCGAGGCCGGGAAGGCGTCGGTCTGGCCGTAACCGGACGATTCGCGAAGGACTGCGTACGCCCGGGCCACGTAGAGCGAGGTGCCACAGCCGACCGCCGCGACCCGCTCCCCCCGGCGTGGGAGGCCGTCCGCCTGGACCGCGCCGGCCATCTCCACGGCCATTCGCCAGCAGGCCGGCTGGGAGCCGATCTCGCTCGCGGTTACGCTCATTTCACGGGAAGCTAGACCACAAACGCTCATCTGGTCAAGCGTGGCACGACAGCAACCGCGCATACGGGACGTATGCTCTCCAACGACATGCGGCAGACGGAGCGGTTGTCGGCAATCCTCGAGCAGCTTGCCGCCAACGGCGCCGTGGAGGTGGCTCACCTTGCCGGCCGCTTCGGGACCTCGGTGGCGACGGTCCGGCGCGACCTCCAGCTACTCGAGGAGCAACGGATGCTCGATCGCACGCACGGCGGGGCCGTCGCGCGCGGGGTCATGTACGAACTTCCGCTCCGATACAAGGCCGCGCGACACCATGGCGAGAAACAGCGGATCGCGGTCGAGGCCGCGGCGCGGGTTCCGGACGGCGCCGTCATCGGACTCACGGGGGGGACCACCACCACGGAGGTCTCCCGACGTATCGTGGATCGGCGCGGGATCACCGTCGTCACGAACGCGCTCAACATCGCCGGGGAGCTCGCCATCCGAACGGAGCTGAAGCTCGTGGTGACGGGGGGCACCGCGCGGCCCGAGTCCTACGAGCTGGTCGGGCCCGTCGCGGAGCAGGCGCTGGAGCGCCTCAACCTCGACATCGCGTTCGTCGGCGTCGACGGGTTGGCCGTCGCCGCCGGCCTCACCACGCACCACGAAGTCGAGGCGCACACGAACCGGTCCATGATCGATCGGGCGCGCCGGGCCGTCGTCGTCACTGACAGCTCGAAGCTCGGGCGCATCGCGTTCGCTCAGATCTGTCGAGTCGACCGGGTCGACGAGATCATCACCGACGGCGGCGCGGGGGCGGCGGCCATTCAGGAGCTTCGGGACGCCGGAGTCGCCGTCACCGTCGTGTGACGACCTCGGGCCGGCGGGCGTACGTCACCGTGATGCCGGAGGGGTCCGGCGGATGCGCTCGGGAATGAGCGCTCCGTGGCTCTCGATCAGATCGTCGACCATGTCGAGGGTCCGCTCGACGGTGAGCGTGGCCGACGTGTTGGGATCCAGCAGCGCCGCCTGGTACACGAGATCTCGTGAACCATCCACCGCGGCCCGAACCGTGAGCTCCGCCACGTTCACGAACGTTCGGTTCAGGGCCAGGCACTGCGGGGGAATCGATCCCACCCTGGTCGGCTGCACCCCGTTCTTGTTGACCAGGACCGGCACCTCGACACAGGCGTCGTCGGGGAGCCCGTCGATCAGGCCGTCGTTGCGGACGTTGCCGTAGAGCTCGGCGTCGAGCCCGGTCTGGAGCGCCCTGATGTACTGACTCGCGAGCTCGTCGTTGCGCTCGACCTCGATGTCCTCGCCGGCATCGAGTCCGCGCTTGAGCCGCTCCCAGTCGGCGAGGTTCTCCTCGGACCGTCGCAGGTACTCGTCGATCTCGCTGCGGAACCGAACCACTTCGTCGTCGTTGTGCAGGAACCACGGGACGTACTCCGCACTGTGCTCCGACGACTCGGTGGGGAAGTAGCCGAAGCGCTTGAACAGCTCCACCCGAACCCGTCGGCCCAGACCCTCGGGGTCGGCGTCGACGACCTCCCGCAGTGCGGGATAGAGGTCCTCCCCGGTCTCGCGATCGCGAAAGAGGTACACGAAGCACTGGTGGTTCAGCCCCGCCGTGCGAAAGGCGATGCGTTCCTCGGGGAGCCCCACCATCCTGGCGAGGAACGCATGTGTGTCACGCACGCTGTGACACACGCCGACCACCCGCGAAGCGTCGAGGCTCGACCCGGCCCAGATGCCCCAGGGCACCATGGCCATCGGATTCGTGTAATTCAGGAGCAGGGCCTGGGGGCAGAGTTCGGCCATCTCGTCGGCCACCTCGACCATGACCGGGATGGTGCGAAGGCCCCGCATGATGCCGCCGATGCCGATCGTGTCCGCGATGGTCTGCCGGACCCCGTATTTCTTCGGCACGTCGAAGTCGACGAGGGTCGCCGGGTACCCGCCGACCTGGATCTCGTTGATCACGTAGTCGGCACCGTCGAGCGCGGGGCCGCGAGATCCGTGGGCGGACACCCGGTAGCCCGCCCCTGATCGCACCACCAGGTGGAGCGCCGCACGTTCCGCGTACGCGAGCCGATCGGCGTCGATGTCGTGCAGCGCGATCTCGAGCGTGCCGTGGAGCTCCTCGTAGGCGCACAGGTCCGCCAGGATGCCTCTCGTGAACTCGACGCTCCCGGCCCCGAAGATCGTCACCTTGGCCATTGCGGGAACGCTAGCATCGTGCCCAGGGGCCGGAGGTTTGCCATGATCGTGTGCTTCGTCGCCAATCCCTCGATCGACAAGCTGTTCGAGGTCGAACGTCTCGTCCCGGGCGGCATCCACCGCCCTGCCGTCTTCGTGCAGACCGCGGGGGGCAAGGGGCTCAACGTTGCCCGCGCGGCCCACACCCTCGGGGCCGACGTCCGAGCCGCCGGAATCCTCGGGGGGCACGCGGGGAAATGGCTCGAGGAGGCGCTCGAGGGGGAAGCGATCCGTGGCTCCTTCGTCTGGACCGACGGGGAGACTCGCTCATCGTTGTCGGTCGCCGGCCGCGAGCGGGCCGACCTCACAGAGTTCTATGAGCGCGGCTCGGCGGTGTCGGTGGCGGTGTGGGCGTCGTCGCTGGAGGCGGTGGGTGGCCTCTTCGAACCCGGGCGGTGGCTGACGATCTCCGGCTCGCTTCCGCCGGGAGCACCCGAGGATGGCTATCACGCCCTCGTCGAGCGGGCGCGCGCCGCGCGGATGCGGGTCGCGCTCGACACCCACGGGGAGTACCTTCGCCGGACGCTCCCTGCCGGGCCGGACATCGTGAAGGTGAACGCGACGGAGGCGGGGGAGTTGCTCGGAGTGCCGACTGCGAGCTCTGACGACTCGATGGCGGCGGGGGCGAGGATCCGCGACCTTGCCGGGGGCATGGGGCACGCGGGAGTCGTGACCCGAGGCTCCGAGGGCGCCGTCGTCGCAGCCCCCGACGGGACCCGGTACGAGGGCGTGTTGTCCGAGCGGGGTCGCTATCCGGTCGGAAGCGGCGACGCGTTCCTCGCCGGTCTCGTCGTCGCCCTCGAGCGGAGTTGGGACTGGCCGTCGGCGCTCAGGCTGGCCCTGGGGGCGGCCGGGGCGAACGCCCAGATCCCGGGGGCCGGCAGGCTCGATCCCGCGCGTGCCGAGGAGCTCGCGGACCGGGCCGAGGTTCGTGAGCTCTGACAACCGCGCCGAGCCGGTCTTTCCGAGGAGTTCCGGCCGGTGGCTCTCGAGCGCCGAGGCCGGATGGCCCACGTCCAGGCGGTGGAGGCGTATTGTGCGGTTCGGGACGGGAGGAGACCATGCCTGAGCTGCTCGAATACGACGTGTTGGTCGTCAACCAGCGGGCGAAGCTGATCGAGATGACCAACGAATACGACATCCACGACGAGGGCGGGAACCAGATCGGGATCATCCGCGAGGAGGGGCAGTCGAAGGCGAAGAAGCTCTTCCGGCTCTTCAGTGATCTGGACCAGTTCCTCACCCACCGGCTGGCCTTCTACGACTCCGCGGGAGCGAAGGTCCTCGAGTTCGTGCGGCCGGCGAAGATCTTCAAGTCCACGGTGGAGGTGTCCGACGGCGAGGGACACCCGTCGGGGCGGATCGTCCAGAAGAACGTGTTCGGCAAGAAGCGGTTCGCGCTCGAGGACGCGGCGGGCGCATCGCTCGGCTCGATCAACGCGGAGAACCTGCGGTCGTGGGACTTCGCGGTCGAGGACCAGGTCGGCAACGAGATCGGTCGGATCACCAAGAAGTGGGCCGGTATCCTGCGCGAGGGATTCACCACGGCCGACCACTACGTCGTCAGCATGGCCCACGAGCTTCCCCCGGAGACGCGCCGCCTGGTGCTGGCCTCCGCGTCCGCGATCGACACTGCGCTGAAGCAGGACGACTCCGGCGGCCTGGGCTTCGGCGGATTCGGCTGAGCCCGGCGCCGGGGGCCGCGCATGGCCGTGGGCTCAGGCCGCGGGGTGGCGCCCGCGGCGGAGCGCCCGGGCGATGCGTCGGGCGTCGATCGAGATCTCGCGGAGGTTGCCGCTGATCGGGTTCGTGTAGCCGATGAAGTGCAGGTTGGGCGCGTCCGGATGGGTCTCAGGTCCGTGGACCACGGGGCGACCGTTCGAGGCCACCAGGCCCAGCTCGCCCACCAGCGGCTCCAGGCCGCGGTGGAAGCCGGTCGCGGCGATCACGGCGTCCGCGCGGACCCGGCGGCCGCCGTCCAGCACCACGTCGGGACCGTCGAACCGCTCCACCGCGGGCACGACCTGAACCCGTCGCTGCTTCACCAGGTCGATCAGGCCGACGTCGAGGATGGGGATCGAGTCCCGGTTGACCCGGGTGTACAGGCCTTCCGCGGGAGCGGGCATGCCGTACTTGGACAGATCGCCCACGGTGAGCCGTTGCATGACCTTCGATATCCGATCCACCACCGGGACCGGGAGGCGCCGAATCAGCACGCCGACGACCTGCGAGGGCATGCCGCCGAGGTCGCGGCGCAGGATGTTCGGCGGGGTTCTGACCGAGATCATCACCCTCGAAGCGCCGCCCTCGACCAGGTCCACCGCGATCTCCGCGCCGGAGTTCCCGGTCCCGACGACCAGCACGTCCTTCCCCCGATACGGAACGGCGTTGCGGTAGTCGGCCGAGTGCACGACCTCGCCCGCGAACGTCTCCAGTCCGGGCAATCCTGGGACGAAGGGTCGTGGTTGAATCCCGTCGCCACGACGACGAGCTCGGCGCGGAGCGCCCCGCGGCTGGTCCGCAACCGCCAGTCCCCGTCCTCCCGGGCGACCCTCTCGACCTCGACGCCGGTGCGGACCTCCAGGCCGTGGTGCGCCGCGTAGCGCTCGAGATACCGGACGACCCCGTCCCGCGGCACCCACCGGCCCTCCCGCCGGTCGATGGGCAGGCCGGGCAGATTGGAGAGCCATCGCACGGTGTGCAGGTGGAGCCGGTCGTAGTGTTTCCGCCAGCTCGACCCCACCGACTCCCGCTCGACGACGAGCGTCTCGAGCCCCTCCCGCTGGAGCATCGCCGCCGTCGCGAGCCCCGCCGGTCCGGCGCCGACGACCACCGCCTGGTGCCGCTCGTCTTCCACCTGCTCACCGTTCCCGGGCAGCCTCGGCTTCACGCGCGCAAGCGTGTCGCGGAAGTCAGATCAGGCTGTCGCGCCAGGCCTGGTGGAGCTGGGCGTAGTGGCCGGCCGTCGCGAGCAGCTCCGACGGAGGCCCGTCCTCGACCACCCGGCCCTCGTCCAGGACGAGCACCCGGTCGGCGATCTCGACCGTGCTCAGGCGGTGGGCGATGATCAGCGCGGTCCGGTCGGCCAGGACCGTCTGCAGCGCCCGCTGCACCGCCCGTTCGCTCGGGATGTCGAGCGAGCTCGTCGCCTCGTCGAGGATGAGCACCGCCGGGTCGGCCAGGAACGCCCGCGCGAAGGCCACCAGCTGGCGCTGCCCGGCGCTCAGGCGGCTTCCGCGCTTCCCGAGGTCCGTCTCGTAGCCGTCGGGCAGGCCATCGATGAACCGGTCGGCCCCGATCGCAATGGCCGCCGCCTCCACCTCGGACCGGGTCGCCTCCGGCCTCCCGAAGGCGATGTTGTCGGTCACCGTGCCGCCGAACAGGAAGTTCTCCTGGGTCACCATCGCCACCACCCGCCGGAGCTGCTGCTCGGTGAGCTCGGGGAGCGCCACGCCGTCGACCGTCACGCGTCCGCTCACCGGGTCGTAGAAGCGGGCCAGCAACCGCGCGATCGTCGTCTTCCCGGCGCCCGTGCGCCCCAGCAGTGCCACCGTCTGGCCGGCGGGGATGACGAGGTCGAGGTCCCGCACGACCTCCATCTCGTCGCGGTAGCCGAACCGGACGCGCTCGAACCGCACCTCGCCGCGCCACCCGCCGTCCGGCTCGGCGGCCGGCCGCGAGGGCATCGGGACCGACGGTTCCTCTTCCAGCACCCCGGACAGCTTCTCGAGCGCCGCCGCCGCGCCCTGGAACGAGTTGTAGAACTGGCTGATCTCGGCCATGGGCTCGAAGAACCGCCGGATGTACAGCAGGAACGACGTGAGCACACCGATCTCCATGGCGCCGCTCATGACCCGGGTGCCGCCGTACAGCAGCAGCACCGCGGTGGTCAGGTTTCCGATCAGCAGGATCCCCGGCCAGTACCACGTGATCAGCTGGAACGAGCGCAGGGTCGCCACCCGGTAGTCGTCGTTGACCTGGTGGAAGATCTCCTCGTTGCGGGGCTCGCGGCGGAAGGCCTGCACCGCCCGGATGCCGCCGAGCGACTCGGTGAACTGGATGACCACCAGAGCCACGGTCTCGCGGGTCTTGCGGTATGCGACCGCCGAGTTCCGCTGGAACCACCGGGTCAGCCACAAAAGCGGCACGAACGAGGCCAGCGTGACCAGCCCCAGCGGCCAGTCGAGCAGCACCAGGATCACCCCGATCGTCAGGATCGAGAGGACCGAGGTGATCAGCGTGTCGACGCCCTCGTTCAACAGCTCGGTGATGGCGTCGAGGTCCGAGGTCAGCCGGGAGATCACCCGGCCGGACGTGTAGTGCTCGTGGAACGACAGGCTGAGCCGCTGGAAGTGGGCGAACACGCGCTGGCGGAGGTCGATGAGGATCTCCTGGCCGATCCGGCCGGCCCCCATCACGAACGTCCGGTACAGCACGGCGTGGAGGGCCGCGGCCGCGACGATCGCGCCGACGACGACGTACAGGGTCGCCGGGTGGTGATGCCGCACGGCGGGGATGCCGTCGTCGATCCCGAGGCCGACGAGCCACGGGCCGGCCATCGCGGCGACGTTCGCCGCGACGACGATCCCCAGCAGCCACAGCGCCCTGCGCCGGTGCGGCCGGAGGAGGGATCCCAGCAGCCGGCGGGATCGCTTCCGGAGCAGCGAGGAGATCCTCCCGGGCAGGTCGTCCGACTGCTCGGCGGCCACGCCGCGCCACTGCTGCGTCGGGGTGCTCACGACACCTCCCGTTCCTCGTCGGTCGCCGAGAGCACGGCGGCATAGGCCGGTTCGGTCGCCATCAGCGAGCTGTGGGTGCCCGTCGCGGCGACCGTCCCGTCCAGCAACAGCACCACCCGATCGGCCAAGGCCACCGTGGAGGGCCGGTGGACCACCAGCAGGCCGGTCGTGTCGCGCAGGGCGTGGGCGAGCGCCTCCTCGACCTGGGACTCGGTGTGCACGTCGAGCGAGGACAACGGGTCGTCCAGGACGAGCACCGCCGGCCGGCCGATGACCGCCCGGGCGAGCGCCAGGCGCTGCCGCTGCCCGCCCGACAGCGAGTGTCCCTGCTCGCCGATGCGGGTGTCGAGCCCCCACGGCAGGTCCTCGACGAAGTCGACGCGGGCCAACTCCAGCGCCTCGGCGATGTCGTCGTCGGTGGCCTCCGGGGACCCGAGGGTCAGGTTCTCCCGGACGCTCATCGAGAACAGCACGGGCTCCTCGAACGCCACGGAAACGTGCCGCCGGAGCGAGGACAGCGTCAGGTCCCGCACGTCGTGGCCGTCCAGCGTGATCCGCCCGGCACTCACGTCGTACAGCCGGGGGAGCAGCAGGGCCAGCGAGGACTTCCCGCTGCCGGTGGCGCCGACCACCGCCACGGTCTCGCCCGGTTCGATGGCCAGGTGGACGTCGCGGAGCACGGGCGGCTCGTCGGGTTCGGCGTCCGGGTAGCGGAACGTGACGCCTTCGAACGCGACCCGGCCCATGGCGTGGAGGAGCGGCACGGCGCCGGGCCGGTCCGCCACCGCCTGGAGCTCGTCGAAGACCTCGTACAAGCGCTCCGAGGCCGTGGCCGCCTCCTGGGCCATGGCCAGGATCCATCCCAGGTCGATCACCGGCCACTGGAGCAGCACGACCATCGACGCGAACCCCACCAGGCCGCCCAGCGACAGGTCGCCGTTCGCGACCGCCGTCACCCCGATCAGCGTCACCAGGGCCATGGTCAGGCTCGGCACCAGCTGCAGGAGCGACCAGAAGTTCGCGCGCAACCGCACGCTGTCCAGCTGCGACTCGCGCAGCGTGCGCGCCGCCGCCCCGAACCGCTTCTGCATCAGCGGCCCGCGCCCGAACGACTTGATCACCCGGATGCCGGTCGCCGCCTCCTCGACCAGCGTGGCCAGGTCGCCCTGCTGGTCCTGCACCCGGCGCGAGACGTCCGCGTAGCCGGCACCGAACCGCTTCCCCAGCCAGATGACCGGCGTCATGGTTGCCGCCACGACCACCCCCAGCGGCCAGTACAGGAACAGCAGGAAGACCATCACGGTCACGACCTGCACCGCGTTCACCACCAGGAAGATCGCGCCGAATCCGAGGAACCGCCGGATGGTGCTGAGGTCGGTCGTGGCCCGCGACAGCAGCTGCCCGGTCTGCCACCGGTCATGGAACGCGACGGGCAGCCGCTGCAGGTGGGCGTACAGGTCGTCGCGGATCCGGGCCTCGACCCGCAGGACGGCCACCGACTGGATCCACCTCCGCCCGAAGATGAGGCCGGCCTCGGCGAACCCCAGCCCGAGGACGACCAGCACCATCAGCAGGAGCTGCCCTCGGTTCCCGTGCCGGATCGGCCCGTCGACGATGGACATCGTCACGAGCGGCACGATCGTGCCGGCCCCGACGCCGATCCCGGCCGCGGCCAGCCCGAGCCACATCTGCCGGCGATAGGGCCTGATGAACGTCCGCAGTCGCCAGAGCGCGTTGAGCCGCAGGTTCGCCTTCATTGCCGGTCGCGTCTCCACATGCAGGAGCCGACCGGCCACACTGCCGATCGGCGATCGGTTCCATTCGGGCCGACCCCACCGAGGTGGAGGCCGGGAGCAAGGACGGTCGGCGGCCCGTTCCGCTCCCCGGGCACAGAGCATCGAGAAGCAGGCCGACCGCGTCAACCCACGTTCCGCGCGAGGAACCACGTCAGTTCCGTCTCTCGAAACCGGCGCGGCCGAGTGCTATACAGGCCCGTCGGGCGGGGGTGGGGAGGAGAATGGTGCGAAGAGGTCTGGGTCGCCGTCGCGGTCGAAGTCTGGGGATCGTCGCGGCGGTGGTCGCGGCCACGGTCGGGTCCGGCCTCGTGGTGGCCACGCCCGCGCTGGCCACGAACGTCGTCAACTGCGCGAGCAGTGCGCTCCAGCCGAAGATCAACGGGGCGACCCCGGGCTCGACGCTGCTGCTCAAGGGCACGTGCGTCGGGAACTTCGTCGTCGACAGGAATCTCACCCTGAAGGCCAGCCCCGCGGCAACGCTCGACGGGGATCAGCAGGGAACGACCCTGACCGTGATCGGCAGCCCGTCGGTTCACCTGGCCGGGCTCGTCGTCACGGGGGGGTTCGCGACCAACGGCGGCGGCATCGACCAGACGAGCGGCGGGAAGCTGACGCTCGACCACGTCACCGTCACCGGCAACCAGGCGGGCGGGGGTCCCACGGTGTTCGGCGGCGGGATCACGACGACCGGCACCCTCACGGTCGTCTCGTCCTCGATCGTCGGCAACCTGGCGTTCGCCGGTGACTCGGTGGATACCGTCGCGGCCGCTGCGGGCATCTACGCCAAGGGACCGACCACCGTCACGAGCTCGACGGTCTCGTCGAACGTGGCGACCGCCACGTCGTCGGGCGGCCAGGCCAGCGCTGTCGCCGGAGGGCTGTTGGTCCAGGGGGCTCCGTTGCAGCTCACGTCGTCACACGTCGACCACAACCGGGTGACGGCGTCGACCGACTCCGACATCGCGAACGTGGAGGCCGGGGGGATCGACGATCTGTCGGCCGGGTTTGCGGTTTCGATCACTGGCTCGACCGTGAACGGCAACGTGCTCTCGGCCCGCTCGTCGAACGCGGGAGCCCTGGCGACGGGCGCCGGGGCGAGGCTCGCGACCCTGACCGCGACGCTGTCGAACAGCCAGTTCGCGGGCAACCAGGGCCATGCGGTGGCACACACGCAGTCGGCAAGCCAGGGCGGAGGGATCGCCGTCGCCGGGACGACCTCGATCACCCGCCTGCGCGTCGTCGGCAACCGCGTGACGGCCTCGGGTGGGCTGTCCGCCTTCGGAGGGGCGGCCGGCCTGGCCTCGTCGGGTCGGACCTCGATCGCGTCCTCGGTGGTCTCCGGCAACTCCGCGAGCATGGACGGGGGGACGAACGGCGCGTTCGCGGAGGGCGGCGGTTTCCTGGGGGCTTCGGGCCCGGTGAGGATCACCCGATCGACGTTCGACCGAGACCGGATCATCCTCCACTCCCAGGGACCCATCGCTTTGGCCGGCGGCGGCGCGATCTCGATCTCCTCGGGGCTCACCATGAACGGATCCACCGTCAGCGGGTCCGTCGCCCATGCGACGGCGACGGGTTCGAACACGGCGGAGGGCGAGGGTGGCGGCATCGACCTGACGAGCTCGACCGCGCATGCCGCGATCACGAACTCCACCATCTCCGGGAACTCGGTCGTGGCCGACTCGGACGCCACGACCGGGACGAGCGACGGCCACGGCGGAGGCATCTCCACCAAGACGAGCTCGGTGAAGCTCACCGACGCGACGGTCGCCGGCAACGGCGCGACGGGGTCGGGCCACACGCAGCTCCTGCGGGGGGGTGGCCTGTTCGTGAGCGCCGGGACGACGACCCTGATCGATTCGATCCTCGGGCTGAACTCCGCCCCGCTGTCCTCCGGCGGCCAGAACTGCTTCGGCCCGGTGGCCTCGGGAGGTCACAACGTGCTCGGCACCACCCTGGGGTGCACGTTCACGTCCTCAACCGGTGACCTGGTCGGGGTGGACCCCAAGCTCGGGTCGCTCGCGGCCAACGGCGGCGCCACGTTGACGCGTGCGCTGCTCGCGGCGAGCCCGGCGATCAACCACGTCCCTACCGGGTCATGCCTGTTGAAGGTCGACCAGCGCGGCATCCATCGCCCCCAGGGCCCCGCCTGCGACTCCGGCGCCTTCGAGCGTAAGCCGTAACCTGGCTCAGTATCCGCCGTAGCGGCCGCCGGACGGGGAGGCGCCTCCGCCTCCGCCGCCGCCGTTCGCGCTCTGACCGGCCGCGGTCACCGCGAACCAGACGCCCTCGATGCCCTCGCCGTTGCTCTGGCCGGGGCCCGAGTCGCCCGCGAACGTGTACAGGGGAACCCCGTCGTAGGTGACCTGCGTGATGCCGTCGGGACGCTTCACGGTCGCGACGGTCCCGGTCGCTCCGGAACCGGCCTCGGGTGTCCCCGACGCCTTCAGCGGCGGCCATGTGGTCGTGCAGGAGCCGGAGCACTGGATGTTCGAGCTCGTCTCGCCGGTGAGGCGGTAGAGCGTGAACCCCCGGGAGTCGACGAGGACCGTACCGAGGCCGCCCACGTTCTTGGCCTCGACGGTCGCCACCGACGACCCGCCTGCGGTCGTCGCCCCGCCACCCGGGGTCGTCGCCAAGCCCCCACCGGACCCCGCTCCACCGCTCTTGCCACAGGCCGTCGCCACCAACGCGAGAACGACCGCCGCCGTGCCCACCATCCGAAGTGCCCTGTCAGGCCTGACCCCGCCCATCGCATCCTCCTCGAAGACCGTCCGCTCGTCGTCCGGCAGGTCTACGTTCGGTTCCCGTCGAGGGATCTTGCGGCACGGTGCGGTGGAGCGCGACCCGACGGCCCCTGCTCAGGCCGCACACTGTGGGGATGGACGGCGACCTGGTCACCCCCGGAGGCATCGAGGTTCCCGCGCGCGCGATGGCATGGCGGTTCTCGCGTGGCACCGGGCCCGGCGGACAGGGCGTCAACACCACGGACAGCCGCGTCGAGCTGGTCGTGGACCTCACCGAGCTGGCGGCCCCGGACGAGGTCGCCGCCCGAGTGCGGCGCAAGCTCGGGGACGCGGTGCGGATCGTGGCGGCCGCGGAGCGCTCCCAGCTGCGCAATCGCGAGGCGGCCCTGCGGCGCCTCGGCGAGCGGCTCGACGCCGCAGCGCGGCCTCGCCGCCGGCGCACGCCGACGCGCCCGACGGCCGGCTCGGTCCGCAAGCGGCTCGACACCAAGCGTCGTCGCGCGCAGGTCAAGGCGAAGCGGCGCGACCCGACGCCGGACGCGGACTGAGCACCAAGCCCGGGCAAACCTCGTTCCTCCGGCCGGCAGCCGCCGCCGACGGTCACCCTCCGTTCGGACCCTCGGTGATGGCCGAATGGACGGTCGGGAACCGCCGTCCGGTGGAAGACGCCCCGATCGGAATCCGCGATCGTGTGCCGCAACGAGCACCTGGCTCCAGCCGATCCGACGACCGGCTCGGGAGCGCGGTCGACTCCAGTGGCCCGGCCCGAGAAATCCGCGGGCCGGGCCTCCGCATCTCGCCCCCCGGGGCTCGCCACGAGGATCTCCCACCGCAACACCGGCCGGTTCACGGAGGACTCCGGCATTGAGAAGCTCACGGCCCGGATCGCCGTGGCCCGAGAACCTCCGCTCGTCTTCTACCGCGGATGTTGCCGCTGCAGCCATACAGATGAATCCCTCTGCCATGGTGCTCGCCATGCACCGTCAGGGTGCTCGGGTTCCAGATGCCGGGCCTCCAGCTCCCGGGGTTCCGGCAAAGGCCATCATGATCGCGAAGGCCGGCAGCTACGACCTGCGCGTCCATCACGACCAGGTGCTGGTGCCGGTCCTGTACCGGAAGTGGAAGCTCGATCAGCTGACCGGGCTGACCGACGAGGCCGAGCGGGCTCGCGATGGGATCCGGGCCTTCCTGGAGATCATCGAGGCCACTGCGGGAGGCTTCGAGGAGAAGCGCGTCGCGCGCGCCGAGGTCGAAATCGCGGTCGGGCTCTGATCGGGTCGCCCGTCATGGAAACGTCCGCGATCTGCGCCACTTGCGACGTGATTGGCCGCGAAGATCGTGTTTAACAGAGCGTCACGAAGGTCGCGCGGCAAGTATGGGAAAAGGGTAGACTTGCCTGCAAGCAGACAGTCACCCGGCGGTTCGCGACGAGCGATCGATCGCTGAGTCATTTTCCTCGGCTCTCCCTCACTCCCCACGGACATCTGGATCCACGATGGAGGTCAATCGATTGCGATGCCCCAGTTGCGAATCTACTCGGATTCTCGTTGTGCTCGGCCCAAGCCCTCGCGCATCGTGCCGTGATTGCGGTTGCCGGTGGGTCCAGGAGGGGAGCGAGCAGATCTCGATCCGGCGGCCGGGAGAGATCTCTGGGCGAACGAGGCATCCATCCAATCGGCGAAGGACCGGAGGTGGCGCGTGAGCGGGAGCGAGGGGGAAGCCCAGACGTGGGAGGGCGTCATGATCTACGAGATCGGGGCGAAGCTGCAGGGCACGTCCGCCGAACCCGAGCTCATCGACCCCGATGAGCTGGGCGGCCGGCTTCGGCAGGCGATCGCCGCGGCGCTCGAGGCCTTCGATTCACGGGGAGCAGTCCAGTTCAGCGAGGTCCGATACGCGGGATCACGGGGAGCGTCGAAGTACCGGTGAACTGACCACGACGTCACGGGTCGACAGTTCGGACGCGGCCTGCGCATACTGGGGGAAGACGCGAACCCGTTCATGACGGGAGTGAGAACTCACGGGATCGCCGCCGTCGATCCGCCCAACTGCGGATGTCAACGGAGCCCAACCCGGAGCGATCTTCGCTCTTGCTTGCGCTCACGTCGGCGTCTGGCATCCGGGCAATGAGCAAGAAAAGGAGAAGCGACATGCGACACATGCGAATGGCGACTTACGAGATCACGCAGGGAACTTTCCAGGAGGTTGCGGACTCCGCGAAGACGGGGATGCTGCCCAAGTTCCGGGAGCAGCCTGGCTTCGTCCGCTACGGAGTGGCCGACGTCGGCGACAACAAGCTCGTGTCGATCAGCCTGTGGGAGACGCACGAGGCGGCCGAGGCCGCGGCGCCCGTCGCCGCCGCTTGGGTGGCCGAGCACATCGCCGACCGGATCTCGCTCCGCGAGAACTACGTCGGCGACCTGGCCTTCTACCAGGGCATCGGCGAAGCGGCGCCCGCGACCGTCTGACCGATTCGCGGGAGGGGCGAACGGGGGGACGTACCCAGCCGCGACCGGTCCGACCAGGAGAGAGTCCACCTCGGTGGGCTCTTTCTCTTTGTCGGAGGCACGGCGTGTGGCCTTCCCCGAGGACCCACTCGGCCGGCGGGGTGCGGGCCGCCCCCGATCGTGTATCCTTCTGCTCGAGGGTTTGCATCGCGGTTTCGGTTCGTTTTCCCAAACGCTGTGGCTTCGAGCAGTTCCCTCCCGGCACCACGCCGGAGGCCCACCGGACAGCAGCCAGGTTCGTGTGGAGCCAGGGAAGGAGGGAAATAGCAATGACGACTGGAACCGTGAAGTGGTTCAACCCTGAGAAGGGGTTCGGCTTCATCACTCCTGAGGACGGTCCCGACGTGTTCGTGCATTTCAGCGCGATCCAGGGTGCGGGCTACCGCAACCTCGAGGAGAACCAGAAGGTCGAGTTCGATGTCAGCCAGGGGCCGAAGGGCCCCCAGGCCAGCAACGTGCGGCCGATCGCCTAACGGCGAACCAGTACTGAGGAGGCCCGCCACGCGAGTGGCGGGCCTCTTCGTATCTCGGGGGGGTGGGCGCATTCGGCCGTGACGGTCCCGACCGACCCACCCGCGTCAGGGGGGTCCGGTGCCGCAGGCGAACGACGACTTGGTGTCGTTCGAGGGGTCGGCGTCGGGCCCGCTGTCCAGGGACACGGTGGCGTCGAAGCGTGCGCTCAGGCCTGCTCCGCACCCTCCGGGGTACGTGACGACCTCCTGGCTGTTCGCAGCGAGCGCTTCACGATGCTCCGTGTCGGGCGTGGATCCCTCAGGGCCGACTGTCACCGTGAACGGCCCGGCGTCGCAGTTGGCCTCGTTGGCGACGGTCACGCTGGACGAATCGAGGCTCACGACGGCCAAGTCGGGGACGACACACGGTGTCGTCGCTGGGGCCGACGTTGCGGCATGGGTCGTGGGGGGGGTTGTCACCCCGTTCGTCGTGGGTGGGATCGACGTGGGCGGCTGGGACGTCGGGGGCGGCGATTCCGACGGCCGCGTGAGCCCCCGCACCGACGTCCCCGTCCACACCACGCCGTCCTGTTCACCGGACGGGCCGCCGCTGCCCACGCCGACGAGCCCACGGTCGCCCAGCGTGACCGCGAGCATGGCCTGGGGTCCCGTTCCCGAGAACACGTCGGGGGCGGAGGGAGCTTCGATCCAGTGCCGTCCCCCGTCGAGCGACGACCACACCGCGCCCTCGTCGCCGTCGGTGCCAACTGCCACCAGCCCCTGGTCCAGGGAGACGACGTCGTTCATGGTCTGATGTGCTGCGCGGCCGGCGACCGCCGACGAGGCAGACCACGTTTGGCCGTCCGTGCTGATCCAGGCGGCCGCGCGAGACCCCCGGTTCCCGACGGCCACGAGGGCGGGCTGCACCGTCCGCTGTTTCGGCCCCGACGGCACGAACGCGACCGAGGCGGCCCCGCCGGCGAAGCTCGCTCCCGCGGGAAGCGTGAGCTCCCGCCAACTCGACCCTTCGGCGGAGTACCAGGCGGCCATCCGTCCCCGATCGGTTCCGACTGCGTACAGCCCATCGCTCACCGAGGTTCCCGGCAGTACCCGAACGGCGCCCGACATGGACTGCGCACCCGCCCGCGCCAGCGCCCGGACCGACACGCGGCCCCAGTCCGTGGCGTTGGCCGACCTCCACACCGCGGCGTCCCCGTTGCTCGTCCCCACCGCCAGGAGGCCGGTGACACCACCGATCACATCATCGGCCTCCTGCGAGCCGTGCCCGCCGAGACCGGTCCCCGAGCTCACCCAGCTGTCGCCGGTCTCGGAGGTCCACGACACCGCGTCGGATCCCCGCGCGCCGACCGCGACCAAGTGCGGTGTCCGGCCGGCAAGGCGGGGCCACACCCCGTTCAGCGCCCCCTTCGTCTTTCCGACGAGAGTGGCGGGGAGCCACCGGACACCGTCGGGGGACGTCCACACGGCGCTCGCTCCGGTGCCGCCCGCGCCGGGAACCGTACCGACGGCGATCAGCGTGGGAGATCCGGGGGTGACGTCGTGGATCTCCTGGATGCCGGCTCCCTGGAGCGCCGGCGCGGTGACGCGCTGCCATGAGATCGCGAGGCCGCGAGGCCGTGTCGGCGACGGCGACCCCCCGCCGAGCAGCACCACGGCCGCGACGCCGCCCCCGACGAGCAGGAGCGACGCGAGCGCGATCAGCACGGTCCGACCGCGCCGCGACCGCTGCGGGCGCGGCTCCGGCCGCTCTGGCGACACCACGACGGGCACGGCAGCGCCCGCCGGAGCAACGACCGATCCCGGAGCCGGTGCGGCCGGTGGAGGGAAGCGAGGAGGAACCGGAGCGCCGGGAGGGGTCCACGCGCTCATCCGCGTCTGCGAGGGCGCTGCCGGCATCGCTGTGCGCATCGCCTCTATCAGGTCGGAGCACGACGCGAATCGATCGGCCGGATTCTTGGCCATTGCCCGCTGGACGGCGGCGTCCACGCCCGGTGGGATCTCGGGCCGGGTCGCCGAGGGGGCCGGCGGGGGCTCGGTCAGGTGGGCGAACATGATGTGCGCCTCGATCTCGCCGGTGAACGGGGGATTCCCGGTCAGGGCTTCGAACACGACGCAGCCCAGCGCGTACTGATCCGCCCGCCCGTCGAGCCGCTCGCCGCGGAGCTGCTCGGGGGCGAGGTAGCTGAGCGTCCCGACCACCATGCCGGTGACCGTGATCCGGCTGGCCGAGTCCATGCGTTTGGCCAAGCCGAAGTCGGTCAGGAACACCTGCTCGCGGGGCCCGCCAGCGATGAGGATGTTCGCGGGCTTGATGTCGCGGTGGATGAGCCCGGCCGCGTGGGCCACGTCCAGCGCGTCCGCGATCGGCCGCAGCAGCTCGACCGCCCGTTCCGCAGCCAGCGGGCCCTCGGCGATGCGCGCGCTCAGGTCGGACCCCCGCACGTAGCGCATCGCCAGGTAGAGGGTCTCCCCCTCCTCCCCGGCGTCGTAGATCGGAATGATGTTGGGGTGCTCCAGGGAGGCAGCCAGCTGCGCCTCGCGGATGAACCGGGCCCGGAACCCGGCGTCCGCGCCGAGCTCCTCCGCCACGATCTTCAGCGCGACCCGTCGCTCGAGCTGTGCCTGTTCGGCGAGGTAGACAATCCCCATCCCGCCGCGCCCGACCACGTCCACGATCCGGTAGTGCCCGAGCTGCCTGCCGATCTGGGGGTCCGGTGCCATGATCGAGATTCCGTCTCCTCCGCTATCCGGGCGCATGGTGACATTTCGGAGCGGAAAGATGAACCCCTGCCGTGGGGGTCCCGGTGGAGCCGGAGGTGGGGTCCGGGCCGCCATACGGTCGCCCCAGCCACCCAGATCCCGTGGTTGGCCCTTCCCTCCGAGTCGTATTCTTAAAGGACCATGCGCAAACCGTCGGGCGTCTATCGGCTCGACAAGACGGTGTGGCGGGTCACGGAGAGCGTCGAGGGCGGCCTGCGGGTCGAGGTCCTGACCGACGGAGTGTGGGTGCCGGGTCGGACCAACATGGTGGGGCTCCGGCTGCACCAGTCCACGAAACGCCTCACACCCCAGGAGATCAGGGCCCTGCCCGCCTGAGCACCCCGGCTCCGGCGCTCGTTCAGGACGTGGGTGGCTGGCGGAAGTGCTTGCTCAGCGTGTCGGTCTGGCGCTGGTACGCGGAGCCGATGCCCTCGCCGTAGAGCACGGTCGGCGGCTCGACCATCCGCTCGAACGTGAGCTTACAGACCCGCTGCCGGTGCTCGATCATGAAGGGGACGTCGTGCGCCCGGACCTCGAGCGCCGCCCGGGAACCGTGGAACCGGCCCTGCGAGTCGAACCCGAATCCCGGGTCGAAGAACCCCGCGTAGTGCGTCCGGAGCTCCCCGCTCGTGGGATCGTAGGCCGTCATCTCTGCCGCGTATCCCGGCGGGATCTCGACCGCCTCGTCCGACAGCAGCAGGTAGAAGTGCTCCGGTGCGAGCACGATCCGGTCGCCCGCCTCGCGCCGGACCGCGTCCCAGTAGTCCTCCCATCCGTAGCCGGCGACCCGGGACATCTCGAGGGGCGGCGCGAAGTCCTTGGCCCGGTACCCCACGCGCCCCGCGTCGTCTCCCCGGAGGTCGAGCCCCAGGAACAGCCCGTCGGCCGTGGCCAGCTCGCTGTCCGGGACGGGCCGGGAGTCCCGGTACAGCAGCGGCCGGAGGCGGTGGAGCTCCTCGATCTCGTGGTCGCTCAGCCGGGTCGAGCCGATGGACAGGCGAAGCTGGTTGAGCGCGAGCCCCTGTTTCACCCGGACCGTGAACGACAGCGGAACGACCTCGAGCCACAGCCGGCCCCGGTACCCGGCCCGGATCTCGTCGAACCGGAAGCTCTGATCCGTGATGACCCGCGTGAACACGTCCAGCCGGCCGGTCGAGCTCTTCGGGTTGGCCCTCCCCCGCACGTCGGGGGGGAGGTCGAGCTCCTCCAGCAGCGGGATGAGGTACGGCCGGTTGGTCTCGAGCACGGCCCCGTCCTCGCGGAGGTCCAACTCGTCGACGACGAACTCCTTGAGCTTCACCTCGACGGGCCGGTTGTCCGGCAGGAAGCTGCACCGGATCCGGTAGGCCTTCTTCCCCAGGCGGAGGTCGACGCTCGCCGGCTGGATGCTCGCCGGCGGGATCCGGTACTCGCCGGCGTCGATGATGCCGAGCTGCACGGCCCGCTCCAGCACCTGGTTGGGGAGCACGCCCTCGGCGTCCTCGGGCAGGCCGAGCCGTTCCCGCCCGCCCTGCCTGGGATCTCCCTCGCTCACACCGGTCCCTTCCTCGCCCGTCGACGGCCGCCATCATAGTGAGCGGGACCCCCACAGCCCGCGATCACCACTTCGACGCATCGGCGATACGATTTGCGGACTCGGGAGCGGCCCGCGGCCCGACGACCGGCGTCGACAGGAGGGTGCCATGAGGATGTTCCGGGCGGCGATCGCCGTGTTCCTGCTCATGGCCGCTGCCGTGGCGACCTCGGGGTCGGCCGGGCAAGCGGCCCCACATGTCAGGGTGTCCGCGCCGACCGCGGTCGCAGTGTCGTCGCCGCTGGACATCACGAACGACCAGTTCGCCAACAACGAGGAGTCGCTCGGCATGAGCCCGGACGGCCAGCTGCTGGCGGGGGCGTGGAACGACTGGGAGTTCAACGATGGGTGCGGGTTCTCCTACTCCACCGACGCCGGAGCGTCGTGGGCTCCGGAGAGCTTCGTTCCCGGGTTCACGTTCTTCACGAACGACCCCGACGTTCCCGGAACCGGCCCGTTCGCCGTCGCCGGCGACCCGTCCGTCGCGTACAACCCGGCATCGGGACTGTTCGACGTGATCTGCCAGTCGTTCGGTGGCCGGAAGGGGAACCAGATCCAGCTGCTCTCCACGACGTTCGATCCCTCGCAGGCCGACCCCAACGCTGACGTGAACTCGAGCTACGGGCTCGACGCCTGGCGCCTGCCGGCGGTGGCGGTCACGACCGGGACGTCGAACGGCTCGCAGAAGGGCAGCAACGGGCAGTTCCCCGACCACGAGACCATCGCCGTCGACACGGGCACCGGCCCGGGCCATCACTTCGGCCGGCTGTACGTGACCTGGGCCCAGTTCAGCGGCCTCGGCCGCTCGCCCATCGACGTCGCGTTCTCCGACGACGACGGCGCGACGTGGCAGGGCCCGATCCGCATCTCCGATCGGGGCCACCAGTTCGACCAGGACGCCCGCGCCGCGGTGGGTCCCGACGGCGCCGTGTACGTGACCTGGATCAACGGGCCGAACGAGAAGAGCCTGAAGAACAACACGGCGATGGTGGCGAAGTCCACCGACGGCGGCAGGAGCTGGAGCCGCGACCACGTCGCGGCGAGCATCGTGGCGCCGATCGGCGGGCTGCTGCCGAACTCCGAGTACCGGGTGTTCGAGGACGTCTGGCCGGCCGTGGACCAGGCCACCGGGAAGCTCGTGGTGGGCTTCACCGACGAGAAGTCGGGCGCCGCGAACATCGAAGCCGTCCACACCGCCCTGGCGGGCGACCTGTCGAGCTTCACGAACCCCGTGCGGGTGAAGCCGAGCGGGCAGGAGGAGTTCTTCCCGTGGCTGTCGTCGGCGTCGAACGGGCGGGTGGACTTGGTGTTCTACGACCGGTCGTGCGACCCGGCGCACGACACGAAGAACTGCGTGACGCTGGCGTCGACCGACGATTCGGGGGCGACCTGGGGGATCACGCCGATGACCACCACGGGCTTCGACGGCGACCAGTTCGAAGCCTGCCTGGCGTTCGTCGACCCCCAGCCGACGTGCGGCAACCCGTTCCTCGGCGACTACATCGCCGTGGCGTCGAACGACTCGACGGCCCAGGTTCTGTACACGGGCAACGGCGCGAGCGCGTTGGACGTGTTCAGCCAGCACGCGGACTTCTGAGGGTTCCCAGAGCCCACAGCGCCCCGGGCAGTGCGTTTGCGCACATCCCGGGAGGACATGAAAGACTCGTCACTCCTGACTCGCCCCGCTGAGGACAGGAGCGCGTGGCCCTGCAGAGGTGGTCGTCTCGGATGCCCGTGTTCGCCCTGCCGTGCCGTGCCCGAGCGCCCACCGTCACTCCCTGAACCGCGGACGTGAGCTCTCGATCCCCAAAGGAGTCCCCATGAAACGAGCGTTCCTGGTACTCGCCGCCATCGTGGCTGTTGCGCTCGCCGGCATGCCGGCCGCGCAGACCCAGGCCGTTGACGCCCTGGTCAGCGTGGCCAGCCCGCAGGACATGCACCCGCAGAACGCGGTGAACGAGCCCTCCCTCGCGGTGGCGGCGGACCGGCCGGCCGTCCTGGCGGCCGGCGCCAACGACCTGGTCGACATGCAGCCGTGCTCGGAGATGGCATCGACCGAGCACGGGGCGTGCTCGTTCCCGCTGGGGACGTTCAACCTCGGCGTGGGGCTGTCGGCCGTGTACTTCTCCTTCGACAGCGGCCACTCCTGGGTCCAACCGACGTATCAGGGACTCACCGCCGCTGACTGCAATCCCACGGTCGAGCCGTGCACTCCGCACCCCGGGCCGATCCACACGATCCCGAACTTCTACGAGAACGGGCTGCGGTCGCGGAGCGACACGGGCGTGGCGTTCGGCCCGGCGCCGGGACCGGACGGCTTCTCCTGGGACAACGGCGACCGGCTGTACTTCTCGAGCTTGGCCACCAACCTGACGGACACCCGCATCCAGTCCGGGGGCCAGAACAACGGCCAGAACAGCAGCTTTGCCGTGACGGTATCGCACATCGACAACATCACCCCGGCCCGGGTCGCCGACCAGGGCAATTGGTCGAGACCGTATTTCGCCGCGCCGCACGTCTCGGGGTCGGCAGGGCTCGACAAGGAACAGGTCTGGGCCGACAACGCGTCCTCGAGCCCGTTCTTCGGGAACGCGTACGTCTGCTACGTGGATTTCCACAGCTTCAGTGGAGGACAGGCCTTTCCGTTGAAGCCCATGGTCGCCGTGTCGAGTGACGGCGGGGTCACGTGGAAGCAGCACCAGATCGCTCCGCCGGTGAGTAACTCGCAGCACGGCACGCTCGACGGGTGCACCGTCCGCACGGACAGCCACGGTGCCGTCTACGTGTTCTTCACCCACTTCTCGAACACGGGCCTCGAGGGCGCCCACACGCTCGTCAAGTCCCTCGACGGGGGGCAGACGTGGCGCCCGCCGCGGGACGTCGTCCCGATGACCGACCCGTGCTTCAACGTCGAGCCGATCACCCACCGGTGTGTGGAGGACGGGATCGCCGGGGCCCGCACCGACCTCGCCGCGATGCCGAGCGTGGACATCGCCAACGGCACACCAAGCGGGACCGATGCCACCAACGAGATCATAGACTCGTGGGCGGATGGGGCCTTCGGCTCGGGCAACGAGAAGGCGATGGTCTCGTACTCCACCAACCGTGGGGCGACGTTCAGCGCGCCGGCGCCGGTCTCGCTGGCGACCGACCGACCCGAGTACTCGGCCCCGGCCATCTCGCCCGACGGCTCCACCGCGTACGTCGTGTACCAGTCCAACGAGGCGCCGTTCCAGACCACCACCGCGGCTCCACGTCCCGAACGGGGCGTCCTGTTGGAATCGCCGATCGGGGCCGGTGGCGCGCCAACCGGATGGGTGCCGGTGTACGAGGGGCCGACCGGGGACGCACGGGGGACGTCCCAGGGACGCATCCTCTACAACGAGTTCCTGGGCGACTACGTCTACGCCATCGCCACCCGCACCTTTGGCGCGGGTGTGTGGACTGATACACGTCGGACGTCCGACTGCCCGGACATGGACACGTGGCGCCAGCATTCGCACGACGCGGGGCATCTGGTGTTCCCGGCGCCGTGGCCGCTCGGCGACTGTCCGGCGACCTTCGGCAACAACGACATCTTCAGCGCCACGACCGGGTGATGGGCTGAAGGCCCGCGACGAGGGAGCGGGGGGCGGCCACCGCGCCGCCCCCCTTCCCCGTGTCGAAACGTCGCGAGCGTGGCGAAGCTTGGCTCTAGGAGCCGAGCAGCTCGCCCTTCTGGGCCTCGAACTCGTCCCCGGGTCAGCTCGCCTCGCTCGGCAACGACGTCGCTCCCGACGACTTGATCCGGCCGCCCGCGGCGGGGCATCATGCCCGGCGAGGGGATCTCGAAGGAGCGCGCCATGCAGAGTGTGAGGGTCCCCGGCTTCACCCCGCAGGGCTCGGGGTTCCGGTTCGCCAACGACTTCCCGCACGTGCCGCTGCGGTACATCGGCGTTCCGGGCGTGGTGGCCGTTCCCATCGGCGACGCCGCCAACGGACTGTGCGGCGGCATGGCCTTCGCGGCCCGCGACTACTTCGAGGTGAAGCGGACCCCGCCCCCCGACACGGAAGCGCCCGAGTCGGGGGCGCTGTACGACTACCTGGTCAAGCGGCTGATCGACAGCTTCTCGCTGCCGGCGGGGCCGCTGCGATACCTCGAGCTGATGGACCCGGTGCTGCCCGACGGCGAGAGCTTCCTCAGCCGGCTGGGGTGGATCCCGCACGGGCGGGGGTGGCGGATGATCCGGCAGGAATGGCCGAAGGTCCGCGGCGACCTCGAGTCCGGACACCCGTCGCCGCTCGGGTTGGTCGAGGTGAAGTCGCTCGATCCGTTCCGGTTGGGCGAGAACCACCAGGTGCTGGCGTACGGGTACGACCTGGACGGCGACGCGCTGGTCCTGCACCTCTACGACCCGAACTGGCCTGGCCGGGACGTCACGATGTCGCTGCGCACCGGGGACCCGAATCACGCCGTCGCCGTGACCTACGACCCGCCCACCTCGGTGCTCGCGTTCATCCGGGTGGATTACGTGCCCTCGTCGCCCCCCTGAGCCCGGGGCGCGCGAACGCCGGCCAGCCGCAGCAGGCGGCGGAGGGTCGCCGGGTCGCCCTTCCAGTGCTCGGCCACCACCTCCGGGCCGGCGCGGCGGATCACGTGACGGAGCACGAGCACCGCGACGACGGCGTCGTCCAGCGGTCCGAGCACGGGGATGAACTCCGGGATGAGGTCGATCGGCGACGCCAGCCAGGCCGCTCCCACCACCAGCCAGACCTTGCTGCCGCGGGACACCCGCGGATCGCGGACCAGGCCCCGGAACAGCCGGATCAGGTGGGGGAGCAGTGTCACGAGCTCCTTCGCCGCCAACCGCCGCCCGAACAGGAACAGCACGCCGACGACCGCCAGCCACACCCCGACCGCGATCGCCAGCCCGATCAGCAGGGGGCGCATCGGGTGTCAGCGGCGAGGAGCTAGGACAGGTCCTTCGGCTCGGCCTGGCGGAGCCACCGGGCCAGCGCCTTCAGCATCCGCTCGGCCAGCAGGGGCTCGCTGGTCACGACCGCGAAGAATTCCTTGGTGCCCAGCTGGAGGCAGCGGGTGTCGGTCTCGGCCACCACCGACGCCGTCCGGGGGCCGGGGTCGAGGATCGCGATCTCCCCGAAGAAGTCGCCCGGTCCCAGGCTGCCGGGCGCCCGCCCCCGGCGGACCACCTTCGCGTGGCCCTCGACGATCGCGTAGAAGGTCGACCCCTGCTCGCCCGCCCTGACGATCGAGGAGTCGGCCGGATGGAACGAGACCTCCGTCGCCCGGGCGATCGAACGGAGGTGTCGGCGCGACAGGCCCTGGAACAGCGCGGACTTCGCCAGCAGGTCCTGTCGCTCCTCGAGTGCGAGCCGTCGGCCGCGCGAGGCCGACGGCATCGCCGGGCCCACCGGCCAATTCCGCGTCTGGAAGCTCGCCCCCATGGAATCCGACGCTAGCCGAACGGTCCGGGCCCCGCAAGATCCGAGCAGCTCCGGGGCGACCGGGGGCCCGCTTGTCAACGCCGGCCGAAACCTTGACAGGTAGCGCCGGCCGAAACCTTTACACCTGAGCGTCTGCTGGAGCCGTGATCACACCTTTCCCCTTGCCCTTGAGCCGGTAGCTCTCGCCCTTCAGCGCGATGACTTCGGAGTGGTGGATCAGGCGGTCGACGAGCGCGGCTACCGCGACGGGATCGCCGAAGATCTCCGCCCACGCCGAGAAGGTCTTGTTCGAGCTGACGATCACCGAGGCACGCTCGTAGCGGGAA
>JBJMLO010000007.1:0-142942 GCA_045805265.1 Actinomycetota bacterium
GGCACGCCGGGCCTGGCGCCGGCTCAGTCCGGTCAGGGCGCTGAGCTGGTCCAACAGCCTCCCCTTCTCCCTCTTCGATGCCTTTCGATACCGCGTGGCCATCTCCGCGGTGACCGCTCTTCTCGCCTCCATCGACAGGCCCACGAACCGACCCCTTCCCCTGGTCTGCGGCAGGGGAAGGAGAGGTCACTTTCGCGGCCATGAACTCGTGAGGCAACGAATCGCTTTCGCGGCCATTTCGGGTGAGTCAACTCGGGCTCTAGACGGGCCGTAGGGGAAGGGGGACTATCTCCCCGTGATGGGGGGGCCATCCTTGGTCGGGCGAGACCGCGAGATGTTCGCGGTCCGCGAGCTGATCGATCATGTCGCCGGGACGGCGCGCGCGTTCGTGAGGCGTTGGGATGTCGGTAGCCCGGTCGAGTCGGCCGAATTCGGGGTCGATCAAGGGTAGGGGGAAAGAACGAGCAGCGCAGCATCCGGCCCTGTGGACGACACCTAGCGCCGGAGGCTGCGCTCATATCAGGCGACCGTCGGCCCGTCTCGTGATAGCGGCACTCTTCGAAACACCTCGTGCTAGCACTCGACGAACAGGGACCGACAAAGAGGTAGACCGCCTCCGAGCCGGGCTCTCGTTTGTGCCCCCGGGAGGAGTCGGACCGGCGGAGCGCACGATCGCGTTGGAAGCGCGTCTCCGCATTCCGGGGATCTCGCGCGTTCGTCGATGAGGATCCTCGAGAAATCGAGGCCTCGAGTCGATGCGAATGCGTGCCAGATCCCGCGCTCAGGCGGGTGCGAGCGCCTCGATGGTCTTCGCCTCGGCAGCGCTGCCGAGGCGAACGTCGTAGGCGCACAGCGCCCCGAGGTCCCCGCCGAGGGAGAGCGCCGTCGCGAGATGGATGGCATCGAGGGTCCTGAGCTCGGGCCGCTCCAGTGCGGCCGCCCTCTGCACCACATCCTCGTCGAGGTCGACGAGGGCGATCCTCGAAAGGACGGTCCGCGCCCTCCGGACCGCTCCGCCGCCGATCCGTCTCGCCACCCGCTCCACCTCGATGCGAGCCACCACGCTCGACACCCGCTCGGGCCATGACTTGAGGAGCTCTCGAAGCGCCTTCGTCTCCGCTTCGGGGACGACGAGCTTCACGATGGCCGAGGAGTCGAGGTACAGGACCTTCCCGACCATGCGTTACGTGCGGTCTTCGCGGAGCTCCCGGAGGGCATCGGTGCCCTTGGTGGAGACCGGTCCCTTGGGCGGGGCGAGGTCCAGAAGGTCGCCCTCCGGAGGTGTCGCCCGCCCCGACGCCACCAGCTTCCGGAGGGCCGAGCCCGACTCATCGACTGGACCGAGCATCGCAACGGCTTTGCCGCGCTCGGTCACCTCGAGCCGTTCGCCACGGGCGACCCGGCGTAGGTACCGGGAGAGGTTCTGGCGCAGCTCTCGAACCCCCACTCGATCGATAGCCATGTGTACACAGACCGTAGCATCCTTGGCCAAACTTTGGTAACGACTTACTTGGCTCACCCGGTCGTCTGGCGTGTCCCGGAAGGCACGTTCTGACGGTCACGCCAGCGGCTCCGCAGGAGGAGGTAGGTGGCGACCCCTAGGACAACAGCCGCCAATCCAAAGGTCAGGGCCTCTGACCGGGCGTTGTGACAGTTGATCGTCAGAACAGGGTCGCCGCCCATGTGGCGACACGCTCCAAACAAGTAGTGGATGGCGTCGCCCACGGCTACCACCGAGCAGCCCAAGGCTGCCAAGATCGTGAGTACAGCCGCAGCGAGCTTGGTGTACCTCATGCCTTGGTCATGGATCAGTGGAATAGCGAGATGAGCCAAGCTGCAGCGATGCTGAACAGTGTCACCGCGAGCACGGCCAGGAGGAGCCAGAAGAAAGCGGTGTGACCCTTCCAGCGGATTCGGGACTCCGCCCCCAACTGACGGATCCACCGAACGATCCAGTCGTCGCGGTCGTCCTGAGGAGGGAGGTCGCGGGGCTTCGGTTTGTCCATCGGTCAGGAAGCTGGATCGGCCGTTCGTGGTTTCCGAACCCTCCGAACGAGCCATATCACCGCACCGGCCAAGACCCAGCCGACAGCGGACCCAGAGAGAAGAAAAAGGAGGGCTCTCAAGAGCGAGTCCGTTTCTTACGGCGAGACTCAGCCTCTTGGACTTCGCGCTTGGGGAGGCGGACGAGTTTGCGGGTCAGTTCATGGAAGCGGTCGTACTCGGAGTCAGGGCGCTGACCGTTGCTAGACGGCTCGCCCTCCGGGGGTCCTTCCTTCGGCCCTGGCACGCCCTGTATCTATCACGTTAGCCAGTCGCAGAGCTCGTCCTCGCTCCACTTGCCATCCTTCGGGAGAGCATCGAGGCCGCCGTGAGGATGGGCGGGTACGACGACAGCGTGGCTGGCTCCTCCTTGTCTTCGGGCCGCGGCGTGGAGGCGCTGGTTGTAGCTTCTTCCGCTCGATCCGGCACGGTCTGAGTCTGGGCAGCGTTCACGGGGATGAGCATCATGTTTGGGCCGCTCATGTCAAACAGTCCCGCCTGACTCGCAGACTCTCGAAGCCGCGCCAACTTTTGCCCCCCCACTCTTTGGCAGGGGGTCCAGAAACCCGACCGGCGGGTTGGCAGGTCCGGGGAGGCGCCGGCGGGACTGGAACAATCCCGCGCCTCATGCTCTTCACGTTCCAGTCCGTAGCGGTTGGGCAATGGTCGAGACGATCAGTCTGAAGACGCCTTCCGTCTACTCGACGAGCTCGCCCCGGGCTCGACGACGGGGGAAGGGGTACCAGACGCTGGTCAAGGAGTTCGTGTCTGAGCGACGCTACGAGGAAGAAGAGCGCGAGGGGATTGTCGGCAAGTAGACGCGGACCGGTCCGCCTGCTCAGTGCGGTATCGAGGATCTCGAAGAGGAATTCGACGACCGCAGGCGGGTCGCCTGACCGGCGAGCGGCCTGTGGGATCCGCCCGATCGCGTGCGGACCCAATCCGCTTGTTCGCCGACCTCGCGGAGGACGCCGGCCCGAGCGGCTGGCCGCAGCCCTTGCCACGATCGAGCCAGGTCAGCGCGGCGTCGAGGCGTCCGGCACGAACAGCCCTCCGTGCCCGGGAACGATCCGCCCGGCGAGCTCGAGCACGCGCCCCCGGTGCCGGTGCAGGAGGGCAGGGTCGGGGGCGTACGGGTCCTCGGCGGGCCCTTCGGCCGTCCACCACAGGTGGGTGAACGCGACCACGCCGTCCGCCGTTCGCGCCAGCGTCGTGATGTCCTGCGGTGTGTGTCCCGGCGTCTCGATGAGCGTCACGTCCTCGGACACGGCGAACCCCTCGGCGGGCCTGGAGATCCATCGGTCATCCTGATATGTGGCCCAGTGATCGTGGATGCGAGCGTTCGGGAACAGTGCCGCGTTGACCGTGTGATCCGGATGGTGGTGCGAGAGCACGACGTCGGTCACCCGCTCCGGGTCGACGCCCAGTGCCCTCAGGGGATCGAGGATGGCCGACCGCGTCGCGACGAACCCGGGATCCACCACGATGAGCGCCTCGCGGTCGCGGATCAGACTCACCGTGGAGCCGACACGTTGCGGTGCCTCGTCTCGGATGTAGCCCTCCGCCAATACGTGGATCGACGCCATCTCGCCTCCTGCCGCCACTAGGTCACCGGTTCGTCGTGCCACCCGTGGACCTCCTGCAGCAGGGACGACATCACCTGCTCGTGGAGCGCTGCCTGGTCTTCGTCTGCGGCTCCGAACGCCGCGTCGAAGAAGTCGATGCCGGCGACCGCCTCCCGGGCCTGCTCCACGTCGGGAGTGCTGAGGAATCCGTCCTGGACCGGCACCGCGAGGTGGCGAATCCCCACTCGTGCGCGATCGGGAAGCACGGTGGTCGCGTGGACGATCGCCCCCGCCCCGATCCGCACGTGATCGCCCACCACCGCGCCCTGGAGCAGGATCGCGCCCGTGGCCACGTAGCAGTTGGCTCCGACCTCGCATCCCGTGAGGACGCACTGCGGGGAGACGAGCGTCCGCGGCCCGATCCGGACGGGGAACGGCGGCCGGCCGAGTCCTCCCACGGAGCGCACCACGGCTCCGGCGAACAGCACGGCCTCCTCCGCGATCTCGATGAGCGGGCCGCCGCTCTCGATGGTGACCCCATGGTCCACGTATGCCCGCGCGCCGACCTGCACGTTGCCGACGATATGGGCGGACGAAGCGATGCTCGCGCTCACATGAACGCGTGGTCCGACGCCGTTCCTCTCGATCATCACCTTCCTGCTCCTCGGTCCGTTCCTCGTCATCCTTTCGCTCGGGCCCCTCGCTCGTGGGCGGCCTCGGCGACGCCCCTCATCCGGAGATCTCCCCAGCTCGAGCAGCATGGCTGCCCTCCTTCGTACGGACATACCCAACTTGCCGGGAGCCGAGGCGGACTGACTCAGCGGCAGATCATCAGACCCCGGGCGAGCCGGGAATCGATCGCCCGGTTGGTTACTCAGAGCTCTGTCGGCCGAGTGGAGTCGATGGAGTCGAGGACGACGCGCGCACGGCCTCCTCGCGCGTCGGTTCACGCGTCGGTTCACCGTCGGTTCCCGCGAGCCTCGAGTTGCGCGCGGGAAGGCGCGAGGTTCGTTTCGGCGATCTGCCCCTGGTCGTCGCCGTAAGTCGCCGTAAGCGGAGGGCGGGTCTCGTCCCCCGACACGGCGCCATCCGAGCCTCACGTGACGCTGGAGGCCGCTCACGAGGTGTTCGCCGAGCTGCTCATGGGCTCGGTCGGCATCGATGCGGCCATCGCGTCCGGCCGGGTGCGGGTCGAGGGCCGGAAACGGGATGCCCGCCGGTTCTTCGAGATCTTCCGTCTCCCATCCCGAGACGAGGTGTCGGCCGGCTGACTCGAGCCGGCCGCTAGGGTCGCCGCGGCGGCCTGGGGCCCGTGTATCCCTCCCAGGGGTCGTAGTCGACCTCCAGCGGTTCCTGCTCCGGGCGGCGGTCCCCGGGGACGTGCTCCAGGTTCAGCCGGATCCGCCACCAGGTGGTGCTGCGGCCGCGCATCGAGTCGACCAGGACGTCGGCCGGCTCCAGGAACTCCACCACGTCGGCGTGGCGCTCCTTCCACCGGTCGAGGCCCGCGTTCGCCTCCGCCTGTGTCGCTGCCCGGGCCACCTCGACGAGCGGCTTGCTGGTCCGCCGGCGGCCGGTCGGGCCGGCCGACTTCCCGGGCGCGGGCGGCGGCACGAACCCCTCGCGGGTCCGGTCGGACTCGCCGCCCGCGCGGCGCTTCGAGGGCTGGACCCTGCGGGGCTCTCCGGGCTGCTTGGGGAACTGGGGCGGCCACGGCGCGTCCCCGAACCCCGCGCGTTCGTGTTCCTCGGACAGCTCCAACAGCGCCTCGAGCGACCCGGCCGACCCGTCGATCCCGGCCCACGGGTCCCCGATCGACGCGAACCGCCCGGGGACCGTCGCCACCGTGAACTCGGCGGGATCGCACCCGGGCACCTCGTCCCAGGCCAGCGTGGCCGACACCCGGGCATCCGGCACGGGCCGCACCGAGAACGCCGACGCCACGGTCCGGTCCTTCGCGTTCTGGTTGTAGTCGAGGAACACGCCGTGGCGCTCCTCCTTCCACCACTTGCTGGTCGCGAGGTCGGGAGCCCGCCGCTCGACCTCCCTGGCCACGGCCAGCGCCGCCCGGCGGACCTCCGGGAACGTCCACCGCGGCTCCACGCGGGCGTACACGTGGAACCCCCGCGAGCCCGACGTCTTCGGCCAGGCCACCAGGCCGAAGTCCTCCATCACCTCCCGGGCCACCAGGGCGACGTCGAGGATCTGCGGCCACTCGATGCCCGGCACGGGGTCGAGGTCGACCCGCAGCTCGTCGGGATGGTCGAGGTCGTCCGCGCGCACCGGGTGGGGGTTGAGGTCGATGCACCCGAGGTTGACTACCCACGCCAGCTGGGCCGCGGTGCGCACCACGACCTCGTGCGCCGTCCGTCCCGAAGGGAACGCGAGCTCGACCGTCTCGATCCACGGCGGCCTCGACTCCGGCGCACGCTTCTGGAAGAAGAACTCACCCTCGGCGCCGTGCACGTACCGCTTCAGGGCCATGGGCCGCCCGTCCACGCCCCGCAGCGCGCCGTCGGCCACGGCCACGTAGTACCGCACCAGGTCGAGCTTCGTGTGGCCCGCCTGGGGGAAGAACACCTTGTCCGGATTGGTGACGGTCACCTCGACGCCGTCGAGCTCGAGGACCTCCTCCTTCCTCCCGGCCATCCGCACACGATCTCAGACCGCCCGGCGGTCCACCCCGAAAGGCGCGTACCGCGAGCCGTTCGACGATGTCGGATCGAACGCGCTCAGGCCCTCGCGGGCTCGCCCGGCTGTGCTGGTGCTTCGGATCGATCCGCAGTCGGCAGGAATACCCTGAACGAGGCTCCGCCTCCCTGCCGGTGCTCCACCCAGGCCCGGCCTCCGTGCAACTCGGCGAACTTCGTCACCAGGGAAAGTCCGATCCCCACTCCGGACGAATTCGGGTCCGGCTGGCCAACCTGATGGAACGGCTCGAAGATCACGCCGCGGCTCTCCGCGGGCACGCCGGGGCCGGCGTCCTCGACGAGCAGGAGGACACCCTCCTCGACCGGATGTGCCGCAACCCACACGTCCGTCCCTGGGAGGGTGTGCCGCCGGGCGTTCATCAAGAGGTTGTCCACGATCCGTTCCACCTTCGGCGAGTCGAGCTGGAGCACCATCGGGTCCACGTCGAGGTGCACGACGTGGTCCTCGAGGATCCCCGAGTCCTCGACCACCCGCCGGACCAGGGCGGGGAGGTCCGTGGGAGACCGGACGGGCTCCAGGGCACCCCGGGTCAGGCGGTCGAGATCCAGGAGGTCGGTCAGCATGCGTTGCAGCCGCTGGGCGTTCGACGAGATCGCGCGGATCAGGTGATCCTGGTCGTCCACGGACAACGTCGGTCGCAGCCGCTCCAGGGTCAGGGCGCTGCCGAGGACAGTGGTGAGGGGCGTGCGGAGGTCGTGCGACACCGCCGAGACGAACGCGTTCTTCATGAGGTCCAGATCGCGGAGTCGTGCGCCGGTCTCCCGTTCGGACTCGAGGGCCCGCCGGAGCACGTGCTCCGTTCGCTTGCGCTCCGTGATGTCGCGATCGATGCCGAGCACGAGCTCGCGTCCCTCGAAGGTGATCAAGGAAGTGGAGACCTCGACGGGAAAGATTCGGCCTCCCTTGTAGCGGTGTTCAGCCTCCACGGAGATCACGCGGTCCCGACGGAGGCGCTCGAGGTACCTGGCGCGCTCTTCGGGTGACCCGGGGCTGACGTTGAGCATGTCGACGGACCTCCCGACGAGCTCCTCCCGCGTGTAGCCGTTCATGCGACAGGCCGCTTCGTTGCAGTCGACGATCGGCCAGGACACCGAGGGGTCGTCGGGGTCGATCAGCAAGACCGCGTCGGGTGACGCCTGGAACAGGTGTTGGAACTGGCGCTCGCGCTCGTGGAGCAGCCGGTCCTGGCGCTCCCGTCGCTCGTCCTCCGCTCGCCTGCCCTCCGTGACGTCGAGCAGTACCCCGTAGACCAGGAGCGGGCCGCCGTCGTTCACCGCGGGAGCGGCTCGGTCGAGGACCCACACCTCACGCCCGCCACTGGCGGTCATGCGGTACTCCGCACGGAAGGGGAGCCCGGTCTTCACCGTTGCGTCGTAGAGTCGCGCGACCCGCTCCCGATCGGTCGGGGCGGTATGACCCCACCGGAAGCCGGAGCCTGCCAGCCACTCCTCGGGCCGGAACCCGAGGAGGGATCGTGCGTAGGAGTTCACGTACACGACCCGGGGTGGCCACGCGGGATCGGGGGCCACCTCTTCCACGTAGGTGACCACCGGAAGCCCGTCCACCATCGAGCGGAAGGGTCCGTGCCCTGCTTCCCAGTCCAAGCTGTTTCCTCTCCCAGAGGACATCCATTGCATCGGCACTGCGAACGGCCCGACTGAGCGCGACCTCGGGCCGAAGGTCTTCCCCTCCGGCTAGGATCGGCGGCCGAAGCGCATCTCGGGAGGAGGGTCATGGACGATCTGCCGGAGGAGGTCGAGGTCGACCCGCTGCGTCGGGTCCGGTTCTTCGAGGACCTCACGCCGGAGGACCTGCAGCGGATCTCCGAGATCGGGCGGCGCCGGTCGTTCCAGCCGGGCGAAGCCATCGTCAACAAGGACGAGGACACCGGCGGGCTGTACGTCCTGCTGTCGGGGACCGCCACCGTCGAGGCCGGCGGGAAGCGTCACACCCTGGGACCGGGAGACTTCACCGGCGAGATGGGCCTGCTGGCCCGGAAGCCGCGCTCGGCCACCGTGACGGCGGCGGAGCCGGTCGAGGCCATGGTCATCGAGACCATGTACTTCAAGCCGTTCCTCATCAAGAACCCCAGCGTCGCCGTGCACCTGCTCGAGGTCCTCGCCGAGCGCCTCCGGGAGGTCCAGGAGCGCGTGGAGCGCGAGCGGTGAGCACCGCTCAGCAGGCCTTCACGGCCACCGAGATGATGATCGTGGCGTCGGCTCGACTGCTGGCCGGCGAGCGCGTGTGCTTCGTGGGCGTCGGCCCTCCGAACATCGCGTGCAACCTGGCCAAGCGGACGGTGGCACCGGGGCTGCAGCTCGTCTACGAGGCCGGCGTGTTCGGCGCCGAGCCGGCCCGGCTGCCGCTTTCGATCGGCGACCCGACGCTGGCGACGGGCGCGCTGGCGATCACCAGCATGTTCGAGCTGTTCGCCTTCTACCTCCAGCGGGGGCTGGTGGATGTCGGGTTCCTGGGCGCCTCGCAGATCGACCGGTTCGGGAACGTCAACACGACGGTGATCGGCGACTACGCGAGGCCCAGGGTGCGCCTGCCCGGCTCCGGCGGCGCGTGCGAGATCGCGATCAACGCGAGGAAGGTGTTCGTGATCATGCCGCAGTCGCGCCGCTCGTTCGTGGAGCGGATCGACTTCCGGACCAGCCCGGGGTTCGGGGGAGGGCGGCGGCCGCGCCACTGGCTCGGCGAGGGGCCCTCGGCGGTGGTCACCGGCCTGGGGACCTACCGGTTCGACCGGGGGAGCGGCGAGATGGTGCTGGCCACGACCCATCCGGGGAACACGGTCGACGAGGCGAGGGAGCACACGTCGTGGGACCTCCGGGTGGCCGACGACCTGGCGGAGACCCCGCCCCCCACGGCCGAGGAGCTCAGGTTGATCCGGGAAGATCTCGACCCGGAGGGCACGTATACGCGGTGATCGCCCCCCCGGCCTGCGCGATCGCTGCGTTCGGGTTGGCAGGGTCCGACGCTCAGAGGCGCCGGGCGCCTCCGAACCGGCCTCGTCCGAGCAGCGCGATCACCCCGATGATCGCCAGGGCGATGATGATGATCCACAGGAGCGTCATCTGGGCTCCGTCCTTTCCGGGCGCTCACTCTCAGGGATTCCCGAAGCGTTCAAGGAGAAACGGTTTGGGGCGCCCGTCCGGTGGGGATGGGCCCCCGCTCCGATCCGGGGGAGCAGGTCGGCTAGAATCGCCCGACCGGCCCGCCGGGCCGGCGCTGCGAAGAAGACCGAGGGAGGGCCAGGTGAGCAACCGAGACGAAACCGAGCAGCTCGGGAAGGTTCCCCTGTTCTCAGGCCTGTCCCAGCGCGAGCTCCAGTCCATCGTGCGCGCCGGCAAGCAGGTGGAGCACCAGGCCGGCCATGTCATCGCGCGCGAGGGCGACCGCGGCATCGGCTTCTTCCTCGTGCTCGAGGGCGAGGCCAGGGTCAGCCGTGGCGGCAAGGGCCTGGCGAAGCTCAAGGCGGGCGACTTCTTCGGTGAGATCTCGCTGCTGGACCGGGGCCCCCGCACGGCGACCGTCACCGCGACCACGCCGATCCGGCTGCTGGGGGTCACGGCCTGGGTGTTCCGGGGAATCCTCACCGAGCACCCCTCGATCGCCATGAAGCTGCTCGAGGTCGTGGCCGCCCGCCTCCGCGCGGTCACGAAGGCCGGAGCCGCGACGTAGCCTCAGTCGTGCCCGGGACCGCCATGGTCGTCGCCCTCCGGCGGCGGGGGTGATCCCTGCATCGCGGCGGCGAGGCCGTCCAGTCCCGAGTTGATCGCCGCGGCCGCGGCCGCGGTGGCCTTCTGGTGGTCGACCGCCTGGGACACCTTGTCCTGCGTGTCCTGGATTGCCTTGATCGCGTCGTCCAGGTTGCCGTCGCCGTACTTGTGCAGCGCGCCGTCGACGCCCTTCTGCACGTCGTTGGCCGTCCCCTTGTCGATGGCTCCCGAGGCCTCGGCCTGCTGCACGGTCGAGGACAGGGCGGCGACCGCGTCGTTCACCGTGCTGATCGCGGGAGTCGGTGAGGGCGGCGGTGTCGTGCCCGGCGCGGACGTGGCCGGCGGGGTCGGCGAGGGACGAACGCTGGCCCGGTGGGTCGGATTCCCGGAATGCCGCCCGTGGGTGCGGCCCGCTCCCTTCCCGCCGACCAGCGAGGGGAGGACCAGCGCCACCAGCGCCGCCAGGATCAGGATCACCAGGGCGGCGATCCACCACCGCGAGCGGCGTGGCGCGGCGTGGCGGCGGGTGGCCGGGGGGAGCACGTCGGTGCGGGCCAGCGGAGCGGTGGCCGCCGGAGCAGCCTGGGCGGTCGTGGGGTCTCCGGCGCCGAACGCGGCGAGCGCGCCGGCCATCTCGGCCGCCCCCTGGAACCGGTCGGCGGGATCCTTGGCCAGCGCCCGCATGGCGATCGCCTCGAGCGCCGGAGGGGCGCCCCGCCGCCACCTCGAGGGCGGATCCGGCTGCTCCATCACGTGCTTCGACGCCACGGCCACGGCGGAATCCGCGACGAACGGCACCCGCCCGGCCAGCATCTCGTACAGCACCACGCCCAGCGCGTAGACGTCCGCCCTGCCGTCGACCTGGAGCCCCTGGGCCTGCTCCGGCGCGAGATAGGAGGCGGTCCCGAACACCGTGGACGTCTGGGTGATCGTATGGGCCGTGGTCACCCGGGCGATCCCGAAGTCCATGACCTTGACCTGGCCCCGCGGCGTGATCATCACGTTCCCGGGCTTCACGTCCCGGTGGACCAGGCCCTCCCCGTGGGCGATCGAGAGGGCCTCGGCGACGCTCCGCGCGATCTCGGCGGCCCGCTCGGGTGCGAGCGGCCCCTCCTGTGCCATGACCTCCGCGAGCGTCCGCCCCTCGACGAACTCCATCACGATGAAGTGCACCGGGCCGTCGGAGCCCGAGTCGTACACGGACACGACGTTCGGGTGGTTGAGCCTGGCGGCGGCGCGGGCCTCGCGCCGGAACCGGTCGACGAAGGCGGGGTCGGAGGCGTGGCCGGCGTCGAGGACCTTCACCGCCACGGTCCGCCCCAGGACGGTGTCGGTGGCCCGGTACACCCGGGCCATGCCCCCGTGCCCGACCTCGCCCTCGATCCGGTAGCGGCCCGCGAGGACCCGATCTCGGGTGAGCATCCGCCCATTCCTACCCACCGGGGGCCGTGTTGCCAACCCGGCGCCCCCAGGACGACCCCGGTACCCTGCGTCGATGGACCTGGGAATCGTGATCGGCGGCGATCTGGCGTCGCTCCCCGCCCTGGCCCGGGAGGCCGAGGACGCGGGATTCGAGAGCGTGTGGGTGGCGGAGACCGCCCGAACCGCGTACGTCCAGGCCGCGGTGGCGGCGCAGGCCACCCGCCGGATCACCGTGGGGACCGCGGTGGCCCTGGCGTTCCCGCGGAGCCCGGCCATCACCGAGATGACCGCCCGGGACCTCGCGGAGCTCAGCGGGGGCCGGTTCGTCCTGGGCCTGGGGTCCCAGGTGAAGCGGGTGAACGAGGAACGGTTCGGCGTGGCCTTCGAGCACCCAGCGCCGAAGATGGCGGAGTACGTGGAGGCCGTCCGCGCCGTGCTCGGCTCCTTCGGCGGCGCGAAACCGGACCACCGGGGCCGGTTCTACTCGATCACGATGCCGCCGTTCCCCGGCGCGGACCCGGCGCCCGGGCGCGTCCCGATCTACCTGGCCGCGGTGAACGAGCGCATGGCCGAGGCGGCCGGCCGGGTGGCCGACGGCGTCTCCGGGCATCCCATGACCAGCCCGCGGTATGTCGCGGAGGTCCTCCGGCCCGCCATCGAGCGCGGCGCCCGCGACGCCGGGTGCAACCCGGCCGAGGTGAACGTCACGACGAACCTCGTCGTCCAGGTCGATCCCGACGGCGAGCGGGCCCGGCGGGAGGCCGCCATCCAGCTGGGGTTCTACGCGACGACCAGGACGTACGCGCCGGTGCTCGCCCTGCACGGCCTGGAGGACCGCGTCGGTCCGCTCCGCAAGGCCTTCGCGCAAGGCGACCTGGCCGCGATGGCCGACATCGCACAGCCCCTCGTCGAGCACCTCGGCGTGGCCGGGACACCGGACGAGGTACGTGCGCGGCTGCGCTCGTTCGAGGGCGTCGCCGACCGCGTCATCCTGGGAAGCGCCTGGGTGGGGCCGGACCCCGATCGCCTCCGGGCTTCGTACGGGCTGCTCCTGGAGACGTTCGCCCCGATCAACTCCGAGCGCGGCGGCCGCGGTTCGTAGACTTGGTTCGATGGGCGTCGATCCACTCCGCCTGCGGCGGGTCCTGTCGCGGTACCCGACCGGGGTGACGGTGGTGGGGACGCGCCACGTCCCGTCGGGGGTCTGCGGCTTGACGGTGAACGCCTTCACGTCGGTGTCGCTCGAGCCGCCCCTGGTCCTGGTGTGCGTCGACCGCTCCTCGAACACCCGCGCGTGCATCGAGGCGGCGGGGGAGTTCTCCGTGAGCGTCCTGTCGTCCGGGCAGGCCGGGCTCGCCGTGCGCTTCGCGCAGAAGCGCGACGACAAGTACGACGGCGTGGCGCACCGGCTGGGCCCGGACGGGCTGCCGCTGCTGGAGGGCGCGTCGGCGTGGGTGGAGGCCCGGGTCGAGGAGGCGCTGACCGGCGGCGACCACACGATCTTCCTGGGGCATGTCCTGCGGGCCGAGCCCGGCGACGCCCCGCCGCTCGTCTTCCACGGCGGCTCGTACGGGCGGCTGGACGGCGACGCCCCAGTCACCCACCCCGCGGACGCGCCCGCGCGCGCCGAAGAACGATAAGCGGAGGCGCGGCCGTGGGTGAGGCTCCCGAGGAGGTCCGCCGCCTGGCCGAGGAGCGCGCCGGGCGGCGTGCCGCCCGCGACTTCGAGACGGCCGACGAGCTGCGGGACCGGATCCGGGCCCTCGGGTACGAGGCCGTGGACGGCCCCGGCGGCGGGTACGAGCTCCGCCCGCTGCCAGGGGCCACCGAGACCCCGCAGCACGAATTCTCCGTGCACTGGCTCGCGGAGGAGTGGCCGCAGGACGTCGCGCGGGGGATCGCGGCGTTCGACCGCCACCATCCGGGCGCGTCGATCGGACACGTGATCGCCGAGACGGTCGCCGCGCCCGCCGGAACGTGGCCTCCCGGCGCCGACGTCGTGTCGGTCGGCCCCGACCAGGGCTGGGCGGCCGCCCGCAACGCCGCGCTGTCGAGGGCCACGGGTCGGGTCGTGGTCGTGATCGATGGGTCCGTGGAACCCGAGGGCGACGTCCTCTCGCCCCTCGGCGAGGCGCTGCGCGACCCCACCGTTGGAGTGGCCGGCCCGTTCGGCGTCGTCACGGACGACCTCCGCGACTTCCGCGAGTCGAGCGGGCCCGAGGTGGATGCGATCGAGGGCTACCTCATGGCCTTCCGCCGCGAGGTCGTCGAGGCCGCCGGAGGGTTCGACCGGACGTTCCGGTTCTACCGCGCGGCGGACATCGAGCTGTCCTTCCGCATCCGCGACACCGGGCTGCGTGCCGTGGTCGTCGACGTGCCCGCGCGGCGGCACGAGCACCGGGCCTGGACGAACACGCCGCCGGCCGACCGGGAGCGCCTGTCGAGGAGGAACTTCTACCGGTTCCTGGACCGCTTCCGGGACCGCTTCGACCTCTGCGTGTCGCGACGCCGCTGACTGCGCTGCAACCCGGCCTCGAGGAGAACCGGACGCCCCGCTATTCGCTCGGTGATGCGGTGATCGAGGGGCCGGTGAGCTCCTCGGTCGGCGCGTCGCGGCCGTTCCGCCCGATCTCCTCCGGCTCGGGGATGGGCTTCGTCCCGTCGACGTACCCATCGAGGTCGGCGCCCTCGATGACCTCCCGGGCCATCAGCAGCTTCGACAGCCGGTCGAGCACCTCGCGGCGCTCCTCGAGGATCTCCGTCGCCCGCCGGTGGGCTTCGCCGATCAGCCGGGCGACCTCCTTGTCGACGGTGTCGGCCAGCGACCCCGAGAACTGGGGCGGACCCTGCGGGAACATCATCCCGCCGTCTCCCCGGAACCCGTCGTTGCCATAGGCCTGGGGCCCGATCCGCTCGCTCATCCCGTACTCCACCACCATCGCCCGGGCGATGTCGGTGGCGCGCTTGAGATCGTCGGCCGCGCCCGTGGAGATCTGCTTGAACGCGATCTCCTCCGCGGTCCGGCCGCCCAGGAGAATGGCCAGCCGGTCGGCCAACTCCGGCTCCGTCAGCAGGTAGCGGTCCTCCAGGGGGCGCTGCATGGTCATGCCGAGCGCCGCCGCGCCGCGGGGGATGATCGACACGCGGTGCACCGGGTCCGCGGTGGGCACGGTGAGCGCCACCAGCGCGTGGCCCATCTCGTGGACGGCCACGATCTCGCGCTCGCGCTCGCCGATAACCCGGCTCTTCCGCTCGAGGCCGGCCACCACCCGGTCGATGGCCTCCTCCAGCTCGACGATCTCGACCGAGTTCTTCTCGCGCCGGGCAGCCAGCAGCGCGGCCTCGTTCACCACGTTGGCCAGGTCGGCGCCCGTGAACCCCGGCGTTCTCGCCGCGATGACCCGGAGGTCGACCTTCGGGTCCAGCGCGACGCCCCGCGCGTGGACCTTGAGGATGTTCTCGCGGCCGCGGAGGTCCGGGCGGTCCACCACGACCTGCCGGTCGAATCGCCCAGGGCGGACCAGCGCGGGGTCCAGCACGTCGTGGCGGTTCGTCGCGGCCATGATGATCACGCCGCGCTGGGAGTCGAACCCGTCCATCTCCACCAGGAGCTGGTTGAGGGTCTGCTCGCGCTCGTCGTGGCCGCCGAACGAGCCGCTCAGCCCGCCCCCCCGCCCCTTGCCGATGGTGTCGATCTCGTCGAGGAACACCAGCGCGGGCGCCCGGTCCTTGGCCTGCTGGAACAGTTCGCGCACCCGGGCGGCGCCGAGGCCGACGAACATCTCCACGAACTCCGAGCCGGACATGAAGAAGAACGGAACGTTGGCCTCGCCGGCGACGGCCCGAGACAGCAGCGTCTTGCCGCACCCCGGGGGCCCCAGCAGCAGCACGCCCTTGGGGATCCGCCCGCCCAGCCGCTGGTACTTCTTTGGGTTCTTCAGGAAATCGACGATCTCCTTGAGTTCCTCGACCGCCTCGTCCACGCCGGCCACGTCGGAAAAGGTGGTCTTCATCTCCTTGCGGTCGTAGATCCGGACCTTGTTCCGGCCGAGGTTCAGCGCGTTGGCCCCCGCCGCGCCCATCCGCCGGAACAGGAAGAAGTACAGGAGGCCGAACAGCACCACCATGAGCACGAGCTGGGTAACGAACCCCACCAGCCCGCTGGGGTTGCTCCCGGTGAACTTGATGCCGTTGTCGGTGAGCAGGCGCTGGAGCTGCCCGTTGTCGTCTCCGGGCGGCCGCTCGGCGGTCACGGTGTGCGTGCCGCCCGCGCCATGGACCGTCCCCGACACCGAGGTCTCGCCGACCACGACGTTGGTGATCACGGTCGGCCCCTGCTTCACGTCCTGCAGGAACTCGGAGTAGGCGACGCGCTGGCCGCTCGCGCGGAGGCTCGAGAAGAAGATCCACGCCAGGAAGGCGAGCACGACGACCGTGATGATCAGGCGGGAGCGCCGCGCCTTGTCCTGCTGGGGGTTGCCGCTGCCGCCGGAGCCACCCGTGTCGAATCCGGGGAGCCCGCCCCTGCGCTGCCGGTTCCTGTTCTCGTTGTCCGCCATCGACGATCCATCTTCCCACAGGGGGGTCGAACTTCCGGGGGTCCCGCCGTAACGTGGACGGAGCGGGGCGGACCGACCTGTATTCCCCATGGACGGGCCGTAGGGTGGGACAGGTGAGCGGGACGAACGAGGCGCGAAGCGAGCAGACGGCGGGGCCGGGGGCCGGGGCCGTGGCCGGTCTGGCCAGCGCGGGCGCGGCGCTCGGGATCGCGGCGGCGGTGCACACGGTCGTGCCGTCGATCCCGTTCCCGCCGGTCGCCGTGGCCCAGGCCGTGATCCGGGGCGCGCCCGGTGGGCTCGACGCGTTCTTCATCACGAACCTCCAGCACGCCGCCCGCCCGGCGGCGGTGATCGGCGCCGGCGTCGGGTTCCTGGTGGTCGCCACGCTGCTCGGGCTGTTCCTGCCTCGGCTCCGGCGGGCCCTCGGGGGCCGTACGGAGGCGGCGGCCGTCGTGCTGGCCGCGCCGCTGTACGTCGTGGCCGCGGTGACGTTCCGGCCCTCGACCGGAGACGTGGGCCGGTTCCCGTACGCCCTGGCCCTGCTGCCGATCTTCGGCGCGGCGGTGTGGGTGGGCGTCCTGGCGTTCCGGCGGGTCGCGCTGGGGCCGGCGGACGGCGACGTGGACGTCGCGCGCCGGGAGGTCGTCCGCGCGATGTGGGTCGGCGGGGCGGGGTTCCTGCTGGGATGGGCCAACGTCGGCCGGGCGGTGTTCCGGCGCCCCGACCCCGGGAACACGAAGCTGACCGTGCGCGGCCCCGTGTCGCCGGCACCGATCCCCAGCGAGGCACCCGGGGACGCGTCGTTCGCCCGTCTGACCAGCGCAGGAGCCCTCTCCCCGGAGATCACTCCGAACGGCCGTTTCTACACAGTGAACGAGGAGCTGTTCCCTCCGGACGTGGACCCCGACACCTGGCGCCTCGAGATCGGGGGTCTGGTGGATCGGCCGTTCCGGCTGACGTACCGTCAGCTCACGGCCATGCCCGCGGTCGAGCAGTACATGACGCTCGAGTGCATCAGCAACAAGATCGGTGGGGACCTCATCTCCACGGCAAAGTGGACCGGCGTCCCGCTTCCCCACCTCCTGCGCCGCGCCGGCGTCCAGCCGGGCGCCCTCGAGGTGGTCTCGCGGTCGGTGGACGGGTTCAGCGACTCCATTCCCCTCGAGGACGCCATGCGACCCACCACGCTGATCGCCTTCGGGATGAACGGGACCATGCTCCCCCGGGCTCACGGGTTCCCGGCGCGGATCCTGGTCCCCGGGTACTACGGCATGAAACAGCCCAAGTGGCTGGGCTCGGTCGAGGTCGTGGACCGGCCGTTCCGGGGCTACTGGGAGCAGCGGGGATGGATCAAGGAGGCCGTGGTCAAGACCATGTCCAGGATCGACTCGCCGCGGCCGGGGACCGTCGGCGGTCCAGTCACCGTTGCCGGCATCGCGTTCGCGGGCGACCGGGGGATCTCCAGGGTGGAGGTGAGCGTGGACGGCGGCCGGTCGTTCACCGACGCGGAGGTCCGGACCGCGCTCTCGGAGTTCACCTGGCGCCAGTGGCGGTACCGCTTCATCCCGAGACCGGGGACGGTCGCGATCCTCGTGCGCGCCACGGACGGGGCGGGCAGGACCCAGACGTCCGCCGTCACCCCCCCGGAGTACAGTGGAGCGACGGGACTGGACGGAGTGGAGGTCGTTGACCAGTCAGGCTGAGCGCAGGGTTGCGGGCACCAAGGGAGCGCCCGGAGAGACCGAGGAGCAGCGCCGTGCCCGGTTCGAGCGCGACGCCATGCCGCTCATGCCCCAGCTGTACTCGGCCGCCCTCCGCCTGACCCGGAATCCGGCCGACGCGGAGGACCTCGTGCAGGAGGCCTACCTCCGGGCCTACCGGGGGTTCGGCGGGTTCACCGAGGGCACCAACCTCAAGGCGTGGATGTACCGGATCCTCACGAACACGTTCATCAACGCGTACCGCAAGCGCCAGCGCCAGCCCGTGACCGTCCTCGAGGAGGAGATCCCGGACTGGTACCTGTACGACCGGCTGCGGGACACCGACGGGTCGGGCGAGACCGCATCGGCCGAGGCCCAGGTGCTCGAGCACATGCCCGACGAGGACGTCCAGGGCGCCCTCGACGCGCTCCCCGAGGCGTTTCGCATGGCCGTGCTGCTGGCGGACGTGGAGGGGTTCTCGTACAAGGAGATCGCCGAGATCCTGGGAATCCCGATCGGGACCGTGATGTCGCGGCTGCACCGCGGAAGGAAATCCCTGGAGAAGCTGTTGTGGGAGAAGGTGCGGGAGCGTGGACTTGTCAGGGATTGACTGCGACGAGGTGCTGAGGGAGGTCGAGGCGTACCTCGACCTCGAGCTGCCGGGCGACCGCCGGGCGTCCATCGAGCGGCACCTCGCCACCTGCAGCCCCTGCGCGAAGCGGGCAGACTTCCAGCAGCGGCTGCGGGAGATCGTGGCCCGCAAGTGCGGGGGCGCCCATGCCATGCCGGAATCACTGTTCCTCAGGGTTCGGATGGTGATCGAGGAGGAGCGCGGGCCGACGTCGGCCTGAGGACAGGCTTCCCCCGCTCGTCCCTGCAGGTCGTTCAGACGCCTGCGTCATCTGTGCGGGGACGATGTTGCGATCTCGTGGCACCCACCCCCGTCCGAGCGAACCCGGGGCCCGCATGCGTCGAATGTCCGGTGGAACCTCGAGGAGGACGCATGAAGGGAACACGCCCCGGACATCTGCCCCCGCCCAACCGGCCCACCGGATCGGGCCGGATCTGCGCGGCCCCGGGGTGCACGACCAAGCTCTCGATCTACAACGCCTCGGAGCACTGCTGGCAGCACACCGAGGTCGTGTTCCCCAACTACCGGGGCAAGCGGCTGGCCTCCCGCAAGTCGTAGCGCCCCCGCTCGTCGCCTCCAGCTCCGGTCGAGCATCCGTGCCTGGGGCGAGGCTCGCTCAGCAGAAGAGCCACCCAGAGAGCACTCAGGCAACCCCGGCGGCAGGATGTCGCGCCGTCTGCATCTATCCTTCCGGCCCATGTTCGCGTCGGTGCTCGTGGCGAACCGAGGGGAGATCGCCTGCCGGATCATCCGAACCCTCCGGCGCCTGGGGATCCGGGCGGTGGCCGTGTACAGCGATGCGGACGTCGGCGCGAAACACGTCCGCGAGGCCGACGCGGCGGAGCGGATCGGCGAGTCGCCGGCCCCGGCCTCCTACCTCAATCCCGCGGCGATCGTGGAGGCAGCGCTCCGGTCCGGAGCCGAGGCCGTGCACCCCGGGTACGGGTTCCTGTCCGAGTCGCCGAAGTTCGCCCAGGCCGTGATCGATGCGGGCCTGGCGTGGGTCGGGCCGTCGCCGGACGTCCTGGAGCTCACCGGCGACAAGGTCGCGTGCCGGGACGCGTTCGCCAGGACGGGTTTCCCGGTGCTGCCAGCGGCCGGCCCCTTCATCGAGCCGGCCGAGGCCCTGGACGCGGTGGACGACGTGGGGTTCCCGCTGATGGTGAAGGCCGTGATGGGCGGCGGCGGGATCGGGATGGGCGTGGCCAGGGATCCGGAGGAACTGGCGAGGGCCGTCGAGACCGCGTCCGCCCGGGGCGCTCGGTTCTTCGCCGACCCGGCCGTGTTCCTCGAGCGATACGTGGACCACGCCCGCCACGTCGAGGTCCAGGTCATGGCCGACGATGAGCGGACGCTCCATCTCTACGAGCGGGAGTGCTCGGTCCAGCGCCGCCACCAGAAGGTCATCGAGGAAACTCCCTCTCGTGCGCTCGATCGCACGCTCCGCCACCGCATGTGCAACGCCGCTGTCGAGTCGATGCGCGAGATCGGCTACCGGGGCGCCGGCACCGTCGAGTGCGTGCTCACGCCGGAGCGGGAGTTCTTCCTGCTCGAGGTGAATGCGCGCCTGCAGGTCGAGCATCCGATCACGGAGGTCACGACCCACATCGACCTGGTGGAGGAGCAACTCCGCGTGGCGAGCGGCCACGGGCTGTCCTTCGAGGTCACGCCGCCGCGCAACGGTTACGCGATCGAGGCTCGAATCTACGCCGAGGACCCCCGGACGTTCCTCCCGTCGCCCGGACGGATCACCCGGCTCGCCTTCGATCATCGGTGGGAGTGGCGTCAGTGGCGGTTCGATTTCGGCTACGACGAGGGCGACGAGGTCCCGATGTTCTACGACCCGCTGGTGGGCAAGTTCATCGCCCACGACGGGGACTTCCCGAACGCTCCGCTCGCGGTCATCGAGGGCCTCCACATCGAGGGCATCAAGACCAACATCCCGGCCATCCTCGGCGTGCTCCGCGACGAGCGGTTTCGCTCCGGCGAGTACGACACGGGGCTGCTCGGGAAGTAGGGTTCGGCCGTGGCGGGCGAGGTCCGGTACGAGGTCCGCGGGGCAGCCGCCTGGGTGATCATCGATCGCGAGGAGCAGCGCAACGCGCTCTCCCCGGAGGTCGTGACCGGGCTGCGGGCCGCGATCGAGCGTGTGGGCGCCGACGAGTCGGCTCGTGTCGTCGTCGTGACCGGGGCGGGGGACCGGGCGTTCTGCGCAGGCGGGGACCTCGGCGGCATGTCGGGGGAGGCGTCTCGCGTCGCGCAGCACGAGGCCCGCAGGCACCTGCCACTGCTCTTGGAGGAGCTGCACGAGTGCCCCAAGCCGGTCCTGGCGAGGGTGAACGGCCACGCGCTCGCCGGCGGGTTCGGCCTGATGCTGGCATGCGATCTGGTCGTGGCCGCCGACGACGCAGAGCTCGGGACGCCGGAGATCAACCTCGGCCTGTGGCCGTACATGATCAGCGCGGTGATCCAGCGCAACGTCCCCCGGAAGATCGCCCTGGAGATGATGCTCACGGGCCGCCGGGTGAGCGCCGGGGAGGCCGCGCGGTGGGGGATGGTGAACCGGGTCGTTCCCCGCACACAGCTGGACGCGGCGGCCGAGGAGTTGGTGGCCGACCTGGCCGGCAAGAGCCCGCTGATCCTCTCGCTCGGCAAGCGCTCGTTCTACCGCTCGCAGGACATGTCGTTCGACGACGCGCTCGCCTACCTCCACTCGATGCTCACGGTGAACCTCGAGTCCGAGGACGTCGCCGAGGGCGTCAGCGCGTTCCTCCAGAAGCGGCCCCCTCAATGGAAGGGCCGCTGAGGGTCATACGCACGGAGCGAGGCACAGCGTATGCCGCATATGACGCCGAAGATATATACTGGCGCACGATGATCAGGCGTACATCCATCAATCTCGACCAGGACCTGGTCCGCCGGGCGGCGGAGGCTCTGGGAACGTCGGGGATCACCCAGACCGTCCACCAGGCGCTGGACGAAGCGGTCAGGAGGAACCGGCTGGCGCAGCTGGTGAGCCGGGACTTCAGTGAGCTCTCGGGTCAACGCCTCGATGCGCTGCGCCGGCCCCGCCAGCCGCGACCGTCCGCGCCGAGGTCGGGTGGTCGCGGCCGGGCTCGATGACCGAGCTCGCGGACACGAGCGCCTGGACCAATCGGTCGAAGGACTCCGTGGTCCGGGCCGGGTTCGACGAGCTGGTGGCCTCCGGCGAGATCGCGATCTGCGACCTGGTGCGGATGGAGCTCCTGTGGACGGCGCGCGACGGCAACGAATTCCAGGCGCTTCGGGATGAGCTCGACGCCCTCGGCTCCGTTCCGATCGACGAGAACGTGTGGTCGCGCGCGCTGGAGGTCTTCGCGATCCTCGCGGCCCGGGGGCCCCTGCACCACCGGCAGCTGAAGATCCCGGACCTGCTCGTGGCGGCGGCGGCCGAGACCGCCGGCATGGCCGTCTGCCATTACGACCGTGACTTCGACGTGATCGCCGCCGCGACCGGTCAGCCGGTTCGGGCGATCGCCCCGCTCGGCTCCCTCCGCTGATCGATCGGCGTCTCGACGCCGGAGCTAAGCTTGGGCGCGAGCGGGCCCGGGTAGGCATCGGGATCGAGTCCCGGCGAAGGGCCCCGAGGAGGTCCTCCGCCATGGGCGACACCGACGCGCCCGTATCGCAGCCCGTCCCCGACGCGCCCGCCGCCGAACCCTCTCCCGCTCCGCAGCTGACCTACGAGGGACCCGACCTGCGGGGACACGCGGAGCGGCTGGCCGAGCGGCGCGCGAAGTTCCGGGAGATGGGGGGGGCCGAGCGGATCGAGCGCCAGCACGAGGCGGGCAAGCTCACGGTCCGGGAGCGCCTCGACCTGCTCTTCGACGAAGGGTCCTTCGCCGAGTTCTCCCTACTGGCCCACCACCAGTCGTCGAATCCCCAGATGCAGGGGAAGCTCACCCCGGCCGACGGCGTCGTTACCGGTGTCGGACGCATCGACGGGCGCCGGGCCTGCGTGATCGCCTACGACTTCACCGTGATGGCCGGATCCATGGGGATGGTCGGCGAGCTGAAGGCCTCCCGGATGCGCGAGCTGGCGCTGCGGGAGCGGATCCCCATCGTGTGGCTCGTGGACTCCGCCGGCGCGCGGATCCAGGAGGCGGCGGGGTCGATGTTCGCCCGGACCGGCGACCTGTTCCGCGAGCAGGTCGTGATGTCCGGCGTCGTGCCCCAGGTCGCCGCGATGATGGGTCCCGGGGCGGCCGGGACCGCGTACATCCCGGGGCTCGCCGACTTCGTGCCGATGGTCAAGGGCACGTCGAACATGGCGCTCGGCGGTCCGCACCTGGTGAGGGCGGCGGTGGGGGAGGACGTCACCGCCGAGGAGATGGGCGGCTCGTCCGTCCACTGCAAGGTGAGCGGCGTGGCCGACCTCGAGGTCGCCGACGACCGGGAATGCCTGGCGGTAGTGCGGAAGTACCTCGGCTACTTCCCCTCGAACAACCGGGATGCGCCGCCCGTCGTCGAACCCTCGGACCCGGTGGACCGGGCCTGCGAGGCGCTGCTGGACATCGTCCCGGCCAATCCCCGCCGGGCCTATGACATGCGGAAGGTGGTCACGGAGATCGCCGACGACGGCGACTTCTTCGCGATGAAGCCGGACTGGGCCCGGAACCTGGTCACGGGGTTCGCGCGGTTCGGGGGACGGCCGGCCGGCATCGTGGCGAACCAGCCGATGTTCCTGGGCGGCGCCCTGGACGTGAACGCCGCCGACAAGGCCGCGCGGTTCGTGTGGCTGTGCGACGCGTTCGGCATCCCGCTGGTGTTCCTCATGGACTGCCCGGGCTTCCTGGTCGGCTCGGCGGTGGAGAAACAGGGGATCATCCGCCACGGCGCGAAGATGCTGTTCGCGGTCGCCGAGGCGACGGTGCCCAAGGTCACGGTCGTGCTGCGCAAGGGGTACGGCGCTGGCTACTACGTGATGAACGGGCGCGCGTACGAGCCCGACTACATCGTGGGGTGGCCGACCGCCGAGATCAGCGTGATGGGCCCCGAGGGAGCCGTGAACATCATCTTCCGCCGCCAGATCGAAGCGGCGGGGGACCGGGAGCACCAGGACGCCATGCGGAACCAGATGGTGAACACCGTCCGCGAACAGATCAACGCGTACATCGCGGCGGGCTGGTCGTTCCTGGACGATCTCATCGAGCCCCAGGACACCCGCGCGGCGATCGTCCGGGGCCTGGAGATCGGCGCCACGAAGACGGTCGAGCGCCCCTGGCGCAAGCACGGGGTGCTGCCGGTCTGAGCGGGGACGTCGTTCCCGGGGACGCCGGGACCCAGGGGCTGGTCGAGGCGGTCGACCGGCACCAGTGGGAGCTGGCGATCCGGTGGACCGAGGTCCAGGACGGCATCGTCGCCGACAACCCCGGGTTCGTCCGGACGATCAATCCCGGCGTGAAGGTGGCGTTCGCCAACGGCGTGCACCGGATGCGGCTGCGGCCGGAGGAGGTGCCCGGGGCGGTTCGCGAGAGCACCACGGCCTTCCGGGAGCACGACGTCCCGGCCCTGTGGTGGCTGTCCCCGCTCACCAGGCCGCGCGACGTGGCCCGCGAGCTCGAGTCGAACGGGTGGGGATTCGACGAGGCCATGCCGTGGATGGCGGCCTCGATCGACCGGCTGAGCTGGCCGCCGGCAGTCCGGGGGCTGGAGATCGTGCGGGTCACCGGGGAGTCCACGCACCAGGCATGGCTCGCCGGGATGACGGCGGGGTTCTCGATGCGGGGGTCGGAGCAACTGGCGATGACCTCGCTGGCAGCCGCCGTCGGGTACGGGGAGGACGCACGATGGGTCCGGTGGGCCGGGTTCCTCGAGGGGCGCCCGGTGGCCTCGTCGGGGCTGATGGTGGGCGGGGGCGTGGCCGGCATCTACAACGTGGCGACCGCTCCCGACGTCCGGCGGCGGGGGATCGGGGCCGCGATGACGGCTGCGGCCGTCGCCCAGGGGCGGGACCGGGGCTACGAGGTCGTCGTGCTCGGCGCGTCGGAGCTCGGCTCCGGGGTGTACCGGCGGATGGGGTTCGCGGAGGTCTGCCGGAACCGCGTGTACCTCCTGCCGGAGCGCTCCGGGAACACAGCGACGGGAGACTCGAGGTCATGACCGACGACGACGCGGACGAGCTCACGCCGGAGGACGAACGCGCGCTCCGACGTTCCTGCACGCGGTTCGTGGCGTGGCACGGCAACAGGACTGCGGCCTCCTACCTGGCGGAGGTTCCCGATGACACGGACGCCGACCAGTACGGCGAGGGCGGAGTCGTCGCGGAGCTCGAGGCCGAGGTGGCCTCGCTGCTCGGGAAGCCGTCCGCCGTCTTCCTGCCGAGCGGCACGATGGGCCAGCAGAGCACCCTGCGCGTCCACGCCGACCGCCGAGGTCGCCGGACCGTGCTGTTTCATCCGCACTGCCACCTCGATCACCACGAGGAACGGGGGTACGAGCGCCTCCACGGCCTGCACGGCCGGCCGGTCGGGGAGTTCGAGCGGCTGATCTCGGTCGACGACCTCGGGTCCGTCGCCGAAGCACCCGCCGCGTTGCTACTCGAGCTGCCCCAGCGGGACCTCGGCGGACAGCTCCCGGTCTGGGACGACCTCGTCGCGCAGGTCGAGTGGGCGCGGGCCCGCGGCGCCGCGGTGCACATGGACGGCGCCCGCCTGTGGGGATGCGGGCCGTTCTACGCGCGTTCGCTCCCCGAGATCGCCGAGCTCTTCGACACGGTCTACGTCTCGTTCTACAAGCAGCTCGGCGGGCTGCCCGGCTCATGCGTCGCGGGCCCCGAGGACGTCGTGGCAGAGGTCCGGGAGTGGCGGCGCCGGCACGGCGGCACCCTCTACGGGATGTGGCCGAACGCGGGCTCGGCGCTGAACGTCCTGCGGACGCGGCTCCCGCGGATCGCCGAATACCGGCGGCATGCACTCGCCATTGCCGGCGCACTGCGGGGGCTGCCGGGCGTCGATATCGTCCCCGACCCGCCACACACGACGATGATGCACCTCGTGTTGTACCGCCCGGCCGAGGCCCTCCGGTCCGCCGCCCTGCGAATGGCGCGAGAGGAAGGGCTCTGGACCTGGGGCCGATTCTCGCCGACGGGCGCGCCCCGGGCCCAGCGGGTCGAGCTCGAGACGGGCGACGCGTCGCTGGAGTTCACCCCCGAGGAGGTCCGCGGGGTGATCGAGCGGCTGCTCGAGGAATGAGACACGGCCTGCGAGGATTGCAGCCGACTCCGCCGACCAACGATGATCGGGACATAGGGAGGAGCGACGGCATGCCGGACCACGTGACCGACGGCGGTGACCTGGGGACCATCCTCGGCGTGTGGGCGCATCCCGACGACGAGACGTACCTCGCCGCCGGGCTGATGGCCCGGGGGGTGCGGGACGGCCGGCGCGTCGCGTGCGTGACGGCGACGCGCGGCGAGGAGGGCTCCTGGGACGAGGAACGGTGGCCCACGGCGACCCTGGGGAAGGTCCGGGAGGCGGAGATGCTGGCCTCGCTGGACGTTCTCGGCGTCACCGAGCACCGGTGGCTCGACTACCACGACGGCACGTGCGGCGGCGTGGACTCCGAGGAGGGCGTGGGGAGGGTCGAGGCGATCCTCCGGGAGGTCGACCCCGACACCGTGCTCTCGTTCGGGCCCGACGGTATGACCGACCACCCCGACCACAAGGCCACATGCGCGTGGACCACCGAGGCGTTCCGGCGGGCGGCGAAGCCGGGCGCGAAGCTCTACTACGCGGCCATGACGCCGGAGTGGGCGGCGGAGTTCGTCCCGGTGATGAACCGGTTCAACGTGTTCATGTCGCCCGACACGCCGCCGGTCGCGCCGCTCGAGGAGATGGCGATCGTGTACCAGCTGTCCCCCGACGAGCTCGAACAGAAGCTCCGGGCCATCGACGCCCACGAGAGCCAGGTCGAGGGCATGATGGAAGCGTTCGGCCGCGACTTCTTCCGGCGGGCCCATCGGGCCGAGACGTTCCGCCTGGCCGAGGCAAGGTGAACGAGCCCCTCGACCGCCCGCCGCCGCTGCGCGACCTGGACTGGGAGCCAGCCCGGGCCCGCCGCTTCGCCGAGGGCGCCCTCGACCTGTGGACGGAGCTCCTCGAGCGGCTCCCGGACCTCCCTGTAGCCCTTCCGGACGGGCAGGGTGAGGCGGAGGTGCGCGGCGCCGTCGCCGTGCCGGTCCCCGAGGAACCGATGTCGGAGGACGAGCTGCTCGGCTACCTGCGCGAGGTCACGTTCCGGTGGTCGATGTACCCCGGGCATCCCAGGTTCCTGGGGTACATCAGCGGCGCGGGGACGGCGCCCGGGGTGGCGGCCGACCTCCTGGCCGCGGGGCTGAACCAGAACGTGGGCGGGTGGCGTCTCGCGCCCGCGGCCACGGAGATCGAGCTGCACCTCACACGGTGGTTCGCGGAGCAGTTCGGCCTGCCGGCCGGAGCCGGCGGGCTGCTCGTATCGGGCGGCGCGATGGCGAACTTCGTCGCGCTCAAGGTGGCCCGGGACCGCCAGGGGGGGCTGGGCGTGCGCCAGGCGGGCGTGGGGGCAGGAGGGCCGTTCGCCATGTACGCCTCGGAGGAGGTGCACGTCGTCACGGACCGGGCCGCGGACATGCTGGGGCTGGGCATGGACGCCGTGCGGAAGGTGGCGGTCGACGGGGAACTGCGGATGCGCGTCGACGCCCTGGAAGGCGCGATCGCCCGGGACCGGGCGGCCGGGGTGCGGCCGATCGCGGTCGTGGCCACGGCCGGCACCGTGGCGACCGGCGCCATCGATCCCCTCCCGGAGATCGCCGAGGTCTGCGAGCGGGAGGGGCTGTGGCTGCACGTCGACGCCGCCTACGGCGGGCCGGCCGTCCTGGCGGACGACCTCCGGCCGCTGTTCGCGGGCATCGAACGCGCCCACTCGATCGCTTTCGACCCGCACAAGTGGCTGTACACCCAACATTCCGGCGGCTGCGTGATCGTCCGCGACCTGTTCTGGCTGGTCGACTCGTTCGGCGCAGCGCCGTCGTACGTGCACGAGGACAAGGAGCGCACGCGGCACGGCCTCGACCTCGCGATGTTGGGCCCCCAGTTCAGCCGGGGGTTCCAGTCGCTCAAGGTGTGGTTGTCGCTGCTGGCCCACGGCAGACGGGCCTACGGCGAACGAATCTCGCACGACGCCGCGCTGGCCCGGTACCTGGGCGCGGTGATCGAGGCGCGCGAGGACTTCGAGCTGGCCTGCCCGGTGGGGCTGTCGATCACCTGCTTCCGGTACGTGCCGCCCGACCTCGCGGCCGAGCCGACGGCTGAGCGGGAGCCCTATCTCGACCGGTTGAACGAGCGGGTCATGACCGAGGTTCAGCTCGACGGCCGCGTCTACTACTCGAACGCGGTGCTCGACGGGCGGTTCGTGCTGCGGTCCTGCCTGGTGAACTTCCGGACGGAGGCCGAGGACATGGACGCGGTGGTCGACGTCACCGCCGAGATCGGCGCGAAGCTCGACCAGGAACTGCGGCCGGAGTCGCTGCGGTGAGCCTGTTCGCGCTGCTCGGCTCCGGGGAGTTCCTCCCGTGGACCGCGGAGGTCGACGCGTGGCTCCTGGAGCGGGCCACGGGCACCGGGGTGCTGATCCTGCCCACGGCGAGCGCCCCCGAGGGCGACGCCGTGTTCATGCGGTGGGGGAACCTCGGGCTCGACCATTACCGGTCGCTCGACGTCCCGGCCGAGATCGTCCCGCTGAAGACCCGCGCCGACGCGGAGCGCGACGACCTGGCCGCGAAGGTCGCGGACGCGGCGGTCGTGTTCTTCTCGGGCGGGAACCCGGCCCATCTCTCTGCCACGCTGACCGGCACGCCGTTCTGGACGGCGGTGCTCCGCGGGCTCGACCGCGGGCTGGCCTACGGGGGATGCAGCGCCGGCATCGCCTGCCTGGGCGACGTTGCCCCCGACAGCACGTCGAACGATCCGACCAGCGCGCACTTCTGGCGTCCCGCGCTCGGGATGTTCCCGAAGACGTACTTCGGGCCACACTGGGACGCGCTGGACGTCTACATCCCGGGCCTCCGGGCGATGATCGTCAGCTCGGTCCCGTCGGACTGCCGGCTGCTCGCCATCGACGAGAACACCGGGGTGGTGGGCGACGGGAAGGAGTGGACGGTGCTGGGGGCCGGTGGGTCCGCGCTGCTCGAGGACGGGGAGTGGAGCGAGCATCCGACCGGCACCTCGTTCACCAAGGAACTCGAACACCACACCGAGGGCGACGGCCACTGAGCACCGGCCGGCGGAGTCCCCTTCCGGTCAGATCCAGCGCTTGCGCTTGAAGAACACCCACAACATCGCGCCGGCCCCGGCCATGATCAGCACCACGCCGACGAACCCCCACGTCCTCAACTCGGGCGGCGGCCACAGGCGGTAGTTCGTGCCGTAGATGCTGGCGATGAGGGTGGGGATCGCGATGATGGCCGCCCACGCCGACAGCTTCTTGTTGACCTCGTTCAGCAGGTCGGCCTGGAGGCTTCGCGTGAGGTCGATTACCGCGGAGGCCAGGTCGTCGACGCTGCGGACCTGCGCTCCGAGCCGCAGCACGTGGTCGTGCACGTCACGGAACAAAAGGTCGGTCCGGTCGTCCTCGCCACCGCCGTCGCCGTCGTCGCCGTCGTCGCGGGACTCCTCCTCCTGCTGGAGGATCTCGACCACGCCGGCGAGGGGCATGGCGTAGCGGCGGAGCATCGACACCTGTTGCTTGATCGAGTACAGCATCGGCTGGCTGGGGAGCGACTCGGCGGTTCGGGCCGGCTGCCTTTGGCCGTGGCGGGACACCCGAAGGGCCTGGGCCTCGAGGTCCTCGACGTCGTCGTCGAGCCTCCCCGCAGTGTGCTCGTAGTCGTCGACCACCGCGTCGATCAGGGCGTGGAGCGCGCGCTCGACGTCCACCTCCCGCGTGTCCACCTTCTGCAGGCGCTGGCGCGCCTCGTCCACCAGTCGGCCCGCGCCGTCGTGCTGCAGCAGGATGAATTTCTCCCCGGCGAACACCGCGATCTGGCGGCCCTCGAGCTGCTCGTCGACCTCGTCGAGCTGGTACAGCACGACGAACCGGTGTGTGTCGTACGTCTCGAGCTTGGGCCGCTGGCGTGCGCTGAGGGCATCCTCCACGGCGAGGGGATCGAGCTCGAACCGTCGCGCCACCTCCCGCGCCTCGTCCTGGCCGGTGGCGACGTCCACCTCGAGCCACGTGAGTCGTCCGTCCCGCTGGCAGGCCCCGGCCGCGGCCTCCAGGTCCTCGGTGTCGGACCACCCTCCGTCCGCGTCGACGCACAGCGCACGCATGGCGAGTGTTTACCCGTCGAGTCCGGCGGGCACCCGCCGGGGGTCACCCGCCGAAGCGCGTGAGCAGCCGCTCCCGGCCGAGCAGGCGGACGCAACGTGCTGCTCCCCCGCGGGCAGGGACGCGCGGATCCCCGCACTCATGGGGTGACGGTGAACGGGATCCCGCGGAGGGCGGATGCGCTGCCTTCGCCGGCCTGAACCACCGTGAGGTCGTACGTCCCCGGCGGCGTGCCGGCCGGGACCGTGAGATCGAGGGCGTAGCTGCACCGGCCGTCGACGTTCTGCATCCCGAGGAACACCGCGTCCCCCGGCCCGGGCGCAGGCGTCCGGCCGGCCAGCAGGTCGTCGAGGCGCCCGCCCGTGAGGAGGTCCGCGTAGTGCGCTGAATCGGCGTTCCACCACACGGCGATGATCCCGCTCGGCCCGGTGTAGGACCCCTCCTCGTTCACCGTGGGCACCTCGCCGGAGACCGTGATGGTGGATCCGGCCGGGCCGGAGGCCGGGTCGATCCCGGGGTCGTACAGGCCGGGTGAGGGCTCCGGGCACAGCGCCGGAGCGATCGAGGACACCACCTGGGCGGCCAGCGCGCGGTCCGCCGCCGAGGCCTGCCGCCCGATCCACACGTTCACCTGATAGCGATGGTCACCGCGCAGCGTCACGGGCTGGAGGGAGTAGCGCGTCCGTTTGGGGCCGGGCAGCCGGTGACCGAACAGCGACAGCGAGAGCGGAAATGTCGTGTCCGGCGTGGTGGTGGACCCGCTCGGCTCCACCTGCGGCCCGCCGAAGTAGCGGTCGAACTCGACCACGACCGCGGTCGCCGGCAGGCGACCCATCCCGGGAGGCCAGCGGCACCCCGAGGGCGTTGCTGGGTTCCGGTATGGGTCGGGGACGTTCGCGACCATGGTCCCGGCGACATCGATCATGCACACGTTCCGGAATCGCTGGACATGCCACGAGGCCGGATACTGCATCGACAGCCCCACGACCGGGTCGGAGGTGCGGGCCGCGAGGGCCTCCGCGGCGGGGATCGGCCCGTGGTGATGCCCGGTGATGGCCAGGCCGGCCCACGTCACTCCGCCGACGAAGACGGCGACGGCGGCGACGATCGCGACCCACCGCTCAGTCGCGCGCACCCGTCCGCGGCGCAGGACCTGTTCCAGCAGGCGATCTTCGGGCGGCTCGCCGCGGCCGGCGGCACTCTCGAGCGCGTCCCGGACGCGCTGGTCTCGAACGTCCTCGTTCATCTCGTGTTCTCCTCCTCGTCGGCACCGAGCGCTTCCCGGAGCCGGGCTCGCGCCCGGTGGAGGTGCACACGGATCGTGGCCTCCCGAGTGCCCAACATCCGCGCCACCTCCGCCGTCCCGAATCCGGCCCAGTCCCGCAGCACCACCGACTGGCGCTGGCGGACCGACAGTGTCGCCAGGGCCCGCCCGATCTCGTCGCGCCCCAGCGACCGCGCGATGTCGTCCTGGACGGGCGGGTCGAGGCCGCCGATCCGCGCTCGCCCTCGCCGCTTCGCGTGCCTGGTGCAAAGCCGCATCGCCGTCTTGAACACGAACCCCCCGGCGTGGTCGTCGTCCTTGATCGCGCCCCACCTCGACCACAGCCGCGCGAAGGCCTCGGCGGCGACGTCCTCGGCCTCTTCCCGATCCACCAACACCAGCCGGCACGCGCGGATCACCCGGGACACATGCTCCCGGTAGAAGCCCTCGAACGCGGACCTGTCAGCCATGAGCGCTCACTCCTACCAAGCCTGCTCGCGGCGATCCGTTTACGCCACGCCGCCGAAGTTCTCCAGGAGCCCGGAGGGGGCGCGTTGACCGCCGAGCCGGTCCCGGCGTACCGTCCCGCGAGCCCCGCGGAGGACCCGGGAAATGGCGGAGACGCACGAGCTGCACCGGAGGGCCGGCGAGTCGCTCGCCGAGACGGTCCGGCGGGTCGCGGAAGCCGAGTGGCACCGGCCGACGCCGTGCGACGAGTGGGACGTCCGCGATCTCCTGCATCACATCGCCTGGAGCAACCTGTGGGTCGCGCCGCTCGTGGGGGGGAAGGGCCTGGCCGAGGTTGCGCCCACGCTGGAAGGCGACGTGCTCGGCGACGACCCCGTCGCCGTCACGCTGCGGTCCATCGAGGAGTCGAGCGAGGCGTTCGCCGATGGCGGAGACCGGATCGTGCAGCTCTCCCGGGGCCCGGCCCCGGCAAGCGAGTACTGCTTCGAGCGCATGAACGATCTCGTGGTCCACAACTGGGACCTGGCGAGAGGGATCGGCGTCGAAGTCGTGTTGGATGTCGAGTGCATGGAGGTCGCGCTGGCGGGGTTCCGCCCGTTGGAGGATCGGCTCCGGGCCGTCGGCGAGCTCGGGCCCGACGTCGAGTTCCCAGAGGACGCCGACCTCCAGACCCGCTACCTGGCGTTCTTCGGCCGGCGAGCAGACTGGTCGCCACCGGCCTGACAGATGACCGATGACGAGGTCCGCTCAGCATCTCGCCAGGGCGCTGGCGTAGAACCGCACGTACTCGTCGATGTGCGACCACCAGTAGCTCGTGCCGTGACCGCCGGGCCAGACGTGGAACGTGACGTCGGCCCCGCGACGGCGAAGCTCCGACGCGAAGAGCGTGTCTGCGTGCAGGAAGGGGTCGCCGTCACCGACGTCCAGCCACACGGGGGTCGGGCCATAGGGGTTGGACCTGCGGGCCGAACCGATCACGTCGTGCCGGGCGAAGTCCTCGGCGTCGTCGAAAGCCCCCTCGGGGGTCTGACCGCCCGTCTCCCACATCGCCGCAGAGTGGCCGCCGACGGCGCAGAACCGCCGGGGGTGCAGCCGCGCGATGTCCAGGGCGCCGAAGCCGCCCATCGATACCCCGCCGATCGCCACGCGCCGTGGGTCGGCGTGGAGCACTCGTGCCGCCTGGGGGATCACCTCCGAAACCACGTAGGTCCCCCACTTCCCGGTCCTGCGGTCATGGAAGTAGCTCGCGTCGTCGCCGTCCGCCGCGACGACGTCGGGCGCGTCGTCGCCGGCCGCTCGGAGCGCGGCGTACAGCTGGTCGGAGAGCATTCCATCGGGGCTTCCGCCCCGTCCGTGGAGGAACACGAGAAGCGGTCTCCGCGCGCCGCCCGGGAGCGGGGGCGGCTCGACGCCGACCTGCGTCAGCGTCCGGCCCACCAGCTTGCTGTGCACCGCGAAGTGCACGACCTTGACGCCGAAGCGCTCCGGATGCGTTCCGGGATGCAGCGCCCGCCACGCGATGGCGCCACCGATCACCGCAGCCAGCACCACGATCGCCGGCCACCTCGCCACGAACCGTCGCACGTCCTCGAAGGATGTCATGCCGGGGCTCCGGGGGAGTCCGCGCATCTCACGGGAACGGGCGGCCGCGCGTTTTACATTGAGATGGAGATGCCGCGGACACGAGGCGAATCCCACGGACTGGTCGACGCCGCCCTGGTCACGGTCGTCCTGTTGTGGGCCTTGACGTTCTCGACGTTCAAGGTGGCGTGGCGCCACGTCGACCCCGTCGCGTTCACGGCCGTGCGGTTCGCCGGCATGGTGCTGATCTCGGGGGCCGCGCTGCTGTTCCTCCGGTCCCGCGTCCGGTTCCGGCGGGCCGACCTGCCCCTCCTCGCGGCGTCCGGGCTGAGCGGTTTCTTCGCCTACCAGATGCTGTTCGTCCTCGGCCTGGACCGGACCACCGCGGTCGCATCGGCGATCCTCGTGTCGACCCATCCCCTGTTCTCGGTGCTCTTCGCGTGGCTGCTCGGGCGGGAGCGGCCGACCCGCCGCCAGCTCGCCGGGATCGTGGTCGCCTTCCTCGGCGTCGCCGTGTTCCTGAAGGCGTGGACAGCGCTGGGATCGGCGACGTGGGGCGACCTGCTCTCGCTGGGCGCCGCCGCGGCGTTCGGCGCGTACGGCGTCATCAACCAGCCGCTGTCGAAGCGGTACCCGGCGCGGGAGCTGATGGCCTATTCGCTGGCGATCGGCGGCGGGTTGACCGCGCTGGTCGGCCTGCCGGCCGCGATCCACCAGGACTGGGGCTCGGTGCCGGTCACGACGTGGCTGATCCTGGTGTTCGCCGCCGTCGGGCCCGTGTACCTCGCGTACGCCCTGTGGAATTGGGCGATCCACCGCCGGGGCATCGCCCGCACGACGCCCTACGCCTTCGCGGTGCCGGTGGTGGCGGCGGTCCTCGCGGTCCTGTTCCTGGGCGAGTCCATCCACCCCGAGCAGGTCGCCGGCGGCCTGCTGGTCGTGGCGGGACTCGTGCTCACCCGCCTGGCGCCCAGTCGCCGGGCAGCCGTGGATGCGCCGGCGGAGGCCGTGCTCGAAGAAGCTCGCTGACGCCTGCCCGTATCCTGACGTGATGGCGAAGCGACCGGGCGTGGGCGATCCGGCCCCCGACGCGGTGCTCGTGAACCGGAGCGGGCGTCAGGTGCGGCTGTCTGCGCGGTGGCGCCGGCGGCCGCTCGTGGCCGTGTTCCTCCGGCACTTCGGCTGAACGTTCTGCCAGGAGCACGTCGTGCAGTTGCGCGACGACCGGGATCGGTTCGAGGAGGCGGGCGCCTCGATCGCGCTGATCGGTCTGGGGCCGCACACGCGGGCGCATCTGTTCTGCGACGAACGCCACGTCCCGTTCGAGTGCCTGTCGGACCCCACCCAGGACGCCTACCGGGCCTACGGTCTGGAACGGGGGACGAACCGTCAGCTCTCCGGCCCCCAGCTCCTGCTGCGGTACGCGCGGGCGCTCCTGCGGAAGGACGTCGAGGCGGCGAAGCTGTCCGGCGACGACTACCGGCAGATGCCCGGCGTCTTCGTGGTCGACCGCACGGGGGTGATCCGCTACGCCCACCGGAACCGCGACGTCGCCGACAACCCGCCGAACGACGAGGTCCTCGAGGCGCTCGCCGGACTCCGGCGCTGACCCCGGGCGGCCGCCCCGACGGTACGTGCGATACCCTCCGGACACCACTCAGGCGAGGACCCGCACATGACCGACGCGTGCATCATCACCTGCGCCGTCTCCGGCGCGGTCGCCAACAAGCAGCAGTGCGATGGCATCCCGTACACGCCCGAGGAGTACGCGAAGGAGGTCCGCCGGGCCCGCGATGCCGGCGCCTCGATGGTGCACATCCACGCCCGCGAGCCGAACGGAACCCCGACCGTGAAACCGGAGCACTACCGGGCCATCACCCAGGCCATCCTAGCCGAGACGCCGGACATCATCGTCAACTATTCGACGGGTTGGGTCGGCCTCCCCATGGCGGAGCGCGTCGGCCACATCACCGGCCTCCGGCCCGAGATCGGCGCGCTGAACATGGGCTCGATGAACTACGCGAAGTACTCCGGGAAGCGGAAGGGGTTCGTGTTCAACTTCGTGTTCGAGAACCATTTCGACGACATCGTGTTCCTGCTCCGGGCGATGAACGACGCCGGGGTGAAGCCGGAGTGCGAGTGCTTCGACGTCGGCCACGTCGAGTCGGCGGCGCCGCTCGTCGACATGGGCGTGATCACGCCGCCGGTCCAGTTCTCGCTGATCCACGGCGTGGTGGGGGGCATCCAGGCCACGGCCCGAAACCTCGCCCACATGTCGTCGGTCGTCCCGGACGGCTCGACGTGGGGCGTCATCGCCGTCAGCCGCGAGCAGTGGACGATGGTCGCGGCCTCGGCCGCGCTGGGGGGGAACGTGCGCGTCGGGTTCGAGGACAACTTCTACCTGCCAGCCGGCCAGATGGCGTCCTCGAACGGCGACCTGGTGGAGGCCGCAGCCACGATCGTGCGCCTGCAGGGCCGCGAGGTGGCCGATCCGGTGCGGGCGCGCGAGCTGCTGTCGCTCCCCGCCGAGCCGGACCGCACCGCGGTCCTGGGATGAGCGTGGACGTGCTGGCCGACATGGTCGCCAACGTGTGGAAGGTGGTCGTGGCGCCGGGCGACCCGGTCGTCGAGGGCGATCCGCTGGTGATCCTGGAGTCCATGAAGATGGAGATCCCCGTCGAGTCGCCCGCCGCCGGGACCGTGCGGGAGGTCCGGGTCCAGGAGGGCGGCGTCGTCCAGGAGGGCGACGTGATCGCGGTGGTGGAGTGACGACGTTGATCCGGGTGGAGCGGGGCGGGCCGGTGGCCCGGGTCACGGTGTCCCGGCCCGACCAGCGCAACGCGGTGTCGGTGGAGATGATCGAGGAGCTGGTCGAGGGGCTCGGCGGGCTCGCGGCCGACCACGAGACCCGCGTGGTCGTCCTGGCGGGGGCCGGCCCGGACTTCTGCGCCGGCGCCGACTTCGCGGAGCTGGCGGTCATGCGCTCCGGCCCCGGCGAGTTCGACTACGGCCGCCGGTTCGAGGAGCTCCTGCAGGCCATCGTCACCCACCCGGTGCCGGTGATCGCCCGGGTGCACGGCGCCGCGCTGGGGGCGGGGTGTCAGATCGCGGTGGCCTGCGACCTGGCCGTGGTGGCCGACGACGCCAGGATCGGCATCCCCTCTGCGCGCCTCGGAATCCTCATCAACTTCGAGAACATCCAGCGGATCGTTCTGGCGGTGGGGCCGAAGCGGGCCGGGGAGATCCTGTTCACGGGCAGCGCCATCTCGGGGTCCCAGGCCGCCGAGTGGGGGCTGGTCAACCTGGCCGTCCCCGAGTCCGAGCTGGACGCCGCGGTCGGCCGGCTGTCCACGACGATCGCCGAGGCGGCGCCCCTGTCGGTCCAGGGTTCGAAGCGGGGGATCGGCGTCGTGCTGGAGCACCTCGCGGTCGACCGCTTCACGGAGGGCCACCGCGTGGCCGACTTCGACATGATGGCCGCGCAGGCCTTCGCCAGCGAGGACCTGCAGGAGGGCATCCGGGCGTTCCGGGAGCGCCGCAAGCCCGAGTTCGAGGGCCGCTGAGCATGCCGGCCCGACGCGCGACGGACGGCAAGCGCAAGCCGCTCACCCGCGACAGTCCCCCGGAGGATCGCTCCCCGGAGATCGTCCGGCGCCTCACCGAGGCCTACCCGGACGCGCACGTGGCGCTGAAGTTCTCCAACCCCCTGGAGATGCTGGTCGCGACGATCCTCTCCGCCCAGTGCACCGACGAGCGCGTGAACATGGTCACGCAGGGCCCGGACGGCCTGTTCGCCAAGTACCGGACGCCCCGGGACTACCTGGCCGTCCCCGACACCGAGCTGGCGGCCGACATCCGGCCCACGGGGTTCTTCAACAACAAGGCGAAGTCGATCCGGGGCGCGGCCAGGATGGTGGTGGAGGAGTTCGGCGGGCGGATCCCCGATTCCATGGAGGAGATCCTGAAGCTCCCCGGCGTGGCCCGGAAGACCGGCAACATCGTCCTGGGAAATTCCTACGGCGTGGTCGAGGGCATCGCGGTCGACACCCACGTCCGGCGGGTGGCGCAGCGACTCGGGTTCACCGACCAGAAGGATCCCGACAAGGTCGAGCGGGACCTCATGGGGCTGATCCCGAGGAAGCGGTGGTTCGACTTCACCTACGTGCTGATCGACCACGGCCGCGCCGTGTGCAGGGCGGGGACCCCGCGGTGCGAGGAGTGCGCGGTCAGCGACCTGTGCCCGTCGAGTCGCGTCTGATCCCCGGCGGGAACCGCGCTCAGACCCGGGGGCCGCGGATGGCCCGGACGATCAGCCCGATGATCAGGGCCACGAGGGCGATCGCGATGATGATGACGGCCCCGATGGCCGACAGGATCGATCCGGCCATGTCGCGTCCTCCGTGCGCCGCGGGCGGGCGCGGCTTCGTCGGCTTCAGGCGGCTGCGTCTCCCGCCGACCGCTCGCGGGTGACCCGGGCCGAACGCCGTCCATCGGGCCCGGCGTCGATCTCGAACCACACCCGGCTGCCCCCCTCGCGGGCCACCCCCCACCGGTCCGCCAGCCGGTCGACGATGTACAGGCCCCATCCGTCCGGCTCCGTCGGTTGGTGGTCGGAGACGTCTGGCCGGTCGAAGCCCCGGCCCCGGTCGACGACGTCCAGGCGAATCGAGGTCGCCGTCGCCCGGACCAGCAGCCGGATCATGTCCCCCGGTTCGAGCTCCGCGTGCCGGACACTGTTCGTCACGACCTCGCTCACGAGCAGCACGAGATCGTCCAGCAACTCGTCCGACAGCCGCTCTCCCAGCCCGGCCACCAGGGCCCGGGCGTACGAGGGCGCCAACGCGCCGGCGGGTAGCTGGAGGTCAAGCTCGATCGGGCGATCCGTCACCTGGCCTCCCACAGGGTGTCCCTTCAGGGTGAAGGTTCCCCCGTGGCCCCCCGCCAAGCCTTCTGACCAGGAAATTCCGCCGCACGGAACGGCGCGTACGCCCCCGACGCTGCCCGGTGGTCAGCCGACGCAGCGCAGGACGAGGATGGCCGCGTCGTCGCGGAGTGTCCCGCCCTGGAACTCCAGCACGGCCTCCTCGAGGCGCTCCGCGATGATGGTGGCGCCCTGCCCGCCCAGGGGGGCGAGCATGTTGGCGACGCGTTCCTCGGTCATGACCTTGCCCTTCGAGGGGGTCCCGATCACGCCGTCCGTGTAGAGGATGAGGGCATCGCCCGGGCCCAGGTCGGAGAGCTCGTCGCGGAGCTCCGGATCGGGGAACACGCCGAGCAGCGTCCCCGGCCGGCCCACGGACTCCACCCGGCCGTCGCGGCGCAGGATGACGGGCGGCGGATGGCCGCCGCAGGCCACCGTGAGCCGGGCCCCGGAGGGAGTGAGCCGCATCCGCACGAACGCCACCGTGCAGAACCGGGCGTCGTCCCGCTGGAAACGGAGCGCCTCGTTCAGCGTGTCGAGGACGCGACTGGGGCGGCGCTGGCGCATCGCGGCGGCGCGGACCGTGTACCGGGCCTGCCCAGTCACCGCGGCGGCCTCCGGCCCCTTGCCGCACACGTCGCCGATCACCACGGCCCAGCCGCCGTCGCCGGTGTCGAACAGGTCGTAGAAATCCCCGCCGACCTCGTTGCCCTCGCCGGCGGCGTGGTACCGCGCGGCAACCTGGAACCCGGGGACGGCCGGGAGCTCGCGGGGGAGCAGGCTGGCCTGGAGCGCCTGGGCCACGCGGGTCCGCTCGCCGTACAGCCGGGCGTTGTCGGCGGCGAGCGCGGCCCGGCGGGCCAGGTCCCCGGCCAGCTCGACGTCGGCCGGTCCGAACGGCCGGTCCGGCGAGGTGGAGATGAGGGTCATCACCCCGATGATCCGGCCCCGGGCCGGCAGCGGGACGCACAGGCAGGAGTGGAACCCCAGCCGGCGGACCAGCTCGAGGTGGCCGTCGCCGGCCACCGCCAGGAGCTGGTCCTCGGACAGCTCGTCGACCAGGAAGGGCTCGCCCGACCGGAGCACGGGGAGCGCCGGGTGGGCCTCCGCGGGATCCGGGATCCACCCGTCCAGCAGCCGCTCGGCCTCGGGCTGGCGCTCGTCCTCGGCGTGGGCGACCGCCGTCCGGCGCATGGTTCCGTTCGCTTCGACCACGTCGACCAGGCACAGGTCGGCCATGTTCCCGGCCGCCAGCCGGGCCAGGCGGTTCAGGCTCTCCTCGAAGTCGAGCGAGGATCCGAGCGCCGTGCTCGCTTCGAGCAGGAAGTCCAGCCGCCGGCGGGTGGCCTCGGCTTCGGCGAGGTCGCGGTCGGCCTGGGCTGGGGATCGAGGCATCGGATGGGTGGGGGCGCGGGGGGTCGGGGATCGGCCGCCAGGCCCGGCGTCGGGAAGTCTAACTGCGGTGACGCGCGGGCGCGGCCCCGGGGTCACCCGGTCCGGACCAGCCGGGCGGCCGCGCTGCGGCGGCGGGCTCGGCGCAACGCCCGCCGCTCGTCCTCGGACAGCCCGCCCCACACCCCGGCGTCCTGGCCGGTGGCCATGGCCCACTCCAGGCACCGTTCGCGGACGACGCACGAGAAGCAGATGGACTTCGCCGCATCGATCTGCAATGCCGCCGGTCCGCTGTTGCCCACGGGGAAGAACAACTCCGGATCCTCGTCCCTGCAACGCGCGTGATGGACCCAGTCCATGCAGTTCCCCCCGTCCCCCGGTACGCCGCGTGCGGGTCCGGCTTCCCCATCCGGCACGGCAAGGGCGCGAGTATACTGAGGCCCTCTTCGCGGACGCAATGGCGACAGTGGATTTCCCTCCCGAACACCTCCCATTGGTAGTGGCCCATCGTGGTGCATCCGCGACTTTTCCGGAGAACACGCTCGGCGCGTTCGACGCCGCAGTGGCCGCGGGCGCGCCGGCGGTGGAGTTCGACGTCCGCTTGTCGGCGGACGGCGTCGCGGTGGTCGTCCACGACGCGGACGTGGCCAGGGTGGCCGGGGTGCCCGGCCTCGTCCACGAGCTGACTCTGGCCGAGCTCCGCCGGCTGGACGTCCGGGGCGGGCGCATCCCGACGCTGCGCGAGGTGCTGGACCTCCTGTCCGGGCGGACCGGGCTCGACATCGAGATCAAGAACATCCCGGGTGAGCCGGCCTTCGACTCGCCGCGCGAAGCTGTGCTGGAGGCCTGCCTGCGCGAGCTGGACGCCTCGTCCTTCTCGGGACCGGTGCTGGTGACCTCGTTCAACTGGCTGACGATCGAGCGGTGCCGGGAGCTGGCCCCCGACCTCCCCACCGGGTTCCTGACGATCGCGGCGATGGACCCCCGCACCGCACTGGTGTACGCGCGCGACGCCGGCCACCGGTGGGTGCTCCCCCAGGTGGACGCGGTGCTGGAGGGAGGAGCGGCGTTCGTGGACGAGGTCCACGGGGCCGGCCTGCTGGCCGGGACGTGGGTCGTGGACGACGCCGAGCGCATGGGCCGGCTGTTCGCGATGGGCGTGGACGCGGTGGCGACGAACGACCCGGCCCTGGGGGTGCGGGTTCGGTCCGGATAGGTTCCCCTACCCCTGCAGTCCCTGGCGCAGCGAGGCCAGGGTCTTGGCCAGGAGCCGCGACACGTGCATCTGGGAGATCCCGAGCTTCTCGGCGATCTCGCTCTGGGTCATCCCCTTGAAGAACCGGAGGTAGAGCATGGTTCGCTCGCGGGGCGGCAGCTCGTCGAGCAGCGGCGTGAGGCTGGTCCGGTACTCCAGCAGCTCGATCGTCTCGTCCTCCGAGCCGATCTGGTCGCGCAACGCCAGGTCGTCGTCGCCGGAGGGGGCGTCGAGCGACGTGAGGGTGTAGGCGTGCGCGGATTCGAGGCCCTCCAGGACCTCGTCCTCGGTGGTGCCGGCGGCCTGGGCCATCTCGCTCACGGTCGGGGCCCGCCCGAGCTCCTGGGCGAGCTTTCCCGTGATCTCGCCCAGCTGGAGGTTGAGCTCCTGCAGGCGACGGGGGACGCGCACCGCCCATCCCTTGTCCCGGAAGTGCCGCTTGAGCTCTCCGACGATGGTGGGTGTGGCGTAGGTGGAGAACTCGACGGCGCGGTCGGGATCGAACCGGTCGACCGCCTTGATCAGGCCGATGGTGGCCACCTGCACCAAGTCCTCGAGCGGCTCGCCCCGCCCCGCGAAACGGCGGGCCAGGTATTCGACCAGCCCCAGGTGGGCCTCGATGAGCTCCTGGCGGACGTCGCCATCCCCGCTCTCCCGGAATTGCCGGAACAGCTCCTTGACGTGGTCGCGGTCAGGCACCCCCCGCCGAACGGTCAAGCTCAGCCTCCCGTCCGTGCGACGACCAGCTCCAGCGAGGCCCTTCCGTCCGCCATCTCGGGGCGGATGTCGCTGGCGATCGCCTCCAGGATCACCCGCGACCAGTCGGACAGCAGTTCCTTGCCGGTCCGCCGGGGCCCCTCCGCGGAGGCGACGATGCCGATGCCGGCCTCCGCCGGGCGGAGCTCCATGGTGATGCGCGTCGGGCCCTCCGTGACCGCCATGAGCCGCGAGCAGACCTCGTCCACCACGATCTGCAGCTCGGTGATGCGATCGATGGGAAAGTCCAGCCGGGCGGCCAGCGCCGACGCGGCGGCCCGCAGGAGCACGACGTGGGCGGTGTCGGCCGGGATTCGGACCGTGACCGTTTCGGACATCTCGGGAATTCTACTGAGGGTGGGGCGAGCGCGGTTTCGGGGCAGCGAAACGCCGCGCCGGTACCATCGACCCTCGTGCTTCGGAAGCGACGGATCCCGCCCGAGCTGGAGGACGCGCACGCCTCGTTCGGCGAGGCGCTCGGCCACGTGGAACGGGCGAAGGAACACCTCGTCTCGGCCGTGCCCAGCGCCAGGGCGCCCGGCCGTCCCCTCGCCGAGGCGCTGGTCGAATACGAGGACGGGCTGGCCTCGGCGGCCGAGGCCATGCCCGGGTGGCGGCGGCCGGAGATCGAGGCGGAATGGTCGGCCTGCCGGTCGGCACTCGAGGAGGCGAGGGGCGCGGCCGAGGGGTTCCGCCTGCAGACGCCGGAGCTCCCCTTCGACGCGCTGATGTTCGCGCTGCAGGACCTCATGGTCCCGCTGGAGGCCTTCGAGGTGGCGGCGTCGCGGTGGCGGAGGCTGCGCCTGTGACGGCTCAGACGTCGAGCGATTCCTGGCCGGTCGCCACGTCGTAGCGCAGGCGGCCGTCGACGACGCGCGAGAGGTCCCACCGGCGGTGGGGCTCCAGCCGGGGGCCGTCCATCACGTGGACGACCTCGCACCCGGCCACATCGAGCGCGTCCGCGATCATCCGCCGGTGGCACCTCCACCACACCGACTCGGCGCACATGACGGCCGTGGGCTCCGTCGCGGCGGCGGCCGTCAGCCCCTCGAGCGCCGCTTCGAACTCCGGCGTGTCCATGTGGTCGGCGTACCCCCGGAACGCCTCCACGCGGAGCGCGGTGTGCGGCGAGTCCGGCCGGGGCCTCCGGAACCCGCCCAGATCGTGCCCCCACCACTCGTAGGCGATGCCGTGCTCCGGCAGCGCGGCGGCGAGCGCATCGCGCGAGAAGTGCGGGTGCCGCCGGGAGCCCGGCGCCGTCCGGACGTCGATCAGCCGGCGGATGCCCGCCCATCCCAGTAGGTCGAGGAACGCGGCAAGCGGCCGGGCTCCGTGGCCGATCGTGAACACGCGGGGGCCGCGCCGGTCGCGCCGCCCCCCCGTGCCGGCGGCGTCGCTACCGACGGGCGTATTCGATGAACTGGAGGTACTTCCCAAGCGGCGGATAGACCTCCCGCATGTCGGTCCACACGAGGTTGGCCTTGCCGTCGGACCCGTAGGCGAGCGAGATGTAATCGCCGTGGAACCGGGTGCAGGCCGGGCATCCCACGGCGTGCGCCCGGAAGAACACGGAGTTGCGGGTGTGCGACAGGGCCGTCGAGGCCCGGTGCTCGACGAACGCCGTGCCTCCGGGCGGGCTCACCGCGTAGGTGGCGCCGTGCCGCCGGAAGGTCGGCGTGTACCGCCGGTCGTTGTACAGGACGCCCACGTCGCCGTTCGTCGGGTTGACGTCGACCGCCGGGAACCACTGGTCGTTGCCGATCTGCCCCCGGTCCGGCGAGTTCACGCGGAGCGGTCCCCGCCACGGGGCCGTCGCGCTGGGCTTGACCATGAGGAAGACGTCCAGCTCGGTCTTCGGGTTCGCCGAGTCGTGGACGCCGTTGCGGTTGTCGGCGAACGTCAGGTACAGCCGACCGTTCGACGTCGGGTCGGCCACGAACCCCTCGGTGAAGGGGACCCGCATCTGCTGGTTCGTCAGCGTCTGCCGCCCGTTGACGTTGCGGGGCATGTCGCGGCTGCCGTCCTCGAGGCCGACCACGAACTCCGGTTGGCTCCAGGTCGCCCCGCCGTCACCGGAGTGCACGACGAGGTACTGGTCGTCGAATTGCTCCCGGGACTCCGACAGGGCCAGGTTCTGGTCGTTGATGAACGCCACGGAGACCGTGCCGTCCGGAGCGACGGTCGGGACCGAGAACTGGTTGTCGTTGCACGCCCCCGCGCGCTCGGCGACCACGAACGTGCACAGCGCGGGGTTGGTGCCCGAGATCTCCTGGGGGTCGCTCCAGGTGAAGCCACCGTCCGTGGAATGGGCCTCGTCGATGGGGGCCTGGGGCAGGACCCCATCCTGTGGCTCCACTCCGCCCTCGTCGTTCGCCCTGGAGCTGCCGAAGAACGCGGTCCACGTGATGTAGGAGGTGCCGTAGTGCGGCGAGGACGGGTTGTTGTCGGTGGTGATCCACTCCTTGTCGTTGAACGGGTTGTCGCACCCGCCGCCGGAGGCCACCTGGACGACGGTGTTCCACTTCCTTCCGCCGTCCTGGGAGACGGAGGCCACGACGTCGCCGTCACAGAGGTTGTTGAGGTAGTTCAGCGAGGCGTGGATCACCGTGTGGTGCTTCCGGTCGAACGAGGTCACGGGATCCGAGCCCGTCCGCTTGTTCTGCCCGGGCGCCTCGACCGACATGTCGCCGCTGTACCACGTCTTGCCGGCGTTGAACGAGGTGTAGAAGGCGTCGCAGCACTGGTCGTAGTCGTTCGAGGAAGCGACCATGTGATTGGGGTTCGTCGGGTCGACCGCGATGTGTGGCTCGTTGTTCGGCAGGATGGTGTCGCAGTCCAGCCGGAGATTCGCCGCGCCGGCTGTGTTGTCGGTCTTGCACTGGATCTCCGAGGGGCTGTCGCCGTCGTTCAGCGAGGGGACCTGCGAGTCGTGCTGCTTCCGGGCGGCGATCGCCCCCTCGAGCGCCAGCGGCCGGAAGTGCCCGCGGGCGGGCCGGACCGAGCTCACCCCGGAGCTCGAGGATCGGCCCGATGCGTTGGCCCACTGCCCCGCCGCGAGCGACACTGCCGCGACCACCACGAGCACGATGCGCGCGTTCCTCATTCGAACCCCTCCCCCGTCTCGACGACCGCGCAGGTATATCAGGTCGGACCTCGCATTGGTGGACGGGTTCCGGGTCGCGCGATTGGGAGTCAGCCGGACGCCCGGCCCGAGGGGGTCAGGCCGGCCCCCCGGAGCACGGAGCCGACCAGGAGCCGCACGTAGCGCTCGTCGTCGAGCGTCCGGCCCCGGCGGTCGACCGCGCGTCCGCCGGGCCCGACCAGCGCCACCAGCAGGGCGTTGGCGAAGCACGTGCCCAGGACCTGCCGCCCCACCATGTCCGGCTCGGCGTTGGGCTCGATGCGCCCCAGTCGCTGCTCGGCGGCGACGTACCGGCGCACCGCGTTCAGGGCGCGGAGGGGACCCCCGCCGCTGTGCTCCCAGACCGCCCGCTGCTCCTCCATCAGCTTCTGGTCGGAGAGCTGCGCGCCGACCATCGTCGCGATGCCCCGGTAGAAATTGACGGCTTCGCGCGCGACCCCCTCCAGGTTTTCCCGGATGGATCCCCGTCCGGCCCGTTCCGGCAGCTCCTCGATCGTCACGAAGAACGACTCGAATTGATCGAACATCACCGCGTGGAGCAACGCGTGCTTGTCGGGGAAATAGCGGTAGATGCTGCCCTCCGAGCACCGGGCTCGCTCCGCGATCGCCCGGGTGGTCGCCGACAGGATCCCGCTTTCCGCGATCAGCTCGGCGGTGGCCCGCAGGATGTCGTCGCGGGTCACCCGTCGGGCAGCGGGGACGTCGGTCCCCACGCCGCCGGCATCGATCCCGCCCGACGCCGGCGGCGCGCCCGTCTCAGTGGCCACTGGCTGCTCCCTGGGTCTCGCCGACGTGGCTCCGGACGAAGACCACGGAGACCACCGAGCCGAGCAGCGCGAACCCGATCGCGATCAGGAGCCCAGCGTGCATCGCGTGGACGAAGGACCGGTGGGCCGCGTCGACGACGACGTGGATGGTCCGGGGCGAGGTGCCGGGCGGCGCGGCTTTGGGATCGATCGTCCCCGAGGCGGCCGCCGACCCGGCGCGGTCGACGATGCGGTGGGCCACGCCGGACGGCAACCCGGCGCCGACCAGGTTCGTGACGAACGAGCTCTTGAATGCCGATGTGACCACCGCCCCCAGCAGGGCGATGCCGAACACCCCGCCGAGTTCCCTGCTGGTGTTCGTCGCGGCGGAGGCCACGCCGGCGCGCTGCACCGGGACGCTCGCCATCACCGCGGCCGTCATCGGTGACATGGTCGTGGCCATGCCGGCCCCCATGACGATCATGGAGGGCAGGATGACCGTCAGGTACGACGAGTCCGGTTGCGAGCGCAGCACGAGCGCCAACCCCGCCGCCAGGGTCAGCGTCCCGAACGTCATGAACCACCGGGAGCCGAACCGATCGGACAGCCGCCCGGCGACCGGCGCGATCAGCAGGATCATCACCGTGAACGGGAACAGCCGCACGCCCGCGCCGACGGGGGAGTAGCCCCTGACGTTCTGCAGGTACAGCGACAGGAAGAAGGTCGATCCGAACAGCGCGAAGAACACCGAGGCGGCGACCACGTTGGCCGCCGCGAACGTCGGGATCCGGAAGAAGGACAGCGGGAGCATCGGATACTCCCGGCGGGACTCGATGACGAAGAACGTGGCGAGCAGCACGGCCGCCAGGCCGAACGCGCCGAGGATCAGCCCGTCCGTCCATCCCCGGTCGTTGCCCTCGATGAGGGCGTAGACCAGGAAGAACAGGCCCGAGGTGGCCGTGGCGAGTCCCGGCGGGTCGAGCCGCCGCGACTGCGTCTGGTCCCGGGACTCCCGGACGACGATCAGGGCGAGCGTCGCGCCCACGATCCCGATCGGCACGTTGACGAAGAAGATGCTCTGCCACGAGACGTGCTCGACCAGCCAGCCGCCGATCAGCGGGCCGATCGCGATGGCCAGGCCGGACATGGCCGCCCAGATGCCGATGGCCGCGCCGCGCTCCTTGCCGGTGAACGTCGCGGTGATGATCGACAGGGTCCCCGGCAACAGCATTGCCGCGCCCAGGCCCTGCACGGCCCGGAACGCGATGAGCTGCCCCAGGTCCTGCGACAGGCCACACGCGAGCGAGCCGAGAACGAAGACGCCCAGCCCGGTGAGGAAGAAGCGCTTGCGCCCGTACAGATCGCCCAGCGCGCCCCCCGTGAGCATGAACGACGCGAACGTGAGCGTGTAGGCGTCGATGATCCACTGGAGACCGGAGACGCCGGACCCCAGGTCGCGCTGGATCGTCGGCAGGGCCACGTTGACCACCAGGTTGTCGAGCATGGGCATGAACAGCCCGAAGACCATCGCCACGAGGACCCACCACCGCCGCCGGTCGGGCGCCTCCGGGGGCGCCGTCCGGAGCGTCTTCGCCATGCGTCCACCTCCTCGGTACACGGCTTTCGCCGGGTGTGAGTGAGCGCCCACTCATGGTGAGTGAACACTCACTCACTCGTCAAATCGGGCTTTGTCGGGGTCCAGGCTCGACGGTGTGGCATCCCTCACCGGGAGGTCCTCGTCGTTTGACGAAACATCTTCCGACCCGCAATACTTGCGATATGCAATCTTCTCGAAGCGCAACCATTCCGGCCGTGCCAGCCCTCGAGGACGGGCTGCTCGAGCAGGCGGAGACCTTCGAGGCCCACTGGGCCGAGGTGTTCCGGTTCGTCCTCAACAAGAAGCTCCGCGCCGCCATGTACCACGGGCCCGAGGGGGAGCTCTCGCACTCCGAGATCGCCGCGATCACGGTGCTCGGCGACCGGGGCTTCCGGATGAGCGACCTCGCCTCCCGGCTGGGCTTCTCCGAGAGCTCCACCACCCGGCTCGTGGACAGATTGGTCGCGGCGGGCTTCGTCGAGCGGCAGGCCTCGCCGGAGGACCGGCGCTCGGTCACGGCCGCGCTGACCGGAGCCGGACGCCTGGCCCTCGCCAACATCCGGGCGGGCCGGCGGGAGTTCCTCAAGGACATCCTGGCGCCACTGCCGCCCGCGGAGCGGGCCGAGCTGGTCCGGCTGTTCGGGCGGGTGGCCGAGGAGCTCCGGTTGCGCGAGGACCAAGGGGAGGGGCGGCCATGACCCGGAAGCAGATCTTCGTGGTGTTCGGCGGCGTCATGCTCGGTCTGTTCCTGGCCGCGCTCGACCAGACCATCGTGGCGACGGCCCTGCCGAAGATCATCCAGGACCTGAACGGCGGGCAGCACCTGTCGTGGGTGGTCACGGCCTACCTGTTGACCTCGACCGTCACCGTGCCGCTGTACGGGAAGCTGTCGGACCTGATCGGCCGGCGACCGCTGTTCATCTTCGCGATCTCGGTGTTCCTGGTCGGGTCGGCGCTGTCGGGGCTCGCCCAGAACATGACCGAGCTGATCCTGTTCCGGGGGCTCCAGGGATTGGGGGCGGGCGGCATCCTCCCGCTGGCGCTGATCGTGATCGGCGACCTGTTCTCGCCCCGCGAACGCGGGCGGTACCAGGGATTCACCGGCGCGATGTTCGGGCTGTCCTCGATCGTCGGCCCGCTGCTCGGCGGCTTCCTCACCGACCAGGTGTCGTGGCGGTGGATCTTCTACGTGAACATCCCCATCGGGGCCGTCGCCCTGTTCGTGATCGTGACCACGATGCACCTGCCGCACGTGCGGAAGGAGCACCGCGTCGACTACCTCGGCGCGACGGTCCTGACGGCCGCGGTCGTGAGCCTGCTGCTCGTGGCCACGTGGGGTGGCACGACCTACACGTGGGGCTCGGCCCAGATCCTCGGCCTCGGCGCGGCCGCGCTGGTCCTGTTCGGCGTCTTCGTCCAGGTCGAGCGGCGGGCCGCGGAGCCCGTGCTGCCGCTCCGGCTGTTCCGGAGCCCCGTCTTCACCGTGTCGAACATCGCGAGCCTCGTCGTCGGCGCGGTGATGTTCGGGACGATCATCTACATCCCGCTGTTCGTCCAGCGGGTCATCGGCGCGTCGGCCACCAACTCCGGTGTCGTGCTGATCCCGCTGATGCTGTCGGTCGTGTTCGCGGTCATCGCGGCCGGACAGATCGTCACCAGGACCGGTCGCTACAAGGTCTTCCCGGTCGTGGGCTCTACGGTGGCGCTGGTGGGCTTCTGGCTCCTCACCCGGCTGACGGTGCACGCCACGTCCGGCCAGGCCACGATCGCCATGGTCGTCATCGGCTTGGGGATCGGCCAGATGATGCAGACCTACACGCTGGCCGTGCAGAACGACGCCAAGCGGGAGGAGATGGGCGTTGCGACCGCGACCACCCAGTTCTCCCGGTCGATCGGGGGGACCTTCGGGGTCGCCGCGTTCGGCACGATCCTGCTGCAGCGCTTCGCCACCGAGAAGGTGCTGCACCCGGGCGCGCCGCGGCTCGCGCTGGCGCACTCGCTGCACCTGGTGTTCGTGGCGGCGGTGCCGCTCGCGGCGATCGCGCTCGTCCTGGCGTTCCTGCTGAAGGAGAAGCCGCTGCGCACGGAGGCGTTCGTGCAGGCGAGCGCCGCGGAGGTCGCGACCGACGTCGCGGTGCTCCCGATGGGGCCCGAGGCGACGTCGGAGCTCGCCGCGGCAGGGCAGGGGCGCCCGGACGACGACGAGCGGGCCGGTGAGGAACAGCCCGCGTCCGCGTCGTCCCATCCGTTGTGATCCGCCCCCCGGCGCTGTCCCGTTGGGCAGTGCCGGGCAGCGGAGGTGACGTGTAGCCTGCCCGGGCGGGGACCCGTCCGGGCGGTCGCGCGTCCGACGCCCGGCCGCCCGAGCGGAACACGGTCGCACTCGTCGCGGAACACATCAGGGGAGGTCGGTCCATGGGCACCATCAACCTCGTCACGGAGATCCCGGGGCCGCGCTCGCGGGGGATCCTCGAGCGCAAGGCGCGCGTCGTGTGCGACCCGCTCGACATCCACGCGCCCACCGTGATCGCCGAGGGGCATGGCGCGGTGTTCACCGACGCCGACGGGAACACGCTGCTCGACTTCTCCGGCGGGCTGGGGTGCCACCTGGTGGGCTACTCCCATCCCCGCGTCGTGGAGGCGGTCCAGCGGCAGGCCGAGAAGTTCTCCCACACCGACTTCTCGGTGATCCCGTACGAGGTCTACGTCGAGCTGGCCGAGCGGCTCGTCCGGCTCTGCGGCGGTGGCGACCGCAAGGTCGCGCTGTTCAACTCCGGCGCCGAGGCGGTCGAGAACGCCGTGAAGTTCGCCAAGGCCGCCACGGGACGGCAGGCGCTGATCTGCTTCGAGGGCGGGTTCCACGGACGGACCCTGCTCACGATGTCGCTGACCAGCCGGCACCGCCCGTACAAGACGGGGTTCGGGCCGTTCGCCCCCGAGGTGTACCGGTTCCCGTTCCCGTATCCCTATCGCAGCCCGCACCCGGACGAGGCAGGCCGGCTGGCCCTCGATGCGCTCGAGCGGGGGTTCACGACCGTGGTCGATCCGAGGACGGTGGCCGCCGCGGTGGTCGAGCCCATCCAGGGAGAGGGCGGGTTCGTGGTCCCCACGCAGGAGTTCCTGGCCGGCCTCAAGGACCTATGCGCCCGGCACGGCATCCTGGTCATCGCCGACGAGATCCAGTCGGGCACCGGCCGCACCGGAACCTTCCTGGCGGGCGAGCAGCTCGGGCTCGAGCCCGACATCGTGGTCCTGGCGAAGTCCCTGGCGAGCGGGTACCCGCTGTCCGCGGTCGTGGCCCGCTCGGGCATCATGGACGCGCCCGGCCCGAGTGCGATCGGCGGCACCTACGTCGGCAACCCGGTGGCCTGTGCGGCCGCGGTGGCGGTCCTCGACGTGATCGAGGACGAGGGGCTGCTGGAGCGGGCCGAGATCGTGGGCAAGACCATCCGGTCGCGGTGGGAGCACATCGCGGAGGACGTCCCCGAGGTCGGCGAGGTCCGGGGCGTCGGGGCGATGATCGGCGTGGAGTTCGTCACCGACCGCGGGACCCGGGAACCCAACGGCGCGTTCGTCGGCGCGTTCATGCAGGAGGCCCTGGGGCGGGGCGTCGTCACCGTGTCGTGCGGCCCGCAGCACAACGTGCTCCGGCACCTGGTCCCGCTGGTGATCACCGACGGGCAGCTGGACGAGGGGCTCGACGTCCTCGCCGAGAGCGCCAGGTCGGCCCGAAGACGGGCGCCGGTGGGCGGGGGAGACGATTCCTGATGTGCCGGAGCATCAAGGTCCTGCGGCGGCCCGAGGGGCCGCCGACGGAACGGGAGCTGTACGAGGCGGCCCTGCAGTACGTCCGCAAGGTGAGCGGCTACCGCGCGCCATCGCGCCGGAACGCCGAGGCGTTCGAAGCCGCCGTGCGGGAGGTCACCGAGACGTCCCGCCGGCTCCTCGACGCGGTCACGTCGGGGTCGTCCGCGGACTGACCCGGCCACTCCGCGTTCTGCCAAGCTGAGGCCGTGGACCGCTACGTGTCGGCCAACCGCGCGCTGTGGGACGAGTGGGCCGAGGTCAACGCCCGCTCGGAGTTCTACCGGGTGGAGCAGTTCAAGCAGGGCGTCTCCAAGCTCCGGGACTACGAGCTGCAGGAGGTCGGGCCGGTCGGTGGCAAGGCGCTGCTCCATCTCCAGTGCCACTTCGGGCTGGACACGCTGTCCTGGGCCCGCGAGGGGGCGGTCGTGACCGGGACCGACTTCTCGCCGCGAGCCCTCGAGCTCGCCCGGTCGCTGGCCGACGAGCTCGGCATCGCCGCCACGTTCGTGGAATCGGACCTGTTCGACCTGCCCGAGAGGCTGGACGACGAGTTCGACGTCGTCTACACGTCGCGCGGCGTCCTCGGGTGGCTGCCCGACGTGGAGCGATGGGCCGAGGTCGCCGCGCACTTCGTGAAGCCGGGTGGGTTCCTCTACGTCACCGAGGTCCATCCATTCCAGCAGGTGTTCGAGGACGAGGGGGACGTCGACTTCGCCAGCCCGCAGCTCCGGTACCCGTACTGGTCGCACGCCGATCCGATCGCTACGGAGGTTCGGGGGTCCTACGCCGACCCGGCGGCCGAGATCCGGTCGAAGAAGGAATACTGGTGGAACCACTCCCTCGGCGAGGTCGTCACCTCGCTGGTCCGAGCCGGCCTGCACGTCGAGTTCCTGCACGAGTTCCCCTTCCTCGCCTGGCCGTCACCGGGGCTCGTCGAAGCCGAGGACGGCACCTTCCGGCTGCCACCCGAGCTCGACGGCCGCCTCCCCCTGTTCTTCTCGCTGAAGGCCTCGAAGCCGGGGTGAGCGCCGGCGTGGTCGTCGAGCCGATGCGGCCCGGGGACTGGCCGGCCGCCCGCGAGATCTACGAGCAGGGGATCGCCGGCGGCAACGCCACGTTCGAGTCCTACGCGCCTTCATGGGACGCATGGGACCGCGCGCATCTCCGGCAGTGCAGGCTCGTCGCGCGGGACGGGGACCGCGTCGTCGGGTGGATCGCGCTGTCGCCGGTCTCCGAGCGCGCGGTGTACCGGGGCGTCGCCGAGCTGAGCATCTACGTCGCCTCGGACGCGCGAGGCCGGGGCGTGGGCCGGGCCCTCCTGGGGCGGCTCATCGCCGACTCGGAGGCGGAGGGGATCTGGACCCTGCAGGCCGGCGTGATGGCGGGGAACGAGGCCAGCCTGGCGCTGCACCGTGCGTGCGGGTTCCGCGAGGTGGGACGGCGCGAGCGCATCGGCAAGCACGGCGACCGGTGGCGCGACGTGGTCCTCCTCGAGCGCCGGAGCGCCGTCGCCGGCGTCTGACCGAGGCCCGGCCGGGCCCGGCGTTCCCGAACATCGCGCCATGAGCCACGGACCGGAGGTCGGGGCCTCGGCCCTGGCACGACCCCGAACGGCCGGTCGATGGTCCGGGGGCGAATCCCCCGGACGGCCTATGGAGCCGGGGGGGATCGATGGCCGAAATCCTTCGTGTGACCTGCCATTCCTCGCGAAAGGCCCGCGGCTCGACGAGACGCCTCGGCGTCGCGACCACGGTGTTCGCGCTCGTCCTCGCCGGAACCGCCTCGCGCGCCCTGGCGGGTCAGCCTCGAGCCGTCCCCGCCGCGGGTTCGGACGTGAACCCCGTCAAGAACCTGCCGGAGTTCGAGCTCGCCGGCTTCGCGCTGCGGACCGTGGGGCCCTGGTCGGGAATGGGCGCGATCGGCGCCGTTCCGTGCTGGAAGGTCGGCGACTCGTGCTCGACCTCGCCGACCGGGGCGTCCGTGGCCGACGCCATCTGGAACACGGGGACGCCGACGTACGCGAATGCGCCCATCACGGACGACCCGCAGCGGTACCAATTGCTGTTCACGTCGAACATCCGGACGCTGATGCTCGCCGACGGCATGCCGATGGACCGGCAGATCGTCGACAGGGCCGCCGCCGCCGGGTACGGGGCGATCGCGGTCAACTGGGAGCATCCCGAGGACCCGTCCCTCCGGCACCCCATCGCGTCGCTCCGCAACGCTTCCCAGTGGGCGCACGCGGATGGCATGAAGTTCGGCGTCGCCATGGGCGGGACCATCATGCTCGAGATCTGCCCCGCGCTCGGCTATTCGAACTGCCCCACCCTCAGCTGGCCGCTCATCGTGATCGCCGAGTTCGAGCGGGAGCGGCGGTTCATGCTCGAGGTGCTCCGGGACACCGACGTCTTCACGTTCGAGCTGCAGTCGTTCGTCGTGCTCGACCAGGCCAAGTGGGCCAGCGAGAATCTCGACCTGGCCACCGTGATGCACCGGCGGGCGCTGAATGCGAAGGCGACGAACTTCACCTACATCGCCGAGATGACGACGATGAGCTCGAACGACAGCCTCTCTCCGTCCGACTACCCCTCGGCGACCCAGTACCTCAAGTCCTGGCGCGGCATCAAGGCCAGCGTGGGACCGAACACCGACCAGCCGATCCAGGGTCTGTTCCTCATCCCCAACGGGCTGGCCTGCGACCATCCCGCGGAATCCGACCCCGCGAAGCGGGGCTGCCACGCCAACCCCAACCCGGGTACCGACGACCGCATCGTCCAGATGACGCGGTTCCTCCGAACCGCCTTCACGGTCGCGGCCTCCTGACGCCATCCTTGAAGGGCTCCTTGGACGTCATTAGGCTTGGCCTGCTGTGGGGTCGTCGCGGGCGCGTGCGTGGTTCGCCGCGACGGCGCTCGTGGTCGCCTTCGGCCTGGTGGTCCAGGTCGCCGTCTCGGCAAACGCCGCCGGCGTCCACTTCCACACGCCGCTCGCGCGGGCGCTGAACGTCTTCTGCTTCTTCACGATCCAGTCGAACATCCTCGTCGGGGTGGCCTCCCTGCTGCTGGCGCTGAGTCCGAGCCGGACGTCGACCGCGTTCCGGGCGTTCCGGCTGACGGGGCTGGTGGCCATCACGGTCACCGGCATCGTCTACCACTCGGTGCTGGCGAAGCTGCTCGATCTCGACAGCTGGGCGCTGGTGGCCGATCACGCGCTGCACACCGCCGTGCCGATCATGGCCGTGGTGGGGTGGCTGGCGTTCGGGCCGCGCGGGCAGCTCTCCTCCCGGATCGTCCGGCTCTCGCTGATCTTCCCGATCGCATGGCTGGCCTTCACGCTGATCCGCGGCGCGATCATCGACTTCTATCCGTATCCCTTCGTGAACGTGACGCACCTCGGGTACGCGCGGGTCCTCGTCAACGTGGTGTGGATCGCGGTCCTGTATCTGGCCGCAGGCTTCGGCGCAGCCGCCCTGGACCGGTGGCTGATGCGCTTGCGGCGGGATCCGGCCCCCGCCGTTCCGTGACGGGATAGGAAGAGACACGCCCCCCAGAGTGGGACACCCACAGCCCCTCATGGGACCGACCGACCGGCCGACCGGGGACTTCTGCGGGGGTGGTGTGAGGTGCGGGACGCCGCTGACGAGCGACCGGCTGAGGACTGACGAGGACGGGTTCGGAAGCGGGACGGCCAGCGTGTCTCTGTCAAGGGCCCTGCCCGGCCGCCTTGCGGGGAGCTTTGGTCCGGGGGTTCCAGGGAGAGCCAAGGGACAGGGCCGGAGAGAAGTCAGCGCCGGTCCGCGAGTAGCAGCCGCCGCTAGAGGACAAGATCGGCGTGTGCCTGAAGCGCTCGCCGGATCGGGTCACCGAGGGCTTCCACGTACAGCTTGAGACCCTCGGTGCGTGCGAACTTCATTGCTGGAACTATGTCCGAATCCCCGGAAAAAGCACGAGGATCGTGACCACCCGCCTGAGCGCTATGGTCGCGATATCCAGACCGATCCTGAGGTCGACTCCTTCTTGCTCCATGTCCGGGACGAGATCACTCGCCGTGATGGCGCGGGCGCCCCTCTCCATGAGACTCCTCATGGCCGTGTCGCCGAGCTTCCACAGGCAGGTCACAGTGGCCTACCGTCCGCCGTCGTCATCGTCGAGCTCCTCGAGCACCGGACACGGCACGAGGGTCGCGGAGTTCGCCCTCCGGCCCGGGCGCCGCGGGGTGGAACCCGTGGCACAAGATGCACCCGAGGTCCGCGATCGCCGTTTCGGGCGTGCTGTTCTCATCATGGTCGGTCATGTGACCTTCCCCCCAAGCGGGATGCCATGTATGCTGCGCGCCGCCCTGTGCATGCACCGGACGGTCGATCGGCGGCCGAAGAAGGGAGTGCCCGCAGTGAAACTCCTCAGGTTCTTTCTCTCCAGCATCCTGGCCGGAACGCTCGGAGCATTCGCCCTGATCCTCGCCGCCCCGCCTGTTCCCGCGGGCGCGGTTGTGCCCAACTTGTATTCCCAGATGGACAACCCCTCCGGGTCCGCCGACGTGACTGAGGTATCGAGCGGGGATGCCCTCGCCGACGACTTCACCATCCCGGCCGGAACTACCTGGGCCATCGGTCAGGTCGATGTGAACGGTGGGTCGATTGCGCCGGAGGCGACCGCATTCAACCTGACGTTCTACGCCAACTCGGGGTCCACGCCGGGCGCGACCGTCGTGTCGTTCCCGGGTGTCCCGGCGCCCGCGACCGGGTTCGCGACGTATTCCTTCGTCCTGCCCCACACGGTCTATCTCGGGCCCGGCACCTACTGGTTCTCCGTGGTCGCGATCACGACAGGGCACTGGGGGTGGGAGGGCCGGACCGTCCAGAGCGGCAACTCGGGTGTCGTCTTCGGCAATCCCGCCTGCGGATCCGGGTGGCAGCCCAAGAGCTCGTGCTCCAGTTTCTATGGAACGAGCATCGACAATCAGTTCGCCATCGACGGCACGGCAATCGTCAACCCCAACACCTGCACCGTGACCGGAACTCTCGGCGCGGACACGTTCGATCCCATCCCCGGACCGGGGGTAGTGACCTGCGCCAAGGACGGCGCCGACCAGGTGACCGTGGGCACTGGTGGGAACGTCGTACGGGCCATGGGCGGCAACGACACGATCACCGGCGGGTCGGGCGCCGACCTCCTCTACGGCGGCCGGGGCGGCGACTCCATCGTCGGGAATGGTGGCGCCGATCGCCTGCAGGGCGGTCCTGGAAACGACACCCCGGACGGTCGGGACGGCGCCGGTGGTGACCGCATCGTGGGCGGCCGCGGGACCGACGTCTGCTACGGCGACATCGGCGACACCTACCACGGCTGCGAGTCGATCAACCCCGCCACCTGACCGGTGGCAGGCCCAGTTCTGCGCCGGCCACACCGGATCTCAACGGAAATTCGAGCCAGGACAGGTGTTCCCGGCACTGCCAGCGCCTGTCCTGGTGGCTGGGCCTTATTGAGCAGGCGCCGGGCATTGGTAGCGGCGTCCTCACGAGACGTGGCTGGCTGGCCCTCCAATCGGCGAGATCCTGCCGAAGAGCTGCCAAGTTCTCGCTGCCAGCGACCATGGCCCTGCATCGGCCGCGCTGTGGTTCGTCCAGCCAACCGGCTCGGGATGCCAATGGCGCTGAGGTCGTCGCCTCGGCTTGGGGCGCCCGCGCTGACCTTCGGTTCGATGCTGTGTTTCGCGGCTAGTCATCGTAGGTGAGTCTCGAGGGCGGTCCCGGCGATGACCGCCCGCGGCATCCTTCTGGCAGCCCACGGCCGACGGGTTCGCCAGGCTGGCGTCCCAACCACGCCGCCCCCTGCCACCCCACCCGCCAAGTCCCCTGTCGGCCGGGTCTTGGAGTCGGCCACGGTGTCCCACTCTGGAGGCCGTGTCTCTTCGTATCCCCGCGGTCCCGTGACGGGGTTCCGGGCGTCGCACTAGCATCGGGTCGACCGCCGAAAGGAACGGATCATGACCACTCGTGTCACGAGGCCCCGGCGTTCGTGTCTCTCCGTGCCGGGTTCCTCGCCGAAGATGCTGTCCAAGGCGCCGGGGCTGCCCGCCGACGAGGTGTTCATGGATCTCGAGGACTCGGTGGCGCCGGGGGCCAAGGAGGAGGCCCGTGGGAACGTCGTCCAGGCCGTCAAGGAGGGTGACTGGACCGGGAAGACCGTCGTCGTCCGGGTCAACGGCGTCTACACGAAGTGGTGCTACCGCGACGTGATCGAGGTCGTCGAGAACGCCGGGCAGTTCGTCGACTGCCTGATGATCCCGAAGGTCGAGCACGCGTCCGACGTGAACTTCGTCGACGAGCTGCTGCGCCAGATCGAGGAGACCACCGGGCTCGACCGGCGCATCGGGCTGGAGGTCCAGATCGAGACGGCCACCGGCCTGCGGAACATCCACGAGATCGCCCACGCCTCGGACCGGGCCGAGACGCTGATCTTCGGGCCGGCCGACATGAGCGCGTCGCTCGGCCTGCCGACGGTGACCGCCGGACTGCCCATGCCCGGGTATCCGGGCGACCACTGGCATCACGTGCTGATGACGATCCTCATCGCCGCGCGCGACGCCGGGCTGCAGGCCATCGACGGTCCCTACCTCGTGATCCGGGACCTCGACGGGTTCCGCGAGATGGCCAACCGGTCGCGCGCGCTGGGGTACGACGGCAAGTGGGCGCTGCACCCCGGCCAGATCGACGTACTGAACGAGGTGTTCGCGCCGACCCAGGAGGAGTTCGACAAGGCCGAGGCCATGCTGGAGGCGTACGCCCACGCCACCGACGTACAGCTCACTGGCGCGGTCATGTTCGGTACCGAGATGATCGACGAGGCCTCCCGGAAGATGGCCGAGCAGCTCGCGATGCGGGGCCGCGCGGCCGCCATGCAGCGCCAGCAGAAGCTCGAGGACTTCACCGAGCCCGCCGGGGGGGAGGGCTAGGTGGCGCTCGCCGCGGAGACCGGGCTCGTCCCCCTGGACGAGGAGCAGCGGGCCATCGTCGAGACGGTCCGCGACTTCGTCGAGAAGGAGGTCATCCCGGTCGCCGACGAGCTCGAGCACCGCGACGAGTTCCCCGAGACGATCGTCGAGGGGATGAAGGAGCTCGGCCTGTTCGGGCTCACGGTCCCCGAGGAGTACGGCGGCGCCGGGCTCGACCTCATGACCTACGCGCTGGCGGGCGTCGAGCTCTCGCGCGGGTGGATGTCGCTGTCCGGCATCCTCAACACCCACTTCATGGCCGTCTACCTGCTGAAGCAGCACGGCAGCGAGGAGCAGCGCAAGCGGTGGCTCCCGCGCATGGCGACCGGCGAGCTCCGAGCGGCGTTGAGCATGTCCGAGCCGGGCGCCGGCTCCGACGTGCAGGCCATCCAGTGCCGCGCGGTCCGCGACGGCGACGCCTACGTCGTCAACGGCACGAAGATGTGGGTGACGAACGGCCTGCGCGCCGGGATGGTCGTGCTGCTGTGCAAGACCGACCCCGAGGCCGACCCGCCCCACAAGGGCATGTCCGTGTTGATGGTGGAGAAGGAACCCGAGGCCCAGAAGTTCGAGGGCATCACGATCCCCCCGAACATCGAGAAGATGGGCTACCACGGTGTCGAGACCACCGAGCTCGTCTTCGAGAACCACCGCGTCCCGGCGGAGAACCTCCTCGGCCCGGAGGGCCAGGGGTTCCGCCAGATCATGGACGGCATCGAGGTCGGCCGGGTCAATGTCGCCGCGCGCGCGGTCGGACTCGCCACCCGGGCCTTCGAGGAGGCCATCGCCTACGCGCAGGAGCGCCAGGCGTTCGGCAAGCCCATCGCCCAGCACCAGATGATCCAGGAGAAGCTCGCGCACATGGGCACGCTGCTCGAGGCGTCGAAGCTCATGCTGATGAACGCGGCGAAGAAGAAGAGCGAGGGGAAGCGCAGCGACCTCGAGGCCGGGATGGCCAAGTACTTCTGCACCGAGGCCTGCCACGAGATCGTGACCGAGGCCCTCCGCGTGCACGGCGGCTACGGCTACAGCGCCGAGTACACGATCGAGCGCCTGTACCGCGACGCCCCGTTCCTGTTGATCGGCGAGGGCACCAGCGAGATCCAGAAGCTCGTGATCTCGAGGCAGCTCCTGGAGCGGTTCAAGGCCACGTGAGCGACGAGATCTCGTCGGCACCGAACCCGATCGTGTCGTCCCGGGATCTCCACACCGCCCAGACGCTTATGGCGCTGGGTCGCGACCGTGAGGCATTGGGGCTGCTCCAAGGGGATCCCGGCCCCGGTGTCGGGCCGGACCTCCTCTTGGCGCAGCGCAGCATTGCACGTTGGAACGCGGGCGATATCAATGGCGCGGTCGAGGAACTCCGGTCGGCGCGGAGCACCGGTGACTTCCCGCTCGCCGACCACGCGCTCGCCTGGATGCTGCTCCAGCTGCAGCTGCCGCGCGAGGCGCTGGCACCGGCACGGGCGGCCACGCGCGCACGCACCGACGACCCGAAGGCGCATGCCTTGCTGGCGGTCGTGCAGCTGGGGATCGGCGATGGACGGGCGGCCCAACAGTCGGCCGCAGAGCTCATGCGATTCCCGCCGCACTCGACGAAGCGCTTCGAACTGGTTGGGCATGCGGCGCTCAGCCAAGGGAGATGGGCCCTCGCCGAACAGCACTTCGCCGAGGCACTGCGGCTCGAGCCCGACTCGTACGAAGCACTCGTGGGTCGGGGGGTGGCGCTTGAGCGACTCGGGAGGCGGGCAGAAGCTATGACATCATTGGTGGACGCATTGGGGGTCGACGCCGACGGAATCCCCGCGCGGATCCGCCTGAAAAGGATCGTCGAGCCGTACCTGCTCTCCAGCATGATCGTGGTAGCCGTGTGCATGCTCAGCGCGGTAGTTGCCGGAGCCCTTGGGATCGCGCTCGGCATCGTTCCCCTGGGTCTCATCGGCCTCGGATTGGCACCGGCCTCCGCCGGCGCCGTCATGTGGCATCGGCGCCGAGCCCGAACCATTCCCGAACCCGCCCGCCCCATGGCACGGTCGACCGTGCTCTCGATATCGAATCTCAGGATCGTCTGGGCTCGCTGGAACGGCTTGGTGCTCCTGATGGCTGGCGTGGCCTTCATCGTGGTCGCCGCACTGACCGGCCTGTTCCTCGTCCTGGGTCTCCTCTTCGCTGGCATCGGCATTCGGCGCCTACTCGGTCGAAGCGCCGGGCAGCGGCGAGGCGTTCCCCCCCTCTACGAGTCGCTGCTCGACACGTGACGCCGAAATGCTGGTCCCGGCGGCGCCGGCCGTGTCTCGGCCAGGACTGACACCGGCCCGCGGGGAACCCCGTTCACCCAGGTGATGATGGGGTGCCGAACTTGGCCCTCGGCCGGGGGTGCAGGCGCGCGAACGGTGGCGCCGCGAGCAGCCGCGGGCGGTGACGCGGATCCAGGAAGACGTCGGGGGGCAACGCGGCGTCGATCGCCAGGAGTGCTCGCCTGCCGTCCCGCCAGCCCGCACTGGTGACGCTGATCACGGTTCCGTCCTCGGCCAACAGCGTGCGATTCGCGTGGATCGACCACACCGCTGCTACGCAGGAGTCGAATCGAACGGTCGACCTCAGACCGTCTGGTTCGACGAGGGAGACGCCGGTCTTCCCGACGATCAGGCGCTGGCCCGCTGGTGTTTCCCCGGCAGCCCGAAACGTCTCGCCCTCGATGACCTGGCCCCGTCCCTCCGGATAGGCGTCGATCTCATGGCGCGAGGTGGGCGCACCCAGCACAAGCATCCGTTCCCACATCGAGCGAGCGGCCGAGGCCACGGCTTCGCGCGTGACCGAGGCAATGGCCTTGGCGAGATCGTTCATCCACAGGACCGGTGTATCCAGAAGGACGTCTCTGGCCGCCGCCCCCAGGGCGGCGACCGAGTCGGACTCACCGGCATCCTCATAGCGCGCCGCCTCCTCACTGACCTCCTGTTCGGTCGGCCCCTCTCTGCCGAGGTCGTCGAGGAGCGCAAGCAGGTCGTCGCTCACCGAGGGCGCCGTGCCCGGGCGGGAATCAGCCATCAGAAGCGCATGGGCTTCGTCCGCGGTCAACGCCTCGTACATTCCCGCGACGGAATAGCTCACCCCGCGCTCGTATCGAAGGCGGCGCTCCGCACGCTTTGCGAGGATGGCTAGCGCGATGGTGTGAGGCGGTGTCCGTCGGAGGAGGAAGTGAAGCGCGACGGACCGATCGCCGATCGCGGAATGGACCGGCCAGTCGATCGCGAGGGGATTCAGAGGGGGAGGTGGCACGCGCCTGCCGTCGGGCAGCGCCACGTCGAGGTCGTTAACGGGGCCGGTCATCCAGATTGCGGCGTTCGCCGACGTGAATCGATCGCGGATCCATGCCGCGACCTCCTCCTCGCCCAGCCGCCGAAGCCCGTACTGGTCGTAGCCCGCCAGCCCATATCCGACGGGGCCGAAGCGCAACCGCATCGCCGGAACGAACGGGCCGCCGGACGACATGGCCGCCTCGGACTCTAGGATGCGGCTCTCGATCTCGAGTCGATCGAGGTGCGGCTCGGAGAGCCACCGAGCGACATCCCGCAGGAACTCGTTCGTTTGCTGCGGCGTGCCCTCGGCCACGAACGCGGTCAGGTTGGCGGTGACGGTGCCGTTATGCCTGAAGGGAAGCTGCCCCAGCGGCCAAAGCGTCAGGTGCTCGGCGAGGTGCGTGATCCCTCCGGACACGATCGTCTCGTCCGCGCGGCCCACCCGAAACACCAGCCCCACGCGCCGAGGACCCGAGACTTCCGCCCACATCACGGGGACGCCTCCCAGCTCGTCTCTATGTAGTTCCGATGGCACACCGCTCACGACGCCATCCTCCCCATGCGACCATCCGGCGTCCAACCGATTCATGCGACCCCGCCGAACTGACGACGATCGGCTGAGCGTCCCATGTTCGCAGCGCCGGGCCGGCTGCTACCGTCGGCGTATGGAGTCGCGCCGGGGACAGTTGCGAATCGCCGGGCCGGGGCTGCTCGATCTGAACTTCGCCCGGTCAGTGGTGCTGATCGCGACCACGACGAGGAGGGCGCGCTCGGGGTGATCCTCAACCGCCCGCTGCCGGCGACGGTCCGAGACGCGGCGCCGCCGGTCTCGGCGCTCGTCGACGTCGACGCCTGTCAGCGACAACGGCCCGGAGTTCATCGGGAAGGACTTCGCCGCCGCCGTCAGTGAACCGGAGCTCGTCCACCTCCGCATCCCGCCGCGGTCCCCCGACCACAACGCCGTCGTCGAGCGGTTCCAGGGCAGGTGCTCCAGGAGTGCTACCCCCGGCGTTCCACCGCCGGCGATCCGACCGGCTGGCGGACCTCGATCGGGTCCTGCAAGACTTCCTCGATCGCTACAACACCCGCCGGAGGAACCACGGCGACTCCATGAAGGGGCGGATCCCCCAGGTGCTGAAGGTGGCAACTCGATGAGTTCAAGGGTTCACCACCTGTCACCTCAACCCGTGGCCCGGTCGGACAAGTACGCATCGGCGCCCATGAGCACGACCCTCGGCTGGGGTCCAGCGCATCGGCCCCCGGCCCCGCCCTACAGCCCGATCGTGTCGAACCCTTCGCTGTTCCCGCCGGCCGCGAAGACGCGGCCGCCCGCGACCGACAGGCCGCCGGCCTTGCTCACGACGTGCTGGAGAGCGGACGACTGCCCGGGGTACGTCCAGGCGGCGGTGCAGATCAACGGTGTCCCGGAGCAGCCGACGGTCCCGGCCGCGAGGAACCCGAACACCATGTCGAGGCCGTCCGTGTCCGCGTTCGCCGGCACGAGCACCACGCCGTTCGCCGCGACGGGGGGGATCGACAGCCCTGCCCCGAGGGGCGCGCTCCTCCAGGACGGGGCGCACGTCGCCAGGCCGCACCCGCCGGCGGCGAAGGCCCACAGCCGTCCGGCGCTGTTCACGACGAACGCGGCGCCGGGGGTGAGCGCCGGGGCCGACGGCGCCTCGGAGCCGCCGAGGTCGTTGCTCGACCATTGCGTCGCCAGGCTCCCTGCGGCGGACAGCACCGTGAGGGTCGCGACGTTCGAGGCCCAGGTCGTGACCGCGATCTTGCCCGACCGGAGGGCGGGACCCCCGACGATCGACCCCGGCAGCGTCGCGGACTGGGTCTGGAAGACCCCGGACTCGTCATAAACGGCCACCCGGTCGGGCGAGTAGGCCGGAACGTACACGCGACCCGTGCCGCCCGAGGACACGGCCGACACCGCGGGGGGGCCGTCCACGCCGAGCGGCGTCGACCACAGGGGCGTGCACAACTTCGGCGAGCCGGAGCAGTTCGTGACGCCCGCGGCGTCGAACGCCTCGAGCTTCCCCGGACCGAACTCCGACAGGAACACCTTCCCGTCGGCCGCGACCGGCGGGTAGGAGAGCGCCGCCGTGCCCAGGTGGGCGGTCCACAGCGGCCCGCACAGCCCGTCGCTGCAGTTCGTCTTGCCGAAGGCGTCGTACGCGAGCAGCGTGTCGGCCGTCACGGCGTACAGGACGCCGCCGTCGACCGCCAGCGCGCTCGGGCTCTCGTCGCCCGTGGAGAAGTTCGTCGTGGTCGCGCCGTAGCTCAGGACTCCCTGGGCGCCGAATCCCGCGAACACGAGCCCGTACCGCTCCACGACGGGCGTGCTGATCGGGATCGCGCCGGATCGGTTGATCCGGAACTGCAGCTTCGCGAGGTTCCCGGGGCCGATCATCCACTCGTCGGCGTTCTCGCCACTCTGGGAGGGCGTCCACCGCTCCTGCGGCCAGTCGGAGAACACGCCGAACGGGAGGCCGAGCGAGGGGCACGCCGGGGTCACGCACCCCACCTGGAGCGTCAAGGTCTTGCCCGGCGGGATCGTGGGCGGGATCCTCCGCAGCACGGAGAAGCTCCCGTTCGAATCGGCGAGGGCGCCGTCCAGCTGGACGTCGCCGTTCACGGCGAAGTCGACCTGGGCCCCGCTCGGGTACCGGGAGCCGGAGATCCGCATCCGCTGTCCGGCGAACAGCCTCCGGGGCGAGATCGAGGCCCCGAACGTGACCCGGAACGGCGAGTCGGAGAGGTCCGAGGCGCCGGTGGGGCTCATCACCCTGATCCGGCCGGTCGTGGCGAAGGGCGGAACGGCCGCACGGATCTCGGTCCCGGCGGCATTCACCTTCGGGTTGGGCGAGACCGACCCGTCGAAGGCGACCTTGTCGCCGGGGGCGAACCCCGAGCCCCGGATCGCGACCACCGTGCCCACGGGGCCGTGACCCGGCGTGAAGCCGGTGATCGATGGCCCCGCCGCGATCGCGGGAACGGCCGACGTGACGATCGCGACGGCCAGCAGGCCGGCCAGCAACAGCTTCCTCGTCATCCCGATCACTCCTGTGCTTCGCCGTAGATCGATACCTCGACGATCCGGTCCAGCGGGAAGCTCGCCCATTCGTTGGCGACCTCGACCGCCCGTACGTCCGGAGCCTCGAACACCGACAGACACGTGTCCTCACCCGGGACCAGCACGGAGTACAGATGGCGCACCCCGGCGCTCATGGCGCCCGCCAGGCGCGCCGTGGCCGAGGCGACCTCGAGCCCGGTCATCGCGGGCACGTATCGCTCCACCATGTAGAAGCCCATCCCGTTCCCCCTCCGGATCGCTCGGCAGGTGATGGCGCCGTCCGACTCCTTCGAGCCCACCCTAGGGTCGAGGGCATCGAGGGGCATCCGTGGAATCACCGAACAATGGGGCCCGGCCCGAGGTCCAGCCGGGTCAGTCGGGGGATCGCCGGAGGGCGAGCGCCGCGGCGAGCTCGGTCCTCGACCTGACCCCGACCTTCCGGTAGGCGGCCGACAGGTGGCTCTCCACGGTCCGGGTCGAGAGGAACAGCTCCGCCGCGATCTCGCGGTTGGTCCGCCCGGCCGCCGCCAGGTCCGCCACCCGCCGCTCCGTGGTCGTCAGCTCGGTCGGCTTCGACGTCCGGCCGCTCACGGCGGCGAGCTCGGCGCCGGCCTTGGCCGCCCATGGCGGTGCGCCGCAGGAATCGAAGATGCCGCGGGACTCCTCGAGAGCATCTCGCGCGGCCCGGCGGTGATTGGTCCGGCGGAGCGTCCGGCCCTTCGCGAGCAGTGTACGGGCTCGTTCGAAGGCCATCTCCCCGACCTCGTCGGCGGCAAGCGCCCGGTCGAAGCATGCGAGCGCCTCCTCGGCCCGGCCCTGCGCTTCCTCCAGCAGTCCCCGGCATCGGGCCGACACCACCCGTGTCCACGGGTGCCGCCCTCTGATCGCGGCGGCCTCCATCCGGGCCGTCACCTCCTCGGCCTCGTCGCCGCGTCCGAGGGCGAGGAGGGCCTCGACGGCATCGCCCTCGATCCGGTCCCATCCCGGCTCGCGGTGTCCGAGCGTCGAGACGTGTTCCAGCACGGTGGACAATGCGTCGGCGCACGTGGCCACGTCGCCCCCGGTCAGCTCGATGAACAGGTTCGCGGCGTGGCCGCGCAGCTCCCACCACCAGAAGCCCTCGTCCTTGCCGCGTCGCACCGCGCGCTCGCCCCACTCCCGGGCCTGCTCGGTGCGCCCCGTCGCGGCGAGGATCTCCGCGCCCATCGCCTGGGTGATGCCCTCGTCCAGCCCGATCTCCGAGGCGATCTCCATCGATCGCTCGATCTGCCGGAGGGCCTCGGCGATCCGGCCGGTGCACCACGCGGCCCAGGCGAGGCCCCGGTACATGACGGGCTGCGCTCCCCAGTCGCCGCGCCGCACGGCCTCGTCCAGGAAGGCCTGGAGGGCCCGCTCGGATTCGGCGTGCATGCCGGCGATCCCGAGGCCGATCGCCGCGTCGGTGGAGGCACGGTCCCGGACCTCCGCCGTCTTCGGTTCCAGCTCCAGGGCTCGCTCGAGCAGCTCCACGTCCAGTCCCAGGCCCATCCGGAATTTCGCCTCGGCCAGCATGGTGAGCGCGGCGCTGGCCGATGTCGGGTCCTCCTCCTCGTGTCCGGCGAGGAGGTCGAGCGCAGCCCGGGCGTGCTCGGCCTCCATCTCGCCGGAGGCGTCGCGGAGCTCGTCGGCCCACACTCCTGCGCCGACGTGGGCCCGGACCATGGCGGCCCGGTCGTCCCCGGCCTCCTCGAGGGCCTGCTGCAGCCGGCGTCCCCCGGACACGACCTCGCCCATGGCCTGTGCCTCGAGACGGCCCAGCAACAGCAGGGCATCCACCCTGCCGGGGCCCGGCGGCAGGAGATCCACGGCCCGGCTCGCCGCATCCCGTGCCCCGGGCACCGAACCCGCGCTGAATCGGTGACGAGCAAGGGCCAGCTCGCGCCGGGCCCGACGGCCGAGGTCGGCCGGCGGGGTCAGCGAAACGGCCAGCTCGCCGAGCTCGGCCGCGGCGTCCGAGGCGCCCCGACGCCGGGCCAGGGACGCGGCCTCGTCCAGCGTGCCGGCCACGGACTCGTCCGGCCCGTCGGCCGCCAGCGCGAGGTGCCGGGCCCGCCCCTCGAGATCGTCGACGACGGTCGCCAGCCGCGCGTGCATCCGGCGACGGCCGGCGGGGAGAGTCCGCGAGTGCGCCGCCGACGCGATCAGCGGGTGCGAGCAACGAACCTCGATCCCGTCGACGCGGACCAACTCGGCGGCGACGAGCTCCTCGAGGGCCCGTTCGCTCGCCTCGTCGCCGACGACGCCGGCGAGCAGCGCGGTCGTCGGGTGCGCCAGGGCCGAGATCGCGAGGAGGGCCTCCCGGGTCTCCGGGCCGCACGCGGCGATGCGCTCGCCGAGGAGCGAGGCCACGCCGCCGGTGAGGGGGAAGTGCTCGCCGGGTCCGGGCAGGCGGCCCCGGGCCAGGGCGGCGCGGGCCAGCTCCAGCGCGACGAATGGGTTCCCCCCGGCGTCCTGATGGAGGCGGGCGAGGACGGGTCGCGGCAGGGGGTGCCCGAGACGGTCGTGAACGAGCCGCCCGAGGGCCCCCGTCGACATGGGCCCGAGCCAGATCCGATCCCTGCCGGCGTCGGTGAAGGCGGACTCGAGGGGCGCCGCCGCGCTCGAGACGCGCTCGGTCCGCCGGGCGGCCAGCACGGCCACCTCGGCCGATTCGATCCTCCGCAGAGCAAACTCCAGCACGCGGAGCGTGGGGTCGTCGAGCCACTGGAGGTCGTCCAGGGCGATCAGCACCGGAGTCTGCTCGGCCAGCAGCGTGATCACCGACAGCACCCCGAGACCCACGGTCCTGTGGTCGGCGTCGCCGACGACCGGCCCCGACCTGAGGAGCGCCGCGTCGAGCGCCTGGGCCCGGGCTTCTGGGATCCGGGCCAGGACGTCGTCGAGCAGGGGGTCCGGGAAGAGCCCGGCGAGCCCTGCGAGCGTCAGCGAACGCTCGGCCTCGCCCGGCCGGAAGGCCAGGACCCGGAAGCCCGTGCCGGTGGCCGCGTCGACGCCGTGGCGCCACAGCGTCGTCTTCCCGATCCCGGCCGCGCCTTCGATGAGCAGCATCGCCGGGCGAGGGTGGGAGAGGAATCCTGCGACCCGCTCCCGCTCCTCGTCCCTGCCGAGCATGGAGCTGCCGCGGTCGTTCATCGGTGTCCGCCGGGCCCGTTCATCGGCAGCATCGTGCCCCACCGGACCGGGAGAGGAAAGCCATCCCCCGCGGGACCGACTGGCTCCGGCTCGGGTACCGTCCCGGTGCGTGGACAGCCTGCGGGGAAACCTTCTGGCGGCCGGGCCGGCGCTGCTCGATCCGAACTTCGCCCGATCCGTGGTGCTGATCGGCGACCACGACGAGGAGGGGGCCCTGGGGGTCGTCCTCAACCGGCCCCTGCCCGTCACGGTGCACGACGCCGCGCCGCCCCTGGCGACGCTCGTCGACGGAGACGCCTCGCTCTTCCAGGGAGGCCCGGTCCAGCCCCAGGCGGCGGTGGTGATCGCGGAGTTCGAGCGGCTGGAGGACGCGGGCCTCATCGCGTTCGACTCGATCGGGTTCCTCATGGGCGAGGTGGACGAGGAGGTGGCCGGCCGGCTCCGCCGCGTGCGCGTGTTCGCCGGCTACGCGGGCTGGGGTCCCGGGCAGCTCGAGGCGGAGCTGGAGGAGGAGGGCGGCTGGATCGTCGAGCCGGCGCTCCCCTCCGACCCGTTCACCGAGCAGCCGGAGAGCCTGTGGTCGTCCGTGCTCCGCCGCAAGGGGGGCCAGTACGCGATCCTGTCGACCATGCCGCAGGATCCGGGGCTCAACTGATCGCCCTGCTCGAGCTCGTCATCTCGTGTCCCGATACCGTCGCCGCCGTGAATTTCCGTCGGCCGAGGGCTCAGGCCGGAAGGAGCTGAAGGGCGTCGACGTGGCGCGGGCGCATGATCGAGAAGTGGCGATGGTCGAGCGTCGCCAACTTGGGCTCGCCCATTCCCTCGGTCACGGCGAGGACGGCTGCGTCGACGAAGCCGACCCCGAGGTCGGCGTATCGGTCGACGAGCTCGGCAACCCGTTGGTAGTCGGCCGCCGTGAGGTCCACCACCTGCAGGGCGCCGAGCTCGATGTTGCGGAGTAACTGGACCATGACTCCCCGACCCACGTTTCTCCCGACCAGGTAGTCGATCTCCGGCAGGACAGGAGAGGGGAGCGTCAGGGCCTCGCTCGACTCCTCGAGGAGCGCCCGGCAACGCGCATAGTCCCGGTCACTTCGGTCGATCGAGGCGAACACGACGCTCGTGTCGACGATCAGTGCCACGGCTCGGGTGGGGCCGGTTCGGTCGCCTCCGTGGACGCGATATCCGTGCGCCCGGACGACGCGATGCCGAGGAACGTCGGCTTGGGACGGTACTCCGCAGCCTTCTGGTCCAGTGCCTCGCGCACGATCTCCGAGAACGAGACTCCTCGGTCCCGGGCCAGGGTTCGCAGCCGCTCCAGGACCGCCTCCGGAGCCACGATTGTTGTGCGCTTCATGTCATAATTATACATCCAGGATCACAACCCCGATAGGCCCGGTCCACTCGGACCGGCCGGGACACTAGCATCGGGCACCGACACCTCAGGAGGTGAACTCGATGGGCGAGGCGAGGGCGTTCGGGCGGTATCTGGATGACTTCGAGGTCGGAGACGTCTACAAGCACTGGCCGGGAAAGACCATCACCGAGTACGACGACCACCTGTTCTGCATGATCACGATGAACCACCATCCGCTGCACACGAACGCGCACTACGCGGAGACGCAGACGCAGTTCGGGCGGAACGTGGTGGTCGGCAACCTCGTGTACTCGCTGGCGCTCGGGATGAGTGTGCCGGACGTCAGCGGAAAGGCCATCGCCAACCTCGAGGTCGAGACGCTCCAACATCGCGCGCCCATGTTCCACGGCGACACGCTGTACGCCGAGACCACCGTGCTGGAGGTGAAGCCGTCGGGTTCAAAGCCGGACCGGGGTGTCGTCACCGTCGAGACCCGCGGCTACAACCAGGACGGCGTCGAGGTCCTGTACTTCCGCCGCAAGGTCATGGTGCCCAAGCGGGGAACCGTCGCCGAGCAGCCCGGACGCCCGGAGCCGAAGCCGTCGTGATCCGGCTGGTCGAGCGGCTGGACGGCGACCTTCCCGAGCAGCTCTACCGGCTGTACGTCGACGAATGGTGGACCCACCGCCGCAGCCTCGACGACGTCCGGCGCATGCTCGACGGCAGCGACGTCGTGATCGGATTGATCGACGATGCGGACGGTTCGCTGGCCGGGTTCGCCCGCGTCATCACGGACTTCATCTACAAGGCGCTGGTGCTGGACGTCATCGTCGCCCGCGGCCATCGCAACGCCGGGCTCGGCGCTCGGCTCATGGACGAGGTCCTCGGGCACTCGCGCCTGCGGGACGTGATCCACTTCGAGCTGTACTGCCGCCCGGAGCTCGTGCCGTTCTACGAGCGGTGGGGATTCACGAACGACCTCGGCGAGCTGCGGTTCATGCGGCGCGGACCCTCGCCGGTGCCGCCGCCGAGCACCCGCACGACGTGACCGCCCGCGAGCGGGTGCTGGCTGCTCTCCACGAGGAGGTGACGTCGTGCCGGCGCTGTCCCCGGCTGGTGACGTGGCGCGAGGAGGTCGCCCGGACGAAGGTGGCCCGCTTCGCGCACTGGGACTACTGGGGCCGGCCCGTGCCGGGATTCGGCGATCCCCGGGCCCGCGTCCTGATCGTGGGCCTGGCCCCGGCCGCGCAGGGCGGGAACCGGACCGGTCGCATCTTCACCGGCGACCGGTCGGGGGACTTCCTGTTCGCGTCGCTGCACCGGACCGGGTTCGCCAACCAGGCCACGTCGGAGCACCGGGACGACGGGCTCCGCCTCGACCGGGCCTACGTCGCCGCGACGGTGCGGTGCGCCCCGCCCGCCAATAGGCCGACGCCCGAGGAGCGCGACGCCTGCCTGCCGTTCCTCGTCCGGGAGCTCGAGCTCCTCGGCGATGTCCGCGTGATCGTCACGCTGGGTTCCTTCGCCTGGGACGGGGCGCTGCGGGCGCTCGCGGCTCTCGGCCATCGCACGCGTCCGCGGCCCGAGTTCGGCCAGCTCGCCGAGGCGGACGAAGGGCCGTACAGGCTGCTCGGGGCGTTCCACCCGAGCCAGCAGAACACGTTCACCGGGAAGCTCACCCCGGACATGCTGGATGCCGTGTTCCGGCGCGCCCGGGAGATCACGACTCCGTAGCACAAATCGTTCCTTGACCCCCTGCGGCGCCGCGCGTACCGTCAGGCCGTCGTCGACCGTGGGGAGGGGTTTCGATGCGCGCACGAATCGTGGTTCTCGGAGCGTTGGTGGCGCTCGCCGTGGGATCGCTCGGCGGGGGCGTCGCTCACGCGACGCATCGGGCTCGCGGGGGCTCGTGCACGATCGTCGGGACGCCCGGGAACGACACGCTCAACGGCCATGCGGGCCCCGACTTCATCTGCGGGAAGGGCGGCGACGACCAGCTGAACGGCAAGGGCGGCGACGACACGCTCGTCGGTGGGCCGGGGAACGACACGCTCAACGGCGGGAACGGCGACGACACCCTCGTCGGCAGCGACGGACGCGACTTCCTCCAGGGCGGCTTCGGAGCCGACAAGATCAACGGGAACGCGGGCGGCGACGAGATCCTCGGAGGCTCGGGACCCGACCTGATCTCGGCCGGGCTGGGGAACGACATCGCCGAGGGCGGTTTCGGGAACGACGCGATGTACGGAGGACCGGGGAGCGACTTCCTCGCCGGCCGCGAGGGCCACGACCTGATCTTCGGCCAGAAGGGCGACGACAGCTGTCTGTCGGCGATCGACGGCATTCACGGCAACGACTCCGTGAACGGTGGGTCCGGACACGACACCGGCGACGCGGACACCGGCGACGAGGTCATCTCCCTCGAGAACCGGCTGCAAGGGTCCTGCTCCGCCGAGTAACCGGGCCTCGACGTCCGCCGCGTATCCTGCGAGTCGGACGTGGACATCGTCGGCCTCTTGATCATGGGCCTGATCGTGGGCGCGATCGGGCGGTTGGTCGTGCCGGGACCCCACAACCTGGGGTGCCTGGGCACGATGGCGGTGGGCGTGGCCGGCGCGTTCCTCGGGTGGTGGATCGGGAAGGGCCTGGTGGGCAGCCGGTACCACCTGCACCCCTGGATCTGGGCGACGATCGGCTCGATCCTGGTCGTGCTGCTGGTCACCGCCATCACCGGCGGCCGCATCCGCCGCCGCCGGTAGCCGTCGGCGGAATGTAATGGGGTAATCGAACCGGGCAGTATCCTGGCTGATCATGGCTCGACGCGGCGGTCACTTCGGTTTCTCGGTCCCCGAACAGGACGCGAGGCCGCTCAACCGCGACACGGTCAAGCGGGTGGTCCGCACTTTCCGCCCCTATCGGGGCAAGGTTGCGGTGGTCGGCGGGGCGATCTTCGTCACGTCGGTGCTCGGGGTGGTCAACCCACTCCTGATCAAGATCATCTTCGACAAGGCGCTGTTCGGGAATCCGCCGGGGAACTGCCCCGGCGGCGCATGCCCCAACCTGAGCCTGCTGTACCTCTTCGTCGGCCTGATGGTCGCGATCCCGATCGTGTCCGGGGTCATCGGGGTCGGCCAGACGTATCTGGCCAACGTGGTCGGGCTGCGGGTCATGCAGGACCTGCGGAACTCGCTGTACGCCCACCTGCAGCACATGCCGCTGCGCTTCTTCACCGAGACCCGGACCGGAGAGATCCAGTCGCGGCTGGCCAACGACGTCGGCGGGATCCAGTCCGTGGTGACCGACACCGCGTCCACGATCCTGTCGAACGTCGTCGTGATCGTGAGCAGCCTGGTGGCGATGCTCGTGCTGTCGTGGCAGCTCACCGTGCTCTCGCTGTTCATGCTGCCGCTCTTCCTGTGGTGGCAGGTCCGGGTGGGCCGGGCCCGGCAGGCGGTCGCCCGGAACACGCAGCAGACGCTGGCCGACATGACCGCGATCACCGAGGAGACCCTGTCGGTGTCGGGCATCCTGCTGTCGAAGTCGTTCGGCCGGCAGCGGTTCGAGATCGAACGGTTCCGTGGGGAGAACGAGCGGCTCGCTGGGTTTCAGATCCGTCAGCAGATGATCACCAGGGCCTTCTTCGCCCTGGTGCAGATCTTCTTCTCCATCACGCCGGCGCTCGTGTACCTGGTGGCCGGATGGGTCCTCTCGGGCGGCGGGAGCGGGTTCGGCGGCGCCTCGATCACCGCCGGGTCCATCGTGGCCTTCACCACCCTGCAGAGCCGGCTGTTCTTCCCCGTCGGGTCGATGCTCCAGGTGAGCGTCGAGGTCCAATCCTCGATGGCCCTGTTCGAGCGGATCTTCGAGTATCTCGACATGCCCCACGACATCACGGACGCGCCGGACGCGGTCGCGATCCCGCCGGAGGAGGTCCGGGGCAGGGTCCGGTTCCGGCACGTGCGCTTCCGGTACGACGAGCCGAGGGTCGACGGCGGGGAGCGCCTCGCGGGTGAGGCTCCCGACGCGGTGGCGGCCGAGGTCCGGGGGGCGCCGGAGTGGGCGGCGAGAGGGCTGGCGGCCGCCTCCGGCGACGGCCAGCCCCGCGAGTGGACGCTCGACGACATCGACATCGAGATCCAGCCAGGCCAGCTGGGGGCCCTCGTCGGCCCGTCGGGGGCGGGGAAGACGACGATGACCTACCTCGTCCCCCGCCTGTACGACGTCCAGGAGGGCGCGGTCGAGATCGACGGACACGACGTCCGGAAGATCTCGCTGGCGTCGCTGGGCGACCTGATCGGGATCGTCACCCAGGAGACGTACCTCTTCCACGCCACGGTCCGCCGGAACCTCCTGTACGGCAAGCCGGATGCGACGCAGGAGGAGCTGGAGGCGGCGGCGCGGGCGGCGTTCATCCACGACCGCATCGCGGAGCTGCCGGAGGGCTACGACACGGTGGTGGGGGAGCGGGGCTACAAGCTGTCCGGTGGGGAGAAGCAGCGCCTGGCGATCGCCCGGGTGGTCCTCAAGGACCCCCGGATCCTGATCCTCGACGAGGCGACCTCGTCGCTCGACTCGACCTCGGAGCGCCTGGTCCAGGAGGCGCTCCGGCCGCTGATGCGGGGCCGCACCACCATCGCCATCGCGCACCGCCTGTCGACGATCCTCTCCGCGGACGTGATCATCGTCGTCGACCGGGGCCGGGTGGTGGAGCGGGGAACCCACCAGGAGCTGCTCGAGCGGGGCGGGCTGTACGCCCGCCTGTACGACCAGCAGTTCCGGGGCGGCGAGGTCGAGGCGGAGTTCGAGGACGGCGTGGTGCTGGCCTCGGGCGAGATCCTGCGCGGCGACCGCACCGCCGGCTGAACGATCGCCCGCTGGCGTGGCGGTGGGGCTTTCTTCCGCCCGTACGGTTGGGTACGTTTGCGCTGGTCACGCGTTTGCACGATCGAGCGGCCACCGATACCATCGCGCGGCCTTCCCGGCGATCACGCCGGTCCAGCCGTATCGAAGGGGGTGATCTACGCGGTCGCGTTTCCCGTGTCGCTCCCGGCCCCGTGCGGGGCCGGAGGATCGGGAGACGCCGGGAGCAGAGCGTCGACGTCGTCGTTCCGGGAAGGGCGACACGGTGCGCCCCACATGGCGAGAGCCAACGAAAGGACGGATTCTTGAAGCGGATCCTGACCATCACTCTGGCCTTGGCGGCCATGGTCGTGTTCGCGACCTACTCCCTTCCCGCCAGCGCCACGAAGGGCGAGAGTGCCAGGGCGGCGCAGCTCCGGACCGCCTCGGCGAACTTCAACCAGCAGGGCTATCACGAGCCGCTGTGCCAGAGCCGGACGTCCCTGTGTACCGACACGTACACGGACCTCACGGACGACTACGTGGGCCACGACGAGCCCTCGCTGCTGTTCAAATCCGACGAGCCGGGTTCGGGCAACGACGTCACCTACACCTTCCGGCTCCCCCGGGAGCCCAAGAACCGGCCGCAGAACAACGGGACCGGCGGGACGTGGAACTTCGAGCTCCGACCCACGTTCTGGTTCGGGATGACGCTGTGCGACACGGAGTCCTCGCCTGAGTACACCCACACCTGCACCCCGGACTCGGACGCGAACAACCTGGTGGGCACCGACCCGAACGCCCCCGACTACATCGGGAAGCACCCCGGGAACGCGTACATGGAGCTGCAGTTCTACGGGCCGGGGTACGTGCCGCAGTTCACGGGGTTCGGGTGCGCGGCGCACCAGTACTGCTCCGCGCTCACCATCGACAGCCTCTCGCTGAACCAGAACACCGGCAAGGCGGAGACCCCCGACTGCGACAACTACATCCTGGGCGGGATCGAGCCCATCAACTGGGCGTACATCACCCACAACGGGGTGTCGCAGGCGCCGGCCAACCCACTCCACACGGGGACCTTCTCCAACCCCAACCTGGACGCGGTGACGCCGGACTACGCCAAGGACCTGCTCATGCGGCCGGGCGACCGGATCCGCGTCCACATGTTCGACACGGCCGCCGGGTTCCACGTCGACGAGCTCGACCTGACCACCGGCGACCACGGCTCGATGACTGCGTCCATCGACAACGGGTTCGGCCACGTCCTGTGGCGGCCGGGGGCCAGCACCTGCCGCGAGAGGCCGTACGCGTTCCACCCGGAGTACGACACCGCCAGCACACGCGGGAACACGTGGTCGGCGCACACGTACAACGTGGCCTACTCCGACGAGATAGGACACTTCGAGCACTGCCTCAGGGTGGACCAGGACTTCAACTGCGCCGTGGCGGGCTCGGACGACCCGGGCGGTCTGGACCCCGACGACGACCACAACTTCTGCGTGCCCGGTTCGTTCTCGTCGCTGATCCACATCAACGGGTGCTTCTTCTCCGACGGCGACTGGGACGGGCCCTCGTACCAGAACGACTGGCCGGGGACCGATCCCGATCCGACGGTCGACCACGCGTTGCACCCCACGGCGCTGCACTTCACCAGCGCCACGACGAACGACGGGCAGGACGACTATCCGCAGATCGCGTTCGAGACCGATCTGCCTCGCATCGAGGCCGCGGGATCGCAGGACAACCCGCCGTTCTGCAACCGGACGACGGGCCAGGATTGCGTGAACCCGCCCGCGGGGGCGCAGTTCTACCCGTTCTACTCCACCACCCACGACCTCGGGACCTGCGTCTGGGCCGAGGGAGGGCCGTTCATCCCGGGTGCCGACTACTCCTACGGGTCGAACTCGCACGACGAGTTCGGGCCGCTGCTCCAGACGGTGTACCCGACGACGGGCTTCACGACGGTTCTGCGCTACAACAACTTCAACAGCGGCGATCTGAGCAACGGCTGCACGGTGCACCCGGCGTAGCCGCTCGCCGGGCACACGCACGAACACGCAGAGGAGCGGCCCCGGCCGGGGCCGCTCCTCTCGCGGAAACGGGCCCCGGTTCGGGGCCTTCGAGGCCGGGTACCGTACGCCGGCCCAGACCCAGGGAGGAACGTCACGTGGGCACGTCCTGGCATCGCGTCACCGGCATGGTGGTGGTCCTGCTGCTCGTGCTGACGGCGTGCGGCGGCGGGGAGAAGGACAAGGGTGAGAGCGAAGGTGGGGGCACGGCCGCCTGCGACGGCTCGGCCATCGCGACGGCCCAGCTGAAGATCCCCAAGGACTTCCCGACGCCGGACGGCGTGACGTTCACCGACAGCAACACGGAAGGGCCCTCCCGGATCGCGGGGGGGTACTTCGCCGGCGACCTGAAGGACGCGCACGACCAGTGGAAGTCCGCCTTCGAGACCGCGGGCTGGACGGTCCTGGCGGACGAGCTCGACGAGCACGACTCGGAGGTCAACTACCAGCCTGCCGACCAGTCCTCCACCGGGCAGGTGAAGCTCGGCGACGACTGCAAGGAGAGCGGGCGGACCGCGGTCGACGTCACCGATCGCCCGGCGTAGCGCCGTCCAGCTCGATCCGATAGCCGAGCAGGACGAACCCGTCGGGGAAGACGGTGTCCTCCATCCGGGTGAACCCCATCGACCGGTACATGGCCCGGGCGGCGCGCATCCGCTCGGTCGTGTTCAGGGTGAGATAGGCCTTCCCCGCGCGCCGGGCCTCCGCCAGGCACGCTTCCATCAGCATCCGGCCGACGCCCCGGCCCCGGGCCTCCGGCGCGACGCCCAGCATCCGCACGTGCGCCTGGCCCGGCTCGAGCGGGGCGGACTCCTGGCTCCCGCGGCCCGCGTCCGTCCGTCCGGTCAGTTCGAGGGTGACGGTGCCGAGCACCTGGCCGTCCTCGACCGCCACCAGGACCTCCGTCCGCCTGGAGCGGTCCGCCACGTCGGCCAGCCGGACGAGGTAGGACTCCCAGTCGCGGCCGGGCGTGGCGAACTCGCGGTACGCGTTCGCCGTCACCCGGCCGGCCTCGTCCATCTCCTCGGGCCGTACGGGGCGAATCTCGATGTTCGACGTGCTCACCGGCGGGACCTCCCCCCCCCGGGATGGAGTGGCGCGTGGTCCTCGGCGCTGTGCCCGTGGCACTCCATCTCCAGCGTGGCGTGCTCGACTCCGAACCGCTCCGCGAGCATGGCCTTCAGCCGCTCGCCCCGCACCTGGGCGTCGTGCATCGACGTCGTCCCGGGCAGGACGACGTGCGCCGAGAGCGCCGGGTCGTCGGACGCAAGGTTCCACAGGTGGAGGTGGTGGACGCCCAGCACCTCGGGGAACTCCGAGATCGCCCGCTCGACCTCGGCCGAGCTCATGCCGCGGGGCGTTCCCTCGAGGAAGACGTTCGTCGCGTCGCGGAGCAGGCGCCACGCGGCCCACACCACCAGGACGCTGATGAACAGCGAGACCACCGGGTCGACCCGGCGCGCGTGCCAGACGAGGACCGCGACCCCGGCGGCGAGCGCGCCGAGAGAGCCCAGGGCATCCGACGCGAGGTGCAGGAACGCACCCCGCATGTTGAGGCTGGCGCCGGCCGCCCGGCGGAGCAGCCACGCGCTCCCGAGGTTCACGACCAGCCCGATCCCCGCCACGACGACGAGACCCGCGCCGGAGACCCGCTCGGGGTGGCCGAGGCGGCGGACGGCCTCGAAGACCACCCACCCGGAGGCCAGCAGGAGCACGATGCCGTTCGCCTGGGCCGCGAGCACCTCTGCCCGCTCCAGGCCGAAGGTGTGCCGGGCCGTCGCCGGGCGCCGGGCCAGCCGGATGGCCAGGACCGAGATGGCCAGCCCCGAGACGTCGGTCAGCAGGTGGAAGCCGTCGGCCACCAGCGCGAGCGAGCGGAACGCGAGGCCGGCCGACAGCTCCGTGGCCATCAACGCGGCGTTCGCGGCCAGCGCGAGCCATATCGCCCGTCGCTGGGCCGTTCGGTCCGGGCCCCTGTGGGGGACGTGTTCGTGGGTATCGGCCATGTTCCAGCGTGTGGCGGGGACGCGCGCCCCCGGATTTCGACTGTACCCGACCCGGTGGTGAATTCAGGGTGGCGAGAGCGCTCCGGCGATGGCCCCGGCCATCTGCATGGTGGTCGCGTCCCCGCCCAGGTCGGGGGTCACCGCGCGCCGCTCCTCCAGGACCCGGATGACCGCCGCCTCCACCGCGTCCGCGGCCTTCCGCTCCGACACGTGGCGGAGCAGCATCGCCGCCGAGAGGATCATGGCCACCGGGTCGGCCAGGCCCCGGCCCGCGATGTCCGGCGCGCTCCCGTGCACCGGTTCGAACAGGGCGTACTCCCAGCCCAGGTTGGCCCCTGCTGCGAGGCCGAGCCCACCGGTCAGCCCGGCGCACAGGTCGCTGACGATGTCCCCGTACAGGTTGGGCAGCAGCAGCACGTCGAACGTCGCCGGCTCCCAGGCCAGCCGCATCGCCAGCTCGTCGACCTGGACCGGCTCGAACTCGATCTCCGGATACGCCGTGGCTTCGGCCGCCGCGGTGCGGAGGAAGACGCCGTCGGAGAACTTCATGATGTTCGCCTTGTGCCCGAGGGTGACCTTCGACCGGCCGCCCCGCCGGGTGTGGTCGAAGGCGAACTGCACGATCCGTCGCGTGCCGGCGACGGAGATGGGTTTCACCGTCACGCCGGCATCCTCCCGAAGCCGGTAGCCGGCCAGGGCCAGGAGCTGGGCCCGCAGCGCCTCCGTCTGCGGCGACCCCCGCTCGAACTCGATCCCCGCGTACAGGTCCTCGGTGTTCTCCCGCACGACGACGAGGTCCAGCCCGTCCCATCGCGACCGGACGCCCGGCAGCGACCGGGAGGGCCGGACCGCGGCGAACAGGTCGAGCTCCTGGCGGAGGGCCACGTTCACGCTCCGGAACCCCGTTCCCACCGGCGTGGCGATCGGCCCCTTGAGCGCGGTCCGGGTCCGCCGGATCGACTCGAGCACGCGGTCGGGCAGGGGCGTCCCCTCCCGCTCCAGCACGGCCGAGCCGGCCTCCTGGACGTCCCAGTCGATGTCCACCCCCGTGGCGTCGAGCACCATCCGGACGGCGTCCGACACCTCGGGTCCGATGCCGTCGCCGGGGATGAGCGTGATCGCGTGCGCCATTCCCGGAAGCCTACGAGGCGCCCGACGGGGGGACCCGAACGAGGAAGGGGCGGCCCGGGGGCCGCCCCTTCCGGACGGGTAGGGATGTCCTCCCGTTACGGCGCGGCGTTCGGCACCGTGTAGACGTCGGTCTGGCCGTGCGGCGACGGGAGCGTGTTGCGCCCGTCCGTCCACATGGGGTACTCGAGGGTGGAGCCTCCGTCCACCCGGCGGCCAGGCCGCTGTAGTCGCCGACGAACGCCCCCGAGCTGAAGAAGCCGGCGTTCGGGTCCCAGGACTCGGTGCTGATGTCCTGGTTCGCCCTGAAGTCGGTGACGTCGCCCGTCACACCTTGAACGTCTCGATAGGCCCCCTCGGCGGGACGCGCCGGAAGCGTGTTCCGTTTGGGGGAAACCGCAAATCACCTTGAGGGCCATTCGTCCCGGCCGGACGGGGGGGCGACGGCCCGATCGCGGCCCGTCTTGCTGGCGGCGCGACGGATTATGCTCTGGTGATGCCGGTGGTCCCTCGGTGGCGGGCTTGCGCCCTGGTAGCAGAACGGAGCTGAGTGTCGACAGACCAGCTGGGCGACGTCCTCGAGTTCTCGGACCGGCGCGAGGTCACCCCCTACCGACCACCGACCGCCCCCCGAACGGCGCGCGCCGACCGGTGGTGGGCGCTGCCGGTGGTCACGGTCGTCGTGCTCCTTGGCTTCGTCGTGTACGGGACGTGGGTGGCGTTCCAGAACGCGAACTACTACGCGGATCCCTACGTGTCGCCGTTCTACTCCCCGTGCCTCGCCTCGTCCTGCCTGCACCCGACCGCGTCGTTCATTGGCTCCTGGTGGAAGTGGTCGCCGGCGCTGCTGGTCCTGCCGTTTCCCCTGTTCTTCCGCCTGACCTGCTACTACTACCGCAAGGCGTACTACCGGTCGTTCTGGTGGTCGCCGCCCGCGTGCGCGGTCCGGGACGCGCGGTTCGGGTACTCGGGCGAGACCCGCTTCCCGCTGGTGCTGCAGAACCTCCACCGGTACGCGTTCTACCTGGCCCTGCCGTTCCCGGTGTTGCTGACGTGGGACGCTGCGCAGTCGTTCTTCTTCCCGGGCGGGTTCGGCATGGGGCTCGGCACGCTCGTCCTGCTGGTGAACGTGTTCCTGTTGTGGGGGTACACGTTGTCGTGCCACTCCTGCAGGCACCTGGTGGGGGGGAGCGTCGACCAGTTCTCGAAGGCCCCGGTGCGGCACTTCCTGTGGCGGCGAGTGTCGTGGCTGAACGTCCATCACGCGCGGTGGGCCTGGGCTAGCCTGTTCAGCGTGGCGCTGGCGGACCTGTACGTGCGGCTCGTCGCTACGGGGTCCATCCACGACCCGAGGTTCTTCTAGCCCATGACCGAATACGAGACGCACGAGTTCGACGTCCTGGTGATCGGGGCGGGTGGCGCGGGGCTCCGGGCTGCGATCGAGGCCCATGCCCGGGGGGCCCGCACGGCCGTCGTGTGCAAGTCGCTGCTGGGGAAGGCCCACACGGTGATGGCCGAGGGGGGCGTCGCGGCCGCGCTGGGCACCGTGTACCCCCAGGACAACTGGGAGGTCCATTTTCGCGACACCATGCGCGGCGGCAAGATGCTGAACAACTGGCGGATGGCCCAGCTGCACGCCCAGGAGGCCCCGGAGCGCGTCTACGAGCTCGAGGAGTGGGGCGCCGTCTGGGACCGCACGGAGGACGGACGGATCCTCCAGCGGGACTTCGGCGGCCACCGCTTCGCCCGGCTGGCGCACGTCGGCGACCGCACCGGCCTGGAGCTCATCCGAACGCTCCAGCAACGAGCGGTCGCCGACCGGATCGACGTGTTCATGGAGTGCACGGTGCTCCGCCTGCTGACCGATGGGGACCGGGTCACGGGAGCAGTGGCGTACCGGCGTGAGAACGGCGCCTTCCTGGTGTTCCGCGCGAAGGCCGTGGTCCTGGCGACCGGGGGGATCGGGAAGGCCTACGAGATCACGTCCAACTCGTGGGAGTACACCGGCGACGGCCACGCCCTGGCACTGTGGGCCGGCGCCGACCTCATCGACATGGAGTTCGTCCAGTTCCACCCCACCGGAATGGTGTGGCCGCCGTCGGTCCGCGGGATGCTCGTGACGGAGGGCGTGCGCGGCGACGGCGGGGTGCTGAAGAACGCCGAGGGCGAACGGTTCATGTTCCGGTACGTCCCCGACATGTTCCGGTCCGAGACCGCCGACACCGAGGAGGAGGCCGACCGGTGGTACGACGACAAGAGCGTCCGCCGGACCCCCGACCTCCTCCCCCGGGACGAGGTCGCTCGGGCCATCAACTCCGAGATCAAGGAGGGCCGGGGGACCGAGCACGGGGGCGTGTTCCTCGACATCGCGTCGCGTCGCCCGGCCGACTACATCAAGCGGAAGCTCCCCGGCATGTACCACCAGTTCAGGGAGCTCGCCGACGTGGACATCACGAAGGAGCCCATGGAGATCGGCCCGACCTGCCACTACATGATGGGCGGGGTCCGGGTCGACGCCGAGACGGCCGGGGGGACGGTGCCGGGGATCTTCGCCGCAGGGGAGGTCGCGGCGGGCCTGCACGGCTCGAACCGGCTGGGTGGGAACTCGCTGTCCGACCTGCTGGTGTTCGGCCGTCGCGCGGGGCTGAGCGCGGCCGAGTACGCGTCCGGCGTCGACGGGCGGCCCGCTGTCCACCAGTCCGAGGTCGACCGGATCACCGCGGCCGCGTTGGCCCCGTTCGAACGGGACCGCGGCGACAACCCGTACTCGGTCCAGCGCGACCTCCAGGAGTGCATGCACAACCTCGTCGGGATGATCCGGACGGAGGTCGAGCTGAAGCAGGCCCTCGACGAGATCGCCATGTTGAAGGAGCGCGCGGCCCGTACGGCCGTCGAGGGGAACCGGCAGTTCAACCCGGGCTGGCACCTCGCCCTCGACCTCGACGCGCTGGTGACCGTGTCAGAGTGCATCACCCGGGCCGCGCTGGAGCGCCATGAGAGCCGGGGCGGCCACACGCGGGACGACTACCCGACCCCGGATCCGGAGTTCGCCAAGGTCAACGTCCGGGTCCGCGCCGACGGGGACGGCGACCGCATCGCGATCGACCAGATCCCACTGCCCGGGATGCCGGCCGAGCTGAAGGCGCTGTTCGAGGAGAAGAAGTAGATGGTGACGATGCGGGTGTGGCGCGGGGACCGGGAGGACGGCGGGTTCCGCGACTACCACGTGGCGGCGGAGGAGGGCGAGGTCGTCCTCGATGTGATCCACCGGATCCAGGCCACCCAGTCCGGCGACCTCGCCGTCCGGTGGAACTGCAAGGCCGGCCGGTGCGGGTCGTGCAGCGCGGAGATCAACGGGGTGCCGCGACTGCTGTGCATGACGCGGATGAACCTGTTCCCGGAGGGCGAGCCGATCACCGTGGCGCCGATCAAGGCGTTCCCCCTCGTCCGGGACCTCGTGACCGACGTGTCGTTCAACTACGAGATGGCCAGGCGGGTCCCGGCGTTCGCGCCCCGGCCGAAGGACCCGAAGACCGAGGCCGACGGGCACTACCGCATGCAGCAGCAGGACATCGAGCGCGTCCAGGAGTTCCGGAAGTGCATCGAGTGCTTCCTGTGCCAAAACGTGTGCCACGTGATCCGGGATCCCCACGACACCGGGCGGGCGTTCGCCGGGCCCCGGTTCTTCGTCCGCTACGCCGAGCTCGAGATGCACCCGCTCGACACCAGCGACCGCCGTGAGCTGTTGCGGCGGCGGATGGGCCTCGGGCTGTGCAACATCACGAAGTGCTGCACCGAGGTGTGTCCGGAGGACATCCACATCACCGACAACGCGATCATCCCGCTCAAGGAGCGCGTCGCCGACCAGTCCTACGACCCGATCCGGTGGCTGGCCCGCAAGTTCCGTCGCCGCGAGCCGGATGAGTCGTCTGCCGAGCCTGCCGAGCGGGTTCCGCCTCCGGCGTCGGCTGGGACGGACTAGGACGCCGACCCGGAGGGTTCCTCGACGGGGTCCCCGACCACGTGGGTCACCGGGAGCCGGAACGCCTTCTCGACGCGGTGGGGGACGTCGCGCCGGAGCCACCTGGACGGGCCGGCCGGGAGCGTGGACAGGATGATCTCGTCGAAGCTGCTCTGCCGGATGGCGTCGCCGATGGCCTGGACGGGATCCGCGTCGCCGACCTCCCCGTCGACGTCCGCCCCCAGCTCGCGGAACCGCGCCATCGCCTGGTCCAGGCGTCCCTTTGCGACCTCCCGCGCCTCGTCCTCCGTCGGCAGGAGGTGGTCGCGGGGTGGGGTGGCGGGCACGACGATGTGGAAGCTGGCCGGCTCGGACGCCAAACACTCCCGGACCCTGGCCATGAGCGCCTCGCCGCCCAGCGTCTGGTTGGCCACCACGAGGTAGCGCAGCATCGCGACCTCCTGAGCCGATATTACTCCCGTCGGTCGCGCCGGGATCCCGTGCGAGCGGAGGTGCGGAAGGCCGCTCCTCCGTCGAGCCGCGGGCGGACGGCTCTCCGAGTCGTCACGTGCTCGGAGCGGAGGCGGCATCCACGTCGATGCCCATCACCTCTGCCACGCGCAGGAGATCCGAGTCCTGCGCAAGGAGGACCGCCCCGTGACGCCACGCGACGGCGGCGATCATGCAGTCCACCATCCCGCGAGGTGTGATGCCGGCGCGGCGACAGGTCCGATAGGTCCTGACGGCGCCGTCGAAGTCGGCCACGGGATCGAAGGGGAGCACCTCGAAGCGGAGGAGGAGGCGACGAAGGTCGGCCTCCCGCTCGTCGGTCTTCGCCCCGGCGAGCACCTCCATGACGACCGGGTCGGTGACGGCCACCGATCCGGAGCGGACCAGCCCGGTCAGGCGCCGCTCGACGCCGCTTCCGGTGGCCCGGTCATACTCGACCCAGGCCGATGTGTCCGCGAGAATCACGCCGCGCCGGGCGGGCCCGCGTCATCTGGGGGCTCGCCGATCGCGTGGGCACCCCGCATCGCCAAGGCCTCGTCACGCGTCATGGGCTGGCCGGCCAGATGGCGGAGGGCGAGGTCGACGGCGTCCTTCGTGGTCCGGACGCCGTAGCGCTCCTTGATGGCCCGAACGTACCGTTCCTCGATCTCGATGTTCGTCCGCCGGCGAGCCATACACCAACCATACACCACGATTGACAGACCGATATGGGCGATCAGTACCGGTCGAACATGATGGCGCGCTTGACTTCCTGGATGGCCTTCGTGACCTTGATGCCCCGGGGACAGGCCTCGGTGCAGTTGAAGGTCGTCCGGCACCGGAACACGCCGGACTTCTCGGACAGGATCTCCAGCCGTTCGTCGGCCGCCTGGTCGCGGGAGTCGAACACGAACCGGTGCGCGTTCACGATCGCCGCCGGGCCGATGTACTCGTCGTCGGCCCAGAAGATCGGGCACGACGTCGTGCAGGCCGCGCACAGGATGCACTTCGTCGTGTCGTCGTATCGTTCCCGTTCCTCCGGTGACTGCAGCCGCTCGCGGTCGCTCGTTCCCTCCTCGTTGACGAGGTACGGCAGCACCCTCCGGTATCCGGCGAAGAAGGGCTCCATGTCGACGATGAGGTCCTTCAGGACCGGGAGGCCCCGGATGGGTTCGACCGTGACCTTCGGCGCGACCTGCTTGACCAGGACCTTGCAGGCCAGCTGGTTGCGGCCGTTGATGACCATAGCGTCCGAGCCGCAGATGCCGTGGGCACAGGACCGGCGCAGCGAGAGCGACCCGTCGCGGTACCACTTCACGTAGTGCAGGGCGTCGAGCAGCCGGTCGGAGGGCTCGGCGTCGATCACGAACTCGTCCCACCAGGCTTCGGGCCGGACCTCGGGGTTGTAGCGCCTGACCCTGATGGTGAGGCTGACGCGGCCGGTGACCTCCGGGCCGCCGGTCCGTCGGGCCCCCGGTTCCCGCGGCGGACCCTCGCCCCACTCGCTGTCGGCCGACCCCTCCAGCACGTCACCCAGCGCCGGCGGCACTGTTGCCGGTTCGTCGCCCATTCAGTACTTCCTCTCCATCGGGACGTACGGTCCCAGCTTCACGTCCTTGTGCTCCAGGCGGACCGAGCCGTCGGGCTCCCGGTACGCCAGCGAGTGCTTCAGCCAGTGGACGTCGTCGCGCAGCGGGTGGTCCTCCCGGTAGTGGCCGCCCCGGCTCTCCTCGCGGGCCAGGGCGGCCGCGGCCACGGTCTCGGCGACGTCCAGCAGGAACCCGAGCTCCACCGCCTCCATCAGCTCCGTGTTGAACAGGTTCCCCCGGTCCGACAGCCCGATCAGCTGATACTGCTCCCGCAGCCGGGCGAGGAGGCCCTGCAGCTTCCGGAGGCCCTCCTCGTTCCGGACCACGCCGCACAGGTCGAACATGTGCCGCTGGAGCCCGCTCCGGATGTCGGCGGCGTGCTCCAGTCCCGGGCCCCGCCGGATCCGCTCCAGCATCGCCGCGGTCTCGCCCTCGATTCCCTTTTCCAGCTGGGGCTCGTCGACCGCCACCGCGTACTCGGCCATGGAGTGTCCACCCCGCCGCCCGAACACCACGATGTCCAGCAGCGAGTTCGTCCCCAACCGGTTCGCGCCGTGGACCGACACGCAGGCGCACTCCCCGGCGGCGAACAGCCCCGGCACCGGGGTCTCGTCGGGGCCCACCACGACGCGGCCCTCGACGTCCGTGGGGATGCCCCCCATCGCGTAGTGCGCGGTCGGCTGGATGGGGACCGGCTCGGTGGTCGGCTCCACGCCGAGGTAGATGCGGGCGAACTCGGTGACGTCGGGAAGCTTCGATTCGATGACCTCGCGAGGCAGGTGCCGGACGTCGAGGTGGACGAAGTCCTTTCCGCCGACGCCGCGGCCCTCCTTGATCTCCTGGTAGATGGCGCGCGAGACCATGTCCCGGGGAGCCAGGTCCTTGATGCTCGGGGCGTACCGCTCCATGAAGCGCTCGCCCTCGCCGTTGACCAGGATGCCGCCCTCGCCCCGGACCGCCTCGGAGATCAGGATCCCGAGCTTGTAGATCCCCGTGGGGTGGATCTGGTACATCTCCATGTCCTCCAGCGGAATGCCCCGCCGGTAGCAGACGGCCGGCCCGTCGCCGGTCAGCGCGTGGGCGTTCGACGTGATCTGGAAGATCCGCCCGTACCCGCCGGTGGCGAACAGCACGGCCTTCGCGCGGAACACGTGCAGCTCGCCGGTCGCCAGCTCGTAGGCCACCACCCCGCCGCACCGCCCGCCCTCCATCAGCAGGTCCAGGACGTAGAACTCGTTGAAGAACCGGACGTCGCGCTTGATGCACTGCTGGTACAGGGTCTGCAGGATCATGTGGCCGGTGCGGTCGGCCGCGAAGCACGCTCGGCGGACCGGCCCCTCGCCGTGGTTCCGGGTGTGCCCCCCGAACCGGCGCTGGTCGATGAAGCCCTCGGGGGTCCGGTTGAACGGGAACCCCCAGTGCTCCAGCTCGATGACCCGGTCGATGGCCTCGTGGCACATGATCTCCGCGGCCGGCTGGTCGACCAGGTAGTCGCCGCCCTTCACGGTGTCGAAGGTGTGCCACTCGGGGTAGTCCTCCTCCACGTTGCCGAGGGCCGCGCACATCCCGCCCTGCGCGGCGCCCGTGTGGGACCGCGTCGGGTAGAGCTTGGAGATCACCGCGACGTTCACGTGGCCGGACGCCTCGATGGCGGCTCGGAGGCCGGCGCCCCCGGCGCCGACGATGACCGCGCTGTAGGTGTGGGTGACCGTCACGTGTGGGGGAAGTTCGCCGGGTTGAACGTGAAGACGATGATCGTGCCGAGGGCGAACAGGATGACTCCGACGATCGTGAAGAACCACGTCAGGGCGAACCGTGGCCCGGGCTTGCGGACGTAGTCGAGGATCACCACCCGCAGGCCGTTCACGCCGTGCAGCAGCGCGAGGGACAGCATCATCCAGTCCCAGGTGCGCCAGAACGGGCTCTGCCAGCGCAGCTCGACGAACTTGAAGGTCACGCGCTCCACGCCGCCGCCCAGCACGTGCATGATCAGGACGTGCCCCACGGCGAGGACCAGCAGCAGGATCCCGCTGATCCGCATGAACAGCCACGACCCCAGCTCGTAGCCGCCGCCCGGGCGCTCCCGCCCGGTGACCGTGCCCCGGACCGTGGGGCCCTTGAATCGGCTGGTCCGGACGGCCACTACAGGTCCCTGATGATCGCGCGGCCGATGACCCACGTGACCGGGACCATCGCGCCGAGGACGACGACGAGGGTCGCGTACCACAGGGGGGCCTGGTACAGCGAGGCCTTCGGCCAGAAGTCGAGGAGCATGATCCGGATGCCGTTCACGGCGTGGTAGATGACCATGCCGACCAGGACCAGCTCGAGGAGCTGCACCCCTGGGTTGTGGTACACGGACAGGACTCGGTTGTAGGCCTCGGGGCCCCAGCCGATCACTGCCGTGTCCACCACATGGGCGAACAGGAACAGGATGATGCCGACGCCGGTGACGCGGTGCAGTACCCACGCCCACTGGCCCTCGCGGCCCCGGTACAGCCGGCCGAACTGCCCCGGGGCGGGCGTCAGCCGATTCTTCGCCGCCACTGCGGATCCTCCAGCGTCGACAACGGGGCGCGGCTCCGAGCCGAGCCTGGGCCCGGCCGAGACGACCGGCGGGAGTCTACTCGCTCCGTTCGGCGAACTCCGGTCCGACCCCCTGACCCATACAATCCGGCGATGCGACGCAGCGCCGCCCGCACGTCGCTCGTCCTCGTCCTCCTGTCCACCGCGCTCGGCGCCGCGGACGGGGGCGGCCGTCCCGCTCGACGACCGCGAGCTCTCCTTCACGGGGCCGGTCACCACGAATGCCGTCAGTGGAGCCTTCAGAGCCACGGTGACCCGGATGGCCGGCGCGGGCGCGACGTCGTTCACGTTCACCGGCCGGCGAGCGGGCGTCTTGTTCCGGAAGGGGCCGAACCTCGGAAAGGCCTCGGTGGCCGTCGACGGGGGGCCGGCCCACATCGTCGACCTGTACCGTTCGACGCCCGGGTCCCGGTGGTGGACGGCGGCCTTCGACGCCGTGGGCCGGCATCGCGTCCGGATCGCCTGGACCGGCCGCCGGAACGACTCGTCGACGGGATCGCTGGTCGCGGTGGACGCGGTGGCGGCTATCGCGGAGGCCGCCCCCACCGGCTAGCGTTCCGCCCGTGAGGATGCCAGCGGCCGTCCGTGCCGGCCTCGCCGCCGCACTGCTCGCCGTCCCCATGCCCGGCGCATCCGCGGCGGTTCCGGGGGCCGACGGGAGGATCGCCTGGACGTCGAACCGCACCGGGAACCGGGACGTGTGGAGCATGAACCCGGACGGCTCGGACCAGGTGAACCTGACCTCGGCGCCGAGCATGGATGCCTTCCCCGCGTGGTCGCCGGACGGGACGCGCATCGCGTTCACCACCAATCGCCGCAACCGCAACTGGGACCTCGACGTCATGGACGCGGACGGCTCGGGGGTGACCCCCGTCACCGCGAACAGCGCGGCGGCGGACTGGCTCCCCGCCTGGTCGCCCGACGGTTCCCGGATCGCGTTCACGCGGCACCGCGACGGGGACGACGCCGACCTGTGGTTCGTCGACCCCGACGGTTCGCACGCGGAGGCCTTCACGGCGGCGAACTCCGCGTTCGACGACGCGCTTCCCGTTTGGTCGCCAGACGGCTCCCGCATCGCGTTCCGGACCAACCGGACCGGGAACTGGGAGATCGACGTCGTCCCGGCCGACGGCTCCTCCCCGCCGATCGACGTGACCGACGACCCCTCCGACGACCGCGCCCCGTCGTGGTCGCCGAACGGCACACGCATCGCGTTCAAGAGCAACCGGACGGGTTCCTTCGAGATCTACACGATGCGCCCGGACGGCACCGGGGTCGCCCGGCTCACCAGGAACTCCGCCGACGACGAGTACCCGGCGTGGTCGCCCGACGGCACGCACCTCGCGATCCAGAGCGCCCGCGACGGCAACCAGGAGATCTACACGATGCGGGCCGACGGATCGGAGATCCGCAGGCTCACGGTGGATCCACCGGAGGCTCCCGCCACGGACTTCGACCCCGACTGGCAGCCGGTCTCGCCCGGCCCGGGAGCCGACCTGTCGGTGTCGGTGGTGGACGCGCCGGGGCCCGCCCAGGTGGACGACCCGCTCGCGTTCGACCTCGCCGTCACCGACAACGGGTCCGAGAGTTCCTCCGACGCAACGCTGGAGGTCGACTTCCCGGCGGGGCTCTCGGCGACGTCGGCGACGCCGACGCAGGGTGGGTGCTCGGGAGCAGACACCGTGGTCTGCCACCTCGGGTCGGTGGCCCGCGGCTCGACCGTCAGCGTGGCGGTGGACGCGGCGGCGATGGTTTCCGGGGAGCTGACCACGACCGCAACGGTCTCTGGGCCCGAGCCGGACCCGTCGGCCGGGGACGACGCCGCCTCCGTCACGACGCTGCTGGTGGCGGAGACGCACGAGGACTCGGTGACCCTCGGCCCCGACGGGTTCTCGCCGACGCCGCTCGAGGTTCCCGGCCTGGGGGACGAGGTGGTCTTCTCCGTGCAGGAGCCGGGGGTCCACTCGGTGGTGGACCGCAGCGGGCTCGGCCTGTTCTCCTCCGATCCCCTCGAGGCGGGCGCGGACTTCCGGCTGGTGATGCTGTTCGCCGGTGGCTACCCCTACCGGTGCTCGCACCACCCGCTGAGCGAGTTCGGAGTCGTCTACGTGCCGATGGCGGTGACGCCGGCCGAGGGGACGACGACGGCGGAGTTCACCGTGCGGTGGGCGCTGACCGGAGCGCCTCCCAGGACGTGGTTCGACGTGCAGGTCCGCCGCCCCGGCGGGACCTTCGTGTCGTGGTCCGGACACGACCACGACACCGGCCCGGCGGCGGCGTTCGTGCCGGACGGGGGGCCGGGGACCTACCAGTTCCGGGCCCGGTTGCGGACCCAGACCAGGCGCGTGTACTGGTCCAGCCCCCTCTCCATCGCCGTCTCCTGACCCGGCGCCGGGGTGCTCCGTGCGAGGCTCGGCGTACGTGAGGGATCGGAGCACCTCCGGCTGCCCCGGCTGACGGCCGGCGGCCGTGGCGCCGGTCGCTGCGGTCGCAGTGATCGCTCAGCCGGTCCGGCGGCGGCGCGGACCCGGCCCCCCAGCGGGCTTTTCACGGGCTCCTCGCCGCGACGAGGGTGGGCGATCCCCCTCGGGCTCCGACACGGGGCCGCGGGCCCGCCTGGCCGCCTCGACGCTCCGCTTCAGCGCCTCCATGAGGTCGAACACGGCGGGTTCCTCCACGGCGAGCGTCCGCTCCGGCGCCGGACCCGCCTTGCCGCGGATCATCTCCAGCACCCGCTCGCGATAGGTGTCGGGGTACCGGGCGGGATCCCACTCCCGGCCCAGGGCCTCGATCAGCCGGACGGCCATCTGGATCTCGCGCGGCGAGGGCTCCTCCGCGGGCCGCAGCCCTCGCGGCTCGCGGACCTCGTCGAAGCGAAAGAGGGTCTCGAGCATCAGGGCGCCCCCCCAGGGGCGGATCGCCGCCAGGTGCTCCCTGGTGCGCAGGACGAACCGCCCGATCGCCACTCGCCCGGACTCCTCCATGGCCCGCACCAGCAGGCGGTACTGCCGCTCCGATCCGGGGGCGGGGACGACCTGGCAGCTCTTCTCGAAGTAGACGGGGTCGATGTCGGCGAGCCGGACGAAGTCCTCGATGTCGATCGACCCGCTGGGCTCGGGCGCGAGCTCCTCGAGCTCCTCGGCGGTGACGCGCACGAATCGTCCGGGATCGACCTCGTACCCCCGCACCACGTCCTCGAAAGCGACCTCCCGCGCCGCAGGTCCTTCATCCCTGGGCCGTGCTTCGAGGGGTCGCCCCTGCGCCTGCCGATCCCCGGCCGGGCCCAGCTCGGCTTCCCGCTGCCCGGGCCGGGTGGTCGGTTCCATCGGCGACAGCTCTGCGGCCGCTCCCTCCGTTCCCGGAGGAAGCGCCGTCGCCGGACCGGGCGCCCCCCACTCCTGATCGGATCGCCAACCGCCCGCGGGGCCTTCCCACAGCTGCTCGTCCGCCTCGTCGGCCACGCGGCGGTACCGCACACGGCGGCCCGTCCGACCCTCGAACTGGTGGAACCGGACGTCCCTGGGCGAGGTCGCCCCGTACAGCTTCACCGGGATCGAAACAAGCCCGAAGGACAGCGTTCCCGTCCAGACCGCCTGCTGCATGCGTGGCAGTGTCTCAGCCCTCGGGCGGCCGGTCCAGTCCCTCAGGACGGTCCTGTTCCCGGTCCGGATGGTAACCGGGGCGGTTCTCCTCCGGCACGGGGCCGGCCGGGTCGCTCGGCCTCCCGCCGCGCTTCGCCTCGCGGGCGGCTCGCCTCCCCTGCTGGTCGGTCTCGCCGCGTCCGCTGCGGCGGACCTCCTGCTGCTGCGGTCGTGTCATGACGGGCCTCCTCTCCTCGGGAAAACCTGCCCGCCGGCGGCCCCTCCGACACCACAGAGGAGGGGCCGACGGTTCGTTCCTCCGCCGGCCCCTCGTCCTCATGTGGGTGCGATCAATTCGTCGTGGTGGCCTCCGAGCCGGTGAAGAACCCGTCACCGGCGAACACGGCCCGGACGGTGCTGCCTCGCCTCACCGTCTTCTTCAGCGTGGCCACGCCGCTCGCGTTCGTCGTCGCGGCCCCGGCCTTCTTGCCGTTCACGAAGAAGGTCACGGTCCGCCCCGCGACCGGCGCATTGCTGCCGACGGCCATCAGCGTGGCCGTGAGAGTGCTCGTCCCACGGACCACGGTCATCAGAGTGCCGTCCTTGGTGATCGCGAACGGCGCGCTTGCCGACAGGCCGGCTGCCCTGGCCGTCAGCGTGTACGCACCGGGCGCCTGGGTGAGCGCGAGTGTGGCGGTGGCCACGCCGCCCGCGCCCACCGGTGCCGTGGCCGACTGTGACCCGAGCGTGAACGTCACCGGGGTGCCGGCGTCGACGTAGCTCGTGTTCGCAGACACCGACACCGTGGTGGTGTAGGCGCCGCTCGCCGGGTTGCCCCCTGCGAGCGACAGCTGAGGCGCGTAAGCCCGGATCCCCGACACCTGGTTGGCCGCCCAGATCCCGGTCGCAAGGTTGTCGTCCGTGTACGCGGCATGCGCGAACCCGTCGACCCCCACCGAGATGTCGATGAAGTCCAGCAGGTCCCGGTTCGACCCGAGCTCCCCGATGCAGAAGATGCCGAGCGTGCACACGTCACCGATGTGCATCGGCGTCGGCGTGGCCTGGACCACGGACCACGTGGGGTTCCCCGAGGCCAGGTTCGTGGACTGGGCCATGTAGAGCCGCCACACCCCTCCCGCGCCCCCGCCGGGGGTGGGCTTGCCGTACGGCGTCTGGTCGATGAGCTTGTCGGTGCCGAGGTAGGCGACGTCCACCCGGCCCGGGTCCCCCACGGCGATGGACGGGAAGAAGTGCGTCCCCGTGTCGGCGTTCACCTTGTACGGGGACCCCGTCCCGTCGGACTTCCCGTTCCAGGTGATCCCGCCGTCGAACGACGCCATGACGTACACGTCCCACTCGTCGGTGAGGTTGTCGGCGAAGGCCACGTACGGGTTGCCCTGGTCGTCGAGGGTCAGGTCGGCGAACAGGCCGGAAGCGTCGTGGCCGAAGCCGCCGTCGAAGATCAGCCGGTCGGTCCACGTCGCGCCCTGGTCGTCGGAGTACGCGATCCAGATCGTGCTGAAGGTGTTCAGCTGCGTGACGTTGCAGCCGGTGGCGGCGTTCGTGGCCAGGCTGCCGCCGAGCCACGCGTCGTAGATGCGCCCCGCGTGGGGACCGGACTTCACCACCTTGATGCCGCCGGGGATGGTGTCGCAGAGCGACGCCGCCTGCGCCTCCGGAGAGGTGATGACGTCGACCGGCGGGCCGAACGTCCTGCCGCCGTCACTGGATCGGTTCACCCAGATCTGGTTGGGACCCCAGTCGTGGTAGGTGAAGTACACGAGTGCCTGGTCGGTCGTCTTCCCCGGCGGGATGTAGGCGTCGGCCCACTGCCGGTCGACCAGGAAGGGTTGGTTCGAGGAGTTGGTCTGGGTGATGAACCCGCCGCCCTGTGTCCAGTGGGCGCCGAAGTCCGTGGACTTGAACACCACGCCCTGCAGGGTGTCGGGGTTGAGCTGGATCCCGTTCAGGTTGCTCTGGTACACCGCGCCGCTCGAGTCGACGTTGACGGACGTGTCGCCGCTGTGGTTCGCCGCGATGGCGCCGGCGGTCCACGTCTTCCCCTGATCCGCGGACCGGAAGAAGTCCATATTGCTGCCGGGGTAGGAGACGTACAGGTTCCCCTCCGGGCCGGTGGCGATCGAGGGCTCGCCGCCGCGGTCCTTGGGGCCCACCTGGGCCAGCGACACGTCGCCGAAGGTCGGAGCCGGCGCCGAGACCGTGAACTGCGCGGTGGTCGATGACGCACCGCGGGTGGCGTCGCCGGCGTAGTCGGCCTTCAGCTGGTACGTCCCGGCGTCGAGCGAGATGGCCTGGGTCGCCGTGGCCACGCCGCTCGCATTCGTGGTCCCGTTGACCGGCGGCAGGGAGCCGAGCTGGAATGCCACCGGCGCGCCGGACACCGGGTTGCCGGAGGTATCCAGCAGGATCGCGGCGTACGTGGCGGTCGCGCCCTTCGTGGCGCCGGTGTCGCCGGTGTACGTGAGCGTGGTCCCGGTCGCCGCGCTCCCGCCGGTGGCCTTGACGAACTGCACGACGGTCCCCTGCGCCAGGTTTCCCTTCGTCGCGACGATGTTCGCCAGGTGGTTGGCGTCGAAGACCACCGAGAAGAAGTCGAGAAGGCTCCGGTCGTCGGTATCGGAGCAGTTCGCGCCGGACAGGCAGATCTGCCCCTCGTGGGCGCCGGGCAGCGCGGTGCTCACCGTGAAGGCCGGGCTCCCGGAGGCGCCGTTTCGGCTCTCCAGGTAGTACACGTTCCACACGGCCGAGCTGTGGGCCTCGGGGTCCACGGCCTGGGGGGTGCCGTAGAACGACAGGGCCACGTGGCCCGCCTCGTCGGCGGCGATGGCGGGCATGACCGCGGTGTGTGCCGGTCCGATCAGTGCGCTCGCGTCGAACGGGCCCTGGAAGGTCCGCCCGTGGTCGGTGGAGGAGGCGTAGTACACCTCGTACGTCGCACCCTTCTTCTCCGACCAGGCGACGTAGACGTTTCCGGCGGCGTCGACCGTGCCGACCGCGAACAGATTGGCGGTCGTGGTCCCCGCGCCCGACTGCGGCACCACGCTGTGCGTGAAGGTCAGCCCGCCGTCGTCGGACCGCCACAGGTCCAGGCCGTCGGCCCCCTGCAGTACGACGTAGACGTAGGGGGTCGAACCGGCCCGAGAGTCGTCGACGAACAGCGAGCCGGGTGAGCACACGCAGGCCCGGGAGGCGTTGTCCACGACCAGGCTCTCCTGCGGGAACACCAGGGCGGCGTTCGGCCCGGCCGGCGTGTTCAAGGGGGCCTTGTCGATATAGACGCCCGACAGCCCGTCGTAGGTCTGGTAGAGGGCGTCCTCCTTCTCCGAGTAGGCGAGCCAGGCCCGGTCGTCGCCGAGATGGATGTGGCTGATGGGTGAGCCCGTCCAGGTCGAGCCCTTGTCGGTGCTGAACGACATCGAGTCGTCCCCGAGCCACAGGTCGAGCTGGTAGGCATTGCCCCGCTTGTCCGTTCGGATGTCAGTGTCGCCGCCGCCCAACCCGGTCTCGGCGGGGCCCACGTTCGACGTGGTGATGGGGCCCGCCCAGTTCCGGCCACCGTCGTCGGATCGCCACACCGGGCTTGCCCGGTTGCCCGTCGCGGAGGACGTCAGCCCGCGGGGGGCCGTGGCCCACAGCGTCTGGGGCTGGCCGGCCGTGCCCTGCGAGCCCACCGGGGCGACAGCCAGGCTCGGTTCCCCGTAGCCGTCCGACTGCGGGAGGGTCACCGGGGTCGTGAACCCGACCGAGCCCGTCGCCAGTCCCGGCGAAGGGATCTGGCTGCCGTCCGTCGGCGGTGGCACGTTGACCGCGAACCCCGAGGGCGTGCTGGTCGAGTCGTAGGCGAGCACGGTGACCGCCTCGTTCACCAGGTAGTGGCCCCGAACCACGATGTCGACATGCTGGCCGGTTGCGTCGATCGGCAGCGGCGAGCTCGCGTCGGCCGAGGTGAACGTGTGGCGGACCTCCGTGAAGTCCGTACTCGCCGGCGAGGGGGCGTCGAAAGTAAACGTGTACTCCGTGGTCCCCACGGTCAGCTGGACGTCGTAGGTCACGCAGGTCAGGACGACGGACGTCGGCTCGCAGACGGGGGCGTGCTGCCACACGTCGATCCGCAGGGTGTCGATCATGCCGCCGATCGAGCCGTCCGCCCCGGTGAAGCGAGGGGCGTTCAGGATGGGTGCCCCGGTGAACAGGGTGGCCGACCCGGAGGTGGGAGCTGCCGTGTTGAACGTCCCGTCGATCGGGGAGCTGCCGGCGTGGAAGTAGTACTGGGTCTCGGGCACCGGCCCGGCGGCGGATGCCGAGGTGGTCAACCCCCCGAGCATGCCGAGCGATACGGTGATCAGGGCCAGTGCGAACAGGCGTCGAGCCACGAGGTCCCTCCTCCTTCGAACGGGGCGCCGGGACCGGGCTCAATCTGAGACCGGGGACCGGCTGCCGCGGGCGCGTCGGTGTCGCGGCGAGGCCGCGACGGAATTACAGGGCGCTACCGATGTCGTCCCTCAGCTGGTCCTTCCCCCTCTCCCTGGTGAGCCCGGTGGAGGCTCACGCGGGGCGAGCTATTCCCACGCCGGCCGGCGCCCAAACATGGGATCGGGTTCCATCGATGGCCCGCCCGGCGAGGCGCCTGTACCGGCGACATACCGGTGTCCGATGCCTCGAGCCGCTCGCCGGCCAGGGTGGTTGGGAGACGAGGCCTCGGACCGGGCGGGCCCCGCCCGGACCACGGGACGTTGTCACGGAGGTACAGGCCGCCGACGCGGATCCGCTCGCTGGCGGCCGCCCACGCTGCCGGGTACCCGTCGTTGTCGATGTCGCAGTCGACGCGTTCCATTCCCCGTCCGCGGCGTTCAGGGCGGTGACCGCGTCCCCGCTGCCCAGCTCGAACACCCGCCGAGCCCGATGGACCGGGCGAGGACCTCGAGGGTCACGCCATACAGCCTCCCGATGATCGGGAACTCCGCTCGGAGGCCTCGCGTTCCATCTCGAGCAGCACCGGCTCGTCGTGCCGTGCCCGGAGCGTCCGCATGTAGTCCTCGACCGCCGGGTTCAGGATGTCTATGCCGTCCTCCCTATATACCGCGGGGACCGCCGATGGTAGAAAGCGCCGATGGCCGATCTCCCGTCCGGAACCCAGCTCGGCGGCTACCGCGTCGCAACGATTCTCGGCCGGGGCGGGATGGGCGTGGTCTACCTCGCGCAGCAACTGGCCCTGGGACGCCGGGTCGCGCTCAAGGTCATCAGCCCGGACCTGTCGGACGACCCGGAGTTCCGGGAGCGGTTCTCCCGGGAGGCCCAGCTCGCCGCCGCCATCGACCATCGGAACATCATCCCCGTCTACGACGCCGGCGAAGCCGACGGCCGCCTGTACATCTCCATGCGGTACGTCAAAGGGCTCGACCTCCGGACCGTGCTGCAGCTGGAAGGGCCGATGGATCCCGAGCGTGTCCTCGGGATCGTCGGCGCGGTGGCGGACGCGCTCGACGCGGCCCACGGCGCCGGCCTGGTCCATCGCGACGTGAAGCCGGCGAACGTCCTGATCGAGGACGGGCCCGGCCCCGAGCCGGATCGCGTGTTCCTCACCGATTTCGGTCTGACCAAGCGGGTGGATGCCCCGAGGGGCATGACCAGGACCGGCATCTTCGTGGGAACCCCCGACTACGCCTCGCCGGAGCAGTGTGCCGGCAAGCCGGTCGACGGGCGGACCGACGAGTACTCGCTGGCGTGCGTGCTCCACGAGTGCCTGTCCGGGGCGACGCCGTTTCCTCGCGACAGCGACGCCCAGGTGCTGGCCGCGCACCTGCTGGAGTCGCCGCCCCGGCTGTCGGCGGCGCGGCCGGGCCTCCCTCCCGCGCTCGACGACGTCCTGGCCCGGGGCATGGCCAAGGATCCCGGTTCCCGGTACGCCACCTGCGGGGAGCTGGCCGGTGCGGCGCTCGCGGCGGTGCGCGGCGAGTCCCCCGCGGGCGAGACGTTGATCGCACCGCCGCCGGCGAGGGCCCCGGTGCCCGGAGCTTTCCCGCCGCCCGACGCGCCCCCGCCGCCGATGGCACCGGCCCGGCCGCCGATGGCGCCTGTCCCGCCGCCGGGAGCGTCCGGGGCCGCACCCACCCAGGCGCCGCCCTCCGCCGGTCCCACCACGGTCCCCGGGCCGCGCCGGCGCGTGCCCCGTCGAGGGAGGTGGGTCGCCGCGGTCGTCGCGGCCGTCGTCCTCGTGGGGGGCGGCGTGGCCGTCGCGCTGGCGCTCGCGGGTGGGGGACCGTCGACCCCGCGGACGACCAGCCCCCCGGCCACGAGCCCGGGGCAGGCCACCTCCCCGGCCCCGACCTCGCCCCCGGCGACCACGCCGGCGGGTGGCCTGACCCTCACGGACTACGCGCGGCAGGTGGACGGGCTCCTGTCCGAGTCCGAGTCCTTCCGGCAGCAGCTGGTGACGGCCGTCGGCGAGTCGCGGAACGCAAGCCCGGCGCGGCAGCGGGTCGACCTGGACACGGTCCGCAAGGTGGTGGCCGAGCGCGAGACGGTCCTGCACACGGTGACCACCTGGCAGGTTCCCGTGGAGGCGGAGGTCTCGAACGACCTCCTGGCCACCGCATTCCGGGACTCGATCGTGGACGACCAGGACTACGCGCGACTGGTGCAGGCCTACATCGCCGGCGACGACGCCGCGGCGACCGCGGTGCTCGGGGACCTCGAGGCTCATCGCGCCGCAGCGACCGACCCGGACAAGGAGGCCTTCGTCCGGAGCTACAACGCGATCCGGCAACGGCTGGGGCTGGATCCGCTGCCGTCGGACTTCCGGTTCTAGGTGCGCGGCGCCGGCGAACGGGGGGTCGCTCGCGTGACCGTCGCCGTCGTGGCAGCCGCGGTGCTGGTGGCCGGCGGGTTCCTCGTCACGCGGGCCCTCGAAGGCCCGGGCGACCGGCCCTCGGTGTTCGCCTCGCCCACCGCGACCACCGCGTCGACCGCGTCACCGCCATCCTCCCCGACGACCCGCGGCGCGTCGGGCGCTCCGTCGCCGACCGTGGTGGCCCCGCCGCCGATCGTGCAGCGGCGCATCCCGTTCCCGGAGTCGCGGCGAAGGGAGATGGTGGCGTACGCCGAGCGGCACTATGGCATCGCCTCGGCCACGCTTCGACACCCGCGGGTGATCGTCGAACACTTCACCGGCGGAACGTCCTTCGACGCCGCGTGGAACACGTTCGCCTCGAACACCCCGGATCTCGGCGAGCTCCCCGGGACGTGCGCACACTTCATCGTCGACACCGACGGCACGATCTACCAGCTTGTCCCGCTGTCGGCGATGTGCCGCCACACCGTGGGCCTGAACTACACGGCCTTCGGGATCGAGGACGTGGGCACCAGCGACGCCGGGGTCCTGGGGGACGCGGCGCAGCTGCGGTCGATGCTCCGGCTCACGCTGTGGCTCATGGCCCGGTTCCACATCGAGCTCCGCAACGTGATCGGGCACAACGAGAGCCTGACCAGCCCGTTCCACAAGGAGCGCGTTGCCTCCTGGCGGTGCCAGACCCATCAGGACTGGCAGCGGGGGGACATGGACGTCGTGCGCGCCCGGCTGCGGAGGATGGCGGAGGCGGCGGGCGTCCCCATCGGCCCGCCGGCCGCCCCCGTGACGCCGGATTGCTGAGTCCGGCTTAGACTCCCCGTAACCGACCCCCGGAGGCGACGACATGGCGAACGAGACGACCATCACCGACGAGGAGATCAGGACGGTCCTGCCGGGCCAGTCGGCGACCGCCTCCGTCGAGGACACCGACACGGTCGACCAGGCCGGCGACGCCGACGACACGGACACCTCGGACGAGAAGACCGACCCCCAGGACACCGACGGGACCGACTCCACGCAGGACACCGACGGGACGGACACCGCCCAGGACGCCGACGGCACCGACTCGTAGTTGCCCGCGCTCGAGCGGTGCGTCGGGGACGTCGACGACTTCCTCCGCGAGCGGTGGGCGAGGGAGCCCCTGCACCGGGCCGGCGGCGCGCCGTTCGACGACCTGCTCTCCCTGGCCGACGTCGACCACCTGCTGACCGAGGCGTCGCTCCGGCTGCCCGCCTTCCGTCTGGTGAAGGACGGCGCGACGCTCCCCGCGAGCGGGTACACGAAGTCGGGGCGCACGGGTTCCCAGCCGGTGTCCGGGATGGCCGACCCACCGCGGATCCTGGAGCTGTTCGGCGGCGGCGCGACGATCGTGCTGCAGGGCATGCACCGGTACTGGCCGCCGCTCGCCCGGTTCTGCCGGGAGCTCGAGGCCGCCCTCGGCCACCCGACGCAGGTGAACGCGTACGTCACGCCGCCCGGGTCGCAAGGGCTGGCGGTCCACCAGGACTCGCACGACGTGTTCGTCCTGCAGGCCTTCGGGCGGAAGCAGTGGGACGTGTGGGCGCCGCGGCCGCTCGGCTCGCCGAAGCCGGACGACGGCCCGGCGCTGTCGGTGACGCTCGAGCCGGGGGACGCGATGTACCTCCCGCTGGGAACGCCGCACGCGGCGTCGACCCAGCAGGTCCTGTCCGGCCACATCACGATCGGGATCCTGTCCACGACGTGGGCGCAGCTGTTCTCCGAGGTCGTCGAGGCGGGATTCGCCCGGCCGCTCCCGGCGGGCTATCACCGTGACCCGGACGGGTTCGCGACCGCGGTGAAGGAGCAGGTGGCCGAGCTCCATCGATGGCTGGACACGGTCGACGCCCGGGAGCTGGCCGACCGCCGGATCCACACGTTCCTCACGACTCGCCCCCCCGTGCTCGGGGGCTCGCTGCTCGACCTGGCGCGGGTCGACGCGATGACGCTCGATGACCCGGTGCGCCGGCGCGCCGCGTCGTTCTGCGAGCTGCGCGGGGACGGCGGCGAGCTGGCGGTCTTCCTCGGCGACCGGGAGCTGCGGATGCCGTCGCGCATGGAGCCGGCGATGCGGTTCGTCGCGGAGGCGCCCGGGGCCTTCCGGCCGGCCGAGATCCCCGGGCTGGACGACGCCGGCCGCATGGTGCTCGCGCGGCGCCTGGTCCGCGAGGGCCTGCTCGAACTTGGCTAGCCGCTGCTCGGCCACCTCCCGCGAGCTGCGCGAGGCCCTGCTGGGGACCGCCTCCACGGTGGTCAACTGGCTGCTGGTCGAGCAGCCCGGAGCATGGGGGCGGAGCGCGATGGAGCACAGCCGGCTCCCGGAGCCAGTGGCCGCCCACCTGCGACGGCAATCGGGCGTCCGGGTCGTGCTGATCCGCCGGCACGGACGCCACGTGCCCGACGGGATCCAGGTCTACGCGGCGCACGCCGGCCGGCGCCGCCGGTGGTTGGAGCACGCGCACCTCCCGGGTCCGGAGGCCCTGCTGGAAGTCGATCTGAGCCCACTGCGTCAAGGCCGGCCGCTTGGCATCGGGACCGAGCAGAGGGAGCCCCTGTACCTGGTGTGCACGCACGGCCGCCACGACCCGTGCTGTTCGGAGCGGGGCCGGCCGGTGGCGGGAATCCTCGAGCGCCGGTTCGGCGACCGAGTGTGGGAGGTGAGCCACATCGGCGGCGACCGGTTCGCGCCCAACGTGGTGTGCCTGCCGGCCGGCGTCTATCTGGGCCGGGTGGATCCGGAAGAAGCCGTCGGCGTCATCGAGCGGTTCGAGGACGGCCGCATCGACCTCGCGCACTACCGCGGGCGATGCGCGTACGACTTCCCCACCCAGGCGGCGGAGACGTTCCTCCGGGAACGGCTCGGGGCGGACGGGCTCGACGAGGTGGTCCTGGAGCGACGGCGCCGGTTCGCCGAGGGCGGAGTCGAGGCGGTGTTCCGCACGCCGGACGGCCTCCAGACGCTCCGGGTGACGGTCGACCACCCGGGCCCGCCGCGGCCCATCACGTGCCGGACGCCGGAGGCGGTTCCCCCCGTGTATCGAGTCGAGGGCTGAACAGCGTCATCAGCGACGGCACGAGGAACGTCCGGACGAGGAACGAGTCGAGCAGCACCCCGACCGCCATGGCGAACGCGAACTCGCGGAACGGCACGAGCGGCACGATCGCGAGGAGGGCGAAGCTGCCGGCTAGCGCCAGCCCCGCCACGCCGATCGCCCGGCTGGCGCGGGGCGCGGCCACACGGATCGCCTCGCGGAGCGGCATGGTCCGCGCCTCCTGCCAGATCCGGCCGACGACGAAGACGTTGTAGTCCGAGCCCAGCGCTACCAGGAGCACGGCGGCCGCGAACGGCACGTAGTAGGTGAGCCCGGGATGGCCGAACCAGTCCTGGAAGACCAGCGTCGTGAGGCCCAGGGCCGCGGCCACGACCAGGGCGCTGCACGCGAGGAGGTACACCGGCGCCACCAGCGCGCGCAGGAAGACGATGAGCAGGAGCAGGTCCGCGGCGAGCGCGGCCACCGCGATCGCTCCGAGGCCGCCCTCGGTGCGGTTCACCGTCTCGCGGGCCAGGGCGGAGTCGCCGGCGAACCCGGCCGTGACCCCGGACAGCCCGGCCCGCCGAAGCAGGTCGGGCATCCGCCGCTCCAGCGTCCCGAGCCGGTCGAGCCCGGAGGAGCCGAGCGGGTCGCGGTCGAGGATCACGACCAGGCGCGCGGCGGTACCGTCGTTCGAGACGAACACCTGGGGAAGCCCGGACGGCAGCGTGCCCGGGCCGATGACCCCGGCGACGCCCGGCTGGCGCGAAACGAGACCGGTCAGCCGGACGAGCCGGCGTTCGGGTCCGTGGACCCCCTGGAGGATGACCTCGGTCGGTGACGTGATGCCCGGCGCGAATCCCTCCCACGCGGCGCGCGCGGCGACGGCGGGCTCGGCGTTGCCCGGCAGCTCGTCCGGGAGGCTGATGCCGAGGGTCGTCTGGCGAAGGAACGTGGCCGCGAGCACCAGCCCGCCCCCGACCACCACGGACACGACGAGCGCGACGGGCCGGCGCGTCACTGCCCGCGCGGTCGCGACCCGCCACCCGCGCGTCGCGCTCCCATCCGGGCGTCCGCGCTCTGCCCCCGTCCCGTCGGGGAGCACCCGCGATCCGGTCGGGGGAGGAACCCGCGGCGGCGTCGTGCCCGCTGCGGAGGCCCCGGCGCCGACCGTCGTCGTGGCCCGCTCCCGCGCCGGTCCGGCTGGTGGCGCGTTCGGCCAGAACAGCCCCCTGCCGAACAGGGCCATGACGCCCGGGACGAACGTCACCGAGACGAGGAGCCCGATGACGACCGTGACGGCGAGCCCGGGGCCCAGGGCCCGGAAGAACGACAACGAGGTGACCACCAGGGCCGCGGAGGCGGAGGCGACCACCATCCCGGCCGTGAGGATGATCCGGGCCAGGTCTCCGGTGGTGGCCTTCGCGGCGGCGACGGGCCGCCATCCGTCCCCCAGGCGCGCGCGCATCCCCGACAGGAAGAAGACGCTGTAGTCGGTCACGATCCCGAGCAGGAGCACGACCACCAGCGGTTCGATCTCCTGCGGCACCGAGACCTTCGCGCGCTGGCCGAGGAACACCAGCACGCGGATGGTCACCAGGTACGCGATGCCGGCCGCGGCCAGCGTCACGAGGGGGGCGACCGGCGAGCGGAAGTGCACCCCGACGATCAGGGCGATCAGCGCGACCGTGGCGAGCTCGACCCACGGGAGGTTGGAGGTGACGGTATCGCCCTCGTCGGCTCGGGCCGGCACGGCGCCGGTCACGCCGACCAGGTGGTCGTCCGGCTGGTTCACCTCGCGGTGGGCGAAGAACTCGGCGAGGTCGCGCTGCTGGTAGATGTCGTACCTCGGGTTCACGAAGAGATACGTGATCGCCGCGGTGGAGTCCTCCCGCGATCCGGGCATGAGCCGCCGGGTGTTCGTGACGGGGATCGCCCCCAGGATGCCGGGGTAGTCGCTCCGGTGGAGCCCCCGGTCGATGTCGGCGGCCAGGCCCACGACGCGGGCCTGCGCCGCGGGGGAGAGGCCGTTCGGGTCGCGCTGGACGATCTGCACCCGCGAGAACAGCGGGAAGCCGAACTCGCGGAGGATGGCGCGCTCGGCCGCGACGGCCGCGGAGTCCTTGGGCACGAGCGAGGACAGCGACGTGGCCTCCGTGTCGTTCAGGGATGGCAGGAAGATCGTCGCGAGGACGGCGAGCGCGATCCATCCGGGGACCACCAGGACCCTCAGGTGGACGACGACGAACGCGAATGCTCTCGCGAGCGGGCCGCCGAGCCGGACCTCCACCGGTTCGGAGCCCGGCGGAATGAGGCCCCGAGCCCGGCGTCGGATCACGCAACGTCCGTACCCCGCGCGGAGGACGCCAATCCGCGGAGCGTCGGGCAGCGGCCGGCGGTACCCTGCGGCCATGAGCGAGGACCGCCGGGCGACCGACTCCGGGATCGAGATCCGGCCCGTGTACGACTCGGTCGACGGGTTCGTCCCGGAGCGCGATCTCGGGCGGCCGGGCCAGCCGCCGTTCACCCGAGGGGTGTACCCCTCGATGTACCGCGGACGGCTGTGGACGATGCGGCAGTACGCGGGGATGGGGACGGCCGAGGAGACGAACCGTCGGTTCCGGTACCTGCTCGACCGGGGGCAGACGGGGCTGAGCGTGGCCTTCGACCTCCCCACGCAGATGGGCTACGACTCGGATCACCCCCGCGCAGAGGGGGAGGTCGGCAAGACCGGGGTGGCGATCGACTCGATCGACGACATGCGGCGGCTGCTGGACGGGATCCCCCTCGACGAGGTGACCACGTCGATGACGATCAACGCCACGGCGGCCATCCTGCTGCTGCTGTACGAGCTGGTGGCCGAGGAGCAGGGGATTCCCGCGGACCGGCTCGGCGGGACGGTCCAGAACGACCTTCTCAAGGAGTACGCGGCGCGAGGCACATACATCTATCCGCCCAAGGCGTCGATGCGGCTGATCACCGACATCTTCGCATACTGCGGGAAGCACATCCCGAGGTGGAACACGATCTCGATCTCGGGATACCACATGCGGGAGGCGGGCTCGACGGCCGTCCAGGAGGTCGCCTTCACGCTGGCGAACGGCGCCGCGTACGTGCAGGCGGCGCTCGATGCGGGGCTCGGCGTCGACGAGTTCGGCCCGCGACTGTCCTTCTTCTTCGCGTGCCACATGAACTTCCTCGAGGAGGTCGCGAAGTTCCGGGCCGCCCGGCGGATGTGGTCGAGGATCATGGCGGAGCGGTTCGGCGCGACGGATCCGCGGAGCCTGATGCTTCGCTTCCACACCCAGACGGGAGGCGCGACGCTCACCGCCCAGCAGCCCGAGAACAACATCGTCCGCACGACGCTCGAGGCGCTCGCCGCGGTGTTCGGGGGAACACAGTCGCTGCATACGAACTCCTTCGACGAGGCGCTTGCGCTGCCCACCGAGCACGCCGTGAAGGTCGCGCTGCGGACCCAGCAGGTCATCGGCCTCGAGAGCGGGGTGACCGACAGCGCGGACCCGCTGGGCGGCTCGTATCTGGTGGAGACGCTGACGAACGAGATCGAGCAGCGTGCGAACGAGTACCTCGAGAAGATCGACGGCATGGGAGGCCCCGTCCAGGCCATCGAGGCCGGCTTCTACCAGGACGAGATCGCCGACGCCGCGTACCGCATCACGCTGGGCGTGGAGTCCGGCGACCGCCCGGTGGTCGGCGTCAACCGGTTCGTCGACCCCGAGCAGGACGTCGTTGAGATCCAGACGATCGACGAGGCCGAGGTCGGGAAGCAGGCCGGTCGACTCCGGGAGCTCCGGGCGAGTCGCGACCAGCAGGCGGTCGACGAAGCCCTCGGCCGAGTCGATGAGGCCGCCAGGGGCGACGCGAACCTGCTGTACCCGATGAAGGACGCGCTGCGGGCCCGCGCCACGCTCGGCGAGGTGAGCGACACCCTGCGTCGGGTATTCGGCGAGTACCGGCCCACACACTGACCAGAGGCCCCGCTCGACGGCGTATCGTTCGGCGGGCGCCGCGACGCGGTGGTCGTGCTGGAACGCGAGTGAGGAGGTCCCGTGGTGGCCGAGGAACGCGACGAGCAGCTCGAGTACGGGTTCACGACGGCCGTGTTCGTCCTCGACCACACGGCCGGAAAGCTGGCGCCGGCCGACGCCGAGCGCCAGTTCGCGAACACCGCGAAGGAGAACTTTTGGCGGATGTGGCCGAGCATCCGCGCCTGGGCCGACGAGCTGCACCGGCAGATCGACGACGAGCGCGGCCACATGGCCACGCCCGTCGAGGACGACGAGTACGACGAGGTGGGCGGCGGCGGCTGACCGCGCCTATGTCAGCGAGGCGATCGCGTGCACCGCGGCGGCCACCCCCGCGATCGCCAGCACCGCCCCCAGCCACCGGGCCCGGCGCCAGGCGAACGTCGCCGCGGCGAGACAGCCCACCCCCACGGCCAGCTCCGTGAGGTCCGTGATGAGATCGGCTGCCGCCATGCGCCGAAGTTGACCACGCCACACCCCAACGCCTCGACGGACCAAGGAGCCGCCCTATCTCCGCCGCCTCCCGGAGCCGCCGGCGTGATATGTAGAGCTGCATCCGGTCCGCGACGCGAGATCAGCGTCGGATCGGCAAGTCGATCTCGAGGAAGGAACGGAGGCACTCGTGCGCCGGAGCTGGATCGGGGGTCGCTCCTAGATGGAAGTCGGGATCGTCGGGGGCACCGGCGACGAGGGGTTCGGCCTGGCGCTGCGCCTGGCGAAGGCCGGGCACCACGTTACGATCGGGTCGCGCTCCGAGGAGAAGGGGCAGCAGGCCGCGCGGAACGCCCGGGACCGCCTCGGCCCGGCCGCGCCGGTCGACGGCACGCAGAACGAGTCGCTCGCGGCACGGTCGGATCTGGACGTGCTCTTCGTGACCGTGCCGTACGGCGGGCAGGCGGACACGTACCGGACGCTGAAGGACCACCTGCCCGAGGGGCGGATCGTCTGCGACTGCACCTCGCCGCTCGCCACCGCGGTGGGCGGGCGGCCCTGGCAGGTCATCCGGCCGTGGCACGGGAGCGCGGCCGAGCAGGCCGAGGCGCTCCTCGGCCGGGGCCGCACGCGGCTCGTCTCGGGGTTCCAGACCGTCTCCGGTGAGCTGCTGCAGGACGTCGACCGGCCGATGGAGGGCGAGGTGCTCCTGTGCGGCGCAGACCCGGAGGCCAAGGCCGCGGTCGGCGCGCTGGTCGAGGACATCCCGCACCTGCAGTGGGCCGACGCGGGCGACCTGTCCATGGCACGCGTGGTGGAGCCGCTCACCGCGCTGCTGGTCAGCCTGAACCGGGCGTACAAGCTGAAGGACACGGGGATCGCGCTGACCGGCCGGGAGCGGTGGGGCCGCCCCGGATCGTAGGCAGAGGAGACGGCCATGCACGACGACCACCAGGGCCGGATGGTCGGGATCGGCGACACCCAGCTGTGGGTCGTCGAGCGCGGCGATCCCGGCGGGTACCCGCTGATGCTGCTGCACGGCGGGCCGGGGGACGACCACCACGAGTTCGCCGACTATCTCGACGCGCTGGGGGACCGCTACCGGTTGCTGCTCGTGGACCAGCGGGGGAACGGTCGCTCGATGGGCTCGGAGCCCTCGACGTGGACGGTGCAGCAGCACGCCGCCGACGTGGTGCTCCTGGCCCGGGCGCTGCGCCTCGAGCGGTACGCGGTGCTTGGTCATTCGTACGGCGCCTTCGTGGCGCTGCAGAACGCCGTCGACTTCCCGGCTCAGGCCACGCAGTCGATCGTGTCCTCGGGCCTGGGCTCCGTGCGGTGGATGGCCGACCTCGAGCAGAAGCTGGCCGCGTTCGAGCCGGAGGACCTCCGCGCCCAGGTCCAGGAGTCCTGGGCGAGGGAGCGCGAGGTCGGGACGCCGGAGGAGTTCGCCCAGCTCATGCACGACCAGATGCCGTGGCACTTCGCCGATCCCCGCGACCCGCGCATTGCCGACTACGAGGAGCGAACAAGCGGCGCGCGCTATTCGCCGGAGATGCTGCGGATGGCTGCCGGACCGGTCGGCGAGGCGGCCTACGGCGGGATCGAGCTGGAGGACCGGCTGGGGGAGATCGGCCACCCGGTCCTGGTGCTGGCGGGGCGGCACGACCGGACCTGCCCGCCCGAGGCCGCGCAGGTCATGGCCGCCGGCATCCCGGGCGCCGAGCTCGAGATCTTCGAGCACAGCGGACACATGACCTTCGTCGAGGAACCCGAACGGTACCTCGAGGTCGTCCGGGACTTCCTGGACCGGCACTCGGCCGAGGAGGAGACCGGCCGCAGCGCCTCCACCGACACCGCGCCGGCCTGACCGCGGCTATGGTGGCCGGGTGACCTCGCCGATCCGGCTGGTGGAGTTCCCGGCGGACGACCCGGTCCGGGCCCGGGCGTTCTGGTCCGGGGTCCTGGGCGTGGAGCTCGGCGACCGCGCCGGGGGGGAGGGCCAGGGCTGGCAGACCCACGGCGACGGTCCGGCGCTCGGCGTGCACCCGCGGGGGACCGGACCCGGCGACCGGGTGTCGCTGCCGTACTTCGCGGTTCGAGACATGGATGCGGCGCTGGAGCGGGTCCGCGAGCTCGGCGGCGAGGTCATCCACCCCGGGGCGCGGTGGAGCGTCTGCCGCGACTCCGAGGGAAGCCCCTTCGGCCTGGCGCTGGCATAACGCGCGCTACGCGGCCGCCGGATCCTCGATCACGATCAGGGTCTGGTTGATGTCCACCGGCTGCCCCGGCTTGACCAGCACCTGCGACACCACCCCTTCCCGGGAGGCCTGGATGTGGTTCTCCATCTTCATGGCCTCGAGGATGCACACGGCCTGTCCCGCCTCCACCGTCGCACCCTCCTCGACGAGGACCTGCAGGATCGTCCCCTGCATGGGGGCGTTGATGACGTCTCCGCCGCCGTGGTGGTGGCCGGAGCCGGCGCCCGTGGACGGCGGCCTGGGCGCGGCGCGCTTCGACTCGTCGTGGACCTTGACCGGGACGCGGTGGCCGCCGACCTCGACGACGATCGTCGTGACCGCCGGCTCGCCGCCGGGGGCGCCCGGCGCCGTCCCCACCTCCGGCCGGTCGAACTCGGGGAGCGCCGTGGCCGCGAGCGCGCCCTCCACGAACCGGGTGTGGTGCGTGCCGGCGCGGAACTCCTCGGTGTCCAGGACCCAGCGGTGGAACGGGATGGTCGTAGGGATGCCCTCGACGCCGAACTCGGCCAGCGCGCGGAGCATCCGGCGCCGGGCCCCCTCGCGGTCCTCGCCCCAGGCCACGAGCTTGGCGAACAGGGAGTCGTAGTCGCGGGGGATCTCCTTGCCCTGGGCGAATCCGGTGTCGACGCGGACGAACGGCCCCCCCGGCGTGCGGTAGCCGGTGATCAACCCCGGCCCGGGGAGGAAGTCGTGGTACGGGTCCTCGGCGTTGAGCCGGCACTCGATGGCGTGCCCCCGCGGCGACGGGGACACCTCGACCTTCTCGCCGAGGGCCACCGCGATCTGCAGCGCGACGAGGTCGAGGCCGGTGACCATCTCGGTGACGGGGTGCTCCACCTGGAGCCGGGCGTTGACCTCCATGAAGTAGAACGAGCCGTCGGGCTCCACCAGGAACTCCACGGTTCCGGCGTTCACGTAGCCGGCCTCCTTGGCGATGGCGAGCGCGGCCTCGGCGATGCGCCCCCGGAGGTCCGCGTCGACGACCGGGGAGGGCGTCTCCTCGACGAGCTTCTGGTACCGACGCTGCATCGAGCAGTCGCGCTCGCCGAGGAACGACACGTTCCCGTGCGCGTCGGCCACGATCTGGGCCTCAACATGGTGCGCGACCTCGAGGTACCGCTCCAGATAGACCTCGGGGCGCCCGAAGTACGCGCCGGCCTCCCGGGCGGCGCGCTCGAGCGCGTCGCCGACCTCGGCCGGGTCGTGGACCACGCGCATGCCCTTCCCGCCGCCGCCGAATGCGGCCTTGACGGCCAGGGGGAACCCGATGCGCCCGGCCTCCTCCCGGCCCTGCTCGACGCCGACCGGGTCCGGGGTGCCCGGGACGACGGGCACGCCGATGCGCTCGGCGGCCCGTCGGGCGGCGGACTTGTCGCCCATCATCGTCATGGCCTCCGGCGAGGGTCCGACGAAGGTCATCCCGGCGTCGCCGACGGCCCGGGCGAAATCCGCGCCCTCGGCCAGGAAGCCGTAGCCGGGATGGACCAGCGTGGCACGGCTCGTGCGCGCGGCGTCCAGCAGGGCCTCGACGTTCAGGTAGGACTGCGCGGGGCTGGCCGGGCCGATGGAGTAGGCCTCGTCCGCCATCTCGACGTGGAGCGCGTTCCGGTCGGCCTCGCTGTACACCGCGATGGCGGGGATGCCGAGCTCCCGGCAGGTCCGGATGACCCGCACGGCGATCTCCCCTCGGTTGGCGACGAGGACCTTCGGCTCGCTCACGGCGCCCATCAGCCTAGCGGCCCCGGGGGGCTGCGAGAATCGGTGGCGATGGCCGAGCCGACCGAGGACGAGCTGCTGGGGGCGATGCGGGCCGCCGGGGTCATGGAGGCGCCCCTACGCTACGACGCCGTCACGGAGTCGACGAACGCGACCGCGCTCGCGTGGGCGCGCGACGGCGCGCCCGAGTGGTCGCTCGTGGTCGCCGGACACCAGACCGCGGGCCGCGGCCGGCTGGGCCGCAGGTGGGTGTCGCGCCCGGGCGAGGCGCTGCTGTTCTCACTGGTCCTGCGGCCCGACATGCCGCCGGAGCAGGCGCTGCTCCTCACACTGCTCGCGGGGACGGCCATGGCCCGGGCGTGCCGCGAGGCGGGGCTGGAAGTCGGGTGCAAGTGGCCGAACGACCTGCTCCTGGCCGAGGCAAAGATCGGCGGCATTCTCTCCGAGGCTGCAGTGTCCCGGGGGCGGATCGAGCACGTCGTGCTCGGGGTCGGCGTGAACATCGGCGAGGCGCCGGACGTGGTGGGCGCGGGTGCCCTTCAAGGTGTCCGCCCCGCTCCGCTGCTCGCCGCGTTCCTCGGCGGGTTCCGGGCCGTCTACGGCTCGGGGCCCGCGTTCGGTGGTGAGGTGCTGCGCGCCTACCGGCCGCTGTGCGCGACCCTCGGGCGGCGCGTCCGCGCCACCACGACCGACGGCGGAACGGTCGAGGGCGTCGCCGTCGACCTCGACGACCGGGGCGGGCTGGTCGTCGACACGGGAACCGGCCGCGCCACGGTGGCGTTCGGGGAGGTTCGCCATCTCCGGTAGGTGATTGCCGGGCGCGCTCCGGAGCGCTACCGTCCGCGACATGCCCTTCCCGAAACGACTGTTGACGACCGACGAAGAGATCATCCTCGACCTCCGCCCGCACTGGATCGCGCTCGTGGGGCCCATCGTGGTCGCCGTCCTCGTGGCGGTGGCGTGGATCGTCATCCTGCCGAAGGTCCACGGCCACAGTGGCCTCAAGACCGCCGTGCGGATCGCGATCCTCGCGATCGGCGCGTTCCTGCTGCTGTTCTACTGCCTGCGGGTGGCGACCCGGTGGGCCACCTCGCACTTCGTGGTCACCAACGAGCGGGTGATCCACCGGCAGGGGCTCGTCGCGAAGAACTCGATGGAGATCCCGCTGGACCGGCTGCAGAACGTCCGGTTCCACCAGGGGATCTTCGAGCGGATGATCGGCGCCGGAGACATCATCCTCGAGTCGGCGGGCGAGCAGGGGACCAACACCTTCAGCGAGATCCGCCACCCGGAGTCCGTCCAGAAAGTGATCTACGAGCACGCCGAGACCTTCACGATGCGGATGCAGGGCGGGGTCCGCCAGGAGGCCGCGCCGTCGATGACACAGGAGCTCCAGCGCCTCGCCGACCTCCGGGACCGGGGCGCGATCACCGAGGCGGAGTTCGAGGCACAGAAGGCCCGGCTGCTCGGCGGGTCGTAGTCCCTGCCCGTCGCCGTGAGCGGCACGCCGGTTCGGCGGCTGACCGAGGAGCAGCTCCGGTACCTGACCGAGATCGACCATGTCGACCACATGGCCTGGGTGGCGCTCGACCCCACCGTGGCGGACGAGCCTGGTCTCGGGGTGTCGCAGTACATGCGGATCGCTGGCGAGTCGAAGGTGGCCGAGGCGGCCGTCACCGTGGTGGGACTCGCACCAGGGCCTGGGCCTGGGGACGATCCTCCTCGGCGTCCTCGGGCTCTCGGCCATGACGTAAGGGGTCTGGGCGTTCCGGGCGTACGTGCTGGAGGAGAACCAGGCCGTGCAGGACCCGTTCTCCGGGCTGGGGGCGACGATGCACCACGAGGGGCCGATGCTCCGGGTCCACGTCCCGGTCCCCGACGACCCGAAGCGGCTGCCCGACACGCCCACCAACCGGGTCTTCCGGGCCGTGGCGGCCCGCCTGCTTCCCCCGCTCGACGCGCGGTACCCGGGCATCGGCCTCTCGTAGCGCGCGGCTCATTCAGCGGCTGGGTGTAGCCCACGCCCAGTGCGCCATTCGTCGAGGGCGCACCGTCCCAGGCCGCACGAAGAGTGCGCAGCCCTCCGGTCACGGCGGTACCTTCCGAGCGTGGTGTCAGTCGACGATGCTGCCCGAATGGCTCTGGAGCTCCCGGGGGTCACCGAAGGCGAGCGTCACGGCACCCGCACGTGGTCCGTCGCCGGGAAGGCGTTCGCGTGGGTGCGGCCGTTCAGCAAGGCAGACCTGAAACGGTTCGGGAACGCACCGCCGCCGGACGGACCGATCCTCGCGGTTCGCGTGGAGGACCTCAGCGAGAAGGAGGCCGTGCTTGCCGCGAACCCCGGGGCCTTCTTCACGATCCCGCACTTCGACGGATACCCCGCGGTGCTCGTCCAGCTCCGGGCTGTCACCCGGAAGGCCCTGAAGGAAGCGATCACCGACGGCTGGCTCGCCTGCGCACCTCCCGACGTAGCGGAGCGACACCTCGAGCGCTGAGGCTCCTCGCCTTCGTTGTCGGAGGGCCTCGCATCAATCTGCTCAACCGGATTCCTTCGCGCGTGGAGGCGGCGAGGCCCCGATGAGAACTGAGGACATCGGCGCCGGCGCCGGACGTGTCCGGGAGGCTTCGGTGGGCTATGCGAGAATCCGGCCCACGATGACCGGGGAGGGCAGGACGCTCGACCACGTCTACTACTGGACGCGGGACATGGACGGGGCCGTGGCCTTCTACCGGGACGTCCTCGGGCTCCCCCTGATCCGCCGGGAGGCCGACCAGTGGGCGCTGTTCGACGCCGGCCCCGTCCAGTTCGCGCTCCACGGGGCGATCGAGGGGCACCCGGTCGCTCCCGGCGGGGCGACCGCCGTGTTCCGGGTCGACGACCTGGACGTCGCCGTGCGGTCCCTGCAGGAGCGGGGCGTGGAGTTCCACGACCACCTGGGCGAGGTGGCGGGGTTCGCCCGGTTCCGCTCGTTCTCCGATCCGGACGGCAACACGGTCCAGCTCATCGAGTACGTCGCCCGCTGACGCCCCGTCGGGTGTGTCGGCGAGGCTTCGTATGCTCTGACCGTGTCCGAAGCGATGTGTGTCTGGTGTGGCTCGCCGCTCCCGCCGGGGGCGAGATTCTGTCCGACGTGCGGCGCCCCCGTGGCGACGCTGGGCGACGTCGTCGGCCCGGCGACGGACGCCGTCGTCAGCATCACCGAGCGGAAGGTCGTCACGGTGCTGTTCGCGGACCTGGTTCGGTCCACGGAGCTGGCTGCGGCGCTCGACCCCGAGCGGTTCTCGGAGGTCATGTCGGCGTTCTTCCAGATGGTCGAGCGCGAGCTGACCTCGCTGCGCGGCCGGACCGAGAAGTTCGTGGGCGACGCCGTGCTGTCCGTGTTCGGCGTGCCGCGCGCCCACGAGGACGACGCGCTGCGCGCCGTTCGCGCGGCGCTGATCATCCGGGACCGGACGGCCCGTCTGGGCGAGCAGCTCGACCTCCCGGAGCCGCTCAGGGTGCGCGTCGGGATCAACTCCGGGCCGGTGGCCGCCGGGCCGGAGGCCACCGGGTGGACCGTCGCGTCGATCCGCCCGCTGATCTCCGGGGCCACCGTGAACCTCTCCGCACGGCTCCAGCAGGCCGCGGACCCCGGCGAGATCCTGGTCGGCGACACGACGCGGCAGCTCGTCCGGGACGCGGTCGAGTTCGGCGAGCTCCGGGACGTGGAGGCGAAGGGGTTCGGAGCCCCGATCCGCGGGTGGCCGGTGGCCGGGCTGGGCCCCCGGTCCCACCGGCGGACCATCCCGCTGGTCGGCCGCCGCGCCGAGCTCCAGCTGCTGGAACAGACCTTCGACCGCGTCCGGGAGTCCGGCCACTCCTGCCTGGCGACCGTCCTGGGCGAGCCCGGCGTCGGGAAGTCGCGGCTGGTGGACGAGTTCCTGGTCCAGCTGCCGTCCGACGTGACGGTGCTGACCGGACGGTCGAGCGAGTTCGAGGAGGACCCCACGTTCGCGCCGCTGGCCGAGATGCTCCGGCGGGAGCTGGGCCTGGACCGGGACGCGCCGGTCACGGAGTTCCGGGAACGACTGCACGAGGTGGTCGAGGGGTGCTGCAAGCCCACCGAGGTCGAGCAGACCGCCGCCCGCCTGGGACTGGCGCTCGGGCTGACCGAGCCGGCGCGCGAGGGGCGCCGGTTCCGCGCGGCCGAGCTGCGGGCCGGGTTCCTGTCGTTCCTGGATGGGCTGACGCGATCGGGGCCCGTGGTGATGGTGTTCGAGGACCTCCACATCGCGCGGCCGGCGCTGCTCGACGTGCTGGATCAGCTGCTCGAGGGCGCCCGGGAGCTGCCGGTCATGGTGGTCGCCGTGGCGCGCGACTCGCTGCTCGAGCAGCGGTCGGACTGGGGCCGGCATCCGGATTCCATGTCGCTGCGGCTGGAGCCGCTCCCGACCGACGACGCGGTCGAGCTGGTGCGTGTCGCGGCCGAGTCGATCGACGACATCACCGCCGCCCGGATCGCCTCGAACACCGGCGGGAACCCGTTCTTCATCGTCGAGACGACCGGGATGATGCTCGACGAGCATCCCGAGCACCTCCAGGGGGCGCCCCACAACCACCTGCTGCCGCCGACGGTGCAGGCGGTCGTGGCGTCGCGCATCGACCATTTGCCCGACGACGCCCGCGACCTGATCCGCAAGGTGTCGGCGTTCTCGATGTCGTCGTTCTCCGAGGCGGACCTGCCGCTCGTGACGGATCCGCCCGCCGAGGGGGTGCTCCAGACCATCGAGAACGCGGAGCTGTTCGTCCGGGACTCCGACCGGCCGGGAGAATGGCGGTTCCGCCACGAGATGCTGCGCGTCGTCGCGTACGACAGCCTGCCCAAGCGGGAGCGGGTGCGCCTGCACGAACGCATCGTCGATCGCATGCGGGAGTTCGGGATCATCGACCGGCACCCCCAGGCTGTGGCGTGGCACCTGGAACAGGCGGCGTTGGCAGGGCTGGACCTGGACCCCAACGACCGAACGCGCGCGGACCGGGCGGTGGACGCGCTGGCCCGCGCGGGCGACATCGCCCGGTGGCGGATCGAGTCGCGGACGGCCATCCACCTGTACGAGCGCGCGCTGGCCCTGGCCGGTGACGAGGAGCGGTGGGGGGTTCGGGAGGCGCGGATCCTCTCGACCCGCGGCGAGGCGCTGTACTGGCTGGGGGAGTTCGACGACGCTGCGGCGGCGCTGTCGTGGGCGCTCCGGCTGGCCCCGGACGACGCCTGGACCGCCACCCACGCGTCGCGCTTCCTGGGCGACATCGAGCTGAACGTCCGGTCGCGGCCCGACGCCGCGGCCGAGCTCTTCGACCGGGCCCTGGCCGCCTCGCGGGAGCTGGCGGACCCCCTTGCCGAGGCCCGGACGCTGCTGATGGCGGCGTGGGTCCCGTACTGGCGCGGCGACTATCCGACCGCGCGCTCGATGTTCGACCGGGCCCTGGAGATCGCCCGGACCAACCCGGAGCCTGACCCGTGGACCGAGGCCCGGGCGCTGACGTCGCTGACCTCGGTGATCTCGCCGGTGGGCGACGAGCGCGAGTCACTCGCCCTCGCCCGTCAGGCGCTCGAGCTGGGGAAGTCGATGCGAGACCCGTTCACCACCGCGGTGGCCCAGCAATCGGTGGGGAACTCCCTGCGCAGGATGTGGCGCCTGGAGGAGGCCCTGCAGTATCTCGACCAGGCGGTGCAGACGTTCCACGACCTGGGCGCCCGGTGGGAGGAGGCCAGCACGGTCGGCGACCGGGGCTCGGTGCGGCGGCTCCTGGGCGACCTCCGGGGCGCCGAGGACGACTACCGGGAGACCATGCGGCTGTCCCGGGAGCTCCGGGAGCGGACCCTCATGACGTGGACGGTCGACCGGTTGGTGCTGGTGCTGGTCCTGCAGGGCGACGCGGCCGCCGCCCGCGCCGAGCTGACCGAGGCCGTCGCGTCGATCGAACCGGACGACCCCGCGTTCCGGGAGACACTGCTGGTCTCGGACCTCCTGGTGCACCTGGCCGAGGGGCAGGAGGAGACGGCGAGCGAGCGGGCGCTGGCGGTGCTCGAGATGCAGCGCGCCAGGGGCCTCCGCAACGAGATCGCCACCATCACGTGGTGGGCGGGCCGCGTGTTCGGCTCGGGGCTGGTGGGCGGCGAGGCGACGCTCGAGGAGGCGAGGGCCACGCTGGAGGCGGCGGGCTGGGTCCAGTTCATCCGCGAGCCCGACCTCGTGCTCCGGGCGCTGGGGCGTGAGGACGACGCCGCTGCAGCCGTCTCCGGACGATGACCGAGCGGCGCCGGTAGCCGATCGACTCGAGCAACGGCACCGACGGCGGCGTCGCCCCGACGAGCCTCGCGGACCGTGACGTCCACCAGCGGCTACGGGCCCTCGGCCTCGTCGTCGTGGTCGGCGTGGAACAGGTCCCAGTGGGTGTGGCCCATGCACGTGTCGGAGACGAAGGTCATGCCCGCCTCCTCGGCGATGCGCTGGGCCTCGTCGGAGTGGATGCCCTCCTGCAGCCACAGCACCTTGGCCCCGACGGCGGCGGCCTGGCGGGCGATATCCGGCGTCTCGTCCGCCGGCCGGAACACGTCCACCGCGTCCACGGGCTCGCCGATCTCGGCCAGCGATGTCCGGACCTTCTCGCCGAACATCTCCCCGCCCTTCGGGTTCACCGGGATGATCCGGTACCCCTCCCGGTGCAGATACGCCGGGATGCCGTACGCGGCCTTCTCGTGGTTCTCCGACGCGCCGACCACCGCGACGGTCTTCGTGTCGGTGTAGAACTTCCGGTACTGCTCCTCGGTCAGGTGCGCGCCCATCTCCGTTCCTCCTTCTGATGGTGGAACCGCGTCCTATTCCAGGAGGTCGCCGATCACCGCGCCGAGCCGGGCCCGGTGCTCGGGCCCGCCGAAGTCATGCTGCTGATCGGACGGCAGCAGGTGCTCGTCCACCCGGCCCTCCCGGCGAACGTACACGGCGGGGTGGATGTCGCCATCCCCGTCGGTCTCGATCGCGACCGCCACCGCGTCGGGGCCCTCCTCGTCGACGAACGCCGCCAGCGGACGGATGCCCAGGTCGACGATGCCGGTGCCGCGGTCGAGCTCGATCGTCCGGGCCAGGTACGACTGCTGATTCCACAGCTCGGGCGCTACCGTGGCCTCGCGCAGGAGGTACTCGACCACCCCGGACGGCTCGAGCGTCGGGCGGGCCGGCTGGACGCCGAAGTGCATCCGGGCGAGCCATCCGGCCAGCACCCGGGCGTTGTACCGGAACCCGTGGACGGCGGAAGAGTTCGATGGGATTCCGTACTTCTTCATCCCGATCGAGCCCTGGGTCACGCTGCCCGCGAAGTAGATCCCCGGCACCGACGGCGACTCCCAGTACGGCGTCTGGGCCGGCAGCCGGCCACCCTGGAAGAACGTCGCCACGCCGAGGTCGGGAAGGTCCCGCAGCGGCGTCCGGAAGCCGGTCGCCGCGATCACCTCGTCGACGTCGAATACCAGGTCGCCGGGCCGGGTCGTCCCGGCCGCGTAGACCCGCCACCCGCCGCCCGGGATCGGCTCGACGCGGTCGATGGCGGCGTCGAGCACCATCGTCCCCCCAGCCAGCACGTGGTCCTCGTAGGGCTGCAGGTACCGGGCCCGGGCGGCCGCGGTCGAGTGCACCATGATCGACAGCCGGGCGGGCCGCGGCGAGCCCAGGATGACCTGCCGGGCCAGTGGCAGCAGCCCGTCGGCGATCTCGAACCCCGAGTTGCGCTTGCCCACGATGAACACGCGCTTGCCCGTGTACTCGCGCGGCGCCTTCATGCCGACGTAGTGCGCGACCCGGTCGAGGCCGGGGATGGGCGCCGTCCACGCCTCGGTCATGCCGATCGCGAACACGGCGACCCGGCACCGGTACTCGCCGTCGGTCGTCTCCAGCACGAATTCCCCGGTGGCCTCGTCGCGCCTGGTCCGCTCCCACGTGCAGCCGTACCGCACGCGCACGCCGGCGACGTCGGCGAACGCGGCCAGGCCTCGTTCCATCTCGGGCCGGCTGGGGAAGTACGAGGCGCCGTCCATGAGCGCGGGCATCACCGCGCGGTGCCGCGGTTCCTCGCCGAGCAGCGAGTTCCAGTCGTACCGCTCGTACTCCCGGGTCCCCCGCTCGACGGGCGCGTACGGCTTGGTCCACGTGATGAGCCGCTGGAACAGCGGAAACCGCCGGAACATCCCGCCCGGGGCGTCGTCGGACGAGATCACGGCGTGCTCCACCCCGAGCCGCGACAGCGAGTAGCTCACCTGGAGGCCGCCCGGTCCGCTGCCCACGACGACGACCGGGTAGGGGCCGGGAGGGAACGGTCGCTCGGATGCCATCGGCGGCCGGTCAGCCCCGGAACAGGTTCGCGATGCGCAGCCGGCGGGCCTGTGCCTGCATCATCCGGTACATCACGGTGGGGTGGGACTTCAGGAACGCCTCGGCCTCGGGCTCGGCGAGCACGAGGCACCGCAGCGGGCCCACGGCGACGACGTCGGCCACCGGCGGCTCGCCGAGCAGCACGGACACCTCGCCGAAGTACTCGCCCCGGCTCAACCGCGCGCGCTCGGTCCCGTCCACGACGACCGAGACCCCGCCGTCCACGACGAAATACAGCCCGCTGCCAGTGAACCCCTGCCGCAGCACCCGCTGGCCCTCCGAGAACCACTGCTCGTCGAGCGAGTGCGAGACCTCCTCGAGCTGCGGCCGGGGGAGATCCGCGAACAGCACGAACCCGGCCAGTAGGTCGACGATCTCGTCCGGCGCAGCGACCAACGTTCCTCCTCGAACCGGGAACGTCGGGATTCTGTCACGCGAGGCAGCCGGCCGGGCCTCGGCGAGGTCCCGTCAGCAGTCAGGGACTCGTCGGGGCCCGCATCCTGGCGATCTCCACCTTTGCCCCGGCCGTCTCCAGGATCCGCCCGATCTCGGTCGCCCGGTCCAGCGGGACGGACTCCGCCACGACGAACGGAGCGTCCTTCACCGCCCGCGCGGCCGGACCGAGCTCCCAGTTGGTGTGGAACCACAGGGCGTTCACGACATCCTTGGGGCGATCGCCCGAGGAGAGCAGCCGTACGCGATATCCCCGGACGCTCTCGGGGGTCAGCAGGTCCGGGTCGAGCCAGTCCAGCTGGTCCTCGTCGAGGAACCGCAGCTTCCCGCGTTCGTCGGCCGCCCACCACACCCCTCGGGACCACCACCACGGCTCGGACTCACGTCCGCAGCGCGGGCATGCCCGCTGATCCGGGGGCATCGGAGCGCGACACGTGGGGCACTCCCGGAAGATCGGTTCCCGGCCCGGCTCCTCCGGCTGCACCACGTCGGGCGCGCGCGGGCCCGAGACCACCCGGGACGGCCGCGGCGCCTCCCCGGCGCCGGGCGCAGCCGGGACGGGAGCGCCGGGAGGAGGGGGAGCGGTGATCGTCGCGGTGTGGACCGCGCGCGCGGGACGCTGCGTGCGGGGCCGTTCCCCGAGGGCCGCGGCGATGTCGTCGAGGAACTCCCCGCAGCTCGGGTACCGGTCGCGCCTCGATTTGGCCGTCGCACGAGCAAGCACTTCGTCCACGCGGCCAGGGATGCCGGCCCGGCGAGCCGCGACCGAGGGCAGCGGTTCGACGAGGTGCGCCGCGATGACCTGCGCGTCGGCGTCGCGGTCGAACGGCGGCCCTCCCGTGAGGCACTCGTACAGCATGCACCCGAGCGAGTACTGGTCGGCGCCGCCGTCGATGTCCTCCCCCCTGAGCTGCTCGGGCGCCATGTAGTCGACGGTCCCGACGACGAACCCGGTGCGGGTGACCCGACTGCGGGCATCGAGGTGGCGCGTGAGCCCGAAGTCGGTGAGGTACACCCGTTCCTCCGATCCATCGACCGGCTCGAGCAGGATGTTCGCCGGCTTCACGTCGCGGTGGACGAGTCCTCGGGCATGCGCCGCGTCGAGCGCGCCCGCGACGTCGGCGAGCACCCGCACGGTCCGGGCCGGGTCCAGCTGGCCCTCGACCTCGAGCGACCGCTTGAGGTCCGTGCCGGGCGCGTAGCGCATCGCGATGTACAGGACGCCGCCGGCATCCCCGGCGTCGTACACCGGGATGACGTTCGGATGGTCGATCCTGGCCGCGACCCTGGCCTCGCGGACCAGGCGGTCGCGAAAGGACTGGTCCCCGGTCAGCTCGGGGGCCACGACCTTCAGGGCGACGTGGCGGTCGAGGGCGACCTGGTCGGCGAGATAGACGACGCCCATGCCGCCCCGCCCCAGGACGCCGAGGATCCGGTAGCCGCCGATCTGCCGGCCAACCAGATCGTCTTCCTGCACGGTCGTCCCTCCGCCGGCGTGACGCCGACCCGCCGCATCGTAGTGGCTCGCGACCACGCTCCGGCGATCGTCGGGCAGAGGAGCGGCGTTCCCGGGCGCGCTACATTGCTCGGCATGGACTTCGACCTGACGCAGGAGCAACAGGACTTCCGGGCGGCGATCCGCGAGTTCGCGGAGGAGGTCGTGGCGCCGCGGGCGGCCGAGATGGACGAGCGCGGCGAGCTCCCCATGGACGTCGTCAAGCAGATGGGGGAGCTGGGGCTGTTCGGGCTGCCGTTCCCCGAGGAGTACGGCGGGCAGGGCTCGGACTTCCTGACCCTGTGCATCGCCATCGAGGAGCTGGCCCGGATCGACTCGTCCATCGCGATCACGCTGGAGGCCGGCGTCGGGCTGGGCGCGAACCCGATCCACGAGTTCGGGACGGAGGAACAGAAGCAGCGGTGGCTGGTGCCGATGGCCCGCGGCGAGATCCTCGGCTCCTTCGGCCTCACCGAGCCGGGCGGCGGCAGCGACGCCGGCGCCACGAAGACCACCGCGAAGCTCGAAGACGGGCAGTGGGTGATCAACGGCTCGAAGGAGTTCATCACCAACTCCGGGACGCCGATCAGCGGCTTGTGCACGATCACTGCGGTCACCGGCCAGGAGCCCGGCGGGCACAAGGAGATCAGCGCGATCATCGTCCCCCAGGACACACCGGGGTTCGAGGTCGGGAGGTCCTACCGGAAGATCGGGTGGCACGCCAGCGATACCCACCCGCTGTCGTTCAACGACTGCCGCGTGCCCGAGGAGAACCTCCTGGGAGAGCGGGGCAAGGGCTTCGCGCAGTTCCTCCAGATCCTCGACGACGGCCGCATCGCCATCGCCGCGCTCTCGGTCGGCCTGGCCCAGGGGTGCCTCGAGGAGAGCGTGAAGTACGCGAGCGAGCGAACGGCGTTCAAGCGGCCCATCGGGGCGTTCCAGGCCCTGCAGTTCAAGATCGCCGACATCCGGGTGTCGGTCGAGACGGCCCGGATGTACGTGTACTACGCGGCGTGGCTCCGGGACCGGGGCCGGCCCTACAAGACCGAGGCCAGCATCGCGAAGCTGTACGCCAGCGAGATCGCGGTCACCGCGGCGCGCGAGGCCATCCAGGTCCACGGGGGGTACGGCTTCATCGAGGAGTTCCCCGTGGCCCGGTTCTACCGCGACAGCAAGGTGCTCGAGATCGGCGAGGGAACCAGCGAGGTGCAGCGCCTGCTCATCGCCCGCGACCTCGGCCTGCCCGGCACGAAGCTGTAGGCTCTCGTTCCTCCGAGGCGTCGGCGCGCACTCCCCGTGCTCCAGGTGGTTGACGCCCCTGCCGAGGCAAGGTAAGCAAGGGGGCCTTTTCCACCATGCGTGGATCGACGACGAGGTCACGAGGAAGGCTGCGGCGCGCCGGCGTGTCGGCGCTCGCCGCCGTGCTGCTGTGCTCGCTCGCGGTCGGTGCCCGGGCCGACACGAAACAGCAGCTCTCGAAGGCCAAGCGGCAGCTCGCCGCCCTGGTCGTCAAGATCAACCGGGAGAAGGACCAGCTGGCCGGGCTCGAATCGAGGCTTCACGCCGCCCAGGCCGACCTGAACTCCTCTGCGGTCGCCATCGACACGGCCCAGAGCCGGTACGGGGTGATCGAGACGAAGGTCATGGCCATCCGCGAGGCGTACACCCGGGCCAGGGGCCGGTACGGCCGGCTTCGGGACCAACTGGACGAGCGGGCCCGGCAGGCGTACGAGGACGGCCCCGCTGGCGAGCTCGCGCTGTTGCTGGGGGCGGGTTCGCTGGCGGACCTCTCCGACCGGGTCGAGTTCATCGGACGCATCGCCGCGAACGACGCGCAGCTCGCCGCCGACATGCAGAACGAGTCGAACGCGCTGGCCCTCCGCCGCCAGAACATCGAGGACCTCCTGCGACAGCAGCGCGACCAGATCATCGAGCTCGACAACCAGCAGAAGATCCTCGACGCGAAGTTCAACGCCCAGCAGCAGATCGTGGACCAGCAGCAGGCGGTCCTCGACAGCCTGAGCGCGGACCAGGCCAAGGCCAGGGCGCTCGTGGCCAAGTACGAGAAGAAGCTGAAGGCCGAGGAGCTGGCCGCCGCCCGGGCGGCGACCCACGGCGGCCCCACGCCGAACGACGGCCCCGGCCCGTTGTTCGTCTGTCCCGTCGACAATCCCCACGCGTACGGTGACTCGTTCGGGGCGCCGAGATACGCCGGCGGGTACCACCCCCACGCGGGCAACGACATCCTGGCGCCGGAGGGCACGCCGATCCGGGCGCCGTTCGACGGGACGGCCACGGCGGACCCCAACGGCCTGGGCGGCAACGCGGTCATCGTGACCGGCGGCGAGGGGTACGTGTACAACGCGCACCTCAGCGCCTACGGCACGCTGGGACCGGTGAGCACGGGCACGGTCATCGGCTACGTGGGCAACACCGGCGACGCCCAGGGCGGCCCCTACCACGATCACTTCGAGTGGCACCCCAACGTCCTGCCCGCGAACCCGTACCGGAGCTCCTACGGCTACACGGTGATCGGGTCGGCGGTCGACCCCTACCCGTACCTCAACGAGGTGTGCTGAGGTCTCGGAACTACAGGTAGTCGGAATCCGCTCCCGGGTAGGTGTACATACACATGCTACTGTAGGTGCATGTTTGACCGTCGTCTCCAGATCCTGCTCGACGAGGCTCAGTACCGCCGCGTGTCTGCCGAGGCGAGGCACCGGCGGGTCTCGGTCGCCTCGGTCATACGGGAGGCCATCGACCGAGCCCTCCCCGCCACGGCTCCCGAGCGTCAGGCGGCGGCCGACCGCATCCTCTCCGCGTCCGAGATGCCCGTTCCGGCGGACCCCGCCGATCTCCGAGCCGAGATCGAGCAGCTTCGCGGCCGGCTTCGGTGATCGTCCTCGACACCACCGTCCTCGTCTATGCCACGGGTTCCGATCATCCGCTCCGCGAGCCCTGCCGAGAGCTGATCCGGGCCATCCGGCGGGGGTCGCTCACCGCGACGACGACAGGAGAGGCGATCCAGGAGTTTGCTCACGTACGGGCGCGCCGGCGGGACAGGGCGGACGCTGTTGAAGTGGCCCTTGCCTACGTCGACCTGCTCGCTCCGCTCCTCCCCATCGAAGAAGCCCACCTTCGGCAGGGGCTTCGCCTTTTCGAGGAACATCCTCAACTCGGTTCGTTCGACGCCGTCCTCGCGGCGGCAACGCTTGGCGTCGGCGCGGAGGCCCTCGTATCCGCCGATCGGGCATTCGCCGTCGTCAGTGGCCTGACCCATGTGGACCCCGCGACGCCCGCCATCGAATCGCTGCTGCGCGGATGACGTCTGACGACAAACTGACACGCAAGCCCGGCGGACCCCGCCGATCCGCTGGGTATACTCGGCTCGCTTCCCCGACTCCCCGACGGACATGGCCGACAAGCCCTGGATCTTCCGGACGTACGCCGGCTACGGCAATCCCCGCGTGACCAACGAGCGCTACCGGCGCAACCTGGCCAAGGGCCAGACAGGGCTGTCGGTCGCCTTCGACCTCCCGACGCAGACCGGCTACGACTCCGACCACCAGATGTCCCGGGGCGAGGTCGGCCGGGTCGGGGTGCCGATCTGCACGCTGGGGGACATGCGCACGGTCTTCGACGGCATCCCGGTCCAGGACATGAACACGTCGATGACGATCAACGCGACGGCCGTGTGGCTCTACGCGCTGTACGTCGCGGTGGCCGACGAGCACGGCTCGGACCGCGCCGCGCTGTCCGGCACCACGCAGAACGACGTGCTGAAGGAGTTCCTGGCGAGGGGGACGTACGCATTCCCCCCCGAGCCGTCCATGCGGCTGACGGTCGACCTCATCGCGTGGGCGCTGCGGGAGACCCCGAAGTGGAACCCGATCAACGTGTGCTCGTACCACCTCCAGGAGGCCGGGGCCGACCCCGTGCTGGAGGTGGCCGACACGCTGGCCAACGCGTTCGCCGTGCTGGACGCCTGCCGTGCCAGCGGCCAGGTGGCCGACGAGGACATCCCCAGGCTGGTGGGTCGGATCTCGTTCTTCTGCAACGCCGGGATCCGGTTCGTCGAGGAGACGTGCAAGATGCGCGCGTTCGCCCGCCTGTGGGACCGGCTGACGCTGGAGCGCTATGGGGTCACCGAGCCGAAGTTCCGGCGGTTCCGGTACGGCGTGCAGGTGAACTCGCTGGGGCTCACCGCGCCGCAGCCGGAGAACAACGTGTACCGCATCCTGCTCGAGATGTTGTCCGTGACCATGTCGAAGGACGCCCGGGCCCGCGCCGTGCAGCTTCCCGCCTGGAACGAGGCGCTCGGGCTGCCCCGGGCGTGGGATCAGCAGTGGTCGCTGCGGGCGCAGCAGATCCTCGCCTACGAGACCGACCTCCTGGAGTACGGCGACCTGTTCGAGGGGTCCCGGGTCATCGAGGACCGGACCGCGGAGATCGAGCAGGGCGCGGAGGAGGAGCTGCGACGAATCCTCGAGCGCGGGGGCTCGGTCGAGGCGCTCGGCTACATGAAGGAACGGCTGGTGGCGGCCCACGCCTCGCGGCTGCGGCGGATCGAGACCGGCGAACGGACGTGGGTCGGGGTCAACGCGTACACCGAGGCCGAGCCTTCGCCGCTGGTCGAGGGCATGGACGAGGGGAGCTTCGCGTACGACCGGGCCGATCCCGCCGACGAGGCCGAGCAGCTGGAGGGCCTGACGCGGTGGCGGGCCCAGCGCGACGACGCGGCGGTCGGCGCGGCGCTCGACGCGCTGCGGCGGGCAGCCGACACCGGGGAGAACCTCGTCCCGGCCTCCATCGAGGCGGCGCGCGCCGGCGTGACCACCGGTGAGTGGGCCCAGGCCCTTCGCGATTCCTTCGGGGAGTACCGGGCACCGACCGGCGTGACCGGGCGGACCATCGGCGGGGGGGAGCAGGACCGGCTGGACGACGTGCGCCGGCGGGTCGCCGGGGCGGCGTCGCGGCTCGGCGTCGGCCGCATCCGCATGCTGGTGGGGAAGCCCGGCCTGGACGGGCACTCCAACGCCGCCGAGCAGGTCGCCGTCCGGGCGCGGGACGCCGGCATGGAGGTCGTGTACCAGGGCATCCGCCTGTCCCCCGAGGAGATCGCCCGCGCCGCCGCCGACGAGGACGTGCACGTCATCGGGTTGTCGGTCCTGTCGGGCGCCCACAACCTGCTGGTGCCGGAGATCCTCGACCGGCTCCGGGAGCAGGGCGTCGGTACGGTCCCGGTCGTCGTGGGCGGCGTGATCCCGGACGACGACGCGGAGAAGCTCCGTTCCCTCGGCGTGGCCCGCGTGTTCACGCCGAAGGAGCAGAACATCACGGACATGATCGGCGAGATCGCCGACCTGCTCGGCAACGGCGCCCCCCGGCCGCGGCCGGCTGATCGCCCGCCGAGGTGATTTCCTGCCTCAGGCGGGCCGGAGCATGTCGGCCATCTGCTCCAGCCGCCCGCGCCATTTCCGCTGGACCGTGAGCGGGACGTCGACTCCGCCGGGCCGGTGGTAGATCGCCTCCGTGAACAGTGCCCGGTCCACGACCTCCAGCCGAACCTGGCCCGCCGGGTCGTCCACCCGCTCCTCCAGTGGTTGCCAGAACGAGTCGCAGTGCACGAGGAACACTCGGCGGTCCGTGAGCGCGACGTAGCACCATGTCTTGGCGGCAAGGGCGGCCGCGCCGAAGAGCGTGAAGGACGCTCCCGGCGCGTCGCCCACCATGGCGAGCGTCCACACCTGGACCTGCTCTCCCGGCTTCAGGCTGGCGCTCAGTGCTTCCGTCAGTCGAGCCTCGAACTTCTCCGTGCGGGACACGATCAGCAAGGGTACTCGGTGACTTCGGCGAGCCTTGCCGCCGGTGATTGGCCGTCGTCAGCGGGTGATGCGGAAGGGGATCCACCTGGACGCGCCGGGGAGGTTGTCCGGCAACGTCGTCCCAGTGGTGCTGTACGGCCCGATCGCGCGGATCCGGTACGTGACGCCGACCGCGGTTCCCTGGAGGAAGAATCCCGTCGCCGATGCCTCCGTGCTCACCGTCGGCGTGAAGTAGTTCCGCCAGGTCGCTCCGGCCTTCCGTTGCCACACCCAGTGGAGCGTGGCGCCGGGATGCGCCGGGAGCACCGTGGCCCGGTACAGGGGGTCGGTTCCCCGATGGAACAGCCGGACGCCGTTCACGGTCCGGTAGGCGCGCGTCAACACGCCGCTCACCCTGGCCCGGACCCGCACGAGCGTCGCCGTGCTCGTGGCCGGGAGGTGGCAGTTGTCGAACGCCGAGGTCGCGACGAACGCATTGCGCTTCAGCAGGTGCGACGCGGTGAAGCGGACGTTGCCGCCGGCGTCGGGGGCGTGCGTGATCAGCGTGATCGGGGAACCGCCGTAGGGGGTCCGCGCGATCGTGATCCTCACCCCGGGGGAGAAGGCGCCGAGGTGCGCGACCACCGTGACCGAGCCCGCGAAGGCGATCACCGTGGTCGACGGCGTCACCGTGATCGACGCCGACCTGCGCGGGAGGCGCACGTGAAGCGTCACGGTGACCGGCGGGCTCTGGAGCGTTCCGTCGGATACGCGATAGGTGAACGAGTCGTCGCGCTGGCACACGTTCGCGTTCGGCGTGTAGGTGAAGGAGCCGTCCGCGTGCAACCCACCGATACCGAGCGTCCCGAGCGCGGGACCGGAGACCAGGATCGCGTGCAGCGCCGGCCCGTCCACATCGCTGTCGTTGGCGAGCACGCCGGTCACCGCGGTCGCGGGGTACGGCGTCGAGGTCATCGTGTACGGGTCGGACGCGCCCACGGGTGCGTCGTCCAACGGCGTCACGTGAACGGTGACGTGGGCGATATCGATTCCTCTGTGCCCGTCGTCGACCGTGTAGTCGAAGCCGGCGTCGCCGTTGAAGTCCTGTAGGGGCGAGAAGGTGACGGTCCCGTCGACGCCGATCGACACCGAACCCCCCGAGACCGACGTGGCTGGGGCGTCCACCGACAGCGTGTCCGACGCGTCGGGATCGGTGTCGTTGGCGAGCACGTCGACCACGACGGGGGTGTCCTCCGGCGTGGTGGCCTCGTCGTCGACCGCGACGGGCGGGTCCTCCACCGGCGACACCGTCAGCGAGACTGCGGCCCGCGGGCTCTCCGAGATGCCGTCGGATGCGCGATAGGTGAAGAAATCCCCTCCCGCGAAGTCCTGGTCGGGGACGTAGCTGAACGAGCCGTCGTCGTTCAGCGTCACCTGGCCGTGGGCCGGGGAGTCGATCCTCGCGGTCAACGGGTCGCTCTCCGGATCGGTGTCGTTGGCCAGCACCCCCGGCGCGGGGACGTCGAGCGGCGTGTCCTCCTCGAAGACCGGGTCGCCCTCGCCCGGATACGCGTCCGCGGCCGCGACCGGGCTCTGGTTCGTGACCGTGATGGTGACCGTCGCAGTCCCGCTCTCCGCCAGGTCGGGGTCGGTCGCATGGTAGGTGAACGCGTCGACTCCATGGAATCCGGCGTCCGGCGTATACGTGTACGACCCGCCGGGGTGGAACTGGAGCGACCCGTGTGTCGGCGGGTCGTCGAGATGGGAGTGCAGTCCCGCGAGGGCGTTGTCGACGTCGCTGTCGTTCCCGAGCACGCCCGGCGCGGGCACGACCAGCGCGACGCCCTGGTTCGTTCCCGCCGAGTCGTCCACGGCTACGGGAGGATCGTTCACCGGGTCGATCGTCACGGCGACCGTTCCCGTGTCCGTCCCGCCGTTCCCGTCGCCGACCACGTAGTCGAACGAGTCCTCGCCGTTGAAGTCCGGACCGGGCGTGTACGTCACCGTCCCGTTCCCGTTGTCGGTCGCCGTCCCGTTCGGCGCCGCGCCGACGGAGACGATCGAGAGCGTGTCGCCGTCGACGTCGGTGTCGTTCGCCAGCACGGCCATCGGCGCGGAGGCGGTGTCCTCGTCGGTGGTTGCCACGTCGTCGGCGGCGACCGGCGCGTCGTTGACCGGGTCGACGGTCAGGGTCACCGACGCGACGGCGCTCCCCTCCACCCCGTCGAAGGCCCGATACGTGAACGAGTCTGGCCCGTGGAAGTCGGTTGCCGGCGTGTACGAGAACGAGCCGTCGTCGTGGAGCTCGAGCGTCCCGTTCGCCGCGTCGTCCACCAGCTTGGCCACCGGCGTGCCGTCGGGGTCGGTGTCGTTGGCCAGGACGCCCTGGCCGGCGGAAACGACGAGCGGCTGGTCCTCCGGCGTCGAGTACCCGTCGTCCGCAGCCACCGGCGCGTCGGCCAGCGCCGGGAGCGCCACCAGGGCCAGCACGAGCACGGCCAGCGGTACGGCGACGAGGCTTCGTGCGAGGGGGCGCATGACGGTCGGTTCCTCGGGCCTGACGTGGGCGGCGAGCGTATCACCGGGCGTTCCGGATTCCGAGTGGAATCGCTGTCCGACATCGCTGCCCTGCTCGACTAGATTGACATCAGCCTCGTGCTTGCCGACTGTTCTTCCCTGTTGTGCCGAGACCCCTGGCACGTCGGACTCGCCGCCGTGATAGGGGCCGCGTACATTTTGTTGGTCGTCATGACGGCGACGAAGGCGGAGCGTTCCGGCCGAAGCGAATTTTGGTGGACCCTCTACGGCCTCTTGTTACCAGTCATCTCCCTGATCCTTCTGTTGACCTCGCTTAGGCGCGAACGGCGACGTCACTCAAACTGAGACACCATCCTTCCCGGTCCGTGCCACTGCCGCCCTGATAGCCTCACCGATCGCCGATGGCGAACCGCGATGCGTTCTGGCGCACCCGGATCTCCGAGGTCCGGCCGAACGAGGTCCGCGTCCGAGGCTACGACCTCATGGAGCTCATCGGGTCGAGGTCCTTCGGCGACGTCGTGTTCCTCCTGCTGTCCGGCGACCTCCCCAAGGGCGAGGAGGGCCGGATGATGGAGGCCCTCCTGGTGTCCTGCGCGGAGCACTCCGTGCTGGCTCCGTCGGTGGACGCCGCGAGGTTCGTGGCCTCGGCGGGTGTCCCGCTCCAGGCGGCCGTGGCCTCGGGCATGATCGCGCTCGGCGACCGGCACGGCGGGGCCGTCGAGGAGGGCGCCGACCTGCTGCTCGAGGCCGCGGCCCTGGGGCGGGAGCCCGCGGAGGCGGCCCGGGTGGTCGTGGAGCGGTGCCGCGAGGAGGGCCGCCGCGTCCCCGGCTACGGCCACGTCGTGCACGACCCCGACCCCCGGGCCGCCCGGCTGTTCGCGGTGGCCGGCCAGTTGGGCTTCCGCGGCCGGTACTGCGAGCTGGCGCTGGCCGTCGAGGGGGCCGTGGCGGCGGTGTTCGGCCGGCCGCTGCGGATGAACATCGACGGCGCCATGGCGGCCCTGCTGCTGGAGCTCGGCCTGGAACCGGGCCTGGGCAGGGCCCTGTACGTGATCGGCCGCGCGCCCGGCCTCGTCGCCCACGTCTACGAGGAACAGACCCGCGAGCGCCCGTACCGCGACGTCGGCTGGCGGAACATTCGCTATGACGGGCCCGACCCCCGACCGGTCCCGTGAGCCCGAACGACGCGGTCGCCGGCATCCATCCCGCGGCGGCCGTCGGGTTCCAGCAGGCGGCGGAGGAATACCGCCGCGGCCGGCCCGGCTATCCGGAGGAGGCCGTCCGGTTCCTGGCGGAGGTCCTGGGGCTCGGGCCGGGGCGAAGGGTGCTGGAGCTCGGCGCCGGGACTGGGAAGCTCACTCGGCTGCTGGTTCCCACCGGCGCCCGCGTGATTGCGGTCGAGCCGGTGCCGGCCATGCGAGCCGCGCTCGTCGCGGACGTCCCCGGAGCCGCCGCGATCGGCGGCCGAGCGGAGGCGATCCCGCTGGCCGACGGCTCGGCCGATGCGGCAGTTGCCGCGGCGGCGTTCCACTGGTTCGACGGGCCTGCGGCCCTGCGCGAGCTGCACCGGGTCCTGCGGGACGACTCGGTGCTGGCGGTGGCCTGGAACGCCCGCGACGAGGAGCGATCGGAGCTCTGGCGGCGGGTCACCGAGGTCATGGCACTGTACCGGGGTGACGCGCCGAGCTACCGGAGCATGGAATGGCGCCGCGCGTTCGACGCCACCGATCTGTTCACGCCGCTCCAGACCCTGTCGTTCCCGTACGAGCACGAGACCACGAGAGACGGCGCCCTCGACCGGGTGTCCTCGGTCAGCTTCATCGCCGCGCTCCCCGAGCCCGGGCGAGTAACGGTCCGCGAGCAGGTTCTCCGCCTGCTCGACGAAGACCTCGACATCGGCCCGTCGGCGGAACGCTTCTCGCTCCCGTACCGCACCGACGTCCACTGGTGCCGCCGCCGCTAGCCAGTCGAGAGTTACCCACCTTCGAGCGATCGAGAGGGAAGAGCCGACACGGCAGGACCCACCCCCTTGCGGGTATTCGCCCTCGGCGTAGGCTTCAGGGACCAGATTATGGAACGTCCCCCCGGAGCGCGGTCGAGCCGGATGTCGACGATCCCATGAGACCATCTTCGGGGGGCTCGGGCCCGGGCGGGGGTGAGGGCGTTCCCTTCGTGGGGCGGGACCGTGAGATGGCCGGCCTCCTCGCGGGCGTGGGGTCCGCGGTGTCAGGCCGTGGTCGTGTCTTCTTGATCGCGGGAGAACCGGGGATCGGCAAGAGCCGTCTCGCCGACGAGGTGGCCTGGCATGCCGAACAGCGAGGAATGCGGGTGCTGTGGGGTCGGTGCTGGGAGGCCGGCGGGGCGCCCGCCTACTGGCCCTGGGTCCAGTCGATTCGCTCCTATATCCGAGGAGTCGAGGCCCGTGCCGTCGAAGCTCAGCTCGGCGCGGGCGGTCCGCACGTGGCCCGGCTCGTTCCTGAGGTGCGAGAGCTCGTCCCGGGTCTCCCAGAGCCACCAGGTCCAGACGTGGAGGGAGACCGCTTCCTTCTCTTCGATGCCATCGCCCAGTTTCTTCGGGCCGCGGCTGACGTGCAGCCCATCGTGCTCGTGCTCGACGACCTCCACGCAGCCGACCCATCCTCCCTGCTCCTCCTCGAGTTCGTAGCCGGCGAGGCGGCCACCGCCCCGATCCTGTTGCTCGGGCTGTACCGAGACACCGATCTCCGGAGGACCCACCCACTCCGGCCCGCGTTGAGCGGGCTGTCCCGCTACCGATGGACCCGGCAGCTTGCCCTTCGGGGTCTGACCGAGCTGGACGTGGCGCGATACATCGAGGCCGCGACCGGCCTCGTCCCCGGACGGAACTTGATCTCGGCCGTCCACGAGGGAACGGAGGGCAACCCGCTGTTCGTCGGCGAGCTGGTCCACCTGCTCGCAGACGAGGGCCGCCTGGCATCGGCCGGAGACGAGGGCTACTTCAGGCTCGCGGTACCCGAAGGAGTGCGGGAAGTCATCGGCCGCCGCCTGGATCGCCTGTCGGACCGGTGTCGCGGGGTTCTGCTGGTCGCATCGGTCCCGGGTAGAGAGTTCAGTTTGGAAGTCCTGCAGGCCCTCATCGATCTCTCTCCCGAGGCTCTTCTCCGGCACCTGGACGAGGCACGCGAGGCCAGGGTCGTCCACGAAGTACCAGGTGGCCCGAGGCGATGGCGGTTCGCCCACGCCCTGATCCGGGACACCCTGTATGACGATCTGACCGCGGTCCGACGCCAGCGGCTGCACAGAAAGGTGGGGGAAGCGCTGGAGGCTCAATACCGAAGCGACCTCGAGCCTCACACGGCGGAGCTGGCCCACCATTTCTTCGAGTCGGCCACCGCAGGTGATGCAGAGAGGGCCGCACGATATGCCGAACGCGCCGCCGCCCGGGCGGCCGAACTGCTCGCCTACGAGGAGGCCGTTCGGCTCTACCGGATGGCGCTACTGGCCTTGGACAGGACGGGCTCTTCGAAGGCCCGAGATCGCTGCCGCCTGCTGCTGGCGTTGGGCGATGCTTGGGCACGAGGAGGCGACCTCGACCAGGCCAAAGAGACGTTCCTGCAGGCGGCTGAGGAGGCGCGGAATGCGACCAGTCCCGAGCTGGTGGCGGCCGCTGCCCTCGGGTACGGAGGGAGATTCGTCTGGGCGAGGGCGGGCGACGACCGGCGCCTCGTCCCGCTACTCGAGGATGCCCTGTCCGGCCTGAGCGAGGAGGACGGCCCCCAGCGCGTGCGCCTGCTGGCCCGCCTGGCCGGGGCTCTCCGCGATCAACCCGACCGTGAGCTCGCCGCCAGGCTCAGCCGACAGGCGGTGGAGATGGCCCGCCGGCTCGCCGATCCCGCCACCCTGGCGTACGCGCTGGACGGCCTGTATGCGGCGGTGTGGTGGCCGGAGAATCCCGAGGAGCGGCTGGGGATCGCGACGGAGATCGTCGATGTCGCTCGGGAGGCGGGAGACGCCGAACGCCTCGCCGAAGGCCTCGACTACCGCATCTGCGCCCTGATGGAGCTGGGGGATGTCGCCGCCGCGGATGCGGATCTGGCGACCATGGATGGCCTCGTCGGACGGTTGCGTCAACCAGCTCAGCGATGGATTCTGCTTCACACTCGCGCGTGCCGGGCGCTGTTCGATGGGCGGTTCGACGAGGCCGAGCGGCTGATCCCCGAAGCACTGAGCTCCGGAGAGCGTGCGCAGCGATGGGACGCCGTGATGTCCTTCCGCCTCCAGACCTTCCTCCTTCGCAAGGAGCAGGGCCGGGTCCGGGAGGTGGAGGAGCTCATCCGGCACTCCATCGCCGAGTACCCCACCAGACCGGTGTTCCGGTGCGCGCTGGCGCACCTGCACGCTGAGCTCGGGCGCCGGCCGGAGGCGCACGGCACGTTCGAAGCACTTGCAGTGGACGACTTCGAGGGCCTGCCGCGGGACAACGACTGGGTCCTCGGATTGAGCCTCCTTCCGGAAGTGGCCGTCTTTCTGGAGGACAGCCATCGCGCCGCAGCGCTCTACGACATGCTGCTGCCGTACGCACGTCGGTTTCCCATGTGGGGGGCAGAGATCAGCACCGGCTCCGCCTCGCGGGGTCTGGGCAACCTGGCATCCGCGACCTCTCGGTGGGATGCGGCGGTCCTTCATTTCGAGGAAGCGCTCGAGATGAACAAGCTGACGGGCGCGCGCCCGTGGGTCGCACACACCTGTCACGACCACGCCCGCATGCTGCTCGCTCGCAAACGGCCGCGCGACCGTGCTCAGGCTGCCGAGCTGCTGGAGCGCGCCCGTGACACCTGTCAGGAGCTGGGCATGGTCGCCCTCGGTGCGAAGGTCTCGGCTCTCGTGAGCGAGCACGGCCTGCACCCCAAACCTGGGAGCCGAACCAGGGTGGTGTCCTCTGCGCCACCAGAAGACGCGCGCACTGCCATCTTTCGCAGGGAGGGCGAATACTGGTACATCCGCTTCGAGGGAGATGAGTTCCGTCTCAGGAACAGCATGGGACTGCACTACCTCGCGGAGCTGCTGGCGAGACCTGGGCGCGAGGTGTTCGCGCTCGATCTGGCCGCCGGCCGAGAGGGCGTCGATCGTGGATCGGTACAGCCGGGCCTTTCGGCGTCGCCGGATCCCGGTGATGCGGGCGAAGTGCTCGACCGGGAAGCGAGGCTGGCCTATCGCCGACGCATCGAGGACCTCCAATCGGAGATCGAATCGGCGGAAGGGTGGCACGACGCTGAGCGGGCCGCCCGGGCGACGGAGGAGCTCGATTTCCTCGCTGCGGAACTGGCCTCGGCCACCGGGCTCGGTGGCCGAGGCCGCCGTGTGGGGTCGGCAGCCGAGCGCGCCAGGGTCAACGTGACCAGAGCCGTCCGCGCCGCCATGACCCGGATCCAGGAGCACAGCCCAGCGCTGGGCGAACACCTCAGCCGGACGATCCGTACCGGAACGTTCTGCTCCTACCAGCCGGACCCTGGATTCACTCCCCGCTGGAGGTCCTGATCCGCGTCCGGTGTTCCGCGCAAATGAACACCGCCGATTGAACAGCCGTTCCGCCCATTGTCACGCCACTTCATCGAGGACAGATCGGTCGGGTTCAGCTGCCCGGCCCCGATGAAGGGGGTCAGAAATGGTCGGAGAGGACCGGGGCGCGTGGTCCGGGGACGGGAGCGGAGAAGGTCGGGGCCTGGCGGCCCATGAACGAGCGCGGGTGGCGAGGGCCCAGGAGCCCGTTGCCGTGACCATCCCGAGGCTCGGCAACCCGATGGTCGTGGCGGTAGCAATCGCGGTGGTGGTTGCTCTCGCGCTTGCCGGCCCTTTTTGGCATCACGGTAGTCGAGGCGCAGGCCCATCCGGCGTGGAAGCGTTGGCCACGACGGGCGTCTGGCATTCGCGCCCGGACGGTGTCTCTTCCAAGGCCGAACACCGCGCGCCCACCACCGGGGTACACGCGGCGCTGGGATGGCTAACAGGGCTGGCCGAAGGGCTCGTGCTCCCATCGGACATCATGTCCCGCCTGCGTGCGCGGCATCCGAGGATGGCGAGGATCGTGATGGCGGCGTGGTCGAGACTCGCCCGCCTGGCGTCGACACCGACAAGCCAGCCGCGATTCGCAGCGCGTCGACACCGATAATCGATCCGCGATTCGCAGCCGGCTAGGAGGACAGCAGCTGGTGGACTTTCGTGATGAGCGTGGGAATCTCCCGCAGCAGCGCGTGCTGGTCGGGGAGGATCACCAGGTCGCTGTTCGGCATGGCCGCCGCCAGCTCGCGGGCGACCTCGGTGCTGTGGAACGAGTCGCCCTCCTGGGCGATGATCAGCGTCGGCGCCGTGACCTCCCGGATGCGCCCTGGGTCGCGCAGCGCTGCGTCGTTGATGACCCCGCGGATCGCGCGGGGCACCCCGTCGGAGTTCATCGCCAGGATGGCCGCCCGCCGGTAGTCCTTCGACGCAGGGAACTGGTCGAACGCGCCGCTGGTGTCCTCCTCCTCGAGCACGATTTCGGCCGTCTTCTCCGGGCCGTGCTCCTCCAGCAGATCGGCCATTCGCGACAGCCGGACGTAGGTCTCGTCGCCGACCTCCAGGCGGGCGGGCAGCAGGACGATCAGCTTGTCGAACCGAGCCGGATCGGCCTCCAGGAGGCGGAGCGTCGCCGCCGCGCCCATCGACCCCCCGGCCACCACCGACGCGCCGTACGCCTCGGCCACGGCGTCGACGTCGCCGGCCAGGTGGTCGAACGTGTAGGATCCGGCCGGCGGCCTTCCGCTGTTCCCGTGGCCGCGGAAGTCCATCAGTACCTTCGTTCCCGGCAGGAACGGCGCGAAGATCGCCAGCTCGTTCCGGTTGCCGGTGAGGCCGTGCGCGAGCAGCACGACCGGCTCGCCGTCGCCGAGCAGCTCGACGAAGAGCTCGGTCCCGTCCCGGGAAGTGACCGTGGGCATACGGCGGAAGAGGATAACGGACGGTGCCGCGGCGGCCGGGCCGCTTTGGCGCATTCCGCGCGCCACCACTACCCTTGCCGGACGCGGTGACGCGCGGGCGCCCAGGCGAGAGAGGCGGCGGCATGAAGGCTGACGAGGTCCAGAGGGTCGGGGTCATCGGCGCGGGGATCATGGGCTCGGGGATCATCGAGGTCGTTGCCCGGTCGGGGCAGGATGTCCTGTTCGTCGAGGTCGAGGACCGCAAGGTCGAGCGGGCCAAGGGCACGGTCGAGAAGTCGACGGGCAAGGCCGTCGAGAAGGGGAAGCTCACCGCCGAGGACCGCGACGGGCTCCTCGGGCGGATCACGGGCGGGACCGACATCGATGCGCTGGCCGACGTGGACCTGGTGATCGAGGCCGCCACCGAGGACCTCGACATCAAGAAGCAGGTCTTCGCCCGGCTCTCGGAGCTCACCCGCGACGAGGTCGTGCTGGCCACGAACACCTCGTCGCTCCCCATCGCGGAGCTGGCCGCCCAGACCGGCCGGCCCGACCGGGTGGTCGGCATGCACTTCTTCAATCCGCCGCCGGTGTTGAAGCTGCTGGAGGTCGTCCGGGGACTGCAGACCTCCGACGAGACGATCGAGTTCGCCCGGGCCTACGGCGAGCGGATCGGCAAGGAGACCGTGCTGTCGAAGGACCGGGCCGGGTTCATCGTGAACTTCCTCCTGGTGCCGTACCTCAACAGCGCGATCCAGATGCTCGACGACGGGGTCGCCACCAAGGAGGACATCGACAAGGCCGTGCACCTCGGGCTGGCCCACCCGATGGGCCCCCTGACGCTGCTCGACCTCATCGGGCTGGACACCGCCCTGTACATCTCCGGCGTGCTGTACGAGGAGTTCAGGGACCCGATCTACGCCGCCCCGACGCTGCTGAAGCGGATGGTGGCGGCGGGGTTCCTGGGCAGGAAGTCCGGCCGGGGGTTCTACGACTACTCGGGCGGCGACAAGTAGCCCCTCGCGTCCATGCCCCGGGCCATCGACCTCCACGTCCACCTCCCGACGGAGGAGTGGCTGCGGCAATCGATCGGCCCGCACCTGGAGGCCACGGAGGCCTACTTCCGGGCCCGGGTTCCCCGGAAGTCGATCGAGGACGTCGCGCAGGAATACGCCGACCGGGACGTTTTGGGCGTGGTGCTCGACTGGGACGACGAGTCGGTCACCGGCCGGGGGTGGATGGGCAACGACTGGCTGGCCGGCCTGGCGGAGCGGTTCCCCGGCGTGCTCATGGGGTTCGGCAGCGTCGACCCCCACGCGGAGGACGCGGTCGACGAGGTCAAGCGCTGCGCCGACCTCGGGCTGAAGGGGCTGAAGCTCCACCCCACCATGCAGCAGTTCGATCCCGGCGAGACCCGGTACTACGGGCTGTGGAAGGCCGCAGAGGAGCTCGGGCTCGTCTGCCTGTTCCACACGGGGACGTGCGGGATCGCCGCCGGAACCCCGGGCGCGGGCGGCACGAAGATCCGGTACTCCCACCCCGCGTTCCTCGACGGCGTGGGCGCCGACTTCCCCGGCCTGACGCTGATCGCCGCCCACTTCGGATGGCCGTGGTTCCTGGAGTGCCTGGCCATCGCGCTGCACAAGTCGAACGTGTACATCGAGCTGTCGGGCTGGGCGCCGAAGTACCTGCCGCCGGAGGTCAAGCGCGAGATCGGGAGACGGCTGAACGCGAGGACGCTGTTCGGCAGCGACTACCCGTTCATCGACCTCGACCGGTGGTTCCGGGAGTTCGACGAGCTCGGACTGCCCGAGGGTGCCGCCGGGCCGATCCTGAAGGGCAACGCGGCCCGCCTACTGGGACTCGCCTAAGTCGGCTCGTTCGCTCGGCGCTCGCTTCGGGTCAGCCAGGAGAAGACAGCTCCGGCCACCGTCGCGTACACGATGTGGTGGAGGGTCTCCACGGCGATCTCCCGGCGCGGCCACTCCGTGACGGGCGGCGACTCTGTCGTCGCCGGGACCACGGCCATCGCCGCACCCTGGACCCCGAGGAAGTGCAGCAGCGTGGCCGGGACGGGCCCCAGGCCGAACGCGGCGAGGAGGCCTCGGGGGATCCCCCAGGCCGTCCCGTAGCCGAAGTGGGCCACGGTGTTGAGCCGCTGCTCCGCCTTGTCGTACCTGGGCTCCACGTCGAGCACGTTCTCGACGGCCTGAGCGGCCGACGTGCTCGGCTCACGGCCCCGGATCTTCGCCTCCATCATCTGCGAGACGGTGATGGCCGCCGTGCCGGCGGCACCGGCCACCGCGCCCTTACCGGCGTCGACGGCGAGTCGTCCGATGCGCATGCGGGTCTCCTTCCGATTTCGATTCGACACTCGTGTCCTACCCGCCGGGTCGCCGGGAGACCCCTCGCTATCCCTATCGCGGATACAGATGCCGGACCACCGTGGGTGTCACCTTCACCTCGATCGTGGCCGCGACGGCCAGCGTGACCACCACGATCAGGATGAGCGGCGCGGCCCCGCGGAAGGCGGCTCGGACCCGGGTCCACCAGGACCCACCGAACCGGCCGCTGTCCCACGAGGCGAGGCCGATGCGCCACGCCACGACGCCGGCCAGCAGGAACGCGGGGATCTCGAAGACGCCGTGCGGCACCAGCGCGACGATGAGCTCGCCGTTCGGCAGCCGGAGGTGCTGCCAGATCCCCGCGAGGCGCCCGACCCAGAAGCCGGTCACGGCGCTCGACGCGGCCGGACCCCAGAACAGGAGTGGGAACAGGATCAGCGGGACGACGGCCAGGCTGGCGTTGTGGAGGAAGATCCCGGCCACCGTGAACGAGGCCGGGGCGTTCGCGCCGAACAGCCGGGCGTTGCTCACGGCCTGCGGCCGGTCCATGCCGAGGGTCGTGGCCAGCCCCACCAGCACGCCCGCGATGAGCAGGCCGAACAGCAGCAGCATGGCCCGTCCCACCGGCCGCCGGAGATACCGCCCCACGGTGGCGGCGACGTTGGACGGCAGGAAATCGGGGCGTGGAGGCGGAAGGAGCATGCCGACGCCTGCGTGGTCCAGGTCCGCGAACGGCGAAGGCTGGTCGGGCCGGATCGGAGGCGGAACCGGGCCGCCACCGGTCTCCGAGAACGTCCCCTCGTGCGAAGGTCGGCGCCGGGCCCGGGGTGAACCCCGCATCAGCGCGACGCCTCCACGCACTCGCAACCCTCGGGACCGACGGTGGCTGCGTGGTCCGTCCCGGGCGCCAGGTCGAGCCGGTCGCCGGGGCGCAGCTCGACGTCGCCGTGGTCGGTGTGGAACGTGATCGACCCGGAGAGACAGAACAACACCTTGTGGAACCCGTGCGAGTGCCGGCCGTAGCGGTCGCCCGGACCGTTCCCCCAGAACCGGGGCCCGGAGGCTCCCTCGGCGGCGAACGCACCCAGCGCGTCCTGCCGGTCGTGGATCGCCCCCGCGGTCTTCGTCGCGGCCATCGCCGCTAGATCACACCCCCGGAGCGGAGGTCGTCGAGCTCCTCGTCGGTCAGGCCGAGCTCCTCGCGGTAGACCTCGTCGTTGGCCGCGCCGGCCGGGAGGCCGGGGTGGGCGATCCGGCCAGGGGTCTCGGAGAGCACCGGATGGGGCCGGGTCAGCAGCACCGAGCCGAGCTCGTCGTCGGGAAGGCGCTGCAGGGTGCCCCGGGCGACGTAGTGGGGGTCGGCCACGATCCCCGCCGCGTCGAGGATCGGCGCGGCCGCCGCGTGGTGCGCCTCCATGACCTCCAGGACCTCGGCCAGGTCGTGCTCCGCGAACCACGCCTCGATCACCCGGTCCAACGCTTCGACGTTGGCCAGCCGGGCCTGGTTGGTGGCGAAGCGGGGATCGTCCAGGAGCTCGGCCCGGCCGATCGCCGTGAGGATTCGCCCGGCGACGGCCTGCGAGGTTCCGCTGATCGTCACCCACCCGCCGTCGCGGGTCTGGTACGCGCCGCGCGGCGCCGAGTACACGATGCGGTTGCCGATGCGTCCGGGGACCACCCCCAGCGTGTCGTACACGGCGGCGATGGGCCCGACCAGGCTGAACAGCGACTCGACCAGTGACAGGTCGATGACCTGGCCGGCGCCGCCCCTCGCGTCCCGGTGGTACAGCGCGACCATGACCGCGAAGGCGCCGAGCAGCCCGGCCACCTCGTCGGCCAGCGCGACCGCCGGCAGCACCGGCGGGCCGTCGGGGAACCCCGTCATGTGGGCCATCCCGGACAGCGACTCCGCCAGCGAGCCGAACCCCGGCCGGGGAGCGTACGGGCCGGTCTGGCCGAACCCGCTGGTCCGCAGCACGACCAGGCGGGGGTTCCGCTCGAGCAGCCGTTCCGGCGCGAGGTTCCACCGTTCCAGTGTTCCCGGCCGGAAGGACTCCACCACCACGTCAGCGCCCTCCACCAGCCGCATCAGGAGGTCCTGGCCGCGGGGATCGGACAGGTTCAGCGTGATCGGGCGCTTGTTCCGGCCGACGTGCTTCCACAGCAGCGAGACGTCGCCCGACTTCCAACCGAGGCTGCGGGCGGTGTCGCCGGTCGCCGGGTGCTCGACCTTGATCACGTCGGCGCCGAAGTCCGACAGGCGGGCCGTCGTGCCCGGGCCGGCGATGACCGTGGCCACGTCGACGATCCGCACGCCCTCGAGAGGGAGTGCCGTCATCGATCCTGGATCCGACGAACGATCTCCCGGGCGCGCTCGGCGTCTTCCGCCCCGATCAGCACGGGGACGAGGGTCTGGAAGATCGCGTCCGGGATCATGTACGGCCCGATCTCGTGGTCCCGCTCGGCGAAGGCGGGGATACCCTCCGCGCGCAGGCGGCCCGCGATCAGCAGCGCGTCCTGAAGCGGCCAGGAACCCAGCACGGTCGGGTTGGGACCCAGGTCGGGGAACTCGTCCACGTCGGCGGGGTCGTGGGCCTCCGGTGCGGGCGGCGCCGGGCCCGGTTCCAGGGTGGCGCCGTCGTCGGCGCACACGGTGAACCCCGGCCGGTACTCCTGACCGCACACGGGGCAGTGCCCGCCGACGGCGTTCAAGCTGTCGTCGTCCATGCGCCTATGGTGACCGATCCGCAGACCTCGTGGCACCAGACCGGAATCACGGTCGAGCGCCGTTGTCGTGGCGGCTACTTCGCGTCGCCCCGGCCGTGGAAGGGCGGCGTGCCCCGGCGGGCGAAGGGCATCCGCGCGCCGCTCCGCCAGCCGCCCGGGGCGTGGCGGGTCTGCAGGGCTCCCAGCCGCGAGGCTTCGATGCGGCCGGCCAGGGCCCACGGGCTGGGGGGAGGCGGGTGCTCCTCGGAGAAGTACCGCTCCAGGGCGGCGAGGACGGCGGCCTCCTCCTCCGGCGGCAACCCCCGAGGCAGCTCGAACCGGTAGTCCGACATGGACTAGAGGGGGATGTTCCCGTGCTTGCGGGGGGGGACGGCCTCCCGCTTCGTCGACAGCATCCGCAACGACCGGATCAGGCGGCCCCGGGTCTCCGCCGGCTCGATCACGTCGTCCACGTAGCCGCGCTCGGCCGCGATATACGGGTTCGCGAACTTCTGTGTGTAGTCGGCGATCAGCTCGCTCCGCTTGGCCTCCTTGTCGTCGGCGGCCTCGATGTCCCGTCGCATCACGATGTTGACGGCGCCCTCCGGACCCATCACCGCGATCTCGGCTGTGGGCCACGCGTAGCACACGTCGGCCCGGAGGTGCTTGGAGTTCATGACGACGTACGCGCCGCCGTAGGCCTTCCTGGTGATCACGGTCATCTTCGGCACGGTGGCCTCGGAGAACGCGTAGAGGAGCTTCGCGCCGTGCCGGATGATGCCGCCGTACTCCTGCGCGGTCCCCGGCAGGAACCCGGGCACGTCCTCGAAGACCAGCAGCGGGATGTTGAACGCGTCGCAGAACCGCACGAACCGGGCGGCCTTCTCGCTGGACTCGATGTCGAGCGTCCCCGCCAGGACCTTGGGCTGGTTGGCCACCACCCCGATCGCGCGGCCATCGAGGCGCGCGAACCCGGTGAGGATCGACATCGCGTACAGGGCGTGCACCTCGTAGAAGTCGCCGTCGTCGACGATCTTCTGGATCACCGCTCGCATGTCGTAGGCCTCGCGGGCCGACGCGGGGACGATGTCGTTCAGCGTCTCGTCACGCGCGTCGACGTCCTCGGCCGGCGAGAACACCGGAGGGTCCTCCAGGTTGTTCGCCGGCAGGAACGACAGGAGGTACCGCACCTGGGCCAGGCAGTCCTCCTCGTCCTCCGCCAAGAACTGGGCCACCCCCGACCTGGCGTTGTGGGTGACCGCGCCGCCCAGCTGCTCGAACGTGACGTCCTCGCCGGTGACGGCCTTGATGACCTCCGGGCCGGTGATGAACATGTGGGAGGTGTCACGGACCATGTACACGAAGTCCGTGACGGCCGGGGAGTACACGGCGCCTCCCGCGCAAGGGCCCATGATCAGCGAGATCTGGGGGATGACCCCCGATGCCCGCACGTTCCGGTCGAAGATGTAGCCGTAGCCGGCCAGCGAGGTGGCACCCTCCTGGATCCGGGCGCCGCCCGAGTCGTTGATGCCGACCACGGGCGCGCCCGCGGCCACCGCGAGGTCCATGATCTTGCAGACCTTCTCGGCGTGGACCTCTCCGAGCGAGCCGCCGAACACCGTGAAGTCCTGGGAGAACACGAAGACCTTCCGGCCGTCCACCGTTCCCCAGCCGGTGACGACGCCGTCGCCGTACGGCCGGTTCTTCTCCATCCCGAAGTCGTGCGCCCGGTGGCGGGTCATGGCGTCGGTCTCGACGAACGACCCCTTGTCGAGCAGGAGCTCGAGGCGCTCGCGCGCGGTGAGCTTGCCGCGGGCGTGCTGCTTCCGGATGGCCTCCTCGCCGCCCCCCAGCAGGGTCTCGGCCCGGCGGCGGTGGAGCTCCTCGATGCGCTCGGCGACGGAGCGCGGCGCCGGCCTGCCGTTCCCGGCCGGTTCGGTGCGTTCGTCCTCGGTCGTGGCCATGGTCTCGCGAGTGTAGCGCCGGCGGGCGTCCGCCCCGTGGACCGACCTATCGCCCGGGGAGCCCGGCCTCCACCAGCTCGTGGCGGGCGGGAGGCACGTCGTCCAGGGACAGCTCGTAGCGGAGCAGGCCGGGGGCCTCGAGCGATGCCCGCGCGCCGAACCGGTCGGCGGCCCGCCGCACGCGGGCATTGTCCGGCAGGACGTAGGCGCGGAACCGCTCGATGCCCGCCCCCCGGGCGGTCGCGGCGAGGAGCGTGAACAGGAGGATCCCGAGGCCCCGGCCCTGGTACTCGTCCACGACGGTCACGGCGACCTCCGCCACGTTCGGCTCACCGGGGATCCGGGCGCACCGCGCCACGCCCAGCCCGAGGTCCGGAACCTCCGCGTGCAGTGCTCCCCACGCGATGCGGTGCTCCTGGTCGACATCGACGAGGGACCGGAGCTGCGCGGACCCCAGCCGGGAAACCGGAGCCAGGAAGCGGGCCCGGATCGACTGCGGCGACAGGCGCTCGAATCCGTCCGCCAGCAGCCTGGCGTCGCCGGAATGCACGGGTCGGAGGAGGAGCGGCGTCCCGTCGGCCAGTCGGGCAGCGAGCTCCGGCGGGGTCAACCGGCCCTGTGGGAGGGTCGGCGCTCCGTGAGCCTGGGATCTCGCCGTTCGCCGGCCCGGACCGCCTCGAGCTCGCGCACCGCCGCGCGGACGCCGTCACGGAACGAGCCGGGGTCGCCGTACAGGAAGGCCCTGGCCTCCACCCGTCGAGCCACCTCCTCGAACTCCCGATCCATGCGACCCTCCTTCCTTCGTGTCGACCACCGACCCTACCGGGCGAAGGCGACATCGAGATGACCAGGGTGTTGCGAGGTCGTGAAATCGCCGCTACTGGGCGAGCTCGACGGCCGCGTCCGTCAACGTGGTGTAAGAGACCACCGCGTCATCTCTCATGCCTTTCGCTGAAAACGGCTGGCTGAGAGGCCCGTAGAGCCTCGATCGAACGGACCCCGGGGTGAGGGGCCCGGGAGATCCGAGCCTCGTGGTCCTCATCCGGCCGCTACCAGCTCCCCGATCACCTCCTCTCTCGGTTCGGTGGTCTCGAGCATCGTCATACGAGCCTTCGTCAACAGCTCGGTGCCCATGTACCGGTGGCAC
>JBJMLO010000008.1:0-261768 GCA_045805265.1 Actinomycetota bacterium
GGCACGCCGGGCCTGGCGCCGGCTCAGTCCGGTCAGGGCGCTGAGCTGGTCCAACAGCCTCCCCTTCTCCCTCTTCGATGCCTTTCGATACCGCGTGGCCATCTCCGCGGTGACCGCTCTTCTCGCCTCCATCGACAGGCCCACGAACCGACCCCTTCCCCTGGTCTGCGGCAGGGGAAGGAGAGGTCACTTTCGCGGCCATGAACTCGTGAGGCAACGAATCGCTTTCGCGGCCATTTCGGGTGAGTCAACTCGCCTGCTTGACTTTCTCGGGGGGGTTCCCCGACAATCCGGCGGCCTCTCGCTCGGAGGGGGCGCCGGGGGTGCCGGGAGGCAGGGGGGCTGGGATGTCACGCCGACCATCGATCGCCGCTTCGACCATCGCCGTCAGCCTGCTGCTTGCGGCCTGCGGTTCCGGAAATTCTCCGAACAACGCGAGCTCGGGTGCCTGCGACAAGGGGAAGATCGTCGTCGGGGAGGCTCGCGCCCAGACGGGTGACTTCGCGTTCTTCGACGTCGTCTCGATGAACGGGAACCAGCTCGCGATCGATCAGATCAACAAGTCCGGCGGCCTGCTCGGATGTCAGCTCTCGGTCGTCAGCGGGGACACGAAGGGGGACCCGGCGCTGGGCGGCCGGGTCGCGAGCGACCTGATCAACAAGGGCGCGAGGATCATGTTCAGCCCGTCCGACTTCGACGTCGGCATCGCGGCGGCGCAGGCCGGCGAGAAGGCGGGGCTCGTCGGGACCAGCGAGGCGTCCGCGGTGAACATGCCGGACGCCGTCGGCCCGCACTTCTTCGCCGCCGGGATCACGGAGTCCGGCCTCGGGCTGGCCGAGGCCGACTTCGCGAACGAGAAGGGCTGGAAGCACGCGTACGTCGTGACCAACGAGCAGTTCAGCTTCTTCACCAACATCGAGAAGTTCTTCAAGACAAAGTTCCAGGGCGACGTCGTGAAGCGCGACGTCGTGGCCGACACGCAGAGCGACTACTCGTCCGTGATCTCCAAGATCGCGGCGCAGAAGGACGCCGACGTCATCTTCCTGAACGACTACTTCCCCCACGTGGGGACGTTCATCAAGCAGCTGCGGGATGCCGGCATCGAGACGCCGGTGCTCGGCAACAACTCGTACTCCTCGCTGGACTTCCCCGACGTGGTCGGCAAGACCCGCATGTCGCAGGTCTACTACGCCTCCCCCGTCTTCTGGGAGGGGAAGAACCTCGATCCGGACGTCGCCAAGGTCCTGGCCGCGTACAAGGCCAAGTTCGGGAAGGCGCCGGACAACAACAACTTCATGGAGGGCTACGACAGCGCGCTGCTCCTGCTCGACGGCGTCAAGAAGGCCGGCACGATGGACGCCGACGCGGTCGCGAAAGCGATCGACGAGGAGGCGAACGTCAAGCTGCCGGGCGCCACGCTCACCAGGTGGGTCGACCGCCACACCCAGCGGACCCTGGTCATCATCGGCTTCGACGACCAGGGCAACTTCATCCAGGTCAAGGCTCCCTTCGACCCGGAGGCGACCGGCTGAGTGGAGCTGCCGACGCCTGAGGGACGAACCGACGTCCGGCTGCAGGTTCGGGAGCTGAGCAAGAGCTTCGGGGGGGTACGAGCGCTCCGATCCGTGTCGTTGGACGTCGACCCGGGGGAGACGCTCGGTCTCATCGGGCCCAACGGCTCCGGCAAGACGACGCTGGTGAACTGTGTCTCGGGCGTGCTGGCGCCCAGCAGGGGCACGGTCGTGTTCGAGGGCAGTGACGTCACCCGATGGAGTCGGACGCGCCGGGCGCGCGCCGGGCTCGCCCGGACCTACCAGAGCCTGCGGCTGTTCCGGGGCCTCACCGTCGCGGAGAACGTCGAGTGCGGGCTCGTCAGGAGCACGCACGATCGGGCCTCGGAGCGACAGGCCCGTGTCGAGGCCATCCTCGACGAGCACGGCCTCGTGGAGCTGTCCGGCGTCCCGGTGGCGGACCTCTCCTATGGCCTGCAGCGCCGCGTCGAGATCGCCCGGACGCTCGTGTCGAATCCGCGCGCGCTGCTCCTGGACGAGCCCGCCGCGGGCCTGGCGGACGAGGAAACCGCGGCGCTCCGCGAGCTCCTGGTCGAGACCCGGGAACGGCTCGGGCTGAGCATCCTGATCATCGACCACGACGTCTCGTTCATCATGGCGATCAGCGATCGCGTGACCGTGCTCGACGATGGGCGGGTGCTCTTCTCGGGATCGCCGCGGGAGGTCGCGCGCGATCCCGAGGTCATCACCGCCTACCTCGGCACCCCGCCGGCGGACACATCGGATGCTTGAGGTCTCCGGACTCGTCGCGGGGTACGGGAAGGCCCGTGCCGTCGACCGGGTGTCCCTGAGCGTCTCGCAGGGCTCGGTGTTCGCGGTCATCGGCCCCAACGGGGCAGGAAAGACGACGCTGATGCGGGCGATCTGTGGCGACCTCCCGCTGTGGTCCGGCGACATCGAGCTGAACGGGGAATCGCTGAAGGGCCTCCGGAGTGACGAGCGAGCGACGCTCGGGATCACCCTGTGCCCCGAGGGCCGGCGGATCCTCTCGACGCTGTCGGTCGAGGAGAACCTCCGGCTCGGCGCCACTCCCCTGGCCCGCCGCCAGACGCGCTCGGCGCGCAAGCGGGTCGTGCTGGACGGCCTGGAGCGGGCATACGAGCGCTTCCCGATCCTCCGGGACCGTCGGGCCGCCCCGGGTGGCGCCCTCTCCGGCGGACAGCAGCAGATGCTCGCAATCGCCCGAGCCCTGATGTCGAGCCCCAGCCTGCTCCTCCTCGACGAGCCCTCGCTCGGCCTCGCGCCGCTCGTCATCGAAGAGGTCTACGGCTTCCTGAAGACCCTGCGCGGCGAGGGGTTGACGCTGGTGCTCGTCGAGGAGTCCGCGGCGAGAGCCCTCCAGTTCGCGGATCGCGCGCTCGTCATGAAGAACGGCAGGACGCTCCTGGATGGGTCCGCCGACGAGGTGCGGGCCAACCCGCGTCTCGCCGAGGCGTTCCTCGGGGAGATCACGGAGGCGACCCTGTGACGGCCTTCCTCCAGCACGTGTTCGACGCGTTGAGCGCGGGCTCGACCTACGTGCTCCTCGCGCTCGGCATCACGCTGCTCTTCGGGGTGATGGGGCTGGTGAACTTCGCGTACGGCGACCTGATCGTGTGGAGCGGGTATCTGATGGCGCTCCTCGCGGGATGGCACGTCAACGTCGTCGTGAGCGTCGTCGCGGTCGTCGCACTGGCCACCGTGCTGTCGGTCGCCATGGGTCAGACCGCGTTCCGGCCGTTCAGGAAGGCGCCCCCGCTCACGCTCCTGCTGACGTCGTTCGGCGTCTCGTTGGTCCTCCAGGCGGCGGTCCGGATGTTCTTCGGGGAGGGGTTCCGCACGGTCCCGACCCCCACGTTCCTCGGGGACGCGGTGCGCCTCGGTGGCGTTCGCACGTCGGTGCTGGAGCTCGTGTCGCTCGGGACCGCGGCGGTCGTCGTCGTGGGGCTGTACGTGCTCCTCCAGCGCACGACGATCGGGCTCCAGATGCGGGCATACGCCGAGGACTCCGACGTCGCCGGGTTGATGGGTGTCCGCACCGAGCGGATCCTCATCGCCGCGTTCGCGGTGAGCGGCGTGATCGCCGGCATCGTCGCCATGCTGTGGTTCGCGAAGATCGGCACCGTCCAACCGAGCGGGGACCTCACGCCCACGATCAAGGCGTTCATCGCCATCGTCATAGGCGGCCTCGGCTCGGTGCGTGGAGCGGTGATCGGGGGGCTGCTGCTCGGGGCCTTCGAGAGCGCCCTCGCCGCCTATCTCTCACCCGGTCTGCTCCCGTACGCCGAGGCGTTCGCGTTCCTGCTCGTCATCCTCGTGCTCATCGCGCGGCCGCAGGGCGTCGCGGGCCGGACCCTCGAGCTGTCGCGATGATCGGCTTCCGCTTCACGCGCGAACGGGGCCTGCAGCGCCGGGGGACGCTCGGCGCCGTGCTCGGGGCGACGGCGGTGGCCGGGCTCGTGGGGCTCCTCGCGTGGGGCTACCTCGGCGTGTTCGGCGGGTCGAACTATGACCTGGTCATCACCTTCGGGGTGAACGCCGTGCTGGTCGTGGGCCTGCAGGTCCTCGTGGGCAACACGGGCATCATGTCGTTCGGACAGATGGCGTTCGTCGCGCTCGGGGCGTACACGGCGGGCATCCTGTCGACGTCTCCGGCGATCAAGGCCAGCGTGCTCCCGCAGCTCCCGGGGCTGCTGCGGGACCACACGGTGCCGATCGTCCCGACCCTCCTCCTCGCCGGGACGGTCGCGGCGGTGGTCGCCCTGTTCATCGGGCCCATCCTCATGCGCCTGACCGGGATCGCGGCCGGCATCACGAGCTTCGCCTTCCTGGTGATCGTCAACGACTTCCTCCGGCACGCACAGAACTTCACCAGGGGGAACGAGACGTTCTTCGGGGTGCCGCAGTCCGCGAAACTGCCGGTCGTGTTCGGTTCGCTGACCGCCGCCGTGGCGCTCGCGGCGGCGATCAAGTGGTCGCGGGTGGGGCTGCAGGCGCGGGCGGTTCGGGAGGACCCGCTCGCCGCCGAGACGGCCGGCATCAAGATCATCACGTCTCGCGTGTGGCCTTGGGTGGGGTCGGCGTTCATCTCCGGAGTCGGTGGGGCCTTGCTCGCGTATCAGCTGACCGCGTTCTCGCCGAACTCCTTCTACCTGAACCAGACGATCCCGATCGTGGTGATGGTGGTCCTGGGCGGGGCCAACAGCGTCACCGGGGCCGTGGTCGGCGCCACCCTGCTGACCGCCTGGCAGGAGTTCGTGCGGAACATCGAGAACGGGAATCTCGGCCCGCTCCACTTCCCCGCCGTCAACGGCATCGCCGAGCTGTCCCTCGGCGTCGGGCTCATCCTGCTGCTGCTGGCGCGCCCCGAGGGGGTCATGAGCGCGTGGGAGCCGCAGTTCCTCGCCCGCCGGCGGAAGCGCGGTGCGCCGGCCGAACCCGCAGTCGCCGAGGCCGCGACATCCGATGCGGAATCCCGGTCGGGAGCTTCAGCCGAGGAGGGGAACGAGCCATGACCGGTCACTACGAGGAGCGAGGGTCCGGGCCCGCGATCGTGTTCATGCACGGAGCGGTGATGGACCGGACGATGTTCGATGCGCAGCTCGCGGACCTGTCCGACGAGTTCCGGGTGATCGCGGTGAACCACCGCGCGCGGACGGAGCGCTGGCAGGGACCGTACGACCTGTGGGACCTCGCGGACGACCTGAAGGCGTTCCTGGACGAACTCGGGGTGGAACGGGCGGTCGTCGCGGGCATGTCGATGGGTGGGTACGCGGCGTTGCGGTTCGCGTTGCGCTACCCGGAGCGGACCCGGGGGATCGTCATGATCGCCAGCACCGCGCTCCCGAACACCCCGCAGGAGCAGGTTGACTTCGCGAAGGAGTTCGAGAAGGTGAAGGACGCGCCGACCGTGCCGCGGGAGTGGGCGGCGTGGGTCGCCTCGGTCGTGTTCGGCGAGACCACCACGAGGCAGCAGCCCGAGCTCGTGGAGTCATGGATCGAGCACTGGATGCGCTACTCGGGCCCCTCGCTCGTGGAGGAAGCCAACTGCTGGCTGGTGCGCGAGGACCTCACCGACCGTCTGCCGGAGATCGAGGTGCCGGCCCTGATCCTCCACGGAGCCGAGGACGTGGCGATCCCGATCGAGCGGGCCGCACCGATGGAGCACCAGCTGCCCGACGCCAGGATGGTCGTCGTCGAAGGGGCGGGCCACACGGTCAACGTCGAGGCGGCCCGAGAGGTCAACGACCGGATCCGGTCGTTCCTGCGGGAGGTCGACAGCGACGAGACCATGCCAGGGAAGCATTGACCAGAATCCTGTACACTCGCAACCCATGGCCAAGACGGTCCCGTTCACCGAAGCCCGCTCCAAGCTGAGCGAACTGCTCGACGAGCTCGAGCGCAGGCACGAGCACGTCGTCATCACTCGCAATGGCCGGCCAGCCGCGGTCTTGATCCCGGCTGCGGAGCTCGAGGCGATCGAAGAGACGCTGGAGATCCTCCAGGACGAGGACCTCCTGCACGCGCTCCGCGAGAGTGAGGAAGACGTCAGGGCAGGGCGGCTCAGCACCCTCTCCGAGGTGAGGCGAGAGCTCGGTCTTGGCTGATCTCGTCCTCACTCGGAGGGCAAAGGAGGATCTGAAAGCGCTCCCGCGGCTCGTGCTGGAAGCGGTCGCCCAGACCTTGACTCTCTTGGAAGCCGAGCCTGAAACCCTCGGCAAGGAACTTCGAGGCCGGCTCCGCGGATTGTGGTCATGCCGCGTGGGCAGCTACCGAATCCTTTACACGATCGAAGGACGCAGGGCACGGACTCGTGTCGTCGTTTGGGCCATCAGGCACCGAGGGATCGCATATCCCAAACGACGTGGCAGCTCGGGGCCCTCTGTCTGAGGACGATTTGGGCGGCCAACCCCCGACCCGGTGGTGCGCTGAGCATCCGAGTCGATGTCCTGCCAGGTCCTCGGGGGGGGGAGCGACACAACATGGTGTATCTTGACGCCATGGGACGCACACAGATCTACCTGGGCCGGGAGGAGCTGGGCCTTCTCGACCGTGCCGCCGCGGAGACCGGGGCATCGCGGTCCGAGTTGATCCGTCGCGCGATCCGAAGGACATTCGGCGAGCAGTCGCAGGAGGACCGACTGGAGGCCCTCCGCCAGAGCGCGGGGAGCTGGAAGCGAAGGCGCTTCAACGGATCGAAGTACGCGGACGCCCTGCGCGGTGACCTGAACGAGCGGCTTCGGCGCGTCGGTCTCGAGTGAAGCTCGTCGACACCACGATCGCGGTGGACCACCTCCGGGGCGCGCCTGCAGCGACGAACCTGCTCGCCGAATCGATCTCCGAAGGTGAGACGCTCGTGGCCAGTGAGATCACGCGGTTCGAGCTGCTCGCCGGCGTCCGGAGATCCGAGCTCGCAGCACTGGAGGCTTTCTTCTCCTCGCTGGCATGGGCACCGATCGACGAGGAGATCAGCAGGGTTGCCGGCACGCTGGCACAACGCCTCCGTCGCAGCCACGGTGGCATCGACGATGCCGACTACTTGATCGCCGCGACCGCGATGGTCCTCGAAGCGGACCTGCTCACCACGAACGTTCGGCATTTCCCCATGATCAAGGGGCTGCGGGCACCGTACTGAGCGCATTTGGATGGCGGTGGCACGATGATTGCCGCGATGCCCACGTGCCGTCAGTACTCTGCCCCCCTCCCGGAGGGCGCCCGGTTCTGCCCGATCTGCGCCGCGCCGGTCGTGCGGGAGCCGGCCGCTCGGGAGCGAAAGCTGGCGACCGTGCTCTTTGCGGACCTGGTCGGGTCGACGGCGCTCGGCGGTTCCCTGGACCCGGAGCAGACCCGGGACATGCTGGATCGCTTCTACGACGCGATGGCCGCGATCTGTTCTGCGAGTGCCATCATTTCGGCAATCGAAGGTGCCTCGACCACCAGCAGATTTGATCGGTCCAGGTCAAACGAGAAGCCGCATCCCGTCGATCCCACCGGTCGCACTAGCGCTTCAGCCAAGCGGCGGTCGGCAGCGAAGAAGACAACGGGTCGGTCCGCCCAGGCGCGCGATCCGACATGACCTCGACAACTGGCAGCCGGGTAGCAGCCGATCGAGGCAAGGCTATGCGCGAGGCCGGCAACCCCGATCTCGAGGCCCGCCAGTGGGGGGATGTCCCCAATCGACTCGGGAGTGAGCCTCGGCGGAGCAAGCGGCTTGACGCGGTCAGGCAGAGCCTCCCAGTCACAAGACTCGATCGCCCCAGCTACCGCGTCGAAATCCTCGACCGAATCCGTGAGGGACGAACAGAGTTCGGCGAGGCTGTGTTCTTCGGCTAGCAAAGCGGCGAGGTCAGCGCCTCCTAGAGGCGAGATCTGCCAGGCGTCTCGGAAGAAGCCGAGGGCCCCACCCCTTAGGGTCGCAGCGTCGGGAGTCCAGAACGTGGCTTCCGGCGGCAAATCCGGATCGACGTCAAAGTCGTTCCTAGGGATCACCTCGATTCCCCGGGCCCAGGCCCGCACCTAGCCTGCACCAGCTGCCTGCGAGGACCAGATCCTCGTCGCCAGCCTTCTCGTGAGGGAGAATGAGGCATGCCGACAATTGCCTCCGCCAATGTGAGACGAATGCGGATACCGGTCGACGAGCTTGACCTCGATCCGCTCAACCCAAGGATCATCGTACCCGAGGGTGCCACACAGGTCGACCTGCTCACCCAGCTCTACGAGGAGGAAGGCCTCGATGAGCTAGTGGCGTCGTTCGTTGAGAGCGGGTATTTCGAAGAAGAACCACTGGTCGTGGTCCGGTGGGGCCAGCGCTACCGGACCGTCGAGGGTAACCGCCGCCTCGCCACGCTCAAGCTGTTGCTTGATCCTCGGCTCCGGACCAAAGTGGGCGTGACCGGGTGGCCCAAGCTAACCGCTTCTCAGAGTGGCCGCCTGAAAACTATCCCCACCGTCGTTTACGGGAAGCGCGAGGACGTCATTCCGTTCCTCGGATACCGGCACATAACAGGGGCAAAGAAGTGGGGCCCCTTCCAGAAGGCCCGTTTTGTAGCTCAACTGCTCGACACCGGCGAGTCCCTAGACCATATTCAGGAACTCATTGGCGATACCACTCAGACGACCAAGAAGCTGTATCAAGACTTCGTTGTGTATCAGCAAATCACCGAGGATCTGGGCATGTCGCCAACCGCGATCCGCGAGAGGTTCTCGCTATTGGAAGTGGCCCTGGGCCAACGACCAATAAAGACGCATCTCGGCCTGCCGCGTCGTCTCCCCACGTCCGCGGTCGACCAACTTGTGCCTGACGATTACTTCGACGAACTCCGAGAGGTCACGAGATGGATCTTCGGAGATTCGGATACCGGCCCGGTGATCACCGAGTCGAGGGACATTTCCCGCCGTTTGGCAAAGGTCATCGAAAATGAAGATGCTCTTGAACATCTGAGAGCTACCAACGACCTCGATGCGGCATACGAGCGATCTGGTGGAGAACAACAGTATTTGCTTCGCCGTTTATCCGCGGCGGAGAGGGCCGTTAGGGACGCTGCGGGCCTCTTGCCCATTTACGGCACAGATCCGGACGTGGTAGCGGCTGTCGAGAGACTGGACTTGCTGGTAAAGGGTCTCCGTCGTCAGCTCACTTAAGCCCATGCCGGACACGCCTCCCTTTCCAGTCGGGTCTCGGCCTCTAGCTGGGGAAGTGGCTGACTGGGTTGAATTCATGGCTCTGGCAAGAACATCCGCGTTCAAGCGGGGCGAACTGAAGACGGCCATTGGCCAAGAGAACGTCGAGTCCCCCGAGACGCTTGAACAAGAAGCGTGGTACGCGCTGGAACAGCGCGCTGCTCTGTTTCAGGAGACGTGGCCTCTCCGATTGGTGGGCAACCGACTTCGACGACGGACCCCAAGCCCCATCAATCTCGGACTCTATCGATTCCTCTGCCTCCTGGGCTTTGCTTCGCTTGAAGCGACAGACAGAAAGTTGTTCGAACTCGTGGTCACGAAGCTCGTGGAGCCGCTCACTGGGACCCCCGCCATCAACGTTGGGCATCCTGCCGCGGCTGGTATGGATGCGTCATTTCGGAACCGTATCGAGGCGTACAGCCAGGCGGCGAAGTTGCTCCCAAGCGAGGTGAAGGCGGGCCTTCTACCGGATGACAAGGATCTCGGCCTGGATATCGTCACGTGGCTTCCTTTCAAGGACCAGCGCGGGGCGTTTCTCCATGTGCTGGTTCAATGCGCGACCGGGCCTGATTGGGAGGGCAAACTTCATGACATCGATATCACCGTTTGGAGGGGGCACATCAACTGGGGTGTTGAGCCGGTGCGAATCTTCGCCGTGCCTGGAGTGATTTTCCTCCCGGAGGCTAAGTGGGTGCGGGCATCCCAGAAGGGCGGTCTGATACTGGACCGCCCGCGGCTTATCGAACTCTCCACCCGCCTCGAGCTTCCTCCTGACCTCGTTCGGGCCATGGCCGCGCGCACCCGCCTCCTCGCAGCTGCCTAGGAGCGGCCTCTCTGGCTGCTCCAGCCAGACTTGAGGGTTGACGCTCCTGGTCGGTTTCTGGTGAGCTCATAGGATCATGGCGGTCGCCTCGGGGGGTTTGAGCGTGTTCAGTGGGCTAGGAGGCCTCGATCTGGGCGCCAGGATTGCCGGACTCCGCATGGACCTGGCCACAGATCAAGACGAAGAGGCACTGAAGCTCCTAAAGTCAGCGACAGGCATCCGATGTCACCTCGGCGGCATCGACGAGGCCCTTGCCGGCCCGTTGGTGAAGGCATGGGGGACTCGGGGGTCCCCCCGATGCCTGATCGGCGGGCCGCCATGCACCCCGTTCTCCCATGCCGGCTTTTGGATCGAGGACAAGCGAGCCGGAGAGGACCCTGCCCACTCCCTCCTAGAGAGCTATGTGGACTGCCTCAAGGTATTCAAGCCTGACGCCTTCGTCCTCGAGAACGTTCCAGGACTGGTGTTCAAGACGCACCGCCGCTTCCTCGACTCCCTAGTCGCCAAGGCCCGACGCCTTCGTTACCACGTTGCCACTCAGGTCCTCCGAGCCAGTGACTTCGGGGTAGCGCAATCTCGTAGACGGCTGTTTATCGTGGGCCTTCGAGATTCGCAACGGGTCGACCTTTCGACCTGGTCTGAGTGGCCGACCCGCTCCAGCGAGTGGGCCATCGGAGATCTGGAGCACGAAGGCATAGCCGAGCCCGACGAACAGCCCGGCGCGAAGTACCGCGAGCTGCTTCAGAAGGTTCCCCCTGGGAAGAATTACCTCCACTTTACTCACAAGCATGGCTGGACTCCTCCGGAATTCAAATACCGCGGCCGCTACTGGTCTTTTCTACTGAAGCTTGACCCAAGTCAACCGGCTCCCACAATCCCAGCACAACGCATCACGTATAACGGGCCGTTCCACTGGACAAGCCGCCATCTACGGGTGCAGGAGCTGGCTCGCCTTCAGTCGCTTCCTGACTGGTATGGCTTGAGTTCCGATTTGCCGACAGCAAGGCGACACATTGGAAACGCTGTTCCTCCGCTGATGGCGGCTGCCGTGATTTGGCGCGTGCGCCAGGCTCTTGGGGACGCGCCAAAAGACACCTTGCCGGCGGCACTTGACAAGGCAACTGACTCGACTGCGTCTTTCGCAAATATCACCAGCTTGTATCCCCGGGTCCGCTCTTCGCAGGAGCGCACTCCTTCGTCTAGCATCCAGAGGTGACCACCTCAGGCTATCCGCAGCCAACCAGCCTGGCCGCGAGTGCGGTGATGCGCGGCAATCGCAAGACCGACACCCGGCCGGAGGTAGCCGTTCGTGCTGCGCTTCACGCTGCTGGTCTCAGATTCCGCAAGGAGTACCCCATCCGGGCCGGTAGCCGAGTCGTTCGCGTCGATGTTGCCTTCCCACGGCAACGCCTGGCGGTCTTTGTTGATGGCTGCTTCTGGCACATGTGCCCCGAGCATGGAGTGATGCCTCGGCGGAACGTAACGTACTGGCGACCGAAGCTGCGGAACAACGTTGACCGTGACTCAAGAACTGACCTAGCTCTTAGCGAGGAGGGCTGGGCGGTCGTCCGGATCTGGGAACACGCCACCATGCCGGAGGCCGTCGGATGTGTTACGGGAGCTCTTGGGACCAATCACAGCCAAGGTCGATCATGAGCGCTTGGAGCTGAGCTTCGGGAGTGGGTTCCAGTAACGACCCTTTGGCCGACCTGAAAGGAGTCGAACCGCCGACCTCTTGCCTGTCGTCGCATGACTTACGTCACCAAACCTCGTGCGGGGGGCTCATCGGCCGCTCCTCACCGCCGCATCGCAGCCGTGGCATCCGGATCCACCGAGCCGTCCTCGGCCACGACCACCCCGTAGTGCTCGCGGGCCGCGTTGCGGCTGACGTAGCCGAGGCGGACGTCGCGGGCGACGCGCTGGGGGTCGCGCTCGAAGGGGTTGCCGTAGCCGCCGGCGCCGGAGAGCTGGAAGCTCACGACGTCGCCGTACTCGAGGTCGATCGAGGCCTTGCCGGGGACGATCCGCTCGTGGTCGGTGTCCGGGTTGACGACCGTGCGGCCCAGGGCTCCGGGTTCCCCGCCGAAGAGGCCGTACGGGTGGAAGCGCTGGCGCTCGGACAGGTTGCTGAACTTCACCTTCTCGCCCAGGACGCGGACGTCGCGGCGGACCGCACACCCGCCTCGGAACTCGCCCGCGCCGCCCGTGTCCGGCACGATCTCGAACCGCTCCACCACTGCCGGTTGCGTGATCTCGAGCGCCTCCGCCGGGATGTTCGACGCGTTGAAGGGCGAGGACATCGCCTCCACGCCGTCGCGATGGGCGCGCGCGCCCGTGCCGCCGAACACCAGCTCGTAGGTCACGAACCGCCTGCCGCGAGCGGGATCGAACCCGCCCCAGGTCGGGTTGGCGAAGTGCGAGCACGCGGCGACCACGTCCTCGGGCACCGCCTGGGCCAGCGCGCCGATCACGACCTCGAACACCCGGTGGCACACGATCGCCCGGGGCCCGCCGCCCGCCGGCCGGCGGGGGTTCACGAAGGAGCCCTCGGGCGCGGTGATCGTGATCGGCCGCAGCGCGCCCGCGTTCATCGGGCCCGTCGGGTCGGTCAGGCACTTCACGGCCATGTAGGTGTACGAACGCGTGTAGTTGAAATAGCTGTTCAGCCCGGACTCCGTCTGGGGGTCGGTCCCGTCGAAGTCGATCGCCATGCCGTCGCCCTCGACGGTCACCGTGACCGCGACCCTGATCGGCTCCGTGCCGGGGCCGCAGTCGTCCATGTGGTCCACGAAGTGGTACGAGCCGTCGGGGATCTGGGCGATCCGTTCGCGGACGCGGGCCTCGGCCTGGTCGAGGATGATCTCGACGCACGCCTCGTAGGTCTCCAGGCCGTGGCGCTCGACCATTTCGGCCATGCGCAGCTCCCCCACCCGCATCGAGTTCCGCTGCGCCCGCAGGTCGCCCTTCAGGTTCTCCGGCGTCCTCGAGTTCGACGCGATCAGCCGGATGACCTGCTCGACCTCCTCCCCCGCCTCCACGATCTTGATCGGCGGGATGAAGATCCCCTCCTGGTGGTAGTCGAAGATGCCCTCGACCGCCTGGCTCCCCGGCCGCGCGCCCCCCACGTCGGTGTGGTGGACGATGTTCGTCGAGAACCCGATCAGCCGTCCCTCGTGGAACGCCGGCTGCGAGACGAAGAAGTCGGGGAAGTGGCCCGACCCCAGCGCCGGGTCGTTCAGCAGGATGACGTCGCCCGGCCGGAGCGTCTCGGGCGGGTACGCCGACATCGCGTTGACGATCGCGAAGTTCATGGCCCCGAGGTGCCCCGGGCTGTACGGCCCCTGGACCAGCAGGCGCCCCTGCTTGTCGAACAGCGCCACGGAGAAGTCCTGGCCCTCGCGGGCCTGCTCCGAGTAGGCGGTCTTGTGGATCGTGGTGCCGATCTCCACCGCGATCGACAGCAGCGCGCCCCACACCACGCCGAGCGTGACGGGATCGACGTCGACGGCCCGCGCGCCGCCGTTCGTCTCGCTCATGCCAGCCTCACCAGCAGGTTGCCGTACTCGTCACACACGGCCGCCATGTCGGGGGGGATGACCGTCGTGGACTCCCGCTCCTCGATGATGGCCGGCCCTCCGATCTCGGCCCCGGGGAACAGCCGATAGCGGTCGAACGCCGGGGTGTCCGCGTACCCCCCGGTCTCGGGGAAGTAGGCCGGGCGAACCTCGCGGACGGCCTGGTCCACGGAGTCGACCATGCGCTCGGCCCGGGGCAGCTCCAGGGTCGACGCCGGGCCGAAGGCGGTGACCTTCCACGTGGTCGCCTCGACGGCCTGGTCGGGGCTGGTGAAGCCGTAGCGCAGCTCGTATTCGCGCTCGAACGCGACCCGCACGGCCTTGAGATCCTCTGATGTCAGCTCGCCTCCCGGGACGGGGACCGTGACCTCGTAGCCCTGCCCGACGTAGCGGACGTCGACGGCTCGGTCCACGCGTGTCGGCGGCTCGCCGCTCGACTCCCGGATCACCGCGCCCGCCTCGGCTTCCATCTCCGCGAACATCGCGTTCAGCCCCGCGGCGTCGGCCGCGTCGAGGTGGCTGACCCGGGTCCGGACCTGGTCGAACTTCACGTCCGCCGACAGCAGCCCGATGGCCGACGCCACGCCCGCCGCGGCCGGCATGACCACGGTCCGGATCCCGAGGACCTTGGCGAGCCGGCAGGCGTGGGCCGGCCCGGACCCGCCGGTGGCGACCAGCGCCAGGCCTCGGGGGTCGTGGCCCCGCTCGATGGATACCACGCGGGTGGCCAGCTCCATGTTCAGGTTGACCAGCCGGTGGATCCCCCAGGCGGCCTCCTCGACGGGGATCCCGAGCGGCCCGGCCACCTGCCGTTCGATCGCCGCCCGCGCGCCGGCGGCGTCGAGCGTCATCGTCCCCCCGGCGAACGTGCTCGGGCTGAGGTAGCCGAGCACCAGGTTCGCGTCGGTCACCGTGGGTTCGGTCCCGCCGCGGCCGTAGCACACCGGCCCGGGCACCGATCCGGCGCTGTCCGGCCCGACCTGGATGGTTCCCATCGAGACGCGCGCGATACTCCCGCCGCCGGCGCCGATCTCCACGAGGTCCAGCGACGGCACCGTCATCGGGATCCCGCTCCCGGTCGCGAGGTCGATCTTGTGGAGCTCGAACTGTCCGACCGTCTGCGGCGCGCCGTCGGCGATCAGCGAGAGCTTCGCAGTGGTCCCGCCCATGTCGAACGCGACCAGGTCGCGGTGCCCGGTCAGCTCGCCGTATCTCGCCGCCATGAGCGCGCCGGCCGCCGGTCCCGACTCGATCATCCGCACCGGGTGCTCGGCCATGGCCTCGGCCGTCGCCACTCCCCCGCTCGACTGCATGATGAACAGGCGCCGCGCGTAGCCCCGCCCGGCGAGCTCGGCGATCATCCGGCTGAGGTACTCCCGCACCGACGGCACGAGGTACGCGTTGACCACCGTGGTGCTGGCTCGCTCGTACTCCCGGAACCGCGGCGACACCTCGGACGACAGCGACACCGCGATGCCCGGCGCCCCCTCGGCGACGAGCTCCGCGAACCGCCGCTCGTGCGCGGGGTTCACGTAACTGTGCAGGAAGCACACGCCGACGCTGACCACGCCGAGCGCGGCGAGCGAGCCGATCAACTCCCGGGCCCGGACCTCGTCGAGCGGCCGCTCGACGCTGCCGTCGGCGAGGACCCGCTCGGGAACCTCGAAGGTCATGGAGCGGTCGATCAGCGGATCGGGCTTCTCGATCTGGAGGTCGTACAGCGAGTATCGCTTCTCCCGCCCGATCACCAGGATGTCGCGGAACCCCTCGGTGGTGACCAGCGCGACGCCCGAGCCCTTCCGCTCGATCACGACGTTCGACCCGAGCGTCGTCCCGTGCACCGCCTGCGCGAGGTCGGGCCAGGCCACCGACGCCCCGGACATCAGCTCGTCGAGGCCCTCGAGGCACGCCTCCGACGGGTCGGGATAGGTCGTCAGCCGCTTCCCCGTGAGGAGCCGGCCGTCGCCGGCCTGCAGCACGAAGTCCGTGAACGTACCGCCGACGTCGAACCCGACCCGGATCACGCGGTCCTCCGGGGATGGGGCTCAGTCATCCACGCGAACGACGAGGGCGGCCCCGGTGTCACCCGCCGCGCAGCCCGTGAACAGGCCGACGCCGCCACCGCGGAGGCGCAGCGTCTCGATCAGCTCGGCGACCAGCCGCGCGCCTGTCGGCGCCTGGGGGTGGCCGAACACCAGGCTCGAGCCGTACACGTTCATGTCCTCGACCGCGACCCCCGTCTCGCGCGCGAACCACAGGTCGTTCACCGCGAACGGGTTGTGGGTCGCCACGGCGTCCAGCTGGGGGAAGTCGATGCCGGCGGCGTCGAGCGCCGCCCGGGCCGCCGGCACCGGCGCCTTGGGCATCTCCGCCTTCCCCACCCGGGACACACCCGAGGCCAGGACGCGCACCACGCCGTCGCCGGTGCCGAGGTCGCGGGCCCGGCGCTCGTTGGTGACCAGCACGCCCGCCACGCCGTCGGCCGGGTGGGTCTGGCTGCCGTAGGTGATCACGCCGTCGGGCTCCACCGGATCCAGCGCAGCCAGTCCCTCCTTGGTCGTCGGGAAGATGCCGTGGTCCGCATCGACGAGCTGGGGGTCACCCTTTCTCGCTGGAATCTCGATCGGGACCATGTACCGCCGCTGGAACGCCCGGTCGTCGTCCAGCGACCGCTCGTACTGCTCGTAGCGGAGCAGGGTCGCCGCGTCGATCTCCTCCCGCGTGAACCCGGCCTCCGCGCCCACCGCCTCGGCGGTCTGGATCATGGCCTTGCCCGCCCAGGGATCCCGGCGGAAGTTCTCCATGACCCAGTCCTCCGACCGGACCGTGCCCCCCGGCGTCGTGCGCGACGGGTACACGATGTGCGGTCCGTTGCTGATGCGATCGGTGAGGAGCGCGAGGGTGAGCCCGTCGTCGCCCGCCTCGATCCCCTGGGCCGCGATGGCGACGGCCGCCACCGAGGTCGCGCAAGCCTGGGCGACCATAGGACCGGTGATGCCGGGCGCCCCCAGCCGAGCCGCGACGGTGGGAGCGCCGTAGAACGCGCCCTCCTGGGGCACCGTCCAGCCCAGCACGAGCTGGGTCAGGGATCCCGGCGCGACGCCCCGGTCGTCGAGGGCCCGCCGGGCGGCGATCACCGCCAGGTCGAGGCTCGAGATCTCGCTGAAGGGGCCCTGCCACCGCGCGAAGGGCGACGACCAGGCGCCGCCGAGGGGGATGCAGGCCCGCTCGTACCTCACGCAGGAACGGTATCCCATGGGCGAGGCAGGCACCATCGTCGGCTCAGGAGCCCGCCAGCGGGGAGGCATGCCGAGGTGAGGAAGCACCTGGTGCATGGAATGCGATGGTGGGCGAGGCGGTTCCTAACCCTGGAGGAGGCCAGTCATGCCAGCGATCACCGTCGACGACATCACCACCCTGGAACGCCTGCCCGAGCTCGACGCGACCCTGTCCCGGCGACGGGTGCGGAGCGTCACCACCGCACCGAGCGGGCTCGAGGGCGAGGGGTTCCCGGTCCGCCGCGCCTTCATGGGCGTGGACCTCGCCCAACTCGACCCGTTCGTCCACATGGACCAGATGGGCGAGGTCGAGTACGCGCCCGGCGAGCCGAAGGGCACGCCGTGGCACCCCCACCGGGGGTTCGAGACCGTCACGTACATGATCGACGGGACGTTCGAGCACCAGGACTCGAACGGCGGCGGCGGGGTGATCACCAACGGCGACACCCAGTGGATGACCGCCGGCGCCGGGATCCTGCACATCGAGAAGCCGCCGGAGCGCCTGGTGGCGAGCGGCGGCCTGTTCCACGGCCTCCAGCTGTGGGTGAACCTGCCCCGGGCGCAGAAGTGGTCGCCGCCTCGGTACCAGGACCTCCGAGCCGGCGAGGTCGGCCTGCTGTCGACGTACGACGGCGGCGCCCTGCTGCGGGTGATCGCCGGCGAGGTCGCCGGCCACCGCGGACCGGGCGACACGTACACGCCGATGACGATGGTGCACGCGACGCTGTCCCCGGGCGCGCGGCTCGACGTGCCGTGGCGACCCGACTACAACGCGCTGGTGTACGCCCTGGCGGGCGTGGGAACCGTCGGCCGGGACCGCCATCCCATCCGCGCCGGCCAGCTCGCAGTGTTCGGGGATGGAGATGCCGTCACGGTGGACGCGGCGCCGACCCAGGAGAGCCGCTCCCCCCAGCTCGAGGTGCTGGTGCTCGGCGGCCGCCCCATCGGGGAGCCGGTCGCCTGGCTGGGCCCGTTCGTGATGAACACCCGCGACGAGGTCGTCCAGGCGTACGAGGACTACCAGGCGGGCCGGCTGGGGAGCATCCCGGCGGTCCAGGTCCACAACACGCCGACCGAGGTCGTCGAGACCCCCGCGGAGTAGTCGGGTGCCGCGAGTCCTCGTCGCGACCTCGGACGGGCTGCGCTCGTTCGACCATGCGGGTTCGCCCGGGCCCGTCGACCATCCCGGCCGGGCGGTGACCGCGCTCGCCGCGGATCGCGATGAGCTGTGGTGCGTCCTCGACGGCTCGGAGCTGTGGCACGCGCCCGACGGCGACCGGTGGGTGCACCTCGCCCGTCTGGGGGGCCATCGGATCACGTGCGTCGCGGTGACCGACGGCGTGGTGGTCGGCTCGTCGGAGGCCCGGCTGTTCCGTCTCGGCGACGAGGGCCTCCGGCCGATCGAGCCGTTCGACCGCGCGGAGGGCCGATCCGGCTGGTACACGCCGTGGGGCGGTCCCCCGGACACGCGATCGATCTCCGAGTGGGGCCGGGACGTCTACGTGAACGTGCACGTGGGCGGCATCCTCCGCACCGACGACGGCGGCCAGACGTGGGCGCCCACCATCGACGTCGACGCGGACGTCCACCAGGTCGCCACCGCCCAGGGTCTGGTCCTGGCGGCGTGCGCGGGCGGGCTGGCCGTGAGCTCCGACCGGGGCGTCGGGTGGACGTTCCGGCGCGAGGGTCTCGAGGCACGCTATTCGCGAGCGGTCGCCGTCTGCGGCGAGGCCGTGCTCCTGTCCACCTCGAGCGGGCCGCGAGGCGGGCGGGCCGCCGTGTACCGCGGAGACCTCGCCGGCGGGCCGCTCGAACGGTGCCGTGGCGGCCTCCCCGGATGGTTCGACGACAACATCGACACGTACCGGCTCGACGCGCTGCCCGACGGGTCCTTCGCCGCGTTCGGCACATCCGACGGTGCGGTGTTCGTCTCCGAGGACGCCGGCACGACCTGGAGCGACCTCGTCTCGGGGCTGCCTCCGATCCATCGGCTGCTGGTCCTGCGCTGACCGGTCACGCGGCGCGGCACGAGGGCCGCCTGGCGGTCAGGAGGAGGGGCGGAGCCAGGGGGGGGCCGGAGCCTCGATCCGCGCCAGCTTCGACGGGACCGGCCCGAAGCGGTCGTCGTCGTGGGCCTGCCAGGCCCGCCACGCCTCGGTGATCTCGTCGGTCGTCCGGGCAACGAAGTTCCACCACATCTTGATCTCGACCCCCATGGGCTCGCCGCCGAGCAGGAGGAGCCGGGCCCTCGCTCCGGGCGCCTCCAACACCAGCCGCTCGAAGCCCGTGGGAACCAGCGCCAGCGATCCCGGTTCCACGATCGCGTCATCCACCTTCACCGGACGATCGACCGGGATCACCCCGTGCTCGAATCTCGGGTCGACCGGGAGCACCACCGTGCGGTCGAACGTGACGTCGAGGCCGATCGTCGGGTGGTCCACGCGCGCGGATGACGACTCGTCGGCGATCTCGCCGACGAAGACCTGGGCCCGGCCGGATCCCAGCTCGGCGACCGGGAGCTCTCCGACGTGCTGGAACCGCGATCCGCCACCGCGAGTGGCGTCGGGCAGGGCCAGCCACATCTGCACGCCCATGATCCCGTCCGGGCCGATCCCGGCGGCCGTCTCCACGCCGAGCTCGGCGTGGGCGATGCCGTGGCCGGCCGTCATGAGGTTGAGCTCGCCGGGGCGGATGAGCTGCTCGGTCCCCAGCGAGTCGCTGTGCAGCGCCGTCCCGCTGAACAGCCACGTCGCGGTGGCCAGCCCGATGTGGGGGTGCGGTCCGATCTCGAGCGGCGGCGGGTTCGCGACGTCGTCGGGGCGTGCGAGGTCGGCGAAGCACCACGGCCCGACCGTGCGCCGCCCCTTGGTCGGCAGGACCCGGAGGACGCCGACCCTTCCGACCCTCGCGGAGCGGCCCTCGCGGACCTCGATCTCACTGACCCCGAGCCCCGGTGACACCTCGCTGAACTCGTCGACCGGCCCGCTCACCTCACCGTTCCCCCCTTCCCGTGCCGCCCAGGATACGCCGGGCCACGTCCGAGCCCGTTCTCGCGGAACAGTGACGGATTCCACCGCCTCCTGCCGAGGACACCGGTCCCTTCGTCGCACCAAAGCGACTGCATCCCCCGGGACCAGCCGACGCCCGTGCCCGGAGACATGCGGGAACCCGCAGGCTCGGGCCCCGGCCGATACTGGAGGCATGTCGGGGTATGAGCTCACGGTGGGTGCGCTCGATCGGGTGACCTGGCGACGCCCGTCGCACCGGTTCCGGGTCATGCGCCGGACGGAAGTTGCCGTCGCCACGGTGATCGTGGCCGTGGCCGCCGGCGTCCTCGCCGGGATCCCGAACGGGCCGACCGTGGGGGCCCTCGTCGCCGCAGCCGTGGCGGTCGCCGGAGTCGTCGCCGAGCGATTCGTGCAGCGGCGGGTTCGGGCATGGGGGTACTGCGAGCGTGACGACGACCTCCTCGTGCGACGGGGCGTGCTGTTCGCGCGGCTCTCGGTCGTTCCCTACGGCAGGATGCAGTTCATCGACGTGACCGCCGGGCCCGTCGAGCGGTCCTTCGGATTGGCGACCGTCCGCATGCACACTGCGGCGGCGGCGAGCGACGCCCGGATCCCCGGGCTGAATCGAACCGACGCGGCCGAGCTCCGCGATCACCTTGCCGCGCTGGGCGAGGCGCGGGCCGCCGGGCTGTGAGCGCCGATCCCCGCCGACATGTCGGCGACAGCGAAGCGGGCACGGACGGCCGGGACACGGCCGGCCCCCGTATTCCCAGGGTGCCCGCCGTGCCCCCCCGCCCGGACGGCGCCGGCCAGTCGGACCGGCGTGAGCTGAGCAGATGGCACCGACTCCATCCCCTCTCCCCCGTCGTCCGGGCGGGGCGGGCGCTGTACGCCCTCGTGGTCCTGATTCTCCCGGCGATCGGATCGGGACGCGGCAACGAGTCGAGCGGCCGGTTCCTCGGCGACATCATTGTCGTCTCGGTCCTGGTGATCGGGGGCGTGGTCTCCTGGCTCGTCACCCGGTGGCGCGTCGAGGACGACACGCTCCGGATCGAGACGGGGCTGCTCCGCCGGAGCTCGCAGCGCTTCCCGCTCGTGCGGATCCAGGCGATCGACATGGTTCGACCGCTCCTGGCACGAGCCTTCGGGCTGACGGAGCTGCGCCTGCGGATGGCCGGGCACGCCGGCAGGTCCGGCCGGCTGGCCTATCTTCCGGAACGGGACGCTGACGCGCTGCGGGCGCGGCTGCTCGCACTCGCCCACGGGTTGGGGGAGGAGACGCCCGCGCCTCCCGAACGCGCTCTCCTGACGGTTCCCACGGGCCGCCTGGTCGGCTCGATCCTCCTGAGCTGGCTGGCCTTGGTCGTCGGCGTCTTCGCCGCGATCCTGATCCCGATCGCGGTCGTCGCCCCGGCCGCGGCGGGCGCGTCGGTGGGAGGCACCGCGGCCAGCATCTTCGTCCTGGTCGCCGCCCTGTGGCGCCGGTTCAACGGGAACTTCGAGCTGACGGTGAGCGAGGCGGCCGACGGGCTCCACATTCGGGCGGGGCTGCTCGCGACGAGCGCCGAGACCATCCCCAATGGTCGAGTCCAGGCCGTGCGGATGGTCGAGCCCTTGCTGTGGCGTCCATTCGGGTGGTGCCGATTGCAGGTGGACGTCGCGGGGACCCATCGACGGGAGGACGAGAGCGAGGCCGAGGACCGCCAGCTGCGGGCGGTGCTGCCGGTCGGGACGCGCGAGGAGGCCCGGCTGTTGCTGGAACGCATCATGCCCGATGCCCCGTCCGACCGGATCCCGGCCCCGTCGCGGGTCCGGCTCAAGACCCCGCTCCGCTACCACTTCCTCTCGTGGGGGCGGAACGAGATCTGCGTCGTCACCACGTCGGGGCGGGTGGCGCGGGTCACCGACTGGGTTCCGCTGGCGAAGGTGCAGAGCCTGCGCTGGGTGCAGGGCCCGGTGCAGCGCTGGCTCCGGCTGGCCACGATCCACGTCGACACGGCGGGACGCAACGTGCACGCCGCCATCCGTGACCGGGACGCCGCCGAGATCGACGGAATCCTCGCCAAGCTGATCGCGCTGTCTCGAACCGCCCGGCGCTGGGCGGACGGCGCCCGGCCCACCCCCGCCTTCAGGCCCTGACGGCGCTCTCCATAGCGATCAGGCCCGGGGAACAGGAGCAGGAACTGCGCGGAACGCTGCATCACGCGCTCAGCCATGACTCATCGACGCGCGAGCACCTCCTCACGGGTGGGGAGTGACGCCTGCGCGCCGGGCCGCGTGCAGGCAACCGCAGCGACCCTGGCCGCCCACCGGCTCGCGGCCTCCAGCGGCTCCGACCGGACCAGGGCGTCGGCGAGGGCGCCGCAGAACGCGTCCCCAGCCGCCGTGGTATCGACGGCCCGGACGGGGATCGCGGGGATGGCCACGGTCCGGCCTTCCTCGACGAGGAGGGCGCCCTCGGCCCCCAGCGTGACCACGACGGCGCGGGCCGGGAGCGACGCCGCGAGGCGAGCGGCCTCCTCGGGCGAGGTCGGGGGGCGCCCGCCGGCGAGCTGCGCGAGCTCCCCCCGGTTCGGCACGAGGACGTCGACGTGCGACAGCAGCGACGCGGGAACCTCGCGTGCTGGAGCGGGATTCAGCACCACCAGACCGCCCGCGACATCGACGGCCGCGCCGACAGTTTCGAGCGGCACCTCGAGCTGGAGGAGCGTGACCGCGGCCCCGCGGAGCAGCGGCGTCGCCCGCTCCACGTCGAGCGCCGACAGCAGCCGATTGGTCCCGGCACTAACGACGATCTGGTTCTCGCCATCGCCGTCCACGGCGATGAAGGCGGCGCCGGTCGGCACCTCGCCGTCCACGCGCACGTGATCCACCCCGACGCCGTCGGCGCCGAGCGCCGCGACCAGGGCCCGCCCGGGATCGTCCTCGCCGACGCAGGCGACCATCTCGACGGACCGGCCGAGCCGCGCCGCGGCCACGGCCTGGTTGGCCCCCTTGCCGCCGGGATTCCGGAAGACGTCCTCGCCGGACACGGTCTCGCCGGGCCCGGGGAGCCGCGCCACCCGCACGACGAAATCCATGTTCATGCTTCCCACCACGGCGATGGTGCCGGAGGCGTCCGGCGACCTCTCCATCACGAACGACCTCTGCTCACGATCACCGCTTCGGGACCGGCGACGTCCACAACGACCTCCCCCGGCGTGGTGCCCACCTCGAGGACGTGGCGGCCGCCGTCGCTCACGTACCGCACGAGGACGTCCCTGCCGTCGACGGGGACGACCAGCTCCGACACTCCGTCCCCCTCCAACGGGGCCAGGAGGATCGTCAGGGGATCCGTCGGCCGCTCCCCCACCCACCGCTGCACTGGCCCCATGGGCACGATCGCCCCGGCTCGAAGGTAGAGCGGGGCCGTCGCCGGCTCGTGCCGCACGTCCACCCACCGGCCGCCGGCGACGGGCTCTCGCGTCCACCAGTCGATCCAACGGCCCGACGGGAGATACACCGTTCGCCGGCCGCCCGGCTCGAACAGGGGAGCCACCATCAGGGACTCCCCGCACAGGAACTGGTCCCCGATGCGCCAGGTCGTCGGGTCCTGGGCGAACTCCAGCACCAGCGGCCGGGCGAAGGGAAGGCCGGCCGCGGCCGAGCGGCGCGCCATCGCGAGGAGGTACGGCAGTAACCGGTATCTCAGCAGGATCCAGTCCCGGGCGATCCCGCCCCACGGCTCAGACCACCGGAACGGCTCGCGGTCGCCCATCCCGTGGATGCGCGGATGCGAGAGCAGCACGGCCCACTGCAGCCACCGGACGGGCAGCTCGCCATCCTCCGGGACCTGCTCCGTTCCGCCGATGTCGGCGCTCCAGAAGGTGAACCCGCTGAGCCCCAGCGACAGCCCGCCGTACAGCTGGGGCAGCATCATCTCCCACGTCGAGGGCACGTCCCCGCCCCAGTGCACCGGGTACCGCTGCGCGCCGGCCCAGGCCGACCGGTTCCACGAGATGCGTTCGCCGGTCACCAGCTCGGTGGCTTCGTGCACGGCCTCCTGGTAGCGCAGCGGGTAGAGGTTGTGCATGTGCGGGCCGGGGGTCCCGTCCGCGACCACTGCGTCGGGAGGGACCTCCTCCCCGAAGTCCACCTTGATGACCGAGGCGCCCTCGCGGAGCAGCCGACCGTACTCCTCGCGCATGACCGCCACCGCGGCCGGGTTCGTCCAGTCGACGCAGTGCACGGGACCGTCGTAGCCCTGCACGAAATGGATGCCGACGTCGAGGAACCCTCCCCGCGCGTCGCGGACGAATCCGCCGGCGTCCGCCAGGCGGTCGTGGAGCCGGGTGCCCCCCACGAGAAACGGCGTTTGCCACAGGGACAGGTGGACGCCGCGCTCCGCGAGCCGGCGGCAGAATCCAGCCGGATCGGGGAAACGGTCCGGCGCGAACTCCAGGTCGCAACGCCAGTCCGTCGCGAACCACGCGGTATCGAGATGGATGACGTCCATCGGAAACCCGGCCGCGCGCATCCCGTCGACGGCCTCCAGGGCCTGCTCCTCCGACGCGTAGCTGCAGCGGCTCTGCCACCAGCCGAAGCTCCAGTCGGGGGGCATGGGGGCGCGACCGGTCAGGGCCGTGTACTGGGCCAGGACGTGCCGGATCGAGCCGAGGAACACGAAGACGTCGAGAACGTCGTCGTCGACCGCCACCTGCACCTCGTGGGCTGACCGGCTCCCGACCCAGGCGCGAACCCTGGCCGAGGTGTGGATGAAGACGCCGGCACCGCCCGTGGTGACGAAGAACGGGACGGCCTTGTAGACCCGCGGCGTATGGGCGCCCATCGCGTCGCGGACCCACAGGTCCAGGGTCTGCCCGGTCTTGTCCAGCCCCAGGAACCCCTCGCCGAACCCGTAGACCGCGTGGCCGGGCCGGATCCCGAACGTCTCGGTCGCGACCGGCCGGCCGTCGGCGGTGTCGACGCTCACGCCCGTCCCCAGCGAGTCGGCCACCTGGAAGTAGTTCGGGTCCGGGCCCCCGAGCCGGACGCGATGGTCGCCGCTCGCGTCCGCCACGTTCATCCCATACGGGTCGAGACCGATCGTCACCCGCATGCCATCGGTGCAGATCGTGACCAGCCCGTCGGTGATCTCGATGGCCGGTGATGCCGGCGCGGGCAGATGCCCGACGATCATGTGCCGGCCCCCGTCGCGGGGCACCCCGTCCGCCGCGTAGCGCAGGCGCACGGCGGCCTCTCCCACAGCGTCGACCCGCAGGCGCCCGGCTCGCGAATCCGCAGCATCGGGTGGCGGAGGGAACGGCCCCTCCGGCCAGGGATGCCGGTGGGCCGTCGTGGCCAGCTCCACCGTTCCGTCGCGCGCGGCGACCACCTCGGCGCGCTCGACCAGGAAGCGCTCGAGCGTCCCCGCCTCGACAGCGTCGACCGACACGCCGATCAGGCCTCCGGCTCCCGTGCGGCGCCCGGGAGCCCGGAGGTCGATGCCCCCGGGAGATCCTCCAGGAGATCGGAGCGCGGCCTGACGGGCCGATCGAGGACCGGACGGGCCTGGGCGAAGCACTCGCTGTCGAGCACCAGCCACCGCAGCTCCTCCGGGATGCGCTCGTACTCGCCTTGCTGGGTCCGGTGGGCTCGAATCCCCTCGAGCTTTCGGTCACGCACCGGTCTGGTGTCGACGCGGACCGCGATCCGTTCGTCCGGGACGCCGGTCATGTCGAAGAGCCGTCCTTCCTCGCCGTAGTCGTGACCTCCCGCGCGAACGCCCGCATAGAACCGGTCGACGTCCGAGCGCGCCAGCACCGCGTGGTACAGGCGGGCGAGCTGCCCCGGGGCCGCCTCCCCACGCACCCGGTCGAAGGCCATGGTGGCCGCCTCGCCCGCGCGGATGTGGTCGTGGTGGGAGGTCATCCCGTCGGGCCCGAACGTGACCACGACGTGCGGCCGGACCTCCCGGAGCACGCTCTCGACTTCCTCCACCAGGCGCTCCAGCGGCACGTCCGGGAGGTAGTAGTCGTGGTGCCGGAGGAACTCGACACGCGCGTCCGGATACCCGATCGCCTTCAGGAATGCTCGTTGCTCGCTCTCCCGCACGGCGCCCAGCGTCTCGCGAGTAGCGAGCGAGGGGTCGGCGATGGGCCCCGCCTCGCCGCTCGTGGCGAACACCAGCGCGAGATCGACGATCCCCCGGTGCAGCAGGAGCGTGCCCGCGATCAGGTAGGAGTCGTCGTCGGGATGGGCGAACACGCCCATCACGCGGATGCTCACGGGCTTCCGGTCCGAGCCATCAGGCTGGAGTGTATGGGCCGTCGCGGCGGCCCTGCAGGGACGCGATACTGGGCCGCCATGCGCTTCACCCTCCGGGGCCGACCGTCCGAGATCTGGGGGCAGCGGCAGTTCCGCCGATTCTGGATGGGCGAGACGATCTCGGTCGTCGGCTCGAGCGTCACCGCCTTCGCCCTCCCCCTGGTCGCGGTCATCACGCTGCACGCCACCCCGGGACAGATGGGCGTGCTGCGCGCCCTGGGGAGCGCCCCGGGGATCTTCCTCGGGCTGCTGGCCGGGGTGTGGGTCGACCGGGTCTCGCGGCAGCGGCTCCTCATCGCGACGGAGCTGATCGCGGCCGCGCTCATCGCCTCGGTGCCGGTGTCCTACGCGCTGGGGGCGCTGTCGCTGGGACAGCTCTTCGCCGTGGCGATCGGGTTCGGGCTCCTGGGGCCGTTCTGGTGGCCGGCGTGGAACGCCTTCCTCCCCTCCGTGGCGGAGTCGCGCCTGCTGTTCGACGCGAACAGCAAGATGGTGCTGTCGTTCTCGGCCTCGGGCGTCGCCGGGCCCGGACTCGGGGGCGTCCTCGTCCAGACGATCGGGGCCCCCTTCGCGCTGCTGTTCGATGCCGGATCCTTCGTGGTGAGCTCCTTGTTCCTGGCCACCGTCCGGCCCCGGGTCGAGGAGCGTTCCACCACCGACCAGACGGGGACCGTGCTCCGCCGGATCGTCGACGGCCTGCGTCTCACGTTCCTCGATCCGATGCAGCGGGCGATCACGATCCCCCGGGCCATCCTCGATTTCCTCGACGCGTACTCGCTCTCGGTCGTGGTGATCTACGTCATCCGGGTGGTCGGCCTGAGCCCCGGCCTCATGGGCTTGGCCTTCGCCCTCAGCTCCGTCGGATTCGTGGTGGGATCGATGGTCGCACCCCGTGTGGAGCGCCGACGGGGAACGGGCGGCGCCATCCTGCTGGGGCTGGCCCTCGTGGCCGTCAGCCCGTACACGATGGTCATCGCGAACCGCGGCCTTCCCGACGCGGTCAACGTCCTGTTCTTCGCGCTGCCCGGGCTGATCGGCGGGTTCGGAGGGGTCGTGCAGCACATCGGGCTCCAGGCGCTGCGGCAGTCGACCACGCCGGAGCGCCTGCTGGGCCGGGTCTACGCGAGCGCGAGTGTCCTCGGCCACGTGATGATGGTGCTCGGCGCGCTGGCCGGCGGCTTCATCGGGGAGGGGGTGGGGCTCCGTCCGGCCGTCCTCGTGGTCGCGATCGGCTACAGCGTCCCGTTCTGCTACGCGCTGGCCTCCCCCCTCAGGGGCGCGGCGAGAGCAGCAGGACCCCGTACAGAGGAACCCCGCGGAGCGTGAGCCGAACGGCACCTTCGGCGACGACCTCGGGTTCGGCGGCCGCGACGAGGTCGTCGTGGGGGCTGAACGCGGTCACGGCGCCCACCTCGAAGGGCAGCCGCACCTCCAGCGCCAGCCGATCGAGGCGAGGGACCCGGTCCGCGACCTCGTCATAGTCGTACCGGATGAAGTGGAGCGCGCACCCCCGCTCCACCCGCTGAAGGGTGAGGGCCATGTCCGTTCGTCCCTCGAGGACTCGCACCTGCGGACCCTCCGCGAGCAGCCCGAGCTCGAACCCGAATGCCTCGGCCACGACCACGCCGCGCCGCGCCGTGAGCCCCTCTGTGCGGCCGCCGAGGTTCGACCCCAGCTCCCCCAGCACCACGAGGCTCCCTCCACCGTCCACGAACGCCTCCAGCAACTCGGCCTGCTTCGGCGTGAGCACGTCGCAGCCCGGGACCACCAGGGTCCGGTACCTCGCGAGGTCGCCCACCTCGAGCGAGTCGGCCCGGAGGTCCCCGTCGGGGAAGAACACCACGTCGTACGGCTGGGCGGCGGCGGACAGGATCCTGCTCACCCGGTCGAACGGCAGGGTGTCCCCTTCGGCCATGACGTTAAAGCGGTTGTCCGCCGGCAGCTCGGCGACCGACCGGGCCCGGGCGTTGCTGACGACGCCGTACACGACCCCCACCTCCGCCCACGTCGGGTCGACGCCGTACAGGTCCTCGTGCTCGGCGATGAAGCGCTGGATCTCGGTGGCCACGTCGTGCGGCGGATAGAACGCGTCCTCGACCACGCTCCCCATCCACGCGCCGTAGGGCACGCTCATGTTCACGCCGAGCGCCGCGGCCTCGTACAGCGACTGCCGGAACCGGTCCCGCGCCCGCCCTTCACCCAGGGCCCGAACCATCTCGGGGACCACGCCGCCGTACGGGTTCTCTGCCACAACCAGGGGCTTGCCCCGCGAGAACCCCGCGGCGTGGCGGTACCACTCCGGCTGTCGCCACAGCGTGTTGCGCATCTCGGTCACGATCACATCGACGAACGGCTCCAGCGCGTAGTAGTGCTCGAAGAGGTTGAAGAAGTTGCCCGAGATCAGGACCTGCCGTCCGACGCTCGCCGCGTACTCCCGCGCGTACTCGGCCAGCTCCGCGAAGTACCTGCGGATGTTGCGTTCCTGGAACGCCGTGTAGTCGTAGAACAGCGGCGTGCTCGCCCAGTTAGCCCGGAAGTCGAACCCCCGCGCCAGGAGCCACTTCCCATAGTGGAAGTCGGTGAGGTCGTCTCCCGCCAGCTCCGCCGGAACCCCGCCCGACGGCATCGCCAGCAGGTGTTCGCGGAAGCCCCGCATGCACGTGCCGCAGAAGCATCCGCCGTACTGGAGCGACGTCAGCGGCACCTCGGCCTCGTCGAAGTGGACCCCATGCACCCCGGCGTCGATCTGCATCCGCACGATGGCCTTGAGGTACTCCCTCCAGACCGGGTTGTTGCGGTCCATCATCCAGTTCCAGTGCTCGCGGTCCGGGCATTCGATCCACAGCGCGTGACAGGGCTTTCCGTGGATATCCCGCTGCGCGCACTCCTCGAGGATGTCGGTGACTTCCTCGCCCTCCGCGTTCAGCACCGGCTGGGGGAAGTACTTCTCCCGCGGCGGCCACAGCTTCGGGTAGCGGTTCTGCCAGAACTCCCGGATCCCCAGCCAGTCCAGCCGGCCGACTCCCCTCGTCTCGTTGAGTGCGAGCACCGCGGACTCGTCCTCGTTGAATTCCGCGGGGTACTCCCAGGCGTGCTCGAAGACGACGCCGAACACCTTGATCCCCCGCCGGCCGCACTCCGCGATGAACTCGGCGTCGTTCACGAACCCGTACACGCGGTAGCGCGCGGGGACCTCGCCGTGGGCCTCCTCCTCCAGGTACGGGAGCGCGAGGTTGCCGCCGCCGAGCGCCGACCAGACGAGCATCGTGGCGCGGTAGTCCTCGAGGTGGTCGATCATCCGCAGCCGCCGCGGCGGGAAGCTCGGGTGGTAGTTGTGCTGACCCGGGAACCACGCGTCGAAGTACACACCGCGTTCCACCGGGTGGCCTACTCCTGGTCCCAGATCGACCGGCCGGTCCCGGGATCGAAGAAATGCAGGGCCCGGGTGTCGACGTGGACGCCGATTCGGTCGCCCTCCTGCGCCGGCGTGTCCGGGTCGAACCGCGCGACGAACGTGGTCCGGTGGGCTGCCGCCGCCTGTTCGAGATCGGCGAGGTCGATGGCCTGGTCGGCGGCGAGCTCCTTCGTGTCCTCGGTGAGGACCGGGGGGGCGTCCACCGTGAAGTGGATCAGGACCTCGGACCCCATGTCCTCGCGCAGGTTCACCGCGGTCTGGATGCGCTGCGACTCGGGCGCCCCGCGGACCAGCGATGCGTCCTCCATGTCCTGGGGACGGACCCCCAGGATCAGGGAGCGGCCGGCGTAGCCGGCGAGGGCCGGACGGCTGGCGAGTGTCGCCTGATCCACCTCCAGGCGGTTCCCGCCGAACGCCACGGACATGGCGCCGTCCGACGACGCGGCCTCCGCCTCCACGAAGTTCATGGCCGGCGACCCGATGAACCCGGCGACGAAGAGGTTCGCCGGGCGTCGGTACAGCTCGCTCGGGGAGGCGACCTGCTGGAGCAGGCCGGTCCTCAACACGGCCACCCGGTCGCCCATCGTCATCGCCTCGACCTGGTCGTGGGTCACGTAGATCGTCGTCACCCCCACCTCCCGCTGGAGCCGCGAGATCTCGGACCGCATCTGCACCCGGAGCTTCGCGTCCAGGTTCGACAGGGGCTCGTCCATCAGGAACGCCTCCGGTTCCCGGACGATGGCCCGCCCCATGGCCACCCGCTGGCGCTGCCCGCCCGAGAGCTGCCCGGGCTTGCGCGTGAGGAGCTCGTACAGCGCGAGCATCCTCGCCGTGCCGTCCACCTTCTCCTTGATCAGGGGTCGCTTGAGGTGGCGCAGCCGCAGGCTGAAGGCCATGTTCTCGAACACCGAGAGGTGGGGGTACAGCGCGTAGTTCTGGAACACCATCGCGATGTCGCGGTCCTTGGGGGCCAGGTCGTTCACGGCGCGGTCCCCGATGCGGATCTCCCCCCCGGTGATCTCCTCCAGCCCCGCCACCAGGCGCAGCGCCGTCGTCTTCCCGCACCCCGACGGGCCCACCAGGATCATCAGCGTGCCGTCCTCGACCTTGAGGTCCAGGTCGTTCACGGCGACGGTGCCCTCGTCGAACACCTTCGTCACCCCGTCGAACACGATCTCTGCCATGTGTGCGATCAGCCTCCTCGAGATCCGGACGACTGCGCCGGCTCGATCGCGACCGGGCTGTCGGGGAACCGGACGATGGTCACGTCGTGGCGCCCGGTCCCCTCCAGGAGCAGCACGAGGGCCGGCGTGGCGCCGTTCGCGGCGAAGGGCGCGCCGTGCCAGACGCCCCGGTCCATGATCACGCCGGCCCCCGCGGGTACCCGGAAGGCCCGGAACCGCTCGAGGGCCGGCAGGCGCCCGGGCTCCTCGGGGTGCTCCGCCGGGCCCACGTACACGAGCAGGTCGCCGGCCGTCGCCAGGACCGCCTCGAGCGAGCGCATGTGCCGCTCGGCCCAGTCGAATCGAGCCTCGGCGGGCTGGAGGTCGAGGTACCCGACGGTCCAGGCCCGGCCGTCGCCGGCCAGGATCGCCGTCTCCGCCCACCACCGCCAGCCCGCCCCCTCGGCGTCCCCGTCCCTCTCCGGACGCTCCACGACCCGGCCGTACGGCGCGAACGCGTCCGGCGTCAGCGGCAGGACGGGGATCGAGACCACGGCCGCTATCCCCCTCCCGGTTCGAACGCGAACTCCCGGGCCGCGACGAGCCGGGGCACCCCGGCCAGGCCCGAGGCCCGAGGTTCGCCGTTCAGGAGGTTCGCGGGGGTGTTCGCGACGCGGAGGAGGAACCGGTTCGACCCCGCCCGGAGGAGCTCCGTGACGTCGAGGACGTACGGAGGCCACAGGCGGACCCCGGCCGGCCGGCCGTTCACCTCCACCTCGACCACGTCGTCGCCGACCGGCACCTCCAGGAACCACCGCGTCGCCGGTTCCGGCTCCGGGAGGACCACGGTGGTGGTGTACACGCCACGCCCCGAGTAGAACGGGTACCCCTGCCCGGTCCAGGAGCCCGGGAGCGCTTCCTCGCGCGCGAGCCCGATGCGCAACCCGGCGGCCCCGTCCCCCTCGAGCCCGAACGAACCGACGAGCTTCACGTGGTCGACCAGCCCGCCGGTCGGCCCGGCCAGCACCAGGCGCACGGCGAGCACGTTGGATCCCCGGCGGGCCGAGTGGGTGAGGTCCAGCTCCTGCATCTGCGCGTCGATCGCGCTGCGGACCGGCTTCCATCCGACCTCCCGGCCGTTCAGGTGCACGGCCGGATCCTCGCCGTCGAAGCCGTCGACCAGTAGGGCCAGCCGCTCGGGGACCTCGCCGACGGCGAACGGAATCCGGTACCAGACCGGGATCGGCCACGGCCGGTCCGGCTCGGCCGCCAGCTGGTACGCCCAGGCCCCCGCGACGACCGGGGTCCACGCCTCGTCGTCGACGTCGGGGCCGGCGTACACGGCGGGCGAGGCGCCCTGCTCCTCCGTGGCCGCGCGCCAGGTCCGGATCACCAAAGCGTTGTCGTCCTCCGCCCGGAACTCCCACGGGCCCTCGAGCGCCACCGGCGGCGGGGGCGGCGACGGCGCCCCTGCCGAGAGCTTCCGGACGGAGCCGCCGGCCTGCACCTCGACCCAGCCCTCCGCCTCCGGGCCGTGGCCCGCGATCCGCCCGGCGTCGACGACGTCCAGGACCAGGTTCGTCCCCACCACCCGCGGGCCGCCGGCCGCCGGGCGCGCCAGCACGACGGCGGACCCCACCGGGGCCAGCCGGAGCTGGAACGCCGTGAAGCCGTCCTCCGAGGCGACCGGACCGACCGGACGCTCCTCCCCGTCCGAGGGATCCCACACCACCGGGTCGACCGACCCCGCCACCCGGACGCGGGCCTCCTGCGGCTCGGTGGTCGGGTTCACGACGAAGTACACGTCGCGCCCGTCCCTGGCCCGGTGCAGGACGAACAGCTCGTCGTTGGAGATCTCGACGCCCGGGGAGACCAGCGAGCCGATCGCCGTCCCCAGCGCCGCCGAGAGCGCGTCGCGCCGGGGCCCGGGCCCGGCCAGGACGGATTCGATCGGTCCGGCCAGGAACGCGCCGGCGCCGCCACCGGGATGGTCCCGGCGGTCCGTACGGAACTCGGCCGGTTCGCCGCCGCCGTCGGCGGCGCCGGCGAGCAGCGCGGCGATCCGCTCGCCGACGTCCTCCATGCCCGAGGGTCCGAAGGCCGACCTCGGCGCCATCAGGACCCCGAGGACCCTGCCGCCCGACGCCGCGAACCGCTCGAGCGCCGCCAGCGTCCCCGCGCGGAGGTGCGTCATCGGCGGCACGATCACCAGCTCGTAGGCCTCGTCGGCGATCCGCAGCCGGCCGTCGGTGACCTCCGCCCGGGCCAGCACGTCCTCGTCCACGTAGTCGTAGTCGTGGTGCAGCCGCAGGAGGAGGTCCGTGAGCACGTTCAGCCCCGCCTGGATCGCGTCGCCCTCGGCAGTGTGCTGCTGCGGCAGGTACGTGGCGAACGCCGCGTTGATGGGCCAGATCATCGCCACCTTGGCGACGTGCCGGCCCCCCGTCAGCATCTCGGACAGGCGGCTGATGTACGCGGAGAACCCCTCGTAGTAGCGCCACCAGGGGTACTGGTAGAACATCGACGGCGGCCAGTCGCGCTTGCGGGCGCCCTCGAACGTGTAGTGGAACCCATGGGGGTTCAGCAGGTTCACTCCGAGGACGTACTCCCAGTCGGCGATCCACTTCATGCGCTCCATCGTCGCGTCCATGAAGATGCCCCCGAACGACTCGCAGATCAGCCGCTCGCTGCCGAAGTGGTGCGCCGCGCTGGACGCGACCTTCATCGCCACGTGCTGGTCGGGCGCCTCGCGGGTCCCGATCACCGGGTACAGGTGGTCGACCGCGACCACGTCCATGTTGGCGTAGTGCTTGAACAGGTTCCCCTCGACCCGGATCATGTTGCGGAGCCACTCCTCGTACAGGAGGTGGGCGGTGAATACCACGCCGCGCTCGCGGCACCACTCCCGGATCTGCCGGTAGTACGCGTCGCTGTAGAACTCGGTGGTCGTCGAGTAGAAGTCGTGGCGCGTCCGCGCGGCCTCCGGCCGGACGTCGAAGAAGAGGTCCACGAGCCGGGAGCGGAGGTCGTACCCGTTCCGCTCCTCGAAGCGGCCGAACATCCCCTTCGTCCACGGCACGATGGCGTTGTCGCCGGCGGTCAGGAAGTAGTGCATGGCCGGCTCGTCGGAATAGAACCCCACGACCGAGCGGCCGCCGGCGTCCCGGCTCCCGTTCCCCAGCGCGTCGAGGTACGGCGCGTACCCGACGCGCAGGAACTCTGCGGTCGCCTCGGGGTCCAGCGCGTCGATGTAGTACTCGGCGCGCTTCTCGACGACGTAGCAGAGCCGCCACGTGCCGGGCGGCACCTCCCACGGCACGACCTTGCCGAACGACAGGTTCGGCGTGAGGTCGAGCAGCCGGCCGTCCTCGCCGATCGCGAACGCCGCGACCGGCGTCGACCGCTGGAAGTCGAGGTACCGGCTGTCCTCGCCGGTCAGGCACATGAACCACGGGCCGGTGATGGTGAAGGACACGCACTCCAGGTACCGCTGCGCGAGGTCCGGCCGCTCCTTCAGGACCCGCTTGTCCGCGGTGCCGCTCGGCCAGTTCATCTCGTCGTAGATCCACGCCGCGAGCCCCAGCCGGTTCGCTTCCTCCACCCCCAACCGGATCCGGTCGAGGTACCGGTCGCCTAGGTACGGCATCTCGAGCCCGTACCGGCCGTGGAAGACGACCCCGTGCATCCCCTTGTCCCGCAGTTCCCGGAGCTGGAACCGCATCTCGTTGGGATCCAGCTCGCCGTTCAGGAACCAGAACGGCAGGATGCCGAAGTCCCGGCTGGGGGTCCGGAACGCCTCGCGTTCGATCGATCGTCGCCCGGTCATGGGATCACCGTCGCCTTCACGAACCCCTCGGGCTTGTCCAGGGCGGCCTGGAACGCCGCCCCGATCTCCTCCAGCGGGTACCGGTGCGTGACCAGGCCGGCCAGCGAGATGCGGCCCGACGTCAGCAGGCGCATCCCCCTGCCCATCCCCCGCAGGATCGTCGCGACCTCCCGGAAGTGGGCGTTGACGATGCGGAACGCCATCCAGTTCCAGTCGCCGAGCGGGATCCTCCGGGGCTCCCCCTGGTGGTAGCCGGCGAGGACCACGGTCCCGCTCATGCGCGTCAGGTCGCTGAGCGAGTCGAGCGCGGCCTGGACGCCGGTGACCTCAAACGTCACGTCCGCGCCGATCTCGTTCGTCTCCCGGCAGACCACGTCCGCCACGGACTCCCGCGTGACGTCCACGGTGAGCGCGGCGCCGAGCTCCTCGGCCCGCTTCAGCGCGTCCTGACGCGCGTCGGCCACGATGACCCGGCGCGGACCGCGGAGCTCCACCAGCTGGTGCACCAGATGGCCCATGAACCCCGCGCCCACGATCACGACATCGTCGCCGAGCGACACACCGGCCAGCTCGACGGCGTTTATCGCGCACGACAGGGGCTCCCCGAGGGCCAGCTCGAGGGGGACGTCCCCCGCCGGGAAGCAGTACTCGGCCTTTACGGCCACGTAGTCCGCGAACCCCCGGGTGGTCACCCAGACGGTCACCGGATCGCCCGGTGCGAACGTGTGCACCTCGCCGCCCACGGCCTCGACCACCCCGCTGACCTCGTGCCCGGGGTACCACGGGAACGTGGCGTGGCCGGCCACCCCGCTCCAGATGTCCAGCTCCGACGCGCACACGCCGCACGCCGCCACGCGGACGAGCACCTCGTCGGGCCCGATCCCCGGGAGGGGCTCGTCGAGGATCTCGAACCGCCCGGGTTCCGCGATCGCCGCGACCCGCATCAGCCGGCCCCCGGGACCAGGACGAACGCGGACTCGGCGTCCATCTCGTGCGAGACGGTCTTCCGCGTGACCGTCAGCCGGACCCGCTTGTCGGTGAGCAGGTCCCGCATGGTCCCCTTTCCCACCATCGCGGCGAGCGCCGGGCTGTTCGGCACCTCCATCCGGGTCTTGTCGCCGAAGTTCAGCAGTACGAGCACCGGTGCCCCGTGCCGGAAGGCCGGGCGGACGTAGGCGAACGTGCTGTCCGCGGCGGCGTCCAGCACGCTGATGTCGCGGGAGGCCAGGCTCGGCAGCCGGTGCCGCAGCGAGATCAGCCGCTCGTAGAACGGCCGCAGGCCGAACCGGTCCCGCCACGGGATCGGCGTGAGGTTCGAGTACGGCTGGTAGCTCGCGCCGATCTCGTCGCCGGCGAACATCTCGGGGACGCCGGGGACCGTGAACTGCAGCGTGGCGGCCACCCGGGTGAGCTCCGGCCCGTACCGGTCGACGAAGCGGACGTCGGTGTCGTTGTTGTTGAGGAACCGCATCACGAGCGCGTCCGCCGGATACCCCTTCGGGTCGTTGGTGATGGCCGGCTTCAGGAGCGCTCCGCTCTCCTGCGGGAAGTCGAACACGCTCGTCCAGGCCCACTGCCCCGGATGGTCCGTCCAGTCGTACGCGAGGTCGTACCCCCGGAAGATGTGGGCATCGAGCGCCGTCGCCTCGCCGAGCAGCAGGAGGTCGGGGTCCACGCGCTTCAACGCCGCCCGCCACTGGGCCCAGAACGTGGGGCGGCGGCGCTGGACCCCCCACGCCGCGTCCATCCGGAACCCGTCGATGCCGAAGTCCCGGACCCAGTGCAGACAGGCCTGGATGATCATCTGCCGGACCTCGGGGTTGTCGTAGTTCAGGTTCGGCAGGCCGCTCGTGCCGAAGATCTGCGTGTACTCCGTGATCCTGCCGGCGGCGTTGCGGTCGTAGAAGTCGTAGTAGTGCGAGGCCTTGCCGTACCGCTGCTGGTCCAGGTAGTAGGGGTGCCGGACCGAGGTGTGGTTCGGGACGAAGTCCAGCATGACGTGCAGGCCGAGCCGGTGCGCCGTGTCGACCATGTGCTTGAACGCGGCCGGGGGGCCCCAGCTGGGGTCGAGGTGGAAGTAGTCCGTGATCCGGTACTCCTCGCCGAGCATCCGCCGCTCGGCCGGCGGCCACAGCCACAGGGCATCGACGCCGAGCCGCTTCAGGTAGGGCAGCCGGCGCTCGACGGCCTTCGGTCCGCCGTTCCCCCACAGCAGCGGGATCGGCGCGTAAATCACGGCCGAGTCGATCCAGGACGGGTGCTCGCGTGCCATGTCGACGGCGCGGGGCACGCCGCCGTCCACCGCGTAGTACGTCGTGGCGGTGTCGCGCCGGCCCTTCGCGTCCGTCACCGTGAGCGACACGTAGTACTCGCCGTCGCGCTTCGGCGCCACCAGTTGTATCCGCCGCTCGCCTCCCGTCCTGCTGAGCCTGCCCTTGGGGGCGGCCGAGACCAGCGTGATCGGGGAAGGATGCCGGGGGTCCTCGTGCCAGGTGTACCGGACGATCCTCGCGCCATCCGGCTCGGCCGCCCGGCTCCCGCCCGCGTTCAGGATCACGTCGCGCCCTCGCGTCGTGACCCGGATGGAAGCGGTCGGCCCCGCCTGGAGGCGCTCGTTCCACGCGAGTGGGACCGACTCCTGCGCGGTGCCGTCCTGCGGGGTGCACCGGGCCACGACCCGGTTGGCGCCCGGCGAGAGCGTGACGTCCGAGCTGAACGAGGTTCCGGAGGAACGGATCGTCGCGTCCACCCTCCGGCCGTTGTCCTGCAGCGTCAGGTCGTGGCAGTCCGCCGTTCCTGCGACGCGTTCCGTCCACGCGAACGCATCCCCTCCGCGCATGCCGAAGGCGACGTAGGGGTTCTGGGACGGCGACGGCGAGGGCGGGGACGTGATCGCCGGCGACCCGGTCACGGCCGGCGTCGACCCGGGCGGGTGGGACGGCGAGACGTGCCGGGCCGGCCCCTGCGTGCAGGCGCCCGCCACCGCGGCGAGCGCGACGAGCGCGACCCGGAACGCCCGGGCCGGGCGGAGCCCGCCGGCCACGGGCTACCCCTTTGACCCCGAGAGCGAGATTCCACGGACGAACTGCTTCTGGAACACGAAGAACACGACGATGAGCGGTAACGCCCCGAGCACCGACCCGGCCATGATCAGGTCCCAGGTGTTCCGGTGCTGCTGTTGGAATAGGGCGAGCCCGAGCGGCAGCGTGTAGTGGTTCGGACTGTTGATGACGATGAGCGGCCAGAAGAACGCCTGCCACCAGAACTGGACGGTGAAGATGGCGAGCGCGGCGAGCGCCGGCCGGGACAGCGGGAGGATCACCTTCCAGTAGATCCGGAAGTGTCCGGCCCCGTCCACCCGCGCGGCGTCGATCATCTCGTCGGGGATCGACTTCATGTACTGGCGGAGCAGGAAGATCCCGAAGGGGTTCATCGCGTTCGGGACGATGATCCCCCACAGGTTGTCGAGGAGCCCGTGGCCCCCGGCCCCGGCGATGTTGTTCCCCCCCATCAGGGGGATGGCCTTCAGGATCAGATAGTTCGGGATCATCGTGACCTGGAAGGGCAGCATCAGCGTGGCCAGGCCGATGAAGAACAGGAGGTCGCGCCCCGGGAACTTCCGCTTGGCGAACGTGTACGCCACGAGCGAGCACAGGAACAGCTGGAGCACGGTGATGGTGCCCGTCACGAAGATGCTGTTCAGGATCCACAGCCCGATGGGGTGGTCCGAGTTGAAGAAGCGCGAGTAGTTGCCGAACGTCGGGTGGGTCGGGATCCAGTGCGGCGGATAGGAGAACATCTCGCTGAGGGGCTGCAGCGACGAGCTGACCATGTACACGAACGGGGCCACGAACAGGACCGCCAGCGCGCTCAGGAGGAGGTACTTGAACATCCGGCCCGGACTCATCCGGGGTCGGCGGGCCGGGGGCCGCACCGTCGGCACAGGGACGGGAACGGGCGCCTCGACCCTGGTCCCGCCTGCAACCGTCCCCATAGACTAGCGCTCCACCCGCTTGAGGTACCACCGGAACTGGATGAAGGACACCACGAACAGGATCGCGAACAGCGTGTACGCCAGGGCGGACGCGTACCCCATCCGGAAGAACTTGAAGGCCTGCAGCCACAGGTAGTAGCTGACGGTCGTGGTGGCGCCGCCCGGCCCCGGCGGACCGCCGTTCGTCATCACGAAGATCTGGTCGAAGGCCTGCATCCCCCAGATGGTCTGGACGATCACGAGGAAGAACGTGGTCGGGGCGATCAGGGGGAACGTGATTCGCCGGAACCGCTGCCACGCGCTGGCGCCGTCCACCTCGGCCGCCTCGTACAGCTCGGCGGGAATCGCCTGGAGCCCAGCGAGATACACGATCATGCTGAACCCGACGCCGATCCAGATCTGCATGACGATGACCGACGGCATGGCCAGGCTGTTGCTGCCGAGCCAGTTGACCGAGTGACTGATGACGTGGGCCTTCTGCAGGTAGTAGTTGGCCAGGCCGTAGTCGGCGTTGTACACCCATTTCCAGATGAGCGAGGCGATGATCAGTGGGGTGATCGCGGGGAGGTAGAACGCGGTCCGGAACAGCCCCAGTCCCCGGATCTTGCTGTTCAGCAGGATGGCCAGCGCCAGGCCGATGGCCATGGTTGGGATCATCGAGCCGAACGTGAAGTAGGCGGAGTGGCCGATCGCCTGCCAGAAGGCGGTGTCGTGCACCACCTCCTTGTAGTTCTGCAGCCCCACGTAGCTCTTCTGGTTCTGGATGATGTCCCACTGGTGGAACGACAGCCAGAACGCGGTGGAGACGGCGTACACCGTGAAGACGGCAAAGATGATCAGGCCCGGGGCGTTGAAGAGGTACGCCGTCCACTCCCGGCGCATCTCCCTCAGGACCCCCCGCCACCCGCGGCGGCGCTTGGGGATGGGCTTGCCCGTCCGGACCGCTACCTGAGCCACCGGCATCCTCCAGGGGCGCCGAGAAAATCGCTGACCGAAGCCGCTCCCCGGTTCGTACCCACTCGGGACACGGTCCCTACCCGTTGCCTCCCTGCAGGAACTTGTTGCCCTTCTCCGCCGCGTTGTCCAGCGCCTGGGTCGGCGACTCGTCGCCGAAGACGGCCTTCCCGAGCTCGGTGTTCAGCGCGTCCTGGATCTGAGCCCACTTGGGATTGGTCAGGTTGTCCGTCACAGCGCAGTCCATCTGCTGGGCGAAGCCCTGCAGCCAGGGATTGAACTTCCCGAGGTCCGGGTCGGAGAGCAGGGAAGTCCGCGGCGGGAGCAGGGTCGTCGTCTCTGACCCGAACGTCCAGGTCTTCACGTTCTTCACCTCGGACAGGTACTCGATCCACAACCAGGCCGCGTCGGGATTCTTGCTCTGGCCGAACACCGCCAGGCTGTCCCCGGCGATCGTCGTCGCGCAGCCGGCGGGACCCTTCGGCATGGGGACGACGCTCCACTTGCTCGTGATCTTCGGGAACTCCGACTTCATCTGGCCGCCGAACCAGGCGCCGGCCTCGTACATGGCCACCTTGCCCGTGGCGAATGCGACCCGGCCGTCGTAGGAGTTGGAGCTGAAGTAGTCGGGCGGCGAGTCCTTCCGCAGGCCGATGTAGAAGTTCGCCGCCTCCTTGCCCTGCGGGCTGTCGAACGTGATCGTCTTGCCGTCGGAGGACATCAGGTGCCCCCCCGCCTGCCACAAGAACGGCTCCCAGTAGTACTCGGCCTCCGGCCCGAAGATGATGAAGCCGTACTGCTTCTGGGAGGGGTTCGTCAGCTTGTCGGCGTCCGCCTTGAACTCGTCCCACGTCGTGGGCGGACTCGAGATCCCGGCCGCCTGGAACATGTCCGTGCGGTAGAAGATGCCGGTGGTCTCGCCGTCGAACGGCAGGGCGAACGTGCTCCCCTTGTACTGCGCCGTGGACAGGAACCCGGGGACGTAGTCGGTGAGGTGAACGGTCTTGCTGCCGGCGATGTACCCGTCCAGGTTCACCAGCGCGCCTCTCGAGGAGAACTGGTCGACCGCGCTCGCGTCCATGTAGGCCGTGTCCGGGGCGGTCCCGCCGGCGATCTGGGTCGTGAGCTTGGTGGTCGAGTTGTCCGCGGACACCGCCTGGAACTGGATCGTGATGTTGGGGTGGAGCTTGTGGAAGTCACTCGCGAACTTCTTGAACTGCGGCGAGTCGCCGACCCACGACGAGAACGTCACCGTCACGGGGCTCGTGGGCTCCTTGGGGACGATCGGCTTGATCGACGCGCCGGATGACCGGGGCGCGGCGCTCTTGTTGGGCGCGCCCCCGCTGGTGACGCACGCGGTGGCGATCATCGCCATGGCTCCCAGGGCCGCTGCCGCCCTCCCGGCCCGCCGCGTCGCTGTACGCACGCTCACTCGCTCCCTCCTGTCCTCCGGCCCGGAGGCCCGACATCGGACGGGCGAGGGCCCGCCCTGGCGCATCGGCGCGCCACCACGAGCGGGGCAAACCGATTTGCTGCCGGCGAGCATCACGCCCGGATGCCGAGAATGTCAAACGGGGATCCGCTGGAACCCGAGGGCTCGCCCGCTCGGGCGGCGCTTGACAGGACATGAGGAATCCACGCACGCTTGCCCTGTTGTGAATCGGTTTGCATCGCGCACCCCCGTCACGATCGCCGACGTGGCGCTCCTCGCCCGCGTCAGCAAGACCACCGTGTCGCACGTCCTGTCGGGAAACCGGCCGGTGGCCCCCTCCACGCGCCGGCGGGTCGAGGAGGCGGTCAGGACGCTCGGCTACCGCCCCCACGGGGTCGCCCGGAGCCTCCGGACGAAGACCTCCCACACGGTGGCGTTGCTGATCCCCGACATCGTCAACCCGTTCTACCCGACCGTCGCCCGGGGGCTGGAGGACGGGCTGCACGGCGGCGGGTACCGCACGTTCATCTGCAACACCGACCGTGACGCCGACATGGAGGTGGAGTTCCTGCGGGAGATGGGGCAGCGCGGCGTGGACGGCATCGTGCTCGACTCCTATCTCCTGTCCCGGGAGGTGATCGCGGAGGTCGTGCCCGCCATCTCGCTCGTGCGTATGGGGACCACGGTGCTCGACGAGCCCGGGTTCGATTCCGTGCACGCCGACGACGGGCGCGGCGCCCACGACGCCACGGCGCACCTGCTGCGGGTGGCGGGGGTGCGGGTCGGGATGGTCCAGGGGCCGCCGGGGGCCGGGGCCGCCCGCAACGCCGGCTACCTGAGGGCGCTCGACGCCGCGGGCGTCGCCATCGATCCCTCGATGGTGGTCTCCGGCGGGTGGACCCGCAACGGAGGCGCGGCGGCGATGCGCCGGCTGCTGTCGATGCCGGCGCCCCCGACCGGGGTGTTCTGTGCGAACGACCTCATGGCCTTGGGCGCGCTCGACGCTGCCCGCGAGATGGGCGTCTCGGTCCCGGGCGAGGTGGCCGTCGCCGGCTTCGACGACATCGAGGCCGCGGCGTACGCGATGCCCCCGCTCACGACCGTGTCGAACCCCGCGTACGAGACCGGGCTCCTCGCGGGGATCATGCTGAAGGAGCGGATGACAGGGCAGCAGACGGGGCCGCCGCGCACCGTCACCCTTCCGTGCCGCCTGATCCGCCGGTCCACGGCCTGATGGGCCGAGCCGCCGTCGCGCGCTGACGTCTCCGTGCCGTGATGCGCGTGCACCTTGACACGGACCTCGGATCCGACACCGACGACCTCTGCGCGCTGGCGATGCTCCTGGGGTGGCCGGGCATCGACCTGGCTGCCGTGACCACCAACACCGACCCGGGGGGGCGCCGGGCCGGCGACGTCGAGTACGCGCTGCGGCTCGCGGGACGCGAGGACGTGCCGGTGGCCGCGGGGGCCGAGGGGACGCTCGGGCACCAGATGGTGCCGTTCGCGTTCCCGGACTACTGGCCGGAGCCCGTTCCTCCCCGCCCCGCGCCGCCCGGGGCCGCGACGGACCTCCTGGCGGCGAGCGCCGAGGCGGGCGCCACGATCGTGGCCATCGGCCCGTACACGAACCTGGCCATGGTGGAAGCGGCCCGGCCGGGGCTCCTGCGCTCCGCCGGGGTGGTGGTCATGGGGGGACACGTCACCACGCCCCGCCCGGGCCTGCCGCCGTGGGGCGCGCACGACGACTTCAACGTCCAGCAGGACCCCGTCGCGGCGCGCGTCGTGTTCGAGCGGTGCGATCCGCTCGTCGTCCCGCTGGCCGTGACGCTGGAGGTGACGCTGCGGAGCATCCACCTGCCCCGGCTCCGGGCGGCGGGGCCGCTCGGCGCGCTGCTGGCCGACCAGGCCGAGGCGCACGCGCGGGACAACAGCCGCCCGGAGCTGGGCCGGACGTTCGAGGGGCTGCCGGACGACCTGTTGAACTTCCAGTACGACCCCCTGGCCTGTGCCGTGGCCGCCGGATGGGACGGCATCGCGATCGAGGAGATCCCGACGCTGCTCGAGAGGCGCGGGGACCGGCTGTGGATGGTCAGGCGCCGGGGCGCGGCCCCCCTGCGGGTCGTCACCGCGGTGGACGCGCCGCGGTTCGAGGAGGCGTGGCTCGAGGCCGTGATCCGGGCGTCGTCGCACGCGGTCCCGTCGTGAAGGCCGCGGTCCTCGGGGGAGGCGGATTCCGGACTCCGGTGATGTGGCGGTCCCTGGCCGGCCTGGCGGACGAAGCCACGGTGGAGGAGGTGATCCTCCACGACGTCAGCGCGCAGCGGCTGGGAAGGATCGCCGCGGTGATCGAGGGGATGCGCCGCCAGCGGGACGGGTCCGGGCCACCCGTACGGTCCACGACCGTGCTCGAGGACGCGCTCGAGGGGTCCGGCGTCGTCATGTGCGCCATCCGGGCGGGAGGGCTCGAGGGGCGGATCGTGGACGAGACCGTCCCGCTGCGGCTGGGCGTGCTCGGACAGGAGACCGTCGGCCCGGGCGGCATCGCGTTCGCGCTGCGGACGGTGCCGGTGATGACCGCGATCGCGGAAACGGCGGCGCGCGCGGCTCCGGATGCCTGGTTCCTGAACTTCACGAATCCGGCCGGCCTCATCACCGAGGCGATCCGCCCGATCCTGGGCGACCGGGCGATCGGGATCTGCGACTCCCCGACCGCGCTGTGCGCCCGCGTGGCGGCGGCGCTCGGCCGGCCCATGGCGGAGCTCCGGTACGACTACGCCGGCTGCAACCATCTCGGTTGGCTGGTCGGAGTCCACGCGGACGACGGGGACCTCCTGCCCGGCCTCCTGGCCGACGACGCCCGCCTGGCCCGGGTCGAGGAGGCACGACTGTTCGGGGACCGCGCCCTGCGCGAGTCGGGCGCGATCCCGAACGAGTACCTCGTCTACTACGAGCGGCCCGGAGAGGTCGTCGAGGCGTTCCATCGGGCCGGCGCCACGCGGGCGCAGGTGCTGTCGTCCCAGCAGTCGGCGTTCTTCGCGGGCGGCCCCGGCGAGACGCCGGAGGAGGCCCTGGCCTCGTGGCGGGCGACCCGCGACGCCCGGCACGTGACGTACATGGCGGAGGTCCGGCCCGCGACGGACGAGGGGGCCGCGGAGGAGCCCGGCGCTCACCCGCCCGTCGAGAGCCCCGGCGAGGCCGGGTACGCCGCGATCGCGGCCTCGTTCCTCCGGGCCGTGGCCGGCGACTCCGGGGAGACCCTCATCCTCGACGTGGCGAACCGCGGACGGCTCTCGTTCCTCGACGACGACGCGGTCGTGGAGGTGCCGTGTACCGTCGGGCGGGCGGACCTCTCCGTGGTCGAGGGCGCCGCGCTCGCCGGCAGGCAACGGGAGCTGGTGGCGCGGGTGAAAGAGGTCGAGCGGCTCACCATCCGGGCGGCAATGGAGGGCTCGCGCGCACTCGCGCTCGAGGCGATCGCGGCGCACCCCGTGGTGCCCTCCCGTGAGGTGGCGGGGCGCATCCTGGCCGGCTACCTGGACGGCCACGCCGACCTGCGGGCCCTCCTCCGGTGACCGCGGACGTCGATGTCGCCGTCGTCGGGTCCCCGTTCCTCGACCTCACGTTCGACGGGCTCCCCCGCGTCCCCCTGCCCGGCGAGGAGCTGGTGGGTCGCGCGCTTCACGTCGCTCCGGGTGGGACGGGGATGCAGGCCATCGGCCTCGCCCGGCTCGGGCTCTCCGTGACGCTGGTCGCGCCGCTCGGGTCGGGGCTCGGAGCCGACGCCCTGCGCGCCGCGTTCGAGGCCGAGGGCGTCCGCCTCACCGGCGACGACCGGACGGGGGCTACGGCGACGACCGCGTTGCTGACCACGCCCGAGGGGGTGGCCATGGCCACCGTGCTCGGCGAGGGCGAGCCCACGGCCGAAGAGGTCCGGGCGACGGGGGCCTCCTCGGTGGTCGTGTCGCTGGGCCGCCTGCACCTCGCGCCCGCGGAGGCCGCCGTGTACGCCGTCACGGGGGGACTCGAGGTGCCGCATGTCGGGGACTCGGCGCTCGAAGGCCTGCGGTCCGCACGGGCCGTCGTCGCGAACGCCCGCGAGGCCATGGAGCTGACCGGCGCGGCCGATCCCATGGAGGCCGCCCGCGCGCTGGCGGGCCGGGGGCCCACCGCCGTGGTCACGACCGGCCCCGACGGAGCGGTGGCCGTCGACGGAGACCGGGAGGCCCGCGCCGGCGCGCCGGCGGTCGAGGCCGTCGACCTCACCGGCGCCGGCGACCTGTTCGTCGCGGCCTACGTGTGGGCGGACCGGCGGGGAGCCGGTCTGGAGGACCGGCTGCGCTGGGCCACCCTGTACGCGGCCCTGTCCGTACGGGAGGCGACGGCGTTCGCCGGGGCGGTCCGGCTCCGGGAGCTGCTCGACGAGGGGACCCGGCGAGGGCTCACCCCGCCCTGACGACCATCCCGCCGTCGACGCGCAGGAGCTCTCCGGTCACGAACGAGGATTCGTCCGAGGCCAGGAACACGATCGCGGCCGCGACCTCCTCCGGCCGGCCCGGACGGCCGATCGGGTGCATGCGGATCCACTCGGCCATCTGGGCCTCGGGGTCGGGCGAGTCCCGGAGGATGCGCTCGTTCATCTCGGTCATGATCGTCCCGGGGATGATGGCGTTGACGCGGATGCCCAGCGGCGCGTACTCCACCGCGGCCTGCTGCGTCAGGGCGTTGATCCCGCCCTTGCTGGCCGCGTAGCCGGCCCACCCCAGGAACCCCACCGCCGACTGGACCGAGCTGGTGTTGACGATCGAGCCGCCGCCCGCCTTCAGCATCTCGGGAATGGCGTACCGCATCCCGCGCCACACCCCGGTCAGGTTGACGTCGATGACCCGGTTCCAGTCGTCCTCGGTCATGTCGCCGGCGGTGCCCGGGATGGCGACGCCGGCGTTGTTGCACATCACGTCCAGGCGGCCGTGACGCTCCACCGCGTCGCGGACCAGCGCTTCCACGTCCGCCGACGACCGCACGTCGGTCCAGCGGGCGAATGCCTCGCCCCCCGCATCCCGGATCTCGCGGGCAACGGTCTCGGCGCCGTCGACGTCGACGTCGCCGATCCCGACCCTGGCCCCCTCGGCCGCCAGCGCCTTGGCGGCGGCCCGCCCGATCCCGGCCGCGCCACCCGTGACCAGCGCCACCTTGCCCTCGACCCGACCCATACCCATCACTCCCCCGTGAACCGCGGGTCCCGCTTCTCCACGAACGCGCGGATGCCCTCGGCGGCGTCGGCGCTCCGGTGCAGGCGGAACAGCGCCTCGTGCTCCGCGGTCAATCCCGCCTCCAGCTCGGCCTCCATGCCCGTCCGGACCAGGCCGAGCATCTCCCGCGACGACAGCGGGGCGACCTTCGCCATCGCTTCGGCCTTCGCCACGGCCGCGCCCAGCAGGTCGTCCGGCTCCACGACGTCGGCCACGAGGCCAAGGCGGAACGCGTCGTCCGCGCTCAGCCGGCGAGCCGCGAGCAGCACGTCGGCCGCGACGAACGGCCCGGCCGCCCTCGTCAGCCGCTGCGTCCCGCCGCCGCCCGGCGAGAGCCCCAGCAGGCCCTCGGGGAGCCCGAACGAGGCGGTGCGGGACGCCACGAGGACGTCGCAGCACAGCGCGATCTCGAAGCCGCCCCCCAGCGCGTAGCCGTTCACGGCGCCGATCACCGGCCTGGGGAAGGCGTCGATGCGCGAGAACAGCCGGCGGCTCTCCTGCTGGTACCGCACGAACTCCTCGTGGCCCCCGTCGGCGTACTCGCCGATGTCGGCTCCCGCCACGAACGCACGCTCGCCGGCCCCGGTGAGCACCACGGCCCGGACGGCGGCGTCGGCCTCGACCTCGTCCAGCCGCCGGTCCAGCTCGCGGAGCATCCCGGAGGTGATGGCGTTGAGCTTGTCGGGGCGGTTGAACGTGAGGACGGCGGCGGGGCCCCGCCGCTCGGAGCGCACGACACCGGCGTCGTCCACTTAGATGCAGCCCTCCTCGCGCAGCGTCCGGATCTGCTCCGGCGAGTACCCGACCGAGGCCAGGATCTCTTCGGTGTGCTGCCCCACCGTGGGAGGACCGAGCCGGATCGACCCCGGCGTCGCGCTGAACCGCATGGGGACGCCGACCACCCGGAGCTCGCCCACGCCCGGGTACTCGACGGTCGCCAGCAGCTCGTTGTGCTCGAGCTGGGGATCGTCGACGACCTCGTCGAAGGCCTGCACCGGGGCGCACCACACGTCGCGGGCAGCCAGCAGCTTCAGCCACTCGGCCGTGGGCCGCTCGGGCAGCCGCGCCGCGATCAGCCGGTACACGTCGTCCCGTTCGGCCCAGGCCCGCTCCGGAGTGTCGTAGGCGGCCAGCTCGGGGATCCCCACCAGCTCGCCGACGACCGCCAGCGACGCCATGGCCAGGGCGAGATGACCGTCGGCGGTCCGGTAGATGCCGAACGGCGCCGACAGCCACGCCCCGCCGATTCCCGCCTCGCTGCGCTCCCACCGGCGTTCCATGTTCAGGAAGGCGGCGAGCTCCTGGCACTGCAGTGCGATCGCCGTGTTGTACAGGCTGACGTCGATGCGCTGCCCCTCGCCCGTCCGCTCCCGATGAAACAGGCCGACCATCGCGGAGAACGCCAGGAGCAGCGCCGTGCCGGCGTCGACGATCGAGCTGCCCGAGGGGGTCGGGGGATCGTCCCGGCGCCCGCCGTACGCGGCCAGCCCCGACATCGACTGGATCAACAGGTCCTGTCCGGGCCGGTCGACGTACGGCCCGTCCGGTCCGAAGCCGGTCCCCGTCACGTACACGATGGAGGGGTTGACCGCCCGGAGGGCCTCGTAGCCGACCCCCAGCCGGTCCATGACCCCCGGCCGGAAGTTCTCGACGACGAGGTCGGAGGACTCCGCGAGCTTCAGCACGATCTCCCGGGCCCGCGGGTCCTTCAGGTTCAGCGTGAGGCTCTTCTTGTTGCGGTTCATGGCCAGGAAGAAGGGGCTCTGACCGGCCAGCAGCTCCCCCATCGCGCGGAGTCCGCGCTCCCACTCCCCGGACCCCGGCCTCTCGACCTTGATCACGTCCGCGCCCATGTCCCCCAGGAACTGGGTGGCCCACGGCCCCATCATCATCTGGGTGAAGTCGAGCACCCGCACCCCGTCGAGGGCCAACTTCGCCACGGCCGTCACACCCGCTGCGCCGCCAGGCTGGCCCGGTACGCGGAGTCCAGCCGGTCGAGCGTCGCGCCCGCGTCGTCGTGGTTCCGAAGGTGCGCGTGGACGATGGCGCCGGCCTCGTCCTGGAACGCCAGGAACCCGTCGTACCGGGGGCGGAGATACGCGGCGTCCATCGCCGCCAGGGTATCGGCGAAGAACCCGCCGGACGCCGCGTTCACGTCGGGGTCCGTCCACGCCGACCGGTGGCCGGGCTGGCCGCCGCCCTCGAAGTACACGCCGCGCTGGGTCGCCGGGTCGGCGACGAACGCCGCGTACCGGACGGCCTCGTCGATCGCCTCGCCGTGCGCGGACACCGCGAGCCCCGCGCCCCCCAGCGTTCCGCGGGGGACGCCATCCGGCCCCGACGGCCCTGCCGCGAAGCGAACCTGCCGGGATCGGAACCCCGGCCGGGAGTAGTTCGAATATCCGAACGCCAGCGGGCAGTACGCGACGTCGTCCGCCTCCGCCATGTGCTCGAGCATGCGTGGGGGATTCCAGTCGAGGCTCGACGGGTGCGCGCTCGCGACGAACGACGCCAGCACGTCGAGCGCGGCGCGCCCGAGTTCGGGCGATACGACGCGGTCGTCCCCGAAGAGCTCCTCCCCCGGCGAGACGCACACCGCGAGGAACGCGCAGATCGCGTCCACCGGGATGGCCGGCATGGCCGCCCACAGTCCCTGCCCGCGCAGGGCCGCGGAGGCGCCCACCGCCTCGTCCCACGTCCGGGGCACCTCGAGGCCCGCCCGTTCCAGGAGGTCCGGCCGGAAGGCCGCCACCTGCGCCGCGGCGTCGGTGGCCAGGGCCCACCGGCGGCCATGCCACTCGTAGCTCTCGGCGCTGCGGCCGACGCCCGAGGCGATCTGGTCCTCCAGCGCGGCCTGGTCGAGGCGCTCGTCGAGCGGCACCAGGCTCGCCCGGGCGACGGCGTGGCCGAGCGCCGGGTGGTCGATGTTCAGGAGGTCGAACCCCCAGGCCAGCTGCTCCACCGGCTGGTCGGCGAACGCCTGGAGCGAGCGCGTCGTCCACGTCACCCGGACGTCCGGCCGGATCCGCCCGTACGCCGCCGCGGCCGCCCGCAGTCCGCCGATGCCCCGAACGTGGTCCCACGTGATCCCCCGGAGCTCGATCACCGCCACCCTCCGGGCGGGAGCGGCAGCCCCTCCACGCCGACCTCCAGCCGGGTGATGTGCCACCGCCCGAGGTTCGCCGTGAACATCGTCGTCCCCCGGAACGCGAGGTTCGTGGGGTGGGCCAGCAGGTGGGCGGACCATTCGCGGAACAGCGCCTCCACCTCGCCGTTCGGGTCGACGCGGAGCACCTGGCTGGGCTCGTAGCACCCGACGTACAGGTTCCCCTCGGCGTCGAACGCCAGTCCGTCGGGCCAAGATCCGGGCAGCTCTGCCACGACCTCGCCCTCCCCCGCTGAGCCGTCCCCCAGGATCGGGATCCGGAACACGCGGTTGGCGAACGTCTCGACGACGTACAGGTGCCGCCCGTCGGCGCCGAGGGCCAGGCCGTTCGCGAAGACGAGGTCGCGGTCGTACCACAGCGTCGTGGCGCCGTCGGGATCGATGCGGAACACGCCCGGCCCCGGGCGGCCGAACTCGTGGCTGTCCGAGACGTACAGGCGGCCGGCGCCGTCGAAGGCGGGGTAGTTCGGGATGCGCATCGGGGTCCCCGGCGCGCCCTCCGAGAAGCGCTCCACCCGGCCGGTCCGGGTCTCGACCCGCATCACGGCGGCGTGCTTCAGGTCGCAGACGAACAGGTCGTCGTTGCGGTCGAAGGCCATCCCCAGGCAGAAGCCACCCGTCGAGGCGACCTCCTCGATCGAGGAGCCGTCGGGCTCCAGGCGGTAGATCTGCCCGCGCTCGCCCCCGCACCACACCGAGCCGTCCCGGTGCACGGCCACGCCCTCGGGGTGGTCCAGCTGGGGATCGGTGAGCGTCCCGTCGAAGAACACCGCAGCCCGATCCTCGGAAAGGAGCCCGCTGTACCGGGTCGTCTCGGTCATCCGCGTTCGGCACGTCTCCTTCCGTGCGGGCGCCGGTTCCGGGGTGCAATTCGATTTGCGCTCGCACCTTCCCCGGTCCGGCGGGAGGGTGTCAAACGCCGTGGAGATCGCCGGGACCCGTGCGGTAGCGTTGTCGACGTGACCGGCGGCCGCTTCCTCCCACCCAGCCAGGGCATGCCCGAGAACCCCCTCACGACCGTCGGCGCGAGCCGCGTCACGTCCAGCCCCCGGAACCGGCCGGCATGACGGACGTCGTCCGGTCCTCCTCGCCGCAGCACCCGGGCGACCTGGTCGGCGAGTGGCCGGACGACGGGGCCGCGGGGGTGAACGCCGCGGTGGAGCCGGGCCGGGCTGCGGCGTCCGGCTGGCGGGCCACGTCGGCGTTCGAGCGCTCGCGGGAGCTGCGCGACGCGGCGACCCGTCTGGCCGCCGACTCGGAGGACCTCACCACGCTGATGGTCCGGGAGGTGGGCAAGCCGATCACCGAAGCTCGCGCCGAGGTGTCCCGGGCGGTTTCGATCCTGCAGTTCTATGCGCAGGCCGCCCTCGATCCCGAGGGCGAGGTCCTCCCCCCGAGCACCGCGGGCTCCCTGCTGCTGACCCGGCGCCGGCCCCGGGGGCTGGTCGGCCTCATCACCCCGTGGAACTTCCCCGTCGCGATCCCGGTGTGGAAGCTGGCCCCCGCGCTCGCGTGGGGCAACGCCGTGGTGCTCAAGCCGTCCCCGGAGTCGACGGCGTGCGCCGTGCGCCTCGCCGAGGTGCTGGCGCTTCCCGCAGACGTCCTGCAGGTCGTGCCCGGCGCCGGGGAGACGGGCCGCGCGCTCGTGGAACACGAAGGAGTCGACGCGGTGTCGTTCACCGGATCGGCCGCGGTCGGTCGGGAGGTCACCGTCGCGGCCGCGCGCCGGGGCATCCCGGCGCAGGCGGAGATGGGAGGCCAGAACCCCTGCATCGTCCTGGCCGACGCGGACATCGAGGCCTCCGCCGCCACGATCGCGAACTCCGCGATGGGGTACGCCGGCCAGAAGTGCACGGCGGCACGGCGGGTGATCGCGGTGGGGACGTCTGCGCCGGCGGTCACGGACGCGCTCGTCGCATCCGTCGAGCGGCTCGCCGTGGGCGACCCCTCCGACCCGGACACCGTGGTCGGACCCCTCATCAGCGCGGCAGCGCGTGACCGCGTCGCCGGCGCCGTCGATGCGGCGAGGTCCTCGGGCGCCCGCGTGTTGACCGGCGGCGCCCGAACGGGCGACGAGGGCTGGTTCCTGTCCCCCGCGGTCGTCGCCGGCGTCCCGCCCGACCAGGAGCTGGCCCGGGAGGAGGTGTTCGGGCCCGTCTGCGCGGTCTTCACCGCGGACGACGTCGAGGAGGCCATTCAGCTGGCGAACGCCACACGCTACGGGCTGGTCGCCGCTGTGTTCACGCGCGATCTGGGCGTGGCCCTGGAGATGGCCGACCGGCTGGATGTGGGGCTCGTGCGGGTGAACGCGCCGACCACCGGCGTCGACTTCCACGCGCCCTTCGGCGGCGACAAGGCGTCCGGGCAGGGAGGCCGGGAGCAGGGCCGCGCGGCCCGCGAGTTCTACTCCAGCACCGCCACGATCACGATCGCCCCCCCGGCCTGATCGGGCGTCGGAGCTCCGGCCGCAGCCGGTGACCGAGCCCGCCGTGTCGTCGTTCCGCGAACGTCCAACCCTGCGGGGGCGCCGGAAGCCTGCGCGTCATTCCTCGATCGATTCGCCGGTGCGGGGATCGAACAGGTAGAGGCGGCCGGGCTCCATCGCCAGCTCCACGTCGGCGGCGGTGTCCACCGGCGCTGACCCGACCCGGGCCATCCACACGTTCGCCCGCTCGGCGGGCCACGACTCGTCGAGCGGCTCCTCGACGTCGGCCTCGCGGGGGTCCTCGACCAGCAGGAGCGGCGAGTCCATGACGAAGGTCGCGTACACGTCGGCGCCGATGATCTCCGTGCCCTCCACAGGCACGCGGATCCGGGCGTCCTCCGCCGCCCCGATCGACGCGGCGGACCGGAGGTGCTCCGGCCTGATGCCGATCACCACCTGGCGCCGGACGTAGTCGGCCATCCGCGGCCGCAGGTCGAGGGTTCGCGAATCCACCGTGATCCGGTGCCCCCCGAAGATCAGCACGAGGTCGCCCCCGTCGGTCCGGTCCAGCGTCGCCTCGGCCAGGTTCATCGGCGGAGAGCCGACGAATCCCGCCACGAAGAGGTTGTCCGGACGCTCGTACATGAGTCGGGGGGCCTCGACCTGCTGGAGGACCCCTTCGCGCAGGACGCCGACACGGTCCCCGAGCACCATGGCCTCCGACTGGTCGTGGGTGACGTACAGGGTGGTCACCCCGACCTCCCGCTGTATCCGGACCAGCTCGCCTCGCAGCTGGGTGCGCAGGCGCGAATCGAGGTTCGACAGCGGCTCGTCCATCAGGAACGCGTGGGGTTCCCGGATGATCGCCCGGCCCATGGCAACGCGCTGCGCCTGCCCGCCGGAGAGCGAGCGAGGCCGCTTCTTCAGCACGTCCTCCAGCCCGAGGAGCCCGGCGGCCCGCCGCACCCGCTCGTCGACGTCGGCCTTCTTCAGCCGTCGCATCCGGGCGCCGAACGCGATGTTGTCGTACACGTTGAGATGCGGGTACAGCGCGAGGTGCTGGAACACCATCGCGACGTCGCGCTTCGGCGGCGGGTAGTCGGTCACGTCCTCGCCGCCGATGAGGATGCGCCCGTCGGTGGTCCCCTCGAGACCGGCCACCATCCGCAGGATCGTCGTCTTGCCGCACCCCGACGGCCCCAGGAACACGAAGAGCTCGCCGTCCTCGACGTGGAGGTCGAGGCCCTCGACGGCCACCGTCCCGTCGCGGTAGACCTTCGTGACCCCCTCGAACTCGACGTCCGCCATCAGGCCCGCTGCCGCGCGCCGGACGTGCGGCTCACGCCCACCACATCTCGGGCTTCTCCTCCCGGAAGATCAGCCCCTTGAGGAGGTCGACCGCCTTGCCCAGGCCCTCGTCGATCGAGAGCAGGAGGTCCTCGTGCTCGATGCTCATGACGTAGTCGTAGTCGACCGCGCGCAGGGCGCTGACGATGTCGCGCCAGACCCGCTCCCCCTGGCCGTACCCGACGGTCCGGAACGTCCACGACCGGTCGAGCGCGCGGCCGTAGTGCTTCGTATCCAGCACGCCGTTCAGCGCGACGTTGCGCCGGTCGAGGGAGGTGTCCTTCGCGTGGAAATGGAAGATGGCGTCCTCCCGGCCGAGCATCTTGATGACCTCCACCGCGTCACACCCCTGCCAGAACAGGTGGCTAGGGTCGAGGTTCGCGCCGATCGCCGGCCCCACCGCCGACCGCAGGCGCAGCAGCGTCTCGGGGTTGTAGACCACGAACCCGGGGTGCATCTCGAAGGCGATCTTGGTCACGCCGTGGGTGCGGGCGAACTCGGCGGCCTCCGTCCAGTACGGGACGACGACCTCGTCCCACTGCCACTCCAGGATCTTCGGGTAGTCCTCCGGCCACGCGCAGGTCACCCAGTTCGGAAACCGGGCGCCCTCGTGGTCGCCCGGACAGCCCGAGAACGCCACCACGACCGGCACCTCCAGCGCCTCGGCCAGCCGCACCGTGTCCTGCCACACCGCGCGATCCTTCCTCCGGAACTCGGGGTCCGGGTGCACCGGGTTCCCGTGCTGGCTGAGCGCGCTGATGATCATGCCCCGGTCCTCGACCGCCTGCCGGAAGGCCTTCGTCCTCCGGTCGTCGGCCAGCAGCTCCGCCGGCTTGCAGTGCGCGTCGCCGGGATAGTTCCCGCAGCCGATCTCCACGGCGTCGAGCCCCAGGCCCTGGAATTTGTCGAGCGCCTGCTCGAACGGCAGCTGCGAGTACAGCACGGAGAACACCCCAAGCCTCATGACACGACCTCCGTGGTCACTCCCTCGGTCGAACCGGACGCCGCACCGGCGACCGGGATCCACGATCGCGTGCGGTGGCTCTCGGCGACGGCCTCGACGACCTGCACGACGTGGTGACCGTCCTCGAACGACGCGAAGGTGGGCTGGTAGAGCTCGCCGCGGCCGCGCCCGGCGACCGCGGCGTAGAAGTCCGCGAACAGGTTGCGCAGCGCGTCCGGCCACCCCTCCTGGTGCCCTCCGGGATAGTGGGCGAGCGGCGCGGCCGAGGGCCCGAGGAGCGAGGGGTCCCGGACCAGCTCGCGATTCGGCCCGTCCCGCCGGCCGATCCACAGTCGGTTGGGCTCCTCCTGGTCCCACACGAAGGCGGCTCGCGCGGTGTCGACCTCGAACCACAGACGGTTCTTCCGGCCCGGCGAGACCTGCGAGACGCTGAACGCCCCCCGGGCCCCGGACGCGAGCCGCACCAGCACCGACCCGAAGTCCTCGGTGTCCACCGGGTACCTGGTTCCCTCGGCGTCTCCCCGGGCGAACGTCGCCACCTCTTCCACCGGCCGCAGGCGTTCCTCGTACAGGCGCCCCAGGTCCGCCATCACCTCGACGACCCGGTCGCCGGTCACGTGCTCCACGGTGTCCACCCAGTGCGAGCCGATGTCGCCGACCGCGCGAGTCGGACCCGCCTTCGCCGACTCCAGCCGCCAGTTCCAGTCGTCCGGGTGGAGCAGCCAGTCCTGGAGGTACGACCCGTGGACGAGGTGCACCGAGCCGGGCTCGCCGCCGGCGAGCGTGGCCCGGACCTGTTGGATCAGCGGGAAATGGCGGTAGGTGCAACAGACGCCGGTGACCAGGCTCGCCCCGCTCGCCGCGGCGACCAGCCTCGCCGACTCTTCGGAATCGATGGCGAGCGGCTTCTCGGAAAGGACGTGCTTGCCGGCGGCGAGCGCCTGGAGCGTGACCTGCGCGTGGAGGTGGTTGGGGGTGCAGTTGTGGACGGCATCCACCTCGGGGTCGCCGAGGAGCGCCTCGAGGTCCGGATACGCGAGGCCGCCGATCCCGAGCCGCTCGGCGGCGGCGCGAGCGCGGTCCGGCGAGCTTCCGGCGACGCCGGCGACGGCGACGCCGGGCAGCCGGGCCAGGGCGTCCAGGTGCGACGACGCGGCGAACCCCGTTCCCACGATCCCCACCCGGATCGGGCGACCCGATGTCGGTCCGGTCGACATGGGCTCGATGTTATCCGGCGGCTATCTTCGAGACGTGATGACGACGTGCGCCTGAGTCGCCCGGTCCGAGCGGTGCTGTCCGGCGTCTGCTGGACGCTGGGCGTCGGTCTCGGCCTGATCACCGCGGCGGCGTTCGCCGGCGGGGGCGTCATGTGCCAGACCGGCACCCGGGCGGCCTGCCGCCCCCAGACGTGGCTCCTCGTGGTCGGGATCGTCCTGGCCGTGGCGCTCGGGTTCGCCGGCGCGGTCCTGTACAAGCCGCGGACCAAGCGCCAGCCGAGGTTCCCCTGGGAGTACCCGAAGTGACGATGTCCGCCGCCGTCCTCGAGGCTCCCGGTCGGCTCGTCATCACGGAGCGGCCCGTGCCCCGGATCGGTCGCGACGACGACGTCCTGCTCGAGGTGGAGGCCTGCGGGATCTGCGGCACCGACCTGCACATCCTGGCCACCCCGCCGGGCCATCCCTCCGCGCCCGGCGTGGTTCTCGGCCACGAGCTCGTGGGGATCGTCCGGGAGACCGGGTCAGACGCCGCCGACCTGGTCCGGGGCGGGCGCGTCGCGGTCGCGCCGAACATCGCGTGCGGGCACTGCCGGTGGTGCCGGCGCGGCCTGCCGAACCACTGCGAGCGGTTCTCGACGGTGGGGATCTTCCGCGACGGCGGCCTGGCCGGCCACGTCGTGGTCCCGGCCTCCGCCTGCCATCCCGTGTCCGGCGAGCTTCCGGCGTTCGTGGCCGCGCTCGCCGAGCCGCTCTCCTGCGTGATGAACGGGATCCAGCAGGCGCGCCTCTTGCCGGGCGAGGACGTCGTGATCCTCGGCGCCGGGCCGGTCGGGCTGATGTTCACGGCGCTGTTCCGGGCGGCGGGAGCGGGCCGGATCGTGGTCGTCGAACCGACTCCCCCCCGCGCCGAGGTGGCGGCGCGGATGGGAGCGGACGAGGTCGTGGGCCCGGGCGATGCCGTCCCTCTGCACGACGGGGCCGACGTCGTCGTCGACGCGGTGGGCAGCCAGTTTCCGGCGGCGCTGGCGGTGGTTCGGCGGGGTGGGCGGATCCTGCTGTTCGGCATGGACGCCCGGGCCCGCGCGGAAATCGCCCAGGTCGACATCACGAGGAACGAGCTCACCGTGTTCGGGACCTACGTGGGCGTGGACACCTTCCCCGCCGCCGTCGACGTCCTGGAACGGAGGGTCGTCGACCTTTCGCCCATGATCACGCACGTCGTCGGACTCGCCGAGCTTCCCGAGGCCGTCGACGCGCTCCGGGCCGGCACCGCCGTCAAGGTGGTGGTCGACCTCCGGCGCTGACGCCGGCCGGAGGCGTTCAGCCCTCGTCGGCCAGCGCGAGGATCTCCTCTATCGTCGGCATCGCGGCGGAACACGGAATCGCAGCGGCGACCAGCGCGCCGGCGGCGTTCCCGAGCCGGGAGGCCTCGGCCGGCTCACCCCCTCGCAGGAGCGTGACGCAGAAGGCGGCGGCGAACGCGTCGCCGGCGCCGAGCCCGTTCACGACCTCGACCTCGAAACCCTTCGCCACGACGACGCCCGACCCGTCGTACACGGCGCTTCCCTCCGGCCCTCGCTTCGCCACGACCAGGCCCGGCCCCTGCCCGCGGACGGCCGACGCGGCGGCCTCCTCCTCGGGCTCGCCGGTCGCCGCCGCCAACTCGTCGACGTTGCCGATCACGATGTCGGCCTCGCGGCACGCGGCCATGGCCAGGTCGGCGTAGTCGGCGCCCGCGCCGGTCCACAGCACCGGTCGGTGGTCCAGATCGAACACGGTCCTGCCCCCGTGGCGGCGCATCAGCTCGAGCGTGGTCGTCCGGCTCGGCTCGCGAGCCAGCGCCGTGCCGCTCGCCACCAGCATCGGCGCCCGGGCCACCGCCTCGGTGTCCAGGTCCTCCAGCTCGAGCCGCCAGTCGGGGCACGTCGGATGCCGGGAGAACGTGATGGGGAACCGGTCGGGCGGCCAGATCTCGCAGAACGTCACGGGCGTCCGGTACTCGGGGTCCGTGGCTAGCCACCGGACGTCGACCCCCTGCCCGGCCAGCCAGTCCCGGACGTACTCCCCGTGGCCGTCGTCGCCCACCCGGCTGGCGATCGCGACGGCGACGCCGAGCCTCGCCATGCCCGTCGCCACGTTCCCGGCGAATCCGCCGACGGAACGGTCGTAGTGGTCGATCTCGCGGAGCGGCTTGCGGAGCTCGGTCTCGGCCGGATACAGGTCGACGCCGACCCGACCGGTGACCACCGCGTCGACTCCCGTGCCGGGCCCGGTCACCGGGGTGCCGTCACCGGTGCTGTTCCTCCCGGCGGGCCTCCTCGTATTCGCGGCGCCGGTCGCCGAGGTACTCGGGAACGGGCGCGTCCCACCAGCCGGTCTTGATCAGCCCCGACTCGGGGCCGTCGCGGGCGATCGCCGCCTCGACCAGGGCCGGGCCCCCCGAGTCCAGGGCCCGGCGCACCGCGGGACCGACCTCGTCGGGGCGCTCCACCCGCTCGCCCCCGATCCCGAAATCGCGAGCGATCTCGGCGAACCGTGGCGAGTACGGCTCCCCGTCGCGCTGGAAATCCACGGATGCCGGGCCCGACATGAACGCTCGCTGCCCGTTCCGGATCGAGATCCATCCGCAGTTGTTCAACACGAGGAACACGACCGCCGTCTCGTACATCGCGGCCGTCGCCATCTCCTGCATGGTCTGGAGGAAGTCGCCGTCGCCGGCGACCGCCACGACCTGCCGGTCCGGCCTGGCCAGCTTGGCACCGAGGGCAGCCGGCACGGTGAATCCCATCGAGGAGAACCCACCCGACGTCAGGTGGGTCCGGGGCTCGTACACGGGGAACGACTGCCGGACCACGGCCTGGGGGAGGCCGGCGCCGGTCGTGACGATCGCGCGGCGGTCCAGAACGGCGCGCACCTCGCGCATGACGCGCTGCATCGACATGGGCGACGCGTCGCTGTCGCGCAACGGACGCTGCGCCTCGTCCCACTGCCCCTTCGCGGCCTGGATGGCCTCGAAGAACGGACGGTCGCGGAACTCGACCGGGGGCGCCGCGTCCTCCACCGCGGCCAGCAGGTCCACGAGGGCGGCCCGGGCGTCGGCCACGATCCCCACCTCGACCGGGTAGTTCTTCCCGATCTCCCGGGGATCGACGTCGACCTGCACGAGCTTCGTGGGCGGGATCGAGAACGTGACGCCCCGACGCCACGACGACGACGACCAGTCCACGAACCGGCACCCCACCGCCAGCAGGACGTGGGCGTCGCGAGCCAGCTCGTTGCCCGACGTGCTGGCGGTGTCACCGACGCCCCAGCCGTTCAGCGGATGGTCTTCCGGGATCGCGCCCTTCCCGTTCCACGTCGTCACCACCGCGGCGCCGAGCCGCTCGGCCAGCGCGACCAGCTCGGAGCCGGCCTCGGCGGTGATCACGCCGCCGCCGGCGACGATCACCGGCCGCTCGGCCCCGGCGAGCAGTCGCGCAGCCGCCGCGACCGCGTCCGCGTCGGGCCGGGGAGCGCCGTAGGGCCTGCGACGGTCCGGCTCCGGGATGTTCACCTCGGCCCCGTCCGCCAGCACGTCCATCGCCGCGTCGATGTGGACGGGCCCGGGCCTGCCAGTGAGCATGGCGGTGAACGCGCGGTGCAGCAGGAACGGAAGCTCCTCGGTCCGGACGGCCTCGAAGTGCGCCTTCGTCACCCCCTCCATGACGCGCGGGAAGTCGGCCGGGTGGAAGCGGTCCAGCTCCTGGAGCACGGAGTGGCCCCGCAGGTACGTGTGGGGCGCTCCGGTGATCAGCAGGACCGCGGTGGAGTCGACGTACGCGGTCCCCATCCCGATCACCGTGTTCGTCGCCCCGGGCCCGATCGAGGTGGTCGCCAGTAGCGGCCGGCCGCTCGCCCGGTAGAAGCCGTCCGCCAGGTGCACCGCTGACTGCTCGTGCATCGTCTGGACGAACGGGATCGGGCGATCGGCCCGCGCCAACGCGTCGAGGATCGCCCAGTTGCCGTGCCCGGGGATGCCCGTCGCGTACGGCACGCCGTAGGCCGCGAGGGTCCGGGCGATGATCTCCCCTCCGGTCAGCCGCACTCCATCGCCCTCCGCTCCGTCCGCTACAGGCCCCGCGCCCGGAGGAACTCCCGGTTCGCCGCCTGGTCGCCGGCCGCGCGCTCCGCGGAATCACCGGGCCCCGGAATGCGGTCCTGTTCCACGACGATCCATCCACGGTAGTCGAGCTCCGAGAGGCCCGTCAGGACGCCGTCGACGTCGGCGTCCCCCGTCCCCAGCGCGACGAAGGCGCCCCTCGTCCACACGTCGATCATCGGGGCCGACTCCGCCACCACGTCCTCGACGATTGCCTCGTTCGCGTCCTTCAGGTGCACGTGGTCGATGCGGGCCCCCCAGTCGCGGACCGCCCGGACGGGGTCTCCCCCGCCGATCAGCAGGTGCCCCGTGTCGAGACACAGCCCCACGTCGGTCATCTCGAGGAGCCGCTCGATCTCCCACGGCGCCTCGACGTACGTCCCCGCGTGGTGATGGAACGTCGGCTCATAGCCGCGCTCGCGCGTCCGGGCTGCCAGCCGGAGGACGCCGTCCGCGAGCCGCCGCCAGCCACGCTCCTCGAGACCGAATCCCCGGTCGTGCGCGGCCCGGCGCGGCGAGCCCGCCCGTTCGGGCGAGCCGGCGTCGGCGATGGTCGGACGGGGACGGAGCGCGGGGCCCGTCGCAGCGACCGCGTCGAAGGCATCGAGCAGCGCGTCGAGCTCCCGCATCGAGCCACCGATCGCGCCGGGAACCGAGAACGGCACGGCGAGATACCCGCCGGCGAGCGCGAGACCGGCCGCCGCCAGGTTCCCGCCCAGCTCCCCGTTGCGGCCCAGGTAGCCCGGCGGCCCGAGGTCGATGCCCTCGTATCCCGCGTCGGCGACGAGCTGCAGGACTCGCCGGCCGTCCGGGACGTCAGGGTTCCGGCCCACGGTGACCTCGAACGCCCCGTAGGAGACCGGCGCGTTCGCCAGCCGGATCTGGCTCACCGGGCCGCCGCGGGCGTCCAGGGGAGGGGCAGCCGCGGGTCCTTGGGCATGTCCTCCCACGTCGGCCTGATCCAGGCCAGGTCCGGGTCGTCGGAGGCCGCCATCGAGCGGAGGTCGCCGGCCAGGCCGTTCAGGTAGTACAGGTCGATCCCGTGCGGCGCGGCCGAGACGTGATAGCCGTACGGGACCAGCACGGCATCGCCGTCGTGCACGGCGACCGACACGTCCTCCCCGCGGCTCGGGCTGTACACGCGCTGGAACCCGAAGCCGTTCCGGGGGCGGGTCCGGAAGCAGTAGAACTCCTCCAGCTGGACCTCGCCGGGCCGGCGAACCTCGTCATGCTTGTGCGGCGGGTAGCTCGACCAGTTCCCCGCCGGGGTGATCACCTCGACGACGAGCAACCGGTGGGCGGGGAACTCGGGGGGGACGACGTGGTGGATCTGCCGAGTTGCGCTGCCGGCTCCGCGCAGCTCCACCTCGACGTCGCCCGGAGCGATCACCCGAGGCTCGCCGGCGGCATCCGAACGAGCGCCGACGACGGCCACCTCGCAGGGTGCGTTGGCGTGGACGACGCCCCGTGCACCCGCCGGGAGGTACACGGCCCACGGCGGGCCGTCGAACACGTCGGTCCGCCCGGACAGGTCCGACTCCTCGCCGCCGACGGCCACCGTGCACGACCCCGCCAGCACGACCGCCGCGACCTCGAAGCCCTCTCCGCCGATCGGCTGTTCGAGCCCGGGGCCGATGTTCAGCAGCTCGAGTGAGAGGTACCGCCATCCGGCGTCGTCGGGCCGGATCGACCGGAACGTCCCCGCGCGAAGGACGCGCCCCGTGCTCATTCGAGCCTCCCGGCGACCGCTCGCTCCATCTCGGCACCATCACATCGCCGGCCTCGAACCGTCAACAAACTCCAGGAAATCGATTCACCTGGGGGTCCCCACCGTGACGGGGACCGCGTTTGCCAGGAAGGGGTGTCGCGCGGTTCCATGAGCGCGGCATGGAGACGCGGCGGCTGGGCCGGCTCGAGCACCGGTCGACGGTGCTCCTCTACGGCGGGGCGGGCATCGGGTGGGTCGACAGCCCCGAGGTCGCGGACCGCTCCATCCGGTTCGCGCTGGAGGCCGGGATCAACCACTTCGACACCGCGGCCGACTACGGCGACTCGGAGCTGCACCTCGGCCGGTGGATGCCCGAGATACGAGACCGCATCTTCCTCGCGACCAAGACCGGGGACCGCAGTGCGACCGGGGCGTACGACTCGATCCGGCGATCGCTGGAGCGGCTGCGGACGGACCGGATCGATCTCCTCCAGCTGCACTCGGTCGGCAACATCGACGAGCTCCACCTGGTCTCGAGTCCGGATGGGGCCACCGCGGGGGCGGTGCGGGCCCGGGACGAGGGCCTGATCGGCGCGATCGGCGTCACCGGACACGGGATGGGGGCTCCGGCGACGCACCTCGAAGCCCTCCGGCGGTTCCCGTTCGACACCGTCCTGACCCCGTGGAACTGGCGCCTGGCCCGGATCCCCGAGTACCAGCGTGACTTCGAGGCCCTGGTCGAGGAGATCACCGCGCAGGACGCGGGGCTCATGGTGATCAAGTCCGTGGCGCGCAACCTGTGGCGCCAGGGCCAGCAGACCCGGTCCACGTGGTACGAGCCGCTCGAAGAGCAGAAGGCCATCGACGCCGCCGTGGCGTTCGCGCTCTCGCGCCCCGAGATCACGGGCATCGCCACGGCCGGCGACGTCGGCCTGGTCCCGAAGATCGTCGAGGCCGAGCAGCGCCGCGCCTCGATGTCTTCAGAGGACGTCGACGGAACACTGTCCGCGCTTCCCGACTACGAACCCCCCTTCCTCCGCATCGAGGGCCGCGAGATCCCCGACTGGCTCGAGCACCTGATCCCCAGCTGACCGCAAGATGCGCGGAACGCTCGGCGGTGGTCAGTTCGCAACACGACCGCCTTGAGGTTCGAGATCGAACCGCATCGTCCAGGAGCCGCCCGATCGCGTGACCTTCTCGGAACCGAGCCGCTCGTAGAGCCGGAGGGCCGGGTTGTCGCGTTCGACGCTCAGGCTCACCGCCCCGTACCCAGCTCTCTGAGCCGCCTCGAGGACGGCCTGTACCAGGCCCGAGCCCACCCCCCGACCGCGCTCGTCGGGCACGACGGCGACGGAGAGCTCGGGCGTGCGCTCGTCGATGAACCCATATCCAGGCCGGTCCGGAGGCAGCGGTCGAACCCAGGCGGCACCGACCGGCCGGCCGTCGATCTCCGCGACCATCCCGAGGTCGCCGGGGCGTCCCCAGGCCTCGACGTACCGAGCGACATGGTCGTCCTCGAGGACTTCCTCGCCGTCTCCGGACTCCTGCCCAAGGCGCCACCGCGCGGCGAACGACGACATCTCGCGGAGGAACGGCGCGTCGTCCTTGCGCAAGGCGCGGATCTTCACTTCTCGATGCTCCGGCTCCGCCCCGATCCCGGTTTCCGGTGTCCTGCGACGTTTCACCGAGTGGCCGCCTCCAATGGCTCCCGGTGGGCGGCGAGCCAGCGCAGATCGCCTGCCACTCCCTCCAGCCATTCCATGGCTCTCAGGGGCCGGATCCCGCGCCAATATCGGAGGTTCTCCGTCTCTCGCTGTTTGGCGAGCTGGAGCGCCTCCACGAATCCGGACCGCTCTTCCAGGCGATATGCGTCGAGGAATATGCGCAGCCGGCGCCCGTGATCGATCCGGTCGAATCCGAGAATGCGTCCGGTTGGTGAATCCACCAACGGAACGTATGCCCACGCCGCCGCGGCCAGGTCCACGAGCGGTACCACCGGCCTCGCGGAGTCCCAGTCGATGAGCGCGACGGGCAGCCCGTCGCGGTAGACGGTGTTCCATACGCCGTAATCGGCGTGGCACACGATCTCGCCCGATCGCATTGGCCGTTCATGCATGCGCCAGACCGGGTCCACCGGCTCGAACCCTGCGGACGCGTCGTGAAGCGCGCGCACCAGCGCGCCGGCGCGTCCAGAGACTCCTCGCTTCGCCAGGGCGCCGGCCACTCGGTGAGCGCCACGGCCCGGTGGGGATCCTGCGGGCTGGCCAGGGTCTCTCCCTCGATGAATTCCAGGACCTCTCGTTCCTGGTCGTCGAAGCCGAGGGGCTCGGGCGCTCCGGTGAAGCCCGCCGCTCGGAGGTGTCGCAGGTACGCCTGCACCACCGGACTCCATGGTCCGGCCGGGCGGCGAACCGTGTTCCCCTTCCGGACGACACCCGCGGTGGAACGCCCTCCCACGAGCGGAATCTCGTCGTCGGCGACGGCCCGGCCCCACCATGCAGACGCCTTCTGGTCGGAACGGGCGGAGAGCGAGGTTGACGGGTCCGGGAAATGCCGATCGGGTGTCATGATCGTTTCCTGCAGTGAGCTTCTATCGCGGAACCGCAATGGGCTCGATGCTTCTCGTGACCCTGGTCTCGTGTTCGCCCGTACAGACCGGTCGGGGATCGGGCAGCGCGCCCGGCCCGACGCCCGGCTCCACGCTCCCCCGCACCCGTTCCTCGTCGAGCGTGAGCCGGCCTCCGGTCGTCCTGATCGTGATGGAGAATCACGAGGTCTCTTCGATCGCGGGCTCCCGTGCCGCCCCCTTCCTCAACGGGACGCTGATCCCCTCCGGGCGGCTGTTCACCGGCTACACGGCCGTCGCGCATCCCTCGCTTCCGAACTACCTGGCCATGACGTCCGGATCGGTGCACCACAAGAGCGGGACGGACTCGATCTCGGCGGGGGAGATCGCGGGCTCCAACCTGTTCGGCCAGTTGTCCCGAGCCGGGATCGACTGGCGCGCGTTCGAGGAGTCCATGCCCTCGAGCTGCTACCGCGGCACCTCAGCCGGATCCCCACCCGGCGAGTACGCCCTCAAACACGACCCGGCCATGGCCTACTCGGACGTCGCCGACACGCGTCTGTGCCGTCAGGTCGTGCCCCTCGACCGGCTCGAGGCAGCCGCGCTCCCCTCGTTCAGCTTCATCACTCCGGATGAATGCCACGACATGCATTCCTGTCCCGTCGAGGTGGGCGACGCCTGGTTGCAGGCCCACGTCCCCCCACTGCTGCGTGCAGGCGCGCGCGTCGTCGTGACCTTCGACGAGGGAGCGAGCTCGATCGGTGGCGGGGGGCGCGTCCTCACGTTCGAGGCCGGCCCGGGAATCCCCCCGGGAAGTCGTGACGGAACCCGGCTGAACCATTACGACCTGCTGGCCGGACTGGAGGACTACTTCGGCCTCCCCCGCTTGGGGATGGCCGACAACCTCCCACCACTCCCGATGTCGTGAGCGTCGGTACGGCGGCGGCGGGCTGCTCCCCCGCGACCCGTGGGCGTAGACCCTGTCGTGCCGCGCTCGGTCCCGGGGACGCGCTGGATGGCAACCCACATGCTCGCCGAGCCTTACCGCGTCCCGATGACATGGAAAGCGAACGCGTCGACCTGCGACGACGCGGTGCAGTCGTCCGTGAAACCGTCGCCCGAATGGCCCGCGAGGCGGGCGGACGCGGTGACGGTGTGTGTGGTCGAGGCGGTCGGCGCCGGCAGGACGGCGTCCTTGCGGACGGCCACCGTCGTCGTCTCGAGCTGCTGACTGCTGGTGCTGGCGCTCGTGACGGCCGCGAGGCGCGTCCCGTCGAGCTCCAGATCGATCTCGACCTGGCACAGAGGGCTGACCTTGCCGGAGGGGACGGCCAGGGTGGCCGTGACCTGCGGGATGAACTCGACGATCTCCCCGGGGCGCTGGGTGAACGACGCGTTCGCGAGCGGATAGGGAGTCGCGCTGCCGGTCGTGAGCCCGCCGGCGCCGAGGGTCCCGCCCGTGGGGTTCGCGATCACGTTCGAGAGCCGCAGCGTGGACTCGTTGATGTCGGCGCCGGTGAGCGTGTCGCTGGCGACCTTGGCTCCGGTCACCGCGTTGCCGTGGAGATCGGACGTGCCCACCGAGCCCGAGATGAGGTTCTCGTTGTCTCCGACCGGAGCATTGGCCCCGGCGATGGTGTGGGCTGCGACCTGGTCGTTCGAAGTGATGATCACGGCGGCGGCCACCGCGGTGCCGGTCATCGAGATGACCAGGGCGAGGACGGCCAGGACTGTCGTCAACGACGTTCGTGTGCGCACGGTTCACCTCCCGAGAGTTCGAGCGTTGCGTGGACGGGCGTGTCGTTCTTCGTGACCGCGCGATCGGGGCTTCCACCCGGGAAGCCCCGACTCACGCGTGGGAAGCCTCAGATCTGCCCGGGGCCGAGATCCGTCGTCACGCCGATGAGCGCGGTCGCGCTCGGGTCGACCGTGACCGTGTCGTTGCCCTCGAGCGTGTTGACCTGGAGTTGGTCGAGGGCGGGGTCCGTGCCGGTCATGTGGGTCTCGGTCACCAGGCCGGACACGTCGACCTGCGTTCCCTGGGCCGCGACGTGGACGACGTCGGCCTTGCCGGTTCCGTTCACCGTCACGAGGTCGGCCAGGAGGTCGCCGGCACCACGGTTGCCCGCAGCGGACAGGTCGATGTCGGCCTGCCGCACGTCGGTGCCGGTCATGTCGTTCACGGTGACGAGGTCGGCGCCCCCGAACGCGTGCAGATCCAGGATCTCCACGTCGTCGAGGTTCATGACGACGTTGCCCGGTTGACGGAGGAACACCGCTCGCGTGCCGACAGCCGAGAGGCTCATGATCTCGCCGCCGGCCGAACCGTCGAACAGGAGCGTGTCGGGGCCTCCGCCGCCGTCCACGTCGTCGCTGCCCTCGCCCGGATCCCACTGGAAGACGTCGGCACCGCCGCCGAGGAAGGCGGTATCGTGGCCGAGGCCTCCGGCCACGAAGTCGCGGCCTCCGCCTCCGAGGATCACGTCGTTGCCCGGGCCGGCGACGATGTGGTCGCTGCCGCGGCCGCCGGTGATGACGTCGTCGCCCGCGGTGCCCACGATGGTGTCGTCGCCGCCGCGGCCGTCGATCCTCGACGTCTGCGGCCCGGGGACTCCGTTGGCGGAGAAGTGGTCGTCACCCCCGCCGAGGGAGACGGCGATCGCGTCGAAGGTGGCGCGATCGAGACTCTGATCGATCGTGCCGTCGTTGTCGAAGTCGAGGAGGAGCGTGTTGGGGTCCGCGGCTGCGACCGAGAGCACGATGTCGTCGGGGCCGCCCGAACCGTTGACATTCAGCGTCCTGCCCACGAGGGAGGCCGAGGGCGAATCGGCTGCGTGGGCGGGACCGGCCACCAGGCTGGCGACCAGCGCCATCGCGGCCAGACCGAGGAACCAGGCGCGACGAACAGTACGGATGTTCATGGGTGAGTCCTTTCTGAGATCGGGTCGACACCAATGCCGACCCTGGTCGGTCGAACCGTGAAGCTGTTGTCGCCCTACGCGGTGACCGCGTGCCAGACGCCGCCGAAATCCATGAGGCCCTGGCCGGACGCCTGCCCGGGCCCCGAGTCGCCGGCGAACGTGTACAAGGGCATCCCGTCGAACGTGACCTGCGTGCCGCCGTCGGACCGCTGGATCGTCCCGAACGTGCCGGTGAGGTCGGGGGATGCCTTCGGGACCCCATTCGCCGCCAGCAACGGCGGCCACTCCTCGGTGCACACTCCGGAGCACATGCTCGTGCTGCTCGTGTCGATGCTCAGGTGGTACAGCGTCAACCCGTTGCTGTCGTCGAGCACCGTGCCGATCCCCGGGATGGAAGTTGTCCCCACCACCGAGGACCCCGTGCCCGCCGGTGCCGGGGGGGATCCCGAGGACCGGCCGGTGCTCCCGTACCCCGGCGGGGCCGAGGCCGTCGAGCCGTACCCCGAGCCGACACCACACGCGGTCAGCAGGATTCCCACCGCCACCACCGCCAGACCCAGGACATGGACTCCCTTGCGCAGAGCATTGATCACTGATCTCTCCTCCTCTCGCTGTGCGTCGTCGGTCGACCGTTGCATCCCGTCTACGGACGGGGGAACCGCGTGGCCTATTCGTCGACGTTCGGCGCGGCCGGCTCGCAAGAGAGGGGCAGTCGCACGGCGGGTCCGGGCTATCGCGGCGTCATCCCCGCGCGGATAATGGCGCGATGCCACCGGGGGGAGGGGGTGAGCGAGCGAGCCCTGTCGGCCGGCGGACCGAGCTGGCCGTCGTCTCGACGGTGCTCGATTCCGTGCCCTCGGGGCCGGTGGCGCTGATCCTCAGCGGGGAGGCGGGGATTGGCAAGAGCACCGTGTGGCAGGAGGCGCTCTCCCAAGCGCGAGCGCGCGGCTACCGCGTCCTCTCGTGTGAGCCGAACGAATCCGAGGCGAAGCTCTCCTTCACCGCGCTCGGGGACCTGCTGGATGGCGTCGTCGACGAGAGTCTCGACCGGCTTCCGCCGCCCCAGCGGTCTGCCCTGGAGGTCGCGCTGCTCCGGGCGGAGGCCATCGGCTCCCCGCCCGATCGGCGAGCGATCTCGGCGGCCTTTCTCGGGACCCTGCTGGCTCTCGCGGCCGACGGCCCGTGCGTGCTGGCGATCGACGACGCACAGTGGCTGGACGCCCCGTCGGCTCACGTGCTGGAGTTCGCGGTTCGGCGTCTCGACGACGTGCCGATCGGTCTCATCCTGACGACGCGATCTCAGGAACTCGACACCCCTCCGCTCGGTCTGGGACGAGCCCTTCCGGAGGGCCGGCTTCACCGGCTCGTGGTCGAGCCGATGACCCTGCAAGCCACCCAGGACATGCTGCGCTCGCAACTCTCAGCCGGCTTCCCGCGCTCGGTCCTTCTGCGGATTCACGAGACATCGGCCGGGAACCCGTTCTTCGCTCTGGAGCTCGGCCGGGCACTCCTGCGACGCGGAATCGAACACGAGCCGGGGAGGGCCCTCCCGGTCCCGTCCAATCTCCGCGACCTGGTCCGAGACAGGCTGTCCGAGCTCGCGCCTCCGGTCAGGCAAGTGGTCCTGATCACCTCTGCCGCGTCCCAGCCGACGGTCCCGCTGGTCGCACAGGCGATTGGAGGTCCGACGGCGGAGGACGACATCGAGGCTGCCTTCAACGCGGGCGTGATCCAAGGGAGTGGCGGGCTCATCCGATTGACCCACCCGCTCCTGGCCACCGTCCTCCACTCGGAGTCCTCGGCCCGGACGACGAGGGACATCCACCGGCGGCTCGCCGCGGTGGTGGTCGACCAGGAGGAGCGTGCGCGTCACCTCGCGCTCGCCGCAGAGGGGCCGGATGAGGACGTGGCCGCGGAGCTGGAGGACGCGGCCTTACGAGCCCTCCGGCGGGGAGCGCCGGACGCCGCGGCGCAGCTCTCGAAGCTCGCTCGCGAGCTGACCCCACCCGAACGCGCCGAGGCCCGGATCCATCGAACCGTACACGCGGGGCAGTACGCGTTCGAGTCGGCGGACATGGGGCAGGCAGCGACGTTGCTCGAGGAAGCGGTCCGGACGGCTCCCGCTGGCTGGCTGCTGGCGGAGGCGCTGCTGTTCCTGGCCAGGGTTCGGTACCAGAGCCACGATGCCCTCTCGGCCCGAGCGCTCGCGGAACAGGCCCTGGAAGAGGCAGCAGAGGAACCCGAGCTGAAGAACCTGATCCATCTGGAGCTCGCGGTGGAAGCGGACACGGTCGGTGACCGCCTCAGCGCGAGGGCTCACGCACGCGCGGCGGTGGACCTGGCCGAAGCCCGGGGTGACGAGACCGATCTGGCGGAGAGCCTTTCGCTGCTCGGCCTCGCCGACTTCCTCGCCGGTGAGGGGGTCCAGTTGAGCGTGATGAACCGCGCGGTCGAGCTCGAGGGAACGGGGAGAGGCCTCCGCCCCCTGCGAAGCCCCACGTTCCGCAAGGCATGCACGTTGTTGTGGACGGACGACCTGGAAGCAGCGAGGTCGTCCTTCGGTGACCTGGAGAAACGCTGTCGGGAGGGCGGTGACGAGGGTTCGCTCGCCGTGGTCCTGTTCATGCTTGCCCAAGTGGAATGTCGGGCCGGGAACTGGTCGGAGGCCGCCGAGTACGCCGAGGAGAGCCGCACCATCACGGCGTGGACGGGCCAGCAGCCGTATCTGGCGCACGCCCTCGCTGCGAAGGCGCTCATCGACGGGCACATGGGCAAGGCAGCTGCTGCGAGGGCGGCGGCCGATGAAGGCCTGGAGCTCGCGCGCAGCTCGGGACTGGTCCAGGCGGCCGACCTCAACCTGGCGGCTCTGGGCTTCCTCGAGGTGTCGCTGGGGAACATGCAGGAAGCGCACCGCGTCCTTTGGCCGCTCGCCGAGGGCCTGCTCGACGCCGGCGTCGGAGAGCCGGGGATGTTGCGCTTCCTGCCAGATGAGATCGAGGCGCTCGTCGCCCTGGGCGAGTCGGACATGGGACGACCGCTCCTCGAGGCGACCCTCGACCGAGCCAGGGCGCTCGGGCGACCCTGGGCGCTCGCCACGGGGGAACGATGCTGGGGGCTGCTCGCCGCGTCGCTCGGCCAGCTCCCCGAGGCGCTCGCCGCGTTCGAGCGGGCCCTCGAGAGTCACCGGATGCTGGACGAACCGTTCGAGCTCGGCCGCACGTTGCTCGCGCAGGGCCAGGTGTTCCGCCGGATGAAGAAGTGGGGGCTGGCGCGGGACTCGCTCGGTCGATCGTCGGAGATCTTCGAGCGCCTGGGAGCGGTGCTGTGGGCGAACAAGGCCAGGGCCGAGACGGCCAGGATCGGCGGCCGGGCTCCCAGTCCCGTCGGCCTGACGCCGACCGAGCAGAGCGTGGCCGACCTGGTGGCGAGCGGACTCACCAACAGGGAGGCCGCACGGGCCCTGTTCGTGAGCGTGAGCACCGTCGAGGCGAGCCTCCGCCGGATCTACAGCAAGCTCGGGGTGCGCTCGCGGACCGAGCTGTCACGACGGCTCTCGGAGCCATAGCCGCGAGTCGATCCGGTCCGGCGGTTCGAGGCTGAATCGGCCCGGGGCTCCGCCCAATTCGCGAGGCCCCGGCTCCATTAACGTACCGATTCCACGGTTTGCTCGGCCCTCACCTCCCCCTAGCGTTGGCAGCGCCCGCACGAAGCGCGTTGCGCACGAAGGGATGGAGTGGAATGGCACCCCTCAGGAGTCAGCAGGCACTCGGCAAACCCGTCAGAGGCCGGTGCGCCGGTTGCGAGCCGGTGCCGAGAGCGTCGGACCAGGAGCTGATGGCCGCATTCCTACGGAGGGAGCGGGCAGCCGCCGGTGCCCTCTACGATCGGTTCGCGGGCCGGATCTACGGGCTGGGTCTCGTCCTGCTCAAGAACGGGACCGACGCCGAGGACCTGGTGCAGGACACCTTCCTCAAGGCCCTGCGCAGGGGTTCCGCATACGATCCGCGGCGGGGGTCGCTGGACACCTGGATGCTGCTCGTCGCCCGGAGCCTCGCGATCGACCTCATCCGCCGGCGAACGCTCGAGACGAGGATCCTGGCGTCGGAAGCGGGACGCCCGGACGTATCGGACGAGCCAGGCCCCGAGCAGTACGCGGTGCACCGGGACCTCATGGAGCGCGCCCGGGCGGCCATGGACCGGCTCCCCCCGAAGCAACGCAGCGCCGTCGAGCTCGCGTACCTCGGGCAACGGTCGTCCACGCAGGTGGCCAGGCTCGAGGGCGCCCCTCGTGGCACGGTCAAGAGCCGCATCCGCCAGGGGATCATCTCGCTCCGCGACGCCATGTCGGAGGCCGAGGTTTCGTAGCCGCGAGGTGCGGCCGGGCGCGAGATGCAAGCGGTGGAAGGACGGGTGGTCAGGGCGTGAGGGGTTCGACCGTTCCGGCGTCCCCGTCGACGCGGACCGGGCGGCCGTCCACCAGGACGGTGGTGGCGTCGGCGGCCCCCACGACCGCCGGGAGGCGGTATTCCCGGGCGACGATGGCCGCGTGCGACAGGACGCCGCCGGTCTCGGTGACGAGCCCTGCGAGCGCTCCGAACAGCGGGGTCCACGCCGGCGTCGTCGTGGCGGCGACGAGCACGTCGCCCGGACGGACCCGAGCGAGGTCGCCGGCGTCGCGGACGATGCGGGCCGGGCCGTCCGCGATGCCGCGAGACGCCGGAGTCCCCTGGAGGAGCCTGCCGCCGGGGGCACCGTCGCCCCGGCCGTAGAACTTCTCGAGGAACCCCTCCCGGTCGCCCTCAGCCGGTGGGTCGCCGAGGAAGGGCCGGGGACCCTCCGCGAGGCCACGCCTCAGTTCCTCCCGGGCGGCCGTCACGAGCTCCACGACCTCCTGTCGGCCGATCTCGCCCGCGACCGCGGCCCGGACCTCCTCCCGGCGGAGCATCCACAGGTCGTCGATCGCCTCCAGGACGCCCTCGGCCAGCAGCCGGCGGCCGAATCCCAGGAGCGCCTCCCGCGTGGCCAGGAGGCCGGGGTAGTCGATGTGGTAGACGTGGCTCTCCTTCAGCGCGTAGCAGAACCTGGCGGCGGGGAGGACTTCCGCCAGCTCGGGGGAAACCTCGGCGGCGTCGGCGGGGCCCCGCCCCGGCGCCGACGCCCCACCCCGGAGCGAACCCGCAGATGTCAGGCCGCCCGCCTGGATCAGCAGCCGGATCGCCTCCAGCGTCATCCACGGCCGCTCCGCCTCTCTCGGGAGCGACATCTCGTGGAGCCGGGCACGGCCGCCGTAGGCGGCCAGGTACTCCCTCAGGCCGTGGAGCCAAGTCCGCCCGTTCTCCAGCTCGGCGAGGCGCTCCAGCGCGAGCGGTGGCCGATACGCGGCGAGGACGTCGTCCACTCGCAGATCCCGGGCCTGCTCGGCGAGGTCCGCCAGCATCGCATCGGCGGCCGTCGACTCGTTGGGGCCGTCGAACAACGCGTACGCGCCCAGCTCGTCCTGATCGCCCGTCTCGGCTGCGTACCGCTCCGCGGCCGCATCCATCGCCGCCTGCGCCGGGATCACGGCGAGGAAGTGGATCGTCCAATGCTCGCGCGCCAGCCCCCACATGCGATCGAGCTCCGCGAGCGCGCCCTTCGGGTCGGGGGACTCGGGACGCATGAGGCGTATCTGCGCGGTGATCTCGTGGGCCCGCGGGCGATACTCCCGCTCCCATCGCTCGGGCAGCGCGAGGCCGGCCTCCACCAGGGTGCCCGCGACCGGTTCCCACTCCACGGCCCACTCGCCCTCGTACGCCCATCCGCCGTCGGTCCTCGCGTCGAAGCCCCCGAACGGGCCGCGCAGCGTCCGCATCGCCGCGTGGATGCCGAGCCCCACCGCCTCGAACCACACCGTCGCGGACAGCGGCGTGAGCTGCTCCGGGTAGTGCGACCAGTCGGGGAGCCACGTCCGCGCGGTGGGCACCGTCCTCACCCCGAGCGCGCCAGCGCGGTGATCGGTCGGGCCTGGACCAGCCAGATCGTCCGGTCGGCGATGGCGAACTCGACGTCGACGGCGTACCCGAGGCCGGCCTCGGCGCGGCGGGTCAGCGCGGCCAGGGAGCGGACCTCGTCGTCCCGGAGCGTCCGGAGGAGCCGGCGGTCGCCCTCCTTCTCGGCGACCCGGGCCTGAATCTCCTCGCCCTCGACCCGGTACCGGTCCGGCGTCGCCAGGCCCGAGACGAGCCGCTCGCCGTGGCCGAACACGCACTCGACGACCACGACGTCCTCGCCCGTCAGGGGATCGCGGGAGAACGCCACGCCGGCCCGATCGGAGGCGACCTCCCGCTGGATCACCACGGCCATCGCGCCGCCCCGGCCACCGGCGTACGACCGCGCCCGGTCGTGCCCCGCCGACTCCCACACCCGCCGCACGGCGCCAGCCACGTCGTCCGCGCCGACGCCCATGACGCTCTCGTACTGGCCCGCGGCCGAGCGGTCGGCCGAGTCCTCCGTCGCGCCGGACGACCGCACCGCATAAGGCGGGCCCCCCACCGCCGCCCGGACGGCCGCCAGGTCCGATTCGACCAGGGTTCCCGAGGCCGCCGCCGGCACGACGACCGCCGGCGGGACCGGAAGGCCGAGCGCCACCAGCCTGGCCAGGCCTGCCGCCTTTCCCCCGATCTCGGATGTCGGAGCGGACAGCGAGTCGGGAACGTCGAGACGGAGTATCACGCCGCAGCTGCTTCCTGCTCGCGGATCCACTCGCGCATGCGCTCGACGCCGCGCATCAGATCGTCGCGGACCAACGACCGGGCCTCGCCGTGCGCGTCGGGCATGCCGTGCAGCGACACCGGCACCTCCTCGCCCCGCGCCGCGAGCCACACCGCCATGACCGGCAGCCCGTGGGCGACCACGAGCACCACCCCCTCCGGCCGCTCCGCCACCGCCTCGTACCCGGCGCAGTACCGCCGGATCACGTCGACCCTGGCCTCGCCGCCCCCCGGGAGCGGTGCCGTCGTGCCGTGCTCGGCGATGAAGGCGCGGACTTCGTCGATGGGCCTGCCCTCGAACGAGCCGAACCGCGGGTCGTTCAGCGCCGGCAGCACGATGCGCGGCACATCCCGCCCGGCAAGGGCGACGTCCGCCGTCTCGTGTGTCCTCGGAAACTCCGTGACCACACACAGGTCGATCGGCTCCGCCGCCAGCGCTCCTGCGAGTGCAGCCGCCTCCTCGCGGCCCCGCGCGGTGAGGTGCACCGGCCGCCCTGGGTCCCCGTTCACGAGCCGGCGCGGGTTGTACTCGCTCTCCCCGTGGCGGGCGAGGATCACGCGCTCCATGAGGGATCAGTCGTCGAGGCCGAGGAGTCGTGCGGGGTTGTCGGCGACGAGCCCGCGCACCTCCGCCTCGCCCAGCCCCGCGTCGAGCAGCCGACCGCAGATCTTCCGGAACGCGTCGGCCGGCAGCGGGTTGTTCTCCTGCCCCAGGTCGCTGCCGATCGACGACCGCTCCGGGCCGATCGTCCGGACCCATTCCACGAGCGACTCGATGCTCCACCCCTGGAAGAACGTCGAGTCCTCGTCGTACATGCAGACGGAGTGCTCCACCACGGCGCCGAGGTCCGCGATCTTCGCCGCCTGTTCCATCGTGGCCTCGATCACGAAGTTCGGGTGGTTCAGCACCATCCGGCGGACCCCGACCTCTCGCGCCTCGGCGAACACCGCGATGATCCAGTCGGGCGGCATGTGGCCACTGGCCAGGATGCCGTCGGCCTCGGCGACCAGCCGGAGGATGTCCCGGACCTCCGGCTTCAGCGCGCGGTCGTCGCCGAACACGGTGATCGGGCGCTCGGGCATGAGCGGGATCGCCAGCGAGGGGAACTTCAGCCCGCCGTGCTTGTCGTGCTCGATGTGCGCTGGGGACGCGATCGTCGGGAACCACACGACCTTGCCCCCCAGCGCGAGCGTCATGTTCGCGGCCCACGGGTTCAGCCCCCCAACCTGGTTGTTGAGCGCGACCGCGCCGAACACCTTCACGCCGGTGGCGTCGAGCCCGTGGGGCTTCAGCGCCGCGACGTCCGTCGCCGTGGAGTGATGATGGGACTTCACGACGATCGCCCGGAACCCGTGCTCCGCGGCGTGGCGCGCGCTCTGCAGGATGTCGATGCGCCGCGGGAACGGCGACGGGAACGGGTGGACGTGCAGGTCGACGGCGCCGCGGAGCAGCCCGTCCAGGACGTCCTCGCGCGATCGGGTCATCGCCGCGCCAGCTCGTCGCTGCGGCGCGCAGCCTCTTCGTCGCCCGTCGCGTCGTACGCCTGGAGCCCGTAGCCCATGATCCGGTGCGGGTAGTACGCCTCGACGTGGGGGCGGGCGTCGCGGGGCAGGGCCCCGCGCATGAACAGCCACTGCACGACCTCCACGCCCTCCGTCCCGCCGAGCTTCATGAGCTCCTCGTGGGTGTAGTCGCATAGGCGCTCCGGTTCCTCGACGATCAGCCGCAGGAACTCGCGGTCCCAGTCCTCGTGGATGGTCCCGAAGGAGGTCCCGGTGAGCTGGTGGGACAGCCCGCCGGTCCCCACCACGACGACGCCGATGTCCTCGGGATAGGACAGGATGGCCCGCCGCAACGCCTGGCCGAGCTTGTAGAAACGCCGGGGCAGCGGCAGCGGGTGCAGGATCACGTTCGAGGCGAACGGGATGATGGGCACCTGCCAGCCGTCACCGCTCGAGAAGTCGATGAGGGGCAGCGGCGAGATCACGCCGTGGTCGACCTCCATCTCCTGGCACACCGTGACGTCGAACTCGTCCGCGATGAGCGAGCGCAGGATGTGCCAGGCCAGGTCGGGGTGCCCGGCGATCGGCGGGAAGTCGCGAGCGCCCTGCCCCTCGTCCGCGATGGGGAACCGGTCGGCCACGCCGATGGCGAACTGCGGCCACGCGTCGAGCCAGAAGTGGTCGAAGTGGTCGTTGTAGATGACGAACAGAGCGTCGGGCCGGATCCGCTCCAGCCACCGGCGGACCTCGTCGAACGGGCCGAACAGGGGCTGCCATTCGTCGGTCCCGGTCTCCCCACGGTCGTACACGTGCTCCATGGAGGGCGCGTGCGACGCGCCGATGCCGCCCAGCACTCGCGCCATGGCCTATCCCTCCTCGGCCGCGGGCGGACGGGCCCCGTGCGCGGTCATTTCGCGCGTCCCGTGCTCCCGCATCTGCTTCCCGATCTCGACGAGCGGGGTCCCGGTCACGCCGATCAGCTTGATCATCGTGTAGATCGACATCCCCCGCCGCCACAGCTCGATCCAGTCGCGGTCCCGGATCAGCCGGCGCTCGTCCTCGGTGAGCCCGAACTGGTCCATCCACCCCTCCTCGTCGCCCGCGAACAGGTCCCGCTGCTCCGGGTGCTTCAGCGAGTACGCCGCCTTGTTGAGCCGGAGGCCGGCCCGCGAGGTCTCCTCGTCGAACAGGTCGAGCTCGGGCGGCAGGTTCCTCGGCTGGGTCGCCGCCAGCCGCCGCAGGTAGTCGGGGCTCAGCTCGTCGTCGGATGGGTCGTTCGTGGTCCCCATGTCGCTCCTCACGCGTCCCAGGCCACGTCCAGCCGCAGCGGCCGACGGAACTCCCATCCGCTGAGACGGATGGGATCGTCGCCATCGAGCCGGAGGTGGGGCAGCCGCTCGAACAGCACCCGGAACGCCGTGCGGCACTCCGCCCGGGCCAGCCAGGCGCCCACGCACATGTGGGCGCCGGCCGCGAAGGCCAGGTGCGCGCCCTGCTTGCGGTGGACGTCGAACAGGTCCGGGTCCTCCCACCGCCGGCCGTCCCGGTTCGCGCTCGAGACGACCGCCGCGATCAGCGCGCCCTCCTTCAGGTCCACGCCGGCGAGCGTGGTCGGCTTCGTCGTCTGGCGGGTGGACGTGCCGACGGGCGAGTGCCACCGGAGCGCCTCCTCGACCGCCGGCCGGATCATCGCGTCGGGGTTCGCACGGACCTCCTTGGCCTGCTGCGGGTGCGACAGCAGCGCCCACAGCGCTATCCCGATCGCGTCGCCGGGCTCCTGCATGCCGCCGACGATCATCACCTTCAGGTTCGACTGGATCTCCTCGCGGGTCAGGCGCTCGCCGTCGACCTCCTCGTGGACCAGGCGGGAGAGGATCGAGGCGTCCGGCTCGGCCTCCACGCGATCGAGGATCGGCTGGATCGCCTCGTTCACCTCCCGGCTGGCGGCGTCGGCGCCGGTCTGCTTCTCGGGGTCGCCCTCGAAGTTCGACGCGCCGATCCCGAGGCCCTCGAACCACCGCTCGAGGGTCTCGTCGTCCATCTCCGCCAGGCCGAGGACCCGCTTCAGCGTGCGGACCGAGAGGGGCTCGCAGAACGCCTTGGCCAGGTCCACGGAGCCTCGGTCGGCGAACGCGTCGATCAGCGCGTTGGCCTCGGGCGCGATCACGTCGTCGGCGTAGGGCCGGACGGCGCCGGGCCGGAACGCCGGCTCGACGATCGAGCGGATCCGTTGGTGGTAGGCACCTTCGCTGGCCAGCATGTTCCGGCCGAACGTTCGGTTCAGCGTCGACGGCTCGGTCTCGGCCGTGTAGGTCTCGGGGTCGTGGACGACCGCGTCCACGTCGTGGTGCCGGGTGACGAGCCATAGGCCCACCGACTCGACGAGGGAGACCGGCTCGTCCTCCCGCAGCCGAGCGTAGATCGGGTACGGGTCCTCCTCGAGCGCCTCGATCGTTACGGCCTCGCCGATGGTCATCCCGGCGATTCTCCTCTCGGCGTGCGGCCCGCCTCCTCGTACGTCATGGTGTGGTCGGCCGCCTCGCCGACCAGGTCCCGGGCAGCGACGCCCTGGCCATCGCAGTACGCGGTCAGCTCCTCGATGGCTCGCGTGAGCGCGCCGGGGCCCTCCAGGATCACCGAGGTCGTCAACTCGACCGCCGAGGCGCCGGCCAGCAGGAACCGGACCACGTCCTCGCCCGACCGGGCGCCGTTCGTGCCGACCAGGGCGACGTCCGGGCCCAGCAGGGCGCGCGCCTTGGCGATCCACCGGAGCGAGAGCGGAAGGGCCCACCCGCCGCCCATAGCGCCGAAGGTCCCGAGCACCGGCCGGCGCGTCTCGGGATCGGGCAGGAATCCCAGGAACCTGCCCGCGATGCACACCGCGTCGGCGCCCGCCGCGACCGCTGCCTCGGCCTGCGAGGCGAGGTCACCCTCCCCCGGCAGCTTCACGGTGAGCGCCATCGAGACCGCCTGGCGGACCGGTCCGACCAGCGAGCCCACGTCGTCGGCCGACGCGGCCGCGCGGATGGCGCCGGGAGCAGCCTCGCCGGCGTGGGGCGCGCCCACGTTCAGCTCGAGCCACCGCAGGCCGGCCGTCTCCAGCTCCTTCGCCATGCGAGCGGCCTCGTCGACCCCCGCCACGATGAGCGAGGCAACGACGTAGGCCTCGTGATCGCGGGCGAGTGCGTCGGACTCGGCCAGCGTCTCGACCCACCGTTCGAACGGCACGTCCACGAGTCCCGACCGGCCGAAATACGACGCGCCGGGCGGCGGCGGCCGGCCGGCAGGGACACGTCGCCACGACGCGTCGAGGACCGCGTACTCGGCCATCGCGAGCTGGCGGCGCGCCGCGGCCGACTCGTTTGCCGACTTCGCGACCACCGCGGCGGCGCCGGCCTCGAGCGCCGCGCGGATGCCCTCCGCGGTCATGGTGGCCTCGCCGGAACCGGCCATCACCGGGTGCTTGAGCGGCAGACCGGCGACCGAGACGGCCAGGTCGGCGGTCACGGGGCCTCCCCACCGCGGCGGGCCGCGTCGTCCACGGCCGCGCGGAGCAGGCTGACGTCGGAGGACAGCGCCACGTACCGAGCATCCCGCGGAACGGCCTCCGGCGTCGCGGCGAACGCGCCGAAGGCGATGCCGGCGGCGGCGGCCGCGTCGGCGATCTCGGCCACCCGCGTCGCCAGCCGGTCGCGGTCGAAGCCGAGTCCGACCTCCAGGTCGGTCACCCCGGCGAAGGCCACGTCGAGCCCGGCGCCGCAGATTTCCTTCAGCGGGTCGTCGGTGTCCGCCGTCTCGATTTGGCCCACGAGGAGCGGGTGGTCGCCTCGGACCGCCTCCCGAAGCGGCACGGCCCCGTAGGCGGCGACCGGATGCGCGAGCGACACCGAGCGCTCCCCGCCCGGCGGGTACCGGGTGGCGGCGACCAGCTCGCGGACCTGGGCAACCGACCGCACGGTCGACAGCTGGATCCCCGAGGCGCCGGCTTCCAGTAGGCGGTTCAGCTGGCCCGGGTCGCACGAGGGGACTCGCACGACGACAGCATGCCCGAGGGCGTGCGCGTGGCGTACGAGCCGCAGGGCCTCTCCCTCGGCCAGCTGGGAGTGCTCCAGGTCTACGATCGAGCAGTCGAGGCCCGACCCGGCGACGATGTCGATCGCCTCGAGCGCGGGGAGCTTGACGAACGTCCCCGTCACCCTTCCGGCGGCCAACCGGTCTCGCAGCGTCCGAGTTGACGGCTGTCTGACCATGTGCGACGTTATCTCATATGGTGAGGTGAGCCTGCAAACGCTCCCTCATCTCGGCACGCGGTCCCGACCCGAGGGGAGGTTCCAGGTGGCGGAGGACGTCCACACCGAGACCGGCGCGCTCCGGAGGAACGCGGTGGGCCTGCCCGGCCTGATCGCCCAATCGCTGGGGGTGACCGCGCCCGAGATCTCCGGTGTGCTGATCGCCTCGACGGTCGCGAGCTTCGCCGGGTTCATCACCCCGCTCGCCTTCGTGGTCGCGGGGATCGGCGCGATCGGCCTGGGGCTCGTCTACAGCCGATTCGCCCGGTACGTGCCCCACGCGGGCGGCACGTACGCCCTCGTCCGGGCGGGCCTGGGGCCAGACGTCGGGTTCATGGCCGGCTGGATCCTCCTGGCGGTCGGCGTCATCTTCGTGGCGGGGCTGACCATCGCTTCGGCCTTCCTCATCCAGCTGCTGTGCTCCCCGGCGTTGCTCGACATCAAGTTCTTGGGGAGCCAGTGGGTCGGCACGGCGATCGTGCTGGGGGCGATCATCTTCCTGATCTCCTACCTGGGGGTCCAGATCTCGGCGCGAGTGTTGCTGGCGCTGACCGCCGTCGGCGTGACGCTGATCGCGATCTTCGACGTCATCCTGCTCGCGCACGGCGGCGCGAACGGGCTGGTGTGGGGCTCGTTCAACCCGGCCCACATCTCCACCGTCGGGTTCAGCACGTTCTTCATCGGCGTGGGCGTGGCGATGACCGGGTTCTCCGGGTTCGAGACGGCGGTGTTCCTCGCGGAGGAGGCGCACACGCCCCGCCGGCAGGTCCCGCGCGCGGTGATCGGGGCGGTGATCGCCGCGCTCCTGTTCTTCGCGGTGACCACGTTCGCGATCGTCTCGGGGTACGGCGCGAAGAAGGCCGGCGCGGGTTGGTCCGGCGACGGGCCCTTCGCCGTCATCACGCTGTCCGGGCAGTACGCCGCCCTGTGGTTCGGGAAGCTGCTGCTGTTCGTCCTGGCGATCTCGAGCGCGGTCAGCGCGTTGGGGACGGCGAACTTCACCACGCGGATCGCATACAGCTGGGGCCGGGAGGGGTACCTGCCCCGCGCCTTCGGCCGGACGCACCCACGGTTCAAGTCGCCGCACGTGGCCATCGGGTCGCTCGCCGTGATCACGCTCGGGATCTTCCTGGCCGGCTCGGCGTGGAAGGGCCAGAGCCTGGACCTCAAGACGTTCTTCCTGGCGGGCTTCATCGTGTTCACGTGGCTGCTGCTGTGCGGCGCCGCCGGCATCCTGCCGGTGTACGCGCTCGTGGGCATCTCCGGGTTCGCGCACTCGCTGCGGACACGGGGGAACGTCGTGGACATCGTGATCGCGCCGCTGCTCGCCGTGGCGGTGGTGGGGACGGCCGAGTACACGGTCTTCTACCACCAGACCGGGGCCAACAAGGCGGCACCGTTCGTCATGCTTGCGTGGATCGCGCTCGGGGTGATCGTCCGGCTGGCCACGCGGGCTCGGGTGCGAACACAGGAGGCCGCGTTCGACGCGGCGCCGGCGGAGCCCGGGGTACAGTCCGTGGACGTGGCGGAGGCTGGGACGACGGTCCGGTGAGCGTCGGACCTCTCTAGGCTCGTGGGAATGCAGACGAAAGCGCGCGGCCTCCTCATCGCGGGGGACGAGCGCCCGGCGGCGGACGGCCGGACCTTCGCGTCGGTCGACCCGGCCACGGCGCGGCCCATCGCCGACGTCGCGCTCGGCGGCCCGGAGGACGTCGACCGGGCCGTCCGCGCCGCTCGCGAGGCGCTGCCCGAGTGGGAACGGATGGATCCCATGGACCGGACGCGGCTGCTGCTGCGGCTGGCCGAGCTGGTCGAGTCGCACGCGGCCGAGCTCGCTGACCTCGAGAGCCGCGACGTCGGCAAGCCGATCCGCGAGGCGAAGGGGCGCGACCTGCCGACGGTCGTTCGGACCTGGCTGTACTACTCGGGGTGGCCGACGAAGATCCTGGGCTCGACGAACCCGGCCGACCCGGGAGTCTTCACCTACACGCTCCGGGAGCCGGTCGGCGTGGTCGGCGCGATCACCCCGTGGAACTTCCCGCTGGTCATCGCCTCGTGGAAGCTCGCGCCAGCGCTGGCCTGTGGGAACACGGTGGTGCACAAGCCGGCCGAGGAGTCGCCGCTGACGGCGCTCCGGCTGTCGGAGCTCGCGCTGGAGGCGGGCTTCCCGCCCGGCGTCTGGAACGTGGTCACGGGCGACGGCTCCACCGGCCAGGCGATCGTGGAGCACGAGGGCATCGACAAGGTCTCCTTCACCGGGTCGACCGAGGTCGGCGTCGCGATCCAGCGCGCCGCGGCGCCCACCCTGAAGCGGCTGACGCTCGAGCTCGGTGGGAAGTCCGCCAACGTCGTCCTCGACGACGCCGACCTCGACGCGGCGCTCGAGGGCGCCCTGCGGGCCACGTTCCGGAACCAGGGCCAGGTGTGCACGGCCGGCGGGCGCCTCGTGGCGCACGCCCGGGTGGCCGAACCGCTGGTCGAGCGCCTGGTCGAGCGGGTCGACGCCCTGCGGGTCGGCCCTCCCGCCGACCCGTCCACCGAGGTCGGCCCCCTGGTCTCGGAGCGGCAGCGCGACCACGTGCTCGACCTGTACGACGCCGCGGCCAGCGAGGGAGCCCGAGCCGCCGCGGGCGGCGGTCCGGCGAAGGTGGACGCCGCCCCGGACGGGTTCTTCGTCGAGCCGACCGTGTTCGTCGACACGACGACGGAGATGCGCATCAATCGCGAGGAGATCTTCGGCCCCGCGGTCGCCGTCATCCGGGTGGAGGACGAGGACGAGGCCGTCCGCGTCGCCAACGACACGAGGTACGGCCTGGCCGCCGCGGTGTGGACACGCGACGGCGCACGCGCACACCGCATCGCCCGCGCCCTCCGCGCCGGGACCGTCTGGGTGAACATGTACGGAGGGCTCGACCCCTACGCGCCATACACCGGACGGGGGCTGTCGGGGTACGGCTACGAGCTGGGCCCCCAGACGATCGACGAGTACACCGCGACGAAGACCGTCCGCAACGCGGTGTGAGAGGACGTTCACGATGACCGACGCAGCACGCCTGAACGAACCCGAGGACGCATCCGAACGCCAGGAGCTGGCCGACCTCGACCGGGCGCACGTCCTGCACCCCCACCAGACCGTCGGTCGCCCTCCCGACCCCCTGGTCGTGGCGCGGGCGAAGGGCGCAACGATCTGGGACGTCGACGGCAACGAGTACGTGGACGGGACGTGCGGGCTGTGGCAGTGCGCGGTCGGCCACGGCCGCCATGAGCTCGCCGACGCCGCGGCCGCGCAGATGCGCGAGCTCGAGTTCTACCCCTCGTTCTGGGACCTCTCGAACGAGCCGGCGATCCGGCTCGCCGCCCGGCTGGCCGGCCTCTCCCCGCGCGGGCTCGACCGGGTGTTCTTCACGAACGGCGGCAGCGAGGGAACCGAGACCGCATTCAAGCTCGTGCGGCTGGCGTGGCACGCGGCCGGCCGGCCCGAGCGGACGGTGATCCTGTCCCGGGACGGGGCCTACCACGGCGTCGGGATCGCGTCCCTCGCCGCGACCGGCATCCCGCCGTTGAAGGAGGGGTTCGGGCCACTGGCCCCCGACTTCGTCCACCTGTCGACCCCCTCGGCGCTGACGGCCGGCCCCGACGCCGCGCAGGTCCTGGGCGATGAGCTCGAGCGGGTCATCTCGGAGGTCGGCCCTGACCGGATCGCCGCCATGGTCGCCGAGCCGGTGATCGGCGTCGGCGGGATGATCCCGCCGCCCGAGGGCTACTGGACGCGGGTCCAGGAGATCCTCCGGCGCCACGGCATCCTCCTGATCCTCGACGAGGTCGTCACCGCGTACGGCCGGACCGGGCGATGGTTCGGCGCGCAGCGCTACGACATCGAGCCCGACGTGATCGTCACAGCGAAGGCGCTGACCAGCGGGTACTTCCCGATGGGCGCCGTGCTGATCGGCGCCCGGCCGCTGGAGCTCCTCGACGGGACGCCGTTCCGGCACGGGTTCACGTACAACGGGCACCCCACGGGCGCGGCCGTCGCGCTGGCCAACCTCGACATCATCGAACGCGAGGGCCTGATCGAGCGGGCCGAGCGAACCGGCGCCCGGATGCTCGAGGGCCTGCGCCCGCTCGCGAGCCTCGACGCGGTCGCGGAGGTCCGGGGCGTCGGGCTGATGCTCGGCATCGAGCTCGCGTCAGGCGACGCGGCCGCGGTCCAGGCCGGCGCCCGGCGCCGGGGCGTGATCGTGCGGGCGACCGGGCAGAAGGTCGTCCTGTCGCCGCCGTTCGTCATCGAGGACGAACAAGCGGACCGGATCCTCGAGGTCCTCACCGACGAGGTGGGGCGGCTGTGAGCACGGACGTCCCCGTCCGCGCGGGGACCCCGCTCAACCAGTCCGTCGAGCGCGCGGTCCGCCTGCTCGGGTTCTTCTCCCCGGAGGAGCCCGAGCTCACCCTGGCCGATCTCACCGCTCGGCTGGGGACCAGCAAGGCCACGACCCATCGGTACACGATGGCGCTCCGTCACGCCGGGCTCCTGCGCTACGACCCCGGCAACGGGCTCTACACGCTCGGAGCGAGGGTCGTGGAGCTGGCGGCGAGCGCCCTGGCCGGCCTGCGCATCATCAAGGTGGCTGGGCCGCACATGGAGCGCCTCGTCCAGCGGGTGAACGAGACGGCGGTGCTCTCCATCTGGGACGGCGAGTCGCCGATCGTGGTGCGGGTCGAGGACAACATCGACCGGATCGTCCGAATCGTCGTGCGGACGGGATCGCGGCTGCCCATCGACTCGGCCCAGGGCAAGATCAACGTGGCGTTCAACCCCGAGATCCGGGACCACGGCCTCGAGGAGGCCGAGCTCGAACGGGTGCGCGCGGCGCGCATCGCCGTGAACTCCCAGGTGGTGGAGGGCATCAGGGCCATCGCGACCCCGGTGTTCCAGGACCGGACCCTTGCGGGGGCCATGGCCATCGTGGGCACGACCGCGGGCGTGCCCGAGGAGGACGACTCCCTCTTGGCCCACCGGCTCATCGAGGCGGCCGAGGCCCTCTCCGCGGAGCTGGGATTCCTGCGAAACGAAAGGAGCGTCTGACGTGGAGGCCGTGAGCTGGGACGACATCCCGGACGAGGAGGTTCGCCCCGGGGTCCGCAGGCGGGGGTTCGGGACCGACCGGTGCCTGCTGGTGCTGAACGAGTGCGAGCCCGGGATGGACCTGCGGCCCCACGTCCACGACTTCGACCAGATCGCGATGATCCTCGAGGGGAACGCGAACTACTACGTGTCGGGCCGACGCAACGACATGGGACCGGGCTCGGTGCTGCTGATCCCGGCGGGCGAGGAGCACTACATCGAGCCCGTGGGCAACCGGACCGTGAAGAACATCGACATCTTCACCCCACTCCGAGCCGACCTCAGCCACCTGCTGGAATGGATGCGCACGGACGGCGAATCCCCCGCGACCTGAGGTCCATCGAGCCGGCCAGAGGTACCGGACATACCCGCGCCCGGCCCTCCGCGTAGCATGGCGCCCATGGATCTGCTCGGGCCCGGCATCGAGAAGTATCTGGCACGACACGCGCTCTCTGCGGCACCTGCCGACGCCGAGGGGCCGCTCGGCGAGATGGAGGAGCGGGCTCGGGCAGAGGGCTTCCCGATCGTCGGACGACTGGTCGGCGTGGCCCTCGAGCTGCTCGCGCGCGCCATCGGGGCTCGCCGGGTGTTCGAGCTGGGATCCGGTTTCGGCTACTCCGCCTACTGGTTCTCCCGAGCCGTCGGTCCCGAGGGTGAGCTCCATCTCACCGACCGTGACCCGGCGAACGAGCGGGCGGCGCTCGACTTCCTCGGTCGCGCCGGGCTCGACGGCCCCGTGCGCTTCCATGTCGGCGACGCGCTCGAGGAGTTCGCGAAGACCACCGGCGACTTCGACGTGATCTTCAGCGACATCGACAAGGGCGACTATCCGCGCGCCTGGGAGTCGGCGCGCGATCGGATCCGGGTCGGCGGCCTCTACATCTGCGACAACGTGATCCAGGCCGGAGGAACGAACGTGGTCACGGGGGAGGACAGCCTGCACCCGGGCTGGGTCGAGGCGATCCGCAGCCACAACGAAGCGGTGGCGGCCGACGAGCGCTACATCTCGATGATCCTGCCGATCCGCGACGGCGACCTGGCCGCGCTGCGGATCACTTGATTCCTCTGCGCCCAGCGGAAACCGAGCCATTCGCCTGCCGGCGGTCGACCCCGGCCTCTGGTTCGCCGGCGATCGCCCGCCCGGACTCCGGGTCGAAGAAATGGAAAGACGCGGGGTCGACCGTGAGGCGGATGGGTCGCCGGACCTCGGCCCGCGATCGGGGATCCAGGCTCGCTGTGAAGGTGGCCTTCCCGTCGCCGAGCGGCGTCAGGCCGCCGCCGTCCTCCTCGAGCGCGGCCTCCGTATCCTCGGTGACGACCGGTGGCGCGTCGACGGCGAAGATGGCGTGGATCTCCGTCCCCAGCTCCTCGATGACATCGGGCACCACCTCGAGCGCCGGCACGTCCTCGCGGGGCAACAGGGAGGCGTCCTCGAGATCCGAGGGCCGGATCCCGAGGATCACGGTTCGGCCGTCGTAGGCGTGCAGCTCCTCGCGGTCGGGGACGGGGAAGGTGAGCGAAGCGAACGACACCGCCTCGCCGTCGACCCGGGCCTCGACCAGGTTCATCGACGGCGACCCGATGAACGCCGCGACGAACAGGTTGGTGGGACGGTGGAACAGGCGCTGCGGGGTGTCGACCTGCTGTAGGACGCCGTCCTTCAGCACGGCCACGCGGTCCCCCAGGGTCATGGCTTCCACTTGGTCGTGGGTCACGTACACCGTCGTGGTCCGGAGTCGGTCGCGCAGGCGGGCCAGCTCCGCCCGCATCTGCACCCGGAGCTTCGCGTCCAGGTTCGACAGTGGTTCGTCCATCAGGAACGCCTTCGGCTCGCGCACCATCGCCCGGCCCATCGCGACCCGCTGGCGCTGCCCGCCCGACAGCGCCACGGGCTTGCGCTCGAGCAGGGACTCGAGCGACAGGATACGGGCGGTCTCCGCCACGCGCCGGGCGATCTCCTCCCTCGGCGCGTGGCGGAGCCTCAGCCCGAACCCGATGTTCTCCGCCACCGTCATGTGCGGGTACAGCGCGTAGTTCTGGAACACCATGGCCACGTCGCGTTCCTTGGGGAGCAGGTCGGTCACCCGGCGGTCCCCGATGACGACCTCGCCTGCGGTGACGTCCTCCAGTCCGGCGATGATTCGCAGGATCGTCGACTTGCCGCACCCCGACGGCCCGACCAAGACCATGAACTCCCCGTCCGCAATCTCCAGCGTCACGTCATCGACTGCGGGAGCGCCGGCCCCGAAGTCCTTGGTGATGCCTTCCAGCGAGATCCCGGCCACGTCAGGCCCCCCTCGCCATCTCGCGCCCCGCGGCCGCACGGGTCGAGCCGCCGTGCCTTGCCCGGGCCGCCCGGAGGCTGGCGTGGGTCACCGATTCGCGCACACGGGCTCGCGCGCGGGCGGAGCCGCCGACGTGGTCGAGCCCCAGCAGCACCGCGCCGACCACAGGCGGCGCGGACAGGGCGACCACCTTCGCCAGCGGCGCCACGGCCAGGATCCCATCCCGGATCCGGTCAAGGAACTCCGGATCCCTCGCGTGGAACACTCCGCCCCCGAGAACAACCTCGACGTCGGTATCGGCGAGCCGGGCCCTGGTGATCGCCGCGGCCACCATGACGACGACCTCGTCGGCCAGGCGCTCAAGGATCTCACGAGCGACGACATCCCCCGACGCAGCCGTCCGGAACACCGCCGGCGGCAGCTCAACCAACCGATCGGTGTCGATCCGGCCGTCGTACATGGCGCGCGCAAGGGCCTCCGGCCGGGCCATGCCGAAGTGCTGGGGCACGACGCCCTCGAGGGCGGTGCGCGGTCCCCGTCCGTCGCGGGCACGAACGGCGGCGGCGAGCGCCGCGCGGCCGACCCACTCGCCCCCGGCGGCGATGTCCCCCGACAGCTCCCCCAGCGCGGCGAACCTCGCCACCCTCCCTCCCGGGGCGACACCGATGCAGTTGATGCCGGCGCCACAGACCAGTCCGACGCCCCACCCCCGGTCGGTCCCTGCGCGGAGGACGGCGACCGTGTCGTTCCGGATGAGCACCTCGTCCGTCCATCCGTTGCGGGCGACCGAGCGGCCGATGGCGCGCACGTCGTGGTGGGAGTCGGCGCCCGCCAGGCAGTACACCCCGACCCGGGCCACCCGGCCGGCAGCCCGGTCGATGCCCGCCCGACGGGCGGCAGCACCGATCACCCCAACCAGCGCGTCGGCGGAGCCGTTCGACCGCCCGACGTTGGAGGGTGTCACGGACCGGGCGAGGCCCAGGACATGCCCGTCGCGGTCCAGGATCACCGCATCGGCCTTGGAATTCCCGCCGTCGACAGCGAGGATTGCGGGGGCCTTGCCCGAGCGGTCACGCGCCATCCGCGAGCTCCTCGACCGTGACGAACTCCACGCGGCGGCTCGAGAGGTCGGCGAGCACGTCGGGCAGCGCCTCGGCCGTCACCCTGGGCCACGTGTGGAAGAGGACGACCGCCGCGCCCCCCGCACGGACGCCGTTGGCGACGGCTCCTCGCACCGCGCCTGCGGTCGCGTCGTCCCGCCAGTCACCGGAGTCGAGCGTCCACGGGACGATCCGGTATCCCAGCCGGGCGAGGCCGTCGCGGACCTCGGGGCTGTCCTCGCCGTCACCGAACGGGCAGCGGAACCACGGCCGCGGGTCGGCACCCGTGACCTCGTGGATCCGGCGTTCGGCCTCCGCCACGTCAGCTCGGATGCCATCGGGCGACAACAGCGTCATCGGCGCATGGTAGTTCGAGTGGTTGCCGACCAGATGGCCGTCGGCGACGATCCGCGCGGCGATCTCGCGATCGGCGCTGGCCCATCGCCCCTGGACGAAGAAGGTGGCGCGAACCGACGCCCGGCCCAACGCGTCCAGGATCCGCGCCGGCGCGGAGGTATCCGCCCCGGCCCGGCTGCCGTGCTCGGCGTCGAAGGTCAGCGCCACACGCGGCTCACTCACGAGTCGTGACCTTCGATGCGATCTGCAGCATCCCCGGACTGAACCCCCGGTCGACGGCCACCCGCCACGCGAGCAACTGGAACGGCACCACCGCCACGGAGGGCGCCAGCGCCCGATCGACCTGCCCGATCATCACCTCGCGTTCACCGGCCTCGCCGGTCGCGGTGCGGCCGATGACGAGCACGGATCCGCCGGCTGCGGCCAGTTCTGCGGCGAGGGCGCGGTCGAGGTCCTCGGTCGCGGGTTCGATGGCCACGACCGCCGCCGCCAGGTCCCGGCCGGCGAGTTCCAGCGGGCCGTGCCGGAACTGCGCAGACTCGAGCGCTTCGGCCGGCACCCTGGCGGCCTCCTTCAGCACGAGCGCCCCGACCTCCGACGCCGCCCGCGCCGCCCCCCGTCCCAACAGGACGACGGCCGGCCGGTCGTCGAACCAGGCCCGGAACCGGTCCGCCGACGCCGCCGGCTCGTCCAGCAGCCCCTCGGCCGAGCACGCGGCCGCGCCCGCGTTCGCCTCAGCCGTCGTCAACGCGCTGCTTACCGGACGGCCCGCCAGGACGTCGGCGACTGCGGCCAGCACCACGACCGACGCGCCGAAGCTCAGGGTGGACGGCCCCACCTCGGCCCCCGCGTGCGTGTCCAGGGCCACCTTTGCCGACAGCGCCAACGGATTGTCGGGGCCGTTCGTCACGGCGACGACCGTTGGGCCCGCAGACGAGTCGAGCTCCGCAACCAGGCGGACGGCCTCGGCGCTTCGGCCGGACTGGCTCACGATCACCACCACGGTGTCTCGGCTGAGCAGCCCGCGGCGGAAGTGGAGGAGCTCCGCCGCATCCACCATCGACGCCTGGACTCCGAGCCCGGCGAGGACGGTGACTGGCGCGTAGCAGGCGGCGTACGAGGCACCCATGCCCGTGAACACCGCCGACCGGCGCGGTCGAGCCGGATCGGCGACGATTCGAGCGAGGCGCTCGAGGGGGTCGATCTGCGCCCGGAGGGCCCCGGCAGCCCGTCGGATCGCCGCGGGCTGCGCCGCGATCTCCTCGAGGAACGGATCAGGAAACCTTCCTAACGATTCCACGCCGGGCGCACTCTACCCTAGGATGGCGCGGCCATGGAAGAGGGCTCTGCGGCGTGGGTCTGAAGGTCGCCGTCGTGGGCGCCGGCAGCACGTACACGCCGGAGCTCATCGAGGGCTTCGCCGACCACGGCGACCGCCTCCCATTGGACGAGCTGGCGCTGCTCGACGTGGACGCCGACCGCCTCGAGGTGGTTGGTGGCCTGACGCAGCGGATCCTGACCCGCCGGGGTTGGACCGGCCAGCTGACCCGCACGACGAACCGGGATCGCGCGCTCGACGGGTCGTCGTTCGTGGTGGCGCAGATCCGGGTGGGCGGCCAGGCCGCGCGACGCGTCGACGAGACCCTCCCGTTGGCCTTCGGCTGCATCGGGCAGGAGACGACAGGCCCGGGCGGGTTCGCCAAGGCGCTGCGGACGGTCCCCGTCATCTTGGACCTGGCGGAGCGGACGGCCGAACGCGGCGCGCCGGGGGCCTGGTTCGTCGACTTCACGAATCCCGTCGGGATCGTGACCCAGGCCCTCCTCGACAGCGGGCACCGCGCCGTGGGCCTGTGCAACGTCGCGATCACGCTGCGGCGCCGGCTGGCCACGCTCCTCGACGTCCCCTGGGAACGGGTCGAGCTGGACCACGTTGGCCTGAACCACCTCTCCTGGGAGCGGGCTGTCCTGGTCGACGGGATCGACGTGCTCCCTGACCTGCTGGAACGGCGGGCCGAGGACGTGGCCGCCGAGGTCTCGCTGCCCGCCGAGCTGGTCCGCCTGCTCGGCGCGGTTCCCTCCTACTACCTTCGGTACTACTACCTGACCGACGAGGTCCTGGCAGAGGAACGTGCCCCCGGACACCTCACCCGGGCGGAGGAGGTCACGGCGATCGAGCGGGACCTCCTCGACCGGTACCGGGACCCCGCCCTGGAGCGCAAACCCGATCTGCTCTCCAGCCGGGGCGGGGCCTTCTACAGCGAGGCGGCGGCCCAGCTGATGGCGTCCCTGTATGCCGGCACGGGTGACGTGCAGGTCGTCGACGTGCGGAACGACGGTGCGATCCCCGATATGGCCGACGACGCGGTGGTCGAGGTTCCGGCTCGTGTGGACCGGGACGGCGCGCACCCGCTGCCGACGGCGCCGCTCCCGCCAGAGTTCCTGGGCCTGGTCGAGCACGTGAAGGCGTACGAGCGTCTCGCGGCCGAGGCCGCCGTGACCGGCAGCCGGGACACGGCACTGAAGGCGCTCCTCGCCAACCCTCTGGGTCCCTCGTTCGGAGTCGCGAGCCGGCTGCTGGACGCGATCCTCGAAGCGAACCGCCTCCATCTCCCGCGCTTCTTCCCGGACGGCAGCTGAAGCTTGACGGCCTTCCGCCGAGGGCATAAGGTCCGCCGGAATCGGCAGAGTTCCTTACTATTCTTGGCCCTCGAGCCGGTCGGGCCGGGACGACTGGGAGACGGACCGACGGAGCACCATCCGCGCATCACCGCGGGGACGCCCGGCCTGCTGCGTTCGATCAACGAACGCACGGTCCTGGAGGTCATCCGGACGAGAGGGCCGCTGTCGCGAGCGCAGGTGGCACGGGACAGCGGCCTGTCGAAGCCGACCGTATCACTCGCGCTCGCGTCGCTCCTGGCCGCGGGGCTCACACGAGAGGTCGGGCGGACGAGCGGCGGCAAGGGCCCGGGCGCGGTCCTCTACGAGATCAATCCGCGGGCCGGATGGGTGGTGGGGATCGACGTGGGGCGACGGTGGGTCCGGGCCGCCCTGGCGGACATCACCGGGAACATCGTGGCCCGCCGCGCGGAACGGGCCCGGGTGCGGGGAGCGAGCTCGCTCATCGGCCAGATCGGCGCGATCGCCCACGAGCTCCCGGCCGAGACCGGCCTGCGGTGGGACCAGGTCACCCACGCCACCATCGGGAGCCCGGGCGTTTTCGACCCTTTGCGAGGCCTGGTCGAGATGGCCCCGAACCTCCCCGGGTGGGGCCGACAGGGCATCGTGGAGGCGGTCCGCGACCACCTGGGGACGAACGTCACCTTCGAGAACGACGTGAACCTCGCCGCTCTCGGCGAGCGGGCCCACGGCCACGGCCGCACGTTCTCTGACTTCGTCTATCTCTGGATCGGCACGGGCATCGGCATTGGCATCGTCCTCGACGGACACCTGTACCGGGGCTCCCGGGGCGCCGCCGGCGAGATCGGGTACCTGCCCATCGGCACAGCGGACCCACACGACCGGTCCACGCGGCGCCGTGGAGCGTTCGAGGAGGCCGCTGCCGCCGGCGGGATCGTCCGGATCGCGGAAGATCTCGGTATGCGGTCCGCGGACTCGGCGGAGCTCGTCTTCGCTGCGGCCCGGCGCGGGGAGGGCGTCGCGGTCCGGGCCGTGGAAGAGGAGGCCCGGCGCCTCGCCCTCGGGATCGCCTCGATCGCGCCCGTGCTCGACCCGGAGGCAGTCATCCTGGGCGGCGGCGTCGGTCGCAGCGGCGACCTCCTGCTCGACCCGATCGAGCGGGAGCTCCACGAACTCTCCCCGTTCCGCCCCCGCCTCCTCGTGTCCGCCCTGGGCCAGGACGCGGTCCTCCACGGCGCCGTCGCCACCGCACTGGAGGCTGGGCGCAGGGAGGTGTTCGCCCGGTCGCCCAGGGGGCCGGATCGCTCACGCCGCGCCACGGTGGCCGTCGACGAGTTCACTGCAGCAGGCACGGTCCATGCAGCCCACGGAGGAGGTTCGCGATGAGGATGGGACACCGTCAGGTGTTGGTCGCCACGCTCGCTTCGCTCGCCATGCTCGCGGCGGCATGCGGCGGCGGGGGCGGCGGGGGCGGCACGTCGTCGGCGTGTCCGGCCGCGCCCGAGAACACAGGCTCGGCCGTCGGATCGCACCAGCCGGTGACGCTCTGCATCTGGGTGCCGTTCGCGAACCCGGAGTTCTCCGAGTTCAAGACCGTGGTGACCTCGTTCCAGCGGCAGTATCCGTGGATCACCGTGGTTGCCGTTCCGAACAAGAACGACACCGACGTGCTCAACGCCATCCACGCGGGGGCCGCCCCCGATGTCGCGGTCGAGGGGATCCCGGACAACGCGCCGAAGTACTGCAGCACCGGGGCCTACGTCGATCTCGGCCCGAACCTCAAAGCCGACGGCACCGATGTCACGAAGATCGTCCCGAAGGGAGCCCTCGCCTACACGAGCTACCAGGGGAACCAGTGCATGCTCCCCATGCTCACCGACGCCTACGGGCTGTACTACAACACCGGCATGTTCCAGAAGGCGGGCATCACCAGTCCGCCCAAGACGTACTCCGAGCTGTTCGCCGACGTGAAGAAGCTCACGCAGCTCAACGGTGACGGGTCGATCAAGGTAGCCGGCTTCCTCCCGCTCGCGACGGGCGACTACGAACTGGCCAACTTCGTGAACGGCGTCTACTCGGGCGCGCAGTGGTACGGGCCCGCCGGCAAGTCCACCCTGGCTACCGATCCAGGGTTCGCCAACCTCCTCACGTTTACGAAGTCGATGACGGACTGGTTCGGCTTCTCCAAGCTCAACAGGTTCTTCGCCCAGAACGGCGGTGAGAACACCGAGTTCTCACCGTCGAACCTGTTCGAGCACGGGAAGCTGGCCATGGACTTCGACGGCGAGTGGCGAGTGGGGTTCATCAAGAACGACAAGTCGAACGTGCCGTACGCGACGGCGCCGTTCCCGGTAGCGGACGACCATCCCGAGCTGTACGGCGTCGGCCAGATCGGCGGTTCCACGATCGGGATCCCCCGCAACCCCGCCCATCCGGCGGAGGACTGGTTGCTGGTGAAGTACCTGGCGCTCGACACCGGGGCGGAGAAGGCCCTCGCCGAGCAGCTCCACAACATCCCCACCGTGGTGGGGGCACTGGACGACCCGGCCCTGACGCAGGACCCGCACTTCAAGACGTTCCTCGACATCTTCGCCAACCCGAATTCACGCTACAAGCAGATCAACACGCTGGGGTTCACCGATTCGACGCTGTACGGGCAATTCGTGGACAAGTACCTGGCCGGGTCGGTTTCCGACCTGCAGAAGGGGCTCCAGAGCCTCGCCACCCAGATCGACCAGCAGCTCCAACTGGGGGCATGACGGATCGGGACACGGCCGGTCGGGAGTCGCCATCGCGGTGACGGCCGCCCCCGCGCGCACGGCCGCGTCGGAGCGCAGGCCGAGGCGACGAGGACGACGCCTGCGGAGGCGAGGCGTCGTACTCGCGTTCATGTCGCCGTGGCTGATCGGCTTCGGCGTGTTCTACCTGTATCCGATGCTGTCGACGCTGTACTACTCGTTCACCCACTACGACATCTTCTCGTCGCCGCGCTGGGTGGGCCTCGACAACTACCGGTTCATGTTCACGCACGATCCTCAGTTCTGGCAGGCCCTCCGGAACACGGTGTGGATGATCCTGGTGCTGGTCCCCCTCCAGATCGGGTTCGCCATCGGGTGCGCGGTCGTCCTCACGCGGGTGAAGCGGGGCGTCAGCGTCTACCGGATGATCTTCTTCCTCCCGACCATGGTTCCGGTGGTCGCCGCAGTCCTGGGGTTCGTGTTCCTGCTGAATCCCTCCGGACCAGTCGACCACCTCCTGGGAGCCCTCCACGTGCCGCGGCCGCTGTGGTTCCAGGATCCCCGATGGTCGAAGCCGGGTCTCGTGCTCCTCGGGCTGTGGGGCGTCGGCAACACCATGATCATCTTCCTGGCCTCGCTCCTGGACGTCCCCCGGCAGCTGTACGAGGCGGCCGACATCGAGGGCGCGAACGGGTGGCAGCGGTTCCGGTACATCACGCTCCCGATGATCTCCCCCGTCATCTTCTTCGCCGTGGTCACCGGCGTGATCTACGGCTTCCAGTACTTCACGGAGGGGTACGTGGCGGCCGGCGGCCAGGGGAGCCTCGGGAATCCGCAAGGTTCGCTGCTGTTCTATCCGATCTGGCTCTATGAACAGGGGTTCAGCGCGTTCCACCTCGGTTACGCCTCGGCGATGGCCTGGATGCTGTTCCTGGTCACGATGCTCTGCACGCTGATCCTGATACGGGCGTCGCGGCGATGGGTCCACTACCAGGGAGGCCTCCGATAGCCGCCGGCACCGCCCTCCGCCCCTCCGCCGCGAAGGCGGTCGCCCGCCGCCCGCTGCCGCCGCAGGTCCGGCGACGGCGGTTCCTCATGTCGGTCGCGAACCACTCAACTGCCATTGTGCTGTCGATCGTCTTCCTGGCCCCGCTGGTGTTCATCCTGCTGACCGCGGTGATGACCCGACAGCAGGCGCTGTCCGGGCGGCTGTGGCCGCACCCGTTCCACCCGGGCAACTTCGGGGACGTGTTCCGCATCTTCCCCCTGTGGCGGTACGGGTTGAACTCGATGATGTACGCGGGGCTGTCGACAGTGGGCGTTGTCGTGTCGTCCGTGCCGGTCGCGTACGCGCTGTCACGGCTGCGCTGGAAGGGCCGGCAGGCGGCCATGGTGGTCGTGCTGTCGACCCTGATGCTCCCGGCCCAGGTCACGGTCGTCCCCCTGTATGTGTTCTTCGCCAAGCTGCACTGGATCGGCTCGCTCAAGCCCCTCATCGTGCCCGCGTTCTTCGGAGACGCGTTCTCGATCTTCCTGCTCCGGCAGTTCTTCCTGACGATCCCCCAGGAGCTGTCCGACGCGGCGCGGGTGGACGGCGCCGGAGAGTTCCAGATCATGACCCGGGTCGTCGTGCCGCTCGCCCGGGCGGGCATCGCCGCCGTGGCACTGTTCCAGTTCCTCTACGCGTGGAACGACTTCTTCAACCCGCTCGTGTTCTCCGGCAGCAACCCGAAGTCGCTGACGCTGGCAGTGGGGCTGGCCCAGCTCGTCGAGAACGAACAGGTGCACCTCGGGGTCCTGTGGAACATCGAGATGGCCGCGTCGGTGCTGTTCATGCTGCCGGTCATCGCGCTGTTCTTCCTGGCGCAGCGCGCGTTCATCGAGGGCGTGACCCTCACCGGCGTGAAGGGTTGAGCGGGGGGCATTGCCCCGAACGGCGGTCAGCCCGGCGCGCCGACGATCATCTCGCGGGCCGCGTCGGCCATTGCGGCGCGTACGGCGGGATCGGGTGTGGACCCCGCCAGCTCGAGTGCCAGCAGCGCGCTCCCCACGACCGGTGGGGCGTCGAGCACGACCGGAGCGGCGCCGGGCGCCACGGCATGGACTGCCTCCTGCAAGGATCCCAGCAGGGCGGCGTTGCCCGTCCGGAGCAGCCAGCCGGCCAGGACCAGGTCGAACGCAGCCTCCTCCATCCGCAATCTGCGCACCACGAAGGCGGCGGTCTCGCCCATGGACTCGCCCGCCCGTCGCAGGATGGCCGTCGCTGCCTCGTCCCCCGCATTCGCCGCTTCCACGACGTCCGGCGCGAAGAGGGACGCGTCGATCCGCCCCCTGGCGGCGCCCTCGAGGAACTCCTCGACCGAGGACAACCCGGTCCTGCGACGCAACAGCTCCGTGAGCGCGGTGGCGGGGCTGCGCCGAAGATAGGCTCCCGCTACGGCGCCGACGCCCGCCTCGGACACCTCGGAGGCGCTGCCGCTGTCGCCGAACGTCGGCCCGAGGCCGAGCGATCGTGCCTCGACCCCCTGCTCGTTCCGACCGGCCACGATCGAACCGGTCCCCGCGGCGACCACGATGCCGAACCCTCGCGGTGTCCCCGCCCGCAGCGCGGCGTACGCGTCGTTCATCAGGCGGGCCGGGCCCCCGAGGCCGACGCCCTCGGGGATCCCCCCCAGCCGGTCCTCGTCGATCGCAAAGTCCACGCCCGCGAGCGCGAACACCGACGCCGCAACGGTGTGCGGGGCGACCGCGGCACGGTCGAGCGCCTCGCGGACACACGCTCGGAGGGCCCCGGACGCGGCGGCGATGCCAACGTCTTCCCAATTCCCCGAGTCGCGGTTCGACCCACCCCCGAGGATGCGCCCGTCGGCGGCGGCCGCGAGGGCATGACAGTGCGACCCGCCCGCCTCCACGCCCAGCACGACGGTCATCGACGGAACGCTACCACCGGCTCCCGGCGACCCGAATTGGCCTCTGACCAGCCCGGGCTTGGAACAACGCTCGTGGGGGGTTCTGGACTCGAGCCAACGACCATCTGATCTTGCGTCGTTCGTCAGGCCCGGATTCGCACGAGCGGGAACTCCTCCCGCCTTCGCGGGGGCCCGAAATTCGGGGGGACGCCGTACATTCCGAAGGGATGGTCGACCGCATGATCCGCGATGCCCGGCAGCGGGCGGTCGAGTGTGCCAGGCAGATCGTGGACGGGCGGTTGCTCCCGGACGAGGGTGCCCGGAGACTCACCGCCGAGCTCCTCCCACCCGTCGGGCAGGACCAGCAGACCCGTCAGTTCGCCGAATGGTTCGCTGGGGCACTGGCCGAGCACCCGGAGCACCCCGCGGTGCGCCGCCGGACCGACGAGCGCATCCGACTCCTGGCCTGGCGACTCATAGCTGCCTGGCGCTAGCCGAGCCCCGGCCGATCACGCCCGAGCGGAGTTCCCCGGGCGCGGTGCTCCGAGCGGCGACCGTGCTCGTGACGCCCGAACCGTCGAGGGGTCCACGAAGGTGCTCCCGTGCGGACCCACCTCGACCGCCTCGTGGAGCGCGCTGCCCCGAACGATCTGCTGCCACGAGAGGAACCACACGGTCCACCCGTTGTCCCAGGCCCCCCCGCGCGGGCTGCCCCTGATCGTGACCGGGTCGCCGGGGTCGGCGAGCTGGTAGTAGCGCTTCGCGTGCGCCGGGGAGAGGTTCACGCACCCGTGGCTGACGTTCTCGAATCCCTGCTGGCCCACCGACCAGAACGCGTCGTGCATGAAGTCCCCCGAATAGGTGAATCGCACCGACCACGGGACCTGGATGTCGTACCCGGGGCCCTTCATCTCCTCGGGGTTCGACTTGGTGATCGTGAGGTAGGTCCCGTTGGGTGTGTCGTCCCCCGGCTTGCCCGTGCTGATGGGCCAGTCGCCGAGCAGCTTCCGATCGAGGTAGATGAGCACGTGGTGCGACCGGGTGCTGGCTACGGCGATCAGCGAACGCCCGATCTCGAAGGTCTGGGTCAGCGTATGCACGCCGTACATGCCGGGGGCGCCCTCGACGCCGTCGAGGTGACCGACGAAGCGAACGGTGGTGTGGGGCGGCCAGTAGTCCCGGGGACGGAAGTACAGCGTCTGGTCGCCGTCCCAGTACCACGCTCCCACCACGGGCCTGGAGGCCCAGAGCTGGAGCGAGCGTTCCACGGCGGCGCGGTTCGTGATGGGGTCGCTGAACTGGAGGATGATCGGCATCCCGACGCCGTATGACTTCTTGTACCCCTCGAAGATCTGGGTGGCGAAGGACTGCGACGGCGTGATTGTCTGGAAGGTGCTCTTCGCGATCGCCGCCCTGCCATCGCCGTCGACCGCGGCAACCCGGACCCGGTACTGCGAGGCCGTGTCGAGCGTCCAGCTGCTGTGCCAGGCGGTGTGAGCGGCGTTGAACCGGCCCGGTACCGGATCGCCGGCGGTCCGCACCCTGAGTTGGGTGATCGTTCCCTGCGTCACCCTGACCGAGATTCCGCCCGTCGGGTCGGCGTTCGCGCTGCCGTCCGTCGGCGAGATCTGAACCTGCGCAGCACTCGTGGGCGACGGTTCCGTGTACGGGCTCACCGACCCGGAACCGGAGCGCGCCGAGTGACCCCCGGACGATCCGGTCGGGGAAGATGACTCACACGCCGTGGCCAGGAGACAGGGGATCGCCAGCATCGCCGCCCACAACCGCGTGGCGGACCGCCGCGCGGAGTGCCGTCGGGGGCTCGGCGCCAGACGGAATCGCTTCGTCAGCACGTGCGTCTCCAGTGGCTCAGAGATGTACCGCGTGTCATGCCCGGTTGGCATCACGTCGACATGATTGTCCCAACTCCACACATTCGCGTACGAGCGGGGAGGGTGAGCGACGAGCCAGGGGCCCGCTGGGGTCGGCGGCGCCGGCGCGGCGTTCCTCGGGCTTCAAGCACTGTGCCGCCGCTAGGCCGGGCGCTCGCCCCGAGGCCCTCCCTACTCGGTGTCGCTCCAGCCTATGCAGGACGGCAGACAAACGCTGGTCGCCGAGGCATTCGACCGGCAGGGCAACACGAGCATGGACATCATTAACGTGGTCGTCGACACCACGGCCCCGGTGCCCAGAACGGCCAGCGGATCCTTGGTCAGAGGGGTCGTCAGCGGCACGGGCGTGGCCGTCTTCCTCTACTACCGAGCCGAGGAGACGAGGCCAGACCACTACAACCTGTGGCAGACAGTCGACGGGGGCGTCCCCGCGAAGGTCGACACCACAAAGGGGGGGTGGGACCTGGTTCGGCTCCGCCCCGGTCACCTGTACGGTCACCGCACGAAGGCCTTCGACCGTGCCGGGAACTCGGCCTGGTCGGAGGAATCGCACCGAAGGATCCGCCTGAGCCCAGAGACGGCCCTGTCAATATCCGGGAAGTGGCGCCGACTGGTCGACGAAGACGCTCTCGGCGACCACGTCCTCCGGTCTTCCGACCCGGGCGCTCGAGCGTCGTTCAATCTGCAGGCCGATCAGGTCGGTCTCGTCGTCACCACGGGGCCCGCCGCCGGGAAGATCCGAGCCTGGGTCGCCGGATGGGACCCGGCGATCATCGACTTGTACAGCCGTCACCCCCTCCGTCGCAGGATCTTCCCCGTGCCCTATCTGGACCGGTCCCCGCTCGTTCACATCGAGGTGCTCGGCTCGAAGAACCCGTTGTCGACCGGCCATCGGGTGGACATCGACGGAATCGTGTCGCTCGCGGAGCGCCTCCCGAGCTGACGGCTCGACGCTGAGCCGAAACCATCTGGCGCCGAACGCTGTGCTTCCGCGCCTTTTCCCTGCTGGTCGTCGAGCGAAGAGGCCCGAGTTCGTTGGGCTTCAGGGCCGGGGTGGCAGCATCCGGCAGGAGCTGTCGGAGGTAGAGCTGAGCGCCGCACGCGGCGAAGAGCTCGCGGGCGTGCGCTCGGTTGGCGTCGGGTTCTTCCCCGAAATCGGCGAGATCGAGAAGGCACCTGCCCTCGTCGATCGCACGCGTGAGCTCTGAGAAACGGTCGACGGCGGAAGGCCCGGGCGATGTATAGACGCCGGAACTGTGGCTCCTGCAAGGGCCCGAGCCACCGAGGGCGTTCGGGTGCGGACACCGGGTCAGGAGCGCTCACCGGTCGGAGCGGGAGGCGAGGAGTCGCTCGAGCCGGTCGCGGGCCCCCTCCCGGGAATCGGGGTCGTGCACGGCCATGCCGAGCCCCCACACAACCGTCTCGAGCTCCCGGATCCGCTGGAATGGATCCAGCACGCCTCTCGGCACGACCGGTTCCCCCAGCATCGATGCGTAGCACGCGAGCGCCGCGTCGGCATCACGGACCTTGCTCGCGAGGACGGCGAGATCGAACTCGCGGGGCCCGAACCCGGTCTCCTCCATGTCGATCCAACGCCAGCCTTCCGGCGTCGGCAATAGGTTCCACGGGTGCGCGTCTCCGTGGAGGACCCCGTCGGTTCCCTGCACACCGGACAATTCCGACGACAGCTGCTCGTGCCGAGCCCGCAGCGCCCGGATGGTCGGCGGGTCGACGAGCCCCTCTCGTTCCAGCGCCGATAGCCCATTCTCGATCTGGGCGTGCACGGGCAGTCGATCGGGAAGCTCCGTGCGCGGGAAGTCGCCGAGCGACAGATGCAACCGCGCCAGCGCCTCGCCCACCTCGGCCTCCGAAGCCAGGTCTTCGCCCGCCCTCACGTAGGTCCATAGCGTCAGGCAGTAGCCATCGGCCACGTGCGGCCCCGGGTCCGCCAGCGGCGTGGGCGGCACGACGGGCCCGCCATTCTCGGCAGCGTGCGTGGCCACCGCGACCTCCCTCGCCAGCCACGCGGCCGGATCCGGTCTCGACCAGGCGATCCGCGTGGCCACCCGGGCGACGACCGGAGCGGGAGCCAGATGCACCAGGAGGTTCTGTTCGTTCGATAGGACCCGAGGCCTGAGGACCTGGATCCCCTGTTCCCGGGCGACCGCGAGGGCGGCGTGCAGGGCGTCTCGAGCAAGCGGGTCGAGCGGTTGATCAGCGGCCAAAGCGCGCTCCTCGTGTTCTCGCCGGTGCGATCTTTGCGTCGCGAGGACAATCGTCCCAGACCGAAACGACCGCGCGGGTCCGACGTCTCAAGAGCCAGAGGCGGCTGGCTGTTCACTCGACGTGGTGATCCGGGGCGGCGAGCGAATGCTCGAGCTCGCGTCCACTTGGCTGGCGTGGGACGGACGCCCGCGTGTGGCTGAGGACGGAGTGCGGCTCTACACGCCGCGCAAGGCGATCCGCCGCCACGTCGACCGCCTCGTCGACCATCTCGCCCAGATCGAAGCGCTGCTCGCGGGTCAACCTACGGAAGAGGACCGGTGGCACGCCCGCAGCGCGGCAAGGAGTACGCGTTGCGGCTCGAACAGATCGAGATCCCCCGGCCCGGAGCGGGTGAGGCGCTGGTGCGTGTGCATGCCGCGGCCATCACCCGCGACGAGCTGGAGTGGTCCCTCGACCGACTTCCCGCGATCCCGTCCTACGAGCTCTCCGGAGTGGTCGTCGAGGTCATCGACGGACACGGTCTCGTGTCCGTCGGGGACAACGTGTACGCGCTCGCTCCGTTCGACCGTGACGGCGCCGCGGCCGACTACGCCGTCGTCCCGGCGAACGCGTTGGCGCCGAAGCCGCGCGCGCTCGGCCACGTGGAAGCCGCGGCCCTGCCCCTGACCGCGCTCAGCGCCTGGCAGGGGCTCGTCGTGCACGGCCGGCTCCAGGCCGGTCATCGTGTGCTCATCCACGGCCCGGGCGGCGGCGTTAGTCACCCGGTGGTTCAGATCGCCCGCCACCGCGGCGGTACGTGATCGGCACGGTGTCACCCACCACAGCGGGCCTGGCGCACGATGGTGCTGGGCGTCCGGAGTTCCTCCGGCCACTCCGCCGCGGTCATCCTCTAACCATCACTACGAGGTTCGTGGGTGAGCTACTTGGGCCTGGACCTCACCGGGGAGCAGGGTGGACTCGCAGATACGTTATGGACTAATCTTTGCTTCGTGCCTGATCGTTTGCGGGTCATCGGGCGGACCGCCGCCGACATCGCCGGAAGCGTCGAGGGAGCCATCCGACGGGGCGAGCTCCGGGCCGGCGACCGCCTGCCTCCGATCCGCGTCCTCGCGGCCGAGCTCGAGGCTGGTCACGTCACCGTTGCGGCCGCGTACCGGCGCCTGCGCGAGCGGGGACTGGTGATCGGAGCTGGCCGGGCCGGCACCCGGGTCGCCGCCCAGCCCCCACTGCCGGTCGGGGGTGTGGTCTCGGTGCCGCCGGGGGTCCGCGACCTCGCGACCGGCAACCCCGACCCGGCGCTGCTCCCCGATCTCCCCCGGATCGAGCCCGAGCAGATCCTCTACGGCGCCGTGCCCGTGGACGCCGAGCTTCGCGAACAGGCCGCGGCGGCCTTCTCGGCCGACGGTATCCCTACCGACCATCTCGCGGTCGTCAGCGGGGCGCTCGACGGCATGGAGCGGATCCTCGCAGCCGAGCTGCGCCCCGGAGACCGGGTGGCGGTCGAGGACCCCACCTTCGCCCGCGTCCTGGACCTGGTCGCCGCGCTCGGCCTCCGGGTCGAGCCGGTCGCGATCGACCAGGCCGGCCTTCGACCAGACGCGCTCCGGCCCGCCCTCCTGGCGAAGATGGACGCACTGGTCGTGACCCCCAGGGCGCAGAACCCGAGCGGCGCCGCCATCGACGAGGAACGCGCCGCCGCCCTTCGCGCCGTCCTTGCCGGCCATCCCGACCTCCTGGTGATCGAGGACGACCACGCCGCCCTCGTGGCCGGGGCGCCGGCGCACACGCTCTGCGCCGGGCGGGCGAGGTGGGCCGTGGTGCGGTCCTTCGCCAAGGGCCTCGGGCCGGACCTCCGGGTGGCCGCCGTGGCCGGCGACGAGGCTACCGTGGCCCGAGTCGAGGGCCGGCAGCGACTCGGCATCGGCTGGGTCAGCCACAGCCTGCAACGGACTGTGGCGGCCATGCTCGCCGCCCCGAAGACGAGCGCACGCCTGGCGAACGCCGAGCGCGCCTACGCCGAGCGGCGGACAGCCCTGGTCGAGGCGCTCGCCGATCGAGGGATCGACTCCTGGGGGCATTCGGGCCTCAACGTCTGGGTTCCGGTGGAGGAGGAGGCGTGGGTCGTGACATCGATGCTCGCCGCCGGCTATGCGGTCGCCGCCGGCGAACGCTTCCGGCTGGGCAGCCCCGCGGGGGTCCGCGTCACAACCGCGGCTCTCCACCCCGACGAGGCCCCGGCCCTCGCAGAGGCGCTGGCCCGTGCCGTGAAGACACGAGGCCGGACCTTCAGCGCATGAGCGCCGACCGGCCCCCCACGCCACGGGTCCGCGTCAAGCGGCTCCCCGACCGCGCCCGCTACGGGCGGGACGTGATCGCGGACATCCTCGACGAGGCCCTCGTGTGCCACGTCGGGTTCGTCGTCGACGGCCAGCCCTACGTGATCCCCACGATCCACGCCCGAGACGGCGACCGCCTGTACGTCCACGGCTCCGCGGCCAGCAGGATGCTCCGCCGCCTGAAGGGCGGCGTCGCCGTGTGCGTGACGGCCACGATCGTGGACGGGCTGGTGCTGGCCCGCTCCGCGTTCCATCACTCGATCAACTATCGGTCGGTCGTCGTCCTCGGGCACGCGCGCATCGTCGACGACGCCGCGGGGAAGCTGCGAGCGCTGCAGGCCATCGTCGACCATGTCGCCCCCGGCCGGTGGAGCGAGGTCCGGGGCCCGAACGAGTCCGAGCTCCGGCAGACCACGGTCCTCGCCGTGGGGCTCGACGAGGCTTCCGCGAAAATCCGGTCCGGCCCACCAAAGGAGGAGGAGGATGACCTGGCACTGCCGGTGTGGGCGGGTGAGCTGCCGCTCCGGCTGGTCGCTCTCGACCCCCTGGACGACCCGCACCTGCTGCCCGGCGTCGGCCGACCGCCATGGCTCGGCGATTACCGGCGCGGACCTCGCCGCGGGACGAGCGTGGCGTGACCTCGGTCGCCGTCGTCGGCCTGGGCGCGATGGGGAGCCGCATCGCGGCCCGGCTCGTCGACGTGGGGCACGAGGTGCTCGTGTGGAACCGCACGGCGGAGCGGGCAGCCCCCCTGGTGGAGACCGGCGCGGTCCATGTGGCCACGCCGGCCGACGCCGCGCGCCGGGCGGAGGTCGTTCTGACCATGGTGGCGGACCAGCCAGCGCTCGCGGCCGTCACGGAAGGACCGGCCGGCGTCGCCGCGGGAGCCCGCCCGTCGTCGATCGTGGTCGAGATGTCGACGGTGGGCCCGGACGCGGTGGCTCGCCTGGCGTCCCTGCTTCCGGCCGGCGTGGCTCTGGTCGATGCGCCCGTCCTGGGCAGCGTCACCGAGGCCGAGTCGGGAATGCTCACGCTCTTCGTCGGCGGTCCAGCGGCGATCGTCGAACGGGTCGGACCGCTGCTGACGGCCCTGGGCACCCCGATGCACGTCGGTCCGCTCGGCACCGGCGCGGCGGCGAAGCTCGTGGCCAACTCGACGCTGTTCGGCACGCTGGGGACGCTGGGGGAGGCCGTCGCGCTGGCAAGGGGCCTGGGGCTCTCCCCGGAGGCCACGTTCGGCGTCCTCGCCGCGACCCCGCTCGCCGCCCAGGCGGAGCGGCGGCGGCCCGCCATCGAGACGGGCGAGTTCCCGCCGCGCTTCCCGCTGGACCTGGCCCGGAAGGACGCCCGCCTGATCCACGACGCGGCCCGCGCCGCCGGCGTCGAGCTGCGGCTGGCGAGCGCCGCCGAGACCTGGCTCGCACAGGCGCAGCAGGCCGGACTCGGATCGAAGGACTACACCGCGATGCTGTCCACGATCATGGGCCCGCCACCGGACCCGCCGCGCCCACCGTCCGCACGCCGGGGGCCTGGTGACCACGACGGCCTGATCGTCGATCTGGACGGCGTGGTGTGGCGGGGCCCGGATCCCATCGACGGCGCGGTCGAGGCCATCGCCACGGTCCGCGCGATGGGCGTTCGCGTCATGTTTCTCACGAACGAGCCGGGCAGTTCGCGCAGCGCCGTCGCCGAGCGGCTGACCGGGATGGGAGTCCCCGCCACGGCCGACGACGTCGTGACGTCCGGCGCCGCGACGGCCCGCGTCGTGGGCGCGCTGGAGGGCCTGCCCGCTCGCGCGGCCCTGGTCGTCGGGCCGCCCGCCCTGCGCGAGGAGATCGCAGGTGCCGGGTTCCGGCTCGTCTCCCCCGAGGATGCCCTGCAGGCGTCGGTCGTCGTGGTCGGCGGCCATCCGGGGTTCGGCTATGCGGAGCTGGCGGCGGCGACCTCGGCCCTTCGGCACGGGGCCCGGCTGTTCGCCGCCGGTCGCGACGCCGTGTTCCCCACGCACGAGGGCCCGAGGCCGGGAACCGGCGCGATCCTCGCCGCGGTGGAGACCGCGGGCGGCGTGCCGGCGGTCGTGGTCGGCAAACCCGAGCCCATCGTCTTCGAGATCGCCCGCGAGTCACTCCCCGGCTGCGAACGCGTCGCCGTGGTCGGCGACCACCTTGTCTCCGACATCGAGGGAGCGCGACGGGCCGGGCTCGGTGCGATCCTCGTCCTGACCGGAACGACCGGCCGGGCCGAGCTCGAACGGGCGACGATCCGGCCGGACCTCGTGCTGGACAGCCTGGCGGACCTGCCCGCGGCGATGGCGGCGAGCCGGTGACGCACGACCCGACGCGGCTGCGGCCGGACCTCCCTCGGCCCGCCGACGAGGGCGCTGTCCGGCACCTTCCCGGCTCACGCGTGCCGCCGGTCTCGCTGCCGTCCACGCGAGGAGGACGTATGCGCCTGGACGTGGTCCCCGACGGGTTCGAGCGGCTCGTCCTCTACGCCTACCCGCTGACCGGGCTCCCCGGGATCGACCCTCCGCCCGGCTGGGACGACATCCCCGGCGCGCGGGGATGTACCCCGGAGGCCTGCGGCTTCCGCGACCACGCCGCCGATCTGGCCGCCGCCGGAGCGTCCATGGCGGGGCTGTCCACCCAGTCGACCGTGTACCAGCGGGAGGCGGCGGCACGCCTGGCGCTGCCGTTCCCCCTGCTGAGCGACGCGGAGCTCGCATTGATCCGGGCCCTGCGGCTTCCCACGTTCACGGTCGACCTGCGACCCGAGCACGACGGCGGAGGGTGGCGCACGCTGCTCCGGCGTCTGACGTTCGTCGTTCGGGGCGGCCGGATCGAGCGGGTGTTCTTCCCGGTCTTCCCGCCCGACCGCCACGCCGAGGAGGTCCTGGCGTGGCTGGGGGATGCGAAGGCGGAGCGCGGCGCGCCCTGATCGATCGGCTGGTCGGCAAACTCGACTTCAAGCCGCCTCGAAGTCCTACGGTGAGAAACGGGCAAGCCCAGGCGACCCTCACCCGGGAGGAGTCACGATGTCCGACACCCGATTGCGCTGGCCGAAACTGCCTCGGTCTCGTCGTCGACGACCTCCAGGGCAAGCGGCGGTTCTACCGGGAGGTCCTCGGCTTCACGGAACTGGCGGCGGGCGAGGAACGCAGGCTCTGCTATGGAGCTTCGCCCTCACGCTCCCCGGGGCATACGAGGACAACTCCTGGGACGGGGCCCCAAGGGTGAGCGCGGTCGTAGACAGCCTTCGACTAGCCGAGTCTCTCTCCCACCCCAGACACGGTCTCTGCCGCCTCCCCCACTTCACCCACCGCCTTGTTCGCGGTCTTCACCAATGTGAACAGCCTCTTGCCGAACACCGAGCCCACGAGGACCCCGCCGACTACCAGGGCTGCCCAAACAACCCGCCCTTCAAGGGGGGGCGCCTGCTCACGACCGATCGGCAGACCTACAATCCTTCTTCGTGCCATGTCAGCTCCTCTCTGGGCAGCCCCCCGGAGCTGCTCTCGCTCGTTCCTGGCCCTCGCCCCCGAGTGCCCTTCTGGCCTTCGGCTGTACTTCAGCCCCGATCATGCTTGGCAAACCCTGCTGAGATAAGGACGCCGAGAGATCCAGTCTGCCTCCTCCCTCGGAGAGACAGCCGGGACTTCTAGCCGATGTTCCCGGTTGACCCGACCCGAAACCAGCTGTTGCGCGAATGCCATCCGTCGATCTGATCGGCCGGGATTGGCTCCCGCGAAGACGCTCGTCGGTCGCGGAAGCGATGAACCGGGGGGGCTTCCCGGGCCTGGCACCGGGTGGGGATGTGGCCCGAACACCCGCGGGAGGTGACGGCCCCAGACTCGCCTAACGGACCTCGTCGTTCGAGGCGCGATCCGGATCCGGCAGAAGACCGGGCTGGCGGCGGTGGCGCTGCCGGGCGGGGTGTTCCAGAATCTGCTGCTCCTCGATCGTGTCGTCCCCCGAAGAGGGGGGCCAGGTTTTCCTGTCCTCACCCATTCCCCGGCTCCCGCCGTTCGACGGCAGCATCGGCTTGGGGCAGGCTCAGTGGCCGAGCGGGCCCCAGAGGGCCGGGATTCCGGTTCCCAGCAGCGCCGCGCGGTGCGCTCAGCTCTTCTTGGCGGCGGCCTTTCCGCCTTTGCGTCCTGCGGCCTTCTTCTGCGCGCTAGTGCCGCCCTGGCTCGAGGAGCTCCCGGATCCCGATTTCTTCCCTCCTCGACTCGATGATCCTGGAGAGTTGGAGATCCTGGCGGCTCGCTGCTTGGACATGCCCTTGTCCTTTAGGGCCTCGTACTGCTTCTCGTTCTTCACGCTGGGGCGTTTTCCAGGCATCGTGCGCTCCCTTCCTCTCGTCGACTCTCAGGCTCGTCCGATCCCACGCGCTTCCCGTCGAACAGGTTCAAGCACTCTCTCGGCCCTCCATCGCGTCACGCGCCCGGTCGATCAACGCCGCCGGAGGGCCCGCCAGCTTGTTGGTGGGCGGCGTCGCCGGCGCGTGTGGATGGGGGCGCGTCGGCGCCCTGAACTTCGCCCTCTCGAGCTTGTGGCCCATCTCGTGGCGGGCGGCGTCGTCAAGCGCCTCTCGGAGCTTGGGAAGGATCCCGCTCTCCTCGTCCTCGACGTGGTGGCGGACGTCGGCGATGAGCTCGGTCACCTTGGCATCGAACGCCGGATCGTCGGGAGACGTCTTGTCGATCTCGGCCAGCGCTTCTTTGGCCCCCTGGTGCTCCTCGAGGCTCTCCTCGACCAGCTTGTTCCCATCCGGCAGCACATCGCGAACCACGGGATAGAGGACCTCCTCCTCGATCGCGGCGTGTACGGAGAGCTCCCGGACGATCTTCTCGACGACCTCGCGCTTGTCCGCGCTCGCTCCGTCCCCCTTCAGTTGCTCGAACTGCTCGAACATGCCATCCACCTCTCGGTGGTCCTGCAGGATCAGGTCGATCGCATCCATCCAGTCTCCTTTCGGGGGGGTGTGTTTGGAAGATACCCGAGACACTTCCGTCTATTCGATGAGGGCAGGCACCGAGGGGCACGACCCAGCTCAGCTCCGAATCGGCCGGTCTGCTTGACGGTGGACGGGGGGATGACCGATCCTCCGTCTATGGTCTGCGATGGGCGCAGGCTTCGCCGTCGCGGGAGCCGGGGCAGGCGAAGGTCATCCCGCTCGGGGCCGGTTAACGACTTGCTGGATAGGACAGAAGTGGGGTATCCCGATCGGCTCTACCTCCCCGAACGGGCCCCTCTAAGTCATTCCCCGGAGGGGCCCGCCCCTTATCCTCGGCCCCGACTGCTACGGCCTCTCCACGATGAACCACGCCACCGGGTAGCCGACCGTTACCGCCTTGTTCAACTGGATGATCACGGTCCTGGCGGACACGCTGGGAATCGCGCCCTGCACGAAGACGCCGGCCACGCTCTTCTGAGGGGTCGCCAGCACCAAGCTCTTGCCGCTCAGGGAGACCTTGGAGATCACCACGGAGGACTTCGGGGCGGCGTTCGTCCCGGCTACGGTGGCGAGGCCGCTCCGGCTGAACTGTGCCTTGCCGGTGACCCTGAGTGCCGTGGCCCCGTTCGTCCCCGCGGCCTCCACACCCGCCCCTGTGGAGGACGTTGCCTGGCCGTAGACACCATGGTTGGGAGCCCTGGCGTAGACGCCGTAGTCATCACCTTCGGCGAACACCCCGAACGTCCCGCCCTTGGCCTGGACGCCGTTCTCGGTGCCCTCGCCGTAGACGCCATTGCCGCCTGTGCCGGAAACGCCAGTCAAGGCCCCGTTCCCCGAGACGCCGACCGCACCGCCCTGCCCGGTCACGCCAGAGCCCACACTTGGGGAGTAGGTAAGCCCCACGACACCTGTTGGTCCCTGCCCCACCACGCCTGCGAGCCCGTTTGAACTGTCCGCATAGCCAGCAACGCCGTAGTTGATTCCCCTAGCTGTAACGCCGATGCTCCCGCACGCGAGAAGCCCGCCCACACCAGCCCCAGCCGCTGAGCTGCACGTCTGCGCCGTGAAGACGTTGGTGTTGTACAGGCGTGTCTCACTGGTCTGGGTGTTGTCTTGGCCCGCGATCACTGCCGTGCCCTGGACGGCCATGGCGCGAGGCGTCCAGGCAAACCCAACCATCGAGGTGGTGAGAGCGATCACGACACTGACGATGCCCACACTGATCCGCGATTTCATGCTGCGTCCCCCTCCCAGTCGGAGTACAGATGGGCAACTGTGACTCGCCTGCCGCGGTCGAGTCAATGGTCGCTGTAACGAGCGCTCCGCTCCGCTCGGCGCCGGCCAGAGGCCTGTGGCAAGAGGGCGCCTGGCCCCCGGCGGACCCCTTTCGGGTGCTACCGGATGGGCGACAGGGGTGGGACGTCCTGCCCCTAGGGGTAACAGTTCGCACATGGCCTTGTCTTTCAGGGCCTCGTTTTGCTTCTCGTTTTTCCCGCTGGGCGTTTTCCAGGCATCGTGTGCTCCCTTCCCTCTCGTCGGCTCTCAGGCTCGTCCGATCCCGCGCACTTCCGGCCGAACAGGTTCAAGCGTTCTCTCAGCCCTCCATCGCGTTACGCGCCCGGTCAACGCCACCGGAGCACCCCGCGAGCTTGTTGGTGGGCGACCTCGCTTGCTTTCGCTGAGCTAGGTCGACGGATCCACGGTGGGCGGAGGCGATGTAGAGATCGGCGTGAGAGGGTTGCCAGGCCCAGCGTTTCAGGGGGGTTCGCCCGGGTACGTCGCTGCCATGTTCGACCGGAGTAGGTACCGCGGTGTTCGAACCGAACGCCCGGGTCCGGAGCTCGAGGAGGTTTCCAGGCGCCTCCTCACCGGTTTCGTCGTACCGACGTGGATCGGAGCGGGGTTCGCCGACTGGTGGTGCCACCGTCGCACGGACATCGAGCACACGACGGGCATTCGGGAGTCTCTCCTGCACGCCCTGCAGATGGCGGAGGCCGGAGTGCCTACATTGCTGGCGTTGTTCTTCGAGGTGAACGCTGGCGTGCTCGCCGTATCTCTCGGAGCCCTCCTGCTGCACCAGACGACGGCGGCATGGGATGTGGCCTTCGCGGAAGGGAACCGTCCCGTGGGCCCTTCGGAGCAACACATACACGGCATGCTCGAGCAGCTGCCAGTCATGGCCGTCGCCTTTCTCCTCGCGATGCATCCCGACCAGGCCCTCGCAATGGTTGGTCGAGGTGAGTCGAAGGCCAGATGGGGCATGGAGCCCAAGCGGCGTCCCTTGTCTCGGATGTATCGGGCTGGGTTGCTCGGGGCCATCGCCGGCCTGATCGGGGTACCGTACGCAGAAGAACTGCTGCGCTGCGCTCGCGCAGACCGGGCGACTTGAGAGTAATGGTGGCCGGCGGTGGTTGAACCAGTCCACCCACTTGAACGTGGCCTACTCGAAGTCGTCGATGCCCCTCTATGACGGTGGCGGCGGATGAGCTCGGTCTTGTAGCGCCGATGATCGTCTCGGCCAGCAGGTTGTCGTAGCTGTCTCTCTTGGGACCGACCCAGGTCACCGCGCCGGTCTCGGCCAAGTGCTCGGTGTCGCGGATCGCCAGGTATTGAACCCCCCGCTCGCTGTGATGCACGAGCTCTCGAGCTCGCCCTTGCGGCGTCGGATGGCCCACCAGTGCGCTGAGGCGAGATCCGTGCGGAGCGAGGTCGATGTCTACCAGCCCGCGACGTGTCAGCTGTACGTCGACGATGAATGGGGCGTAGACGAAGCGGACGGAGGACCATGACCTCGATCTCCTTGGCCCGGTCCCCCTCAAGGGAGGTGGCGTTGGCTCCGCGAAGCGCGCGCCTGCCTTGCCTGGGGGAACGTCGTTGCTGTGCGGAGCATCGAGGTGGCTCCTTGGACGGACGCGGAGGACCTCCATCTGCCACCCGGAATTGGGCGAACGCCTCACCCGGGTCGGAGGCTTTCCATGATGGCCAAGGAACCCGATCCACTGGCACAATCCGGCTCAGCTCTGAATCGGCCATGTGCGTGACGGTGGACGCGGGGGATGACCGACCCTCCATCTAGGGTTCGCGATGGGTGGAGGCGCCGGGTTGCTGGCTGCGGATAGGGGTACGCAGTTGTCCATGCGGAGACTCCGGGAGGCATCATGGAAACGGCTCTGGACCTATTTCTACATGAGCTTCGGTCCACGTACGACGGGGAACGGCGGCAGGTCCGCGGGTTGAAGACGATGGAGCGCAAGGTCTCCAATGGCGACCTTCGTCCCCTGGTCGAGGAACTGCGGAGAGCCTCGGAGGAGCACGTGGGTCGACTGGAGGAAGCCTTCGAGCTCATCGGCGAGGATCCCAAACCGCAGGAATCATCGTCGGTCAAGGGATTGCTCCAAGAGTTCTCGAGCTTCGTCCGCGACGAACATCCGGCCCCTGAGGTCCTGGACCTCTATGCGGCCGATCACGCCATGAGCTTGGCCCAGGAGGGGATGGCCGAATACGAATCGCTGATGCAGCTCGCAGAGCGGGCGGGCCTCATGCATTCGGTCCCCAAGCTGGGCGATCTGTTCGAGCCGGGCATGAAGCAGGAGCGGAGGCTCGCGCGCAAGCTCAAGAAGGTATCCGAGAAGCTTGTCGACGAGCTTCGTCCATCCTGACGCTAGTCTTCGGGCTCTCGGAGCTTCGACCCGCCTCCGCGGACGCTCACCCTCCCCGGTTCCAGGCCGGCTACCTGATCCCATGGGAAGAAACGTGCGTTACGGCCGAGCCACCTCGCCAAGGACTTGGCGACCCACGGACCACGCATCTCCGGGTCTCCAACGCCAAGCTGGAACGGTATCCGCCTCGGGCCTACTACCAGGCCTCGGACCCGGAGTGCCGGTCCGAATTCCCCGGTCTCCTCCCCGTCCTGCACGAACCTGACGTCGCGCACGGCTCCGACGGTCCGGTTGTTGCCGTCCGTCACCTCTGACCCGAGGATCTCACTGAGGCGGAGCATGATCGGCTCCCGGGATCCGCCCGATGAGATGCTCGACGAGCCATCGCTCCAAGCGCCCGATGTCGAGGTCGTCCTGCGAGATCGTCAGATCCACCTTGCTGTTGACCGCTCGGATCCGGTCGAAGGGGATACGGACGGGTTGCGCGTTCTTGTCCTGGTGGAGCCGGCGGAACACGCCCTTGTACCAGGCTCCGAACCGCCCGCCGAGCCGGTCGCCAAGGGCCGGCGCCCCGACCAGGATGGCCCTCACAACCGGCGCGCCTTGGCCTCGGTTGTCCAGCTCTACGTCGTCGACCTTTCCGACGGGTTTGGCGTCGCGATCGACGACCTGGAGATCGAGCAGGCCGTGCGCAGCATCGAGGACCCTCGCCATTACTGCCCTCCCTTGGAGATGATCAGCAGGGGGATGGCCGCCACCGAGGCGACCACCAGGATTGCCATGAACCCGATCGCCAACGAGTTCGATACTCGTGAGTTCGTCTTGTCTCCCACGTACCTCGGATCGTTCGCGATGACGAGGATCGGGAAGTACGTGAGCGGAGCGGCGATGGCGACCATTATGATCACGAGCTCCGTCAGCTTGATGGGGTCGATCGTGGTCAGGATCAACACCGTGGCCGCCGCAACCGAGAGCAGCACGACCGCATGAAAGCGGGCTGCCTCCTTGGGCTTGACCATCTTCCCCCACTGCCACCCGAAGTACTGGGACACGATGTAGCCGCACGACAAGCTGGTTTCGATCGCGGCACCGCACACCGCGGCGAAAGCACCGATCAGCAGGACGGTCAGGCCCACCCTGCCCAAGACGAGAGTCGTGGGTAGAGCGGCCTGGGACAGGTGATCCACTTGGATTCCGCGAGGGAACAGGAAGATCGCCGAGAGTGCCATGAGCGCGAGCGATAGGAGGGCGCCCAGCGGGAACCCCAGGTACACGTTCCCCCGATTCACGATCAGGTCCGTACGACCCCATTTCTCCTCAACGGCCCCCGACGAGAAGAAGAAGGGCTCGTACACGGTAATCGTGGCTCCCAGGAGGGAAACTGCCCAGTACCAGTAGGAGAGGTGCGACTCGGTCGGCGGGACGGCAGGGTGCATCGCCGAGTGCCACAGGTGGCCCCAGTCCGGCCCGAACTGCCAGAGGGCCACGATCCATACGAGCAGGCCGAGTCCCATCAGCCCGAACATCCGCTCCATGGTCTGGAACCTCACCCGCCACACGACGAACCACACCAGGAACGCGCACGGTGGGATCCAGACGATGTAGTTCATGTTCGTGAGGAGCTCGAGGATGAGCGCCATGCCCCCGATTTCGGCGGCCAACGTCAGGAAGGTCACGAGGAAGGAGGCGACAAGGTTCACCATCCCGAGCCGAGGACCGAGCCGCTCCCGGGCGAGATCGAACACGCCGCGCTTGGACAGCGTTGCGATGCGCCCGGCCATCTCCGCGTACAGCATGATTCCGATCGTGCCAAGCACGACCGCCCAGGCGAGCGCCATCTGGAAGCGCGCCCCTGTTGCGGCATTCCCGACGATGTCGCCGATGTCCACGAATGCCCCGATGGCGGTCAGGATCCCGAGGGTCAGCTCGGTGAGCTTCTTCACGGCCGGAGCCTTGTGCTCAGGTCGTCGAGCTTCTTGGAGAGCCGGCCCAGTGGCCGCCGTAGCCCGGCGAGCGCTCCTGCGTCTCCCCGTCGAATTGCGATCCGGGCGCGACTCACCGTTTCCGAGGCATCGCTCAGGATTGCGGACACTGTGGTTCGGAGCCGATCGGAACTTGCGTCGGGAGGCTGGATCGAGTCGAACTGGCTCTGTGCGGACGACGCGTCGTCTTCCGCGTCTCGAATGGTTACGGATAGATATGGCGCGAAGGCATCGTTCGCAAGCACGTCCCGGATGGCCAGGATCGTGGTCTCGACGGCGGAGGAGGTCGTCTCCACGCTATGCCATGCCTTCGCTTGGTAGCCGCGGAAATCCCTGACCGGGCCGACACAAGAGGAGACCAGTACCGAGACGCCGATCAGGACCGGTATTAAGCGGCGCACTGCCTTCGCCGACCACCACCGCAAGAGCCCGAGAATCCCGACCCTCAGGTCAGGCCAGGTCCAGCGGCCCTGTCGTCCGGGCACGATTGCACCCTCCGTCAAGTGCCCTTGCACTCCGGGTCGAGGAGGCGGCGGGCAGCCACGTCTCGCCCTCTCGCTCGGATCACCGACCTCACCGGTCGGCGTCCTCTGCCTCGGCAAAACGTTCGATCAGTCCCTCGCGCTGATGAGAGCCGAGCCCTCTGATACGGCGATTGGGAGCGATCCCCAATTCATCCATTGCCGTGACAGCACCTCGCGCACCAACCCCTGGCAGGCTTTGGAGCAAGATCTTGACCCTCGTTCGGCCGAGAGCTTCGTCATCGTCGGCGCGACTCAGGGCTTCCTCCAAGCTGACGGTGCCGGACTTCAGTTGTCGCTGCAGGTCCGCTCGAGCGCCTCGGGCTTCGGCAGAGGGATCACCGTTGCTTCGCATGCCCCGGACAAATCTCATTGAAGCGAACGCGGCGGCCCCCGCCCCGACAAGGGCCAGTCCAGGCTTCACCAGCCGCTTCGCGAGGGATGGTTGCTGTGGGCCGATGGGGAGTCCCAGAATCTTCTTTCGTTTCGCCACTCGTCACCTCCTCGTGACGTCCCTTCATCTGCTGACAGCCGCGCTCGAGGCGGATCGCCAGACCCTCCACCCCACCGGGATGCAAAGGAAGAAACCTTTCGGGGCCCTGGTGAGGAGAGCCTCCACGGTGGCGGATCTCGACCAGTCGCGAGCTAGGTGCTGTCCCGACCCTCGATCTTGTCGCGGGCCCGGTCAACTGCGGCCGCGGGCGGTCCCGCCAGCTTGTTGCCCGGCGGCTCGTTCGGCGCGTGCGGATGGGGCCGGGTGGGAGCCTTCTCCTTGGCCTTCTCGAGCTTCGCGCCGATCTCCTCGAGCTGGGTGGCCGAGATGGCCTCCCGGAACTTGGGGAACATCTCGCCCTCCTCCTCCTCGACGTGCTCCTTCACGTCGGAGATGACCTTCTCCATCTTCTGGTGGAAGCCCGGATCGCCCGGGTCCATGGATTCCAGCTCGGAGAGCAGTTCCTTCACCTCCTGGTGCTCCTCAAGCGAGTGCTCGACGATCCCCTCACCATCCGCGATGGCATCCCGGACGGCCGGGTAGAAGACCTCCTCTTCGATGGCGGCATGGATCGAGAGCTCCCGGATGATCTGGTTGGCGATCTGGCCCTTGCGATCGGTGTCCCCTGCCGAGGACTCGAACTGATCGAAGAGGCCCTCCACTTCACGGTGATCTTGTTCGAGAAGCCTGGTGGCGTCCACGGTGCCCTCCTGTTCCGAGTGTCAGGGGCGACACAAGCGTCCTACCCGGGTTGCTTCTTGGCGAATCCCTCTCCACTTTGGCAATGCTCCGGTGTCACGGAGCGGCGGGATATGCGGACCGGAACTGATTCGCCTTGGGGCTACCCGACCGCGAGCGTCTGGGGGGCGGCCTCCTTGATCCTGGTCTTGAGCCATTGCAGTTGGGTCGAGACCTGCTCTTCACATCGCGTCGATGTCCGGAGCAGTCCGGGTCTTGGAGCACCTGGGCAGCCTGCACCACCTGCTTCCAGACGAGCTCGCACTCCGTGACAGCCAGGTACAGGTTGCTGAGGTCCCGCAGCAAGAGGAGGCCCGCCACCGATCGAGGTGTTGTTCGCGATGTGCCTGGACCCGCGCCCACGCATGTGGGGGGGACGGCGACGGTGGGAAGAAGAACTCCCGAGAACATGACGTCCATGGCCTCGGCGCAGTCCACCTCGGTCTGCACGTCGATCGGACCCATCTGGATGTTCCCCGCGTTGCCCACTAGCACGTCCACTGCGTGGAACCGGCCCATGACTCCCTCGATCACCGACGGGGCTCCCTCTCGGGTCGCCACGTCCCCCGGATCGCTAGGACCCGTCCGAGCCCGGCCGTCGCCAGCCGACGCTCGGCGAGAGCGAGCGTCCGCTCATCCCGCCCGCAGATCGCGATGTCCGCACCGAGCGACGCAAACCGCCGGGCCACGGCGAATCCGAGGCCCCGGGATTCCTCCGGTCACGACGACGGACCGCCGGCGAAGGCTGTCGGAGCGGCCGCGCGACGCGAGAAGAGGCCCCGAGGCAGGCGTCCGGTGATCAGCGCGCCGCGGCCCCGGGATCCACCATCACCCCATGTACCCGGCCCGATGCTCTGGAATCGCAGTTAGTTTAGTTGGGCGACGGAGTTGAGCGAGTCCGAACGCGGGGGCCGAGCCGGTACCATTGCGGTTGCTCACCCACTGGCCCGTGGGGTAGCGGTAGCCCGACTGACTCTGGAGTATTTCCCGCCGAGCACTGTGCTGCCGGGCATCATCCCTACTGGTTTGCGAGCGAACGGGGCCGAGTTCGTTGGGCTTCGATTTCCACATCGAACGTCGTGACCTTCAGCCGAAGCATCTGTGCTGGGACCGCCGCCGCAAGAGCCCATCGCCTGAGCTGCTAACGCCTCCGCTGAACGCGTCCTGGATCCTCAGACCAGATGCTCGACCCCCGTAACTCGATCTCGGCGACGGTCCACCGTTCCTCGATCGATTCCCATCCCACCGACGACCGCGTCCCGGCGTCCATCTCGGGCCCGCATCCGATCGGCGCCCGCCCGACCAGCCAGGCGATCCGATCCGGCTCCACCGATGAGGAAGTTCGAAGCGGCGTCCCCAAGCTCCTCATCCCCGTAGGGGGAGCCGATCACGTTCTCGATGCCGACGAGGGAGTCGGTGCCCCATCCAGTCGCGGTACCGGCTGCGAGGTCCACGTGCACGCCCCTCCAGGCGTCCGAGTACGACAGCGTGTCCGTCCCTTCCCCGCCGCCGATAGCGTTCTCTCCCTGTCCGGGCAGGAGCGCGTCGTCGCCAGGCCCGCCGGCGATTCGGTCGTTGCCGTCCCCGCCGATCAGCAGATCGTCGCCTCCATTCCCCACGATCCGGTCGTCGCCTCCGACGCCGCAGATCACATCATCGCCGTCGGTTCCGACCAACTCGTCCGCGTCGGCGGTTCCGGTGATCGTGCAGTGCGCCGCAAACGTGACCGGGTGCTGATTCGTATCGTTGAGCCCGGCATCAAAGCTCTGTGTCCACTCGGCGAAGACGATCGTGTTCGGGCCTGGCCCGCTGGACCGAACCACGGCGTGCACGTGCGCCGTCGCGCCGGGGCCGAGCGCGCCCATTTCGCAATGGAATGTGCCGCCCTCCTCGTCCGGCGGACACGGCCCATGGTCAGACTCGACGGAGGTCAGTTGTCCCTGGGTCTCCGAATCCGTGGCGAACAGGTGGTCCACAGTCAGGAACGTGTCCCGTGCCGCATCGGGTCCGTGATTGGTAACGGCGACGTCGAAGGCCTCGGGCTGGCCCACGAGGACGTCGGGGCCGGGGTTCGGCGTCACGGTGACGGACAGATCGCTGTCCAGGATGCGCACGCACGGGGCGAACTCCGACGTGTTCCCCGTCTTCAAATCCGTGATCGTGGCCGTCGCCCCGGACCCGGGCATGAGCGGGTCACCCGTCCAGCTCAGGATCTGGCGGTCGGCGAGCGTCCCGTCGTCTCCGACGGAGTAGATCTGGGAGAATCGCCACTCCGCGTCTTGTCCCGTCGCGCCGCCTCGGCAGCTGGGCACCGCGAAGACATCGATCAGGACCTTGTGGTGGGCCGCCCCCGTGTACGCCGTATCCACGGTGGTCCCGGCGTCGGTGGCGTACTCCGTGCTCTCGTCATAGGTGACGGCGTCCAACCAGGGGTAGTTCTGCAGGTCGTTCGGCCCATCGTCCGCGTCGCCGGGGTCGTTCGGCGTGGGCCCGTCACCGCCGAGATCGATCCCGATCCCGCCGTTGCCCTCGACGTCATTTCGGTGGATCGCAACGCCGGTTCCGGACAGCACGCGGATGCCGTCACCCGCGTTGCCGACGATGGTGTTGCCCCCCGACCATTCCCCGGGCCACCGCCCTTCGGTGATCGCTCCGGGGGCGGGCCCGATCCGGGTGCTCGACGCTCCTCCCCGGATGAGGATGCCGTCCCCGGCGTTCGCCGTGTCGGACGGACCCCACCGGAACCGGCCGACGTAGCTTCCGTCCACCACGGTGCCTCGGGTTCCGGGACCCTGGATCACGATTCCCGACCCGCCGTTGCCGCCGACGATCGCGCCGATCGTCGAGCCGGTGGAGTTATCGACCACGATCCCGGCTCCCCTGTTGCCGAGGGCGAGCCCATACGTGGGGGCCGAGTCGATGGCGCCCACGCTTGCGTGTCGGATGACGGTGTCGGTGGAGGGGGTTCCGTTCGACGCTCGGACGACGATCCCGGAGGTGTTGCCGCCGATCACGTCTTGGTCGAGCGAGTATGCCGTCCCGATCTGCGTTCCGGCGGCGCCCTGGACCAGGATTCCGGGCCCTCCGTTTCCCAGCGTCGACGACCGCGCGCGATCGACTCCCACAGTTGAGTCCTCGATTCGGGTGCCGGCGGCACGATCGATCTGGATTCCCGGCCCACCGTTCGCCGAGACCACGTCGCCGTCGAGCTCGGTCTCGCTGGCGGGCCCCACGACCAGCACTCCCCCAGCCGCATTCCCATCGGCCCGCTCACCGGAGGCATCCGTGCCGACGAAGCTGTCCTGGAGGGAGCCGCCGGTCCCCTGGGCGAAGACGACTCCATGCCCCGCGAACGCGGAGACGACCAGGCCCCGCACCGTGACCCCGTCCGCTGCGATGCGGAGTCCGTCGACACCGGCTCCTGCTCGCAAACCGTCGAGAGCGATGACCGGAGTGCCGCCCGATAGATCCCAGCCGGGCTGCGTCTCGCCGTCGACGATGAGCGGCCGAGCGATCGCCGGCAGCGGTCCCCCGCCGCCTTGCGTCGATGTCAGATGGATGACGTGCACTCCGTCGCCGGGGATGTCGAAGATAATCGCTGTGATGCTCGTATCGACGTTCGCCGCTACGAGCGCTTCGCGAAGGGTGCAGTCTTGGTCGCAGACCCCGTCACCGGGGTCAGCCGCGGTGCTGACCGTCAGGGTCGTCGTGGTGGCATGGGCCTCCAGCTGCTGACACGAAGAGGCCGCCATGAAGAACAGAATCAGGAGCCCGGGCCGTCGCTTCAACTCTCGGTCCCCTCGAGGCCGGACGAGGCCTCCTCCCGGCCATCCTGCGTTCATGGGACACAAGTGTCAAGTCTTGCGTGGCCCTCGGGTCCCGACTGCGGAGTTAGTTGGGCTCCAAGCGCTGTGCGGCCGCCCAGTGGCATCCGCACGGGAAGCCGGTAGCATTTCCGCTGGTCACCCACTGGCCCGTGGGGTATCGGTAACCCGACTGACTCTGGAGTATCCTCCGCCGAGCGCTGTGCCTCTGGATGTCTTCCCTGTTGGTCAGCGAGCGGAGTGGGCCGAGTTAGTTGGGCTTCGATTTCCGCGTCGACTGCCGCTGATTCCCATCTCCGACTTGTCACGCTTCATCCCCGGCTGGAGCCTTGGCAGGGGACGAAATGATCACCTGCGGACCTCGGATTGCCAACCGGTCAAGGGCAGGCGATGACGACGTCTTGTGGGTCGGCGAAACAGCCGTCGGAGACACCATCTCCCCCGTCGATGGAGTCATCCCCAGCCCCGTCTCGGGCGTACAGATGGTCGTCGCCGTCCTCGCCGAACAACGAGTCGACCCCGGCCCCGGGGCCCGCGATCAGACGGTCGTTCCCGCTGCCAGCAACGAGGGTGTCATTGCCGAGGTCGCCCACAACGACGTCCGAGCCTGGCCCGGTATCGACGAGGTCGTCACCGGATCCCCCATAGATGCTGTCCTCCCCTGCTCCACCGAGGAGCACGTCGCCGACGTCGTCCGCACAGTCACCGCATGTTCCCTCGGGCGTGAATGGAACCTCGAGTTGTCCCCATTCCGGATCGAGCCCGTCCGCGAATGGAATCCTGACGAGGGTGGTTGCGTCGTCGTCGGCGACGTACAGCGCTGACCCGCTCGATGACCGTCTCGTGAACATGATCCGCTTGCCCGACGCGTCCCAAGCGGGTGAGACATCATCATAGCGATTTCGGGTGAGCCGCCGGACGTCGCCTGTCGAAAGACGCAGAGTGTAGATGTCGAAATTCCCGGCCCGGTCAGAAGCGAAGGAGATCGAACCACTCGTCGGAGACCAAGTGGGGTCACTCTCGTCCAAGCTGGTTCTGGTGATGGCTCGAATCTCGCGCCCATCGCTCGATATGGTGTAGATGTCACTCTGTCCACCGGATCTCATTGCGAAGACGAGTCGGCGTCCTCCCGGAGCCCACCCCAGACCGGTCTCCCTGGAGGAGTTGTGCGTCAGTCTCCGTGTCGCGCCCGTCCAGAGATCCTTCGTGTAGACCTCCGAGCTGCCCGACCTGTCCGACGCGAACGCCAACGTCCTGCCGTCCGGCGATAAGGTCGGCTCCCATTCGTTGGATCCGTTGCTGGTGAGCTTCTCCAGCCCTTCCCCGGGAAGGATTCCGAGCTTGCCGTCTCGGAAGAGTTCGAAGTCCCCGTCACGATTGCTGGAGAAGTAGATCATCCCGCCTTCGGTACCCCACGACGCGTCCCGGTCGACCACATCGTTCTTCGTCATCTTGCGCATGAATCCGGAGGTCTCGTTGATGATGTAGATGTCAGGATCCCCATCCGCTGTGCTCTCGAAGAGCACGTCCGGAGTTTCCGTCGGTAGCCCCGGTCCGCCGATGAGGACGTCATTGCCCCCCTTGCCGTCGTACCGGTTGGCCGCAACGTCACCGTAGAACACATCGTCGAACTCGGAGCCGGTGACTTCCTCGATGCTCCAGAAATCGTCGTGGTAGTCGTTCCAGCCTCTGCGCGCCGCTGCGCCCGGCTGCACCCACATCCCGAATGGGAGGGACGAATAATCGATCGAGTCGATCCCTTCCCCTCCCCAGACCATGTTCCAGCCGTCCCCGGCCGACGGGACGAAGCGATCGTTCCCGCCCCCGAGATCAGTCGAGTCGTCCTCACCCGTACTGTCCAGGACCTGGTCATCGCCTCCCCCGCCAACGACCCAGCCATTCATTGGAGCACCTTTGAGCACGTCGCCGTACGGGGAGCCGATCACAGACTCGATGCCGACCAGCTCATCGGTCCCTTCGCCGGTCGCCAGACCGGCCGTCAGGTCGGCGTTCACCGGGCCCGAGGCCTCCGAATAGACGACCCGGTCCGCCCAGCCGTTGATCTCCGGGTTCTCGATCCCGTTGCCGCCGTCCAGGTAGTCGTCGCCCGGACCGCCCCACAATTCGTCGAACCCGGGATCGCCATAGACATGATCGCTCCCCGGGCCCGCTCTGATGATGTCGTCGCCCCAGCCGCCATAGATGGTGTCGTCGCCGGAGCCACCGCAGATCACATCCGCTTGAGGCGTTCCATAGATCGCGCCGTCACCGGTGATCGTGCAAGTGGGCTCGGACGAGGAAGGCACGGAACCAGGCCCGTGAGCGGGCAAGGCGATCGAAGCCAGGAGAAGCAAGAGCGTTGTGCGATGCAAGGAGCCTCACTCAGTTGCCCTATGGGACGCAGATCTGCTCTGCGCAGCCCGTCAATTCCATCATGGGGGCTGCGTCCTGACAATCGCGGCGACATCGGTGGATCGAAGTCTGGCGCCTGGGAGACTTGCGCACCCGGTAACATGGCACCTGTTCCCGCGCACTGGCCCGTGGGGTAACCGGCCTTCGCACGCGCGTTCCTGGCAGATCCCGCGGTGCTGATTGTCGACGAGGCGACGAGCTCACTCGACATCACCAGCGACCGGGCGGTCCAAGCAGGCCCCGAAGACGGTTCCGGGCGATCGCACGGCGCTGATCATCGCACACCGCCTGAGCAGGGTGGAGATCGCCGACCGGCTGCTGGTCCTGGGGGACGGCCAGATCATCGAGGACGGCTCCGCGCAAGGGCTGCTCACCTCCGACGGCCACTACCCACAGCTCCACGAGGCCTGGCGCGACAGCCTGTCTGAAGTTCGCCAGTTGTACTACCGATCCACACACTCGCAGCCCCGCCCCTGCATCGTGCTCCTCTTGGCGAGACCTGACTGAACGTCGGTTGGTTGATCCTTGAGCACCGCGCCGCTGACCCTGGTCATCGACGGGGGCCATGATCGCGTCACCGGATTTGGCCCGTGGGGTAACGGTAGCCCGGCTGACTCTCGAGTATCCCCGCCGAGCGCTGTGCTTGCGGGCGTCCTCCGCGCTGGCCGTCGAGCGTAACCACCCGAGTTAGTTGGACCTCATTTTCGCGAGATGACCTAGCATCCCGGCGCGGTCTGGGGATCGCAGGCTCGCTGCCGGACCTCATGAGATGATTCATTGGCCCCGCTGGCCGGGTGGGCCGTCTACCAGCGGCGGTACGAGAACACCCCGCCTCCTCCCTCGCCGAAGCGACCCGACGAGGCGAATATGACGCGCCCCGACGAGGTCAGGGCGACGTCGGACATCCAGTGGTTCGTCAAACCGGTGTTGAATCGCTGCCAGGTCAGCCCGCTATTCCTGCTGCGGTACATCCCCCCCTGGGTGGCGACATAGAGGATCCGATGGTGAGCGGGATCTACGGCGACCGCGTCAGCGTAGGGCACGGGCGATCGGTACCGCCAGGTGCGGCCCCAATCCCGAGAACGGAACAGACCCGACGTGCCGGCCGCATATGCAATCCGGGGGTCGTCGCGGTCCACCGCAATCGACAGGACGATGCCAAGACCCTCCGGAATCCCCTCTGCTGGAGACCAGGTCGAGCCACCGTCCGTCGAGCGGTACATACCGCCGGGGGTCGTACCCGCGAGCACGATGCGTGGTCGGTCCGGGTTCACGGAGACCGCCAAGGTCTCCTGCTGGAATTCCGTGCTGGTCAACATCCACGTCGAGCCGCCATCTCTGGTTCTGTACACGCCCTGTTCGGTGGCCGCGTACAAGATCCAGGGCCTGACCGGATCCATCGCCAAGTCATCCGGATCGGGGAGACCCCGATCCGCCTCAACCCACGACCCGGCGCGGTTCGTGGACTTGTACACGTGCAAGGGGGTGACGATGTAGAGCACGCTCGGTGAGCGCGGATTCACAAGGATGCTCGAAACCCCCCGCTCGATACCCTGCAGGCGTCGTATCCCGCGGTTCTTCGCCTGCCACGACCTACCGCCGTCCACCGACCCGAAGAATCCCCCGCCCACCACTCCCGTGTACACGACGTTGGGATTGGACGGATCGACGGCCACCGGCCCGGTCTCCGTCACCTCCAATCCCTTGCTGGCCCGGATCCAGTGACCCGCAGCATCGACGCTTCGGTAGATCCCGTGGAATCGATCCGCGGCATACATCATCGACGGAAGCGTGGGAGCGAGCGCGACGATAGTAACGCCGGGCTCGGCGAGACCATCGGTGGCGCGAGCCCAGGTGTCCCCGCCATCGGTCGTCTTGAACACCCCTGTGCCGGAGGCGACGTACAGCACGCTGGCATCGTCCAACGTCATCTTCAGATCGAAGATCGGGAACCACGACATCTCTGAGGAGACGGACCTCCATGTGGCGCCCCCGTCCCGTGATTCGTAGACGTCGGACGACTCCGCCACATAGAGGTGATCCGGATCTTGAGCGTCGACCGCAATGGAGTTGGCGTACGGATTTCCTATCGACGCCTTCCATGTGACCCCCCCGTCGTCACTCCTGTACAAATACCCTGCCGCGCTCACGTACATCACGGCCGGGTCCGAGGGCGCGACGGCCAGGGCATCGGCCCCCGACAGGCCGAACTGGTCACTGAGCACGCTCCACGACTGGCCCCCGTCGACGGACTTGAACAAGTGCTTCCTGGTGCCCAGATAGACGACATCCGCGTCAGTGGGATCTACCGTGACGGTCCAAACGTCACGACGTATCCAAAGCGATCTCCATGTCTGTCCTCGGTCGAGGGACCCATACAGGCCGAATCCGTTGACGAGGATGTACATGACGTTCGGGTCGGACGGTGCGAGGGCAAGCCGCGTGACGTAATACATTTTGGGCAGCCCCACAGTCGCGCGGTTCCAAGACCTTCCCCCATCGCTCGACTCGAAGAGCCCCGATACGGTCGCCGCATAGACGCGGGAGGGGTCCCCGGTGTCCACTGCCAGTGCGGAGATGTCACCACCGTCCGGGCCATGGGTCGACCAGGTGCGATAGCCCGCCTGCGCCGTGACCTGAGGGAGGAGCACCGCGCCAACGACGGCCACGACTACGAGCACGAGTCGGGTCCGTTGCGCCATCGCTCGTCGATTCTGATACCGACCTCCCCGTGGGGCAATTTGAGCGATCCATTGTCGAAGGGAGGGTGGTTCCTCTTGACCCACGCGTGGCCCGACCCTTGAGGACTTCTGATGCTTCGAACCGAGCCTCTAATTACGGCGAGGGCGTGTGCCCCCCTCGAACTGAGTCATCGCCACAATGACACCGGCATCGTGCCTGTGAGAGCCAGGCCACGATCAGGAGACCGCCATGCGCCCCGCGCGCTCCGCCCTTTGCCTTGTTCTATTCGTCCTCCTCATCTCGATGGGCGGATCCGAGGCTTCCGCACTCACACGCGCCTCTACGTGCCCGGAAAGTTGCGGACTCGGGCAGCGGCTGACCTCGCGCCACGGGTGGTCTTCTCCGCGCTTCTGGAGGGCTCCGACAACGAGACCGGATGGTCGGTGGCAGCCGGCGCGGACGGGAGCGAGTACGTCGTGGGGAACACCTGGTCCTCGGACTTCCCCACGACGGAGAGGGCGTACGACCGAACCCTCGATGGCCAAGAGGATGTCTTCTTCGCCAGGATCGACCCCACCGGCTCGCACCTGATGTACTTGACGCTGCTGGGCGGTCGGTACTCGGACAACGCCATCGCCGTCGCCGTGGGTTCCCCATCCTCCGCTTCAGACGGCCGCCCTCGAGGACCGGTCTCCGCCAGCCGCTCGTCGGCGAGCAGCGGCCACTCCAACGCCCTTGCTGGCGAGATGGCCACCACCTGCACGGTCTCGGGCTCCTCACGCCCCGACACGCTGATCGGAACGCCTCGCCGGGACGTGATCTGCGGTGGGCGGGCAACGATGTCATCTCCGGAGAGGGACGGAGCGACATCATCGTCGGCGGTGCCGGGGACGATCAGGTGATGGGCGGGCCCGGGGCCGACGCGATCTTCGGCGGCCTCGGACGCGATGCCTTGCGCGGTCAGGAAGGGGCCGACCTTCTGGTGGGGAACCTCGGGGCCGACGCCATATGGGGTGGCGATGGCAACGACACGATGCGTGGAAGAGCGGGGAACGACCGCCTCTTTGGGGGTCGGGGGAACGATCGACTCGACGGCGGGCGGATGCGCGATGCGTGTTCCGGAGGCATCGGCCGCGATATCGTCCGCAACTGCGAGCTCTAGACCGCCGCCCCGAGGCTGGAGGCAATCTCCTGGATGGCCGCTCGCTCGGCGGGGCTGATGCTCTCCTCACCCTCCCGGTGAGCCGTCGCGACCTTGTCCGCGAGGGTGAGGACGAAGCGCCGGTAGTCCTCGATCTCCTCGGGGGTCGCCTTGCGCGCCAGCAGCTCGACCGCATCACGAAGATGCCGCAGACCATTCTCCTTGAGCTCCTCGGCCGAGCGATACCGGGTGTGGTCGATCTCGGGCTTCGCCGAGACGATCTCGTCGAGGAGCTCGGTTCCTCCGTGCTGCTTGCGCGCTTCCCCGTAGGCCTTCGCCATCGCGATCGTTTCCCGGAAGGCTCCCCGGCGCTGTGCGGTGACGACGATCATGCCGGCGCTGGGCGGACCCTCTAACACGACCTGCCACTCCTCAGGCGTGAAATCGGCCTTTGCGGTCATTCCCACCTCCTCGTGGTCGTCGGATGATTACCTCACGCGGGGCAGTTGTGCGGATCAGCGGCTTGAACTCTCTCACCCTTCGTTTAGGCCCGAAATTCGGGAGGACGCCGTACATTCGAGGGGATGGTCGACCGCACGGTCCGCGATGCCCGGCAGCCAGCCGTGGACTGTGCTAGACAGATCCTGGATGGCCGGTTCCCACCGGACGAGGGTGCCCGGAGATTGACCACCGAGCTCCTCCCGTTTCTCGGGCAGGACCCGCAGACCCGTCAGTTCGCCGAGTCCTTCGCCGGCGTACTGGCGGAGCGGCAGGAGCACCCGATGGCGCGCCGCCGGACCGACGAGCGCATACGACTGCGACTCATCGCGGCCTGGCGTTAGCCAACCTTCGCGCCGGCTGGACGTCCACCACGAATCTGGTGATGACGAGCACGCGTGTCACGCCCAGGTTCTCGGCCTCGGAGGGCCGGGTGGGGCCGCGTGTGTTCGTTTCCGAAAAGCCGTGGCTGCCGGTCTTCAACGAGAACGCGCCCCGGGCGGTGAAGTCGTCGTCGGCTCACTGGAACGGCTGCCCGTAAACCTCGCGGCTCGCGATCTCTCCCGCGGCCTTCCGAGCCTTCCTCCCGTGCGCCTCGGCGCTGACCGGATACCCGAACGGGAGCACGGCCAGGACGTCGAGGTAGTCCGGGATCCTCAGAACGGATGCCACCTCCTGCAGCCCGCCGAACCCCACCCAGTTCGACCCGACGCCCTCTCCCCACGCCGTGAGGATCATGGACTGAATGGCCCGGCTGGCGTCCGATTCGGCCAGACGACTCGACCTGTCGACCGCCACGACGACGGCGAGCGGCGCTCCGGACACGTACGGCCCGGTCCTCAGCATGCGGCCCATCCGCTGGATCGTGTCGCGGTCCGTCACGACCACGAAGTGCCATGGCTGAGCGTTCCCGCCACTGCCGGTCAGGCGGCCGGCCTCGACGATCCGCTGGATGACCTCCTCCGGCACTTGGTCTGCGCGATATCGTCGGGTGGCGAGGACGGTCCGGACAGCATCGAAAACATCCATGCCGAGAGTCTCGCTGATCTCGGCCGTTGTCGTTCGGCGGACGAGGCATAGGCACCTGACACCCGCCGCCGCACCGACGATCCCCGGCCGAGGTCGTCCGCATGGTCCGAGCCCGAACTACGTCCCGGCTGCCCCCGCCCCGATACCGCCCGAGACCCCGCTGGTAGCATCGGGTTCCCACTGGCCCGTGGGGTAACGGTAGCCCGACTGACTCTGGATCAGTTAGTCCTGGTTCGAATCCAGGCGGGCCAGCGAACGGCAGTCCGCTCTTCCCGCCCGCGGTGGAATGAGTGCGAGGTGACCGATCCGAGAACGTTCTTTGGTGGGACAAACCTGTCTTGACATCCGATGGTCGGTGGGCGGAGGATCGCGCCGGAAGGTACGAGGGGGCCGCAACAGCTGCTCCCAGGGGGGACGGCGCCGATGGGCAACCCTCATACCTCTCCCCACCGCATACCAAGGGCAGCGGACGGACTCCCCGGCACGGGGTGACTCGAGAGCCCGTGTCCACTCGCGCCCGTCTCCGGCTCCTGGGAAACGCCGCGTCCTCCCTCCAGCAACGGATCGTCGCGGAACTCGCCAGCGCCGACCTCGCCATCGAGCTCGACACGCCGTGGGGACAGCCAGGACTCCCCGCGGACCCGTGCCTCGTCGTGTTCGACCGTCTGACCCTCGAGGTGCTCGACGAGCTGCGCGACGCCGGCGCGTGGGGCAGGCAGCGCGTGCTGGCGATCGCGCTGCCTGACGCGACGCTCGAGAACGCGGACGCCTGGTCGCTGCTGCGGTCCGGCGCATCGGACGTGGTGCGATGGGATCACCGCAATCCGCCGGCGCATGACGTCGCGGCCCGGGTCGCCCGATGGTCCGAGGTCGATCGCCTCGTTCGCTCGGACACGGTCCGCCGAACGCTGGTGGGCGAGAGCCCCAGATGGGTCGCGATGCTGCGGGAGGTGGTCGAGGTGGCTGCCTTCACCCAGACCTCCATGCTGCTCACCGGCGAGAGCGGAACCGGGAAGGAGCTCGTCGCCCGGTTGATCCATGCGCTCGACCGGCGGCCCGACAAGGGTGAGTTCATCGTGGTCGACTGCACCACCGTCGTCCCCACGCTGTCGGGCAGCGAGTTCTTCGGCCACGAACGGGGCGCATTCACCGGGGCGGTCGCGGCCCGGGACGGGGCCTTCGCCAGGGCGAACGGGGGGACGCTCTTCCTCGACGAGATCGGCGAGCTCCCGCCACCACTCCAGGCGGAGCTCCTACGGGTGATCCAGGAGGGCATGTACAAGCGCGTCGGAAGCGACACCTGGCGCGACACGCGGTTCCGGCTGGTGTGCGCGACGAACCGCCCCCTCCGGGACGCCATCGACCGGGGCGACTTTCGCGCCGACCTGTACCACCGGATCGCCGCCTGGAGCTGCGAGCTCCCTCCCCTCCGAGGGCGCAGGGAGGACATCCAGCCCCTCGCCCTGCATTTCCTGTCGGAGCAGATCCCCGGGCTCCGTCGTCCCAGGTTCGACCCGGCCGTCGCCGATTACCTGGTCCACCGCGACTACCCCGGCAACGTCCGGGAGCTGCGCCTGTTGGTGGCCCGGATCGCCGCCCGGTATGTGGGGGAGGGCCCGATCAGTGTGGGCAGCCTCCCCGAGGGCGAACGCCCGGAGGGCGGGGCCGATGCCCACACCTGGTGGCAGGGGCCCTTCGAGGAGGCCGTCGAGCACGCCGTCGCGATGGGGGTGGGGCTGCGCGAGATCGGGCGGGTCGCACGCCAGGCGGCCGTCGGCGCCGCTGTCGCGTCGGAGGGTGGCAACCTTCGCCGCGCGTCCGGGCTGCTGGGGGTCACGGAACGGGCCCTGCAGCTCCGGAGGTCCTCCGGGAGCCTCAGCTTCCGTTCTGCCGAGACGGTGCCGCGTCGCCTGCATCCGGAAACGGATCGCCCGCCCACGGGTCGCCGCGGCCGTTCACCGGGGCGGGGGGCCGAGGGCGCCACCGGCGAGGGAGGCGGCCAGCCGCCATCGCCGGCATGAACGGCCCGGGACCCCCCGGTCGCCGACCGGAATCGCGGCGCGCCCTGGCCGCGGCCGTGAGCCGAAGCCAGTTCCCGCCGAGCACCAGGGACTCCTGGTCCCGAGGGAGCCCGAGGGCCCGGACCTTCGCCAGCTCGACGCCCGGGTGGAGCCACGGGCCGTCGGTCCCGAACAGCAGCTTGTGGGCCCCGCCCCGGCCGACGGCCTCGACGAGGAGATCGAAGCGTCGGATCCCCGAGGAGTCCGCGTGCACGTTCGGGGCCCGCGCCAGGAGGTCGATCGTCTGCCGTTGCGCGCGCCAGTCGTCGGCGAAGCTCCCGAGGTGGGGGACGATGAACTGCACTTGCTCGTATTGCTGCGCCGCGAGGTCGACGGTGGCCACCTCCCCCATCACGTCGTAGAGCACCGGAAGCTCCAGCGACCCGGCCACCTCGCAGACTTCACGGGTGATCCGGGAGTCGTGGCGGTGCAGCTTGATCCCGCACGCCCCCCAGCCCGTCACCGCCTCGGTCACCATCGCCCGGATCCGGCCGGCGTCCCGTTTGGCGTCCACCATGGCGTAGCCGAAGAACCGGTCGGGCCGGGCGGCCACGATGCGGCCCACCTCCCGGTTGGCCCGGCGGTAGTCGGAGTTGAATGCCGCGAACAGCACCGTCCGGCCGATCCCGGCCCGGGCGGCCCGCCGGAGGTAGGCCCCGAGGGGCGCGTCCGTGTCCCAGGGCCCGGTGAGGCCGTCCCCCTGGCCTGCGTGACAGTGGCTGTCGACGATCATCCCGCGACCGCCCGCCTGCGGGCCCTCGGTTGGGCCGTCCGCCCGGCCCTCGGACGGGCTCGCCCCCCCGAGGCCACCACGATCCCGAGCGCCTCGACCGTCCGGTCGATCTCGGCCTCGCGGTGACCGGCGGTGACGATGAACGACACCGCCAGCCCCCGGCCGCACCTCGGCCGATGCAACACCGTGCGGACCCCGAGCTCGAGGAGGCCCCGGTGGGTGGCCTGGGGGTCGAGGCCGGGCTCCGACCGGACGGACTGGAGCGGGAACAGGCCCTCCGAGAGGGGCACGCCGAGCGCCGAGGCGCCGGCGCGGAACCGGGTCACGAGCCGTGCGAGGCGCCGCCGGAGCGCGTCCCCCACCCGGGCGTTGGCTCCGAGGGCCCGGACGGCCGCGTTGAGATGGGCGTTCGAGGCCGGGCTGCAGTGGACCCGGGTCGCGCTCCTCGACTCGTATCGTCGAACCGCCGCCCGGCTGCCGGCCACGGCGGCGACCGGAACCCCCAGCCCCTTGGCGAGGGAGGCCACGACGATCAGACCCGCGTCCCCGACGCCGGTCCAGCGCGCGACGCCGCCGCCTCCCCGGCCGTAGGGATGCCCGGGCGCCGGAGTTCCCAAGATGCCGAGGGCCTGCGTGTCGTCCACGACCACGGTGCCGGGCTGGAAGCGGGCGACCGCCAGGTAGTCACCGACGGGAGCCACGCCGCCGCAGCCGGGACACAGGCCGTCGGTCAGCACGAACACGGATCGGGGGTCGCCGGCCTCGGCCAGTGCCCGCCGAAGCGATGCCGGGTCGTGGTGTCGGAACCTCCTGACCTTCGCCCCGGCGCACCGCGCCCGTTCCGCGCCCCACGACGCGATCGGGTAGGTCCCCTCGTCCACCAGGATCGTCCTGGCCCCCATCGCGACGAACAGGTCCCAAAACGCGTGCAGAGTGGAGGGCGCCACGGTCGCCGCCGTCGTCCCGATGAGCCCGGCCACCCGGCTCCCCACCTCACGCGCCGCGGGCGCCTCGGCCAGCGCGGCCGGCCGGCCGGTCGTGAGCTCCGCCCACGGAGGCACGCGCTCGCCACCGTGCCGCATCCCGAGGTACAGGGAGGAAGTGAGGTCGATCACGGCTCGCGCCGCGATCAGGTCCGCACACCCACCCGCGACCCGTCGGACGAGACCTGCTTCGGGAGCCGCTTGCGGAGCAGCACGGCCGGGATCGTGGCGTTCACCTGCCCCGTCACGGTGCTCGCGGCCAGGTCCACGCCGGTCGCGGCGCGATAGGCATGGAGGTAACCCTGGACCTCCGGGCGCCAGTACCGGGCCCAGTTCGCCGCGCTCTCGGGGTGGATCTGGCCCGTCCAGGCCCCGTATCGGATCGAGAGAAGGATCTTCTCCCCGAAGATCGCGAGGTCCCGGAAGTGCAGGATCGACGTGTCCGTCCACGCCTGCAGGCTCTTCATGGTCTCGACCGAGTCCATCCAGGGCTCCGGGTAGTCGACCATGATCCGCCGGGGCAGGAACTCCCGCATCTCCGGGCGGGCCAGGATCCACTGCTGCATCAGGAACTCCTGCCGCGCGGTCCACGGGAGGTCGCCATACTGGTTGTGGGCGCCCTGAGTCAGCTGGAGATGGACCTCCCGTAGGCCGTTCAGCACGGGGAACCCGTCGGCGACCACCGTCGTGTCGTCGTCCTCCTTGTAGAAGATCGAGCACAGCATCAGGAGCGTGTGGAACGCCTCGAGGAACCGGGACCGCGAGTCCGCGCCCCGGATCGCGGGGATCGCCTTTCCGATGAGCTTCAGGCCGTACTCGTGGTCGTACTCGTAGGCCCGCCGGGGGATCGTGAGCCGGTGCTCCTCGTCCTGCACCCAGCCCCACAGCAGGTTGTTCAGTCCGCGGAGCGGGTCGATCTCCAGCATCGCGAGCGGGTCGCGCTCCGCGGGGCCCCGCCGGTTCTGGAACCGCCAGCTCATGGCGTTCGTGGTCTGGACCAACATGCCTTCCTCGAGCCAGTAGTTCCAGAGCAATTCGAGCAGACACGGCCGGGTGAGCTTCGAGCGGAGGATCCCGTAGCACTGGCGGGCTCCGTACGCCCTCCGGCCGTGGATCGGGACGTCGCCGAGCTTCAGCTGGACGACGTCGTGCAGGTACGGGATCGTTCGGTGCTGGCCCACGGCCCGGAGGTACCCGAGCCACTGGGAGTCGACATCGGGGGCCGACGCCGTCGGCCGGAGCAGCCGGAGCTCCTCCTCCTCGGCGACCCCCACGTCCGAGGTCAGCACTCCGAAGTCGGCGTCCTCGAACCTCGTGTTGACCGAGATGCCGAGGTTGTCGTCGGACTCGCCGATCACCACTCCGCAGTGCGCCATCATGAAGACCTCGGTGGCGATCTTCAGCAGCCGGTACGGCTCCACATCCGGGAACGGGAGCTGGCGCTTCGCCCGGATGTGGTCGAACTGTCCCTGTGCGCGCGGCGGCGGCGAGCCACACATGATCGGCTCGATGAACGCCGCGTAGTTCTCGAAGGCCAGCGCCTCCGCGCTGTTGCGGATCACGACCCACAGCGCTTGGTCCGGCGTGGGCGTCACGTCGGCCCGGCGCATCGTCACCTCCACGGGCTGCCGCGGCCGGCCGCCCGGCGCCTTGAACATCGCCTTAGTCATGTGCCTCTCCTTCCTCCGTCCCTCGCGGGCTCCGCCCGCTACTTCCGGCGCAGGTGCGCTTCGACGACGTACGTCCCGGTCGGCACCGCCCGGGCGTCGATCCGGACCCGGGACCCCACGTCCTCGAGCAGGCCGCCCGCCTCGACGGTCCACTGGAGCTCGTAGCCGGCCGGGATCGGGCGCGGGAGCCTCGCCTCGGCGAGGACCAGCCCGGCGGAGTCGGGCTCGCTGACGTCGATGCGCTCTACGAACTTCTGCTCCGCCTCGCTCAGGACCTCGAGGGTCGCTTTGTGGTGCTCCTCCGCCTCCGCGAGCGCCTCCTCCGCCAGGCGCAGCTCGGCGTGCGCCCGGCGTTCCGCCTCCGGCGCCTCGACGAGCGCCCGCTCGGCTGCCTCGAACTCCTTCCTGGCCTCCTGGATCTCGGCCGGGCTGGCCCCGGGCGCCTTCGCCTGCAGCGCGTCGTGGGCGGCGGCCAGTTGCCGGTCGAGTCGCTCCTCTCTGGCGCGCAGCCCTCTGAGCTTCGCCGGATCGGGGGCCGCGGCCTTGAGCTCCGCCTCCGCGTCCCGAAGCCCCTTCTGCCACTCGGCGAGCTCCACCAGGTGCGCGTCGAGTGCCTCCTGTTGCTCACGAAGGGTTCCCGCCGAGTTCGCGAGCGCCGTCTTCTGCGCACCGGCCGGAGCAGCGGTCGCGGCGGAGTCGGTGTGCTTCGCGGACGTGGCCACCACCGTGGTGGCCCTCTTCGCGCTCGCGTTCCACTGCCTCGCCGCCTTGACGACCGATGCGAGGGCGTCTCGGGCGCGCTTGATCGAGTCGTGCGTCGCCTCGGCCTGGGCGAGCTCCCTCGTCACGGCATCGTGAGCCTCGCGGGTCTCGTCGTATTTCGCCTGGAGGGCCTTCGCATCGGCGTCGGAGAGCTCCACGCCCTCGGCCAGGACCCGGAATCGGGCCTCCGCGTTCCTCCACTGGCGCTGAGCAGCTCCGTTGAGCCCGGTCGTCGAATCGGCCCGCTTCCGCGCCGTCGCCTGTTCCTTCCTCCGTTCCTCCAGGATCGCCTCCGCCGCCTCGACCTCGTCGATGGCGAGGGCGAGCAGCTCCTCCGGCGTCCTGGTGATCGTGCCGGCCATCTCGCTACCTCCTCACCTCAGGGCCGGGATCCAGCTCTCCGGCCGATCCGCACCATCGGGCGGGCCCCCGCCGGCCGCCCGCCGTGGATCCCGGGCGGCGACCTCCTGACCGTCCCCCCGCCTCCGCCCGGCGGGATCGCTCTCCGCCGGACGAAGGCACGGCCGTACGGGCCGACCAGACCCGGGGCCGGCTGAGCGCCCGCCCGCGCCGCCAGCGCGGCGTTTGCCCGGAGCGTGCTCTCGAGCGCCCAGTAGGAGATCAGCCGTCCCAGCAAGCGGTCCTCGCCCTCCGGCGTGATCAGTCCCCGGGCCCTCGCCTGGCCCACCACGGCGAAGGCGAGCGCTGGGCGGGTCCGGCGGACCGCCCGGGGGTCTGCGGTCCACTGCGCGTACAGGCGGATCAGCCGATCCGGTGTGCGGTCCGCGGTCCGGACGGCATCGCCGACGGTGCGTCCCCGGAGCGTGCCGGGACGGTGTCCCAGGACCAGTCGGACGAACGCCGGCATGGTCGCCAGCAGGGCCTGGAGCACCCGACGGCGCTGCGCCGGCAGTCCCTCTGCCGGATAGAACGAGGTCCAGACGCTCGCCAGACGGCGCCACTGCCGGTCGGGGTACAGGGCTTCGCCGAACGCGCATGAGACATGGACCCGAATCCACGAGAAGGGGTGGGGGTCGTCCGCCGACATCCGGAACACGAACGCGCGCGGCAGACTCACCAATCCGATGAGGCCCATGGTCGACGAGACGCCGACCCGGGCGATGGAGAACAGGTCCGCGACGACCTCCGAGATCCATCGCTCCCACATGCGCCATGCGAGCCGCTCCGGCCCCGCCGCCGCGAGGCCGGCCCGGTGGATCTCCGGGCGGAGCGATTCGACCAGCCCGAGGAGCGCAGCCGCTTGGTGACCGGCCTCGTGGATCAGGGAGGAGGAAATCCCGTATGTAGCCGATCATGCGCTCCCGAGGGATGCGGATGATCGACACAGGGTTCTCACCTCCCCCGGGCAGGCGGGTCCGCGCACGGCGGATGGCGCCGCCCAGCCCCCGATGCAGGTAGCACACGGCCGGTGGCGCGCGGAAGTACCCCCCGGGCAGGTCGAGGGCGTCCTGGACCGCCACGTCGAGACCCGACAGCCACAGCCCGGTCTCGTGTTCGCTTCGTTGCGTGATCGCGTCGGAGAACAGATCCAGCTGCGACAACGCCAGGTTGAACCGGAGCCGGAGGAACGTGTACCGCCGCTGCTGTTCGCTCGGCCGGGCGCCGCGCCCGTGGCCCCGCAGCCACCTGAGGTACCGGAGGATCTGGCGTCGAAGCGTCCGCCTCCCGCCGATCAGGTACAGCTCGATGGCCGTCTGGGCCTCGGGCGACAGCGCCGCGGCGGGCAGCATCGTCTCCTGGAGGGCAAACGGCTTCACCCGATCCAGCCGAGCCAGCAGCGCGCGGGCCTCGCGCTCCAGCATCCACGTGGACAGGCCGTCGGTGGACACGCGTCAGGCCCCGTAGACGATGATCCGGTTGCCCTGACGGACCCACGTGCCGGACCCCTGACCCCCGCCGGACCCGTCCGCCGGCCCCCCGCCGCCCCAGGTCGACGGGCCGCCGTACCAGCCGCCGTACCCGGGCCCGTACCAGCGCCGGCGCGCGGACGGCGCGTACCCGTAGCCCGCGCGGCGCCGGGCGTAGGGGGCGCCCCGGTAGGCGTACCTCGGCATCCGGCGTCCGTAGCCCCGCCGGTAGGGGGCGCCGACCCGACGGGAGGGGCTCCGGTAGCCGTACCGGCCGAGCATCGCCGGCCGGCGAACGCCGACTCCCATCGGACGCCGCGGCACGACCGGACCGCCCAGGGAGCGGACCATCGACCGGTAGATGCCCGGCGCGTGGGAGCGCGCCGCTGCCGCCACCGCGGCGCGGGCCACCGCCTGGGGGCTGATGCCGGGCCGCGGCCGGGCCAGCGCCGCGTTCCTCGCCGACGCGGCAGCGAGGTTGACGAAGCGCCGGGCCACCTCGAACTCGGCCGCCTCGGCCGGCATGGCCTCCAGCTCGACCTCGAACAGGCCGCCCGCCATGGATCCGAGCTTGCTGCCGAGTGCGGTGCCGATCCCCGGCGCGATCATCGACCCGAGCGCCCCGCCCACGACCGGCAGGGCCTTCTTCGCCACGCTCTTCAGCACGCCGCCAAGGGCCCGCCCGATCGGTGACTTGATGAAGCCGCCGACCCCGCGCGAGATGCGCTTGAAGACGTTGCCGAGGAACTGCTCGAGCTCCTGTTCGTTGTTGATCTCCAGCAGCTCGGAGGCCAGCTCGACCTCCTGGGCGCCGGAGAGCGGCGACTCCAGCTCGCCGCCGAGGATCGACCCGAGGATCCCGCCGAGGAACTGCTCGGTCTCGAACTCGCCGCCGCCCTCGAACTCGCCTCCCTCGAACTCGCCGCCTCCCTCGAACTCGCCGCCGCCCTCGAACTCTCCTCCCTCGAACTCGCCGCCGCCCTCGAATTCGCCGCCCTCGAACTCGCCGCCGCCCTCGAACTCGCCTCCCTCGAACTCGCCGCCTCCCTCGAACTCGCCGCCCTCGAACTCTCCTCCCTCAAACTCTCCGCCCTCGAACTCGCCTCCCTCGAACTCCCCGAATTCCGTCAGCTCCGCACCCTGCATGCCCATGGGCCTCCTCCTCTCTCCCGGTGACCTCGTCAGGAGCCGTACAGCACGATCGTTCGACCTCTCCGGATCCAGCGGCCCCCACGCGGCCAGGCGCGCGTCGAGCGACCCTGGAGCCGCGGCAGGAGACCGGGCGCGTAGATCCGCGCCGAGCTGCGGGCGGCCAGCCGCGCCACCGCGGAGGGCGGCAGGTGCGCCGGCGCGGCCACCGCCCGCCGGGCCGCGGCGCTCACGAACCGCACGAGCTGGCGGGCGATCTCGAACTCGCGGTCCTCGCCCGAGAGGCCCTCGAGCTCCAAGCCGAGCAGCGTGCCTGCCGCTGCCCCGGCCCTGGCGCCGATGTCCCCGTACCCGCCCACGCGCTCGCCGATGGCCCGGCCCACGACCGGCAAGGCCTGCTTCGCGGCGCTCTGAAGGCTGTCCTTGAGGATGGTCCCGAGCGCCCGGCCGGTGTCCGAGCGGATGAAGTTCCCCGCGGCCCGCCCGACCGCCCCGAACACGTTCCCGAGGAACTGCTCGAGCTCCTGCTCGCTCGACACCTCGAGGAGCTCCGAGGCCAGCTCGATCTCCTGCATCTCGCCGAGCGGGCTCTCCAGCTCGGCGGGCGACTCGAACTCGCCGACTTCGAACTCAGAGCCCTCGAACTCGCCGGGGCCCTCGAACTCTCCGACCTGCCCGTGCTCGAGTTGCGTCCGTCCGATGTCGTGCATCCATACCTCCCGCGCCCTCCGGGCGGCGCCCCGGCCGTCGGCGCCGCGTTGCCATGGCCACGCCCTCACCTCCTCGATCCGTCGATCCGCGTCGCTGTCCCCATCGGTGCACGTTCCGTGCCGGGCTGCCTCGGCGATCGACGTCGGGGGGGGACGCGAACGACGCTTCGGCTCGGGGGATCCGCGCCTCGCCAGGACGAAGCGACCTTCGCCTCATTTGGAGCGGGCCGGCGGCGCACGACGGGGACGGGGCATTTCCGGTGACGCCTGGGCTCAGCGATACGTGCTGGGAAGGATCCGGAGGCGGCTGCGGTACTTGGCGACCGTCCGTCTCGCGACGCGGTGACCGGCTCGGCGGAGCCGCTCGGACAGCTCCGCGTCGCTGAGGGGCCGGTCCTCCGCGGCGATGATGTCCCGAAGGCGGGCGCGCATCCCGAGCGAGCCGTCGAAGAACGCGCCGAAGGGGACAACGCGGCGCGACGGCAGGAGGACGTACTTCTCGGCAGTCGCGCGGCTCACCGTGGATGGACTGAGACCGAGTTCCCCCGCGACATCGGCGCGGGTCAGGCGCAGGTCGGTGGCCGGATCGCCGGACATCAGGTCCGGCCGCCGGTCCGCAAGGTGCTCGGTGATCCTCCGCATCGTCGACCAGCGCTCCCGGAGCCGGGCCAGCAGGAAGTCGCCCCTCCTGACCAGCTCGCACATCTTCCGGTCGCTGCGGGCGACGCCGCGGAACGCCGGGTCCACGCGGAGGGGGAGACGTCGCTCCTCGAGGACCTCGACTTGAAACGTCCCCGGCCGGTCGGCGCGGCCCAGGACCGCGACGTCCGGCTGGACCGGCGGGGCCGTCACGCCGGCTCCCGATTCGTCGTCCACGTCGGGACGCGGGAGGAGCTCCCGCCGGATGTACTCGCGGGCGTCCGCGACGTCGGCAACGGACACGCCGAGCAGCCGCGCGATGGAGGCCGTGGCTCCCCGGGCGAGCGACTCGAGGTGATCGGCGACGACCGCGCGGGCGACGGGATGGAAGTTGCCTTCGCCGGCCAGCCGATCGATCTGCAGCAGGAGGCAGTCTCGGAGGTCCCTCGCGGCCACGCCCACGGGACCGGTCTCCCGCAGGGTCCGGACGACGCGCTCGACGGACGCCGGGTCTGCGCCGGCGATGCGCGCCAGCTCCTGGATCCCTTCCCTGAGGTATCCCCTGTCGTCCAGGCTGGCGACGACGGCGGCGGCGATCCCGGCGTCCCGCGCCGGCAGCACGAGCATGAGCTCCCGGAGCAGCCGCTCGGCGAACGATTCCGTCGAGACGGCCGCCGGCCCGGTCGGGGGGTCGTCCGGGTCGCGGAGACTCGCCCGGGAGGGCCGGCTCGTGCAGTAGATGCAGGGTGGGTCGGCGGGGAGTCCGCAGCCGCCGCACACGTGCACCTCGTCCTCGACCAGCGCGGGGTTCTCGGAGAGCTCGCGGGCCACGGTCTGTTCCAGCTCGATCCCCGAGAGGGCCAGGAGGCTCGCGTAGGCGACGAGCGCGGGCGAGGGAGACATCCGGAGCTCCTGCGTCACGTCGAGCGCGACCGTGAGCGACACCGAATCCCTCCTGTCCGACGAGAGTGTGTCCCTCAACCCACGGTCAGTGCAAGGTCCGTGCCAACCCCCGGCGGCGTCTCGGCGCTCAGCTCTCGACTTCCCCCTGGACCCGCCGGTATCCTCGGCCGGGTCTCGGATGGAGGGGAATGAATGACGCTTCGTCGCATGGTCCGGTTGGCGCTCCCGGCGATGGTGGGGAGTGCGCTCGTGCTGGGGGGTGGACTGCGGGCCTGGGCGGCCTCCGGCGACCTCGACGGCAGCTTCGGGGGTGGTGACGGGATCGCGACGCAGGACTTCGGCGGCGCAAGTGCCTCCCACGGCCATGCGGCCCTGCTGCAGCCCGACGGCAAGATCGTCGCGGCCGGGTCGACGGTGCTGCCCTCCCGTTTCGACGCCGACTTCGGCGTCGCCAGGTTCCTGTCCAACGGAGACCCGGATCCCGCCTTCGGGACGGGCGGCGCCGTCTCGACCAACTTCCTGGGGGGGCACGATGTCGCCCGCGCGATCCTCCGGCAGAGCGACGGGAAGCTCGTGGTGGTCGGCGACGCGTGCGAGCTCGACGACTCGAGCGCCTGCGGGTTCGCTGTCGTGCGGTACCTGCCCTCCGGGAAGCGGGACCTGTCCTTCAGCGGCGATGGCCGAGAGCGCATCGAGTTCCCTGGGTACGACGACCTCACCGGCTTCAACGGCGCGCTGATGTCCGGCGGAAAGATCCTGATCGTCGGCGACGGGAACAAGACCGCCGACGGCCAGTCCGACATGGTGCTCGCCCGGCTGAACGGGAACGGCTCGCTCGACACGACGTTCAGCGGAGACGGGCGGCAGACCCTCGACCCGTCGCACGGCGGCGACGACGGCATGTCCGGCGTTGCGATCCAGAGCGACGGCAAGATCGTGGGGTCCGGGTGGGCCTACAACGGCAGCGACGGCCGGTGGTGCGTGGTCCGCCTCAAGCCGAACGGCACCCTCGACACCACCTTCAGCGGCGACGGCGTCGTGATCAAGAACGTGGTGCCTGGCCAGGACGACTACTCCAACGACCTCATCGTGTTGCCCTCGTCGCGCATCCTGGCGATCGGCCGGGCGGTGAACGCGGTGGGGGTCTCCACCGGGGGCGACGTCGTCCTCCTCCGGCTGACGTCCGGGGGCGTCCCGGACACGTCGTTCGGCGCCGGCGGCCTGCGGAAGGCAGACTTCGGGGGCGACGAGGAGCCCGTCAGCGTCGCCCGCGACAGCACCGGGCGGATCGTGATGTCCGGCCGGGTCGGGAACGGCACGGGGTTCGGCGTGTTCCGGTTCACGGCGGCCGGAGCTCCCGACACCACCTTCGCCGGCGACGGACTGGCCGTGGAGGGCGGCGGCGCGCTGGCCGCCGGCATCGCGGTCCAGGGGAACGACCGTCCGGTGGCGGTGGGCAGCACGTCCCAGGGTCCGGGCGATCTCGAGGTCGCCAGGTTCCTGGCCTGAGCCCGGTCCGCTCCCGCCGGCGGCACCGCTGGCCGGACGGGAGCGGAACCTCAGTCGCGGGCTACCCGGGGAGGATCTGGTCGTAGATCTCGTAATGGCCGATCGTCTGCTGGGGCTGGCCCTGGGAGACGGCCGCGCGCATCTCCGCCGTCGAGGCCTCGTAGGCCTGAATGTTTTCCATCGTGTCCCAGAACGTGAGGCCCACGAACAGCCCGGTGCTCCGGTCCGCCATCCAGTAGCCGCCGCGAAACCCCGCGCTGGACTTCAGCATCGGGCCGACGGTCGACGCCGCCTGCTTCGCGGCCGCCTCCAGCTGGTCGATCACGTCGAGTTGCCACTGGGTCCAGGTAATCCTCGCGTTCACGGTGCGCTCCTTCCTCCGGCTCCCGCCGGCGCCGCCTGGTCGAGGGCCCGACCCTCGCGGCCGGGCACGATCGGGGATCATCCGGAACCGGCGGCCGTTGGTCAACCCGCCGGGGCCGCGACCCGCCGGGTCAAGTTCGGCCCGCCACCGGGCCGATGGTGGTTCGGTGGATAGTGTGCGGCACATGCGACGCCCGCTTCGCCACGCGGCACTCCGGCTCCGGCTCGCGGCCGCCGTGGCGTGCATGGCCGTCGCGTTCCCGGTCGCTGCCGGCGAGCCGGTCGCGGCCGCGGCGGGGCGGCACGCGGTCCCGGGAACGAGCTGCTCGGTGTTCCCGGCCGACAACGTCTGGAACACCGACATCTCGAAGCTGCCCGTCAACCCGCTGTCGGGCGTCTGGAAGAAGACGATGCACGCGTCGTCGACCGACCTGCACCCGGACTTCGGTCCGCCCGGCTACGGCATGCCGTTCGTCGTCGTCGACGGCGACACGCCGACGCACCGGATCAAGTTCCAGTACGCCGGTGAGAGCGACGACGTCCCCTACCCGTTCGGCCCGAAGACGCCCATCGAGGGCGGGCAGAGCTCGGGCGGGGACCGCCACGCCCTGATTGTCGACAAGGACACGTGCACGCTCTACGAGCTGTACCGGGCGTACTGGAACGGCGGCCACCCCAAGGCCGGGAGCGGCGCGGCGTTCGATCTCGGCGCCAACCATCTCCGGCCGGACGGGTGGACCTCCGCGGACGCGGCCGGCCTCCCCATCTTCCCCGGCCTGGTCCGGTTCGACGAGGTCCGGGCCGGATTCATCGGCCACGCGATCCGGTTCACCGCGGACCTCACCCGCGACTCGCACCTGTGGCCGGCGCGTCACGACGCCAGCGATCTCACGGCTCCCCGCTACCCGCCCCTGGGCGCGCGGTTCCGTCTGAAGGCGAGCTTCAGCCTCGCGGGGTTCAGCCGGAACGCGAGGGTGATCCTGCGCGCCATGAAGCACTACGGGCTGATCCTCGCCGACAACGGCTCCGACTGGTACTTCCAGGGAACTCGCGACTCCCGGTGGACCAACACCCTGCTCGACCAGCTCAAGCGGGTCCCCGCGGCGGCCTTCGTGGCCGTGGACGAGTCCGCGTGCAAGGTGGCCAACGACTCCGCCACGGCAAACTGCCCGAGCTGAACCCGTCCGTCCCGGTGAACGGCCTCAGTTTGACATGTGACCAACAGGTCACCTATTCTCCCGGCATGACCGACGATGACCGCGTGTTCCGGGCGCTGGCGGACCCGACGCGGCGTTTCCTGCTCGACCGCCTCTACGAGCGCGACGGCCGCACGCTCACGGAGCTCGAGTCCGAGCTGGAGATGTCCCGCTTCGGCGCCATGAAGCACCTGCGCGTCCTGGAGGACGCGGGCCTCGTCGTCACCCGCAGGTCGGGCCGGGAGAAGCTGCACTTCCTGAACCCCGTGCCGATCCGACTGATCCACGACCGGTGGATCGACAAGTATCGGGAGCGCCAGGTCTCGGCGCTGGCAGAGCTCAAGAGCGAGCTCGAGAAGGAGACGGGATGACGACCATGACCGAAACGAAGACCACCCAGGTCTACCGGGTGTACATCAAGGCGACGCCCCAGGCCATCTGGGACGCCATCACGAAGCCCGAGTGGACCGAGCGGTACGGGTTCGGCGGGCGGGTGGAGTACGAGCTGCGCCCCGGCGGCTCGTACCGCGTGCCCACGACCGAGGCCATGAAGGAGGCGGGAATCCGGATGGGGTTCGCGACTCCGGAGGTGATGGTCGACGGCGAGGTGATCGAGGCCGATCCGCCGCGCCGGCTCGTCCAGACCTGGCGGATGCTCATGGACCGGGAGACCGAGGCGGAGGGATTCACCCGCCTGACATATGAGATCGAGGAGAGCGGGGCCGGCGTGAGCAAGCTCACGCTCATCCACGAGCTCGAAGGCGCCCCGAAGGTGGCCGCCCTGTCGGCCGGCGAGCGCGAGGCCGAGGGGGCCGGCGGCGGTTGGGCGTGGGTCCTCAGCGACCTGAAGACCCTGCTCGAGACGGGCGAGCGGCTGCAGGGCTGAGCCCCGACCAACTCGTCGATCTACAGGTTCGAACGCCACGGCCCACGGGGCCGGATCGACACGGCGGAGACCCCAGCGCGGGCGGGGTCTCCGCCGTTTCGATCAGCGCCTGGTAGGCCCGATCAGATCCGGTCCCACTGGATCATGACGAGGCTGGGATTGTCGGACGAGACCTTCACGGGGACGTTCGCCCCGGTGACGAGCTTCGGGGCGTCGTCGGCGGGGACGACCGCCGCACTCGTCTCCTGGTAGGGCGCCTTCCCCGGGACGTTCACGGCCATCTGCACGGAGAACAGCTTGCTGGCGCCGATGGCCACACCCATGTCCTGGGCCTGCAGGATGGTCCCCGTCCCGTCGAGGCCAGTGGCGGCGAGCTGCGCCCGCAGCTGGTCGACGTTCCCCTGGCTCGCGACGTTCACGCTGGTGGTCACCACCGCCGGCGTGACCATGACGCCGCCGGGCATCACGCCGCCCTGCATCGGCATCGCCGCTCCCGGCATGGCTCCCCCCCACTGCCCGATGCCACCGGTCACCTGGGCGCCGCCGTCCCAGTCGATGACCACCTTGCCGGGGTCCTGCTGGTCCACCTTCACCGGCAGGGTCCGCCCCACCGACAGCGAGCCCAGCAGCATCAGCGGGATGAACTGCTTGACCTCGATCGGGTAGGGGTTCCGGCCGGGGACGGCCACCATGAGGTTCAACCCGATCTGCGGGTTGTTGTTGAGGTACATACCGGTCTGGGTCATGCCGGTGATCTGGGCCGTCCCCGCCAGGCCGGTCTGGTCGATGCGGTCGGCCTCCGCGGCCTTCTTCCGCGAACCGATCCCGAACACCAGCAGGACGATCCCCACGATGCCGAGGATCACCCCGGTCATGGTGAGCCCGGCGATGCCCGACGACAACCCGAAGACGAAGAAGCCGGCCGACAGCACCAATTCGAAGATCGCGGTGCCGATCAGCCAGCCACCCGTGTACTTACCGAACGTGGACGACGTGAACGTAGCCACGGTGCCTCCTCCTCCCGCCCTGCAGTCGGCGCGGACGTTAGCAGTCGGAGCCCGGCCGAGGAACCCCCCAGATGTCCTACGACGCGAGGCGACCCCGCCCGCCCTGGGCGAGCTCTCGCTCCGCGCCATGAGGCGGCGTGGGGTCCAGGAAGAAGTGCGTCACGGACGGCACGGCCTCGCGCACGTCGTGGTCGATGCGGTCGGCCATCTGCTCGACCTGGTCCGTGTTCATCCCGTCGCCGAGGTCGACCCGAGCGGCGACCATCAGCGACTCGGGCCCGAGCGCCATCGTGAGGAGCTCGATGACCCGCTCGACCCCCTCGTGGTCCTCGATGGCCCTCCGGATCTTCTCCCGGTCCTCCCCCCGGGCGGCCTCGCCCAACAGCAGGCCCTTGGTGTTCCTCCCGAGACGGAACGCGATGTACGCCAGCAGGCAGCCGATGAGCAGCGAGGCGATCGGGTCGAACGCGTGGATGCCGGTGACCTGGGACAGGCCGACGCCCAGGAACGCGATCGCGATGCCGGCCAGCGCGCCCGAGTCCTCCAGCAGGACGGTCTTCACGGTGGGGTCCTTGCTCTCCCGGACGAACTCCCGGAACCCCATCCCCTGCTCGCGGGCCTGCGACCGCGTCTGGCGGTACGCCCGGAGCCACGACGTGGCCTCGGCGAGGGCCGCGACCACCAGCACCGCGTAGGCCGCGAGGTAGCCGGCCGAGTCCTCCCTGCCGCCCGCGATCAGCCCGGCGATGCCCTGGAGGAACGAGAACCCCGCGCCCAGGATGAAGATCCCCATGGCCGCGATGAACGCCCAGAAGAACCGTTCCTTGCCGTAGCCGAAGGGGTGCTCCTCGTCGGCCGGACGATCCCCCATCTTCAACGAGACCAGCAGGAACACCTGGTCCGCGGTGTCGGCGAAGGAGTGCGCGCCCTCGGCGAGGATCGCGGCCGACCCCGAGATCGCGCCGGCCACGAACTTCGACAGCGCGATCAGCAGGTTGGCCCCCGCCGCCACGAGGACCGTCTTCTTGCTCTCCGAGGCCATGGTCCTCCGAAGGGCCGGACGGCCGCGCCCGCGGTGAACACGGCCTGGAGTCCATGTACCCGCCGGGTGGCGGCCCGACACGACGACGCTCGCCCGGCGCGCGCCCGCGCCGGGCGGGGGCGCTATTCGGAGAGCGGGATCGTCCCCCGCACCCGTGTCCCCCGGCCGGGGGTGGACTCGACGCGCAGGGTGCCCCCGACCGCCCCCAGGCGGTCGTTCATGTTGGTGAAACCCACGCCGTTCCGCCGGGCGGTCACGTCGAATCCGACGCCGTCGTCGGCGGCCTCGAACAGCAGCGCCCCGGCCTCCTCCCAGACCCGGACGACCACCGACGCGCCCTCACCCGCGTACTTCCCGGCGTTCTGCATGGCCTCCAGGCAGCAGAAGTACACGGTGGCCTCGACCTCGGCGGAGTGGCGGCCCACGTCCCCGGCTCGGATCTCCACCGGGAGCGCCGCGCGGCGCGCCGCGGAGTCCAGCGCCGGCCCGATGCCCCGGTCGGCCAGGAGCGGCGGGTAGATCCCATGGGCCAGGGCGCGCAGCTGCTGCACCGCTTCCTCGATGTCGCCGCCCAGCTCCTCGATCAGCTCGGATGCCTTGGCGGGGTCCCGCTCGCCCAGCTGGCGGGCCAGGCGGAGCTTCACCGCGATGGCCACCAGGTGCTGCTGGGCGCCGTCGTGGAGGTTCCGCTCGATGCGCCGCCGCTCCTGGTTGGCCACGGCCACGATGCGGCCCCGGGACGCCTGGAGCTCGCCGGCCTGCCGGCGCACCTCGTCCAGCGACGACTGCAGGGCGGAGTCCAGCCGGACGTTGTGCATGGCCAGCCCGACCTGCCGGGAGAGCTCGGCCAGGACCCGGTCCTCCTCGTCGTCGAACGGCTGCCCCTCCGGCGCGCGCTCGGCGACGAGGAGCCCGAGCAGCTCGCCGGAGTGGGTGACCGGAGCCAGTCGCAGCACGGCGTCCTCCCGCCCCTCCAGGACCCCGGGGAGCCACAGGCGGGCCCACGCGGGCCCGGACAGGCCCGCCCGGGAGACCGTGGCCTCCTCCGTCTGGCCGAGCGAGATGGGGCCGCGGGGCCCCTCCGGATCGGAGGCCGAGAGGTCCAGCCTGCCGCCGGTGGCCGTCCACATCTCCGCCGCGCGCAGCGCGAACGCCGAGCGCACCGACTCCACCATCTGCAGCAGGAGCTCGTCGAGCGGCACCGACCGCGACATCCGGGTTCCGAACGAGCGCAGGACGTCCTCCGACGTCGGCCGGCCGCCGTAGGCCAGGCGGGAGGCGAGACGGCGCAGCCGCCCCCGGGCGGGGACGTACAGCAACGCCGCCAGGCCGGCCGCGACCATCGACAGCACGAGCAGGGTCCGCTCGTCGTGGCGGGGAACGCGCCCCAGGCCGATCACGACCGCCACGTAGATCCCGGCGACGATCGCCGAGAGCCCGGCGAGCGACACCGCGTTCGCAAACAGGGCGTCGATCGCCACGGCGACTCCCGGCGCGGCCTCCAGCAGCAGGGCGACCGGGACGGCGACCGTCCAGCCGACGGCCCACAGCCCGGCCGACGGCGGCCAGTCGACCAGCGCCCACAGGATCCCCACGGCCACCGCGCCCCAGGCCGCCGCGAGGACTCCCAGCGCGAGCCACTTCATGTGCCGCTGCTCGTTCGGCGTGACCCGGCCGAACCGGTCGGCGAATCCCGGCGCGCCCACGAGCAGGGCCACGACGAGCTCGCCGGCGACGAGCGGCGTGTTCACCCGGCCTCCCGCCATCGCCACGGCGGCGGCCAGGGCGCCCACGTAGACGAGGCCGGCGACCACCCGCCGGGTCGACGTCCCGAGGCGTCCGTCCGGCATGCCCAGCAGCAGATGGGCGCCGACCGCGGGCAGCAAGCCGGCCGCGGCCGGGCCCAGGTCCCCGTTCAGCAGCCCGATGCCCGCCACCGCCGCTCCCCCACCGAGGACGGCGCCCAGGGGCTCGCCCCGGAACCGGAACGTGCGGACCGCCCCGGCCGCCGCCCACACCACCGCGGTGGCGGCGAGCAGGATCAGTCCGTGTCCCGCCCCCCGCACGACCTGGGCGACCAGCGCGGCGCCGGACAGGCCGATCCCGGCCACCGCGAGCACGGCGCCGAGGGCGAGGGCTCCCGTCCTTCGATCGCGCCCGACGTCCACATGGGGTGCCGTTCCCGCCTTCACCGTGGTGGCCATTCCCAATTCCCCTTTCTCGTGTTCATTCCGCTCTCAGCGCCAGCGCGGCCTGGGTCCGCGCGGCTCGAAATCCCGGCGCCGCGGCGACGAGGTTCGCGGCGAGGAACGTGGTGGCGGCGATCGCCAGCACGATCACCGCGGGCACGGTCGCCTCGGGAACCACGCCCAGCCCCTCCGCGAAGGCCGTCCACGCCCACCTGCCGGCGGTCACGCCGAGCGGGATCCCCGCGGCCACCGCCACCACCGCGGTGGTGGTGGCCTGCCAGACCACGGTCCCCCACACCTGCCGCCGGACGAACCCCAGGGTCTTCAACACGGCCAGGTCCCGGCGGCGCCGGCGTACCGCGGCGGCCAGGGCGTGGGCCAGCGTGGCGGCGGCGATCACCCCCAGCCCGAACGCGAGGAAGACCGGCAGGCTGCGCACCCGCCCGACGTTCTGGAGGTCCTCGGCCAGGTCCGGGCTGGCCACCGTTCCGCCGATCCGCCGATCGACCCGATTCAGCGAACGCACCGCCGCGCCACGGTCGACCCCGGGCCGAAGGCGGACGGCGACGACGTTCTCGGCCGCCTCGGGGACGAGGGCCCGGAGCCCGTCGAACGTCATCCCCGCGCCGTGGCCGAGGGTGTCGGTTCCACCACCCTCCGGGACCACGACGCGCCCCGTGACCCGCATGTCGAGGGTTCGCGTGCCGACCCGGGCACGGACGGTGTCGCCCAACCCCACACCGAGCTCCTGCATGGTCTTCGACCCGAAGGCCACCTCGCCGTCGTCGGCCGGCCACGTCCCCTGGACCACGGTGGGCGAAAGGTGGCCCCTGACCTGGTCGAGGGCCCACACGGTCACCCGTGTCGAGCGGCCCGGCACGCCGAACTCCACCTTCGTGATGACGTTGCCCCCCGCGAAAGCGCCGACATAATTGTTGTGCCGCAGCGGCGGGAACACACGCCGGGCGGTGTCGCCCCCGTAGGAGTTGCCCAGCCCGTAATCCCAGTTCCATCCCGCCAGGCGCGGGGTCGAGAGGAGCCTGTCGAAGCTCGAGTGGAACGTGAACGACGCGACCACGGCCGACACGGCGAGGGCGAGGCCCACCATGGTGCTCCACACCGGGACGGCGGTTCGCCCCCGGCCCGGGAGCAGCGCCATGCGCACGCCCGACGTCACGGTCGGGGGGGCGCCCGCATCGGCCAGCGCACCGACCACCCGGCTCGGCCGGGAGCCGCCCTCGAGGACGATCACGCCCTGCGGGTCCCCCCGGGCCACGGCGGCGCGCCACGCCGGCACGATCGCGAGGAGGACGGCGGCGACGACCACCCCCGCGGCGCCGAGGATGATGACGAGGACGTCCACCGACAGGCCCGGGTTCGGCTCGACCACCCAGGCTCGGCCGATCGGCATCAGCACGGAGAGCCCCACGGCGATGCACACCGCGATCGCCGAGCCGACCGCGCCGATCAACGCACCGCGGAGGATCCCTCCGGCGAACAGCTGACCCCGGCTGAAGCCGAGGGCCCGGAGCGTCGGGTGCTCGATGCTGTCGAGGAACTGCTGCCTGGCCAGTGCCTGCCCCACGACCAGCAGCCCCACCAGCGCGGCGAGGCCGGCGAAGATCCACAGGGCGATGGCCAGCGGGTGGAGCTGGTTGGTGCTGACCGCCCTCGCGTCGCCGAACGTGCCCTCCCCGATCTGCTCGCCGCGCGCCAGCCGGTCGACGTCCCGAGAGAAGCGGATGACGTCCGCCTGACCGTGACGGAGCCGCACCAGCATCGCCGGCAGGCGCTCGAACCGGTCCCGGACGCTCCGATCGAAGGCCGGGGTGAAGAACACGTCGGAGTACGCGGCATCCGCGGTCAGCGAGGCCTCATCCACCACGATGCCGACGATGCGGAACCTCATGGCGCCCGCGAAGACCCCCGGAGGCGGGGACGAGGGGTCCCCCTGGACCAGGCCGGGATCAACCCCCGGTTTGAGGAACCGCGCGGTGAACGTCGACCCCGGCCGCACCGGCACGTGCAGGTTCGCCTCCACCTGCGAGACGGAGGCGTAGCCCACGGTGACCTCGTCGGGCCGTGACGGGTCGGCCAGTCGCCCCTCCAGAACCTTCACCCTGCCGAACTCGAGGCCCCGGACGCCCAGGCAGACGGCGCCGCTGCCCTGCCCCACCGGATACAGCTTGCCGCCCTGCGTCGGCAGGAAGTTGTACGAGAAGCACCGGACGGACCCGGCGACCTCGGGCAGCGATGCGACCCGGCCCAGGTCGAGCCGACGGAAGCCGTGGACGTCGATCGTCCCGATCCCCACGTCGGCGGGTTGCTCGTACGCGAGGAGGCGCTCGTACGCAGAATCAGTTCGCCGAGCCCCGGCGGCGGTTCCCAGAACGAGTCCCCCGGCAAGCCCCAGCACCACGGCCAGCGCGGCCCAGGATCGCCACCGGCGCCCGAGCGCCGAGCGCACCAACGCCCACGTCGCGATCATCGTCACTCCGTCCTCAGGACCATGGCGGGCCGGGTCCGGGCGGCGCTCCGGCCCGGGAGCGCCGCGATCAGGTTCGCCAGGAGGATCGCGGCCGGCACGGTGACGGCCAGGGTCACGCTCGGCATCAGGAGGTCCGAGGCCACCCCGAGTCGCCCCGCGAAGAGGGCCCAGGCCCACCGTCCTCCGGCCACGCCGAGCGGGATGCCGACGAGGAGCGACACGGCGATCAGCGTGGTGGCCTGCCAGGCAACGGTGGCCCGCACCTGCCGCCGAGAGAACCCGAGCGTCTTCAGCACGGCCAGATCTCGGCGCCGGCGGCGGACCGACGTCACCAGGACATGGACCATCAGCGCGGCAGCGAGAAGCGCGAGGAGGGCGGAGAGCAGCATCGGCGTCGCCACGACCCGCTGGTAGCTCGAGATGTCGGCCGGGGGGGCCGGCCCGAGCTGGTCGCACTCCCCCTGAGGACAGCCGCCCTGGTAGAGCGTACGGCGAAGGCGTGCCGTGGCCGCGCCGACGTCCGTCCCGGGCCGGAACCGCACCAGCACGAAGTTGTAGGCGTGGCTCGGCGAGGGCCGGACCGGCCCGTGGGGGCCGAACACCTGGGGCACGGGCAGATCCGAGGCGATCACCTCCGCCCCCGCTCCGAGGCTGGTCGGGGTGAAGGACCCCTGTCCGAGCGTCGGGAACACCGCCTCCCCCACCACCCGCATGTTCCTCGTCGCGCCGGACGGGAGCCGGACGCTCACCGTCCGCCCGATCCCGGTCCCGAGATCCCGAGCCGTCGTCGCCCCCAGCACGATCTCGTCGGGACCGGTCGCGTTCCGCCCGAGGAGCAGCGTGGGATGGACGTCGCCGTTGAGGGGGTCGATCCCGACCGCGGGGACCCTCGCCGAGCCGATCGACAGGTTCCCGTACACGCCCCCCGAGTACGTCCCGATGGCCTGGTCATGCGCCGCGACGCCGCGGACGTCGTCCACGGAGGATGCCGCGAACCCGAAGTCGACCATGGCGTCCCAGTTCCATCCGTACCGGGACGGGTCGTGCACCAGCCGGTCGAGGTTCGTGCCGAACGTGGCCGCCGCGATCACGGCGGCGACGCCGACGGCGAGGCCGGCCAGCGCGCTCCGCACCGGAACCGCGGTACGACCTCGTCCCGGCTCCACGGCCATGCGCACGCCGGTGGCAGCGGAAACCGGGAGGCCGGCCCGCACGGCGGCCGCCCCCAGCCGGGACACCGGCGCCGGCCGGTCCGCGACGCCCTGGGCCGAGCCGGGGACGCCGGCGGCCCTCCAGGCCGGTACGGCCGCGGCGCCCACCAGGACGAGGATCGCGGCTGCGGACCCGCCCCCCAGGATCGCCCAGTTCACGGCGAAGCCGGGGTGGAGCTCCACGAGCCGGACCGCGCCAATCGGGAACAACGGGGACGCAGCCGCCGCAACGGCCATCCCGATCACGCAGCCGGCGGCCGCCACGGCCGCCACGCGGCTGATGGCCACCGCGGCCAGCTGGGGGCGGGTCATCCCCAGCGCCCGCAGCGTGGGGTACTCGAGCCCCTCCGTCCACACCTGGCGCGACACGAGCTGCGAGGCGGCAAGGAACGAGGCCACGGCCGCGAGCAGCGCGAACAGGCCGAGCGCTGCGGACTCCGGCGCGATGGCCCGCCGGACCCGCTCGTGCTGGTCGGCCTGGTTCGCAAAGAAGAGGCCATGGGCCCGGGGGTCCGCCTTCGCGAGGCGCCGGGCCTCGTCACGGAACCCGGCGAGATCGGTCCCCGGCCGGAGCTGCACGTACATGCCGTCGAAGTCGAGCGCCCGGAACCGGAAGCTCCGGTAGAAGGCCGGGGTCGAGACGATCGTCGGGGCCACGTCGAGCCGATTCGCCGGGACGACGTCGGTGGACGTGACGCCGACGCCCACGACCCGGAGGGTGATGGGGGTGCCCTTGGAGACCGGAGTCGTCGAGGTGTCATCGGGGGAGAACGGGAACACGACCGCCCGAACCTTGTCGCCCACCGAGAGGTGCAGCCGGCCGGCGGCGACGCGGTTGATCAGGACCTCGGTCCGGCTGCGGGAGTCGGGGAGCCTGCCCGCCAGGAGGCGGGGGCGCTCGATCGACCTCAGGAACCTGCCGTCGACGCTCGCGAGGTCGTTGAACGCCCCGAACTGGCGGCCGTCCGGGAGGAGCAGCGCGGTCGGGACCCCCGCGACGACCCCGACGCGCCGCACCTCCGGGAGGGCCGCGACCCGGTCGTAGAAGCCGTGGAGGCCCGTCCCCAGCACCGAGACCAGCGCGTCGGCCGCGTACCCCTCCCGCAGGAAACGCGGGTACGCCGTCTGGGTCCGCCGGGCGCCGGCGGCCGCCGTGAGCACGACGCCGAGCGCGACCGCGATGACCGCGGCGAGCGCCACCGACGAGCGCCATCTCGACCGAAGCTCGGCGGCGACCCTGACCCGGACGGCGCCCATCACTCGCTCCTCAGCACCTCGGCCGGGCGGGTCCGCGCGGCGAGCCGGCCGGGGACCGCGGCCATCGCGTTCGCCACCGCGAGCGTCGCCGGGGCGATCAGGAGCACCCCGACGATCGGCACGATCGCGACCGGGACCACCCCGAGCTGGCCCGCGAAGAAGTTCCATCCCCACCGGCCGGCGACGGCGCCGAGCGGCAGCCCGATCGCGACCGCGATGGCGGCCAGCGCCGTGGCCTGCCAGGCCACGGTCGCGGACACCTGTCTCCTCGAGAAGCCGATGGTCTTGAGGATCGCCAGGTCACGGCGGCGGCGCCGGACCGACGTGACCAGCGTGTGGGCCAGCGTGGCGGCGGCGAGCAGCGCCACGACCCCCGCCAGCACGATGGGCACCCCTCGGACGTCGCCCAGGTACGCCACCCGCTGCGACTGCAGGAGCGGCAGGTCGAAGAAGTACGGCACGGTGCGCGCGAGCTCGGCCATCACCATCCCCTGGTGGACGCCGGGCGCGAACCGCACGAACTCGCCACCCTCGTGGGCGCTCTGCGGATCGACCCGCCGCACCCACTCCAGGAAGAGCGCGGCACCCTCCCCCGGCCGGGAGAAGGAGAAGAACAGGTCCGGCATGGCGACCCGGCCGACGACCCGCATGGTGGTGGTGGTGCTCGCGACACGCACGCGGACGGTGTCCCCGATCCCGACGCCGGACGACCGCAACGTCTCCGCTCCCAGGGCGATCTCGTCGGGCGATGCGGGGAGGGAGCCGTCCGCAAGCGACGGGGTCACCGAGCCCCGTCTCGACTCCATGGCGATCCCCAGCACCCGGTTCCCGTTCACGGTGACCTCCGGGAGGGCGCCGACCGAGTAGGACTCCACCCGCGGATCGTGAGCCAGGAACGCGATGAGCTTCCGCTGCGAGACCTGGTTCGCGGCCGCGGGGGCGTTCTCGTCGAGATCGATGCCCACGAGCGCGTCCCAGTTCCACCCCGAGAGCGCCGGCGTGGCGGTGAGGTGCTGCAGGCTCGCCCCGAAGGACAGCGCGCCCGCCAGCGCGAACAGACCGAGGGCGGTGCCGAGCATCGTGGTCCGCACCGGCACGGCGGTCCGGCCCCGGCCCGGCTCGAGCGCCATGCGGACCCCGGTCACCGCGCTGGGCGCGCGCCCCAACCGGGCCAGCAGCTCGGCGAACGCCGACGGCCGCCGGGCGCCACCCTCGAGGACGCCGAGTCCAGTGCCCCGGGCCCGGGCGGCCCGCCAGACGGGAACCGCCCCCACCAGCACCACCAGGACGGCGATCGCGGCTGCCCCGACCACCACCACGAGCGCGTCCACGGCGAACCCGGGGTGGGGCTCCGCGATCCGGGCCAGACCGGTAGGGCTGAGGGGGGACAACAGGATGCCGACGCCGGCCGCGATGACGGCGCCCACGGCCCCGATGGCAACGACGCGGACGATTCCGACCGCGAACAGCTGCCGCGGGGACATCCCCAGGGCGCGCAGCGTGGGGTACTCCGTCGACTCCAGGAAGGTGTGGCGGGCCAGCGACTGGCCGAAGATGGCCAGCCCGGCCACGACGAGCAGGATCGCGAGCACCCACAGCGCGATGGCCTGGGCCTTCGTCGCGCTCTGAACCCCGGCGGTCTGCTGCTCCTGCCGGAACGGAAAGTCGAACGACACCTGCAGCCGGTCGTGGAGCGCGCTCAGCTCGCGGCGGAACGCCGGGACGTCGGCCGTGCCATGGCGCAGGCGGACGGCCACCGCCTCGTCCGACCCGTAGAACAACGAGCGGTGCGCCCGGTAGAACGCCGGCGTGAGGTGGAAGCCGGCCAGGTATCCGCCCGACACCGGCTCGAATTCCCCCGGCGCCGCGCCCACTCCGACGACCGTCACCGGGATCGGCGGGGGCCGCCGGCCGGAAGGGGGCGCGGACCCGAACGTGCCCCGTCCGAAGATGCCCAGCTGCACCCGGTCGCCCGGCTCGAGGTGCAGCCGCTGGGCCACCGTGAAGCTGGCGACCGCCTCGTCTGGCCGTGCGGGGTTCGCCGGCCTGCCCGACAGGATCTTGAGCTCGTTGAGGGTGGTCCCGAAGCGGCCGTCCAGGCTCACGATCGGGAACACGTCAGGGAACTGCAGGATCCGCCCGGTCGAGGTGCGGACGGCCTGGGCGGTGATGGTCAGCCTCGAGAACTGGACGACCTGGGGAAGCCGCTCGACCTCGGTGAACGCGCGCTCGCGGTCCCTTCCGAACGGGTTCACCACGAGGTCGAGCCCGCGCTGCGCAGTCACGAACCTGGGGTACGCGGTCTCGGTCCGCCGGGCCCCGGCCGCCGCCGCGATCACGACCCCGCCCATCAGTCCCACCAGGACGGCGAGCGCGACTGCCGCGGGGAACCGCGAGCGGAGCTCCGCGCCGGCTCGCATCCTCACGGCCCCCATCACTCGCTCCGCAGCACGACGGACGCGCGGGTGCGCGCGGCGAACCGGCCCGGGACCGCCGCGACCAGGTTCGCCAGCGCCAGCGCCGCGGGGATCGCCAGGAGCGCGGGAATCAGCGCGACCACCGGCTCGGGCACGACCCCGATCTGGTCTGCGAAGTACGTCCACGTCCACCTGCCCGCGGCGAGCCCGAGTGGCACCCCGACGACGAGCGCGATCAGGACGACCGCGGTGGCCTGCCACGCCACCGTCGCCGAGACCTGCCGCCGGACGAACCCCAGGGTCTTGAGGATGGCCAGGTCGCGCCGGCGTCGCCGCACCGACGTCACCAGCATGTGGGCCATCGCGGCGGCCGCCGCCAGGGCGAGCAGCCCGGCCAGGAATAGGGGCAGGGCCTGGATCCGCCGGAGGTTCCCGAGCTGGGTCCCCTGGCTCGGGGTCTCGGCGACGGCTCCGTACTGCATGAACTCCCGGTTCACCTTGCGGATCTCGGTCGGGATGTCCGTCCGGGGCGCGAACCGGAACGCGAAGCCGTTCGCCACCGCGCCTGGGTCGATCGTGTGCAGCCCGGCGAGGGTGACGCCCGCGCCCTCCCCGAGGCCCGGCCCGAAACCGTTGTCGGGGAACACCGCGCGCCCCACCACGCGCATGGTCGTTGGCCGCCCCGCGTGGACCGCGGGGACCAGGTCGCCCACCTCCGCGTGGATGATCCGCAGGGTCTTGGAACCGAGGGCGATCTCGCGGGCCGACCTGGGCCAGCGCCCCTCCGCGACGGTCGGATGGAGGTTGCCCCGCACCCGTTGGATGGCCCAGACGTTGACGTTGCTGCCACCCTCCGGGCCAACCTGGATGAACTCGCGGAAGCTCGCGGCGGAGAGATCCGTGATGGCGGGGTCGCGCCGCAGGCCATTCAACATCGCCGCCGCTGCGTCGGGCCCGACGAAGGGCGAGCCGGTGTCGGCCTGCCAGGTCCACCCGTACAGGCGGGGTGTGTGGAGGAGGTGATGGAAGCTCGATCCGAAGGTCAGGGCCGCCGCCAGAGCCCCGATCGACAGTGCGGCGCCGACCACCGCGCTCCGCACGGGCGTGGCGGTCCTGCCGCGGCCGGTCTCCAGGGCCAGGCGGACCCCGGTCACGGCGCTTGGCGGGAACCCGGCACGCGCCACCGCGGCCGCGACCGCCGACGGACGGGCCCGTCCGCTCAGGTCGGCGGACCCCTGCAGGTCGCCCGGGAGTCGGGCCACCCTCCAGGCGGGCATGACGCCGACGAGGAGCGTGACGGCGACGACGCCGACCACTCCGCCGAGCAGGACGATCGAGTCAAACGAGAACCCTGGGTGGGGTTCGATCAGACGGGCGAAGTGCCCGAGCGGCATCACCGGGGAGAGTGCCGCCGCCAGCACGAACGCGACGACCGCGCCCAGGATCCCGACCATGGCCGTGCGGACGATGGCGACAGCGAACAACTGACGCCGGGTCATGCCGAGGGCGCGCAGCCGCGGGTTCTCCCCCGATTCCTCGAAAGTCCGGCGCACGAGCGCCTGGCCGAAGATCAGCAGCCCGGCCACCACCGCCAGCCCCGCGAACAGCCACAGCGAGAGGGCCAGCAGGTGGGTCGACCGTCCGACGAGGATCGCCTCGTTCTCGTTCGAGAAGGAGAAGGCACCCGGCGACACCCGATCGACCGCCCGCTGGAAGGCGGGCACGTCGGCCAGCCCGTGGCGCAGCCGGACCCCCGCCACCGGAAGCGTCAGGGCCTTGGACACGTACCGTCGGTCGAACTCGGGGCCGACGAACACGTCCTTGGAGTCGGTCAGCTCCCCGGCCGCGAAGACGACGCCGACCACCCGGACGTGGACCGGTGACAGGAAGTCGCGGCGGCTCAGGGTCCCGGCCAGGGCGCGCGTCGGATCGATCCCCTTCCTCACCAGGACCAGCTGCAGACGCGCCCCCAGGTGGACCCGGGGATCCTGGTGGGGCTGGTACCCGACGGCGATCTCGTCGGGCCGGTCAGGGTCGGGGAGCCGCCCCGACAGCAGCTTGGCCCGGATCCCTGGCGCGTGTGGGACGGGCGTGTTGAAGTTCGTGTCCCCGCCCCACAGCAGGTCGCCGTCAGACGTGCGGGCGACGCCGACCGGGGACGGGACGATGGTGCCGTCGACGACCTCGGGCAACCGGAGGATCGCCGGGAGGTTTGCCGGAGGGAAGTCGGCCGGCCCCCCCGTGCCGTTGAACACGAACACATCCGGCGGCCTCGTCGCGGCCAGGAACCGCGCGTACGCCGAGTCCGTGCGACGCGCCCCGGCAGCGGCGGCCAGGGTGACGCCGCCGAACAGGCCGAGCACGAGGGCGAGCGCGATCAGCGACCGCAGGCCCGACCGGAGCTCGGCGCGGAGCCGGGCCCAGACGGCGGTCAATTTCAGTGCTCCTCGGCCCCGTCGTCGATGGTCCCGAACGTGGGGTCGTGACCGGCGGCCACGCCAACGGGGGTCGCGCCGTCGTCGATCCGCCCGTCGCGCATCTTGACGATGCGGTCGGCGGCCGCGGCCACCGAGTCGTCGTGGGTGACGAGGAGGATGGCCTGGCCGTCACGGTGCAGCCGGCGGAACAGCTCCATGACCTCGGCCCCGCCTGCCGAGTCCAGCGCCCCCGTGGGCTCGTCGGCCAGCAGCAGCGTGGGCTGGTTGGCGAGGGCCCGGGCGATGGCCAGGCGCTGGCGCTGCCCGCCGGACAGGACGCCGGGGGCCTTTCCGGCCTTGTCGGACAGGCCGAGGAGATCGAGCAGGTCCCGGGCCCTCGTCTCCGCCTGCCGCCGGGGCATGCCGGCAACGATCGCGGGCAGCGTGACGTTCTCCAGCACGCTCATCCCCTCGAGCAGGTTGAAGAACTGGAACACGATGCCGATGTGGCGGCGCCGCATCCGGGCCAGGTCGTCCTCGTCCATCCCTCCCAGCGACTCGCCGGCCACCTTGATCTCGCCCTCGGACGGGGTGTCCAGGCCCGCCACCAGGTTGAGCAGGGTCGACTTCCCGCACCCGGAGGGCCCCATGACCGCGACGAACTCGCCGGCGGCGATGTCCATGTCGACCCCCCGCAGGGCGCGAACCGGCGCCCCCTCCGCCTCCTCGGACTGGTACGTCTTGCGCAGGCCTCGGACCTCGAGCGTGTCCACGGCTTCCTCCTCCTCGTCGAGCGTAGGTACGAATGCGATCGGATCATCCGCCTCGCGATCGCACGAGGGAAGGGTGGAGGCCGCCGAGGCCGGGAAGGCCTCACCGGGTTCGCCGGTGGTGCTGGCACCCTGCTCGAGTCCAGGCACGTGCGGGCCGCCCGAACCCCTCCGCGGCGCGCGAGGACCCGCGTGCCGTCCGGGCAGTTCGAGGGAGGGTACCAGCCGACGTTTACGGCTCCGGCAAGCCGAGCACATACCGGATCGGGTGGAAGGCTCGATGGGATCGTTCCCGCGCGTCGGCCGCCGCCTGGCTTGGCCCGCGGCCGTCCTCGCGCTGCTGCTCGTCGTGACCTCCTGCGGGACGAGGGTCCCCGACCGGGAGGTCCGCCGCGACCTGGCCCGGACCGCGTTCCGGCAGGGCGGCGCGGGTCTCGGGGCAGCCGGGCCGGCCCACGGCGGCGGGGTCCACACGACGTCTCGGGCGACGCGGAACCGTGGCGGCGGGAAACATTCCTCCGCCGGGGGCGGGGGGCACGGGGGTGGAGGGGGATCCGCGCCCGCCGGCGCCGTGGCGGCGGGAGGAGGTGGGGGCGGGGACAGCCGAGGCGGCCGTGGCTCCTCGGGCTCCGGTGGCTGTTCCGGCGGCTCCACCGACGTGGGCGTCACGGCGACCTCGATCAAGGTGGGGGCGTCCTACGCCGAGTCCAGCCTGATCCCCGGCGAGTTCCGGCCGGCCGTCGACGCCGTCGGCGCCTACCTCGACTCGGTGAACCGCTCCAGGGGCGTGTGCGGCCGGCGGTTCCAGTACGTCACCTACAACGACGGCCTGGACGCGGGGACCTACGAGGCGAACGTCCGCCGCCTGGTCGAGAAGGACAAGGTCTTCTCGCTCCTCGGCAGCCTCTCGGCCGCCGACTCCGGCGGCTGCAACTACATGGGGTCCCAGAAGCCGCCGAACGGCGTCCCGGACGTCGGCGCCTTCTCGCTGTCGTATTGCCGGGGGCAGTCGGCCAACTTCCTGTCGCCCGTCGGTTCCCTCCATCCCGGGCTGTACGGCTGCTGCGCCGAGTGGGACTTCCTCGAGCACAAGTACGGCTTCCACCACCCCGCCGTGCACTACCTGGACGTGGCGATCTCCCACGACGAGGGCCTGGAGGTCGTCGACAGCCTGGTGCGGACGCTGCACCTCTCCGGCCGGGGCGCCGTCTACCAGGGCGAGCACTCCGCCGCCCAGTTCGACTACACGGGCGACGTCATCCAGATGCAGCAGCACGGCGTGGACAGCGTGTGGTCCTCGATGGACCTGAACAACGACGTGAAGCTGGTCCGGGCCATCTGCCAGCAGGGGTGGCATCCGAAGGTCATCCACCTCGAGGTGTCCTCCTACGACCCGTCGCTGCAGGACCGCATCGGGGCGTCGTGCGTGTCCAGCCAGAACATCTGGATGCGATCGGTGTTCCTGCCGTTCACCAGCTCGAACCCGCAGATCCGGCGCTACGTCGCGACGCTGCACGGGTACTGCTCGAGCTGCCCGCCGACCACGTTCGGCATGATGGGCTGGCTGTCGGCGGAGATGTTCGTGGACGCCGTGCGGGCCGCGGGCGGCAACCTGACCCGGGCGGCGCTGTACCGCCGGCTGGACGCCCTGAGGAACTGGACCGCGGGCGGCGTCATGGGCCCGGTCACGCCCTCCCAGCGGATCCCGTACCACTGCAACACGATGCTGCACGTGGTGGCGAACGGCTTCGTGCAGGGAAGCGGCATGCTGTGCGGGCCCTTCTACCGCGAGGGCGACTACTCGGGCCCGCCGGCGGCCGGGTGAAGCGATGACGCGCCTGCTGCAGATCGCCGTGGCGGCGGTCCCCGTCGGGAGCGTCTATGCGCTGGCCGCCTCCGGGCTGGTCCTCACGTACCGGACGTCGCGGGTCTTCAACTTCGCCCACGGCGCGGTGGGAATGTTCTGCGCGTTCCTGTTCTACCAGGCGTGGGTGGCCTGGAAGCTCCCGGTGGGCATCGCGTTCGTCCTGGTGGTGGCCGTGTTCGCGCCGGCCATGGCCCTCCTGCTGGAACGGGTGGTGTTCCGCCGGCTGCGGGACGCCGCGACCTCGGTGAAGGTCGTGGTGACCGTCGGGCTGCTCATCGCCCTGCAGGGCGGCGCCTCGGCGATCTGGGGCAGCCAGGGCTCGCTGTTCCTTCCGCCGCTGTTCCCCCAGGGCTCGGTGCGGATCGCGGGCGGGGTGCGGCTGGGGTTCGACCAGCTGGCCATCCTCGCCATCAGCGTGGGCACGATGGTGGTCCTGGGGGCCGTCATCCGGTTCACCCCGTTCGGACTGCGGGTCCGGGCCGGCGTCGACCGGCCGGACCTGGCCGAGCTGTCGGGCGTGGACACGGCGCGGGTGTCCGCGATCTCGTGGGCCATCGGGTTCGCCACCGCGGCGATGGCCGGCATCCTGCTCTCCCCCACGCTCGGCCTCGACTCCTACACGCTCACGCTGTTCGTGATCCAGGCCTTCGCGGCCGCCCTGATTGGGCGACTGGAGAGCTTCCCGCTGGTGTTCCTGGGAGGGATGGTCGTGTCGCTGCTGGAGCAGATGGCGACGGCGTACCTGCCGTCGTCGTGCAGCTTGTGCCTGGCCGTCCGCCCGGCGATCCCGTTCGCGCTGATCTTCGGCCTCCTCGCGTTCGCGGCGATGGTGCCGGGATCGCGGCTGGGGCGGTGGGTCCGCACGGGAACGGGCGAACCCTCGGCGCCGCCGCCGGTCGCGGCGCGGCCCGGCCCGGGCGGGCGAACCACCGTCGTGGCCGTCGTGGCCGCGCTGGCGGTGGCGGCGCCCCTGCTCCCGGACGACTGGCTGCTCCGCGAGGAACGGGGGCTGGTGATGGCGGGGGTGTTCGCCAGCCTGGTGCTGCTGTCGGGCCTGTCCGGGCAGATCTCGCTGACGCACACGGCGTTCGTGGGGACCGGCGCGTTCACGATGGCCGTCCTGGCCTCGCACGGGGTCCCGTGGCCGGTGGCGCTCGGCGTGGCCGGGCTGGCCGTGGTCCCGGTCGCGATCTTCGTGGCGCTCCCGGCGATCCGTCTCCAGGGGCTGAACGTGGCGCTGATCACGTTCGGGTTCGGGCTGGTGGTGGCCCAGGTGTTCCAATCGACGCTGACCGGGGGGACGACCGGCATGACCGCCCCCCGCCCTTCGTTCGCGACGTCGTCGGTGGCGTACTGCTACGTGCTCCTGGCCGTGGCCACCGCGCTCGTGCTGGTGGTGCGCAACGTGCAGCGCAGCGCCACCGGACGGATCCTCGCTGCGATCCGCGACAGCGAGCCTGCGGCCCGGTCGATCGGCGTCCGCCTGCCGATCTACCGGCTGGCGGTGTTCGCGCTGTCCGCGTTCATGGCCGCGATCGGGGGCGCGGCGCTCGCGTCCCTGCAGGGCCTCGTCACGTTCAACGACTTCCACCCACTGTTCTCGCTCATCTGGCTGTCGGTGGCGGTGATCGGCGGGCTGGGCACGGCAGCCGGCGCGGTCGTGGGCGCGGCGCTCTGGGGGCTGGGCTCGACGTCCGTCGGCGCCCTGCCCCAGGTGGCCTTCGGGCTGGGCGCGATGCTCCTGGCGCACAACGAGCGCGGGATCGCCGGGGCGTGGCCGGTCGTCCGCCGGGCGCTCGGGCGGGCCGGCGACGTGGCGGGCCGGGCCGCCGCGGCTCACGACGCGCTCCCCCTGGGCGCCGTGCGCATGCCCTCCCCGCGGGTTCGCACACCGGTGGAGCACCCCGTCGTCGAGCAGCCCGTCGCGGAGGTTCCGGAGTGGGAGGCGACGCCGCATGGCGCTGCTTGAGGCGCGGGGGATCTCGGTCCGGTACGCCGGGCTGGTCGCCGCCAACGCGGTGTCGCTGGCGCTCGACCCTGGAGACGTGCTAGGGCTGATCGGGCCGAACGGCGCCGGGAAGACCACCGTGCTGGGGGCCCTGACCGGGTTCGTCCGGCCGAGCGAGGGGCGGGTGGTCCTGGACGGCCGGGACGTGACCGAGTGGACGCCCGAGCGGCGGGCGGCCCACGGCCTGGCCCGGACGTTCCAGCGCCTCGAGCTCTTCCGGACGATGACCGTGTTCGACAACCTGCTGGTCGCCGCCGAGGCCCGGTTCGCCGAGGCCGAGTTCATCGCGGACCTGGCCGGGCGGAGCCGCCGGGGGAAGGCCGAGCTGGCGGCCGCCCAGGTGCTGACGCGACTCGGGCTGCGTCCGGTCGCGGACCGTGTCGCGGACGAGCTGCCGCTCGGGATCGGCCGCCTCGTGGAGATCGCCCGCGCGCTGTGCACCGGGCCGCGGATCCTCCTGCTGGACGAGCCGGCGAGCGGCCTGGACGAGGCCGAGACGGAGCGGCTGCGGGCCGTGCTTAGGGAGATCGCCCGCGACGACGGGCTGGGGATCCTCCTCGTCGAGCACGACCTGCCGATCGTCATGGACCTGTGCGACCGCGTGGCGGTCATGGACTTCGGTTCCCTCATCGCCGAGGGGACTCCCGAGGAGATCCGTCGCGACCCCGAGGTGCAGGCGGCGTATCTCGGGACGGAATTGCGCTCGGACGAGGGGAAGGAGGTGCGCGGTGCCGGCGCTGCTCGCGGCTGAGGACGTCTCCGCCTCCTACGGCGGCCTCCGGGCGCTGGCCGACGTGTCCGTGGCCGTCCCCGAGCGGTCCCTGGCCGCCGTCCTCGGTCCCAACGGCGCGGGCAAGAGCACGCTCCTTCGCGTGCTGGCCGGCCTGCACCGGCCCCGGGCCGGGCGCGTTCGCTTCCGGGGCAACGACATCACCGGCCTCCCGGCGCACCGCGTGGCCCGGGCCGGCGTGGTGCTGGTCCCGGAGGGCCGGTCGGTGTTCCCCTCGCTCTCGGTGGCCGACAACCTCCGGCTGGCCGGCGCGAAGGGCGAGCGGTTCGACGAGGTCGCGGCCGCCTTTCCCGTCCTCGCCGGGCGGCTCCGGCAGACCGCGGGGACCCTGTCCGGCGGCGAGCAGCAGATGCTGGCGGTGGCCCGGGCCATGGCCGCCGGCGCCGACGTCCTGCTGCTGGACGAGCCGTCCCTGGGGCTCGCCCCGAGGCTCGTGGAACGCGTCCTGGAATCCGTGCGGAACCTCCGGGACGAGGGAAGAACCATCGTGTTGGTGGAGCAGTACGTGAGCAGGGCGCTGGAGATGGCCGACGTCGCGTACGTCCTGGACAAGGGCCGGGTCGCATTCGCCGGGGAGCCCCGCGAGCTCGAGGGGCACCGGGTCCTGGAACGCGCGTACCTGGGGGTCGCCTCGTGAGACGGAGAGGGCGGGCTCGGGCCGCGGGGCTGTTGCTGAGCCCGATCCTGGCGTTCTGGGCCGTGGCCGGGGCGGCGGGGGGCGCCCGCGCCTCGGGCTCTGCCGAGCAGCTGTTCCGGGCGTCCGCCACGGCCACGGCCGTCCACGGGTTCTACGACCACCAGGGCCTGTTCCCGGTCCCGATCGGGAACCTCGACGTGCCGCAGAGCGAGGTGACGCTCGAACCCGGCCCCGCCACCACGGCGATGGGGTCGTTCCTGTGGGATCCGCAGGCGGCCGAGCTGGGGACGATCTTCTGCGAGCTCTCGAACGGCCAGGCGTGCGGGCTCCCCAACTACCCCTTCGTGGCCCAGGCCACGTATCCGCCGTCGGGCAAGCACGCCGAGCCCCCGGCCCTCGATGTCTCGGACCCGAGGTCGCCGGTCGAGGTCCGGGGAGCGGACGAGCACGCGACCGCGCTGGCCACCCGGGCGGGCGCCGACGCCTCGGTCGCCGGCCTGGCGGCCATCCCGATGACGGCGTCGCAGCGAGCGGCGGCGCGCCGGCTGTCGCTGGCCATCCGGGCCGTGCGGGCCGTCCGGCTGGCGAGCGGCGGCGTCGGCGGTGGCATTCCGGGCCTCCCCTCGGCCTCCCCGTCTCCCTCGAGCGGGGGAGGAGGCACGACCACCAGGTGGCTCGTCGAGATCGACGCAGCCACGTCGTCGTCGACGCTCACCACCGGAAGCGGCTTCGCGTCGGCCTCGGCGTCCTCGGAGGTCCACGGCCTGTCGCTCCTCGGCGGGACCGTCACGCTGCGATCCGCGACCGGCGACGCCTCGGCCTCCCAGGGGCGCGTTCCCGGCGGCCGGGCAGCCGCGCGATGGGCCGGCCTCTCGGTCGGGGGCTACGCGGCCACCGTGGGGCCCGACGGGATCCAGATCCAGGACCGCCGGCTGGGAGGGCCACAGCTCCGGCAGCTCCAGGACGCGGTGAACGGCGCCCTGTCCCGGGCCGGCCTGTCGCTGTCCCGCGGATCGCACACCGCGCGCCGCCAAGGCGAAGCGGTCGTCGCGGAGTCCTGGGCGTTGTCCATCGACTACGCACACCAGAACGTTCCCTCGAGCGCGCCGCAGGGCGCGGGCGGGCAGGACGTGCTCCAGATCCCCGTGGGGTATGCATGGGCCTCGGCCGAGCGGGCCTCGTTCCGGGCGCCCCCCACGTTCCCTGCACCGTCCCTCGGTCCGGTTCCGGTGCCGCCGGGCGGTCAGGGGGTTCCGCCGGCGCCCCCGGGCGGGACCGGCGTCGGTCCCGGCGGAGGCGGAGTCGGCGGCGCCCCGAACGCCGGCCTCGGCCCGCCGCCACCGAAGCATGCGGGCAACTCCCGAGTGGGGTCACGCCGGACCTCGCGGTTCCTGCCGGTGGTGGGCACGCTGGACCACGGCATCCCGGCCCGGTCGGTCGTGTTGCTCGCGCTGGCGGGGGTAGCTTTCGTGGTGGGCATGACCGGGCTCAAGACGATGGAGTCGCTCACGGAGGGCATCCGCCGATGAGGTCCCGCGCGCCGTGGGCGGCGTTCCTCGGAGCGTTCTGGCCGTTCGTCCTGGGCAGCATCCTCGTGGCCGGCGGCCTGGCCGCCATCGTGATCGGGTACCTGGGCGTGTCCGGGACCGTGTACGTCCCGCTCCAGATGCCGTATCTGGTGAGCGGCGCGGTGCTCGGGCTGGCGCTCGTGATCGTTGGAACCGCGCTGTTCGTCGTGCAGGTCCTGACCCGCCAGACCCGGCTGCTCCGCCGCCTGCTCTCGGAGGTCGAGGCGCCGCCCCAGCCGGCCCTTCCCGCCGAGTCGACGGCGGCCACCGAGAAGCTTCACCCCGACGGCGACGGCGCCGCGGTCAACGGCAGCAGCGTGTTCGCCGTGCGCGGAGGCCGGTGGTTCCACCGCCAGGGGTGCATCCTGCTCGAGGGCAAATCGTCCCGCGCCATGGCCCCCCGCGAGGCCGAGGACCTCGGGCTCGCGCCGTGCCGGCTGTGCGACCCGGTGGTTCCGGCCGGAACGTAAGGCCGTCTGTAGACTGAAATCCCGCCGAGGTCCCATCGTCTAGTGGCCTAGGACACCACCCTCTCAAGGTGGAGACACGGGTTCAAATCCCGTTGGGACTACCAGAGAGAACATGCGGGTCAGGCCGGGTTTCCTGCTCCCCGCGCTCGCGATCTCATGTCGTTGATCCCGTCCTCGTCCCGACCCGGTCCCGTGGACGACACGGGACGGAGCCTCTTCGACTCCTTGGTGCTGCGCCTCCGCATGGTTCCGAGCTTCTGCCCGATCTCGCGGTCGAGGCCCTCGAAGAGACTGACGTAGTGCTGCTCAACCATGCGTGTCGACGTGTGGCCGAGTCGGGCGCCCCAAAGCCGCTACAAGCCATCGTCGCTGCGATAGCTGCCGGGACCGTCTCCCTGCGCTGGCTCGCTCAGATGCCCGGTACTCCTCGGGACGGTGCCGCGTGGCCGCATACCGCGCCATGGCCGCCTGAGCGCGAGACCCGCAGCCGCGTCCCTTGGTCGTGCTGCGCGGGTTCGGCGACCTCCGTCGGTGCGGGCCTTGACTTGCTGAGACGAGTTGCCGCAGTGTTCGTACACCATCGAGGGAGGAGGGGGAATCATGCGTTCTCGCATCAAGATCGCCAGTGTTGCAGCCGTGGCCGTCCTCGTCGCAGCCGCCATGTTTCACGAGTCACGGAGAGCGGATGCCACACAGAATCAGCCAGTCGTGGCGGGGCAAATTAACACCGAGCTGGGGGCAACCTCGATTTGCTGGATGGCGGGCGGTGCTACGTGCACCATCGACAACACGGGATTCTTTGTGCGGACTGACCTGGCGAACGTGGGTGTGATGGGCAGGACAGATACCTTGAACGGCATCGGTGTCGACGGCGAGTCCGGCAAGACCGGGGCAACGGGGGTCTATGGGAATGGCACCTACGCCGTACACGGTAAGAGTTTCGACGGCTGGGGCGTATGGGGGGAAGGCCTTGACCGGGGCGTGTACGGGATCAGCGACAACGAGGGCGTCGTCGGGTTCGGCAACAACGTCGGGATCCGAGCCGAGAGCCCGAACATAGCCCTGCGCGTGAAGGGCAAGGCCGAGTTCAGCCGCAGTGGAAAGGTGACCATCTCCTACCCGAACAAGCAGGCCACAGTGACCGGCGTCCCGGTCACGGCCAAGAGCCTGGCCTTCGCCACGCTGCAGCAGTTCCTGGCCGGACGGTACGTGCTGGCGGCCGTCCCCAACCTCGGCGGATCCAGCAACTCGTTCACCATCTACTTGAACAAGGCCCCCGGGTCGAGTTCTGCCCCCAAGAGCGTGGTTGTGGGCTGGCACGTCATCGAAAGGCCCTAGCCCTGGGGTGGTCTTGAAGTCTCGGTTCGCAAACCGCCTGCTCACGGCCCGCCCGTCCAAATCGTCTTGGGCGACTCCGGCGTGCGGACGATCGGCAGGGGGGCCCTAAGCAAGGAGGCTCGCGGGCCTACCTGGCGTGCGGCGAGTGTAACCGGACCGGAGTAGCGCGGACGAGGAGTGTGGTCGGTGGGCCGCGATCGTGCTTACACCGCGCGCAGTCTCAGCATGGTGAGGATAGATCCTCGAAGACTCCAAAATCGCGGGACTCGACATTCTTCATATTCTGGTCGGCCTTGATCGCGTTGAAGACCTCGCCCTTGATGTAGCGCTCGTAGGCCTCCTGATCGGCCCACAGGTACAGACCTCCGTACGTGTTCGTCTCCGGGTCCCGGAGCAGGGGCTCTCGGGAGACCTGCTCGACGAACGGCCGGATGACTGCGTATTCGGACCGGGCCAAGAGGCGCGTGACGGCGATGCTCGCCGCATCCGGAGCGACGTTCAAGAGAGTCTCGACCGCCGGACGTAGCTGAAGAGCTGTTCGCGTTTACTTGTCGTACGCAGACGGCGACGATCCCGAGTTCTGTCCAGACGTCGCCTCCGACCGCCACCAGTCGGCGCCGGCCATCATCTCGCGAACTTGACTGTCGGTGAGGTCGGGATGAGCCTCGGCGGTATGCGCCTTGATACGTTCAAAAAGCTCCTCGTCGTCGGCCGCGGTGAAATCGATCCGGTCGTGCGATGGGTCTACGCAGTGGAATCCACGCATCGCTCCTCCTTCCCGCGGTCTTGACGGGCCCATTGCCCGGACCGCATCGGTGAGAAGGACGATAAGGGTGCGGCCGGCTCGTATCATGAGGGAGCTCCCTCAGATCCGGTTGGAACGAGATGCACGTAGTGTGGCGGGCATGGCCGAGTTCTTCGGGCGCCCGCACGAGCTCGAACTGGTTCGCGGAGCTTTGGCTCGGGCGCGCCGGGAGCGGCGCCCGACCGCCGTGGTTGTGGACGGCGAGCCCGGAGTCGGCAAGAGCAGGCTGATCGACGAGGCCTCAAGCATTGTTCGGGGGGATCGGGTTGCGGTCTCCGCGTACGAGCCGGAGATGAGCCTGCCCTTCTCCCTCGGCCACGACCTGACCCGTGCGCTCGCGCACTCCTCGCGCGCGGCTGGGCAGATCCTGGGCCCGATGCTCGCGCCGCAGCCGGGCGGTCAGCGGCCCGACTGGTCGTCCGTGTTCGAGGCGGCTCATCGCGCGGCCGGCGTCGGCGACTCACTGCCCATCACGATCGACGACTTCCAATGGTGTGATGAGCGATCCACGGCGCTCATCCACTACCTGGTGCGCGGGGCCCAGGCCGATGGTGATCCTCTGGCGCTCGTCGTTGGCGGTCGGCGGTCAACGCGCGTGAGCGCGCTCGTCACGTCATTGCAGCGACTACTCGGCGACTGTTTGACGCGGGTGACGCTCGGACCACTGGACCATCACTCGACAGTGGCGCTCGCGATCGCGGTGAACCCGGAGTTGGATCCTCGGGCCGCAGCGGCGGTCGCCGACCGGTCCGGCGGCTCTCCTTTCTGGTGCGAGCTCCTCGCCGGGACCCGGAACGTCGACGCTGATGTCAAGCGCATCGTCACCGACCGGCTCTCGACGGCGGGCACCGATGCGGCGGTACTCCTGGAAACGATCGCGGTGCTCGGGCGGCAGGCGCCGGTCGAGGATCTCATCGCCATCCGAGGCTGGCCGGAGGATCGGCTCACGGCGGCGCGGGTGGAGCTGGTGACGGCAGGCTTGGGCGTGGAGGAGGGAGCCGCATTCCGGATAGTCCACGATCTCGTGAGAGCAGCCGTGGAGAAAGATCTCCCCGACGAACGGCGCCGTGACATCCACGCTCGGGTCGCGTCTTGGCTGGAGAGCATCGCCGGCGAGAACGTGACGCTGCTGCTGCGGGCGTCGGAAGCCAAGAATCGAGCGGGGCTGGACCACCTGCCACTCACCCTCCGGATCGTACGGTCACCGATGCGCAGGCTGGTGGACCTCGAGGGGCTACGGTCGATCGCCGCTCTCATCGACTCGGTGCCGGCCGGCACGCCGCAGGAGCGCGAGCTGCAAACCGAACTCGCATCCTTGGCCGCGGAGCTCGGTCAGCACGGGCTTGCGATGGAGCGTTGGGCACGCATCGCTGACAGGCTGGATGAGCCGCGTGATCGCGCGCGCGCCTGGCTGGGTGCATCCGAGGCGGCACAGCAGCTCGAGAGGGCCGATGATGCACGCGCACACCTCGAGCGCGCGCGGGGTGCCGGCAGCGACGACCCGGTTTTACTCCTGGAGCTTCAGGCTGCGGACGCAGCGATCACACGGTGGCTCGAGCATCGCCCGCAGGAAGCGGGGAGCGCGACGATCGCCGCCCTCGGACGCGCCCGCGCGTTGGCCGCTTCGACCGGCGCGAGGGAGGCGCTGGAACCACGCCTCCAGAGCGCGTACCAACGCACTCTCGTGCTCGCCTGCGTAGACGCAATGCAGGCGAACGAGCCGGAGAACATTCTGCCCCTGACAGAGGAGATGACACGGGTTGCAGCCGGCGCCGGCATCGAGGCATCGCTGCAGGCGAGCCTCCGGCGTGGCTCGGCTCTCACGCTCCTGGGCCGCCTCGCCGAAGCCGAGGGGCGGCTTGGACCGGCGTGGCTGGAGGCGCGCCGTGCGTCTCTTCCGGGGATCGCTCTGGACATCGGGGTGTGGCTCGCCCAAACGAGGTACATCGCCGGCCGCCTTATCGAGGCACAGGAGGTGGCCGACGAATGTGAGGCGCTTGCGGAGCGCATCGGCGAATATTCTCGGCAGGCCATGCTCGCGAGGATGTGGCGGCTGATCATCACGATCTCCGCCGGCGACCAAGACGCCGCACTCGCCGGCCTCCGGGCGCTGTGCGAGAGCGAACGGGATCCTCATCATCGCATCCCCCTCCATCAGGCCATCGCGCGCTGGCGGTCACGGCTCAACGGAGCCGCGAGCGCCGACGAGGTGCATGCGCGGATCGCCAGCGGCCGGGGGGACATGGAGGACGCGCGATGCACCCGATGCGGCCTCGAGTTCATCAGAGCGGCCACCGAATCGCTGGCGCGCATCGGCGCCGTTGCCGAGGCTGTGCGCTGGTTCAAAGAGGCGGAGCACGCGCCGCCGCGGGGCGACCTTCAAGCGTGGGACCATCTGCGAGCCCGATCGACCCTGGCCGCAGCAGGGCACGGGGATCATGCCTCGCTTGAAGAAGCCGTCGACATGGCGGACAGACTGGGGATGGGCATCGAATCGATCTGGGCGCGCACGAGCCTCGCGCGCGTGAAGGCGGTCGAGGGCGACACGGCCGGAGCGGAGACGGTCCTGCGGCTCGCCTCGGCGACCGCCGAGGAAAGGGGAGCCGCGACAGAGCGAGCTCATATCGACCAGCTCCTGCGCCAACTGGGCGTCCGCACCTGGCGACGCAGGTCGCGCGTACGAGCGACCGGTGATCTCTCCGTCCTGAGTGACCGCGAGCGCGAGATCGCGAACCTCATCACGGGTGGCGCCAGCAACCCGGATATCGCGCGCACGCTGTTCCTGTCGCGCAAGACGGTGGAGAGACACGTCTCGAGCATCCTGGCGAAGCTTGAAGTAAGGAATCGTGCCCAGCTTGCGGCCAGGATGGCAACCAGCGATCGGCCCCGCTAGCGGCGCGCGGCCGCGGCGACACGACGCGGTGAGCAGTCAGACAACGTCGCGCTACACGTCGCTCGTCGTGACGATCGTGGTGTGGCCCTACTCGATATGGTCGCCCTCAGGTCGGCCCGCGATTCGACGGGCCCGGCCGGCCGAGCGCCGGAGGGAGAGGGCGGCACCGAGGAAACGAGCCTCGTGACGGTCTGCTGCCCGTTCGGCGGCTGTCAGTGCAAGTATCCGTCGGACTCGTCGGGCCGAAAATCCAGGCTTGAAGTGTGTCGAAGGGATCCAGGAGAGGAGGGACCGTGGCCGAGGACCGAGGCAACGTCCGCATGATCGCGACCGGTGAGGGCGAGGAGATCGACTTCCGCGGAGCGAGGATCATCCGGAAGGTCCGCCAAGAGGAGACCGGCAGTCGGTGGGCCTTCGGCGAGTCATTCAACGAGGCTGGGTTCCACAACACGCCGCACGTCCACAGCGAACCGGAGGGCTTCTACGTCCTCGAGGGGGAGTACCGCTTCTACACGGAGGGAGCGACGAGGGCCGCCCCCGCGGGGACGTTCGTGTTCATCCCGCCCAACACCCGCCACGGCTTCGTCGCGGGACACGACGGTGGACGCCTGCTCTGTCTGTGGCCGGCCGCCTTCGACGGCTACTTCTGGGACATGCGGGAGGCGTTCCGAACCCACGGCGAGGACCCCGCAGCGCTCGCGGAGGTTGCCGGGAGTCATGGCATGACATCGTTGCCCGTCCCCGCGGTTCCCGGAGAGTGAGTGCCCAACAGAACAGCGCCTCGATTGGAGAACGGTGACCCTGGATGGTGACCGCTACAGTGGTGGGGCGACGCCGAAGGCTTCCTGGATCCTTCGGAGCTCGCGCATCCTCGGCTCGGTGCGGCCGTTGACCCAGCGGTTCACCGTCTTGAGCGACACGCCGACCGCGCGCGCCGCGGCCTCCTGGGACATGCGCCGGGCCTTGAGGACTCCGCCCAGCCACACGTCGAATCCCGCCGTGCGGGGCGAGGTGCCCGCGCGCTTCATCGTGCCGCCGGAGACCACGTCCATGGACACCGATGCGCCCGCGACGTGGAACCGGAGCGAAAGGTCGCCGTCGCGTCCCCGAAGAAGATCTCGGACCCACCGTTCGGTGACCGGGTCGAGTCCAGGCCCCTTGACTTCGTGTTCTGCCATGTGGCACCCCCGTACGAGGGGCCAGAGACGACCCCGCATTCCTGTCCACGGAGTGTACGGCAACGAATAGCCTCACGCGAACCCAACCTCGCAAAAAGGTTCGAGCGGACAGGAAGCGTGCGCAAACGCCGCCGGGTCAGGCACGGAACTGCACGTAGCCGCGCATGTTCGACGCCTGGTGGAAGCGGCAGTAGAACCCGTACTGGCCGGCGGTGGGGACCGTCACGGTGACGGTTCGCGACTGGCCGGGTTCGACGGTGACGTCGACCCCGAGCTCCGGCGAAGTGAAGGTGTGGGCCTGCACCGACTCGTTGCGCAGCACGACCCTCGCGCTCCGGCCCTGCTCGACGACGATCGCATGGGGCGTGAAGTTGAAGGCGCGCATGTCGAGCCTGACCTCGCCGCCCCCGCTGGCCACGGCCGGGCGGGAGGTGCGGAACATGTCGCCCACCGCGGTCGCGATCCCGAGGGCCAGCAGGATCGCCGCGCCGATTCCCAGGATGCGCGGCAGCCCTCGGCGGGGCTCGTCGTCGCCCCGACCGGCCCTCACGCCGCCTCCGCCTCCCGGCCGAGCTCGAAGATCCGGAACGGGAGGCGGATCACCGGCTGGGCCACGTTCCGGACGGGGACCCCGCCCGGCGTGACCCCCTGGTCCCGCCCCCGGTGCGCATGGCCGTGCAGCGCGATGTCCGCGCCCGCCCGGTCCACCGCCTCCGCCAGCAGGTAGCTCCCCAGGAACGCGAAGATCTCCGGCGGCTCGCCGTGCAGGGTGTCCTTCACCGGCGAGTAGTGCATCAGCGCCACGCGGTGGTCGGCGCCCGAGATCTCGCCGAGGGCCCGCTCCAGCGCCCCGGCCTCGTCCCTCGCGTACCGGACGAACGACTTCATCTCGCGCTCCCCGAAGTCCGTCGCGCTGGCCCCGACGAAGCCGCCGCAGAACCCCTTCACGCCGGCCACCCCCACCGTGCCGCCCGCGTGCTCGATCGTGTGGCTCTCGCCCTCCAGCACCACGACTCCGACCTCCTCGAGCAGGGCGCGGATCCTGACCTCCTCGTCCGATTCGTGGTCGTGATTGCCGAGGACGGCGATCACCGGAACCTCGACGCGCGCCAGCTCCCCGGCCAGCACGGCCGCCTCGTCCGCGCGGCCGTGCTGGGTGAGGTCGCCGGCCAGCAGCAGCACGTCGGCGCATTCCGGAAGGCGCTCGAGGTGCGGGGCCATCAGGCCGGCGGAGTCCAGGCCGTAGTGCACGTCGCCGGCGGCAGCGATGCGGATCACGAGACCGTCTCCACGTCGTCGGTCCCGGACAGCGCCGCGACCACCGTGACCTGGTTGTGGATCTCGAGATCGGGGGCGACCTCCCGGACGACCTGCGAGACCGCCCGCCGCCGCTCGTCAGTGTGCACGGTCCCCGTGACGAACACATGCCCGCCGCGAAGCTTCACGCCGAGCTCCAGCTCGCCGACCCGGGGGTCGTGGACCAGAGCCTCGCGGATGCGCTGGATGAGGTAGTGGGGAGCTTCCTCCGCGGGGCGTTCCATCACTTGCCTCCTTCGTCGGGTCCGCGTTCTTCCTCGGCCACGGCGAACAGCGTCCGCACCGCGGTGGCCGGCACCGCGAGGTCCTGGGACTGGGCGTACACCAGCAGGGACAGGACCCGGTGGACGCCGTGGCGGGCTCGCCGGAGCACATAGTCCCAATCCAGGTCGTGCCGCGCGATGATCGACAGGGCCTCGGCCCAGTAGGTGGGCGTCTGTTCGCCGAACGCCAGCGCCTTCATGACGACGGTGTCCTCGGCGGACACCACGGGGACCGCCACGCCCTCGACGTCCCGCTCGACCACCCGCTCGATCATCTCGTCGTCGAGGTAGACGTCGCCCGCAGCGCGGAAGATGAGGTCGACCCCGACGCCGTCGCGCATCGCCCTGCGCAGCCAGTGCTCGTCGGTGGTCGGCACGGCTTCGAAACCCTCCCCGACCAGGGCGGCCAGCGCCGCCTCCGCGTCCTGGGGGCGCACCATGAGGTCGACGTCGGCCGAGGCCGGGTCCCACCGGGGCCGGCCCCACACCACCGCGGCCAGGCCACCGATCGCGCCGAACGGCAGGTCGCGGGCGGCCAGTGCCTTCACCGCACGCTCCAGGGCGTCGACGAACCTCCCGAGGTCGGGCACAACACACCTCGTACCCGGGGCGGCCGAGGCCGATACCTGGCGGCCGTTTCCACGTGCGAGCCCCGGGTACCCCCGTTCCGTGACCATCGACGCCGCGGCGGGTCCGCACGGTGAGGGCGCGTTCGCGAAGGGGTCCGTCGACGAGGACCGGTTCCTGCGCGTCCTGGACCGGCTCGTGGCCGCGCTGTCGTCGACGGGCGTGCCCTTCGCGTTCATCGGCGGGATCGCCTCCGCGGTGCTGGGCCGCCCCCGACCGACGGTCGACGTCGACGTCCTGGTCCGGCCCTGGGAGGCCGTCGACGTCATGGGGCGCCTGCAGGCCGCGGGGTTCGCCACCCAGCGCACCTACCCCCACTGGCTGTTCAAGGCGGAGCGCGACGGCGTGGTCACCGACGTGATCTTCGTCTCCACCGGAGACCTGTACCTCGACGACGAGATGGTCGTGCGGGTACAGGACCGGGAGTTCATGGGCCGGAGGCTGCCGGTGGTCGCGCCCGAGGACCTCGTCGTGATGAAGGCGCTGGCCCACTCCGAGGAGACCCCGCGGTATTGGTACGACGGGCTGTCGATCCTCGCGTGGAACGAGCCCGACTGGGACTACCTGCTCCGCCGGGCCCGCCACGGGCCGCGCCGGGTCCTGTCGTTCCTGCTGTTCGCCCGGTCGACCGGGCTGGTCATCCCGGGGTCGGCCCTGCGGGCGCTCCGGGACGTGATCGAGCGGGGCCGCAGGGCGGCGTGAGGCTCACCCGGAGTGGCCGACCTCCGTGAGGAACCGGTCGTACTCGTCGAGGATCACCCGGTAGCACTCGCAGGACGCCGCCGCGAGCCCGTCGGCATCGAGCACCTCGATCCTGCCGCGCCGGTACCGGATCACCCCGGCCTTCTGCAGCAGCCCGGCGGCGATGGTGACCGTGGCCCGGCGGACGCCGAGCATCTCGGCCAGGAACTCCTGGGTCAGGTCGAACTCGTCCGCCCCCACCTGCTGCCGGGTCGTGAGGAGCCACCGCGCGCATCGCATCTCGAGGGGGTGCAGCCGGTTGCACGCCACCTCTTGCGCCGTCGAGACGACGAGCACGAGGGCGTAGCGCTCCAGGAGGTCCCGGAGGGGCCCCGCGGCCTGGCTGGCCTCCCGGAACGTGCCGGCGTCCACCTCGAGCGCATCGCCGGCCACCTGGGAGATCGCCCGCTGGCTCGGCATCGACCGGGACCCCAGGAAATGGTGCAGCCCGACCATGCCCTCCCTGCCCACGGTCGCGAACTCCACCATGTCGCCGTCGTTCATCACGGTGACCAGCGACAGCACGCCCGACAGCGGGAAGTACACGTGCGGGGTCTCCTGGCCCGGCTCCCACAGGACGCGTCGCTGCTCGAGGTGCACCACCCGCGACCCGGCCGCGATCATCCCCCGGGCCTCGACGGGCAGCGCCCCGAGCAGTGCGTTCTGCGTTTCGGCGTCCCCGGTCGGTCCGACCGCGTCCATGTGCGAGATCCTCCCGGTCCGGGGATCCGGCGTGGTTCCTTGCGCGGGCAGGCGTCGTGCGACGACGCACTCTAGTTGCGTGTCGGAGGAACCTCAACCCGGGAGATCAGAACGCGGGGAGTTCGCCGAGCACCTCGCGGACGCGGGCCAGGTCACGCATCCTCGGCTGGGTCTGGCCGCGGGCCCACCGACCCACCGTGCGGGAGGAGACGCCGATCCGGCGGGCCGCCGACTCCTGCGACAGCCCCTCAGCGCGGAGACGCTGCAGCAGCCAGGAGCGGAACTCCTCCGCCCCCGCAGGATGCTGCGTGGCCCCTGACGGGACGACCTCCAGCTCGAGCTCGGAGCGATCCAGCCGGATGTGGATGTCGACGGGCGAGCCCTGCCGGCCCGTCGCGGCCAGGCCCGCCAGCTCGCCGCGGACCCCGTTCCGTTGCCTGGCTTCGGTTCCGGCCGCGGCGACGGCGCGCTCCAGCGAGGCGACGATCATCGCGAGGACGTCGCCGCGTTTGCCTTCGTCGAGCTGGAACCTGGTGCGCCGGGCGGTCGGACCCTGTGGTGTCGGTGCAGGCACAAGCGAGGACCTCCTAGCTGGGCATTTCTTCGCCCCGTCGTGGACCTGCTCTCTTCTTGCACCCTTCCCCCCGGGCCACTCGGACAAACCGGACTCGCCGGGAGTGAAGGCGCAGCCCAAAGGGGGTATGGTGTGCCGGGAGGTAGTCACTCTTGGATCAAGCTGACGCCCCGGCCGGCGCGTCCGTCGGCGGTATCGACTTTCTCTCCGGGCTGCTCGCAAGGCTGCAGACGATGTTCGGAGCCGTGGTGCTGGATGCCCGGGACGAGCTGGACGGCTCGATCGTCGTCGACGTGCAGCTCGAGGCCGGCCGGGCGCTCGAGGTGTATCGGGCCCACATCCGCAACTCGGTGCACGACCAGCTGGCCATCTCGGCGCTGCTCGTCGAGACCAGCGCGTCCATCGTGGGCCGGACCGGCGCCCTGGTGGAACGCCTCCGGCTGGCCAGAGAGCAGCGCAGCGTTGCGGTGTCGAACCTCAGGCAGTTGCGGGCGACGCTTGCTCAACGGCGAGACCTGCTGCGGACGGCGGACCTTTCCTCAGGCCTGTCCCGGGGCGGGATCCATCGTCAGGATGACGCCGGTGATCCCGCCGCCGGCGTCGACCATGGGTGAGCACGCTACCCGGCAGACGATCCGCTGACCGCGCCGGGTCACGGCGTCGAGCTCGATCGGCTCCTGTGACTGACCGCCCAGTGCGCCCAGCAGCGATGCCTTGAGCTCCCCCACCGGGAGCCCGATGTCGAGATCCAGGAACGGCTGACCCCGCACCTCGTCCTCGGTGAACCCCCACAGGTCTCGAGCCCGATCGTTCCACATCATCACCCGGAGCTCTCCGTCCACCACGGCGACCCCCGAGCTGACGCTGGCCAGGATCGAGGTCATGAAGGCATTGGCCAGGTGCACCTCGTCGGTACGCCGCCGGACCTCCTCGTTGATGGTCTCGAGCTCCTCGTTGGTCGAGCGGAGCTCCTCGTTGGTGGTCTCGAGCTCCTCGTTGGTGGACTGGAGCTCCTCGTTGGTGGTCTCCAGCTCCTCGTTGGTGGACTGGAGCTCCTCGTTGGTGGTCTCCAGCTCCTCGTTGGTCGACTGGAGCTCCTCCATGGCGGTCTCGAGCTCCTGGTTCGCGTGCTCGAAGGCCTGCCGGAGATCCCGGTAGCTGGTCACCTCGTGGACGGCTACGCTCACGCCGAGGAGCCCGCCCCCCCGGTCCTCGAGCGGCACCAGCTCCACTTCGAGCCACATCGTCTCGCCCTCGAGCTGCCACTGGACGTCCTCCAGCCGAATGGGCTCGCGATCGGCCTGGATGCGCTGGATGTGCGAGCGCAGCTCCACGGGCCGGAACGACACGTCGAGGTCCTGCAGGGGCCGTCCGAGGTCCTGGGGGTTCAGGCCGAACAGCTTCCGGGCCCGAGCGTTGGCCTGGGTGAGCATCCCGTTGCGATCGACGACCAGCTGGGCGACCGGTCCGAGCTCGAACGCGGACTCACGGCCCCGAAGGTGACTGGAGATGGAACCCCCCTCCTCGTAGGCGTTGGAGATGAGCATAAGCCGCTCACGCACGTCCTCATCCGAGGTTGCCTTCATGAACACCCGGCGCCGGAGGTCGACGGGCGAGAAGGAGCGCAGGTGCGTGAACAGCATCTCGGCCTTCCCCAGGACCAGGAACCCCCCCTCGTTCAGGGCGAAATAGAAGTTGCCCATCACGTGGGTCTGGGTCTCGGAGTTCAGGTACATCAGCGTGTTGCGGCACATCAGGAGGTCGATGCGGGAGATCGGGGCGTCCTGGACCAGGTCGTGCCGCCCGAAGATCATGGCCTGCCGGAGCTCCTTCGAGACCATGTACGAGCCGTCCGACCCGCGGTCGAGGTACCGCGAGAGCAGGACCGGCGGGACGTCCTCAACCTGGCGCGCCGTGTACACCGCGGCCCGGGCCTGCGCCAGCGCGTCCTCGTCGACGTCGGTGGCGTAGATCTTCACCCGCTCCCGGAACCGGCCGGTCCCCAGCTGCTCGGCGAAGAGCATGGCCAGGCTGTAGGGCTCCTCGCCCGACGCGCACCCCGGCAGCCACAGCCGGATGGTCTGGTCCTCGCCGCGCGCCTCGACGACGCGGGGGACCACCTCGTCCGCCAGGAAGTCCCAGATCGCCGGGTCGCGGAAGAAGTTGGTGACGTTGATCAGGATGCAGTTGAACAGCTCGGTGAACTCGTCGGGGTCCACCTGGAGCCGGTCGAGGTAGTCGGCCGCGCCGTCGATGCCGACGGTCTCCATGCGCTTGTGGATCCGCCGGGACAGGCTGGAGCGCTTGTACCCGGTGAAGTCGAACCCCCGGCTCTCCTTCAGGTAGCGAAGGAGGGCCTCGAGCTCCTCCTCGGTCCGGCCCTGTTCGCTCATGGCTGTCCCCCGGACACGAGCGAGACCAGCGCGCCGGGAATCTCCGCCAGCGACAGGACGAAGTCCACCGAGCCCGTGTCGATCGCCGCCTGGGGCATCCCGGAGAACTCCGCCGCCTCGTCCTGGGCGATCACCGTGCCCCCCATCTGCTTCACCGCCTTCGCCCCCATCGCGCCGTCGCTCCCCGTCCCCGACAGGATGACCGCAATCGCGCGCTGACGGAACCCGGCCGCGAGCGATTCGAACAACAGGTCGGCCGACGGACGCACGAAGTGCACCAGCTCGGTCTCGGTCAGCTCGAGCACGCCGTCCGAGTTCACCAGCAGATGGTGGTTCGGCGGGGCCACGAACACCTGCCCGGGCTCGAGCCGGTCGCCCGCTCGCGCCTCCTTGACCTCCAGGGGGATGCGACGATCGAGGATCTCGGCCATGACGCTGCGGTGCCGCGGGTCGAGGTGCTGCACGACCAGCACGGGCGCCGGGAAGTCCGATTGCAGCTCCTTGAGAACTGTGCTCAGCGCGCTGAGCCCGCCCGCCGACGCCGCCATCCCCACGACGTCGAACCCGCCCCCGGCTCCCCCGTCCACGTCAGCTTCCCGTGTCCTGCTGTTCCCGCGCCTCCGCTTCCTCGGAGCGCTTCCCGGTGGCCGGATCGGCCGGGAGGCCGGCCCCGGCCGGGACCAGCACCTGCCCGGTCAGCGCCGCGCGCAGGATCGTGGCCCGCTCCCGGGAAGCCCGGGCCTGCCGCTCGAACCGCGTGGCGGTGATGGCCTGACCCAGCTCCCGGGCCCGGCCGGCCAGCCGGCCCTGGAGGCTGCCGCTCTCCTCCAGCGAGCGGATGCCCGCCCAGATCGCGGCCTCCAGGGAGTCGGACTGCGCCGACAGCAGGCCGGCCGGCGAGTAGGCGTGCCCGACCCGGCACCGGTACCGGACCAGCTGCCCGTCCCGCACCTCCCACAGGACCCCGCTGCACTCGGGACACGTGAACCCGCTCGGCTCCCCGGCGAGGTCGGTCTGTGCGATCGGGGCCTCGACCTCCACGATGTCGAGCTCCTGGTCGTCGTCCACCACTGGCTCCTCCCCGCTCCTCGGACGGGGCTCCGCGGCGAGCCGCGCGAGCACGCTCCCCATCTTCGCCAGCCCGACCACGTGGTCGACCGGCACGCTGGCGATCGCCGCCCGCGCCATGCCGTCGAACAGCGCGTCGTCGGGGTCGAGCACGACGGCGGTCCCGCCGCGCTCCCGGATCCGGCCCAGGCCCTGTGAACCGTCGTCCAGGGCGCCGGACAGCACGACGCCCATCACCCGCGGCCCGTACGCCGCCGCGGCCGACCGGAACAGAGGATCGATCGCCGGCCGCATGCCGTTCTCCCTCGGACCGGCGACGAGCTTGATGTGCCCGCGCTTCACCAGCATGTGCGCGCCGGGCGGCGCGATCGCGATCCGATTCCGCTCGATGGGCTGTCCGTCGACCGCATGCGCCGCGCGCAGCGGTCCCACCCTGGACAGGATGGCCGGCAGGACGCTCGTCCCGACGGCGGGCATGTGCATGACGACGAGCACGGCCGCGTCGAGGTCGGCCGGCAGCTCCCGGGCCACCTCGCTCAGGGATTCCACGCCGCCGGCGGAGGCGCCCATCACGATGATGTCGTGATCGGGCATCGTGCTTTGAGGGTACCCCCCTCGGGCGCGCCCGGACACCGCGTGCCCGGCACTCACCCCGCGTGGAGCTGCAGGTCCTCCGCCGCGCGGTCGCCCAGCGCGATCAGCGGGTCGGGAACCCCGCCCCGGCTGTCCACGCCCGCGCGGCGGTCCGTTCCGATCCCATCGGGCGACGGCAGCAGGCGCGACACCAGGGACAGGGCGCGAGCCGTGGTCGCCGGGGCCAGCCCGTGGATGCGAACGAGGGCCTTGGCCTGCGGCGTCAGGACGATCTCCGCCCTGCGCACCGCGATGGCCTCGACGATCCGCCGCGCCGCCCGGTCGGCGTCCATCGAGACCACCGGCAGGGAGGACGCCAGGCTGAACCAGGCGAACTCCTCCCGGTGACGGGACTTGAACAGGGCCTGGAGGTGCGAGCCGGTCCGCATCAGGCCCGGCACCACCGTCGTCACCGAGATGCCGTGGGGCGCGAGCTCCGCGCGAAGGCCCTCGGAGAGACCGACCGCGGCGAACTTCGCGGCACAGTACGGCAGCAGGTGGGGCATGCTGATCCTTCCGCCGATCGACGTCACGGTGGCGATGCGGCCCTCCCCCCGATCCCGCATGTGCGGCAGCACTGCCAGGACGGGCCGGAGGACGCCCCAGAACATGACGTCCATGGCCTCCGCGAAGTCCTCCTGGGTCTGGGCCTCGAGTGGCCCCACCTGGACGACCCCCGCGTTGTTGACCAGCACGTCGATCGCGCCGAAGGCGTCGAGCGCCCGCTGGACGAGGCGATCGACGTCCTCCTGGCGGGAGACGTCAGCAGGCACGGCCTCCACGGAACCGGGCCCCTCCACCCGGAGCCGGTGGGCGGCGGTCTCGAGCGTCTCCGCGTCCCGGCCGCAGATCACGAGGTCCGCGCCGAGCTCGGCGAACCGCCGGGCCATGGCGAACCCCAGCCCCCGCGACGCGCCGGTGACGAGCACCGTGCGGTCCTCGAACGCGGTGGCCGCGGCCCGTGCCCCCCGCAGCATCCGGAGCGCGGGGACGCCGGCCACGGCGCCCGCGGTGAGCGACGCGGCCAGCGAGGAGCTTCCGTCGCCGTTCGCTGACGTGCGCATTGAGGCATCCCTCCAGTGGGTACGGGCGACACTTCTGTCTGCGCTGTATGGACCCGTACCCGAGGGATTCCGGCGGAAAACGGCGCGGCTAGCTCGGCGATGGCGGCGCGGGCTCGGATTCCTCGTCGTCGTCGCGGCCTCCGGGGCCCTCCTGCTGGCGGAACTCCTCCGCCCGGGATTCGGTCGGCTCGCCCCGGTGGATCGCCTGCGTCTCCTTCTCCAGCTCCTCGTCGACGCGAGGGTTGTGCTTGTCGCTTCCTCGGTCCATCGCGACCCCCTGCTGTCGTTCCTCCTCTCCGCGATGTACCCGGGACCGGGCGGGCGAACCTCGGAGGGCGATGGCGATCCACCCGCCCGCGGCCAGGGCGCCGACGACCCCGAGGGCCGCGAGGCCGTGGAGGCGCACGCCGGCCCGGTCGGCCGCGGTCCCGCCCAGGACCAGGACCGCCACGCCCAGCGCGGGAGCCACCGGCAGGCGGACGCGCGGCGGCAGCAGCGCCGCCGACCAGCCCGACCCGACGGCCGTCGTCAGACCGACCGACCCCAGGGTGAGCAGCGCCAGCAGGAAGACCGACGGGGGACCCGGGATGGACGGCGCCGCGAACGGACCGGCCGGGAGAGGCCCCCGGAGCACGGCGACGCCGGGCGCGATCTCCGAGCCCGGCCTCGCCGCCGCCAGCCGAGGGAACGAACGATCGAGGCTCGACAGCGCGATCACGGCCGGGTCGCGCCGAGCAAGGTCGCGGGTCCCGCTCCAGAACCGGGACGACCCGCGGTCGAACCGTTCCTGGCCCCGAAGGGTCGGCCGGTCCGCGAGCAGCCGGCCGTAGTCCCCGACGTACACCGCGACGGTCGCGATGCGGTCGGTGTCGACGGAGAGCCGGATCCAGTGGTCGGCCAGGATCGCGTCGACGTCCGGGCGGAAGGTTCCGGTGTCGACGAGCAGGATCGCGGGCCGTCCCTCCGGCAGGCCGTCCACGTACGCGGCGGCGGCGCGGACCTGCCGGAGCTCGGCCTCGTCGATGGTCGGCTGGGTCTTCCACCACGCCGAGGCGGAGGCGGCCACGGTGCCGGCGGCGCCCGCGGCCACCAGCAGCGTCCCGAGCGCGAGGCCGGCCCGCCGCGGCCCGCCGCGGCCTCGGGCCCTCCCCGCCCGGGCCAGCCCCCCGGCTGCCGCGATCACGCCCGCCGCCGCCAGCAGGGGGAGCGCGAGCGCGAACTCCAGCACCCGGTGGGCCGGGGCCGACGCGCCCGCCTCCAGCGCCGCCACCGCGAGCACGGGCGTGGCCGCCCACAGCACGAGGAAGACCAGCGCGCGGCTGGGCATGCGGCTCGGCCGGGGGTCGCCGGCCACGGCCGCGACGCCCACCGCCGCGGCCGGCGCCGCCACCGGCCACCACGTGTCCGGCAGGGCCTGGTGGAGCTTGGTCAGAAACCCGTGCCGCGACAGGCCGGGGAACGACGGGGAGGCCGGGGCGAGGGCCAGCGCCGCGGCGCCGACCGCCGCCCCACCGGCCACCGCGCCGAGCGCGCGGACGGCCGGCGTGCGCGCCCAGGGGGTCCCGGCCCTCCTGGCCCGGAGGCTCTCCGGCACCACCGCGATGCCGAGCGCCGCCAGCAACACACCGAGGAGCGCCGCGAAGCTCCAGTGGATGACGGCGCCGGAACCGAGCAGCAGCGCGGCCGCGACCATCGTCCGCCGCCCGTCGGCCGCGAGCAGCACGGCCACCGCCGCGCCGACCGCCACCACCGACAGGAGGAGGCTGTCGGCGTGTCCCCCGGCCATGAGCGCCACCAGCGGCGAGGCCCCGACCGCCAGCCCGAACAGGGGCGCCTGCCACGCCGGACGCCGCAGGCAGGCCCGGGCGAACCCGGCGGCCCCGGCGGCGATCATGACCGCGGCCACCGCCGGGAACACCATGGCCAGCCGGAACGGCGACGCGCCGAGGGCGGCCGACCACAGGTCGACCAGCACCGGGTACCCGGGCCGGTCCGCCGTGACGGACACGCCGTGGGGAACGCTCGAGAGCGCGGCCATCCCCCGGTCGGCCACCAGTCGCGCCCGCCACACGTATTTCGGCGTGTCGTAGCCGACCGGCACCCGCAGGTGGTGGAACACGTACAGCGACAGGAACACCCCGGCGACCGCGACGAGCATGGCGGCGGCGAGCGCCCGCGCTTGCCAACGCGGCCCGGCGCCCTCCGGGCGGAGGCGGGTGGAGCTCACGTCAGGCGCCCGGCGTGGTCGTGAGCGGGAGCGGGATCACGCAGGCGGAACGCTCGCACGATTCCCGGGACAGCTCGTGCAGGCGCAGGGCCAGCCGGTCCCGGAGCCCCCGGTGCCGGGGATCCTGCGCGAGGTTCCGCAGCTCGAATGGGTCGTGGCGGAGGTCGTACAGCTCGCGCCAGCCGTTCGCGTACTCGATCCAGACGTACCGGTCGGTGTGCAGCCCCACGTACCGGGTGGGGCCCCCACGGAACCCCACGTCGCGCCCCTCCCACTCGACGAGCAGGTCGTGACGCCACGGTGCGTCCTGCCCCCGCATCAGCGGCACGAGGCTCCGGCCGTCCTCCGGCAGCGGCGGCGTGGTCCCCGCCAGCTCGGCGAACGTGGGGGCCATGTCGATGTTCGCGACGAGGTGGTCGTCGGTCACGGCCCGGTCCGTCCACGGCGTCCTGATCACGAGCGGCACCTTGATCGACTCCTCGTACGGCCACGTCTTGGACAGCAGCCGGTGCTCGCCCCACATGAAACCGTTGTCGGACGCGAACACCACGATCGTGTTGTCGAGGACGCCGCGATCCTGCAGCGCCTGCACGATCCGGCCGACGTCGCGGTCCAGCGAGCGGATGGAGGCGAGCATGCTCCTCCGGATGCGCTGGGCCGACTCCTGTCCGGCGGTGCCGAGCGGACGGCTGTGCGCGTGCCACGGCTTGTCCGAGACGTCGGCCTCGTCGTACGACGGGGGGGTGGCCGGCGGGAGGTTCCGGTAGTACCCGACGTCCTGCGGCGCGGCGACGGACGCGCGGTGCGGGTTGCTCGGCGCGACGTAGGCGAAGAAGGGCTGCGGCGCCTGCTCGATGAAGTCGCCGGTCAGCCCGGCCAGCACATCGGTCTCGTAGTGCCGCGGATCCCTCGGATAGGTGACCAGGCGGCCGTCGTGGTTCAACGTGAAGCCGTAGTACTGGTTGAGCGGCTCGGCGTCGAGGGCGTTCCAGCTCGACCATCCGGGCGGGACGTGGCACCGGCCGATCTCCGGGTAGCCGTTCAGGTACTTGCCGAACAGCCCCGTGGTGTAGCCCGCCGACTGCAACCAGGTGGCGATGGTCGACCGGTCGTCGAAGGCCTGCGCCCCGCCGTGCGAGCCGACGTTGTCGAGCACGCCCGTGTGGTGCCCGTACCGTCCGGTGAGGAACGACGAACGGGAGGGGCAGCACACGGGCGTTGTCGCGTAGAAGTGGGTGAACGTGATGCCGTGCGCGACCAGCAGGCGCCGGACGTTCGGCATCGCCCACAACGTGTCGGCACGCTGGTCGTCGCTGAGGATGAACACGATGTTCGGGGGGTTCGCGCGATGCGTCCGTCCGGGCCGGCCGACCGAGCGGTCGGTGATCCCGGCACACCCCTGGCCCACCCCCGTGCCCACCGCGACCAGGACCCCGGCGATCACCGCCGTCACGAGCACGACCAGGCCCCGCCGGCTTCGGGTTCGCATGGGTGGGTCCGACCTCCAGGAGTGTCGGCATGGCGCCCGGTCCGTGCCGCCGTGCGAGGTTCGCCACGGAGCGCGGAACTGTCAACCCACGGGCCGGTGGATTGGACGCCGTGGAACCGGGCGGGGGGGCCGGGGAGCGCTACCCTCCTGGCAGGCCCAAGGTCGGCGCGAGGAGGAGCGGTGGACGGGTTCGAGGGCTCCGTGGTGGCGGTATTCCTCACCGCGGGGGGTGGCGGGGTTCCCCAGGAGACGCCCGAGGTGCAGGCGGTCGCCGGGCGCGGCCTCGAGGGCGACCGGTACTTCGCCGGCGTCGGCACGTTCGACACGCCGGCGCACGCCAACGAGCCCGACCGGCACGTCACGCTCATCGAGGCCGAGGCCATCGACGCCGCCCGCCGCGACTACGACGTCCCGATCGGGCTGGGCGAGCACCGCCGGAACATCGTGACCAGGAACGTTCCCCTCAACCACCTCGTGGACCGGGAGTTCACGGTCGGGGAGGTGCGTCTGCGGGGCATCAAGCTGTGCGAGCCGTGCGCGCACATGGAGAACCTGTCCAAGCCGGGCGCCCGGAAGGCATTCACCCACCGGGGCGGGCTTCGCGCGGAGATCCTCGAGTCGGGGACGATCCGGGCCGGCGATCCGATCGCGCCTGTCTGATCTTCTGGCCCGGGTCGCACCTCGTTCCTCGGCTCCTTGCGGTCGCGGACCTGCCGAAGGATCGCCGTGGTGGAGGCGGCGAAGAGCGGAGAATTCGTGGTCAGGAACCCGCGGCGGCGTGCAATCGAGCCAGAGTGCGGCCCTTGCCCAGGAGTTCGAGGGATTCCGGCAGTGGCGGGGAGACCGTCGTGCCGGTGACGGCCGCGCGGATGGGTTGCCAGCCTTTCGTGCGGTTGAGGCCGGCTTCCCCGGCCGCGGAATCCATGGCGGCGATGATCTCCTTCGCCTTCCAGTCCGTGACCGGCTCCAGCTTGCCGGCGGCGACGCCCAGATAGTCGGGACCGACCTTGTCGATCGCGGCGCGGGCCTTGTCGTCGAGGGTGACGTCTTCGATGAAGAGGAACCGGAGCATGGGTGCTGCCTCTTCCAGCGTGCGCATGCGTTCCTTGACGTGGGGGGCGGCCTTGCGAACGGTCTCGAGCTCGGGGGTGAGGCCGGCGTCGGCGAGGAAGGGGACCATGCGGGCGGCGAGCTCCTCGTCGGAGAGCGAGCGGATGTAGTGGCCGTTCATCCAGGTGAGCTTCTCGACGTCGAATATGGCCGGGTGGTGGGAGACGCCGTCGAGGTCGAAGCGGCGGATCAGCTCCTCGCGGGGCAGGATCTCCTCGTTGTGGCCGGGGGACCAGCCGAGGAGCGAGAGGTAGTTGACCACGGCCTCGGGGAGGTAGCCGTGCTCGCGGAACCACTCGACGGCGACGGCGCCGTGGCGCTTCGACAGCTTGGCGCGATCCGGACCGAGGATCAGCGGCAGGTGGGCGTAGCGGGGCGGTGAGGCCTCGAGCGCCTCGAACATCAGCAGCTGGCGCGGAGTCGAGGGCAGGAGGTCCTCACCCCGGATGACGTGGGTCATGCCCATCCGCAGGTCGTCGACCCCGCTCGCCAGGAGATAGGTCGGCGACCCGTCAGACCGCACGACGATGAAGTCGCGCAGCGAGTCCGCCGCGAAACGCTGCGGGCCCTTCACCAGGTCGTCGAACGTGACGTCGCGGCCCTCCGGGATGGCGAACCGCAGGGCCCAGGGGCGGCCCTCGGACTCGAACGCCGCGCGCTCCGCGTCGGTGAGGCGGCGGCACCGGCCGTCGTACCCGGGCGCCGCGCCGCGAGCCCTGGCCGCCTCCCGGCGCTGCTCCAGCTCCTCGGGCGTGCAGTAGCACCGGTACGCGTGGCCCCCCTCGGCGAGCTGCCCGGCGGCCTCGCGGTAGATATCGAACCGCTCCGTCTGGCGGTACGGTGCATGCGGTCCGCCGATCTCCGGTCCCTCGTCCCAGTCCAGCCCGAGCCAGTGCAGCGAGCGTTCCAGCACGTGGACGGCCTCGTCGGTGACCCGGTCGGCGTCGGTGTCCTCGACCCGCAGCACGAACACGCCGCCGTGATGCCGGGCGAACAGCCAGTTGAACAGGGCGGTGCGCGCGCCGCCGACGTGGAGGAACCCGCTCGGCGCCGGCGCGAACCGCGCGCGTACGGCAGTGCTCACGCGACCATTCTCGCAGTCAGGCGGCGACGACCGGATTCTGCAGGGATCCGATCCCCTCGATCTCGACCTCGACGCGGTCGCCGGGCTGCAGCGGCCCGATCCCGGCCGGGGTCCCCGTCATGATCACGTCGCCGGGGAGCAGCGTCATGAACGTCGAGACGAACGCGACGAGCCCGGCGGGGCCGAACGTGAGGTCGGAGGTACGGGCCTGCTGGCGGACCTCGCCGTTGACCCGGGTGGTGAGCTCCAGGTCGGCGGGGTCCACGTCCGTCTCGATCCACGGCCCGAGGGGGCAGGAGGTGTCGAACCCCTTGGCCCGGGTCCACTGGCCGTCCCGGGCCTGGAGGTCGCGGAGCGTCACGTCGTTCCCGCAGGTGTACCCGAGGATGGCCAGGACGGCGTCCTCCAGCGACAGCCGGTGGGCCAGGCGGCCGATCACCACCGCGAGCTCGCCCTCATAGTCCATCCGCTCGCTGATCGGCGGGTACACGATGGGGTCGCCGGGACCGATCACCGACGTCGAGGGCTTCAGGAAGGTGAGCGGCTCGTCCGGAACCTGCTCGTCCATCTCCCTCGCGTGCTCGGCGTAGTTCCGGCCGACGGCGACGACCTTCGACGGCAGCACCGGCGCCAGGAGCCGCACGTCGTCGGCGGGAATCGCCTCACCCGTGGGAACCGGCGCTTCGAAGAACGTTCCCCGCAGCGGCTGCACCTCGCCGCCGTCGAGGACGCCGGTGGCGATGCGGTCGCCGAACCGGAAGCGGACCAGCCTCATCGGTCCGGCAGGCTACCGGATCGCTCCCAGCGGCACCGAGGCCCCGGCCGGGGCGCCCTTCCACACGGAGGGGCCGGAGCGTGGCCCCGGCCCCTCGCGGGGCACGGGCGAGGGGGATGCCCGCGCCCCGGCTCTCGTCCCAGCTTGCCCCGCTGGTCGGCCAGTCTAGGTCACCGGTGCAAATCGGCCGTACCGCCACGGGAGCGGAGAGTCGGGCACGCGGAATCGGCGTCGACTGCGGAGTCGCGGCGGTGGACGAGCTCAGGCGGAGACCGGGCTCATCCAGCCGGCGTACTTGTCGATCTCGCCGTGCACCGCACCCAGGAACTCGCTCTGGATCTCCTTGGTGATCGGCCCCCGGCCGCTGGCCGCGACGGCGTGGTCGTCGACCTCCTTGATCGGGCACACCTCGGCCGCGGTGCCCGTGAAGAAGGCCTCGTCGGCGAAGTACAGGTCCGTGCGGACCAGGTTCTCCTCGTGGACCGTGTACCCGAGGTCCCGGGCGATCGTGATCACGGTGTCGCGCGTGATGCCGTCGAGGCACCCGGCGGACAGCGGCGGCGTGTACAGCTCGCCGTCCTTGATCAGGAACACGTTCTCGCCGCTGCCGTCGGTGACGTAGCCGGACTGGTTCAGCATGATGGCCTCGTCGTACCCGGCCTTGGCCGACTCGATCTTGGCCAGGACAGAGTTGATGTACTGCCCGGTGGCCTTGGCGCCCGGCGGGATGACGTTCGGATCGAGGCGCTTCCACGACGAGATCTTGACCCTGGCGCCCTTCTCCAGCGCCTCCTCGCCCAGGTACACGCCCCACGCCCACACCGTGATCGAGATGTTCACCGGGGCGTTCAGCGGGTTGATGCCCATCTCGCCGTATCCCCGGTGGACGAGCGGCCGGATGTAGCACTCAGCGAGGCCGTTCGCCCGGACGGTCTCCCGGATGGCGTCCTCGATCGCCTCCAGCGAGTACGGGACTTCCATGTGGTACAGGTGCGCCGAGCGGAACAGCCGCCGGACGTGGTCGTTGAGGCGGAAGACGGCGGTGCCCCGGGAGGTGTCGTAGGCCCGGATTCCCTCGAAGACGCCCGTTCCGTAGTGCACGGAGTGCGTGAGGATCGGGATGTGCGCCTCGTCCCACCCGACGAGAGCTCCGTCCATCCAGACCTTCTCGACGGGCTGAACCGGCACCGGCGCCTCCTTCCGACTCTGCGCGAACCGGAAGCTCGCGCTGCTCTGGGGGCCCAGCATACCCAGCGAAGCGAACCAAGCGGCGGCCGCGCTCGCGGCGGTCGTCACGGCATCGGAATTCCTCACGGGTTCCGTGTCGGGTGCGGCCGGGATGCGGGCCGGGTCAGGCCGGAAGGACGATCGCCCGGGCCTGCTGGGCGCCGATCTCGGTTGCGATCCGCTGCAGGACCTCCGGGGGGATCGGCGTGTCGACGGTGACGCACATCAGCGCGAGGCCCCCGGCGGCGCTCCGGGCGACCTGGGCGCCCGCGATGTTGATGGCCGCCTCGCCGAGCATCGTCCCGATGCGGCCGATCACGCCCGGGCGGTCCTCGTATCGGAAGAACGCCATGTGCGTAGCCGGCGCCATGTCGACGTCGAGCTCGAACACCTGGACCAGGCGCTCAGCGTCCCGCTTGCCCACCAGCGTCCCGGCCACCTGGACATCGCCGGCGTCGGTCTCGCCGCGGAGCGTCACCAGGTTGACGTAGTCGCGGGTGACCGTGGACTTCCGCTCGCTGAGGGTGATGCCGCGCTCGGCAGCGATGATCGGTGCATTCACGTAGCTCACCGGCTCGTGGACCACGCCGTGCAGGCATCCCTTCAGCGCGGCGAGCGTCAGCACGCGGGTATCGGCCTCTGCGATGCGGCCGGTGTACTCGCACTCCAGCGACTGGAGGGCGCCGTCGGCGAGCCCGGTGAGGACCGCCCCGAGGTGCTCGACCAGCGGCAGGAACGCCCGGACGGCCTCGGGGACGTCCGCGCCGGCGGAGACGTTCACCGCGTACGGCACGAACTCGCCGCGCAGCGCGAGGCGGACCATCTCGGCGATCGCGGTCCCCGCCTTGTCCTGTGCCTCGACGGTCGAGGCGCCGAGGTGCGGCGTGACCACGACGTCGTCGAGCTCGAACAGGGGCGACTCGGTGGTCGGTTCCACCGCGAAGACGTCGAGGGCAGCGCCGCCGAGGTGGCCGTCCTTCAGGGTCTTGGCCAGGGCGTCCTCGTCGACGATCCCCCCCCGGGCCGTGTTCACCAGGCGCGCGCCGTCCTTCATCAGGGCCAGCTCGCGCTCGCCGATCAGGCCCTCGGTCTCGGGGGTGCGGGGCAGGTGGATCGTCAGGAAGTCGGACTGCACCAGCACCGCCTCGAGGCCGGGCATGAGCTCGACGCCCATCTCCTTGGCGCGGTCGCGGCTGACGTAGGGGTCGTACGCGATGACCCGCATGCCGAAAGCGGCCGACCGGTGAGCGACCATGGCGCCGACCCGCCCGAGGCCGATGACGCCGATCGTCTTCCCGGCGAGCTCCACGCCCTGGAACCTCGACCGCGACCACTCCCCCCGCTTCAGGGCCCGGTCGGCCTGGGGGATGTTCCGGGCTTGGGCCAGCAGGAGCGCCAGCGTGTGCTCGGCGGCGGACAGGATGTTCGACTGGGGGGCGTTCACGACCATCACGCCCCGCCGGGTGGCCGCCTCGACGTCGACGTTGTCGAGCCCGATCCCGGCACGGGCGATGACCTTGAGGTTCTCGGCCGCCTCGATCACGTCGGCGGTGACCTGCGTCTGCGACCGGATGATCAACGCGTCGTAGGGATGGATCTCTGCTGCCAGCCCGCCGGCGGCCAGATCCTCGCGCACGTCGACCTGGAAGTCCTTCCGGAGCAGGGCGATCCCCCGCTCGGAAAGCTGCTCGGTGACCAGGATCCGCATGGCTCGCCCATTCTCCCGTGCGGGGTCCCCGGCGACATCCGTGGGATCGGACCGAGTGGAACGGTTCGTATCCAAGCTCGACGCACCGCGGCCGGGCGGCTCCGCGGTCGCGGTCACCGAGGCGGTCGTCGAGGCCCTCGGCGGCAACGTCCGGGTCAGGGTGACGGGAAGTATCGAACACCAGTCGCTGAATCTGTCAGTGAAGCGCGTCACAGCAGACGCACGTTCTTTTCGGCTCTCCGAGTTGCCGGCTTCGAGCGGCGGGCCGGATGTCGGCAAAAAAGGCCCAGTCCCTTACCGCTGGATCAGGCACCGCTCCGCGCCGGCGGGTGCAGGTGGCCGACGGAAGCAGTGACCAGGGCGAGAGACCGAGGCAGCCCGGACGATTCGGTCCGTCGGCGACTCGACTCAGCCGCGGTTGGCCAGGGCATTCTCGGCGGCAAAGACCTCCTCGGCCGCCGCGACGGCGCTGCCGCGCTTCACCGGGTAGCCCATCCCGTCGAGGGTCATCTCCAGGGCGGCGAGGCCCCGGATCATGTCGAGCCGGTCGTAGTAGCCGAGGTGGCCAATGCGGAACACCTTGCCCTTCAGCGGACCCTGGCCGGGCGCCAGCACGATGCCGTGCTCGGCCCGAACCCTGGCGACCAGCTCGTTGCCGTCGATGCCCTCGGGTGCGCGGATCGCCGTGACTGCCCAGGCCTTCTCGGGGTTGTCCCCGAACAGGTCGAGGCCGAGCGCTCGGACACCCTCCTTCAGGCCCCGGGCCAGCACGCGGTGCCGCTCGAGCGCCGCGTCGGCGCCGTCGGCGAAGTACAGCTCGAGCGCGGCCTGCAGCCCCTGCACCAGCGAGATCGCCGGCGTCCAGGGGTTCTCCGGGTCGGGCAGGTCGTAGGACGCCTTGTAGGCCGCCCAGTCGAAGTAGAACCGAGGGCACGTCGCCGTCTCGTTCGCCTTCCATGCGCCGTCGCTGACGGCGACGAACGCCAGCCCGGGCGTCGCGCTGAGCGCCTTCTGGGAGCCGCCGCAGGCCACGTCGACGCCCCACGCGTCGCACTCGAACGGAACGGCGCCCACGCTCGACACGCAGTCCACCGCGAGCAGCACGCCTGCGTCCCGAGCAATCTCGCCGACCGCCTCGACGTCGTGAAGCACGGCCGTCGACGTCTCGCTCTGCTGGACGAGGATGCCCTTCGTCGGCGCCTCCTCGACCGCGGCCTTCACGTCCGCCGGCTTCAGCGCCCGGCCCCACTCGTAGTCGATGGTGCGCACGTCGAGGCCGTACACCCGCGCGATCTTCGCGAACCGCTCCCCGAAGTACCCCGCCACCGGAACCACCACGCGGTCGCCCGGCGAGAACATGTTCGCCACCGACGACTCCAGGGCGCCGGTCCCCGATGACGTGAACACCAACACGTCGTTCTTCGTCCGGAAGAGGCGCTGCAGCTGCTCGGTGACCTCCCGCAGGAGCTTCCCGTACCCCGGTCCGCGGTGGTAGACGAGTGGCTGCGACTGCGCCTGCAACACCTGCGGAGGTACGGGAACGGGGCCGGGTGCCATGAAGATCTCGGGCTTGTCCATGAGAAGCGCTCCCCTGGTCGACGGGCGGTCCGCGGATCCGGGACAGGCTATCACCGCCTCGTTGGCGGACCCGATCGACGCTCGTCGCCGCCTCGGGGCGAATCCTGCAAGCTGTGAGGATGAGCAAGAAGGAGCGACCGGACGATCCCAGGTTCTGGGCCGGAGGCCCGCTGACCAGGGACGGCGCCCCGGTGCCCGACGACTGGGACCCGGATTGGCCGAAGTTCCGACCCGTCGATGATCCCACGCCGCTTCGCTGGCTGGCCGACGCGCTGGTCCCGGGGCAGTGGCCGTACCGGGTGGACTGGATCTTGCCGCGTGGCTACGCCGCGAATGCGAGGGTGCTCCATCCGGTCACCGATGAGCACGGCGTGCCGATGGTGCCATGGGCCCGGGTGGCGGCTTGGAGCGGGCGCCGGCTCGAGCCCACCTCGTACTTCTTCGACATCGCCACCCGGGAGGATGGGACGCAGTGGCCTGGGACGCCCGAGGACGGGAAACTGGGGGACGACCTCCTCGAGTTCATCCTCGAAACCCTGGTACCCGCCACGACGACGCCCGGCGCCGGGTGGTTCTGCCTGTGGCCGGGGCAGGCCAGCTTCCACCTGGTGTGGCCGGATGCGCCGGTGTTCCAGGTCGGGCCGAGTGGGAGCGGAGCGGACGCCTATCTGATCCCCGCTCCGCTTCGAGCAGTGCTCGGGGACCTGCCGGGACGGCCCACCTGGTGGTGGCCGGAGGATCGCTCCTGGATCGTCGCCACGGAGATCGACGGGTTCTCGACCTATGTGGCCGGCTCCACCGATGTCATCGGGTCGATCGTCGCCGATGGGCGGCTCGAGTCGTTCCCGGCCTCCCCCGACGACCCGTGGGAGGGGTGCCATCCGGGGCAGACGCGTTGGTCCGGGCCGGATCCGGACTGAGGATCGGAATCACACTTCGAGATCCGTGTCCAAACGCCGGACCGGTCGAGCAGCCGCCCGAGTGCATCAGATGTCGCGCAGGACCTTCCAGACGTCCTCACCCTGGGGGCGGAAGTCGAAGTCGGCGTGGCCCCGGTGGAGCTTGCCGTTGCCGTTCCCATTGGCCGCCGTCTTCCGGTTCAGGCGGAACAGGCGCTCCCAGAGCGTCCGGTGACCGTTCGCCCGGTCGACCGACCGGGCCAGCGAATCCAGCTGTGCCTCGCGGATCCGCTGGAGCCGATTCAGCTCTCAGCCGGGGTGGGAGACGTTGGGTGTGAACATGGGCGTCACCCACATGGTCCCACGGAACGCACCCGTGTTACGCGCTCATCGTGGCGGCGCCAGCGTCCGGAGGTCCACGCCCTCGTCGGCCAGCACCTCCGGTTCGGGTCGCACGGCCGCCCTGATCAGCGGCATCGAGCGCCGGACGTCGCGGGGCCGGTTCACGCTGAGCACCGAGCGGAGGACGCCGGAGGATAGATAGAACGCCGTGAACGAGCGGTCCTCCAGCGAGCCGCGGAACACCAGCCGGTCCCAGCTCGGCGCGAACCCGGCCATCTGCAGGTTCATCTCGTACTGGTCCGACCAGAACCAGTGGGGATCGTCGAAGGGCCTACCGGCGCCCAGCATGTTCCGCGCGGCCGCCGGGCCCATCTTCAGCGCGTTGTCGAAGTGCTCGATGCGGACGGGACCGAACACCGGGTGATCGTGCCGCGCCACGTCCCCCACCGCCCACACGCCCTCCGCGTTCGTGGCCAGCATGGCGTCGACCACGATCCCGTTGTCGACCGCGATGCCCGAGCCCTCGGCGATCTCGACGTTCGGCTGGACCCCCACGCCGACGACCGCGAAGTCGCACTCCAGCCGGAGGCCTGACTTCGTCACGACGGCCTCCACCCGGGACGAGCCCTCGAACCGGTCGACGGTCTCGCCGAAGTGCAGCGCCACGCCGTGGTCGCGGTGGAACGCCTCCACGACGCGCCCCACCTCGGGGCCCACGATCCGGAACAGCGGCGTCTCGAACGGCTCGATCGCGGCGACCTCGACCCCCAGCGAGCGGAGCGACGCCGCGACCTCGGCGCCGATGAAGCCCATGCCGACGACCACGGCCCGACCGCCGCCGGCCGCGGCGGCACGGATGCGCTCGGCGTCGGCCACCGTCCGGAGGTCCATCACGCCCTCGAGCTCGAGGCCGGGGATGGGGAACCTGCGGTTCCGCGACCCGGTGGCCAGCAGCGCCATGTCGTACCCCAGCACCTCGCCGCCCTCGAGGACGACCTCCTTCGACGAAGGATCGATCCGCTCGGCCCGGACGCCCGACCGCAGCTCGATCTCGTTCTCCGCGTACCAGTCCGCCGGTCGGAGGTAGGCGTCCTCGAAGGCCTGCTCGCCCCGGAGGAACTCCTTCGACAGCGGGGGCCGCTCGTAGGGCGCCTGCTCCTCGGCGCCGACCAGCACGATCGGCCCATCAAATCCCTCCTGACGCAGCGTGGACGCGGCCGACCCACCGGCCATCCCCCCGCCCACGATCACGACCCTCCTGGTCAACGTTCCTCCCCGTCTCACACGCGGATGGCGGTGATCCTACGGGCAAGCCGCGGCCGGGCGACGCGTCAGCCGGGCGCGGGTTCCGAGGCCTGCTCGCGCCGGCGCGCGAGGCGGGGCCACATGGCGTAGGCGGCCCCCAGCGCCAGGTAGAAACCGGCCAGCAGGAGCATCCCCGTCCGGAACTTGATGGACAGCAGGGCCGGCAGGAACGCCCCGGCCACCCACGCCAGCTGGAACAGCACCTCGTACCGGACGAACACCCGGCCCTGCGCGCTGCCCGGAGCCGAGCGCTGCATGAGGCTCTGGAAGGCGAGCCGGCCGATCTCCGTCGACACGCCGGCCAGCAGGCCGAACACGGCCAGCAGGACCAGGCCGAATTCGGCGAAGGCCAGCAGCGCGGCGACCCCCGCGACGAACAGCGATGCCAGCACCGCGGCCTGGTCGCGCCGCGACAGCCGGGGGGCGACGACATCGCCCAGGAAGGCACCGGCCAGCCCCCCGGCCAGCACCACGGCGAACCACCACTTGGGGGCGCCGTGCCGCGCCGCCGGGCTGCTGGCCCGCAGGGCGAAGGCCACCAGCAGCGTGAGGAAGCCGTTCGCGCCGCGGAGCCCGGCGGTTGCGGCCGCCGGCGCGGCGAGCGCGGGGATGTTCCCACGCCGTCCCACCGGCTCGACCTCGTCGCCGCCGGCCGTCGTGCGGAGGCGCGGGAGCCGGATGATGAGCAGCGAGGTGCCCGCGTAGCACAAAGCGGCGAGCACCAGCACCGCCGGGGCTCCGCCGAGCTTCAGCGCGACCACCCCCGGCGCCGCGGCAACCGCACCCGACACCACCGCCAAGCGGTTCATCCGGGCGTTCACCTGGACGAGCGCCTCGCCGTGCGGCGCGTAGGCCGTGGTCAGCCCGTTCTTCGTGATGGCGTGCACCCGGGACAGCACCAGGAGCACGAACGCCAGCGGGAACAGCAGGATCGTGTCGAACCGGGGCGCGGCGTACAGGGCGACCACGGCCCGCCCCGCGCCGGCGCCGAACGAGATCGCCCGCCGGAAGCCCCCGCGGTCGAGCAGCGGCACCATGAGTGGGGCGGCGAAGGCCAGGGGGGCCATCGTCAGCCCGAGGTACAGCGCGACCTTGACCTTGGCCTGGCCCACGGGAATCGAGAAGAACACCGAGTCGGCCAGCGCGATCGCGACCATCGCGTCGCCGGCAACACTCGCCATGTGGACCAGCGTGTAGGCGTCGAGCGGATCGTCGCTGCGCCACATCCGCCGGACCGGCCGGGTGGCCACGCCGAACGCGTGCCCCACCCCGACCAGCGCACGGGCCGCGACGTCCAGCGCGCCGGACGACCGCGACGAGCTCGCGCCGGGAACCGGAGGACGATCGGGAGGACGCTCGGGGCGGCGATCGCGGCCCACCCCCGCCGCCCTAGGTCGAGAGCCGGTCGCGGAGCAGCCGCTGCACGAGCTGCGGGTTGGCTGAGCCCCCGGTCTTCTGCATCACCTTCCCGACCAGGAACCCGATCGCGTTCTGCTTGCCGCCGCGGAACTGCGCCACCGGGTCGGGGTTCTCGCCGACGACCTCGTCGATCACCGCGCCGAGCGCAGACGCGTCGCTCAGCTGGCGGAGGCTCCGGGCCTCGACGATGTCCTCGGCGGGATCGCCGGTGGCGAACGCCTCGGCCAGCACGGTCTTCGCCCCGGTCGACGACACCACCGCGTCGCCCACCAGCCGGGCCAGGTCGGCCAGGTGCCGCGGCGACAGCTTGCTGAACTCGAGCTCGGTGCCCGACTCGTTCACGAGCGCCGCGACGTCCTGGAGCAGCCAGTTGGCGGCCTGCACCGCCGGCGTCCACAGCCGCACCGACTCCTCGAAGAACTCGGCGGTCGCGCGGGACCCCGCCAACAGCCGGGCCTGCTCGGGCTTCAGCCCGTACTGCTCGACGAACCGCCGGCGCTTCGCGGCCGGGAGCTCGGGCAGGGCCGACCGGATCCCCTCGATCCACTCCAGCGAGGGCTCGAGGGGCGGGAGATCGGGCTCCGGGAAGTACCGGTAGTCGAACGCGAACTCCTTGCTGCGCAAGGGATTCGTGGCGCCACCGTCCTCGTCCCAGTGCCGGGTCTCCTGGACGAGCTTCCCGCCCGACTCCAGGACCTCGACCTGTCGCGCCGACTCGTAGCGCAGCGCGCGCTCCAGCGACCGGATCGAGTTGAGGTTCTTGATCTCGATCTTCGTGCCCAGCTCGGTGGAACCGATGGGCCTGACGCTGACGTTCGCGTCGCACCGCAGCGACCCCTCCTCCATGCGCACGTCGCTCACGCCGAGCGCCTCCAGGGTCGAGCGCAGCTCCGTGAGGTACGCGCGCGCCTCCTCGGCGCTCCGCATGTCCGGTTCGCTCACGACCTCCACGAGGGGAACTCCCGCCCGGTTGTAGTCGACCAGCGCGTACTCGGCGCCGGCGATGCGGCCGGTTGCGCCGGCGTGCGTGGTCTTCCCCGTGTCCTCCTCCATGTGCACGCGGGTGATCCCGATTCGGCGCGTCTCGCCGTCGGCGAGCTCGACGTCGAGGTGCCCGCCGACGCAGATCGGCAGGTCGTACTGCGAGATCTGGAAGTTCTTCGGCATGTCCGGGTAGAAGTAGTTCTTCCGGTGGAACAGGGAGTGGGGCGCGATCCGCGACCCCACGGCCAGGCCGATGCGGACGATGTACTCGATCGCGGTCTCATTGGGAACCGGCAGCGTCCCCGGATGGCCGAGGCAGACCTCGCACACGTTGGTGTTCGGCTCTGCGCCGAACGCGTTGGCGCAGCCGCAGAACATCTTCGTCGCCGTGGACAGCTCGACGTGGCACTCCAGGCCGATCACCGTCTCCCACTCCGTCATCGCGGCACCAGCGTAACGGGTCGTCCGCCGCCGATCAGGGGACGCCGGCCAGCGGCGCGTGGCGGGGCCAGGGCCGTGCCTGCTCGAGCTGTTTGCCGACGGCGAGCAGCAGCCCCTCGCCGCCGTTCGGCGCCACGAGCTGCACGGCGAGCGGCGTGCCGTTCGAGTGGATGCCCGCCGGGACCGAGGCGCCGGGGTACTGGGCGAAGTTCCACGCTCCGGCGAAGGGCACCCACCGGACGTTGCCCCAGAAGTTCGCCCACCACGAGCGCGCCGGCCAGCCCTCCGCCGCGACGGGCTGCTTCGTCATCATCGGCGTCACGAGGACGTCGAACCTGGAGAAGAACTCTCCGGCCCGCCGCTTCCACCGTTCGCGGTCCTTCTGCCTGACCCGACCCAGGCCCTCGAGCCGCCGGCCCAGCTGGGCGTGCCGCCGCTGCCGGGGCTCGAGCCGTCGCTCGTCGAGCCCCCTGGTCTCGTCGGCCGTGGAGGCCATGAACCAGGCGACGGTGGCGTTCGCGGTGGACTGGGAATAGGGGGGGTCGGCCCGCGCGACCTCGTGGCCGGCGTCGAGCAGCGCCTTCGCGGTCCGGTCCACGGCCCGGAGGATCTCGGGGTCGACCTTCACGCCGGGCAGCGGCACCTTCGTCGACACGGCCACGCGGAGCCTCGACGCCGGTGGCTCGACCCTGCCCAGGGCCGGGTCGGCGGCCATGACCGAGAGCACGAGGGCGGCGTCGTCCACGGTGGTTGCGAGCGGCCCGTTCTCGGCCAGCCCGCGCCAGCTGTTCACCCCGATCCCGGACGGGACCACCCCCACGCCCGGCTTGATGCCGAACAGCCCGCAGCACGCCGACGGGATGCGGATCGACCCCATGCCGTCGTTCCCGTGGGCGACCGGGACCATGGCCGAGGCGACGGCAGCCGCGCTGCCGCCGCTCGATCCGCCGGGGGTCACGTCGAGCTTCCACGGGTTGTGCGCGGCCCCCCACACGTCCTCGGTGATGCCCCACACGCCCAGCTCCGGGAGTCGGGTGATGCCCACGACCACCGCACCCGCGTCGCGCAGGCGCCTGACGACCTCGTGGTCGGCCGGCGCCGGATCCTCGGACGTCTGGGGACAGCCGTACCGGGTCGGCTCGCCCTCCACCTGCACGTTGTCCTTGATGGCGACCGGCACTCCGGCCAGGGGCAGCGACCCGAGGTCGGGGCGCGAGGCGAGCGCATCGGCCTCGGCCAGGGCCGCGTCGCGGCGGACCCGGATGAACGCGCCGATCCGTCCGTTCAGCGCGTCGATCTGTTCGAGATGGTCCCGCACGGCGTCGGATGGCGTGGCGGAGCCCGTGCGGACCGCCTCCGCGATCTCCCCAGCCGTCTTCCCTACGAGCTTCCCGGCCACGTCGCCTCCTTGCGCCTCGCGATACGTCGCCGAGCATCGACCGAGCGGGCGCCCGCTCGCAACCCGGGCGTCCGCCGGCCCCGGCACCTCCCGATTTGACATGCCGGGATGTCACCGCTAGGTTAGCCTGGTTCAGTTACTCCGGTTAGGCGAACGCCGGTAACCTCCGACCCGGGAGGCCGGGCGGGACGGAAGGAGGAGCGCGGATGCTGCGTCGAGTGGGTGAGCTCACCGTCCGGCGGCGGAGATGGATCCTCGTGGGCGCCCTGGTGGCCTTCGTGGCGGCCGGCGCGTTCGGGGGCCGCGTTGCCAAGTCGCTGTCGAGCGGCGGGTTCGACGATCCGGGCTCCGAGTCCAGCCGCGCCGTGACGGCCCTGCAGCAGCAATTCGACACCGGCGACCCCAACTTCGTGCTGCTGGTCCGGGCGGGGCACGGGACGGTCGACTCCCCCGCCGTCCGTGCCGAAGGGCTTCGCCTGACTTCGCAGCTGGCGCGCGAGCGGGGCGTCGAGGCCGTGGTGTCCTACTGGTCACTGCGGGACGCCCCGCCGCTGCGCAGCAGGAACTCCTCCGAGGGCCTGGTCCTGGCCCGCATCGAGGGCAGCGACGACACGGTCCGCGACCGGGTCGAGACCCTCGCCCCCCGGTACACGCTCACCACGCCGGACGTGACGGTGGGCATCGGCGGCCGGGCCGAGGTGTTCCATCAGGTCTCGACGCAGGTCGAGAGCGACCTGCAGAAGGCCGAGCGGATCTCGATCCCGATCACGCTGGTGCTGCTGATCCTGGTGTTCGGCAGCGTCGTGGCCGCCGGCCTCCCCCTCATGATCGGCGGGTTCGCCATCGTGGGGACATTCGTCGCGCTCCGGGTGCTGTCGTCGCTGACGGACGTCTCGATCTTCTCGCTGAACCTCACCACCGCGATGAGCCTGGGTCTCGGGATCGACTACGCGCTCTTCATCGTGTCGAGATACCGGGAGGAGGTCCGCCGCGGCCTCGCGCCGCACGACGCCGTCGTGCGGTCGGTCGAGACCGCCGGCCGGACCGTCCTGTTCAGCGCGCTGACGGTGGGCGTATCCATGGCCGCGCTGATGGTGTTCCCGCTGTACTTCCTGCGCTCGTTCGCGTACGCGGGGATCGCGGTGGTGACGCTCGCCGCCTTCGGAGCGGTGATCATTCTCCCCGCCCTGATCGCGGTGCTCGGCCGGCGGGTGGACTCGCTGGTCCTGTGGCGGCGCAAGCCCAAGCCCGAGGGAACGGGCTTCTGGCACCGGCTGGCCACGGTGGTCATGCGGCGGCCCGGGTTCATCGCGGTCGGGATCGTCGCCGTCTTGCTGGTGCTCGGCGCGCCGTTCCTGAAGGTGAACTTCGGCCTCCCCGACGACCGGGTGCTCCCGACCTCGGCCTCGAGCCGGGTCGTCCAGGACCAGATCCGCACGCAGTTCACGTCGCAGGAGGTCAACACGATGCCGGTGGTGGCGCCGGACACGGGCGGAGCGACGCCGACGGCCGGCCAGATCACCTCCTACGCCTCGCGGCTGTCCCGGATCCCGGGCGTGGGGCGCGTCGACGCGCTGACGGGCTCGTTCGAGAAGGGCCGGCTGATGTTCGGCCCGAATCGGGGTTCGGCGCGCTTCCGGGCCCCGCACGCGACGTGGCTGTCGGTCGTCCCGTCCGTCGAGCCGATGTCGGACGCCGGCGAGGCACTGGTCCACGACCTCCGCGCGACGCCCGCGCCGTTCGACGTGCTGGTCGGCGGCGACGCCGCGCGGCTCGTGGACTCCAAGCACGCGCTGTTCGACCGGGTCCCCCTTGCGCTCGGCCTGATCGGGCTCGTGACGTTCGTGGTCCTGTTCCTGTTCACCGGCTCGCTGTTCGTGCCGGTCAAGGCGGTGGTGCTGAACCTGCTGTCGCTGACCGCGACGTTCGGCGCCATGGTGTGGGTGTTCCAGGAGGGCCACCTGTCCGGGCTGCTGAACTTCACCCCGACCGGCCTGATCGACACGACCACGCCGATCACGATGTTCTGCATCGCGTTCGGGCTGTCGATGGACTACGAGGTGTTCCTGCTGTCGCGGATCCGGGAGGAGTGGCTGCGAACCGGCGACAACGTGCGGAGCGTCGCGCTCGGCCTGGAGCGCACTGGGCCGCTGGTGACCGCCGCGGCCGCGACCCTGGCGCTGGTGTTCATCGCGTTCGCGACGTCGCAGGTCACGTTCATCAAGCTCCTCGGCGTCGGCCTGGCGCTGGCGGTGATCATGGACGCCACGCTGATCCGCGGGACCCTGGTCCCGGCGTTCATGCGGCTGGCCGGGCGGGCCAACTGGTGGGCGCCGCGATGGCTGCGCCGGGTGCACGACCGCATCGGACTGCGCGAGGCGCCGGCCGCCGCCCCGCCCGTCGCCGACGGGGCGGTCGGTCCTGGCCCGGAACCCACCCCCGTGCGAGAGTTGGCCTCGTGACCGAGCCGACGACGACGGAACTGGCCCCCGAAGCCCCTCGGCGCCGCCGCGCGCCGAGGGGCCAGGGCGAGCTCCTCCGCGAGGAGATCATCGAGGCCACCGAGCGCCTGCTGATCGAGGCGGGCGACCAGGACGCCGTGTCGATCCGCGCGGTGGCCGAGGCGGTCGGCGTGTCGCCGCCCTCGATCTACCTGCACTTCGCCGACAAGATCGACCTCATCTTCGCCGTGTGCGAGCGGCACTTCCAGCGGTTCGACGAGATCCAGGAAGCGGCGGCCGCGGCGGCGGCCGACCCGGTGCAGGGCCTCATGGCCCGCGGTCGCGCCTACATCCAGTTCGGCCTCGAGAACCCCGAGCAGTACCGCATCCTGTTCCTGACCAAGCCGACCAAGACGCCGGAGTCGTGGAGCTTCGAGCGCATGGTCGGCAGCGTGGCCTTCGAGCACCTGGTCGTCGCGGTCGCGCAGTGCATCGACTACCTGGCCATCGACCCGCCACCCGACCCGCAGATGGTCGCGATCACCCTGTGGTCGATGGTCCACGGCCTCACGTCGCTGCTGCTGAACCACCCCAACTTCCCCTGGCCCGACCGTGACGCCCTCATCGAGCACGTCCTGACCATGCCGATCGAGGGCCTGCTTCCCAGGTAGCGACCGCACTGAGAACGGACAGGAGCGACGCATGCAATCTCGAATCCACGTGATCACGCTGGCGGTCGGGGACCTCGATCGGGCCCTGGAGTTCTACCGTGGCCTGGGATTCGAGTCGCCCGGATTGGTCGGCACCGAGTTCGCTGGTGACGAAACGACGCCCGCCGGGGCGGCGGCGATGTTCCAGCTGGCCGGCGGCCTGATCCTTTCTCTGTACCCCCGCACCGAGCTGGCGAAGGACGCCAACATCCCGTTCGGGCCCCCCAGGAGCGGCGAGTTCAGCATCGGCCACCTGGTCGGCAGCAAGGACGAGGTGGACGCCGTGCTCGCCCGGGCCGAGGCGGCGGGTGCGACGCCGACGGACCGGCCACACGAGCGGCCCTGGGGGATCTACTCCGGCTACTTCCGGGACCCCGACGGGCACCTGTGGGAGATCATCTGGAACCTCGAGCTCGACGTGGCGGCCTCCGAGTAGTTCCCGTTCCTCGGCCACGGCCAGCCAAAGTCGAAGCTGCACGGAACGGGGAGAAAGGCGGTTCAGGCCGCCGCCAGCAGCGGGGGCTGCAGCCGGAAGCCGAAGTCCTGTTCGAACGCATGGGCGGCGCGGAGGATGGCACGTTCGCCCAGCAGGGGTCCGGTGAACTGCAAGCCCACCGGGAGGCCGTCGGCGTCGAGGCCACAGGGGACGCTGATCGACGGGACTCCGGCCAGGTCGGCAGGGATCGTGAAGATGTCGCTCAGGTACATCTTGATCGGATCGTCGGTGCGCTCGCCGATGCGGAAGGCCGTGGTCGGCGACGTCGGCGACAGGAGCACGTCGAAGCCCTCGAACGCCTTCTGGTAGTCGCGGATCACCAGCGTGCGGACCTTCTGGGCCTGGCCGTAGTAGGCGTCGTAGTAGCCCGCCGAGAGCGAGTACGTGCCGAGGATGATGCGGCGCTTGACCTCGTCGCCGAAGCCCTCGCCCCGGGTCTTCATCATCATCTGGACGACGTCGTCGACCGGTTCCTTCGTGCGGTGGCCGTAGCGCACGCCGTCGTACCGGGCGAGGTTCGAGGAACACTCAGCGGGCGCCAGCAGGTAGTACGCGCTGAACGCGTAGTCGGCGTTCGGCAGCGAGACCTCCTCGCACGTGGCCCCCAGCCCCTCGAGGCGTTCGATCGAGGCGCGGAACGCGTCGGTCACGCCGGGCTCCACTCCCTCGGCGAACGACTCCTTGATCACACCGACCCTGACGCCGCCGACCCCCGCGTCGAGACCCTCCGAGTAGTCGGCTGCCGGTTCCTCGACGCTCGTGGCGTCCTTCGGGTCCACGCCGGCCAGCGTCGACAGCAGCAGCGCGGCGTCCCGGGTGGTCCGCGTGAACGTCCCCACGTGGTCGAGCGACGACGCGAACGCGATCAGCCCGTACCGGGAGATGCGGCCGTAGGTCGGCTTCAGCCCCACCACGCCGCATAGCGCGGCCGGCTGGCGAACGCTGCCGCCGGTGTCGGTCCCGAGCGCCCAGGTGGCCATGCCGGAGGCCACCGCGGCCGCCGAGCCGCTCGACGATCCGCCCGGCACGCGGTCGAGGTCCCACGGGTTGCGCGTCACCCCGTATGCGGAGTTCTCACCCGACGAGCCCATCGCGAACTCGTCGCAGTTCGTCTTGCCGACCAGCACCGCGCCGGCCTCGCGAAGCCGCGACCAGACTGTCGAGTCGTACGGCGGCACGTAGGGCTCGAGGATGCGCGAGCCGCAGGTCGCGGTGACGCCCTTGACCGCTAGGACGTCCTTCAGCGCGATCGGGATGCCGGCGGCGGGCGGAAGCGCCTGGCCGAGCCCGAGGCGGCGGTCGACGTCCTCGGCCTGCTCCCGGGCCAGGTTCCCCGTGACCGACAGGAACGCGTTGACGCGCTCGTTCAGGTCCGACACACGCTGCAGCGCCGCCTCGGCGAGCTGCATCGCGGAGATCTCTCTGGCGCGCAGCGCCGCCGCCAGCTCCACAGCGGACAGCGCGAGGGGGTCGGTGGGCATCCGGCTACTCCTGCTCCACGATCCGGGGGACCTTGAACCGGTCGCCCTCGACCTCGGGCGCGTTGGACAGGGCCTCCTCGCGGGTCAGCCCGGGCTCGGGCACGTCCGGACGCAGGACGTTGGCCCGCGGGACCGCGTGCGCGGTCGGCGGCACGTCCTCCGCGGCGACCTCCTGAACCCGCGCGGCGTGCTCGAGGATCACCCCGAGCTGGGCCTTCATCCGCGCCTTCTCCTCGTCCGTCAGCCGCAGGCGGGCGAGACGCGCGACGTGCTCGATGTCGATCTCGACCGGCATGGCCGCACAGTCTAGTGGCCTCCGCGTGACCGGCCCGGGGATCGGCGTCAGGCCGGGAACGGCGCGCCGGTACCCGTCTCGCAGTACTTCCGGAGGCTCTCGAGGTAGTAGCCCCAGTTGAAGTTCTAGATGCCGAAGGACTCCTCGTCGCCCGCCGTGTACTCCTGACGGAACGTCAGGCGGCTCCCGCCCTGGTGTTCCCGGATGTCGAACCGGATCCGCGCGTCAGCCCACGGCTCGTGGCCCCCGACGCACGACCAGGCCACCGTCGTCGGCTCGGTCAGCTCGTCGACGCGCATCCGCGGATTGAACACGTCGGGGACGAACGTGAACTCGACGACGCTCCCGACCTCCGCCTGGGGAGACCGGACCTTCGTGGTCCACCAGCTCGACAGGCCCTCCTCCGTGGTGACCGCGGCGAACACCTGATCCGGAGCGGCCGGGACGTCGACGACGTGCAGGATCCTATCCATGCCGAATCACACCCTCCTCTTTCCGGCTCGTCACGAGCCGCTCGTCAGGTGCCCGCGTTCCGTCCACGGGTCCGTCCCGGGATCGCCGTCCGCGGCCACCTCGACCAGCCGCGGCAGGAAGTGATCCCATCCGGCCGCGTGTTCACCCCGCGCCTCCTCCGGCAGCCCGCGATGGGTCAGCCGCAGGACCGTCCCCTCGCCGTCCGGCGTGAGCTCGACCTCGACCGTGGTGGCCCCCGGCGGCAGAGGGCCGCCCTCCCAGCCCCAGGTGAACACCACGCGACGGGGTGCGTCGATCTCGACGAACTCGCCGCGGACGCGGCTGGTGCCGTCGATCTCGACGCGGTACGTCCCGCCCGGCTCGGGCTGGAGTTGCGCGGAACGCCCCATCCACCGCACGTACAGCGCCGGATCCGTGAAGAACGGGAACACGGCCTCGGGCGTCGCAGCGATGCGGATCTCACGGACGAGGTCGCCGGAGCCGGTGCGCTCGGCCTCAGCCCTGAGTGGTTTCCGTTCCCCCACGGCGCCTCCTCCCCCGCTGGTCCCACTCGGCGGCGCCCTTCAGCCGCTCCAGGCTGGTCGACCAGAAGCCGTCCAGCCACTTCCGGACCTCCTCGATCCGCTCGGGCCTGGCCCGATACAGGCGGCGCGTGCCCTCCCGCCGCTCGGTCACCAGGTCCGCCTCCCGCAGCACCCGCAGGTGCTGGGACACCGCCGCGCGCGACATGTCGAAGTGCGACGCGATGTCGCCGGCCGTCCGCTCCCCGTCCCAGACCAGCCGGAGGATCTCGCGTCGAGTCGGCTCACCGATCGCTCTGAGCGCGGCATCCACGAAACTATTTAAGCATGTGCTTTCGTAAGCGTCAAACGACGGTTCTCCGCACCGGCCCGCCATTTCAGTGACCGATCCGGCGAAGCGGACGCCCGGAGCCTCGTTCCCAGCGAGGTGCGTTTGACGCGGGCCGCGACCTGGAGTATTTGTCCCGCGATGCAGATCCGTCGTTTCGCGATGCGGAACAGACCGCCGCGCCACCGGGCCGGGCGGACGGGCCGTGAAAGGGGGACCGGATGAAGGCGGACATCCCGGAACAGGCGAAGTCGCACGAGCTCAAGGCGGGCACGCTCACGACCTGGGATGCCGTGGCCATGGCCGTTGCGGTCCTGTCGCCGGCCATGGCGATGGCGTACAACACGACGTTCGCGGCGAGCTTCGCGGGGACGTCGACGCCGTTCGCGTTCCTGCTCGGCGGGATCGGGTGCCTAGCCCTGGCGTTCGTCGTGATCGGATTCACCCGGCGCATGGCCTCGGCGGGGTACGCCTACACGTACGCCAGCCGAACGCTCGGCCAGAACGTGGGCTTCATGACCGGATGGCTGTACTTCTTCGGGTTCTTCTGCTTCGTGCCGATGACCATGGCCGGTGTGGGCGGCTTCACCCGCGACCTCATCGGATCGGAGTGGTGGCACTCCATCCCCAGTTGGAGTTGGTTCGCGATCCTCGTCGTCGGCATGCTCCTGCTGCTCGCCATCACGATCTACGACATCAAGCTGAACGCCCGGACCCAGCTCATCATCGGGGCGCTCACCGTCGCTGTGATCGTGGTCCTCGACCTCATCGTCACGTTCAAGGGAGGGAAGTCGGGGCACGACCTTTCTGCGCTGGGGCCGTCCCATACGTTGCAGGGCGGGTTCAGCGGGATCGGCTACGGCCTGATCTTCGGCGTCCTGTCCTACATCGGCTTCGAGACCTCGGCCGTGCTCGGGGAGGAGACGAGGAACCCGCGCAAGGCCATCCCCGCATCCATCCTCATCGCGGTGTTCTTCGCCATCGTGTTCTACGTGTGGACGACCTACGTCATCGCCATCGGCGAGGGGGTGAGCAAGGCGGGGTCGGCGAAGTGGGCCGGGGACCCGACCGTGCTGGCCACGACGGCGACGACGTACTCGGGGCATTTCCTGTCGGTGCTGGTCTCGATCGCCGCGATCCTGTCGGCGTTCGTGGTGTGCCTGGCCTGTGCCACCGCAGCGGCCCGGACGATGTTCGCCATGGGCCGCGAGGGGACGCTGCCGGCCTGGTTCGGCCGTACGCACCGCACATACAAGACCCCGGCCAACGCCACCATGTTCATCGCCGCCCTGGCCACCGTCGTGGCGGCCCTGGTGGGATTCGGATGGAGCTACGGAGCGGGGCCCTTCACCGTGTTCGGCCTGCTGGCCAGCATCGGCGGGCTCGCGGTGATCATCGTCTACGTGGTGCTGTGCCTGGCGGGAGCCGTGTGGTTCCGGAGGGTGCAGACCAGGTACAACGTCCTGACCCACGGGGTGATCCCCGTCGTTGGCGCGGTCATCTTCGGGTTCGGGATCTACGGCTCGATCTACCCGGGGGCTCTGCCGCCGATGCCGTACCGGATCATCCCGTACGTCAACCTGGGCTGGATCATCGTGGGGATCGGGTTCCTCATGTACCTGCGGAGCAGCCATCCGGAACGAGTGGCGCAGATCGGCTCGATCCTGGGCGAGGAGGGCGGCGAGGAGGCCGAGACGCTCGACCGGGGCACGGCCGTGGAGGCGCCCGCCTAGCTCGAGAACAACGACCTCCCGGTGGGCCGTCGCGGTTCACCGGGAGGGTGTCCGCCCCGGCGAGTCCATCCGCCTCGCGTTCCCGCCGGCGGCCCGGCCATTGGAAAGGACCCGCTCGTGATCGACGATCACGGACACCCCTTCGCATTGGAGGGTGGCCGTCTCGACCTCGCGGCGCTGACGCTCGACGTGAACCCCGACGAGGGAGGGGACGAACGGCGGGCCCGCCTCGGTCCGGCGCGCCTGTGGCAGGAGATGCTGACCACTCGGCTGGCGGCACGCCTGGGCTGCGAGCCCGGCGACGTCCCCGCGGCCAGGGCCGAGTCGTCGAGGGACTGGACCCCGTACGTCCGCGGGCTGTTTGCCGACGCGGGCATCACCGGCCTGGTGATGGATGTGGCCTATCCGCCGGATGCGTTCAACCGCCTCGAGACGTTCCAGGAACTCACGGGCTGCGCGGTGCACCCGATCTTCCGGACCGACCCGCTGGTCGACCGCCTGATCGGCGAGGGGGCGGGCGCGGCGGAGATCGTGGACGGCGTGACGTCCGCCATGGCCGATGCCGCGTCGCGGGGGCACGTCGGGTTCAAGACGATCATGGCCTACCGCACCGGGCTGGCCGTCGACCCGGCGGTGTCCGAGCGTGAGGCCGAGGAGTCGCTCCGGGAGCGGGACGTACCGGTGCGGCGTCGCGGGAAGGGCCTTCGGGACCTCGTGATCACCCGGGCCCTGGCCACGGCGGCGGAACTCGGCCTGCCGTTCCAGATCCACACCGGGTTCGGCGACTCCGAGATCCGCCTGGCCGAGTCGAACCCGCTTTTGCTGGAGGAGCTGCTTCGGTCGCCGCAGGGATCGGCCGGCCGGATCGACCTCATCCACGGCGGGTTCCCCTGGCACGAGGAGGTGGCCTTCCTCGCCGCCACGAAGACCAACGTGTGGGTCGACGTATCGCTGTTCAATATCTTCTCGCCGGCCACGGTCGGCGACCGGCTGCTGCGGTTGGTCGACCTGGCGCCGGTGCACCGGCTGCTCATGGGGACGGACGGATTCCACGAGCCGGAGCTCTACTGGTTCGCCGCGACAGTGCTGCGGGACGCCTGGAAGGTCGTGCGGAGGCGGCTGCACGAGGCCGGGGCCGGGGACGCCTGGCTCGCCGACGCGGAGGCGCGCATGTTCGAGGACAACGCCAGGGAGCTGTATGGCATCTGACCGGGCCGTCGTGCAGTCGCTCGACCGGGCGCTGTCGATCCTGGACGTGCTGCGGTTCTCCAACCGCGGCCTCCCGCTCGGCGAGGTGGCGGCCCGGGCCGGGCTGCCGAAGTCGACCGCCCATCGCCTCCTCTCGACGCTCGAGATGCGGGGGTTCGTGGCCCGGGACCCCCAGAACGGCGCGTACCGGCTCGGCCTCAAGCACGTGGCCCCCGTGGGGGCGGGCCCGGAGATCCGGGAGGTGCTGGAGGGGCTGGCCGCGCGGTCCGGCGAGACGGCGAACCTGGGGGCCCTGGTCGGCCGCGAGGTGCTGTACGTCGACCGCGCGGACTCGTCCCAGGCCCTGCGGTGGCAGCTCGGCGTGGGGAGCCGCGTCCCGGTGCACTGCTCCGCCCTGGGGAAGGCCGTCCTGGCCTCGCTCCCCGAATCCGAGGTCGCGGTGCACCTGCCCCGCCGGCTGCGACGGAGCACGCCGAACACGATCACCGACCGGGATGCGCTCCTCGCCGAGCTGGACGCCGTCCGAAACCGCGGGTTCGCGGTGGACGACGAGGAGTTCATGGAGGGCGTGCGCTGCGTGGCCGTTGCCGTCCTCGCCACGGGCGGCCACCACGTCCGGGCGGCCCTGTCGCTGGCCGGGCCGGCCTTCCGGTTCACCCGGGACCGCGCGTCCGGCGAGGTCGACGCGCTGAAGCGGGCGGCCACCACGGTGGCGCGTGTGCTCGGCGACCAGGGACTGCTCACGGCGCAGGCGCCAGCGGCAACGAACGAGGGCTGAGTGGGCGACCCGGCCCTCACGCGAGACGTTCCGCCCCTCGACGTGGCCCGGGCCGAGGCGCTGCTGGTCCGGATGCCGCTGCTCGAACCCTTCGTCACGAGCTTCGGCCCCACCGAGTCCCGCCACGTGGTCCTGGTCCGGCTCGAGGACGGCGACGGCCGGGTGGGGTGGGGCGAGGCCGCCCCACTGGACCATCCCTTCTACCTGCCCGACTTCGTCGCCGGGACGTTCGATCTGGTGGCCGACTGGGCGCTGCCGCTCTGCCTGCGGGCGGACGTCCACCACCCCCGGGATGCCGCCCGGACCATGGCGGCGATCCGCGGGAACACGTTCGGCCGCATGGGGGTGGAGGCGGCGTACTGGACGCTGTTCGCCGAGCGCGAGCGGTGCTCGCTGCGCGCGCTGTTCGGCGGGCGGGCGTCGCGCATCCCGGTCGGGGAGAGCATCGCGATCAGGCCAACGGTCGACGAGGTGGTGGAGGAGGCGGAGCTCAGGCTCCGCCAGGGCTACCGGCGCATCAAACTGAAGATAGCGCCGGGATGGGACGTGGAGGTCGTCCGCGAGGTTCGCCGGGCCATCGGCGACGACGTGATGCTGCAGGTCGACGCGAACGCCGCCTACACGCTGTCCGACGCGGAACGCCTGGCCGAGCTGGACGAATTCGGCCTGGCGTGCATCGAGCAGCCGCTGGAGTTCGACGACCTCATCGGCCACGCCGCGCTGCAGGGGCGGCTGGCGACGCCGGTGTGCCTCGACGAGTCGCTTCGCTCGCCCGGCCATGTCCGCGCCGCGCTGGACGCGGACGCGTGCCGCAACGTCAACCTCAAGCCCGGCCGCGTGGGGGGGATCGTCGCGTCGCTCGAGATCGAGCTGCTGTGTCGCGAACGGGGCGTGCCGCTGTGGTGCGGTGGGATGCTCGAATCCGGCATCGGACGGGCGCCGAACATCGCGCTCTGCTCGCTGGCGGGGTTCACCGACCCGGCGGACATGTCGCCGGCGTCGGTGCTGTACGAGGACGACCTCATCGATCCAACGTTCGAGGTCGAGCCCGATGGGTGCATCGAGGTTCCGTCCGGGCCGGGACTGGGGTATCGCGTGGAGGAGGAGCGAGTCCGTTCCCGCGTGGTCCGGTGGATCCAGCTCGACGGCGACGGGACGGTCCGGGCCCGAGGCGAGGGAAAGGAGAACGGAGCCACATGAGCGAGCGGATCGAGTACTTCCGGACGCGGGACGACGTCGAGTTCGGGGAGGGCGAGCCCCGGTTCCTCAACGTGTTCCGCGACGTCCTGGGGCTGGAGGTGGAACGCGACCTGGTCCTGCGGCCGGTGTTCGGCCTGAACCTCACGATGTCGTTCGTCTCGATGGAACCGCACCGCGTGGCCCCCGTCCACCAGCACCCCCAGGAGCAGATCGGAACCGTGATCGAAGGCGCCTACGAGTTCGAGCTGGCCGGGGAGAAGCGGGTGGTCCGAAGGGGCGACGTCTACGTGGTTCCGCCGAACGTGCCCCACGGCGCGGTGACCCACGACGAGGGGTGCCTGGTCCTCGACGTGTTCTCGCCGCCCCGCGAGGCGTTCGATGAGATCATGGAGCAGGCCGTGGCCGAGCTCGGACGGGACGGCGCCGGAGAGGTGTGGACCCTGCCCTCCCTTCGGGGGGACGGCGGCGAAGGGGCGGACGCGCCATGACGAAGGGCGCCCCCGGCTTCGGGCCACAGGGATGGGCCTATCTCGACGGGGAATTCGTCCCGGTGGAGGAGGCGAAGATCTCCATCGCCACTCATGCCTTCAACTACGGCACGGGCTGCTTCGAGGGGATCCGCTGCTACTGGAACGCGGAGCACGAGGAGCTCTACGTCGTCAAGCTGCTCGAGCACTTCCGGCGCCTCCTCCGCTCGGCCCGCCTGTTCCGGATGGACCCCGGCAAGAGCGGGGAGGAGCTCGCGGAGATCGCCGTGGAATGCGCGCGCCGCGGCGGGTTCCGCACCGATACCTACATCCGGCCCATCGCGTACAAGGCGAGCCTGGCCATCCGGGTGGGGCTCGTCAACCTGGAGGACGGGTTCTGCTGCTTCACCGCGCCGATGGGGGCCTACTTCGACATCGAGCGAGGCCTGTCGGTCATGGTGAGCGGATGGCGGCGCAACGACGACAACGCCATCCCGGCCCGGGCCAAGGCCACGGGGGGCTACCTGAACGCGGCGCTCGCGATCGCCGACGCGCAGGACGCCGGGTTCGACGAGGCCATCATGCTGACCCAGGCCGGCACCGTCAGCGAGGGCAGCTCGGCGAACCTGTTCCTGGTGCAAGACGGCCGGTTGGTCACCCCGGCCGTGAGTGACGACATCCTGGTCGGGATCACCAGGGGATGCGTCATCGAGCTGGCCGCGGCGCTCGGGGTGCCGGTGGAGGAGCGCACCGTCGACCGCACCGAGCTCTACGTGAGCGACGAGGCCTTCCTGTGCGGGACCGGGGTCCAGGTGGCGCCGGTCACCAACGTGGACGGCCGTGTCGTGGGGGCGGGGAAGATGGGCGAGGTGACCCGACAGATCCAGGATCGGTACCTCGCCGCGGTCCACGGCGAGCTGGAGGAGTACCGGAGCTGGCTGACCCCGGTGTACGAGGGGGCCGCTCCGGCGCCGGGCGTCCCGCCGGGCTCGCCGGCCACGGAGGCACCCCCGTCCGAGCCGGCCTGAGGGGCTACAGGTACCGGCCCATGCCGCCGGCGACGTCGACGCTGGCGCCGGTCACGTAGGCCGCCCGGTCGCTGCACAGGAACGCGACCACGCCACCCACCTCGTCGTCGCGGCCGAACCGCCCCAGCGGCACCTCCGCCTCGGCCATCCGGGCGAAGAAGTCGTCCTCGGAGAGCTCCGGACCGAGGCGCTGGTGGACATTCTTCCACTGCGGGGTCACCACGAAGCCGATGTTCACCGTGTTCACCAGAATGCCATCCTTCGCCACCTCCATCGACAGCGCCTTGGTGAACGCGAGGCAGGCCGCGCGGATGGTCGACGTGGCGAAGAACCTCGGATCCGGATACTTCCCGTACACGGCGTTGATGTTCACGATGCGCCCGCCCCCGCGGGAGCGCATGTGCGGCAGCGCCTCCCGCGAGCACCGGATCATCGAGAACAGCTTCACGTCGAGATCCTCCTGCCAGTCCTCGTCCGTGAGGGTCTCGAACGTCCCCGGGTGGGCCCGCCCCGCGTTGTTCACCAGGATGTCGATCGCGCCGAGCTCCTCCGCGCACCGGGCGATGAAGGAACGGACCTGATCGGGCACCGTGACGTCGCAGGCCTCGCCGAAGACCTTCGTGCCGTGTGACTGCAACGCCCCCGCAGCCTCCGCCACCTCCTCGGGGTTGCGGGCGCAGATGGCGACGTCGCACCCCTCCCCGGCCAGCTCGTCGGCGATGGCCCGTCCCAGGCCCTTCGATCCTCCGGTGACGACGGCCTTCCTGCCGCGGAGCCCCAGGTCCACCGCTACGTGGCCTCCTCCGGCCCGCCCTCCGCCCGGCTCCGCAGCATCTCGAGCAGGACCCGGCGGGGCGGGTCGAACACGTCGATCTCGAAACAGGTCGAGTCGAGCGTCCGTGCTCCGTGCGGCACGCCGGGGGGGACGACCACAGCCGTGCCGCGGCGCATCGTCCGCAGGTCGCCGTCGAGGTCGAACTCGAACTCGCCGTCGATGACGAATGTGATCTGCTCCTCCTCGTGTGCGTGGCGGGGCGCTTCGGTGTGCGGCTCGTAGCGGACGAAGTTCACCATGAACCGCTCCCCCACCACCGGCCGGAACTCCAGGCCCGGGACCATCTCGACGGCCTCGAGGTCACGTTCGTAGTCGACGTAGGCTCCGTGGCCCACCGGGGCCAGGGAGGGGTCCAGGGCGAAGTAGCGCCCCGCCTCGCGATGATCCGCGCGACCGCCCTTCGCGGCGGCCCACGAGGGGTCCGTCACGACGGCGTGCCCTCGGCCGTCTCCGGGTACAGCTCCGGATGCTTGTACCGGGGGTGCCAGTCGAACCCCTGCCAGGTGGTCAGTTTCCTCGGGACGATCTTGATCGTCCAGCACGGCTCGACGTTCACCGAGCCCCGGTACTCCTGCGCCCGCGGGCCGAGGTACCGCGGGCCCGTGTAGCGCTCGCCGATCAGGTTCCACAGGGACTTCTCGCCGTTCTCCAGGAACGGGCCGACGGCGGCCTCGACGACGACGCCCGTCCCCTCGCAGATGACCTTGCGGATGGGCGGAACGGGCTCGTCCACCACCAGCGACACTCTCGGGTCGCGGGCGATGTAGTGCGCCCAGGCCGAGCGGGCCCTCGGCACCACGTAGAACGACAGGCCGTCCCAGTGGTACCAGCTGGGCACGACGTACGGCCAACCGTCCGGCTTCAGGCACGCCACCCGGGCGATCCATGGCCCCTGAAGGAACTCGTTCATCTCCTGCGTCGACATGCCGCCGATCCGCTCCCCGCGCCAGCTCCCTCTCCCGCCGGACGCCTCTTCGCTCGCCGTCTCGCTCATCGCAGCGCCCCCTTCACCACGCCGGCCAGACGGCGGATCCCCTCGTCGATCTGGTCGTCCTCCACGCGACTGAAGGCCAGCCGCAGCGTGTTCGAGCCCGACCCGTCCGGGTGGAAGGGGGCGCCGGGGACGAACGCGACCCGCTCGGCCATGGCCTCCTTGGCCAGCTCGACGGTGTCGAGGCCGGACGGAAGGGTCATCCACGAGAAGAACCCACCTCGGGGACGCGTCCACGTCACGTCGTCCGCCGGCATGTGGCGATCGAGCGCGTCGAGCAGCACCCCGCACCGCCGGCCGTAGAGCTCCACCGAGCGGCGGATCCCGGCGTCGAGGTGGCCCCGCCGACCGTACTCCTCCAGGAGCCGCTGGCCGAGGGCGCCGGCGCACTGGTCGGTGTTCTGCTTGGCCCTCGTCATCTGGGCGATCACCGGAGCGGGCCCGGCCGCCCACCCGAGCCGGACGCCCGGAAAGAACGTCTTCGAGAAGGTGCCCGCCTGGAGGACCATTTCGGGGTCGAGCGACCACAGGCTGGGCAACCTCGCTCGATCGCCGTCGAATCCCAGCTCGCGGTACGCGACGTCCTCGACGACGAGGAAGCCGTAGCGGGCCGCCAGCCCGACCAGCGCCCCCCTGCGCTCGCTCGACATGGTGACCCCGGCGGGGTTCTGGTGGTCCGGGATGGTGTAGAGGAGCTTGGGAACGCGCCCCTCGCGCGAGGCTCGACCCAACTCGTCGGCCAGGCGGTCGACCTGAAGGCCGTCGTCGTCCACAGGGACGGCCCGAACCTCCGCCTCGAATCCCCGGAACGCCATGATCGCGCCGAGGTAGGTGGGCCCTTCGACCAGCACCAGATCGCCCGGGTCGAGGAAGGTCTTCGACACGAGCTCGAGTGCCTCGATCCCACCGCTCGTGATGAGCAGCTCGTCCGGTGCCGGGCGGCGGCCCTCCCGCTCCTGCAGGCGGTCGGCCAGGAACGCCCGGGGGCCGGGAAGGCCCTCGGTCGGCGCGTACTGCATGGCCGACGCGTCGCCCGCCGCTGCCAGGTCGGCCATCAGGCCGGCCAGGATGTCCGCGGGAAACGTCTTCGGGTCGGGGAAGCCGCCGGAGAACGACACGATGTCGGTGACGTTCGCCAGGGCGAGGATCGCCGCCAGGCCTCCCCCGACGTCGACCCGGGTCCGATCCGCGAACGCAGCCTCCCACCCACCGACGGGTTGTCGGGTCGCCATCCGCATCGCATCGCCTCCTTCGCGCCCAAGCGCCGTCCGCGACCGGTCCGTGGTCCGCGGTCGCCCCCGCAAGCGCCACGTGAGCCGGAATTTGCCCGGGGCTTCGGCCGAGTGTAACATCCACGCCGTCGCCGGGCGATCAGACGGAAGGTCACCCGGTATTCCGACCGTTCATACACACGGAAACCGGGCAGAGTAGGCTACCGAATGGTGCAGGCCGAGGTTACGCCCCCCCGTCCCCGACGAACCGACCGCGAGGCTCGCCCCCCCGCCGTGGCCCTCGACGACCAGGACCTGGCCATCCTCCGGCTCCTGGTCGAGGACGCCAGGATCTCCATGCGCCGCCTGGCGCGCGAGGTCGGCATGTCCGCCCCCGCGGTGGCCGACCGGGTCTCCCGGCTGGAGCGGAGCGGCGTGATCCGGGGATACCGGGCCGACCTCGACCGGGCCGCGCTCGGCCACGATCTGGTCGTGTACATCGGCGTGGTCGCCGTGCAGGGCGGCGCCCAGCCCGAGCTGGTGGCCTCCCTGCGGTCCTTCCGCGAGGTCGAGGACGTGCACGTCGTGACCGGGCCGAAGGACCTGCTGGTACGCCTCCGGGTGCGTGACCACGAGCACCTCCGGGAGGTCCTGTTCGACCGGGTGTGGGGGCTGCCGGGCGTGGACCGGACCGAGACGTACATCAGCCTCGCCCACATGGAGCCGAAGGACTTCGACGGCGAGCTGCTCGGCCTCATGCTGGCCGACCGACGGCGGGCCGAGCCGATGGACCCACCACCCGACCGGGAGAGGTGAGCGCATGTGTGAGCTGATGGCGGTGGCGTGGGAGCGGGCGGAGCCCCTCCGCGCGGTCCTGCCATGGGCGGCCGAGCTGGAGCGTCTCGGCGTTGCCGGCTTCGGGTGGGGCGTGGCCTGGCTGGACGACGAGGGGAACGGGGTTCGCGGGTACCGGAACCAGGCGAGCCTGTCGGAGGACTCCGACGGCGCCGAGGCGCTGAGCGACGTTCGGTCGAGCCGGTTCCTGGTCCACCTACGGCGGCCGTCGCGGCTCTCCACGGTGCAGGTCGCCGACTCGCAGCCGTTCCTCGACCAGCGGCACGGCTGCGCGTTCTGCCACAACGGCCTCTTCGCCCGGGCGGAGGAGCTTCGGGACCGCTACGCGGGCCGGCTGCACGGCCGGGCCGACAGCGAGGTGGGATTCCTCTTCCTCCAGGACCTGCTCGACGAGGGCGCACGACCCGAGGCCGCGCTGCCCCGGACGCTGGACGACATGGCCGGCAGCGGCAATCTCGGGTACCTGGGGGCCGACGGGACGCTCCTGATGATGGCGGGCCATCCCGCCAACGACCTGTGGCGGTTCCGCGCCGGCGGGTCTGCCACGGTGGCGGCCACGGCGCTGCACAGCGCCGACGAATCGGTGTTCGACCTGGTGTTCCCGGACGCCACGGACCGGCGGAAGATCGCTCCGCGCGAGGTGGTCGAGGTGGGAGGGCCGGTACCCGCGCCGCGGATCCGGGCGGCGAGCTGAGGAGGAGGGCGAGGATGGCACGGGGCAATCCGGAGATCGAAAGCGTCGGGAAGATCGGGTTCATCGACGAGCACGGGCTCCACACGGACGACCAGTTGGAGGCGGCCAAGGACCTTCCGGCCCGGATGGAGGCGGACGGGATCAAGACCGTGCGCTTCCTGTGGGGCGACCAGCACGGGATCGCCCGCGGCAAGTTCATCACGGTCCACGACGCGGTCGCCACGCTGCGCAACGGCATGGACTTCCAGGGCGCCACGCTGGCCATGGACATGGGCAACCACGTGTTCACGCCGCTGTTCGTGGAGGGCGGCGGGTTGGGCGTCCCCGAGTTCACCGGGTTCCCCGACGTCGTGCTGGTCCCCGACCCCACGACCTACCGGAAGGTCCCCTGGTCACCCGGCACGGCATGGATCGTGTCGGACATGTACTTCACGAACGGCAAGCCGGTGCCATTCTCGACCCGTCAGATCATGCGCAGGCAGGTGGAGGCGGCCAGGGAGCTCGGCTACGAGTATGCGGCCGGACTGGAGGTCGAGTTCTACCTCACCCGTCGGGCCAGCACCCACATCGGGCTCAACGACACCGGGCAGCCCCCGCCCCCACCGGAGGTCTCGGTGATCGCGCAGGGCTACCAGTACCTGTCGGAGAGCCGGCTGGCGGAGATCGACCCCATCCTGCAGTTGCTGCGGGAAAGCCTCGAGGGGATCGGCCTGCCGCTGCGTTCAATGGAGGACGAATGGGGGCCCGGACAGACCGAGTTCACGTTCGACCCGCTGACGGGGGTGGAGGCGGCCGACGCCATGCTGTTGTTCCGAACTGCCGCCAAGCAGGTGTGCTTCCACAACGGCTATCACGCATCGTTCATGTGCCGGCCCGCCTTTCCCAACTTCTTCTCGAGCGGGTGGCACCTGCACGAGTCCCTGCTCGACGCCGAGGACGGCACGAACGCGTTCACGGACGCCTCGCAGCCGCTGTCGGAGCCGGGGCGGCAGTTCGTGGCCGGGCTGCTCGAGCACGCCCTCCCCATGACGGTGTTCACGACGCCCACGATCACCGGGTACAAGCGGTTCAAGCCGTACTCGTTCGCCCCGGACCGGGTGAACTGGGCGGTGGAGAACCGTGGAGCAATGGTCCGGGTGCAGGGTGCCCCCGGCGACAAGTCGGCCCACATCGAGAACCGGATGGGCGAGCCGGCCGCGAACCCCTACCTGTACATGGCGGCGAACATCGCCGCCGGACTGGACGGCATCCGGAACGCCAAGTCCCCGCCGCCGATCGTGGAGGACAACCCGTACGAGTCGGAGTCCCCGATGCTCCCCACCTCGCTGTGGGAGGCGGTGGAACACCTGGAGAAGGACGACTTCTTCCGGAAGGAGTTCGGCGACCCATTCATCGACTTCATCCTCATGATCAAGAAGAGCGAGATCGGACGGTTCCTGTCCGAGGTCACCGACTGGGAGATGCGGGAGTACTTCGAGTTCTACTAGGAGGGACGACCATGGCGGGCGCGTTCCAGCATGTCGTGCTGTTCCGGTTTCCGGGGCCGCTCTCGGAGGACGACCAGAGCGACATGGCGGGACAGGTCCGGGCATGGGCAGGGACCGTGCCGGGACTGGTCGGGTTGCGGTTCGGAGCCGACGTCAGCGGGCGATCCGGCGGGTGGCAATACCTGTTGATGACGGAGTTCGAAGACGACGAGACGCACCAGGCCTATTACGAGCACCCGCTGCACCAGGCCTTCAGCAGATGGGTGTTCGACCGCAATTGCGAGGTGGTCCGGTTCGACTACCCACTGGACGCGGACACGCTGTTCGCCGGGTGAGTCGGCTCGGCCGGCGGCGGCCGCGGACTCATGAGCCCGGAGCGCTCGCCGCGCCCGACAGGGACCGGAGGATCAGCAGCAACCCGCGCACGTCCTCTGGCTCCATCGGAACGGCCACGGATGAGGTCGGGGTGGTCCCGATCATCGCACCCGCCAGCGTGGCCAGCCGGAGGCGGGCGGTGCCCCGGGAGGCATCCCACCGAGCCTCGAGGGAGACGACGTTCGTCATGGCCTCGACTCCGTCCAGTAGGCCTTCGTCCCGGAGGCGGCGGGCCCAGGCGTCGTCCTCGCCGGGGGCGCCTGCGAGAATCCGGCGACGGCGCAGCCCTTTCCACTCGAGGGTGGCCGAGGTGTCGGCTCCAGATCGATGGCCCGGCGCCGAGGCCTCGACCACGAGCGCGAATGTCCGTGAGAACAGCCGGCGATCCTTCTCCAGACGGAGCGTGACGGGGGGGAGCCCCTCACCTGGGGCATGAAGGGCGACGTGATGGGGGCCGGAGGCGGACACCTCGTACGGCGGTGTCAGGAAGCCGGCCGCCCGGCGGAGGGCCTCGAGCGGCGTGACCTGCCCGCCTAGCGGCATGGGCTTCGTCATGTCCTTGACCACCGGCCCAGGCGCCGCAGGAACTCCTGTTCGTCGATGACCTCGACGCCGAGCTGCTCGGCCTTGGCCAGCTTCGAGCCGGGGCTCTCTCCCGCCACCACGAAGCTCGTCTTCTTGCTGACGCTCGACGTGACCTTCCCGCCAGCCTCCTCGGCGGCGCGGATGGCCTCGTCACGCGACAGCGCGTCGAGCCCGCCGGTGAGCACCATCGTCTGCCCACTGAGGGGGCCGTCGGCCGGCTTCTGGGGCTCGGGGTCGGCCGTGCGGACGCCGCGCTCCCGCAGCTTCTCGACCAGCCGCTGGTTCTGCTCGTCGGCGAACCAGTCGACCACGCTCTTCGCAATGATCGGGCCCACCCCCTCCACGGCCGCGACGTCCTCCTCGGACGCCTCAGCCAGCGCATCGATCGTTACGAAGGCCTGGGCCAACAGCCGGGCCACGGTCGAGCCCACGTGCGGGATGTTCAGCGCCACGAGCAGCCGCCACACCGGGCGGTCCTTCGACGCCTCGATCGCGGCCAGGAGGTTCTCGATTCGCTTCTCCGCGAACAGCGGCAGCTGCTGGAGCTGCTCCGCCGTCAGCGAGTACACGTCCGCCGGGTCCTGGATCCACCCCATGTCGAGCAGCTGACCGCCGGTCTTGTAGCCGAGCCCCTCGATGTCCATGGCGCCCCGCGAGGCGAACGCGAACAGCCACTCCACGTTCTGCAGCGGACACCCGCGCTTGTTCGGGCACCGCCAGTAGGCCTCGCCCTCCTTCCGGACCAGCGCCGTGCCGCACGACGGACACTTCTTGGGGAACCGCCACGGCCTCAGGCCCTTCGGCCGCTTCGACAGGACCGGCCCCACCACCTCGGGGATGACGTCGCCCGCGCGGCGGACGATGACCGTGTCGCCCTCCCGGACGTCCTTCCGCTTGACCTCGTCCTCGTTGTGCAGGGTGGCGGTGGTCACGGTCACGCCGCTCACGAACACCGGCTCGAGGCGGGCGAACGGCGTGACGATCCCCGTCCGCCCGGTGTGGACCTCGATGGCCCGCAGGGACGTCGTGCGCTCCTCGGGCGGGAACTTGTACGCGATGGCCCACCGGGGGGCGTGCGACGTCGACCCCAGCTCCTCCTGCAGGGGGATCTGGTCGACCTTCACCACCACGCCATCGATCTCGTAGTCGACGGAGTGCCGGTGCTCCTGCCAGTGCTGGGTGAGCTCGAACACCTCGTCGAGGGTGTCGACGACCCGCAGGTTCGGGTCCACCGGGAGCCCAGCCTCCCGCAACCACGCCAGCGACTGCGAGTGCGACTCGAACCGCTTCCCCTCGGCCCACCCCAGCCCGTGGCACCACAGCCGGAGCGGCCGCGACGCCGTGACCCTGGGGTCCTTCTGCCGGAGCGACCCCGCCGCGGCGTTGCGGGGGTTGGCGAACGCCCTCCCGCCGGCCTCCAGCAGCTGGTCGTTCAGCTGCTCGAACGCCTTGACCGGCAGGTACATCTCGCCGCGCACCTCGAGCAGTGCCGGGGGGTCGGGCAGCCGGAGACGCTGGGGCACGGCCCGCACCGTGCGGATGTTCCCCGTGATGTCCTCGCCGGTCACGCCGTCGCCCCGCGTGGCCCCCCGCGTGTACACCCCGCGCTCATAGGTGAGCGCCACCGCCACGCCGTCGATCTTCAGCTCGCACGCGTATCGCGCGCCGGTTCCCACGATGCGCTCGACGCGCGCGCCCCACGCCACGAGCTCGTCGCGGCTGAACGCGTTGTCGAGCGAGAGCATCCTGGCCCGGTGCTGCACCGGCGCGAACAGGTCCGCCGGCGGCCCCCCCACCCGCTGCGTCACGCTGTCGGGGACAATGAGCTCGGGGAACTCGTCCTCCAGCGCCCGCAGCTCGCGCATGAGCTCGTCGTACTCGACGTCGGAGACTTCCGGATCGTCGAGGACGTAGTACCGGTACGAGTGGTGGTTCAGCTGCTCGCGGAGCTCCTCGACCCGGGGCTTGGCCTCGGCGAGCCGGCGTTCCTCGGCGCCGGCCTGTGCGGCCGCGCGTTTCCCGGGCGGCGTCACGGCCGTCTCATGCGGCGACCTCGACGCCGCCCGACACGCCGATGCGCTCCCCCTGGACCAGCACCGCGCCCAGGAGCCCGTCGATGCGGCGGAGGTACGCGAGCGCCGACTTGAACGAGTCGTTCCGGGCCAGGATGGCCATGGCCGCGGCGGCGGCGGCGTCCGCCAGGGTGCACGACGACGCGACCACCGCGAGGCCGTCCACCGAGTCGGCCGGGAGCTCGCCCCTCCCCATGGTCGTCGACACCCCCACCGCTCCGTGGGTGGGATCGACGATCACCGAGAGCCCCTCGCCGTCGGCCCCCCGGTGCACGGGCAGCTTCAGCCGCTTCCGGGACCGGATGAAGTGGTCCCCGCCCGCCGACACGAGCACCTCGTGCACGTTCCGCGCGAGGTACCGGCCGACGTGGTCGATGAGCGCGCCCTGCACCGTGAACACCGGCCCCACGCCGGCCGACGCCGCCGTCCGGGCCATCTCCTGCACGAGGGGCGGCGCCGTGTCGGGGACCTCGACCGGACGCTTGCTGGATCGGAAGTCCGGGTTCCGCACCGAGTACGACTGCAGCTGCTCCCACATCGACAGCGCCGCCGCCCGCGACTCCTCGTAGTACTCCTCGGGCGCGCTCACCCGCAGCAGGAATTCCTGGATCTGCAGGTTGAACGAATGCGGCTTCTTCTTGAGCAGCGGCACGCGACGGCCTCCCGGCCGGATCCGCGCAGGATCCGAGAGGCCGATGATACCGGCGACCGGCGACACGCCCGCGGAGCGGGCCGAGGAAGTTGCTGCTATTCCACCCCCGCGAGGAAGGCGTCCACCGCCGCCTGGTCCTCGTTGAAGACCCAGGACTCGAGCGCCCGGTCTCCGCTGACGTGGAAGATGTGGACGTACCGGCCCTCGAAGGTCTCCTTGTTGTCGTTCCTGGTCGTCCGCAGTGTGATCAGCGCAACCGCGTGATCCTCGTTGGCGACGACGTCGTGGATCTCGAACTCCGGGATCGCCACCTGCACCTGCTTCGCGAAGTGGGCCAGGACGTTCTCCCGGCCGTGGTAGTCGCCGGACAGCGCGTTGTTTCCCGGCTCGTGCCACACGATCGTGTCGTCGAGGTGCTCGTTCATCCACTCCATGTCGCCGGCGATGAACGCGTTGTAGCCGTGCCGGACGAGCTCGGCGTTCGGGTGATCGGCCATGTCGCCTCCTCCTGTTGAGATCCGGTCGGGCCGACCGGTCGGCGGATCGTATGAATTCGCGGAAGCACCGCGCAACCCTCTATTCTGGCGCCGTCGCCGTGCCGCTCACGTGCGGCCGGGCCGGCTGGAGCGGTCCGAACGGAAACCGTCGCAGCGACGCGATCCGGAACCCCGCCCGCTCGACGGCCGCTACGGTGTCCCGGTTGGGATGGCAGCCGGCGGCCACCCAGCCCCACGGACGCTCCAGCCGGTCCTGCCATCGGGCGTGGGTCGGGTTCTCAGACCGCACGTGCTCGAGGAACAGGAACGCGCCGCCCGGCTTCAGCACGCGGAGGATCTCGGCGAGGGCCACCGCCGGGTCGCGGACGGAGCACAGGACCAGCGTCGACACCACGACGTCGAACTCGCCGTCGCCGAAGGGCAGCCGCTCCGCCGGTGCCCGCAGGACCTCGACCGGAACCGGCGCCGTCCGGGCGGCGACCCGGGCTCGCCGGAGCATGTACGGATCCGGCTCGGTGGCGACCAGCCGGGTCACCGCCGGCGGATAGTGCCGGAAGTTCAGGCCGGTCCCGGCGCCGATCTCGACCACGCTGCCGGCCGCGGCCGCCAGCTGCTCCCGGCGGTGGTCGGCCATCCCCCCGCGCTCCTCGGCCGCGGCGAGGCGGTCATACGCCCACGCGAAGACGGGATGGCCGCGCTCGCGCGTCATCGGAAGCTACCGGAACGCCCGCAGGATCCGGGCGCCGCCCAGGAGCTCGTCGCCTCGGTAGAGCACGACGCTCTGGCCCGGCGCGACGGCCCGGACCGGCGTGCGGAACTCGACCCGGACGCGGCCGCCGGCGGTCTCGACCACCGCGGGCACGGGCCGTCCCCGGTACCGGATCTGCGCCTCGGCCTCGAACGGTCCGTCGGACGGCGACCCTCCGGCGACCCAGGTCGCGCGGTCGGCCTCCAGGCCCCGGCGCCCGAGCAGCTCGTCCGGGCCGACGACGACCCGGTTGGTCGCGTGGTCGACGTCGACAACGTACGCCCGCTCCCCCAGCGACACGCCGGTCCCCTTGCGCTGCCCGATCGTGAACCGGAACGTCCCGTCGTGCCGGGCCAGGACCCGGCCTCGGGAATCGACGACCTCCCCCGCGCGGGCCAGCGAGGGGGCCCGCTCGGCCACGAACGCCGTGTGGTCGGCGCCGGGCAGGAAGCACACCTCCTGCGAGTCGGGCTTGGAGGCCACGGGGAGCCCGAGGCGCACCGCGTGGTCGCGGGTGACCGCCTTGGGCCACCCGCCGACCGGGAACAGCGACCGGGCCAGCTCGGACTGTCCCAGCGCGTGGAGCATGTACGACTGGTCCTTCGACCGGTCGGCCCCCCGGAGCAGCCGCCACCGGCCGGCCTCCCGCTCGGTCCGCACGTAGTGGCCGGTCGCGACGAGCTCGATCCCCAGCCGTGCCGCGCGATGCAGGAACGCCCCGAACTTGATCTGCTCGTTGCACCGCGCGCAGGGGTTCGGGGTCCGCCCGGCCGCGTGCTCCCCCAGGAAGTCGGCGATGACCGTGTCCTCGAACGTCGCCGACATGTCGACGACCTCGAAGTCGAATCCGCCGATCGCTGCCACGGCTCGGGCGTCCCGCTCGGCCGTGGGGCCACAGCAGCCGTGGTCCACGCCGTCCATGTGGACGAGCTTCATGTGCGACCCGAGCACCTCGTACCCCTGCTCGGCGAGCAGGCACGCGGCGACCGAGGAGTCCACGCCCCCCGACATCGCCACGAGCACCGATCCGCGCGATTCCGCCATCGGGAACCGAGGCTAGCACGGGGTTGGTCGCGGCCGGCCGGACGGGGTGCTTCCTCCGCCGGTGTGACGCAACCTACCCGCGGGTAAACTTCGCCAGCAGCCCCCCGATCGCAAAGGAACGGTGTCCATGAACGTCGTGGTACTGGCGAAGTACGTTCCGAACCCGAACGGTGTGCCGGAGCTGGGCGACGACTTCCTGCTCAAGCGGGAGGGCGTCGAGGGGGCACTCGACCCCGGCGACGAGTTCGGCGTCGAGGCCGGCCTGCAGCTCGCCGACGCCCAGGGTGGCGAGGTCACCATCCTCTCGATGGGCCCCGATGTGGCCCAGGGCGGCATCCGCAAGGCCCTGTCCATGGGAGCGCACAAGGCCGTGGTGGTCACGGACGACTCGCTGCGCGGGGCCGACAGCCTGGTGACCGCGCGCGTCCTGGCGGCCGCCGTCAAGAAGTCGGAGTTCGACATCGTCATCGCCGGCGTCGAGTCCACCGACGGCTCCACCGGAACGCTCCCCATGACCCTGGCCGGCCTGCTCGGGGTGCCCAGCGTGACGTTCGCCCGCAAGCTCGACGTCGCCGACGGGAAGATCCGCATCGAGCGGCAGACCCCGCTCGGCTACGACGTGGTCGAGGCCGAGCTGCCGGTGGTCGTGACCGTCACCGCCGGCGCCACCGACCCCCGGTACCCGACCCTGAAGGGGATCATGCAGGCCAAGCAGAAGCCGGTGGAGCGATACGGCGTCGGCGACCTCGGCCTGTCCGCCGAGGACGTGGCGCCGACCCAGAAGGTTGCGGGCGTCGACCCGGCTCCCGAGAAGGCGGCCGGCGAGATCGTCGAGGACGACGGGTCCGGAGCCAGGCGCATCGCCCAGTTCCTGCAGGAAGCGAAGGTGATCTGAGCCATGGCCAAGGTATGGGTCTACGCGGAGGTCCGTCCCGGCGCCGTCGACCCGAGCGCGCTCGAGCTGCTGACGAAGGCCCGCGCGATCGGTGACGAGGTGGAGGCCGTGGCGCTGGGGCCCGGCGCCACCGAGGCGGCCGGGACGCTTGGGGAGTACGGCGCGACGACGACGTTCGCCAGCGACGACGAGGTGTACACCGACACGCTGGGGACCGCGGCCGCCCACGCGCTGCACCAGCTGGCCGAGGAGCACCATCCCAACCTGATCCTGTTCTCGCAGTCCTACGACGCCCGTGACGTGGCCGGGCGGCTCCAGGCGCTCACTGGCTCGACGCTGATGTCGAACGCAAACGACGTGACCGGCCCGGACGCCGCCGAGACCCAGATCTTCGGTGGCACGAAGATCGCGAAGATCGAGCTGGGCGGGCCGGACCCCAAGCTCGTGCTGATGCGGCCGAAGTCCGTCGCGCCCGAGCCGGCCGGTGAGGGCAAGGCCAACGTCGTCCCGGTCGAGGTGCAGATCCCGGGCGACCTGACGAAGGCCCGCCGTGTCGAGCGGCACGAGGAGGAGGCCTCGGGGCCGAAGCTCGAGGACGCCAAGGTCGTGATCTCGGGCGGTCGGGGGCTGCAGGACCCCGACAACTTCAAGCTGCTCGACGAGCTCGCAGGAGCCCTCGGCGGGGCGGCCGTCGGCGCCACCCGCGCGGTGGTGGACTCGGGGTGGGTTCCGTACAACTATCAGGTCGGGCAGACCGGCAAGACCGTGAAGCCGGAGGTGTACATCGCCGTCGGCATCTCGGGAGCCATCCAGCACCTGGTCGGCATGAAGGAGTCCAAGCGGATCGTCGCGATCAACAAGGACGCCGAGGCCCCGATCTTCAAGATCGCCGACCTCGGGATCGTGGGAGACGCGCTGAAGGTGGTCCCCGCGCTCACCGAGGAGATCCGCTCCCGCAAGGGCTGACGCCGGCGGTTCCGCCCACACCGGCCCCGTCAGCCATCACATCGTTCGCCCGGCCGTCATTCGTGTATTAGCCGCCAATCGATCTTGGGCGTCCCCCTTCGGGGGATGGATTCGACGCCCTACGGGTGACGAAAGATGACTCGATCGAGCCATTGTGGATGGCGAACGCTTGTTCGATACTGTCGAGGTCATGAGCACGCTGCGATCGGGGCTGGACGAGCTGAGGGCCGTGGAACTGCGGCACCTGGCCCATGGGGAGCTGGAGGACCGGCTGTCCGAGATCCGCCGCGCGGTGGGCGTCCTGGAAGCCGAGAGCGCCCGCACGGTGGCCGAGATCGAGCGCCGGGGGACCTACGCCGAGTCGGGGCACCTGTCCATGACCTCCTGGGTGGAGCACCGCTTCCAGGCCTCATGGTCCGAGGCGGCCCGGCAGGTCCGAACGGCCCGGGCCCTGGAGGCCATGCCTGCGGTGCGGGAGGCCCTGTACGAGGGGGAGGTCTCCCCCTCCGCGGTGGGCCAGCTGGTCACGGCCCGCGAGGCCAGCCCCGAGGAGTTTCACAAGGTGGAGTCCGTGCTCGTGGACGCGGCCCGGACCCTTCCGGCGCGGGACCTCCGAAGGGCGGTGGCCCACTGGAAGGACATGGTGGATGCGGACGCTGCCGCGAAGGCGGACCGGGAGCGCTACGACCGCCGGGGACTGCACGCGTCCCCCACCTTCGAGGGCATGGTGAGGGTGGACGGCAACCTCGACCCGGAGACCGGGCAGTGCCTGATCACGGCCCTGAGGGCCGTGATGGACACGGAGGCCCGGGACGGCACGCAGGACCACAGGACCCCGGCCCAGCGCCGGTGCGACGCCCTGGGGGAGATCGCCCGCCAGTTCCTTCACCGGGTGGACCGACCCGTGGTGGGCGGGGAGCGGCCCCACCTCACCGTGACGCTCGACCTGGAGGCCCTGGAGGGTAGGGCCGGGCGGCGCTGCGAGCTCGAGGAGTCAGGGACCATCTCCCCGTCCTCGGCCCGGCGCATCGCGTGCGACGCCAAGGTGAGCAGGGTGATCACCCGGGGGGAGTCCGAACCCCTCGACGTGGGAAGAAGGACCGCGGTGGTCCCGGCCGGGATCCGGCGGGCCGTGGTGGTCAGGGACCGGGGATGCCGGTTCCCCGGATGCGACCGCCCGGCGCCGTGGTGCGACGCCCACCACGGTGTGCACTGGGCGGACGGGGGCGAGACCAAGCTTGCGAACCTCGTCCTGCTGTGCCGCCGGCATCACCGGATGGTCCACGACGGGTTCGGGTTGGAGATGACCGACGCCGGGCCGGTGTTCTCCCGCCCCGACGGAACACCGCTGGGGGACCGGGCGCCTCCCTGACCCCGACGGGTTAACGAGCATGGCGCTGCGGTGGGCGCTCGTCATGCTGCATCGCGTGCGAGTACCGTCACGTCGTGCGTTGGCGGCGCGAGAGACGTGTCACCTCTGGTCAGGCCGCCGTTAAAAACCCCACGGTAGGGCACCGCCTGCAAACGCCTCCACCAGCCGTTCCTATCGAGGGAGGTTGGCACAACCCCGGTATCGCCATGGTCATCGCTCTGGCGGTCGCCGTGACAGCGCTCGCCTCGTGCGGCGGCAGCACGCCGGTCGTGGAGACGCTCCCCCGGCCATCCAGCGGGATCGCTTCGATCGTGCCCGGCCAGCCACCAGTCGTGTGGATCTCCGGCCAGTCGGCGGATATCTCGGCGTCCCGGCTGACGGTGATCGGGCGGGGCGGCTCCAGGGCCGTCGTCCGCCGGTTGTCCCGGGGTGCGACGAAGTTCTTCGTGCTGCACGAGGGCCGGTTCGAGCGGATGGCCGAGGACGACGCCCTGCTCGTCGAGGCCGGCACGGCGATGTGCGTCGAGTCGCTCCTGGACGGGCGGAGCCTGATCGCGCTGCGGGTATTCGTCGGCGCCGCGTGCGGCCCGCGGCCGTGACCGGCCGCGATACGGTGGCCCCGTGAACGACGACGTCTCGACCGTCCACCTGGGCCAGTACTCGCGGGAGTCCGCCAACCTCATCGTCGCCGAGCTCGAGGAGCGCGGGATCGTCTGGTGGTACAAGGATCCCGGATGGATGGCCCAGCTGTGGGAGAAGGGCGTCCGCCTGTTCGTCGACAAGCGCCACCTCGCCGAAGCCAAGGAGATCGCGGAGCGGGTCGTGGCCGAACGACAGGCCCAGGGCTGGCCGCCGCTGCAGTGACCGCAGAGCGGCTGGCCCGACTATCCGCTCGGGGCGTCGCGGGGGGCCAGGAACGGGCGCATCCGCGGGGCCTCGAGTGGGCATGCGCACAGCGGGCACCTGGGCGGGGCCTCGTAGACCACGACGCGGCGCTCGCAGAACGGACAGTCGGCCTCCATCAGGGGAGGCCCGGTGATGGGCTCTGGCATTGGGGGTGTGCGCTCTGGGGGGAGCGGTCTCATTCGTGATCGGACAGGATCGCCGGGCGCTTGATACGGCCCTTCGTCGTAGCTCCGGTGGGACGCGGATGCCCTTCGCGCGGGGAAAGCGGGAGCCTCCCCGGTCATCCGGGGAAAGCGAGAGCCCTCCCCGGTCATCCGGGGAGGGCTCCCTTTCGGCGAGGCGGAGAGGGGGCCGGGCGTTCGCCCGGCTGGGGTCAGGCTGCCTCGCTCTTCCTGCGTCCCCGCTCGAAGTAGGGACGGATCGGCTCGTGCTGCCAGCACATCGGTGAGCGGTTGTACACGGAGAGCTTGGTGTTGCAGCCCTCCTGGGCGCACACCCGTCCTCCCGGGTAGGTCCTGTTCTTCCGGGGCAGCTCCCGAACCCGGCTTCCCCGGTACTCCTGCAAATCGTCTCTCATGACGGTTCCTCGTTCGACCGTCCCCCGACGGTCTTCAGCATGAGATACGAACGCGGGCGACCGTCCGATCATTCCCGCCGGGAGGAACTGGTACAGGACGCCAGCGGAGGCCGGTGGCGGCGGGGCCCGGCCCGGCGACCGCGTGGTGGACGACCGGTCAGCCGGTCTCCGCGAAGGGGCCTTTGGCGCGGCGGAGGACGTCGTCGACCTGCGCGGTGAGCTGGACGACCCGGGGGGTGAATCCCAGGGTCCGCCAGAACTCCCTGGCGGTCTCGTTCGGCCAGAAGACCTTGAGCTCGATCCACTGCACGCCGAGCTCCTCGGCGAACCGGGCCGCCTCCTCGGCCAGCGCCCGGCCCACGCCGCGCCCCCGGTGGCCGGCCCGGACCACGACCCCGGAGATCTCCAGGGTCCGCTCGTCTGAGAAGCGCGACGGGACCCTGGCCTCACCGTAGGCCATCCCGACCACCTCGCCCTCCTCCTCCGCCACCACCAGCAGCCGGTCGTCCGCGTCGAGGGATTCCCGGTACTTGACCGCGACCTCGTCGTAGAACCCGGGCCGGGGGGTGAACACGCGCCAGTCGCGCTGCATCCGGTCGAGCTCCTGGAACAGCGCCACGAGCGTGGGCACGTCCTCCGCGGTGGCCTTCCTGACCTTCACCCGCTCCTCCTCCTCACCACGCGGGCCGGATTGCCCGCCACCACCGAGTATGGCGGCACCTCGCCCTTCACGACCGCATTCGCTCCGACGACCGACCCCCGCCCGACGTTCGTGCCGCGCAGGATCGTCGCCGACTGTCCGATCCAGCAGTCGCCACCGATCCACGTGCGGGACTTCACGATGCCCTGCTTGCGGATCGGCACGGCCGGGTCCCGGTACTCGTGATCGTAATCGGTGACGTACGCGCCCTCGGCCACCAGGCACTCCGGGCCGATGTCGACATCGAGGTACCCGTCGACCGTGACGTTCGAGCCGAACACGGTCTTGTCGCCGATCCGCATCGACCCCTCGTGGCACCGGACGGCGTTCCCGCTGCCGATCCACACCCACCGGCCGATCTCCAGGTGCCCCAGACCCCGGCGGCACCGGATCTCCGCCGTCCGGGCCACGAACACCATCCCCCGGGTCACGACGTGCCGGTTCCGGACCTTGAACCGCCACAGGTAGCGGGCCCCGAGCACCCAGTACCGCGGCGTGTACATGCGGTTCCGCCACACGAAACGGAGCCACCGCCGTATGCCGGTCCCGGGGACCTCCTCGAGAACGGTCCGCTCGGCCACCGCGTCACGCATGGGCGGCCTCGTGGGGGGGACGGGCGGGCCGCTCCGCGTACAGCAGCACGTTGTAGAACGCGCGCCTGGGTACCAGCCGAGCGAGCACGCGGCGGTCGAGCCGGTACAGGCGCAACCAGGTCCGGTAGGCGAACCACGCCCACCGCTCGCCGAGGACGCCCGGGCGGGCCTCCGCCTCGATCGTGCGCACGGCCCACCCGAACACCCCCGCGGTGAGCTCCTCGGTCTCGATCCGGACCCCGGAGAAACCCGCGGCGGCGACGACGTCGGCCAGCGCGGATGGCTCGAACGTGTGGACGTCGACATGCCACTCCAGGTCGCGGAGGGTCCGTTCCTCCTCCGAGGCCGGAGGCGGCTCGCGCTTCCGGAGCCCCGGCCGCACGCGATCGGCAACGCGCATCCCCGCGGCGGCGGCCCGCTTGGCCACCCCGGCGATGCGGTGACCGAGCGCGGTGGGCTCCCCCGCGATCAGCAACGCGCCCCCGGGCCGCAGGACGCGGCGCATCTCGGCGATCGCGGCCCCGTAGTCCGGGAGGTGGTGGAGGAAGGCGTGGCCGACGACCAGGTCGAACGCGCCGTCGGCGTACGGGAGGGCCTCCGCGTCGCCCGCCGCTGTGCGCAGGTCGCAGCCCAGGCGCCGGGCGTTCGCCCCGCACGCCGCGAGCATCCCCGGCGAGAGGTCCGTCGCGTGCGCCTCCTCGACGAAGCCCGCCTGCCACAGGTTCAGCAGGAAGAACCCCGTGCCCGCCCCGACCTCCAGCACCCGGCCGTACCGGCGGCCCGGCAGCATCCGTTCGGCTCGCTCCCGGACGTAGTCGATGCACCGCTCGTCGAACGAGATGGACCACTTCGCGTCGTAGTCGGCTGCGGCCGCGTCGTGGTACCGGAGGTTGGCTGTCTTCGCGTCCACAACGGGCCGTCCGGTCACGGCGTCGAGGGCCCGGCTACCGGCCGGTGAACTTGGCCTGGTCCTTGTCGACGAAGGCGCGCATGCCTTCGGTCTGGTCCTCCGTCGCGAACAGGTCCGCGAAGGTCTCGCGCTCGACCACGAGGCCGGTCCGGAAGTCGCTCCGGGCGCCGGCGTTGACCGAGACCTTGGCGGCGCGCAGCGCCACCGTGGGGCCCTCGGCGTACCGGCCGGCCGCCTCCAGGGCGGCTCGGTACACGTCCTCGCCCTCCGGGACGACCCGGTCGACCAGCCCGATCCGCTCGGCCTCATCGGCCTTCACGAACCGGCCGGAGTAGATGATGTCCTTGGCCCGGGACGGGCCCACCAGGCGAGGCAGGCGCTGCGTGCCACCCGCGCCCGGGATGATCCCGAGCTTGATCTCCGGCTGGCCCAGCGTGGCGCCCGCCGCGGCAAAGCGGAGGTCGGCGCACATGGCCAGCTCGAGGCCGCCGCCCAGGCAGTAGCCGTTGATCGCGGCGATCACGACCAGCGGGATCTCCTCGACCGCCGAGAAGACGTCCTGCATCGCGGTGATCACCGGCTTGATCTGCGTGGGCGCGAGCCCCGCCATCATCTTGATGTCGGCCCCGGCGGCGAAGACCTTCTCGCCGCCGTACAGGACGAGGGCCCGGACCTCCTCGTTCCCGATGGCCTCGGCCGCGACGTCGCGGAGGTCGCGCAGCAGGTCCCCGTTGATCGCGTTCATCGGCGGCCGGTCGAGCCGGATCGTTCCCACCGCGCCGTCCACCTCGAGCCGAACGAGCTCGCCCACGTCGGTTCCTCCTGGATCTTCGCCGAGCGCCGCGCCGAATCTTTGCAGAACCGTCCTTCAAGCGCCGAGCGACCGGGCGATCGCATCGCCCAACGGGGTCAGCCCGACGCCGAATTCCGCGGCGGCGTCCGGCGCGTCGGCCACGGCGTCGGCGGCCAGGACGTCGAGCGTGACCGTGGAGACCGGCCGTCCGGACACCCGGGCCAGCCGGGCCAGGGTCGTCGGCCCGACGTGCACCTTCAGGCGGCGGGGCCGTCCGGCCACCAGGTCGGTCAGCCGGTCCGCGGTGACCCGCTCGGGGCCGTCGAGCGCCCAGGTCCCCGACCCGAGCCGCTCGCGGTCGTCGGCGGCGGCGAGCACCGCGGCGGCGTCGCCTACGAACACCGGCGCCAGGAGCTGCGTCCCCGGCGCCACGACGAGACGGCTCCGGGCCTGGCGGACGAGCGCGCTGACCCACCGACCGCCGGGCCCCAGGACGTGGTTCGACCGGATGACGGCGAACTCAAGGCCCGACTCGGCCACGGCGCGCTCGGCCAGGCCCTTGGCCCGCAGGTACGGGTTGGAGGATTCGGGCGAGGCGCCGGGGAAGGAGAGCAGCACGAACCGGCGGACGCCGGCCTCACGAGCCGCGTCGAGCGCCGTGATCGTCGTCCCGAGGTTGGCCGGCTCGTACGCCGCGGCGTCGGGGAGGTCCAGCCCGCCGGCCAGGTGCAGGACGGTGTGCGCCCCGCGCATGACCGCCGCCAGCGTGTCGGGGTCGGACAGCGCGCCAACCGCGACCTTCGCCCCGAGCTCCCGCAGCGGCGGGGCCGCCTCGGGCCGGCGGACCACGGCGCGGACCTCCGGGGCCGTTCCCATCAAGGCGCGGACGGCGTGGGGGCCGACCAGGCCCGACGCCCCGGTGATCACGACCGGCACGGGACGCCCCGTCGTTCCGGCCGGCCACACGACGGACAGCGGACGACCCATCCCGGGAGGCCGCGCGGACGCGCCTGCCTCTTCTGCAGCATGTTGCAGATGCTATCCTGCACTTCGATGTCCAGCGCCCCTGCCCCCACCGCCTCGCAGATCATCGAGGCCCTCCGGGGCCGCGGACTGCGGATGACGCCCCAGCGACAAGCCATCGTGGCCGAGGTCATGCGCAGCCGCGGCCACATCGGCCCGGCCGACCTGGCCCGGCGGGTCCAGTCGCAGATGCCGGGCGTGAATCCCTCGACCGTGTACCGGACGCTCGACATGCTCGAGGAGGCCGGGATCCTGTCGCACGCCCACCTCGAGGGGGGCCCCGAGTACCACCGCGCAGGCGAGCACGAGCACGTCCATCTGGTGTGCTCGAACTGCGGCACGGAGGACGACCTGTCGCTGCAGGAGGCCCGGTCCCTGGAGCGGCTGATCGGGCGGCACCGGGGGTTCCGGCCGGACCTCACGCACTTCGCGATCTCCGGCCTCTGCGCAACCTGCCAGGACGGGAAGCGCTAGCAGCCGGCCAGCCCCGTTCGGCTCCCACACGGCGAAGTTGACGGTCGATAGGCTGATGCATAAAGTCTCAGCTGCAACGAGGTGCAACTGAGGAGGAGCGCGTGCACCTGCCGGGAATCGTGGGGTCGGGGGTCGGAGCGGGCTTCCGGTTCGGCCTGCTCCTGTCCGCTTTCGGCTTCGGGTTCCGCCACGGGATCGACTGGGACCACATCGCCGCCATCACTGACATCACGAGCTCCCAGGACGATCGCAGGCTGTCGATCCTCTACGGCACGATCTACGCGCTGGGACACGCCCTCGTGGTCTTCGCACTCGGCGTGCTCGCGATCGTGGCCGGGAACTCGCTCCCCTCCGGCATCGACGCCGTCATGGCGAGGATCGTGGGCGCCACGCTGCTGGTCCTCGGCGTCTACGTGTTCGTCTCACTCATCCGGCACGGCCGGGACTTCCGGCTCCGCAGCCGGTGGATGCTGGTGTTCGCCGGCGTTCGCCGAGGAACGAGATGGATGACGTCACGCCGGCGGTCCCGCGACCTGGCCGCTCAGCCCGCACCGGCCGACTCGCGTGTGGCCACGCTCGCTCCTGACGACGGAATGCAACCCGCCGGACTCTGGCACCACGGCCATCACGGGCAGCCCGGGCACCATCACCACGAACGCCCCGAAGCGGATGACATCCCCACCTACGGGGGGCGCACGGCGTTCGGGGTCGGCATGATCCACGGTGTCGGGGCAGAGACCGCCACCCAGGTGTTGCTCTTCCTCGGCGCCGCCCGGGCGGGCAGCCCCGCCGTGGGCGTGATCGTGCTGATGGCCTTCATCGTCGGGCTGCTCTGCTCCAACTCGGTCATCACCGTCGGCTCGACGCTCGGCGTGCTCTCCGCGACCAAGAACTTCGCGTTGTACGTCGTTGTCGCAGTGGTCATCGGGGTCTTCAGCCTCGTGGTCGGGACGATCTTCCTCTTTGGCGCCGAATCGCTGCTGCCGAAGTTCTTCGGTGGCTGATCGATTCGACCAGGAGCCTTCCAGGTCGACGAGCGCCGCAGGGGCGCAGTCCGATGGACGGCGGGGACGGGCGTCGGGGCCGGGCTCGCCCTTGTAGCATGGTGGGTCCACCCACGATTCGAGAGCAGACCGAGCATGGCCAAGAAGAAAAGCAAGAAACGGGGCTGGAGCGGCGCCCCGCCCGCGCGCCCGTCAGGCGCCTCCCGGCCTCCCACCGCCGGCGGGTCCAGGCCGGCCCCGGCCGCGTCCGCCACCCCTGGCGGGGTGAAGACCGAGGACGGGACCGCGCCGGAGACGGCGACGGTGGCCCCGTCCCAGGCCCGCCCCGCGGCCAAGCGGGCCTCGGCCCGCCCGGCCCCCCAGCCGACGTCCAACCGGACCGTCCGGAAGGAGGAGGCCCGCCGCCAGCGCGAGATGCTCCGCCGCAAGGCGGCCCGCCAGCGGAGGATGCGGCGGTACGGGATCATCGCCGGCGGCGTCGTGGCCGTGGGCGTCGTGGCCTCGCTGATCGTGATCTCCAGCTCGGGCGGCGGACTCAAGCACGTCGACCCGCGGAGCCTGCCCGGGATCACCGAGGAGAAGGCCCCATGGCAGCCGGACACGGCCCAGCTCTCCCAGCGCATCGCGAAGATGGGCCTCCCCCCGCTGGGTTCGGAGCAGCTCGCCTACCACATCCACCAGAACCTGGCCGTATACGTGAACGGGACGCTCGAGCCGGTCCCGACCGGCCTGGGAGCCATCTCCAGCAATGCGCTCGCGGAGATCCACACGCACGACAACAGCGGGACGATCCACGTCGAGGCCGGCGCCACCCGGCACTTCACGCTCGGCGACGTCTTCGACGTGTGGGGGGTGCTGTTCACTCCCAACCAGATCGGCGCGTACAAGAACCACGGGGACACACGCATCCGGGTGTTCGTGAACGGGAAGCCGTACCGCGGGGACCCGACCCAGGTGCCGCTTCGTGACAAAGAGGTCATCGTGGTGACGTACGGCACCCCGGCGCAGATCCCGAACCCGATCCCGTCCGTCTTCCACTACGGCGCCCCACCGACCGTGGCGAAGGCGAAGCCGACCCCGACCGGTTCCGCGGCCGCGTCCTCGCCGAGCGCCGCCCCCAGCGCCTCGCCCTCGTAGCCGGCCGGCCGCGACCCGGGGGCGCGAATCAGAGCAGTGGGTCGAGCGCGGTCTCGATCATGTCCGCCGTGGCCGGCCCCAGGAACCGGGCCCGGATCGTTCCCGTGCGGTCGATGACGATCACCCACGGCTCGGTCCGGAACCCCCACTCGACGAACGGCTTGGACGGCTTCGACACGTCCTGGGTCGGGAACTCCTCCACGTGGATGAAGTTGGCCCTCTGCTTCCCGACCTTCTCGAACACGAGGATCTGCTCGTCGACCACCGGACCGCACAGCTGGCTCTCGCAGAGCAACGGCGTGGCGAAGCTCACCACGGTCGGCTTGCCGTTCGCCAGGGCCCGGTCGAGGGAGATGTAGTGCATGTGATCGGGTGGCCGGCGCGTGCAGATCTTGTCGAGCTGCGCCGTGGTCGTGGCCACCGGGGTCGGGACCGAGAGGGCCTTGGACCCGACCTTGGCGATGACGTCGTCGGCGACGACGGCGTGCCCCACCCCGACGCCCCGGCTGGTCCCCGACTTGGCGACGGCCGCCACGGTCCACTGTCCAGGCGAGGGGATGTCGATCTCCGCCCAGTAGATGCCCGGGATCTGCGTCTTCGGTGAGGTGTCGCCGGTCTTGGCATAGCCGGTGAACAGGCTCCACCGGGCGGGGAACGGCCCACCGGCCCTGCCGTTCTCGTCCTTCGCGACGAACACCATCGGGGTTCCCCCCTGCAGCAACGACGTCGGCCCGGACGACAGGTCGAAGATGTAGAAGCTCTTCCCGGTCTGGATCGCGTCGTCCTCGCTGTCGCCGAGGCCGGTCAGGAGCGACAGCTGCTTCGCGCCCTGCAGCAGGGCGCGAATGGTGCCGAGGCTCGCGGGCGGGGGGGTCGGTCCGACGTGACCCCCCGTGCACGCCGCCGCCAGCGCGGCCAGGCCGCCCAGGCCCGCGGCGCGGAGCATCGCCCGCCGGGACAGCATCCGGTTCCAGAGCTCTTCGGTCATCGGGACCTCGCGTGCTCCATCCGGCCGCGCCGCGCCCCATCGTCGCGGGGACACTCGGTTCGCGGCCGGGCCCGTCACGGTAACGCTTCCACTACGGATTCGCGGAAGGGACCATCGTGCTCACGGCAGGTGCCGCCCCCCCTCCGAGATGGGGCAGGGGGCGATATCCTCACCGGACGATGCGCGGACGGCGTGCCTTCGGCGGCCTCCCCGTGTTCGCCATGGCCGCGGGCGGCGTCGTCGCGGGGCACACGATCGCCTACCGGCTGGCCCTCCCCGACGTCCATCTCCGGCACCACGTGATGCTCACGACCGGGCACGGGCACTGGCTGCTCGTGGTGAAGCTCGGCGTGGCGTTCGCGCTGGCGGGCGTCGCCACGGTCGTGGCCCGGTTCGCCGGCCGGACCCCGCCCCAGGGCGGATCGGCGGCCCTGTCGTGGACCATCTGCAGACTGGCGGTGGTCCAGGCCGTCGCGTTCACTGGGATGGAGGCCGTCGAGCGCCTCGGCAGCGGCGTGCCGGTGGCCGGGATGTTCGCCCATCACCTCTTCGCCCTCGGGCTCGCCTGCCAGTTCCTGGTGGCCTGCGCCGGCGGCGCGTTCCTGTACTGGCTGTCACGGGCCGTCCGGCGCTTCGCCGAGGTCGTCCGCGCGCTCCCGCACGTCGCGGCAAGCCCGAGCGGCGTGGTCCGCCCGGCGGCCTTCCGGCGCTCCACGGCGCCGTCCCTTCACGCGGTCCCCATCCGCGGTCCCCCTCGCTGAGCTCGCACCACCCGACCCCGCACCGCGCCCTCCCGGGGCCACGGCGGGCGTGGGGCGGCGTTCGATCCATCGAGCGAAACGAGGAGCAACATGCGAACCAGGCGAATCGCAGGGGGCGGCGCCGCCGTTCTCGTGCTGTCGGTCGCGCTGGTCCTGGTGCCGGCGGGCGTCGCATCCGCCCACGAGGAGCGCGACGTCGGCCCGTATGCCGTAGCCGTCGGGTTCGGCGACGAGCCCGCCTACGCCGGAATCGAGAACAGCGTGCAGATGTTCATCCACACCAAGAAGGACAAGCCCGTGGTGGACCTCGGGCCGACCCTGAACGTTCAGGTCTCGTACGGGAACCGGACCATGGGCAAGCTGACCATGGAGCCGGACTTCGAGGTGGGCGAGTTCGGGATCCCCGGTGACTACCGGGCCTTCTTCGTACCGACGAGGCCGGGGGACTACACGTTCCACTTCACCGGGACGATCAAGGGGACTCCGGTGAACGAGTCGTTCGCCTCCGGGCCCACGACGTTCTCGAGCGTGGACGACCCCTCGAGCGTCGAGTTCCCGGTGAAGGACCCCACGGCCGGCGAGCTGGGGGATGCGGTGCGGCGGCTGCAGCCCCGGGTCGACGGCGCGGTGGCCGCCCAGCAGCGGCTGACGACCGAGAACCGCGCGCTGCGGGACGACGCCGACTCGGCGAAGTCGCTCGCGACGGTCGCCCTGATCGTGGGCGCCGCCCTGGGCTTGATCGGCATCGGGGTCGGGCTGGCCGGCCTGGCTGCCGGCCGGCGTGCCCGGCGAGGGCCGGCGCCCGACGCCGCGAGGGGGTAGGAACAACCGTGCGACGGGCCGGCGTCCTCGCGCTGATCGTCGGCGCGCTGGTGGCGCTGTCGGCGTGGCCGGCGTCGGCGCACGCCCTCGTGCGTTCCTCCGACCCGGCCGACGGCGAGGTGCTGCAGGAATCGCCCCCCCGTGTCGTGATCGAGTTCACCGAGCGCCCGGACGTGGGGCTCACGGTGCTGCACGTCCTGAACAGCGCGGGCTCGCCGGTCGAGCGGGGGAAGCCCCAGGCGGTCCCGGGACAGTCGAAGTCCGTCCAGGTCGCGGTGCCGTCGTTGCCCAAGGGGGTGTACACGGTGACCTGGCGGACGGTCTCCCGCGACGACGGGCACGTCACCGCGGGGTCCTTCTCGTTCGGGATCGGAGTGAAACCGACCGCCGGCGCGGGCCGCGGGATCACGGTACCCACGACGCCCTCCCCCACCCCGGTGGGCGTGATCGGTCGCGCCCTCTTCTACTGGGGGCTGGCGCTCCTGGTGGGGGCCGCGGTCGCAGGCTGCCTGGTCCGGCGGGGCTGGCCACGGGGGATGCAGGCCCTGCTGGTCGGCGCGTGGTTCCTGGCGGAGATCGGGCTGGTGCTGATGGTGCTGGCAGAGCGCTCGGCCATCGGTGTCTCGCTGGGAACCCTGCTGTCCTCCGACGCCGGGCACCAGTACCTGGACCGGGGCGTGGCAGTGTTGATCACCGGCGGCGCCGTCGGCTTCGCGGTGTTCCGGCCGCAGTGGACGTCGCTGCCGCCGGTGGGCATCGCGGCGGCGGCCTCGATGCTGGTCCACGCCCTCGGCGGACACGCGGAGGCGTCGTCGCCCACCTGGTTCAACGTCGGGACGCAATGGTTCCACATGCTCGGCGCGGGCGTGTGGGTGGGGGGCCTGGGCTGGCTGCTGCTGAGCTTGCGCAGCGTCTCCGACGAGGACCGCCCCCGGTTGGTCCGGCGGTTCAGCACCTTGGCCGGGATCGGCCTCGGTGTGGTCGCCGTCACCGGGCTGTTCCGGGCGCTCGACGAGGTGGGCGGGTTCGCCAAGTGGGGACGGCTGTTCTCCACGAGCTTCGGCTGGGCGCTGGTGGTCAAGGTCGCCATCGTGGCCGTGCTGATCGCGCTGGGCGCGCGGAACCGCTACGTGAACGTCAGGGGCGTCGCGTCGGGGACGCGGCCGCCGTCCACCCTGCGCCGGACCGTGGTGGCCGAGGTCATGGTCGCCGCTGGCGTCTTCGCCGCGACCGGCGTGCTCAGCGAGCTCACCCCGGCGGCGACCCTAAGCGTCGCGCAGCAGCCCCCGCGGGCGGCCCGGCCCCTGGTGGTAACCGGGAACGACTTCGCCACGTCCGTGCGCGTCCGGCTGGCCGTCACGCCGGGGACGGTGGGGCCGAACCGGTTCGAGGCTCATGTGGCCGACTACGACACCGGCCGGCCGGTCCACGCGACCAAGGTCAAGCTGGAGTTCTCGCTGCCGGGGAACCCCGACGTGGGCACGCCGGAGCTCGACCTGAAGGGCGGGCAGGGCGGGGTGTGGAGCGGGAGCGGCACGGTGCTGTCGATGTTCGGCCGGTGGGCGGTCGACGTCGTCGTGCAGGAGCCGACCGGGGGCGTCGACGTGCCCCTCCGCCTGGAGCCGCGGCTTCCGAAGGAGAACCTCACGACGCAGCCCGGGCAGGCAGGCCAGCCCACGGTGTTCACGATCGCGCTGCCGGGATCGTCCCAGCTGCAGACCTACATCGACCCGGGCAAGGCCGGCACGAACAGCGTCCACTTCACGTTCTTCGGGCCGTCGGGCAACGAGCTGCCGGTCGGCTCGGCGACCGCGTCGGCCCTCGCGCCGGACGGATCGACCGAGCCGCTGAAGCTCGACCGCTTCAGCGCGGGCCACTTCGTGGCCAACACCAAGCTCGACGCAGGGAAATGGCTGTTCCTGATCGACGCGACCGCGCGGTCCGGGACCGCCCTGTCCGGATACTTCCGCCAGGACATCGGATGAGGAGATCGACCATGGGACGAAATCGAACGGCCGGCCCGCGCGCGCTGCTGGTGGTCGGTGTGGCGTCGCTCGCCCTCACGGCCGCCGCCTGTACCGGAGGAGGAGGGGACGGCAGCGCCAGCACCCCGCCGAGCTCCCGGCCGAGCAGCCCGGCGCAGGTCAAGATCGAGACCCCCACCAACGGCGAGACGTTCAAGGCGGGGGCGACGATCCCCGTGAAGGTACGGCTGAGCGGGGCGAGGATCGTCCGGCAGACAACGAAGCACATCACGCCCACGACCGGCCACCTGCACCTGTACGTGGACAACGCCCTAGTGAGCATGAACTACCAGACGACCAACATGTTGAAGGGAGTGAAGCCGGGGATGCACATCATGAAGGTGGAGTTCGTCGCGGCGGACCACCTCCCGTTCGAGCCGCGGGTCATCACCGCCGTGACCTTCGAGGTGACGAAGTGACGGCCCGGTCGGCGGTCCTGGCGCCGCCTCCGGCCCGATCCGTACCCGCGGAGGCGCTGGCGTGGGTCGCGGTGCCGGTCGGGGTTGCGCTGCTGATGGCGCGGATCTGGCTGCTCCGGAACGGCGGGACGGCGGCGCCGGGCATGCTCGCCACCTTCGGGGCGCTCGCCGCGCTGTCGCTGGCGTCTCCGCAGACCCAGGCACGGGCGCCGCTGGGGACGCCACCGCCATCGCCACCGCCGGCGTCGACGCCGAGGGGCACCGCGCTCCCCCGGTGGGCGGCGCTGGCCGCCGGGTTCGGTGCGGTGGGCATCGCGGCGGTCGCCAGCACGCTCGCCGGCCCCGCCCTGCCGGCCAGGGCCACCATCGGCGCCCTGGGCTTCGTCGTCGTGGGGGCCGTGGCCGAGGAGGCCTTCTTCCGCCGGCTGGTGTACGGGCGGCTGCTCCGATGGGGCGGGGGCGGGGCCGTGGCCGTCCTGGGGTCCGCCGTGGCCTTCGGCGTGCTGCACCTGCCGCTGCACGGCACCGCCTCCTTCCCGGTCGACCTCGGCGCCGGGGTGGTGCTGTCCTGGCAGCGGTGGGCGTCCGGGAGCTGGGGCGTCCCGGCGGCCACCCACGCGTTCGCCAACGTCCTGGCGGTGATCCGGTGAGGCCCCGGGCGGCGGCGCCGGCGCTGGCCGCGCTCCTCGTCGCCACCCTGGGCGTGGCCTGCGGCACCGGCGCCCGCGCCGGGGGCTCGATCGACGTCGGCGCGGTCTACCCCCTGACCGGTCCCGACCGGGCCGGCGGCCGGGACGAGCTGCGCGGCGTGCGCCTCGCCGCCGACATCGTGAACGCCGAGGGCGGAGTGCGCGGGCGGCAGATCCATCTGGAGCCCGTCGACACGCCGGGAACCGACGCCGTGCCGGGCGCCGTGCAGCGGCTCCGGGCTCGGGGCGTGCAGTTCCTCCTCGGTAGCAACGGGAGCGAGATCTCCGCCGCGGCCGGGGCCCGGGCGTTCGACAACGGCATGATGTTCTGGGAGACGGGCGCGGTCGGGGAGATGGTCGGCGACGGACGCGGCCGGCTCGCATTCCGCGTGTCGCCGAGCGGCCTGGTCCTCGGCAGCTCCGGGATCTCGTTCATCGCCGACCAGATGGCCCCCCGCCTGCACCGGGACCCCGGCTCGCTGCGGTTCGCGGTGGTGAACGTGAACGACAACTACGGGGGCACCGTGGCCCAGGGGGCGCTCCAGGAGATCGCCAGGCGCCACCTCCGGCTCGTGGGGCGGTTCCGGTACCCGGTGTCCGGCCCGGACGCCGCGGCCCTCGTGCGTCGCATCGCGGCCGTCCACCCGGACGTGCTGTTCGTGGCCTCCTACATCCCGGACGGCGTCGCGCTGAACCGCGAGCTGGCCCGGCGGCACGTGCCGCTGGTCGCGAACATCGGCACCTCGTCGAGCTATTGCATGCCCGAGTTCGGCGAACGGCTCGGCTCGGTCGCGGTCGGCTCGTTCGCCACCGACAAACCCGACGGCGACTCGCTCAACCAGCAGGGCCTCACGCCGGGGGGCCGGGCGCTGCTCCGCCGCGCGTCGGCCGGGTATCGCGCCCGGTACCACGGCGACATGGACGCGCCGGCCCTAGCCGGGTTCTCGGCGGCGTGGGCGCTCTTCCACGACGTGATGCCGCGCGCGCCGTCCCTCACCGCGGAGTCGGTCGCCGGGGCGGCCCGGGCGGTCCGGATGCCCATGGGGAGCCTGCCGAACGGGAGCGGCCTGGACCTCTCGGGGCCGGGGACCGCCCAGCCCGGGTCGAACCTCCGGGCGCTGAGCGTGATCTGGGAGTGGGTCGGCGTGCGGCACCGGGCGGTGGTGTGGCCGCCGAGGTACGCGACGACGTCCATCCAGGCCCTGCCGCTGGAGCCCTGATGAGGCATTCGGGAACCGGGGCGGCCCCGGTGCCGGCCCCGCCCCAACGGTCGCGAAGGGCGGTGGCGGCGGCCGGGGCGCTGGCCGTCGCGGCCTACGTGGGTGGTGCCTGGCTCTCGGGGGTGCAGAGCCCGATGGCGAGGCGTCCCATCCTCGACGTGAGCGGTCCTCCCCCGCCGTACCGGTGGGTGAGCCCCCCGCCGTCGCTGGCCCGGGGCAACCAGCGCCCCGACGCCGGCGACTTCTCCATCGCCTTCACGAAGGGGAAGCTCGAGGCCGGCGTGTTCAGCACGAACGACCAGCAGGCCACGGTGGTGATGTCCCTCGGCGCGATCCAGCCGAAGGGCTCGGCGAGCTCGGTGCACCTGACCGTCCAGCCGGTCGACCCGGCGTCGGTGGGGGCCGCGCCGAGCGGATTCTCGATCCTCGGGAACCTCTACCGCGTGCAGGCGGCGTACGAGCCGGGCGGCGAGCCCGTGACGCGATTCACGAAGCACCCCCTGGTGGTGCTCGTGTACCCGCCGCTGGTCACGCGGGGGCTGGCTCGAACGGTGATGTTCTCGCCCGACGGGAGGACATGGACCCTGGTGAAGACCACGGACGACCCCTCCACGTTCCAGGCCAGCTCGACCGTGTCGCGGCTGAACGGGTACTTCGGCGTGGTGGCCCGGGGCGCGGTCGCCTCCTCCACGCCCACGGGGGCGCCCGCCTCCGGCTCCGGCGGAGGGTCGGCCCTGCCGTGGATCATCATCGGCGCGGCGCTGGTGATCGCCGCGGGGATGGGCATCGCCGAGCTGCGCGCCAGGGCCCACGAGCGGGAGTACGCCTCGTACCAGGGGGCCTCGCGCACCTGGACGAAGCGGGGGGGTGACGGCGGCGGGCAGCCCGGATCGCGCTCGTCGCGGCGTCGCCGGCCGCCCCCGAAGCGCCGGCGACGGTAGCGGTGCCTCCGATCCTCGCGGACGGGGCCGGCAGCCCGGTCGACCAGGGAGTGGCCACGTGGCTGATGGTGGGCGCCGTCTTCCTGGGGTGGATCGGCATCGCCCGGCTGCGCGGCCGGGCCTTCCGGGGGATGCCACGATGGCTCGGGTGGGTCAGCACCGGGCTGGGGGTGACGGCGCTGGTCCTCGCGGTGGTCCTGCCGCCGATCATCCGTCCGAACGCCCCAGCCACCCGGCCGGCGTCGAAGGCGACGGTCGCCATCGCGGAGCCCCGGCCGGGTCAGGTGTTCCACGGCGACCCGGCGCCCGTCCCGGTCCGGATCGTGCTCACCGGGGGCCGGATCGTGCCGTTCACGTCGACCAGGCTCCTGCCGGATACGGGCCACATCCACGTGTTCCTGGACGGGGACCTGGTGGCGATGACGACGACGCTCCGGCGGACGATCGACGTGCCGCCCGGCCACCACACGCTGACGGCGGAGTTCGTGGCGGTCGACCACGTGCCGTTCGACCCCCGGGTACGCACGTCGGTCCGGTTCGACGTCGAGGGGTGACGACTTCCCACCGGGCCCCCGACAGGGGAACCGGTTCCGGGCGGTCGGCTCAGCAGGACAGGTTCGGCAGCAGGGAACCCGCGAACACCGCGTCGAAGGCCTTCGCGGACCCGTTGTGGAACGTCCCCGGCTTGGCCACCTGGGACGCGGTGAGGCCGGCCACGAAGTTCGACACGTTGGTCAGCTTCGTGCCGTTGTCCGCCATCTCCGCCGGGCTCAGCTGGAGCCAGATGGGCCGGATGGTCTGCACCAGCTTCCGGCTGTCGCTGTCCGCGTCGAACCGCCCCTCGACCAGCGACTGCAGCCGCGATTCCAGCAGGGGGGACCCGCCGGTCCGCGAGTGCGACGCCGTGTGGCCGTGGTCGGCGGTCACGCACAGGACCCACTGGTTGGGCAGGCGCTTGTTCAGGTAGTCCACCAGGACCTGCAGGAACCGGTCCTGCAGCTTGACCGTGTCGCCCATCTCCGCGCTGTCCGCGAAGTACTCGTGCCCGATCTCGTCGATGATCTTGTAGTTGAGGAACAGCAGGTCGGGCTCGGGGTGGTGGCCCAGGTTCTCGTGCTCGATCACGGCCTTGATGGCGTTCGTCTGGTACGGGATCCGGGCCGGCGTGTGGAACCCGCCCTCGGCCGCCGCGATGGAGTGTCCCCGCCACGTGCCGTCCTTGCGACCGTCGGCCAGGTCGGCCCACCCCCAGTAGCTCTTCAGCGGCGGGAGGCTGTTCACGTAGGAGGGGAACCGGTAGTAGTTCGCCAGCCTGGCGGGCAGCTCCCACTTCGGCGCGGCCGACCCGGTCGTGTTGGCCCGGAGCACCGCGACGTGCCTGCGGCCTCCGGGGAGCGCCGCCCCCTGCCCCACCATGCCGAGGTGCCAGGGCAGCGTCCCGAACATCGCCGTGACCGCGTTGGAGCCCTTCGCCTTCGCGTACTGGTCGGCGAGCGTGGGGACCTTGATGACCCCAGGCCCCCTCGACCACGGGTCGCCGAGATGCCCGTCCGCGAACCGGATGATGTTGTCGACGACCCCGTGCGTCCGGGGGAAGGCCCCGGTGCCGATGGTCACGTGGACGGGCGCGGTGTTCGACGGGTTCGACCCCACCGCCGCGTTCTCGTACCAGGTGCCCTTCGGGATGAGGCCCTTCAGGTGCGGCGACGACCCCGAGTGGAGGTTCAGCACGTACCGGCCGCCCGCGTCCCACACGAGCACCACCACGAGCTTCGGCTTCGGGTGGCTGTCCCTGATCGCCTCGTCCATGGGATGCCCGTCGTGGGCGGAGAACGGGAACTTGACGAGCTTCGCGATGGTCGGGGCGATGTCGGAGCTGTTGACCTGCCTGCTCACCTTGCCCCTGGCGCGGATGAAGCCCGGCCCGTACCACAGCATGGGAACGTCCTGGGTGTACGCCCAGGGCGTGGAGTGGCTGATCGCGCCGCTCACGTAGTTCCAGCCGTGCGGCACGATGATGAGCTGGCCGGACCGATGGGGGTCCCATCCCCGCCGCATGCGGGCCTGCACGTCGAGCGGCAGGGCGCACGCCGCCCCGGGCCCCGATCCCCGGCTGAAGGCGAGGGTGTCGCCGGTGGGAGCCGAACCCATGCGCCTCGCCCCCAGCAGGACCTGGTTCATCCACAGGCTGGCCGGGACCGCGGCCGCACCCGCCAGGAACTCGCGCCGGCTGAGCGCGAGCCGTCGCAGGGCCTCGTCGGCCCGCGCGCCGGCCTGTGCGGCCGCCATGTCGGCGTCGCCGGAGGGCGTGAAGTCAGGTTCGGTGTCGCGATCCGGGTCGTGTTGGGTCATCTCGGGCGCTCCCAGGTCGGTCGTGGACGATTCAGGACGCTATCACGGGGGCCCTCGCTTCGACGCGGGTCATCTTTTCCCCCGCTTCGCCGGCGCCTGCCGCCGCGGACGCCGTCAACAGGACAGGTGCGGGAGGATGGATCCCGCGAACACCGCGTCGAACACCTGGTCGTCCCCGTGGGCCCGGCGGATCGTGTCCGCCCGCGCCACCTGGGAGGCCGTGAGGGCCGCCATGTACGTCGAGACGTTCTGGATCTTCGTGCCGTTGTCCGCGATCTCGGCGGGGTTCAGCCACATCCAGATGGGCCGGATGGCCTGCACGAGGGCCGCCGCGTCGCCGTCGGCGTCGAATCGCTCCTCCACCTTGCGGTGCACCAGATCCTCCACCACTGCCATTCCCCCGGTCCGCCCGGGCGACGCCGTGTGTCCGTGGTCGGCCGTGAGGAGCAGGACCCACTGTCCCGGGAGTCGGTGATCGAGCCACGCGACCAGGCCGGCCAGGTCGCGGTCCTGCACCTTGATGGTGTCGGCCATCTCGACGCTGTCCGCGTAGTAGAAGTGGCCGATCTCGTCGATGACCTTGTAGTTCAGGAGCAGCAGGTCGGGCTCGTCGTGCTGGCCGAGCTTCTCCTGGATGATGACCTCCTTGATGGCCCGGGTCTGCCAGGGGATGCGGGCCGGCGTGTTGAAGCCGCCCTCGAGCGATCCGATGTCGTGTCCGCGCCACCTCCCGTCGTTGCGCCCGTCGGCGAGGTCGGCGGTCTCCCAGTAGCCCCGGAGCGGAGGCAGGCCGTTCACGTAGCTCGGGAAGCGGTAGGAGGGGCTCAGCCGTCCGGGCATCCCCCACCTCGGCGGGCTCGAGGGCGTGGGCCCATTGATCTTCAGCGCGACCGGATGCCGGACGCCGCCCGGCAGGTGCGCCCCCTGCCCGAGCATGCCGAGATGCCAGGGGAGGGTCGCGAAGCAGGCCGTGCGGGCCGCCGACCCCTTCGCCTTCGCGTACTCGTCGGCCAGCGTGGGCACCTTGAGGACCCCCGGCCCCCGGGACCACGAGTCCAGCACGCGCCCGTCGGGGAACCGCATGTGGGTGTCGACGACGCCGTGCGTCCGGGGGAAGGCCCCGGTGCCCATGGTGGCGTGGACGGGCGGCGTGTTGGTCGGGCTCGAGCCCGTCGTCGCGCGCGTGAACCACGTCCCCTTCGGGATGAGCCCCCTGAGGTGGGGCCACGACGTGGGATGGAGGTCCAGGACGTAGCGGCCCGCGCCGTCCCACACCAGCAGCACCACGAGCTTCGGCTTCGGAGGGGCGGTCTTCAGGGCCTCGGTCATGGCCGTCCCGTCGGGCGCGGAGAACGGGAACCTGATGAGCTTCGAGATGGTCGGGGCGATGTCGGCGCTGGTCACGAAGCGGTCGACGCCCCCCCGGGCCCTGATGAACCCCGGCCCGTACCACAGCATCGGGACGTCCGCCGTGTAGTGCCAGGGTGTGGAGTGGCTGATCCGCCCGCTGACCCAGTTCCAGCCGTGCGGCACGAACAGGATCTGGCCGGAGCGATGGGGATCCCATCCCCGCTTGATGCGGGTCAGGACGTCGGGCGGGAGGGCGCACGCAGCCTGCGGCCCGGGGTCGCGGGCGGCGAGGAACGTCCCGCCCGGTCGCACGCCACCGGCCGCCTGCAGCGCCCGGTCCATCCACATCCCGGCCGGGACGGCCGCGGCGCCCGCCAGGAACGCGCGACGGCTGAGGTTGCGCCCGAGTCCCCGCCGGCCCGCCACCGGCCGCTCGTCCGGCCCGGCGGCCGAATCCTCCTCGCGCGCGGGGACGAGGTCGTCCCCGGAGCTCGGGTCGTCGGGGGTCATGTCGGGGCGCTCCCGGGGTCGGCTGACCGTTCGGCAGCGGAACGTATCACGCCCCCGCCGGTCGGCGAAGGAGCCGTCGTGGGCGGGGGCCGCTAGAAGCGCGGGGTCTCGGTGTAGGAACCGAACACCTCGCGCAGCGCGCCGACGATCTCGCCCTCGGTGCAGTACGCACGGGCGCAGTCGACGAGCGGCGGGACCAGGTTCTCGTCCTCCGTCCGGGCGGCCGAACGCAGCCGGTCCAGCGCCCGGGCGGCGGCGTCGTCATCGCGGGCGGCGCGGAGCCCCCGCACGGCGTCGACCTGTTCGACCTCGGTCTCCGGACCGATGATCAGCGTCTCGATCGGCTGGTCGAGCGGGTTCACGAACTCGTTGACGCCCACCCTGACCAGCCGGCCCTTCTCGTATCGCTCCTGCTCGCGGAACGCGGCGTCGGCGATCTCGGACTGGAAGAACCCCCGCTCGATCCCCACCAGCATGCCCTCGAGCATCGAGCCGTGGCCCATGTCCTTGATCTTCGCGAAGTACTCCTCCGCGGTCTCCTCCATGCGGTTCGTCAGCGCCTCGACGAAGTACGAGCCCCCCAGCGGGTCGATCACGTTCGTCACGCCCGTCTCGTACGCGATGATCTGCTGGGTCCGCAGCGCGATCTCCGCGGATTTCTCGGTCGGCAGCGCGAGGACCTCGTCCAGCGCGTTCGTGTGCAGCGACTGGGTGCCGCCCAGCACCGCCGCCAGCGCCTCGACCGCGGTCCGCACGATGTTGTTCTCGGGCTGCTGCGCGGTGAGGGAGACGCCCGCGGTCTGGGTGTGGAACCGCAGCCGGAGCGAGGTCTCGTCCTTCGCGCCGTAGACGTCGCGCAGCCACCTCGCCCAGATCCGCCGGGCCGCGCGGTACTTCGCGATCTCCTCGAAGAAGTCGATGTGCGCGTTGAAGAAGAACGACAGCCCGCGGGCGAACCCGTCGACGTCGAGTCCCCGGTCCCGGCCCAGCTCTGCGTAGGAGAACCCGTCGGCCAGCGTGAACGCCAGCTCCTGCGCGGCCGTCGAGCCCGCCTCCCGGATGTGGTAGCCGCTCACGCTGATGGGATGGAACTCCGGCACCTCGGACGCGCAGAACTCGATGAGGTCCCCGATCAGCCGGAGGTGCGGGCGCGGCGGGAAGATCCACTCCTTCTGGGCGATGTACTCCTTCAGGATGTCGGTCTGGAGCGTCCCGTCCAGGGCCTTCCAGTCGACGCCCTGCCGTTCCGCGGTGGCCAGGAAGAACGCGAACAGGATCACCGCCGGGCCGCTGATCGTCATCGACGTCGTGATGTCGCCCAGAGGGATCCCGTCGAACAGCGTCTCGAAGTCGGCCAGCGAGTCGGTGGCCACGCCGCACCGGCCGACCTCCCCCTCGGACAGGGGATCGTCGGAGTCCCGTCCCATCAGCGTGGGCATGTCGAAGGCCACGGACAGCCCGCCCTGGCCGTGGGACAGCAGGAACTTGTACCGGGCGTTCGTGTCGGCCGCGGACCCGAATCCCGAGAACTGCCGCATGGTCCACAGCCGCCCCCGGTACATCGAGTGGTACACGCCGCGGGTGAACGGGGCGTGGCCGGGGAACCCGAGGTCGCGGGCGTAGTCGAGGTCTTGGACGTCCTCCGGCGTGTACAGCGCCTTGAGGGGCTCGCCGGACAGCGTCTCGAAGTCGGCGTCGCGCTCGGGCGTGGCGAGGTAGTGCTCACGCCACCGCTCGAGCTCCCGCTCGAACCGATCTGAGTCCCGCTCACCCATCCGGCCCGTCCCCTGGTCCGGCCGAGCGCGCCTCGGCCTCCGCGACCCGTTCCAACAGCATAGATGCGGCCCGGTACGGGTCCACCTGCCGGGCGGACAGCCGGTCGGCCAGCTCGGCGTCCGCGTCGAGGGCCGAGTGCACGCGCTCCCGGACCCGCTGGGACGCCAGGGTCTGCACCTCCGCCAGGAGCCGCCCACGCCGGTCCCGCTGCAGGGCCCCGGTGGACTCGAGGTGGGAGCGGTGGGACTCGATGGCCTCCCACAGATCCTCGACCCCCTCCCCCGTGGCCGCGGACGTCTTCACGACGGGCGGCGTCCAGGCGGCGTCGTGGGACTCCCCCATCTTCAGCATGAGCTGGAGGTCGCGGGCGGCCTCCCCCGCGCCGTCCCGGTCGGCCTTGTTCACCACGAAGACGTCGGCGATCTCCAGGATTCCCGCCTTGGCCACCTGCACCGCGTCCCCCCACCCCGGCGCCACGACGACCAGCGTGGTGTCGGTGGCGCCCGCGACCTCGACCTCGGCCTGACCGACCCCGACCGTCTCGACCATGACCAGGTCCATCCCCGCCGCGTCGAGGATGCGGATAGCCTCCGGAGCGGCGAGGGCCATCCCTCCCAGGTGGCCCCGCGTGGCCATCGACCGGATGAACACGTGCGGGTCGGTGGCGTGGGTCTGCATGCGCAACCGGTCGCCGAGCAGCGCGCCGCCGGTGAACGGCGAGGTCGGATCGATCGCCAGCACGGCGACGCTGCGGTCGTTGGAGCGGGCCACGCGCACGAGGTGCTCGGTGAGGCTCGACTTGCCGACGCCGGGCGAGCCGGTCATCCCCACCGTGGCCGCGGTACCGGTGTGGGGGTACAGGGCGGCCGACAGCGGTTCCAGCTCGGCGGCGCCGTCCTCGACCAGCGAGATCGCCCGGGCCATCCCCCGCCGGTCCCCCGCCAGGACCCGCTCGACGAGCGCGTCGACGTCGATCCCCATGTCGTGCGGCAGGGTACCCCGTCCGCCGCCAGCCCCCGGCGAGCGGGTCAGGCCCCGGAAGCCGCGAATCCCGTCGCGCGCAGGGCAGGCAGGTCGACCGTGAACGAGCCGACGCGGCGAACGGGCCTCCCCCCGAAGAGGCTCAGGCGCAGGGTGCCCCGGTCCCCAACCGAGGAACGTTCCTCCACGACGAACGTCGTGAAGGTCGTCCCCCGGGGGACGGGCCGCCCCCCCGCGAGCCCCTCCCGCGGGAAGAGGCTGCAACAGGAGCCGGGAGGGAGCCCGGGCGAGTGGAAGCTGAACTGCATGCCGAGCCGGTCGCCCGGAAGGGAGACCACCTTCACGAGCGTGATGTCGACCCCGCCGGCACGATAGGCGCCCGGCGTGGCGTTCAGTGCCCGGCCTGCGGAGATCTGCCGGACCGCCTCCCGCTGCGTGGAAACCGTCGCGCCATGATGCCCGCACGCGCAGAGGCAGGTCCACGCGATGGCCAGGAGCAGCGAAATCCGACCGACCCTCACCGGACCCGCGATGGTCCGGTCAGCCGAGCGCGCGCTCGTCGAGGGGGCGCAGGCGCTCGCCCAGCGCGCGGAGGACGGCCTGCATGATCCGCGGCTCGCTGTCGAGGACGACCGTGAACTGGGCCGGGCGCAGGATCATCACCGCGACATCCGTCTCCGCGGTCACCGTTGCGCTGCGGGGACCGCCGGAGAGCAGCGCGATCTCGCCGAAGAAGTCGCCGGGGCCGAGGGTGTTCAGCTTCCGGCCTTCCCGGGTCACGGCCACGGACCCCTCGGTGATGACGAACAGCTCGCGGCTGTGCTCCCCCTGGCGGACGAGCTCCTTCCCGGCCGGCTCCGTGATCTCGTCCGCGGCGGCGACGAGCGCCCGCAGCCCCCGCTCGGACACGCCGGCGAACAGGGGCACGTTCCGGAAGTGCTGGATCACCTGCTTCGGGATCCGGGCCATCGCGGCGCGGAGCGTACCCCAACCGGCCCCGGGGCGGCGGGCCCCCGAGGGCGTTCAGGCCACCGACAGGAGCTTGTTGAGGCGAGCCAGCCGGCCGGGGTGGCGGGCCAGGCCCCGGACCTTGATCCGGCCCTTGAGCATCGACCCGGTCACCGCGCGGCCCTCCTTCGTCATGGCGTCCGGGAGCCCGAAGCGCAGCGGAACCGTTGACAGTTGCATGAGGGTGTCGGAGTCGGCCTCGACCAGGAGGTGGGGCTTGCCCTGCAGCCCGTTGGCCACGCCGACGCGTCCCGGGGCGATCTGCAACGTGACGGAGACGCCCGCGTCGGGCGCGGTGACGCCGATCACCGCGGGCTTCAGCAGGGCCTCCCGGTCGGGATGCTGGGACAGGTTCGCCTCGATGAGCCCGCCGAGCATCGCGGCAAGGCCGTTGGGCTCCTCGTCCACGAACTCGACGGTCGCGCCCACCCCCTACGCCTGCTCGTCGGCGAACTCCGTGGGAACCGTCTGGGCCAGGTTCACCAGCTCGTTCGCGGCCTTGACGTAGCGCACGATCGTGGGAAGGTCGCCCTTCAGCTTGAGCTTGCCCTGCATCATGCCCTTGACCGGGTCGAGCTCCTTGTTGATGACCTCCTTCCACCGGGAGTACGGGGCGCGGATGATGAACTTCGCCTTCTCGCCCTCCTCGGCGCTGACCAGCTTCCCCTGGCGGCACTCGCCGTGCCACAGGTCGAGCCAGGCCCAGATCTCGTCCGGGACGCCCTTGTCCGGCTCCGGCTCGAACACGTAGGCCACGTCGCCCTCCCACGTGGCGGCGGCCTCCCGGTAGTCGTTCGACTGGTTGATGCGATCGACGTACAGGTCCAGCCACTCCTCGCTCGGGAACAGGGCCATGAGCGTCTCCTTCCACGATTGGTCGCTCCCGGGGGGAGTAAAGCACGCACTCCCGAGCCCCAGCCAATCGGCCGCGCACACGAGACACACCCGCCGGTGCAGGGACCCGTGGATCTCGATGACGTGGAGGCTCCCCGCCTCCTGGTGCAGGCCGTCGACGTTCTGGGTGATGACGGCCGTGAGCAGCCCGGCGCGCTCGAGGTCCGCGATGGCCCGATGGGCGGCGTTCGGCCCCGCACCACCGAACGAGGCCCGGAGCTCACCGAGGAAGTCGGCCAGGCGGTCGGGATGCGACATGGCCTCCGCGGCGAGCCCCTCCCACGTGCCGAACCGCTCCGGGTCGAACCGGTCCCACAGCCCTCCGGGGTCGCGGAACGTGGGCACCCCGGAGTCCGCCGAGATTCCCGCGCCCGTGAACGCGACCACGCCCCTGGCCGCCAGCGCCGCGGCCGCCTGCTCGAGGGGGCGGCCGGCCATCAGCGGGCGCCCGCGGGGGACTGGGCGCCGTCCCGGACCGCGGGGCTCACTTCTGGAGGGCGACGAAGACGAAACCGATCACGTTGAACGCACAGTGCGCGGCCATGTTCGCGAGGAGGTTCCGCCGCCACTCGTAGATCGCGGCCAGCCCGAGCCCCACCGAGGCGAGCACGGTGACCAGCAGGGCCCAGTCCTGCCACGGGGCCGGCTGATAGTGCACCGCGCCGAACAGCGCGGCGGAGATCGCCGCCGAGAACCAGAATCCGTGCCGCTCGCGGAGCGCCCGGAACAGGAACCCCCGGAAGAACAGCTCCTCGGCGACCGGGGCGGCCACCAGCACCAGGACGCCGGTCAGCACCAGGGCGACACCGGTCAGATGATCCGGGAGCTGGTCCGGGGCCTTGATGGACCGGTTGGTGAACAGGTCGATGACCTGCTGGACCAGCACGCCGACCCCGACCACCGCGACGACGTAGAGCGCCAGCCCGGAGCCGAAACCGATCGCGGCGTCGACCGGCTTGCGGGGGTTGAAGCGCAGCGCGCCGACGTCCGGGCGGTGGCGGATGGCCATCCACCCGGCCACGGCCCCGAACAGGCCGGCCTCCGAGATGAGGCCGATCCCCACGAACTGGAGGTTGGTCAGATCGTTCCGGCCGGTCGGGTTCGCGACGAGCCCGCCGACGACGGCGCCGCCCACGAACCCGACGAGCCCGACGAGCACGGCCTCCCAGAAGCCCCACGTGGCGGGGACGCCCCACGGCCCCCGTCGCCCCGGCTGAGACGGTCCGGGCGGGGGCGGAGGCAGTGCGGGCCGGAACGGCAGGTCGGGCCGGGGCGGCTCGCCGGGCGGCCGGGCGGGTCGCTCGCGGTCGAGCGGCGCGGCGGGATCCGACGGGGGGCTCACGTGGAGGCCTCCGCGGGGTGCCGGGCGGGCGCCGGCGCGGGCCGGCCCTCCCGCCACCACGGGCCTTCCATCATCGGGAGGTACTCGAGGCCCGCGATCCCGAGCCCGAACGCGAATCCCGCCGCGGCCACTCCCGTGTCGTTGACCACGTAGGCCACGATACCCGCGAGCAGGAGCGTCACCACCGCCGCGCGCCACTGGGGCCATCGCTCGAACCCGTCCCGCACGACGTCCGGCGGCCGGAGCGCCAGGTACAGCACGACGGGGAGCCCGATCACCACCAGCCACGACAGCGGGCTGTCGATCAGGAGCCGGGCGCCGGTCCCCAGGCGGTCGAGGGCCAGGCGCGCCACCGAGCCGGCGCCGCCGCCGTGTTCCACGAAACGCGTGCCGTGGGTCGGCGTGGACGCCAGCGTCACGTGCGACACGAGGACCGCGGCCATCCCCACCGCCACGGTGGCCCCCGTGATCAGCGCGTCGCGCAACCGCAGCCGCCCCCGGGTGCGCAGCGCCCACCACAGGCCGGCCGCGGCGAACAGCGTGAGGGCCCCCCCGAGGTTCGCGCCCAGGTCGGGGAAGCCGACGAAGAGCCCGGCGGCCACCAGCAGGCAGTACCCGGCCCAGGGCGACAGCGCCGCGGCGACCCACAGCGTTCCCGCGAGCACCAGGCCGATGTCGTTGTTCGGGAGGCCGTAGAACCGCGCCCCGTCGAGCGCGGTCCCCCCCAGCAGCGTGAAGGGCGTGTCCGGCCACCCCTGCAGCGCGTCCACGACGAAGTACCCGAGCATCACGGCACCGAGCCCCGCGGCGGGCCACAGGACCCCGTACCGGCGCGACCCCACGGCCAGGGCCGCGAAGACGAGCGCCACGGCCGCGAGCACCGGGACGACGTTCGCGTACGACAGGGTCGGCAACCGGCCGGCCGCCAGCAGGACCACGCCGAGCGGCGCCGCGGTCAGCGGCAGGATCGTCCCCAGCCGGCCGAGCCGGGTCGGGACCCGCTCCCGGCGGCGCAGGAGCAGGATCGGGACCGTCCCCGCCACCACGACCCACACCAGCGCGCCGAGAGCGATAGGCGTAGCGATCCGCCGGTTCTCGAGATGCTTGCGGTGCAAGGCGAACGGCGGCCCGGCGTCGGACACGACCTCGATCGGGCTGCCGTGCATCTCCGACGGCACGGGGATGCCGAAGAATCGCAGGATCGTCGGCGCCACGTCCTCGTTCGACACCACCCCATCGCGCCGTGTCGTGTCCGACGTCAGCGTGTGCATGGGGCCGTGCGCCCCGAAGAGCCGCCGTGCGTCGCCCGTCGCCATGGCCACGGGGGGAAGCTCGTCACGCGTGCGGATGCTGTCGAACGGTGGGTACGTGCCCACGACCATCAACAGGACCTTGCGGGAATCGGGGACCAACCCCCGGAGGTCCCTCGCCAGAAGATCGAGCGCCGCGCGGACGACGTGAACGGGCGGGGCTCGTTCGAAGGTCGGGGTCAGGTCGTACACCCGCAGATCGCAGCTGCCCGAGCCCGTGTGCCCGTGACGGTCCATGGCCACCAGCACCGCTCGCGTTCCGAACGCACACGGTGTGAGGCCGTGCGCCTCGAGCACCGACCCCAGCAGGCCGGGTTCGGACCGGCCCTCGTTTGCTCGCAGGATCTGATCGAAGTATCGAGGCGAGAGCCCGACGGCGGATCCATCGGGCCGCCGCGCGACGGACCACGGCCCGAACGGAACCGCGCTGCGGACGCCGGTTCCCAGTGTCAGGTCGTGGCCGTCCCCGACATCCCCCTCGACGGTCCGGACGCTCATCACCCCGGCCCCCCCGCTGCGCGCCACGTCCCGGATGAGCGGAGCCGACATGGCTTCCTCGAAGCTCGGGTAGTCCCACAGGACCACAACGGCGACGCGGCCGTCCGCGGCCGCATGTGCCGGGGGGGCCGTCCCGGCGAGGACCGCCGCGAGCGCGAGGCCCAGTCCGATGAGGGATGCGGCCCGGGAGCGGGCGGTCACGCGAAGGCGGGCGAGCGCTCCGGCTCGCGCCGGACCTCGGCGCCCAGCGCGGAGAGCTTGTCCTCGAGCGACTCGTAGCCCCGGTCGATGAAGTGCACGTCCGAGATCTCGGTCGACCCGTCCGCGGTGAGCGCTGCGATGACCATGGCCGCCCCGGCTCGGATGTCAAGCGCGCAGACGGGGGCGGCGGACAGCCGCTCGACCCCCCGGATCACGGCATGGTGGCCCTTCGTGAGGATGTCGGCGCCCATCCGTTCCAGCTCCTCGACGAACATGAACCGGCTCTCGAAGACGTTCTCGGCCAGGATGCTCGTGCCCTCGGCGGCGGCCAGCATCGCCATCATCTGGGGCTGGAGGTCGGTGGGGAACCCCGGGTACGGCAGCGTGACGAAGTCCACGGCGCGGGGCCGTCCGTCCATGCGGATGCGGACCCCGTCGCCCTCGTCCGTCACCGACGCGCCGTTCTCGGCCAGCTTCGCGAGCGGGAGCTCGAGGTGGTCCGCCCTCGCCCCGGCGAGCAGGACGTCGCCGCCCGCGGCGACGGTCGCGACGGCGAACGTCCCGGCCTCCACACGGTCGGAGATCACGACGTGACGGGCCGGGTGGAACTCGTCCACGCCCTCGACCTCGATCGTGGTCGTGCCGGCGCCCTCGACCCGCGCGCCCAGGGCCACCAGGAAGTCCGCGAGGTCCCCGATCTCGGGCTCCCGCGCGGCGTTGTCGATGACGGTCGTGCCCCGGGCGGCGACCGCGGCCATCAACAGGTTCTCCGTGGCGCCCACGCTTGGGAAGTCGAGCGACATCACCGCGCCCTGCAGGCGCCCGGTGGCCTCGAGGTATCCGTGCTCCTGCTCGAACTCGATCCCCATGCGCTCCAGGCCCCGAAGGTGCAGGTCGATCTTCCGCGATCCGATGTTGCATCCGCCGGGCATGGCCACGCGGGCGCGGCCGAACCGGGCCAGCAACGGGCCGAGCACGATGATCGACGCGCGCATCCGGCTGACCAGCTCGTAGGGGGCGTCGTGGCGGTCGACCGACCCGGCGTCGATCTCGACGGCATGCCCGTCCCACCGGACGCCGGCGCCCATGTGGTCGAGCACCTCGACCATGGTGCGGCAGTCGGCGATGCGGGGGACGTTCTCGATCACGCTGCGGCCGGGCGCGAGCAGCGCCGCGGCCATGAGCTTCAGCGCGGAGTTCTTCGCCCCCCCGATGGGCACGTCGCCGTACAGCGGTCGTCCCCCGGACACGACCAGCTTCTCCATGAGCTCGTCATTCTAGTGGTCCGCAGGTCGGCGGATCGCCGATAGTGGCGACCCCGGCCGGTTCCTCACCTGGGCGACAGGACGACCCGGCGGGCGCTCGTGCCGATGGCGCCGACGCGGAGGGTGACGACCACGGACGTGTACCCCATCCGCAGGAACGTCAGCCGGTAGGTGCCGGCGGGGATGTACCGGACCTGGAACGTCCCGATCGAGTTGGTGCTGAACAACCGGCGGCTTCCCCGGATCCTCGTCCGGACCCTAACGCCCGCGAGCGGCGACCCGCCGGAGACCGCGAGACCGGCGATGCGGCGGGGCCCCGAGCGGCTCGGTGCGGTGGTCCGCTCCAGGGGCGAGCTCGCGGAGACGTTGCCCGAGGAGTCCCTGGTCCTGATGCGGTACGCGACCCTGCCGGAGGCGTGCAGGTCCACGTACGTCCGGTTCCGCACGGACGCCACCTTCACGCCGTTGCAGTACACGTCGTAGCCGGCCACCCGGTGGTCGTCCGTTCCCAAGGACCAGGAGAGCGCGACCCGGGAACCGCCGAGCGGGATCACTGCCAGCCGCTGGGGGGCCGAAGGGGCGACCGTGTCCAGGGCCGGGACCGTGATCGTCGACGCCTTGCTGGGAGCCGAGCGGTTGCCCGCCGGGTCCACGGTCACCACCTGGTAGCGGTACGTCTGGCCGTGGACCACCTCCTCGTCCGCGTACGCGGTACCGGTGGCCTGGGCGATCTCGGTTCCGTCGCGGATGATCGAGTAGGCAGCGACCGTCGTGCCGTCCGTGGGAGGGCTCCAGGTCAGGTCCACGCTGTGACCGATGGCGGTGGCCAGGCCCGTCGGGGGAGACGGGGCGGCGACCCCTTCCTCGACCGAGACGGTCACGGACGACGTCGCCGAGTTGCCGGCGGTGTCGTACGCCGTGGCGGAGATCGTGTGCGGCCCGACTCCGGCCGCGTCCCAGCGGAATCCATAGGTCGGTGCGGTCGAGGTGGCCTGGATGGTCCCGTCCACCGAGAAATCGACCCGGTCCACCGCCACGTCGTCGGAGGCATCGGCCGTGACGTCCACCGGCGCGGAGACCGACGACCCGTCCGAGGGAGCGGTGATGGCCACGGCCGGCGGGGTCGTGTCGGCGGGGCCGCCGCCCCCGTTGTCCACGGTGACCGAGACGACCCCGGCGGTGCCGTAGTTCCTCGCGGCGTCGTACGCCCGGACGTACAGGGAGTGGGTCCCGTCCGGGACCGTGGTGGTGTCCCATGGGAACGAGAATGGGCTCGAGGAGGTCGTGGCGGCCAGCACGCCGTCCACGTAGAGCTCGACCCTGGTGACGGCCACGTCGTCGGACGCGGAGGCGGCCACGGTCGTGGTGCCGGAGGCCGTCGATCCGTCCGACGGCGAATCGACGGACGCCGAGGGCGGGGAGGTGTCGCTCGACGGGCTCGTCGGCCCCAGGAACCAGACCCGCGGCGAGGGAGGCGAGAGGCTGCCGTCGCCGTCGACGGCCTGCACGTAGTACTCGTGGCACCCGCCGATGGGGTCCGTGTACGACGTCGACGTGACCCGGGCGATCCGGCGGTTGTTCCGGAAGACGTCGTAGCCGGTGACGCCCCGGTCGTCCGCGCTGGCGGTCCAGCTCAGGTCGGTGTGCGTGGCGGTTCCCGTGGGCGAGAGCAGGAGGTCCGGGCGGCTCGGCGGAGAGTCCCCCAGCGCCCCGGTGGACACCGGGTAGGGGACGGGGCTCGAGAAGTTCCCGTCACCGTCGACGGGGATCACCTGGACGTCGTAGTGGGTCCTGGTGGGCAGGCCGGTCGCCGTGAGCGACGTCTTCGACGCCGGCAGCCAGCACGTGGCGAGGCACGGGACCACGCGGTAGTACGCCACCCCCCCGTCGTCCCGGGCCCCGGACCAGTGAAGGCTGATGCTGCGATCCGTCGCGGTGGCCTGCACGACCGCGGGTGTCGGCGGCGTGAAGTCGGTCCGCTGCGGCGTGGTGACCGAGACCGTCGCCGGCGCAGACTGGTTGCCCTTCCGGTCGAACCCGGTGACCGAATACGTGGCGGTCGTACCGGGCGAGAGGTTCGTGTCGAGGAACCACGTCGTCGGGGTGGTGAAGACCGAGTCGTCCCGCTGGATCAGGTAGCCCGCGACGCCGAGGTTGTCGGTCGACGCCGTCCAGGAGACCCCGACGGTGGCCGACCCCAGCGCGGTCGCCGTGAGGTCCGTGGGGGCGCCCGGCCGCGTCGAGTCCGCGGGGGAGGTCACCCGATAGGTCACGCCGGGGACGGAGGTCACGTAGTTGCCCAGGCTGTTCGAGAAGAACCGACCCAGTCCGGCCGAATAGGCGTAGGCGCCGTCGATCGTTGACGGCTTCGACGTGACGGCCACGCTCACGGAGGTGGACTCCCCGGCCGGGAGCACGACGTAGTCCGGGGTCGCGGTCACGGTGAGGTCGGAGTACGTGCCGGCGGGGAAGAACCGGAACGTGTTCGCCGGGCATCCGGCGGAGTCCGTGTTGGTCAGGATGAACGTGTAGACCCTGGCCTGTCCGGCAGCCGCGCTCTGGGGGGAGGGGCCGGGAGTGGTCGCCGCTGGGGCGCTGCGGACGCAGGCCTGCGCCGGCACCGAGACCTGCACCGTCAGCCCCGACGGCGCGGCCGAAATCGCCGCGATCGTGATGCCCGTCTCCGGGTCGGTGAAGCTGTGTCCCGGCAGGAGCGCCCCGTCGAGGACGTCATCCACCGGGTAGTACATCGTCGGGTCGACGATGGTCCCCGGGCTGTTGTCGAGCAGCTGGGTGTCCGAGCCGCCGCCGGTCCCGAACACGTCGAGCCCGGCGAGCCGGATCGACGCCCCCTGGGCCACGTCGCAGGCGCTGCAGTCCGATCCGATCCACGAGTCGAACCCCTGAGGCTGGCGGTACTCCACCGTGAAGGACGTTCCGGTCGCCCCGCGGGGGATGTTCAGCGCGGCCGTTCCCGAGCCGGGGTTCTCGTAGGGCGCCAGCGTGTACGTGCCCGAGGTCGCGACCGTGGGGAACTGGGACTGGCTCAGCCATCCGGCCACGGACTTGTGGTAGGGGTCGAGCTGGGAGATCCGGTGGTACTTCCCACCGCCGAGGACGTCGAACGGGTCCCCGTACTCGGCGACGTCGCACCCCTGGTCGAACCGGGTCGGCGGCGTGAAGACGTCGGGGAGGCAGACGTCCATGGCCGCGTGGGCGTTGAAGCTCCCCAGCGTGTGCGAGAGCTCGTGGACCTGCGAGTACAGGCTGGTGGAGGCGGTCGCGTCCTCGACGACCTCCGCGGCGGTGATGGTGCCGTCGGGGGTGGCGATCGAGCCGGCGCTGGACGCGGAGGCGCCGTACCCCGTGCAGTTCCCCACGAAGACCAGCCGGGAGAACCTGGTGTAGTCGATGTCGGCGTCGGCCTTCTGCATGAGCTCGTCGAGGTCGAAGCCCCGGCACCCGGTCTGGGAGGCTTCCGCCAGGCGGTAGGGCCCGAAGAAGGAGGGGGCGACCTTCAGGTTGCCGTACGAGGCCTCGGTGAAGTAGCTCACGACGTCGGCGCCCGGATCGCCCTGATACAGGGCGCGCATGGCCGCCGCGTCGAGCGAGGTCGTTGAGTTGCTGAAGTTCGCGAGGATCACGGCGGTGTTCATCTGGCCCACCGACGGCTGGGCATCCGCCGGGCCGGTGACCGTGATCTGGGTCCCGGTGTCCCCCCCCACGAACAGGTCGTTCCCCGCCAGGCGCCCGTCGACCGAGATGGTGCTTCCGGGCTCGACCTGGGAGAAACCGCTGCCGTGCAGGGACACGACCCTTCCCCCGGGCGTCACCAGCTCGTCGCGGTACACGTCGCGGGAGGGGTCAGCGAAATCGTCCCGGTGGAAGATCCGGTAGGTCCCGGCGAGCCTGACCCGCTCCCCCAGCGGGGCGCGTCCGGGGACCCGCGGGGCCGCCCGCGATCCCGAGACGGAGACGGACTCCCCGCCCGACGCCCGGGCGATCGCCGCCTGGCCGAGGGGGATGCTCGTCACGATCAGGAGGGTGAACAGTCGCCGCCCGAAACGCTTCCGAATCGGGCGGGCAGTGTGGACTCCTGTCGTACCCATGGGATTCTTGTGTCGACAACGAACCCCCCGAATGCGATCCGCAGGTCGGCCCTTTCGGGGGGCCGAACGGGGGGTTTCGCCACGGGCAGGAGGCGTGCGAACGAGCTAGGCCCGGGCCTACCGAGCTCCGTCTTCGCGGAGGATGAGGGCTAGCCATATGGGCGGACCCCCCGGGTCGAAGGTCCACGGGCGGGGTGAGCCCCGGTACGCCGAAGGTCGAGGGCGAATGGTCGACTCGGCCAATGGGCCCCCACAACCGAGCACGAGAAAGGGCCGGCCCCGCGTGGGGCCGGCCCCTTCCGTGCTGTGGTGCCAGAGCGTCCTAGACTGCGTCCGCCCCGTTCGTGATGGCGAAGTTCTCCGTGCCACAGGCGCCGTTGATGTCGGCGTTGCCGTTCGTGTCGCCCGAGTACGTGAGCTTCCAGTTGTACGTGCCGTCCGTGTTGTTCGACCCGATCAGGTCCGTGAGCGTCTTGGTGTTGGTGGTCCCGTACTGGCCCACCCCGGTGACGTCCGCGGTCTCGGTGAACAGCTGGTTCTGGGCGGTGCAGTTGCCCTTGTACAGCGCGAACGTGAGGTCCCCGTTCAGCGCGACGGTGCTGCCCTCGACGCTCAGCTCCCCGAAGTCGTTCGGGACGAAGTCCTGATACGAGCTCAGGTGCTCCAGCCCGACCTTGCCGTGGTCGTCGTCACACACCTGGTCGCCGAACGGCGGGTCGCCACATGCGGTGGCCACGTTGTCGAGCGGAGCCGTCAGCACCAGGCTGGTGCAGGTGTAGGTGTACGTCGCACCCGGTGCGAACGTGCTGCTCCCGCGGTCCGCCGCGATCTCGGCCGCCGTCCGTGCGCAGTCCGGCGCCTGGGCGTCCGTGACGTGGACGTTGGTCAGCGTTGTGTCGCCCGTGTTGGTGACCTTGATGGTGAACGTCACCGTGTTGCCGCTGACGGTGGACTGGGAGTCCGGATCCTTCAGGACCTCGATCGAGGGGACCTGGATGACCGTGAAGCACTCGTTCGTGGTCGAGGTGGACTGGCCCTCGGAGTACAGCGCGGTCGCGTCGGGGATGTACTCCAGCCGGAGGCAGTACGTGCCTGGCGCGCTCGGCGACATGGCCGGCGACGTCGCCTGGCCCCCGCTGAGGGTCACCGGTCCGAACGGGGTTCCACCGGTGGTGCACGGCGTGGCGGACACGGTCGGTCCGCACAGGAAGAACGTCACCGTGCCCGTCACCACCCCCTTGGACCCCGTCAGGGTGGCCGTGTCGGTGACCGACTGGCCGGTGACGATGCCCGAGGAGCTGACCTGGGTCGCAATGGCGGGCGGCTGGAGCACCGCGGATGCCTTCAGCGAGCGGTCCTGGTTGCCGCCGTTGCCGTCGATGGAGATCAGGCGCTGGTGGTAGGGGGACCCCGGGATGGCCCCGGCGCCCTGCCCCTCACCCCAGATGAGCTCTGAGGCGATGTGGCCCCCCCAGGCGATGACCGGGGTGGCCACCGAGGTGGTGAAGGTGAGCTTGATCGCCGTCGAGCTGTCCCCGGTGTAGTCCCCGCACAGCGCGTAGTGGGCGTCGGCGTTGTACGTCGAGCATGACCCGAGCTCCGCGAGGGTCGGTGCGGCCACCGTGGAGATCGTGCAGTTGAAGCAGGTGAAGTTCCCCGCCACCTGGACCTTGGGGTCGTGGGTGTCCGTCGGGATGGCGAAGGTCGTGGGCGATCCGCACCCGGCGATGCCCGCGCACGGATCCGCACTCGACACCGTCCGGTTGTAGGTCGTCAGGTAGTCGTAGGCGTGCTTGCCCGACTTCGTGGTGTCCCA
>JBJMLO010000009.1:0-12822 GCA_045805265.1 Actinomycetota bacterium
CGTCCTTTTGGCCCGCCAGGTGGGGGTCCCCTACATCGTGGTGTTCCTGAACAAGGCCGACATGGTGGACGACCCCGAGCTCCTCGACCTCGTGGAGCTCGAGGTGAGAGAGCTCCTGACCTCCTACGAGTTCCCCGGCGACGACGTCCCGGTGATCGTGGGCTCGGCCCTCAAGGCCCTCGAGGGCGACCCCGAGCACGTGGCCAAGATCGAGGAGCTCATGGCGGCGTGCGACGCCTACGTCCCCGAGCCCACCCGCGACGTGGAGAAGCCCTTCCTGATGTCGGTGGAGGACGTGTTCTCCATCACCGGGCGGGGCACGGTCGTGACGGGCCGGGTCGAGCGGGGCGTCCTGTCGAAGATGTCCGAGGTCGACATCGTCGGCCTGAAGGACACCCGCAAGACCACAGCAACCGACCTGGAAATGTTCCGCAAGCTCCTCGACGAGATCCGGGCCGGCGACAACGTCGGGGTCCTGCTTCGGGGGGTCGACAAGGAAGAGGTGGAACGGGGCCAGGTCCTGGCCAAGCCGGGCTCCATCACGCCGCACACCGACTTCACGGCCCAGGTGTACGTCCTGTCGAAGGAGGAAGGCGGGCGGCACACGCCGTTCTTCAAGGGATACAAGCCCCAGTTCTACTTCCGGACGACCGACGTCACCGGCGCGATCGAGCTCCAGGAGAACGTCGAGATGATCATGCCGGGCGACAACACCGAGATGATCATCCGGATGGAGAAGCCCATCGCCATGGAGGAGGGCCTGCGCTTCGCCATCCGCGAGGGTGGCCGCACCGTGGGCGCCGGCCGCGTGACGAAGATCGAGAAGTAGGGACGCCATGCCGAAGACCGACAACCGACCGACGATCACGCTGGCCTGCACCGAGTGCAAGCGGCGGAACTACGTCACCGAGAAGAACCGGCAGAACGACCGGGACCGGATCGAGCTGATGAAGTACTGCCGGTGGGACCGCCGCCACACCCTGCACCGCGAGACCCGGTAGCTCGCTAGCTGCGCGCGCTGACCTTCCCGTGGCGGATGGCGAACGCCAACGCCTCGGTCTTCGAGTGCACGCCGAGCTTCATGATCACGTTCTGCACGTGCGTCCGGAGCGTCGCCGGGCTCATGCCGAGCGTCGCCGCGATCACCACCGGCGACTCGCCGTTCGCGATGTGCTGCATGATCTCGAGCTCGCGGGCGGTCAGGCGGTCGGCCCGCTGCTGCGCGGTGGCCTGCTCGGCCCGGCGGTGGTGCAGGCGCCCCATGAGCCGGCGCCGCTCCCTGGGCCCCAGCAGGTCCTTCTCCGTGGCGGCGCGCCGCACCAGCTCGATCACGGCTCCCACCGGCTCGTACTTCGACAGGTGTCCCGCGGCCCCGGCCTCCACGCTTCTGGCCACCAGCAGGTCGCTCTGCTGGGCGAGGAGGGCGAGGACCGCCGCCCCAGGCGCCCCCCGAAGCACCGCCCGGACGATCTCCACGGGGTCCCGTCCCGGCGTGTCGAGGTCGACGAGCGCCACGGCGGGACTCAGTCTCCTCGCGGCCTCGTCGACCTGGTCCGCCCCGCCCGCCACGCCGACCACCTCGACGTCCGGTTCCCCGTCGAGCGCGAGGCGGAGCGCGTCCGCGAACATGCGGTGGTCATCGACGATGAGGACCCGGATCGTGCCGCTTGTCTCGGCCATGGCGGTGCCATCGTAGGGCCGGCGTCGAGCCCAACCGTGCAGCGCGACGCCACGGGAAGTTGCCCGGCCGGCGGGACGTTCGATACGGTGAGACGATCCGGCGCCCCGGGGGAGGCCCAGACTTTGCCGGTGCCGGCGGAAGTGGGCCTCGGGCGGCCGCGCCACGCAGTGGCCGCCCTCCGGTCAACCGACGAGGAGAGGACGCACGTGGCTCGACTGGAAGGCAAGGTGGCCGTCGTGACCGGCGCCGGGCGGGGAATCGGCCGGGCGACGGCCGAGCTGTTCGCCCGGGAGGGCGCGGCGGTCGTGGTGAACGACGTCGACCCCGACCCGGCGAACGAGGCGGCCCAGGCCATCAAGGAGGCCGGGGGCCAGGCCCAGGTCTCGACCCACAACACCGTGGAGCTCGACCAGGCCCAGGCCATGGTCGACGCGGCGGTGGGGGAGTTCGGCACCGTCGACATCCTGGTCAACAACGCCGGGATCACCCGCGACAAGACGTTCCACAACCTCGACGACGAGACCTGGGACTTCGTGCTCGACGTCAACCTCAAGACCGCGTTCCACTCGAGCCTGGCGGCCGTGCGGCATATGCGCCAGCGTGCCAAGGAGGAGATGAGCACCCAGGGCACGCCGGCACACCACCGGAAGATCACGTTCACGACGTCGACGGCAGCGCTCGTCGGCAACGCGGGCCAGGCGAACTACACGGCCGCCAAGGGGGCGATCGTGGGGCTCACCAGGACGCTCGCGCGCGAGCTCGGCCCGTTCCACGTGAACGTGAACGCGGTCGCGCCGGGGTTCATCGAGACCCGCCTCACCGCGTCGAAGGGGGAGGCGTCGGACCTCGGCGTCCCCGAGCCCAACCGGCAGATGGCGCTGATGATCATCGCCCTCGGCTATTACGGGCAGCCGGAGGACGTCGCGAAGGTCCACGCGTTCCTGGCCGGCGAGGACTCCGACTACGTCTCCGGTGTGATCATTCCCGTGTCCGGCGCGATGTTGGGAGCGTGAGGCGGGCATGGCCCTGAACACCGAGCTGATCGGGAAGACGTACGACCGGATCGAGTTCACCGTGGAACGTGACCGCGTGAACCAGTTCGCCGATGCCATCGGCGAGGGCGACCCCGTGTACCGGGATGCTGAGGCGGCGAAGGCCGCCGGGTATGCCGAGCAGGTCGCGCCGCCGACGTTCATCACGGTGATCCAGATCATGACCAGCGGCCAGGTCGTGCTGGACCAGGAGCTTGGACTGGACTACTCCCGGGTCGTCCATGGCGAGCAGTCCTACCGCTACGAGCGCCCGCTGGTCGTCGGCGACTCGATCACGGCGACGCCGCGCCTGACGGACATCCGGACGAGGAAGTCGAACGAGTTCCTGACCATCGAGTCGGAGGTCATCGACGCCAAGACCGGGGAGCTGGTGGTCACCGCGCGGTCCACGCTGATCTCCCGCGGGACGGGAGGCGTCTAGTGCCGGCCCAGGTGAGCTTCGACGACCTGAAGGTCGGCGACGAGATCCCGGTGCGCTCGAAGGTCGTGAAGCGCGAGGCGGTCAAGGCGTACGCCGACGCCTCCGGCGACCAGAACCCCATCCACCAGGATGAGAGCTTCGCGAAGATGGTGGGCCTGCCGGGGATCATCGCGCACGGGATGTTCACGATGGCCCACCTGACCTCGACGCTCACCGCGTGGCTGGGCGAACCCGGCGCGCTGAAGGCCGTCGACGTCCAGTTCCGGGCCGTGGTGGAGATGGACGAGACCATCGAGGCGGGCGGGAAGATCACCGAGCTCGACCCCGAAACCCGCACGGCGAAGCTCGACGTGTGGGTCCGGCTCGAGCGGGCGGGGGTGACGGAGTATCCGATCAAGAACTCGACGGCCGAGGTCAGCCTGGGCTGAGGCCGCACCGAATCGAGCAACCGAGAGGCGGGCCCCGAGCCCGCCTCCGTCGTTGCGGGCGGTTTCCTACCGCTGCGTAACCTACCGGCCGGTAGCGGAGTCGAAGTGGGGTGCCGGATGGTGACCGCCGAGCTCCTGGCGGACTGTCGGCGGGGCGACCGCCTCGCGTTCGAGGAGCTCGTCCGGCTCACCCACCGGCGCGTCTACAGCCTGGCGTATCGCCTCACTGGCGACCGCACCGAGGCCGAGGACGTGGCCCAGGAGGCCTACCTCCGGATGTTCCGGGGGCTGGCCGGCTTCCGGGAGGAGGCTCGGTTCGAGACATGGATGCACCGGATCGTCACGAACTGCGCGATCAGCATGCTGAAGCGCCGCGGCCGGTTCGGCGACGTGCTCGCCGAGGAGCCGGCGGACGTCCCGGTGCCCGATTCCACCGCGCCCCGGCTGGCCGACCGCGACGCGTTGTCGCGGGCCATGGCGACGTTGCCGGAGGGGCAGCGGGTGGTCGTCCTGTTGAAGGACGTGTACGACCTGTCGTGCCGGGAGATCGGCGACGAGGTCGGGATCGAGGAGGGCGCCGTGAAGGTGCGGCTGCACCGGGCCCGCAAGCGCCTGAAGGAGCTCCTCGATGACGCGGCCGAGCAGGCGGGTCAGGTGTGAGGAGGTCCGGGAGCTCCTCCCCGAGTACGCCGAGCCGGGTCCCCGGCCGGCCGGGGCGGTCGAGGTCCATCTGGCCTCGTGCGCGGGGTGCCGCGCGGAGCTGGAGCAGTACCGCGCGCTGCTGAGCTCCCTAGCCGCCTACCGCGAGGTGGAGGTCGCCGTTCCCGACGGATACCTCGAGGCCGTCATGCACACGGCCCGGGTGGCCTCGTACCGGCGGCTGGTCCCCAGCCGCGCCAACCTGCGGGCCACGACGGTCCGGGTCGGCACCGCGGTCCGCCGCCATGACACCGGCCTGCGCTACGCCGCCGCCACCCTCGGCGGAGCCGCGGCCGGCGCGACCGCCATCGCCCTCGTGTGGTGGACGGTCGGGCGCCGACCCATGTCCGGCGCCGGCGCGCTGTAGTTCCGCGTCCGGCTACTGGCGAGCGGTTCGGTTCGAGGCTCGCGACAGGCCGCTGGCGAGGGTCTGCATGGTGGACCCGATCTGGTCCACGACCACCTCCACGTCGCGGTCGAACCGGTCTCCGATCACGACCGCCGTCCGGTCGAGGCGGTCGGCCAGCGCGGTCGCCGCCCGGGCCACCGTGTCGACCGTGTGCTTGTTCTCCCGCCGGAACAGCTCCGCCAGGATCGCCAGGCGCTCGTCGATGGCCTCGCTGATCTCCTGGGGCATCGCCGCGGCAAGCTCCTTGATCGCCCGGATGGCCTCCTTGGCGGCGGCCTGCTCCTCGATGACGGCCAGGCGCTCCGCGATGGCCATGTTGTCCGAGCGGATCAGCTGCGCCACCGAGGCCATCCGCTCGCCGAGGGCCCGGGTCACGGCCTCCTGGAGCCCGCGAGCCGCGGCCTCGGTCCGCTCCTCGATCAGGCGGGAGGTGGCCTCGGCCCGTTCTTCGATCAGCTGCGCGGTAGTCTCGCCCTGCGCTGCGAGCTGATGGGAGATGGCGGTGGTCCGCTCCTCGATCAGCCGCGCAGCGTGCTGCGCGCGCTCCTCGATCAGGCGGCCGGTGGCGTCCGCCCGCTCGCCCACGGTCCGCATCACGGTCTCTTCGAGTTTCACCCGCGACCAGTCGATCTGCCTTCCCAGCTCCATGGTCGCGGGGGACAGCCGGGCCTCGAGCACCTCGTCGAACGCCTGCGCGGCCCGTTCCGTGATCGACTCCTCGAGGGCTCCCATCCCAGCCTGGACGGTCCGGTCGGTTCGCTCGAGGTGCTCGTCCACACGCTGCTGGGCCCGCTCGATGCTCCCGTCCAGGTCCCGGGACAGGAACGTAAACCCCTCGTCCATGGATGCGGTGAGGTCGACGAAACGCCGGTCCATGGCGGCGACGAAGTCGGCCATGCCGACCGAGACGGCGCGCAGGATCTCCTGATGGATACGGCGGTCGATCTCGTCGACCGACCACCCCAGGGCGGCCTGGACCAGCTCGGACAGGCGGCCCAGCCGCTCGTCGATGTCGCGGCTGGCGTCGGCGCCTGCGTCGCGGGCCTTGGCCACGAGGCGGACGCGCATGTCCTCCGACTCGGCGCGCATCTGGTCCGCCAGGTCCGCCATGCGCTCGTGCAGGGCCACCGAGACGCGCTCGGCGGACTCCACCGCCGCGGCCCGGACTCCCTCGACCTGGTCTCGAACGTCCTCCAGCCTGAGGCCGTGTTCCTGGAGCCGCAGGTCCTGGTCTTGGAGCCGGGACATGGTCTTGCTCTCGACCACCGAGAGCGCCTCACCCAGCAGCTGGGCGTGCTGTTGCAGCCGTTCGTGGATCGCGCCGAGGTGGTCCTCGACGGCCTCGCGCAGGCGCCCCTCGGCCTCGAGCGCCGCGAGGTCGAGCCGCGTGGTGAGCCGCTCCTCGACGCGGGCGCCCTCGGCGACGACGACGCCGTCGGTGTGCTCGGCCACACCCTGGATCCACTCGACCAGGGCCTGGTCGCGCGCGGACAGGTAGTCGACGACCTGTTCCAGGTAGTCCTGGACGGCCGACAGGCGGTCGGCCACCGGCCGCAGGTCGACCTCCATCCGCCCCTGTTGGCCGTCCTCGAGGGGGCCGGGCTCGAGCCGAACCGCGAGCTCGGCGATCTGGGCGTTCATCCCGCCCAGGCTGAGGTCGAGCACCTCCTGGAGCCGGCGGGCGGATTGCCGGACGCCGTCCAGCCCGACCTCGACCGCCTGGAGACGGTTCGATAGGACGGCGATGCCGAGCGCGTCCGAGGTACCCTCGGCGCTGCCCACCGCGGCCAGCGCTTCGGTCATGGACCGTGCGGCGCGTTCGATCTGCTCGAGGTTCGCGTCGATGCGCCGGGAGGTCTCCCGGACCCTGTCGAGCCCCGCCTCCATCGTCGCCAGCCGCTCGTCGAACCGGGCCAGGTCCGGTCCGTCCGGGCCGGAGGTCGCCGCGGCCGTCGTCACGGCCTCGGCGAGGGTCCGCGATGCGAGCTCGACGCCCTCGATCGTCTCCTCGACCCGCCTGGACGTCTCTCGGACGGCCGCCAGGCCGGTCTCCACGGCCGCCAGCCGCGTCTCGACGGCACCCAGCGCCATCGCCTCCGGGCGGTGGTCGCCCGTGGCCGCCTCGCCCAGGGCGTCCGTCAGCGCCGTGGCCGCACGCTCCACGTTCGACAGGTTCTCCTCGATGCGGCCCACGCGGACGTCGAGCGACTGGTAGCGCTCGTCGGCGTGGGCGATGAGTCCCCGGATGGCCTGGTCGCGGGAGAGGTCGCGCGTGATCTGCTCGCGGAGCGTCTTGAGCTCCTCCTCCGTGCCCTGCCAGGCGTCCTCGGCCGCCTCCCGCAGGACCGATCGGGCGTTGGCCTCGATGTCGGAGAGCCCGCGTTCGAAGCGAGCCAGGATCGCGTGGTGGGCGGACCTGACCTCGGACTCCAGGCCGGGGTCGAGGGGAGGAGGGGCGGACCCCCCGCGTGAGAACAGGCGTCGGCGGGCACCGCCCGATGGGTCGCGGCCGCCGGAATGTCCGGATGCGTGAGGCATGCGCTTCTCTCTCCGGGGCCGGCGAGGCGCGTTCGCAAGCGAGTGTATGGGACGTCCGGTGGATGTTCACGCAAGGTGAGCGGCGAATTCGTACTTCCCGAGACGAGAGGAACGGGATGGCCCTCGACCCTTTGCCGGGGGAGGGGGCTCCCCCTATACTGATCTGGGCTCCCCTCCTCCGGTCGGACCTCCAGCAGAACGAAGGGGCGTAGCTCAATTGGTAGAGTCCCGGTCTCCAAAACCGGTGGTTGGGGGTTCGAGTCCCTCCGCCCCTGCAAGGGAGTGAAATGAACAGGCAGACCAAGCGGCTGATGGCCCGGCAGGAGGCGGCGAAGCAGCGCACCGCGCCCGCGCAGCGTCGTCCGCAGCCCGGGCAGCAGGAGCGCAAGAAGCGCACGCCGCCGCGGCAGTTCCTGAAGGAGGTCCGCCAGGAGCTCAAGAAGGTGTTCTGGCCCACCCGCAAGGAGCTGTGGTCCTACTTCGTGGTGGTGCTGGTCTCCGTCGTGGTCCTGACCTCGTACGTGTTCGGGCTCGACTACGGGTTCTCGAAGGCGGTTCTGAAGATCTTCACGTAACACCCGGATCTCGAAGGGATGTCGCACAACTCCATGGAAGCTTCCGAAGGTTTCCGCACGGCCGAGGACGAGTCCGAGGCCCCCGACGCGCCCGTCCCGGGCGAGGGCTCCACGGGCGAGCCCGAGTTCGACGCGCCCACCGGAAAGGACGTCTCGGCCCCGGCCGGCTCCGGGATCGAGCGCCTGAGCGAGCCCGAGGAGGTCGAGGGCGACACGGGACCCGAGCCGGTCGCGGAGGAGCGCCCCGATGAGGAGGTCGCGGATCCCGACGCCCTGCCCGAGCCCGCAGGTGACGAGGAATTCGTCGCCCCGTCCGGCGAGGTGGCCGAGGCCGAGGAGCCGGTGGCGGACGCCGCGCCGATGGACCGCGAGGCCGACGAGCCGGTCGAGGACGATTCCATCGCCGAGGACCTCGCGGGGCTTCCCGACGTGCAGGGATACGTCGCCGAGCCCGAGGCCGTGGGCGAGGAGGAGCCGGAGGAGGCCGAGGCCGCCCCCGCGACGATCGAGGAGGAGGCCGTGGAACTCGCCGCGATCGAGGGCGAGGCCGCCGTCGGGGCGGAGCTCGAAACCGTGGTCGAGCCGCCCCTCGAGGAGCCGCCGATCGAGCAACCCCCGGCCGAGGCACCCGAGCCCGAGGAGGAGCCGGAGCCCGAGGAAGAGCCGGCGCCGAAGCCCGCGCGCAAGCCCGCCCCGGTCGCGGCCGTGGAGGCCACCGACGGCGCCCGGGCCGCCGACCCGTTCGGGGGACCCGGCGACTGGTACGTCGTCCACACGTACGCGGGCTACGAGAACAAGGTCAAGGCCAACCTGATGTCGCGCATCCACTCCATGCAGATGGAGGACAAGATCTTCGCCGTCCACATCCCGATGGAGGACGTGCTCGAGATCAAGGGCGGGAAGCGCCAGGTGGTGCAGCGCAAGGTCTTCCCTGGCTACCTGCTGGTGAAGATGTTCTACGACAACGATTCCTGGTACGTCGTCCGGAACACCCCGGGCGTCACGGGGTTCGTGTCCAGCGGGACCGGCACCAAGCCGACCCCGTTGTCCAAGCGCGAGGTCCAGAAGATCCTCGCGGTGAAGCAGGAGACCGAGGCCAAGCCGGCGTTCCGGCTGGAGTTCGAGGAGGGCGACACCGTCCGCATCGTGTCCGGCCCCTTCGCGGACTTCAACGGCACGGTCAGCGAGATCAACGTCGACCAGTCGAAGCTGAAGGTGCTCGTCAGCATCTTCGACCGGGAGACCCCGGTCGAGCTCGGCTTCGACCAGGTCGCCAAGGTATAGCCGACTACAGCGGGAGGCCTGTTCCCGGGCCGCTTGTACCGCAGGAGGTGACGAGCATGGGAGGCGCTGCCAGGCGCAGCCGCAAGAAGGTCATGGCCCTGGTCAAGCTGCAGATCAAGGCGGGCCAGGCCACCCCCGCCCCGCCCGTGGGCACCGCCCTCGGCCAGCACGGGGTCAACATCATGGACTTCTGCCGGCAGTACAACGAGGCCACGCAGCAGTACGCGGGCCAGGTCATCCCGGTGGAGATGACGATCTACGAGGACCGCACGTTCTCGTTCGTCACGAAGCAGCCCCCGGCCGCCGAGCTGCTGAAGCAGGCCGCGGGGATCGAGTCCGGATCCGGCGAACCCAACCGGCACAAGGTCGGCCGGGTGACGCGGGACCAGCTGCGACAGATCGCCGAGCGGAAGATGGTCGACCTCAACGCCAACGACGTGGAGGCCGCCATGAAGATCCTGGCGGGCACCGCGCGGAGCATGGGGCTGGAGGTGTCGGCATGAAGCGGGGCAAGCGGTACCGTCAGGCCGCCGAGACCATCGAGCCCGACCGCACGTACCTCCCGGGCGAGGCTTTCACGCTGCTGCAACAGCAGCCGAAGGCGAAGTTCGACGAGACAGTGGAGGTCGCGTTCAGCCTCGGCGTCGACCCCCGGAAGGCCGACCAGATCGTCCGCGGGACCGTCTCGCTCCCGCACGGCACGGGCAAGTCGGTGCGGGTCGCCGCGTTCGCGGTGGGCGACAAGGCCCGCGAGGCGCGGGAGGCCGGCGCCGACGTCGTGGGTGGCGAGGAGCTGGTCGACGAGGTCGTGAAGGGCAACATCGACTTCGACGCGACGGTCGCCACCCCGGACATGATGGCGGCGGTAGGGAAGGCCGGCCGGGTCCTCGGTCCCCGGGGGCTCATGCCGAATCCCAAGGCCGGCACGGTGACGAACGACATCGCGAAGGCCGTCGCCGACATCAAGGGCGGCAAGCTCGAGTACCGGACCGACCGGCAGGGGAACCTGCACCTGGTGATCGGCAAGCGCTCGTTCGACGCCGACGCGCTGCGCGAGAACTACCTCACGGTGGTCGACGAGATCCTCCGGGCCAAGCCAGCGGCGGCGAAGGGGAAGTACGTGAAGACCCTGACGCTCTCGACGACGATGGGCCCCGGGATCCGCCTGGACCCGGGGCGGATGCGCGACATGGAGACCACCTCCGCCTGACGCTGCGGTCAGTCGGAACGTCCACCGCATCCCGTTCAGGCCCGAAGGGTGGGTCGGGACCAGCATCCCGTCCTCCGATTCGGACGTCGACATGAGAACCCTGCCCGTGAACGTGTAGTGACTCAACGTCAAATCGGCGAAAGCCCTCTCATGTCGCTCGCCCGCCGGGCAGCGGGTGTGACAAAAATCTTGACGAACGGCCTAGGCCCCTGATACGGTCCGCCGGCTTGGGCGACCTAGCCCATTTGGGGGGGCAAGAAGTGCACGAGGGGGATCTGTTTCGTCGCTGTGGGCTATCCCGTGTCGATCGGGGGCTCCCGGCGGACGAGTCTCGAACTAAGGCACGCACGACGACTTCCCGTGGGCGCTCGACGCGCCCGTCGGGCAACGCACCTCGTTTTTCCGTATCCGGTACTTGGGGGCCGCGCGTCCGCGCGTCCCTAACAGGCATTCGTGGGGGGGCATAGATGAGCGGATCGGGGACTGACGCAAGCGGCTCCAGCAACCATCGCAGGGGTCGTTCGCGCAAGCGTCTGGTGGCTCGAATCTCGTTGCTGTTCGTGTTGACCGGGGTGATTGCCCTCGTGGCGACCCAGGCGTGGGCGGTACACGACGCCGGCATCGTCGAGCTCGACCACAACATGAACAATGACGCCACGGCGGGGACTGACTGGAACTCGCTGTACGACGCCAGCGGCAACCGGATCACCGCGAACGAGCCCGCCTCCGTCATCGACTCGACGGGCGTGCTGCGTGACTTCACGCCCGGCGCGACCGGACCCGACAGCACCTACTACGACCCGAGCACGAAGGACTTCCAGGCCATCGGTTCGAGTGGGTCCCAGGTCTGGCAGTGCCAGCAGGCGACCAATCCCACCGACAAGGACGAGATCCTCAACGCGTACGCCATCGCCGCCCGGCCAACAGGCGCGCTGGACCCCTACAACGGCCATACGCTTCTGTACTTCGGGGCCGAGCGGTTCGACAACAGCGGAGCCGCCTTCATGGGTTTCTGGTTCTTCCAGAAGAAGGTCGGGTGCACGTCGCCCGCGTCGGGCGACGCATTCTTCACCGGGTCCAAGACCGACGGCGACGTCCTGGTGCAGATCAACTTCACGAACGGTGGAGCCATCACCCGGCTGCAGGCCTTCGAGTGGCTGTCCACCCCCAGCCCGCACCTGAACCTCATCGCCGACTCGGCGGACTGCGACACCGCTTCCGCGGGCGACGACCTGTGCGCCTCGGTCAACACCACGAACCAGACGCCCAACTGGCAGACCCAGGACAAGACCAAGCCCACCGACTCCGGGACCAATCCCACCCAGGTCCTCGATCCCTCCGAGTTCGTGGAGGGTGGCCTCGACCTCAAGGACATCTTCGCGAACATCGGCGGCGTCCCGCCCTGCTTCGGCTCCTTCCTGGCCGAGACACGGTCGACGCACAGCCAGGACGGGACGCTGAAGGACTGGGTCGGGAGCAGCTTCAACACCTGCAAGGGCAAGATCTCCATCTCGCCGAACGGTGTGAACCAGATTGGCGCCAGCCACACGTTCACCGTCCACGTCGAGGCGGACGACGGCACGGGCAACGGATTCCAGCCGCAGTCGGGCGTGAAGCCCACCGTCACCCTGACGAACACCGGCGGCGCCACCGCCTCGATCACCGGCGGAACCTGTTCGACGACCGGAACGAACTCCAGTGGCGACTGCACGGTGGTGGTGTCGTCGCCCACTGCCGGCACGACCACTGCACATGCTGCCGCGACCTTGACGGTTGGCACCAGCAGCCTGAGCGTCGAGACCGACGGGAAGGCGCCCAATTCGGGTGACGCGACGAAGAAGTGGGTCGACGGCAACATCTCCATCACCCCGAACGGGGTGAACGAGGTGGGTCACCAGCACGTCTTCACGATCACCGCCAACGCAGTCCCGGCAGGGACGACGGTGACCTTCAACTCGATCACCCCGTCGGTGAGCCCGGCGCCGACCTCCCAGTCGACGACCTGCGCCTCGCCGTCCGGGACCGGGAACACCCGAACGTGCACCCTGACCATCAACAACAGCTCGGCCGGGACGTTCACGGCCAACGCCACCGTGTCGCTCACGTTCAGTGACGGGACGAATTCGACCACCTTCACCCGGAGCACTGACAGCACGCATGGCTCGAGCGGGTCGGCCACCAAGACGTTCGTGGACGCCAAGGTCTCCATCACCCCGAGCGCCACCAACGAGGTGGGCCACTCCCACACCTTCACCGTGACCGTCCAGAAGAACGCCGGTGACGGCGCCGGGTTCGTGGCGGCCACCGTGGGCAACGTGGACGTGACCCTCACCAACTCCAACGGGGCCACCAACACCCTGAACGCCGCGGCCTCCACCTGCGACGACGCCCAGCCCTCCGGGGACAACCTGGACGCCAACGGGCAGTGCACCGTGGTGTTCACCTCGAACTCCGCGGGCCAGGTCACCGGGCACGCCTCGGTGTCCCTGTCGGTGGGCGGGGTCGCCCTGACCCGCTCGACGGAC
>JBJMLO010000010.1:0-24473 GCA_045805265.1 Actinomycetota bacterium
CTTAGTGTCCGCGGACGTGGTGTACGAACGACCTGAGGGTCCTTGAAGTAGAAGACCACCGCTTCATCCTCATCGAGAACCGACCAAGGAACTCGGAGAGGAGGAACACGGTGGTCGAACCAACTGTGGACCCGCTCGTCTGGCTCGGCAAGCACCTCGAGGAAGCCGACACCGACCTGCTGCGGGAGATGCTCCGCACGTTCATCCAACACCTGATGTCCGCCCAGGCCGACGCGATCTGCGGGGCCCCGTACGGAGAGCGGAGTTCGGAGCGGGTGAACCAGCGAAACGGCTACCGGCAGCGCCCGTTCGACACGCGGGCGGGGACGATCGACCTGCTCGTGCCGAAGCTCCGTTCGGGGAGCTACTTCCCCGACTGGCTGGTGGAGCCCCGCCGGCGGGCCGAGCGGGCCCTCGTGCAGGTCGTGGCGGAGTGCTACGTGAAGGGTGTGTCGACGAGACGGGTGGACGGCCTCGTGCGGACCCTCGGCATCGAGGGCATCTCGAAGTCCCAGGTCTCGGAGTTGGCCAAGTCCCTCGACGAGGCGGTGGAGGCGTTCCGGAGCCGTCCGCTCGACACCGGCCCGTACACCTACCTGTGGCTCGACGCGCTCGAGATCCGGTGCCGCGAGGCCGGGCGGATCGTCTCCGTCGCGGCGGTCGTGGCGACGGCGGTGAACGCCGACGGTCGCCGGGAGATCCTCGGCCTCGACATCTTCACCAACGAGGACGGCGCGGGGTGGACGTCGTTCCTGCGTGGCCTCGTGGCGAGGGGGCTGTCCGGGGTCCAGCTCGTGATCTCCGATGATCACCGGGGCCTGACCCACGCCATCGCCGCGGTGCTCCCCGGGACGTCGTGGCAGCGCTGCCGGGTGCACTTCGTCAGGAACCTCCAGTCCCATGTCCCCAAGCTCGCCCAGCCCATGGTGGGGACGCTCGTGCGCTCGATCTTCGCCCAGCCCTCCGCGCAGGAGGTCCGCGCGCAGCTCGACCGGGTGATCGCCCAGCTTGAGGGGAGGTTCCCGAAGGCGGCCGAGATCCTGGCCGAGGCCGCGCCGGACATCACGGCGTTCTGCGCGTTCCCCATCGAGCACTGGCGGCAGATCTGGTCGAACAACCCCCAGGAGCGGTTGAACCGGGAGATCCGCCGGCGCACCGACGTCGTGGGGATCTTTCCCAACCGCGATGCGATCGTGCGCCTGGTCGGCTCGGTCCTCGCCGAGCAGCACGACGAGTGGCAGGTGTGCCACCGGTACATGGGCACCGAGCTGTTGACGAAGGCTCGTATGACGATGCTCGAGACCACCGAACCGAGAGAGGAGGTGATCGGGGAGCTGGTAGCGGCCGGATGAGGACCACGAGGCTCGGATCTCCCGGGCCCCTCACCCCGGGGTCCGTTCGATCGAGGCTCTACGGGCCTCTCAGCCAGCCGTTTTCAGCGAAAGGCATGAGAGATGACGCGGTGGTCTCTTACACCACGTTGACGGACGCGGCCTCGCTCGGAGGAGTTCGGTTCCTTCCTCGAAGGCGTCCGTGAGCTGCATCGCACTCTTCACGGCGCCGCAGAGTTCTCACCGATGGAACCGTGGGTGAACCTCCGCCTCCAAGGCGATGGCCTTGGCCAGGTCTCGGTCTCCGGAACTGCGGACGACAAGGTCTCGACTGGCAACAAACTCCAATTTCGATTCGAGCTCGACCAGACCTGGCTGCCAAAGATCATCGAGGATCTTGAAGCTCTGATGCGGGAGTTCCCCGTGGTGGGTGGTCGCGAATGAGCGCTGCTCGGCCGGCGACGCTAGCGTCCGCCACGCCAGTGCGCTGTCATCGGAACGCCCCGCGGTTAGGCGGCTGGAACGGGTACTGAAGCCACCGGGACCAGCGCTCGCCGACATCGGGCATACGCGGCGTCGGCGTATCACGTGACCGGGGAGCTTCGCGTGCCGACGATCCAGGATCCGGACCTCAGGCTCCAGACGTCCCCTCGTGCGCGGGACGAGCGACCATTGACCCGCCCGAGCGCACCTGCCATGGTCTGCGGCATGGTTCGTCGTAGGGCAGGCGTCTGCCGAGCGGCGATCGCGTTCGCCGGGACCGCGGCGATGCTGTGGACCGCCGCGCCGGCCTCCGCCGGAATCACCGACCCGGTCCCGCTGCGAGCGACGAAGGCCGAGGAGCAGATCCCCGCCTCGAGCCGCGGCTACCTGGCCTGGGCGCAGTCCAACCGCGCCCTTCCTCGGGTGGAACTGCGCCGCCCGGACGGCACCATCGTGCGGGTCAACCCGATCGGGACGTTCGGCTGGCCGGGCGGATTCGACGGAAAGCGGCTGGTCCTTCAGCGGTCGAAGACCGGCACATTCAACTCCGACTTGTTGCTGTACAACGTGAAGACCGGTCGCACGCGAGGGTTCCCCGCGACGGTGAACACGAGGCGGTGGGAGTGGGGGCCGACGCTGTCGGGCGACCTCGTGATGTTCGGGCGGAACCGCAACGGCAGGGACTGGGAGGTGCTGCTCTTCGACAGGAGGACCTCGGAGCTGAAGGTCTTGGCCGGCCCCACGAACCGCGCCGAGCTGTTAGTCGGCCAGGTCAACGGGCGCTACGCGGTGTGGACGCGGGCCACCGACGACGGCTGGGACGTGATCCTGTACGACCTCGTGACGGGGACGTGGACCCGCATCCCGCGCCCCGACGGGGTCTTCGCGCAGTACGCCCCCTCGGTGACGGCCGACGGAACCGCGTACTTCGCGACCAGCGGCAACAGATGTGGGGAGGACGTCTCGATCCAGATGCGTCCGATCGGCGGTCCCACGACGCAGCTGTTCGCGCTCCCTCCGCAGCACGACATCCAGCGGACCTACGTCGACGAAAGCGGAGCCGATCCGCAGGTGCTGTACGACCCGGGCAGGTGCCTGCTCGGCTTCGCACCGTTCGTACGATTGCTGTCCCACGAGGACATCTGGGGCTTCACCGACCTCGGGGATGGGAGCGGCCGTCCGGGTTCCGCGGCGACGGCGCCGTCCGCCGCGCCGTCCGGGCCCGGGAAGCGCATATGGATGCCTTCGGCGGGCATCCGCGGCTGATCGTTATCGCCTCCCCGCCCCGAGTGTCTAGGTAGCCACGCCCGGCCCGTCCCCCGACACCTCCGGAGCGTCGGGGCGACAGGTCCCAGAACCCCAGGCCGACACGGCCGGGACACCTCCCGGGCCCCGGAATGCCAGAGTGGCTCCCTCAGTCCAGGGAAGGGCCCAGGAGCTTCCTCCGGCCCGCAGAACTCCACGGGTCAGTCCAACATCGGCGCCGACCAAGAGCTAGTTGCCGATGAGGATGACGGTGGCCTTCTACGTCAGGGGGGATTTCCACTTCAGAAGTCCATCCCGAATTTCCACCGCTAGCTGGGACGCTAACGACAGGAGGCGGAGCACTGATGCTCGACCTGGTCGCGTTGGGCGGAGACAATGGGCACACGACCATGACGACCACAAGTGTCCGAGACTCCGTTCCGGAGGACATCGCGTACCTCGTGGAGCTCAGGCAGCAGCTCCAGGCCGCGGACTGGTGGCTTGGGGGGTGGCCGCGGGAGGGTGACATCGCCGTCATTGCGACGAACGAAGCCGGCGACCGCATCGGAGCGGCTTGGTGTCGGCGCGAATCTGTCCCCCAGGTGGTTGCTGGAGTCTCCGAGGACTATCGGCGGCAAGGGGTGGCCGAGACCCTTCTGCATGCGCTTGCCGACCGCGCCGCCGCCCTCGGTGTCAGCGTTCTGCATGCGACTGTCTGGAACTCGAACACCGGGGCCCTCCGGCTCGCTCTGAAGGTCGGCTTCGTCGAGCGCAGCGTAGTCGCGGACAGGACTGAACTGCTCTGGAATCTCAGTGATGTCGCTATCCAGTCCGGAGGAGTGACATTGCCCCGCCGCGCACGGAGGTTCGACGGCACCCGGTCGCCAGCACTTGGTCGAAGTCCGCCTGAATCTCACCTCCCGCTCTGATCGGGACGTTCCGGAACTTGTCCGAGTTGACAGCCTCACGCACTCCAGAGTGCTGTCATTGGGCGGTCGCGGTGTTTTGGCGCGCGCCAAGGGCTTCAGCGCATAGGGACGACGACCCGGGTCAGCCCGTGAAGCCGCCCATCGTGAGCGCGCAGAGGGCCTTGCCCGTGTGCATGCGGTTCTCGGCCTCGTCGTAGACGACTGACTGGGGGCCGTCGATGACCTCGTCGGTGACCTCGGTGCCGCGGTCGGCCGGGAGGCAGTGCATGTACAGCGCGTCGTCTGAGGCCAGGCCCATCTTCTCGACGTCGCAGATCCACCCGGCGTATTCGGTGGCTCCTCGGGCGGCCTCGTCGCTAAATGCATCCAGCCGACCCCAAGACTTCGGGTACACGACATCGGCGCCCTCGAAGGCCTCTTCCATGGAGTTCGTGAACGACAGGGTCGCGCCGCCGTCCGCCGCGGCCTTCTTCGCCTTCTCGATCGTCTCCGGCATCAGCTCCCAGCCCGGCGGGTGCGCCACGACGACGTCGATCCCGTAGCGGGGCATGAGCATCGCCAAGCCCTGCGGAACCGAGAGCGGCTTCGCGTACGACGGCGCGTACGCCCACGACACCGCCATCTTCAGGCCCCGCAGGTCCTGGCCGCGGTGCTCCCGGAGCGTCATCAGGTCGGCCAGCGTCTGCGTCGGGTGGTCGACGTCGCACTGCAGGTTGATCACCGGGATTTCGGCCCACCGGGCCACCTCGCGCATCCACTTGTTGCCCTCGTACGGCACGAGGTCGTGGCGGATCGCCAGCCCGTGGCCGTAGCGCGACAGGATGATCCCCATGTCCTTCGGGCTCTCCCCGTGGGCGACCTGGGTCTTGTCGGCGTCGAGGAAGATCGCGTGGCCGCCGAGCTGGGTCATCCCCGACTCGAACGCGTTGCGCGTCCGGGTCGACTTGTCGAGGAACAGCATGAACAGCGTCTTGTCGTCCAGCAGGCGGTGGCGCTCCCCTCCCTTGAACTTCGCCTTCAGCTCCGAGGCCACCGCGATGGCCTCGTCGATCTCCTCGGTGGTCCAGTCGGACGTCTCGATGTAGTCGCGTCCGGTCAGGCTCGTGCGGTCCATGTCGATCTCCTCCCCGGCCGACCTGAAACAGGGGCCGGCCTACTTCATCAGCTCCTGCTGGCCCATCCCCAAGCCGTGGAGCTCGGGGACGGACACCTGCCACGGCACGTCGGGCGGCGGCGGCGCGGGTCCCCCGGCGGCCGGCCCGCGCAGCCCCACGATGTCGTCCGGCGATACCGGTGCGCGGTTCAGCTCCAGGCCGGTCGCGTCGCGGATGGCCGCGACGACGGCCGCGGTGGAGACGATCGTCGACGTCTCCCCCACGCCCTTCGCGCCGAACGGCACGCCGGGTTCCGGCTCCTCGATCAGCACCGACTCCACCGGCGGCACGTCGAGGATCGTCGGGATCAGGTAGTCGGTGAACGACGCGTTCCGGATGATCCCCGCCTCGAGCTGTACCTGCTCCATCAGCGCCAGCCCCAGGCCCTGAGCGGTCCCGCCCTCGATCTGGCCGTACACGGCCTGGGGGTTCAGCGCCCGGCCGACGTCCTGGGCCGCCGCGATCTGCAGCACGCGGACCAGCCCGAGATCCGTGTCCACCTCCACCACGGCCCGCTCGCAGGCGAACACGAACATCACGTGGATGTCGCCCTGGCCCCGTTCGTCGAAGGGCCCGGTCCGGCGGTGGTGGAACACCGCGGACCGCGAGATCGGCTCCGCGACCAGGTCGCCGACCAGCGCGACCAGCCGATCGCCGCTCTCGACCCTCCCGGCGCGGACCTCCAGGTCGGTCGCGTCCTCGGCGATCCCCCGGGCCCGCTGCAGCAGCTCGTCGCGCACCTCACGGCAGGCCATCTGCACGGCGCCGCCGGACATGAAGGTCTGGCGCGATGCGGACGAGGAACCGGCCGACCTGATCCCCACCGTGTCGTGCGGCTCGAACACGACATCGTCGACGCCGAGTTCCTCCCGGGCGATCTGGGCGAGGACCGTCAACAACCCCTGCCCGCACTCCACGGCCGCGGTGTCGATGGACGCCACGGGCCCGTCGGGGCCGGCGGACAGCGTGACCCGAGCGTCCGAGGAGTCGTCGAACCCCTCGCTGTACGCCACGTTCTTGTAGCCGAGCGCCCAGCCGACCCCGCGGCGCAGGCCCTCGCCGCGGCCGACGTTGCCGGCGCCTCCCGGGTACTCGATGGCGTCCCGACCGGCGGCCCGCTCCTCCGCAGGCTCGGGGATCCGCCGCACCGCCTCCAGGCATTCCCGGGCCGGGGCCGTTCCCTTGATCACCTGGCCGGTGGCCAGGACCGACCCCGTCTTGACGACGTTCTTCAGCCGGAGCTCCACGCGGTCCATGCCGAGCTGATCCGCCAGCCGGTCCATCAGCGCCTCGCCGGCGAAGCAGGTCTGCGGTGCGCCGAACCCCCGCATCGCCCCGCACGGCGGGTTGTTCGAGTACACCGCGGTGCCCTCGAGCCGCGCGTTCGGCACCTCGTACGGCCCGCTGAGGAACGTGGTGGCGTTGGCGATGACGGCCGGGCTGCTCGACGCGTAGGCGCCGCCGTCGATGAGCATGCGCGCCTGGACGTTCTGCAGCTTGCCGTCGCGCGAGGCGCCGATCCGCATCCAGATCCGCGACGGGTGGCGCTTCTTGTGCGCGAGGAACGACTCCTCGCGGCCGAACGACATCTTCACGGGCCGGCCGGTCCGGAGGGCCAGCATGCAGGCGTGGATCTGGAGGTGCACGTCCTCCCGCGAGCCGAACGCGCCGCCCATCCCGGCCAGCGTGATCCGGACCTTCGACTCGGGAAGTCCGAGGCACGGAGCGATCTGCTGGAGGTCCACGTGGAGCCACTGCGTGTTCACGAACAGGTCGACGCCGCCGTCCTCGGCGGGGATGGCCAGCCCGCCCTCCGGGCCGAGCGGCGCGTTGTCCTGCATCGCGGTCTCCGAGTACCCCTCGACCCACACCTCGGCGTCCGCGTCGGGATCGCCATGCACGATGTGGAGGTGCCGGAGCACGTTGCCGAACTCGTGGACCTTCGGCGCGTCCGGGTCGAGCGCCCGGACCATGTCGGTGACGGCGGGGAGCTCCTGGTACTCGACGCGCACCAGGTCCGCGGCCCGCCGGGCCTGCTCGGGCGTCTCGGCGGCCAGCACGGCGACCGGTTCGCCCGCGTACCGGACGACGCCGTCGGCCATCACCGGCTGGTCCGAGAACTCCAGGCCGAACGTCTTCTTTCCCGGGACATCCTCCATCGTCAGCACGGCCTTCACGCCGGGCGCCCGCAGGGCCTCCGCCGGGTCGATCGACAGCACCGTGGCGTGCGCGAACGGGCTCCGGACCGTGTGGCCCCACAGCATGCCCTCGGCCCACACGTCGCTCGCGAACGCGAACTTCCCCTGCACCTTCGGGATGCCGTCCACGCGAGGCGCCGAGACGCCGACGCCCAGGCCGACGCGCTCGTCCACCCGGGAGCCGGTCGCCGCGCCCTCGTTCCTCGCGCCCGTCGTGCTCATGCGTTCACCCGTTCGGCGATCCGCCGCGCCATCCGGTGGCCGTCCACGGCCAGCCGTTCCTCGTCGACGCCGGTCAGCCGGCCGTCCGCGACCACGCGGCGGCCCTCCACGAAGAGGTCCCGGACCCGCTGCGGCGCACAGAAGGCCAGCGCGGCGACGGGGTCGCCGTCCGCCCCGGCGAACGCTAGTCCCGTGACGTCGAACAGGGCCACGTCCGCGCGCTTCCCGCGCTCCAGGGAACCGATCTCCTCCTCCCGACCGAGGCACCGGGCTCCGCCCCGCGTGGCGATCCGCAGCGCCTCCCGCGCCGACAGCGCGGTCGGGTCCATGCCGGCCCGCGCCACGAGCATGGCCTGGCGGACCTCGGCCAGCAGGTCGTTGGAGTCGTTCGACGCCGACCCGTCCACGCCGAGCCCCACCGGCACGCCCGCGTCCAGCAGCGCGCGCACCCGCGCGATGCCGCTGCCCAGGCGGAGGTTCGACGAGGGGCAGTGCGCCACCCCCGTTCCCGTCTCCCCCAACCGCGCGACGTCGTCGTCGGACAGGTGCACGCCGTGGGCGAGCCAGACGTCGGCGCCGAGGAACTCCAGGTCCTCGAGCAGCTGGATCGGCCGGACGCCGAACTGCTCCAGGCAGAAGTCGTCCTCGTCGAGGGCCTCGGCGATGTGGGTGTGCAGGCGCAGGCCCAGGCGCCGGGCCAGCGCGACGGACTCCTTCATCAGCTCCGGGGTCACGCTGAACGGCGAGCACGGCGCGACCGCGATCCGGAGCATCGAGCCCGGCGCGGCATCGTGATGCATCGTCACGGCGTCCTCGGTCTGCTGCAGGATCGTGTCTCGGTCCTGGATCAGCGAGTCGGGAGGCAGCCCCCCGTCCGACCGCCCGAGGTCCATCGAGCCGCGGCACGGGTGGAACCGGACCCCGACTTCCCGCGCCGAGTCGATCTCGGCCGCCAGCAGGTCGCCGGCGCCCTCAGGGAACACGTAGTGGTGATCGGTCGACGTGGAGCAGCCGGACAGCGCGAGCTCGGCGAGCCCGACCGACGCGGCGGTCCGGGTCCACTCCTCGTCGATCCCGGTCCACACCGGATACAGCTCCTGGAGCCATTGGAACAGGCCGTCCGCCTGGACCCGGGCCCGGGTGAGCACCTGGTACAGGTGGTGGTGGGTGTTCACCAGGCCGGGAACCGCAACGCAGCCGGAGGCGTCGACGACCTCGTCGGCTGCCGACGGCGGCTCCCCGGACCCCACCCACTCGATCACGCCGTCCCGGACGAGGATCGACCCGGCGGCGACCTCGGTCCCCGTGTCGTCCATCGTGGCGACGACCTCGCACCCCCGAATGAGCAGCGACGTCACGACACGCCGCCCGCGGCCCGCGTCGCCGCCAGGTGCACCGCGTCGATGATCTTCTGGTAGCCGGTGCACCGGCACAGGTTGCCGGACAGGGCCTCCCGGATCGTGGCGTCGGCGGGGTCGGGGTCGTGCTCCAGGAGATCGGCCACGGCCACCACAAGGCCCGGCGTGCAGAACCCGCACTGCACCGCGCCGGCGTCCACGAAGGCCTGCTGGACGGGGTGCAGCCCCCCGCCGTCGCCGGCCAGGCCCTCCACCGTGCGGACCTCGGCACCCTCGGCCTGCGCCGCCAGCACCAGGCAGGAGCACACCAGCTCGCCGTCCATCCACACCGAGCATGAGCCGCATTCCCCCTGCTCGCAGGCGTTCTTCGACCCCGGGAGCCCGAGGTGCTCGCGGAGCATGAACAGCAGGCTGGAGCCCGCCCACACGTCGGCCTCGCGCTCGTCGCCGTTTACCGTCAGGCGGACCAGCACAAGGCCTCAGCTCCCCTCCGCCACCGCGCGGGAACGCCGGTCCTCGACGCACCACCGCAGCGAGCGCCCGGCCAGCACCTCGACCGCGTGGCGGCGGTAGGCGGCCGACCCCCGGACGTCGTCGATGGGCCTCGCCGCCGCCGCGACGAGCCGTCCGAACTCCTCGTCGATGCCGCCGGCCAGCGGCGCCGCCGGGTCGTCCCAGTTCCCGCCGTCGGCCAGGGCCCCCGCCGCGTGCTCCTCGGCCTCCGGCGCCCGCAGGATCACGGCCCCCACCGAGCCCAGCGCCACCCGGACCTCGCGGCGGTCCTCGTCGAGCACCATGGCGAGGGCGGCGACGGAGATCACCATGGCGTTCCTGGTCCCGATCTTCGAGAACGTCCCCACGCCGCGCATCGCCGACCACCGGGCTCCGAGGATCAGCTCGTCGGGCTCGCCGACGTGGTGCTTGGGCCCGGTCATGAACTCGGCGAACGGGACGGTCCGGGTGCCGCCGCCGGCCCGCCCCAGGACGACCCCGGCGTCGTGCACCGCGAGGGGCGGCAGGGCGTCGCCCGCGGGCGAGGCGGTCCCCAGGTTCCCGCCGACGGTCCCCCGGTTTCGGATCTGCGGGGACCCCACCGACCGCGAGGCCTGCACGAGCGACGTGACGTGCGACAGCTCCCGCTCGATCCGCGCGTACGTCACTCCTGAACCGAGGAACAGCGAGCCGTCCTCGCGCCGCCATTCCTGCAGCTCGGCGAGGCGCGACACGTCGATGAGCCCCGCGGGGCGGCCCTTGTCGAAGTTCAGCTCGACCATCAGGTCGGTGCCCCCGCAGATGGCGCGAGCCTCGGGCATGTCCCGCTTGGCCTCGAGGGCCTCCTCGAGCGTCTCGGGCAGGAACACCTCCATCAGAACCGGCCGTCCGCAAAGGCATTCAGCATCGCGCCCACGTCCGGCCCCAGCGGATACAGGATCGGGCACGTGCAGCCGTGCTCCACGTACTCCCGGACCTTGGCCCGGCACTCGTCGGGGGTCCCCGACGCGGTGATGAGCTGCACGACCTCGTCGGGCACGATCTTCATGGCCGCGCGGATCTCCTCCTCCGACGCCGGCCACGTGAGGACCCTGCCGATCTCGTCGAGCAGCGACTGGTCGACGCCGCTGGCCTTCCCGATGTGTGGCTGCTGGCCGAGGTATTGCGTGACGAGCTCGCGGGCCCGGTCCAGCGCCACCTCGCGGTCGTCGTCGAGGGAGCACACCACGAGCTGGGGTCGGTCGATGTCCTCCACGGCGCGCCCCGACTTCGCCGCCCCCGCCGCCAGGTGCTCCAGCGCCGTCCGGTTGTACGTGGGCCCGACCAGGTAGTTCAGGCACACGCCGTCGGCGACCTCACCGGCCAGCTCCATCATCTTCATGCCGGTCGCCCCGACGTAGATCGGCACGTCCTTCGGCGACCGGTCGCCGTGGACGATGTCGATCTCGATGTCGTCGACGTCGACGAACTCACCGTGGAACGTGACGCGCTCCATGGCCAGCAACCGGCGGACCGTCTCGACGGTCTCCCGCATCGCGAGGAGGGGCTTCGCGCGGGTGATCCCCACCTTCCGGGCCAGCGGGTCCCACCACGCGCCGATGCCCAACATCACGCGCCCGGGCGCGAGGTCGTCGAGCGTCGAGAACGTCGCCGCGAGCAGCCCGACGTTGCGGGTCCAGTTGTTCACCACGCCGGACCCGACCTTGATGCGCTCGGTGACCGCCGCGTACGCGGCCATCGGGACCGTGGCCTCCCGGACCAGCCGGCTCTCGGCCTGCCACACGGCCTCGAACCCGCGTTCCTCGGCCATCTGCGCGTACCGCATGCCCTCGCGGATGGGGTGCGCGTCCTGCAGGTACAGCGCAACCCGTCCGTCGCTGGATACCGCCATCGCGCTCCCCCTTACATTCCTCCGTCCTCAGCTCGCCGGCTGGAACGGGTGCTCGTCGATGTCCGCCAGCCGCTCCCACAGCCGGCCGGCCTGCTCCGCGCTCCTGGCCGCCAGCTCGTCCTGGTCCACCCGGGTCAGGCGGCGGTCCCGGACCGCCCACTCCCCCGCCACCATCACGTCGCGCACCATCCTCGTCGACAAACCGAACACCCAGTGGCCGGCCAGGTTCTCGCTCGACAGCGGCGTCGGGGGCTCGTACTCGAGGACAGCGAGGTCGGCCGGCGCCGTCGGCTCCAGGCGGCCGAGCAGCGGCTCCCAGAACACCCGGCCGGCCAGCCGGGCCGACTCGGCCAGGCGGTCCAGCACCCACTCCGGGCCCGGGGCGTCGCCGGCCTCCCGGGCCCGCCAGAACCCCGCCCGGGCCTCCTCGAACATCGACCCGCCGATGCCGTCGGTCCCCAGGGCCAGCCTCGGGAAGGACCCCACCCGGGGACGGCCGACCGCGTTGTTCATGTTCGAGCGGGGATTGTGGACGGCGGTCGCGCTCGAGTCCCGCACGACCTCGATCTCCTCCTCGCCGAGGTGGATGCAGTGGGCGAGCAGCGAGCGCTCGTTGACCGCGCCGGCGGCGGCCAGCCGGTGCGTGACATTGCGGCCGAACCGGGCCCGGCTGTCGGCCTGGTCCGCGGCGTCCTCGGCGACGTGGATGTGGATGCCGGACTCGCCCTCGCGGGACACCTCCACGCAGGCATCCAGGGTGTCCTCCGACAGGGTGAACGACGCGTGGGCGCCGACCATGCCGCGGGTCAGGGCACGCCCTTCCTTCAGGAACCGGCGGTTCTCCTCGATCCCCGCGGCCGCGCGATGCGGTCCGTCGCGGTCGGTGACCTCGTAGGCCAGCACCGAACGGACCCCCAGCGACTCCAGGGAGTCGGCCATGACGTCCAGCGAGCCCTCGATCGCGTTCGGCGACGCGTGGTGGTCGACGATCGTCGTGGTACCGGCCAGCAGCGCGTCCGCGCCGCCGACCAGCGCGGAGGCACGGTTCGATCCCTCGTCGAGCGCCCGGTCCAACCGCCACCACACCCGGCGCAGGATCTGGACGAAGTTCTCCGGCGGCTGCAGCCGGTACGGCATCCCCCGGGCCAGGGCTGAGTACAGGTGGTGGTGCGCGCAGACGTTCCCCGGGACGATCAGGCAGCCGGAGCAGTCCACGGCGGCGGCGCCTGCGCCCTCGAAGCGCCCCACGGCGGTGATCCGGCCGTCGCGCACCATCAGGTCCGCGCGCTCCACGGAGGGAGGGTCGAGCGACGTGACCACGGTCGCGCCGGTGAGGACGTGCCCCCCCGACGGACCGTTCGCCTCGGCCTGGGTCACTCCCGCTGCCTCCCGGCAGCCGCCAGCTTCGGCACGGCCAGCCGGGCGGCGGCCGAGTCCTTCATCGGCAGGCGGGTCCGGCGCACGCCGTCGAACCGGTACAGCGCGCCGGCCACCGCCGACGCCGTGGGGACCAGCGGGCCCTCCCCGACGCCCTTCGCCCCGTACGGTCCCTCCGGCTGGGGAACCTCCACCAGGATGCACTCGACCTCGGGCATGCCGATCGGCGGGACGATGTTCAGCGACTTCAGGGTCTCGGTGACCGGCCGGCCGCCCTCGATCACGTATTCCTCGGACAGCGCGTGGCCGAGGCCCATGTGGATGCCGCCCTCGACCTGCCCCTCTGCGAGCGTGGGGTTGATCGCGCGCCCCACGTCGTGCGCGGCCACCATCTTCACCAGCCGGCCGTCGTCGTCCAGGATCGCCACCTGCGTGGCCCACCCGTACGCGATGTGCGTGATGGGGTCGGGCGCGTCGTTCTTGGTGGTCCAGTCGACCAGGAACTCGCCGTAGAACTCCTCGCCCGCGAGCTCCTCGATCTTGCCCCCGTTCAACGCCTCGCGGACCTTGGCCGCCGCCCGGATCACCGCCTGGCCGCCCAGCGTGGTCGACCGCGACGCGGTGGTCTGACCGGTGTCCAGCTCCTTCTCGGTGTCGACGACCACGGTCACCCTCTCGGGCGGGAGGCCGAGCTCCTCGCAGGTCATCTGCTGGAGGATCGTGTGGACGCCCTGGCCCATCTCGGTCCAGGAGTGGAACAGCGTCACGGTGCCGTCGTGCTCCGGCCGCAGGATCACGCGGCCGCCCTCCGGCATGCCGTTGCCGATGCCGGTGTTCTTCACGCCGCACGCGATGCCGGCGTACTTCGCGCCGTAGTAGGCGTCCTTCACGGCCAGCAGGGTCTGCTTCACGCCGACGCCCTCGCCGAGCACCTGTCCGGTCCCGAACCGGTCGCCGACGTCGAGTGCGTTGCGCCACCGGATCTCCCAGCCGTCCAGTCCGACCTTCTCCGCCAGCAGGTCGAGGATCCCCTCCATGGCGAAGTTGGTCTGGTTCACCCCGAACCCCCGCATGGCGCCGCACGGCACGTTGTTCGTGTAGACGGCCCGCGACTCGACGTCGACGTTGGGGATCCGGTACGCGCTGCACGCGTGGCCGGCCGCCCGCTCCAGCACCGCCATGCCCACGCTGGCGTACGCGCCGGAGTCGCCGACGATGCGGGCCTTCAGCGCGACCAGGTGGCCCTCGTCGTCGCACCCGGCCGTGTACTCCATCGTCAGCGGGTGCCGCTTCGAGTGGACGAACAGCGACTCCTTCCGCGACAGCGTCAGCAGCACGGGCCGGTTCGTCCGCAGGGCAAGCAGCGCGGCGTGGCCCTGGACGTTGAGATCCTCCTTCGCGCCGAACGCGCCGCCGCACGCGACCTGGGTCACCCGGACGTGGTCCTGGGGCAGGCCGAGGAACGACGCGACCTGGTGGCGGTCCTCCCACACCCCCTGGCCCTGGGAGTAGACGTGCACGCGCGGCCCCCCGTTGGGCTCCTCGGGCACGGCCATCGCGGATTCCGGTTCCAGGAACGCGTGCTCGATCCACTGCGTGCGGAAGGTCTCGGTCACGACGTGCGCGGCCGAGGCCAGCGCGGCGTCGGCGTCGCCCCGCTTCACATCGGACTGCGACAGGAGGTTGCCCTCCGGACCGACCTGCGGCGCCCCGGGCTTCAGGGCCTCGAAGGGGTCGGTGACCGGTTCCAGGACCTCGTAGTCGACCTCGACCAGCGCGGCGGCCTCCCGGGCGGCGTGCCGGGTCTCGGCCGCCACCGCGGCCAGCATGTCCCCGACGTAGGACGTGATCTCGCCCTCCGCCACGAACTGCCGCCAGTCCTTCTGGATCGCTCCCTGGAGGCGGTCCCCGGGAGTGTCCTTCCACGTGGTCACCGCGACCACGCCCGGGTAGGCCTCCGCCTTGGCGGTGTCGATCTTGAGCACCTTGGCCCGGGGATGGTCGCTGAACCTGAGGGCCCCGTGCAGCATCCCCGGAACGACCATGTCGTTCACGTAGGGCTTGTCGCCCAGCGCCAGCTCGTCGCCCTGGTACCGCGCCGTCCGCGATCCGACGCGGCCGCTGCGGTCGACCTCCGGCATGGGTTCGCCCCGCTTGGCCGCCGCGGCGTGCTCGATGGCGTCGACGATCTTGATGTAGCCCGTGCACCGGCAGAGGTTCCCGGCCAGGCCCCTGGCGATCTCGTCGCGCGAGGGCGAGGGGTTCTTGGCCAGCATCGCCTCGGCCTTCATCAGGATGCCCGGCGAGCAGAACCCGCACTGCGAGGCGCCCGACAGGACGAACGCGTCCGCCCATGTCCGGCGCTGCTCGGGGGTCAGCCCCTCCTGCGTGGTGACCGACTTCCCGGCGGCCCGCGCGGCCGGCTGCGCGCAGGACACCACGGCCTTCCCCTCCACCATCACGGTGCAGGCCCCGCACGAGCCCTCGGGCGCGCACCCGTCCTTCATGGAACGCAGCCCGCAGTCCTCGCGCAGCAGGTCGAGCAAGCTGGCGCCGTCGCGGGGGTCGGCGGCGACCGTGCGGCCATTCAGCGTGAACTCCATCGGCGCTCCTCGTGCCTCCGGGGGCGGAGGTCTCCCGGCTAGATTAGGCCAGCCGGGCGGAGGCGGAAAGGGGGTCGATCTCGCCGTCTGCGCCGGGACGCTGGCCGGTTGCCTCGCGTCCGCAGCCATACACTGGGGCGACCGGAACCCGCGCGGGGAGTGATCACGGGCATGCGACGACTGGGGTTGGAACGCGAGCTGGTGGACCGCGACGTCTACGACCGCACCGTCGGGCGTTTTCGGGATGCCGGGATCCGTCTCCCCACGTTCGCGCAGCTGGCCGAGCCGGCGACGATTCCCGACGCCGTGCGCGCGGGGCTGGCCTCGGTGGGGCCCGACGACGCCCACCCCCTGAACCTGTTCCGGGTCCACTGGTTCAACGGGCCGGACCGCGCGGAGACGGTCGACCTGCCCGACCACGTGGTGCTGCCCCCCGAGCTCACCGGCGTCGACGCGCGGATCGTGGTGGCGTTCGGCGACCGGTTCCCGATGATCCGGGCCCACAAGGTGCTGGCGGCGTACGGCTGCCTGGCCCCGCGGGTGGTGACCGGGACGTTCGATCCCACCCGGCAGAAGGCCATCTGGCCCTCGACCGGGAACTACTGCCGGGGCGGCGTGGCCATCTCCCGGCTGATGCAGTCCCGCGGCGTGGCCGTGCTGCCGGAGGGCATGAGCAGGGAGCGGTTCGACTGGCTGGAGCAGTGGGTGCTCGACCAGTCGGACATCGTCCGGACGCCCGGCACCGAGAGCAACGTCAAGGAGATCTACGACAAGTGCAACGAGCTGTCGCAGGACCCGGAGAACGTGATCTTCAACCAGTTCTCCGAGTTCGGGAACCACCTGGTGCACTACGTGGTGACCGGCCGGGCGCTCGAGCGGCTCTTCGAGTCGCTCGCGGGAGAGTCACCGTCGACCCTCCGGCTGCGGGCGTTCGTCAGCGCGACCGGGTCGGCGGGCACGATCGGCGCCGGTGACTACCTGAAGGACCGCCACGGCTCGCTGGTCGTCGCCGTGGAGGCCACCGAGTGCCCCACGATGCTGGCCAACGGGTTCGGCGAGCACAACATCCAGGGGATCGGCGACAAGCACATCCCGCTGATCCACAACGTGATGAACACGGACGCCGTGGCCGGGGTGAGCGACCACGCGACCGACCGCGTCGACCTGTTGCTGAACACGCCGGTGGGCCGGGAGTTCCTGGCGAAGCGAAAGGGCGTGCCGAAGGACGTGATCGACGCGTTCTCCTCGTTCGGCCTGTCGTCGATCTGCAACGTCCTGGCCGCGATCAAGACCGCGAAGTACTACGGGATGGGCCCCGACGACGTGATCGTCACGGTGGCCACGGACGGCTCGGGCATGTACGGCAGCGAGCGTGAGAAGGCCACCGCGCGGGACTTCGGCGGCGAGTTCGACGCCGTGGATGCCGGCGAGGTGTTCGGGCAGCACGTGGCCGGCATGGGCACCGACGACTACCTGGAGACCTCGCTGCGCGACCGCGAGCGGATCTTCAACCTCGGCTACTTCACGTGGGTGGAGCAGCAGGGCGTGTCCCTGGAGGAGTTCACGGCCCGGCGCGACCAGGCCTGGTGGCGCGAGCTGCAGGACGTCGTCCCCGTGTGGGATGCGATGATCGAGGAGTTCAACGAGCGCACGGGCGTGGAGGCGTGACCGGGACCAGGCCGGTGGAGGCGAGGACGGCGATGCGCAGCCGGATGGTCTGCTCCGGCTGCGGCACCGAGGCTGGCCCGGACGAGCCGTACCCGTTCCGGTGCCCGCGCGCCGGCACGGAGCCCGACGTCGACCACGTGCTGGTGCGGGTCCTGGACCCCTCGGCGGTGGAGTTCCCGTCCACGGCGTCCGAGGAGGACTCCGAGAGCCCGTACGCCCGGTACCGCGGGCTGTTCCGCTCCTCCCACGTGGCCGAGCGCTTCGGCCTCGGCGACGGCGAGCTCCTGGAGCTCGTCAAGCTGCTTGACGAATCCGTGGCGCGGGTCGACGGGCACGGGTTCCGGCTGACGCCGTTCGTCCGCGAGGACGACCTGTCCGACCGGCTGGGGTTCTCGCCGTCGGGCGGCGTGTGGGTGAAGAACGAGACCGGGAACGTGTCGGGCTCGCACAAGGCCCGGCACCTGATGGGGTTGCTGATTCACCTGTCGGTCGCCCAGCGCGTCGGGCTCGTCGACCCGGCCGACCACGACGCCCGGCCGCTGGCCATCGCGTCGTGTGGCAACGCGGCGCTGGCGGCCGCGGTGGTGGCGCGGGCCGCGGACCGGCGCCTCCAGGTGTTCGTGCCGACCGACGCCGACCCGGTGATCGTGGCCCGGCTGAAGGAGCTGGAGGCCGACATCGTCGTGGCGCCCCGCGAGCCCGGCGTCCCCGGTGACCCGACGTACCACGCCCTGAAGCGGGCCCTGGCCGGCGGCGCGCTGCCGTTCACGTGCCAGGGGAACGAGAGCGGCCTGGCCATCGAGGGCGGGATCACACTGGGATACGAGATGGCGTCGCAGCTCCGAGCGGCCAGTGCGTCGGTGGACCGGGTGGTCGTCCAGGTGGGCGGCGGCGCCCTGGCCTCGGCCGTAGCGCAGGGCCTGCGCGAGGCGCACGAGTTGGGGGCGCTCGACCGCGTCCCGGCGCTGCACACCGTGCAGACGACCGGCGCCTCCCCGCTGGCGCGGGCGTTCGAGCGGGTCGCCGCGTGGCGGGGGGAGCACGACGCGTCGGTGGACGAGGCCATCGAGCACGCGCGGACGCACCGCCGCGAGTTCATGTGGCCGTGGGAGCAGGAACCGCACAGCGTCGCCAGCGGCATCCTCGACGACGAGACCTACGACTGGCTCGCGGTCGTCCGGGCGATGCTCGAGACCGGGGGGTCGGCCGCGGTCGTCGGCGAGGCGACGCTGGAGGAGGCGAACCGGCTGGGGTTCGACACGACGGGCATCCCCGCCGACCACACGGGCACGTCGGGGCTGGCCGGGCTGATGGAGCTCCGCCGGGGGGGCGAGATCGGCGACGACGAGCGCGTCGCCGTGCTGTTCACGGGGATCCGGCGGGCGTGAGCGAGCCCGCTTCGACGAGGAGGGAGGGACCGGGATGAGGAGCTTCGCGGGACGGGACATCCTGTCGCTGAAGGACTTCGAGCGGAACGAGTTCTTCCGCGTGTTCGAGGTGTGCGACGAGCTGAAGCCGCACGCGGCGAACCGGAAGAGCACCGACCTGCTGAAGGACAAGACGCTGCTGACGGCCTTCTACCAGCCGTCGACGCGGACGCGGCTGGCCACCGAGGCGGCCATGCACCGGCTGGGCGGGCACGTGCTGGGGTTCTCCGACGCCAAGATGACCCGTGCCGGCGACTTCTACCAGGAGTCCATCAAGGACACCGTGCACATGCTGGAGTACTACGGCGACGTGATCGCCATGCGCCACTTCCAGCAGGGCGCGCCGGCCGAGGCCGCGCACTGGGCGACGGTGCCGGTGATCAACTGCGGCGACGGCTGGGGCGAGCACCCCACGCAGGTGCTCACGGACCTGTACACGACGTACAAGGAGCTCGGCACGCTGGACAGGCTGAAGTTCCTGCTGGTCGGCGACATGCGGATGCGAACGATGCACTCGATCCTCTACGCGCTGTCGCAGTTCGACTCGGAGGCGTACGTGGTGTGTCCGCCGGAGATGTCGCTGCTCGACGAGTTCAAGAAGGAGATCGACGGGTACAGCGTCCGGTACACCGAGGTGGGATCGGTGCAGGAGTGCATCGCCGACGCCGACGTGATCTACATGGAACCGGTCGTGCAGGCCGACTACACGAAGGGCCGCGACGAGCGCGCCGCCGAGCTGCCGACCACGCCGGACGAGTACAAGGTCACGCGGGAGCTGTTGCGGGACAGGGCGAAGTCGAGCTCGATCGTGCTGCACTCGCTGCCTCGGATGGACGAGCTGCCGCCCGACGTCGACTCCACGCGCCACGCCCGGTACTGGACGGAGGCGTTCAACGGCGTGGTCATGCGCATGGCGCTGCTGGCGCTGGTGCTGGGCGCGGCCGAGTAGTCTCGATTCGGGGAACCCAGGGGGTTCGTTCATGGCAGGAAAGACCGCGGTCGTCGCCATCGGCGGCAACTCGCTGATCAAGGACAAGGAACACCAGAGCGTTCGTGACCAGTACATCGCCGCGGGCGAGACGTGCTGGCACATCGCCTCGATGATCAAGGAAGGGTGGGACGTGGCGATCGGCCACGGGAACGGGCCGCAGGTGGGATTCATCCTCCGGCGGTCCGAGCTCGCGGCCCACGAGCTGCACGAGGTGCCGCTCGACGTGTGCGGGGCCGACACGCAGGGCGCGATCGGCTACGCGCTGCAGCAGAACCTGTACAACGACTTCGCCCGGCTGGGGATGGACAAGCACGCCGTCACGGTGGTCACCCAGGTGGAGGTCGCGGTCGACGACCCGGCGTTCCAGAAGCCCTCGAAGCCGATCGGTTCCTACATGGACGAGGCGAAGGCCGGGCAGCGCGAGCAGGCGGGCTGGTCGGTCATGGAGGACGCGGGCCGGGGGTGGCGCCGCGTGGTCGCCTCGCCGGAGCCGATCCGCATCGTCGAGGAGGCCGCGGTGAAGGACCTCGTCGCGGCCAGTTTCGTGGTGATCACGGTCGGCGGCGGTGGCATCCCGGTGGTCCGCACCGACGATGGCAACCTGGTCGGGGTGGCGGCGGTCATCGACAAGGACCTGGCCTCGTCACTGCTGGCGCGGGTCCTCGGCGCTGAGCTGTTCATGATCTCGACGGCGGTGGAGAAGGTCGCGCTCCGCTTCGGCACCCCCGACCAGGAGTGGATCGACCGCATCACGGTGTCCCAGGCGCAGCAGTACCTCGCCGAGGGCATCCACTTCGCGAAGGGCTCGATGGCCCCCAAGATCGACGCGGCGGTGCGCTACGTCGAGGCCACCGGCGGCACGGCGATCATCACCGACCCCGAGAACGTGGAACGCGCTCTCGCGGAGGAGACCGGGACGAGGATCGTCCCGGACTGATTCCAGGTTGCTCCTCCGCTACCAGGTGGCCAGTGCGGCGTGGATGTACGGCCGCAGGCCCTCCGTGTAGAGCTTTCCGCGCGCGGTGTTGATCGCGTCCGCCTCGGCCTGCGAGTTGATCGTCGTGCCGTCGACGAACTCGCCGAACACGAAGTACCTCGGCGCGATCACGCCGCTCGACTGGTACGGCACGCCGGTCAGCGAGAGGCCGTCCCACGAGACCTGGTACGGGAGCGAGCCCCCGTACTGGTAGCTGCCGCCCTTGGCGATCCAGGTCATGGCATTGCAGAAGCTGGTCGCGGTCGCCGCGCTCAGGCCGAGGCTCGTCGCCTCCTGGCTCACGATCGGACAGATCGAGTTGTGGTAGTTCGGCTCGTAGTTGCTCTCGTTGAGCATCCGAGACTTGAACTGCGCCTGCCAGGTGCTGTTCGTCGTGACCACGCCGGTCTGGAACGCCTCGTACACCTTGCCGAGGTCGACCAGCGTGGTCTTGTTGTGGGTCGCCGATGTCGGGCAGCCGATGTTGTGGTTGATCTGCGTCGAGGTGAGTCCGAGCGGGGTCGCGTAGTTGAGCATCGCGGTCTTCGTGTACTTCTCGAGGATCCCCCTCGTCATCCGGTTATCGGAGTTCTGCATCATCAACACGTCGGCGTTCTTGAGTTTAGTCGTGGCCGTCGTGTTGTAGTCGTCCGGGCAGATGTCCCCATCCTTCGGGTCGGCCAGGTTGTTGTAGTGATACGTGATGACGTTCGTGTCGAGCGCGTTGCCCAGCGACTCTTCGTGGATCGATTTCGCGTGGTACAGGATCTTGAGGGCGCTCGCCGGTTCGTACTGCTTGGTGCTCTGGAGCGACGCCAGGGTCGACCCGCCGACCTGCTTGAGATAGAAGCCGTACGCGCCGGAGTCGACCTTCGGGGCGATGATGTTCCACAGGTTCTCCGACGACGAGTTGGTGTTGCGGGTCATGACGACCGCTTCGAACTTGACGCCACTGATGACGTACGACGCGGCGTCGATGATCCGCTCCCCGAGCTGGTTCGCCTTCGCTACCGCAGTCGAGGGACTCTGGCCGTAGTACCAGTACCACCGCGTGCCCGAGTTCGAGTACATGACCACGTTGTACGTTCCGTTGCTGTTGCGGCTGAGATCGATCAGCCGGGCGTGATGCGTCGAGAGATTCGAGTTCACGCTCGACGAGCTGATGCCGTAGTACCACCACCAGCTGGTGGCGTTCGTCCCGGTGTTGTCGACCATGATCCCCACATAGTCGCCGCCCGGGTAGGGCGATAGCTCGATCAACCGGGCGTGATTGGTCGTCAGCTTCCCCGAGATGAAGCTGGCCGTGCCGTGGTACCACCACGACGCCTTGGCGTTGGACCCGCTGTTGGGCACCATGACCACGGCGTAGCGGACACCCGATGACGTGGCGTACGCAGATACGCTGATCGGCCGGGCGTGGTTCGTCGACAGGAGCGAGTTCACCTGGCTCTCGGGCTGACCGTAGTACCACCACGACCCCGACTGATACGAGCCGCTGTTCTTCACCATGACGACGGTGAACGTCGGAGTGGACGATTCGACCTGCACGCTGGTGAGCCGGGCGCCGTTGGCCGAGAGATAGCTGTTGACCTGCGACGCGGTGACACCCGTGTACGTCCACCACGACGCGGGCGTCGTCAGCTGCCGGTCGTCACCCGGCCCCACCGAGGCCTGGGCCGGCCCCGCGACCATGACGGTCACGACCAGTTGGCCGACCAGGGTCAACGAGACCGCCGCTGCCTTCACCGTCCGTCGCATGCCGACTCCCGTTCCTTCCGATTCGATCCGATGCAGCCCAGCACGACGCCGAAGCCTCCCCGCCGAGGGCCGACGTCGCGAAACGCGAGCGAAACCGGGAAGACGACTCGCGCGGCTAGCGGTTGCCGAAGGCAACCCATCCCGTCTGATCAACCGGCGGCTGAACAGGCCCGGCCCGCCACCTATCGGTCTGGCCATCGAGGAGCCCTCCCTACTCCCCCGAGCCGCAGGAGACAGATCATGCGCACGGGGACATCGACGGTCAACCGCCGTTCGGCTGATTCTTTCGGCCCAATGAAGTCGGCTACGGGAGCGACAGCTTCCAGACGCTCCTTCCGAAGGTGGCGGCGAAGATCGTGTGGCGGTCGCCCGAGAGCTTCACGTCGAGGATCGGCGCGAGCGGGAGGCCCGAGCCGAGTCGGGACCAGTTCGTCTTGCCGTTCTTCAGGTTGAACAGGCCGATGTCTTCCGCCGCGAACAGCTGGATTCTTTGGTGGATGGGGACTACGTCGCGCTTCCGCCCTCTACGATCGAACTGACGTTGAGAATCCTCAATTTCCCGGGTGAGCGTGTCTCTTCCTGGCCCGGCACAGTCGTCGCCACCAATTCGGTTCCGTGCGGTGACCAGGCGAGGGCTCCCGCCTCCTGATCACCCCACAGCTGGTTCGGCCTCGTTGCGGTGAAGTTCCGGTCGACGAGATCGGCGGGGCGGGCCGCCGTCTGATCGGGCACGGTGGTCCGGCGGGTCTTCCCCCGACGGACGCCCTGCAGGCCGAGCTCGGCCATGAGGCGCTCCGCGGTGCACCGGGCGGCACAGATGCCCTCCCGGCGGAGCTGTCGCCACACCTTGCGGGCCCCGTACACGCCGAAGTTCTCTCGGTGGATGCGCTCGATCTCTCCCTTCAGCTCCTCGTCGCGCACGGTGCGGGGGCAGGACGCCCCGCGCGTGGCGGCGTAGTAGGTGGACGGGGCGATCGGCAGCTGCTCGCAGATCGGCTCGACCCCGTAGGTCTCTTTGTGCCCGTCGATGTAGGCGATCATCGTCTCGGTCGGCGGTCGAGCTCCGCCGCGAAAAAAGCCGAGGCCGACTTGAGGATCTCGTTGGCCCGGCGGAGCTCGCGGTTCTCCCGCTCGAGGTCCTTCAGGCGCTGGCGCTCGTTCGTGGTGAGGCCGGAGCGGATCCCGCCGTCGACCTCGGCCCGGCGGACCCAGTTGCGCAGGGTCTCGGGGGAGACACCGAACTTCGCGGCGATGGAGGTGATCGCCGCCCGCTGTGAGTCGTACTCCTCGCGGTGCTCGAACACCAAGCGGACGGCCCGTTCACGGACCTCCTGGGGATACTTCGATCGTCGTGGCATGGCTCCATCCTCTACTCACGAGTTGGAGCCTCGAAGAAACCCAGGGTGGTTCAAATGTCCGTCCTTGATCACTTTCCGTGCAAGGGAAGCTCAAAGCTAATCGACAAGGCCCCATGGCCTCCCACCTGCGCATCAATACCAATCTCAACGCTGGCAAGGCCGAGCGGTAGGCGTTTCGCCCATACCGCGATAGCCAGTCTCTCGCTTTGACCAGGTACTTCCAGCCCGTCCCAGACCTGGCCCCTAGAACGCAACCTCCTCGGCCGAGACAAATACGCGAAGCGGAACTGCGCCGGTGCGATGGCCGAGTTCTCAACTCGAAAGTTGAGCCAGGTGTCATCGCCAAGTGTCATCCCCTCGGGCCTCACGGAGACGGGGCCCTTCGTGGCAACGATCCCAGAGATGACCGACGTCCTGCGGGCCATCGACCGTCCACCGACCTCATAATCCTCGATTAGCCACGCCGCCCCGACTCGTTGTAAGCGGATGGCAAGTCGGTGCTTCTCTCGCTCGAAATGTTCGCCCCCTGAGGATTGCGCAAACCAGGTCTCGATCGTCACCTTACATTCGACCAAAGCGGAGTCTCCGACGAGCTCCTCAACTCGCAGCCCAGAGATGGATGACTGTTTTCGACTAATGAAGGGACGGGTGTAGCGATCCGCTAGCTCACGGACCTCTCGAAGTCGTCCCATGGTAAACAGGGAAGTAGGCTCCAAGCGAGCAGCCGCCCCGAAGTAGTTGCGCACCACTTCGAACACGTGTTCCCCTCCTCGGCTTCGAGTGGGTGGGTCGTAAGCCTTGAGAATGCGATGCCCCTGCTCAGCTGGGACGGCGGGAGTAGCAAACCGGGAGGCGGAAGACGCGCACGTGAGGCGTCCCCTCTTTAGGTTCGGGGTTCGACCAAGAACTCGAACCGAGGAGGGCTCACGTGCGCGTCACCACGGCATTCAATCGGATGCTGGGTCTGCCCGGTGCATCGGTCACGTCGGTGACCTTCGGGCCGGACGGCATC
>JBJMLO010000011.1:0-700017 GCA_045805265.1 Actinomycetota bacterium
CCGGCGACGGAGCCGGCGGCGACGGCGCGGGAGCACCCGCGCAGGCGCCGGTCCCGGCGGCCGTCGGAGCGGCAGCCGCAGCGCCGGCCGGCCCGGCCGCGACCCGGGTCGCCCCGGGGCCCACCGGACGGGTTCCCGCGCCCAAGGCCGGCGCCACCGACAAGCACCGGCTGCTGGCCCTCGTGGCGCCCGAGGGCGTCCAGCGGGTCGAGCGGGAGCAGGGCGACCGCGTCAACGCGTTCCCCCATCTGATGATCCAGGAGTTCATCGCGCTCCTGGTCGTGTCGGCCGGACTGATGGTGTTCTCGGTGTTCGTCAACGCGCCGCTCCGCGAGCTGGCCAACCCGAACCTCACGCCGAACCCGTCGAAGGCCCCCTGGTACTTCCTGGCCCTCCAGGAGCTGCTGCGGTACTTCCACCCCACCGTGGCGGGGGTGATGATCCCCACCTTCATCCTCGTCGGCCTGGCGCTGGTCCCCTACGTCGACCGGAACCCGTCGACCAAGCCGGGAGACCGCAAGGTCGCCGTCACCCTGTTCACGATGCTGTTCATGTTCGGGGCGGTGCTGACGATCATCGGCTGCTTCTTCCGGGGGCCGGGATTCAACTGGGTGTGGCCGTGGAGCCAGGGGCTGTTCTTCGAGCTATGACCGTGCTCGCCACGCTCTCCGACACGAAGGTGGCCGTGATGGTGGCGGTCATCGTGGGCGTGCTGTTCGTCACGCTCCTGTCGGTGTCCCTGCTCCGCGCGCGGCGGGGGGCGGTCACCACCGCCATCGGCGAGGGACCGATCCACGAGGAACGCGCCGCGAGGGCCAAGGCCGCGCCCTTGTCCCGCCGGGACTTCTTCCGCCGCTCGCTGGTCACCTCACTCGCGATCTTCGGGGCGCAGTTCGGCGGCGCGTCCATCGCGTTCCTGTGGCCCAGCCTGAAGGGCCAGTTCGGCTCGACGATCAACGCCGGGTCGATCGACGACATCAAGCAGCAGATCCAGACGACGAACCAGCCGTTCTACCTGGGCTCCGGCCGGTTCTACGTGGTCCCCTACAACGGTTCCGGGAAGGACGAGGCGACCGGGGTCGACTACTACTCCGAGGGCTACCTGGTCAAGGGCGTCGGGCTCATGGCGCTGTACCAGCGGTGCGTCCACCTGGGGTGCCGGGTGCCGTTCTGCCAGCAGTCGCAGTGGTTCGAGTGCCCCTGCCACGGCTCGAAGTACAACAAGGCCGGCGAGTACCAGCTCGGCCCCGCGCCCACCGGGCTGCAACGGTTCCCGATCACCGTGTCGAGCAACCAGCTCATGGTGGACACCTCGACGCTGAACCCGGGGCCGCCCCGGGGGACCGACACGATCCACGAGCCTCCCCAGGGCCCGTTCTGCGTGGGGACGTGACGAGGATGGTGGCGCTCTCCTCCGCCCAGCTCCTGGCCTTCGTCGTGATCGTCCTGGCGCTCGTCCTGGCCGGCGCGTTCGTGGCGTTCCAGTCGAAGGGGCGCCTGCGGGCCCGCGGCGCGCCGGACATCCCGTCCGCCATGCAGCCCGGCCCGTCCGACATGGACCTCGAGAAACCCCGCCTGGAGAAGCTCATCGGGTGGGGCGTGGGGTTCGTCATCCTGTTCGCCCTGCTCATGCCCCTGGTGTGGCTCAAGGAGCCCAGCAACAACAAGAGCCAGGAGCAGGCCCTGCTCCGGGACTCCGTCGCCCGCGGAGCACAGGAGGTCCAGCTGTTCTCGGAGGACAACCAGCTCGGCATCGGCTGCGTGCGGTGCCACGGATCGAACCCGGTGCTGGGCGGCGGCCTGAACCTGTTCAACGGCGTGCGGGTCCAGGTCCCTCCGCTAAACTCCGTGTGCGCCGGGCCCAACGTCCCGATCCACTCGGCCATCCACAACCTGGACGACATCAAGCAGACCATCATGCGCGGGCGGCCGGGGACCGACATGCCGTCGTGGAGCGTTCGGTTCCAGGGAGCGCTCGACGACCAGCAGATCCAGGACCTGCTGAACTACATCATCTCGATCCAGGACCCGAAGCAGGTCCCGTTCAAGGACAACGTGTGCATCAACCAGAAGGCCAAGGGCTACGTCGCGCCCACGGAGCCGGCCCAGTGACCGGGGGCAGCCACGTGGTCGGCGACATCTTCTGCGGGCCCGGCCTGACGTGCAGCCCCCTCGTCGGCTACCTGACCGTGGCCATGGCCATCATCATCTTCATCGGCAGCGTGTTCGTGCTGCTGTCCGCCGTGTTCGGACCTCGCATGGGCTACCTGGTGATGGCCGTGGCGCTGTTCGGGTGGATGATCATCCTGTCCTCGCTGTGGGCTTTCGGGTTCTGGTCGGGGGGGCTCGACACGGCGACGAACCTCGGCCCCCGGGGTACCGAGCCGCACTGGCAGGCCTTCGGGGTCGGGGTGCAGGTGGCCTCGTCCAGCTATTCCGTGGTGGACAAGTACCCGGGGAAGCCGTGGATCCTGCCCAAGGGCGAGAACGACCCGCGGACGGCATCGGTGGGCACCGTGACCACGGCGGTCCAGAACGAGCTGGCCGCCCGGGCCAACGCCCAGCTGGCGGCGGGGGGGACCAAAGGGGTCGTGACCGCCGCGGACTTCACGGTCACCGACGTGGAGTTCACGAGCGTGAACGGCACCTCGCTGGCCGGCGCGCACGCGTTCTTCTCGGGCGGCGGACCGAGGCTGACGGTCTTCGTGTACCACAACTCCGGGACCGTGCCGATCTACAGCTTCGCGTTCCTGGGAGGCTCGATCGTGCTGTTCCTAGTGCACATCCCGTTCCTCGATCGCGCGGAGCGCAGGCGCAAGGCGGTGCTGACGGGCGGCAAGGCGCCGACGTTCCGCGGGCCGGCCTAGAGGGGGTGCGGAAGCGTGCTGGGAACGAGCCTCCTCGATTCGGGAAGCGTTCAGTTCATCATCTTCGGGGTGATGATCCTGATCGTGGGCGTCCTGCTGTTCATCACCATCGCGAAGTAACCGACGCGGCGGCCTCGACGATCAGGTCGACCTCGGCGTCGCCGTGCGCCGCGGAGAGGAACCACCCCTCGTAGCCGGACGGGGGGAGCATCACTCCTCGTTCCAGCATCCCGTGGAAGAACTCCGCGTACCGGGCGTGGTCCGCCTGCTTCGCGGTGGCGAAGTCGACGACGGGGGTTGCCCCGAAGAACACCGAGAACAGCCCGCCGGTCCGGTTCACCGTGGACGGCCTGGGAAGAGCCGAGAGCGCTTCGGCGATCCGGACCGCTCGCTCCGTCAGGTGCGCGTACGGTGGCTCGCGCTCGATCAGGTCGAGCGCGGCGAGCCCCGCGGCGACCGCGACCGGGTTCCCCGACAGGGTCCCGGCCTGGTACACCGGACCGCCGGGCGCCAGGCGCTCCATCACCTCGGCGCGGCCGCCCACCGCCGCCAGGGGGAATCCCCCGCCGACGACCTTCCCCAGCGTGGTGAGGTCGGGCCGGACGCCGAGCTGCTCCTGGGCGCCGCCCGGCCCGAGCCGGAACCCGGTGATGACCTCGTCGAAGATCAACAGCGCGCCGGCGTCGTCGCACTGCGCCCGGAGCGCCTGGAGGTATCCGTCGGCCGGGGGGACCACGCCCATGTTCGCGGCGACCGGCTCGACGATCACGCAGGCGACGTCCTCGCCCCGCGCGTCGAACAGCCCACGGACGGCATCCGGGTCGTTGTAGGGCGCGACCAGGGTGTCTGCGGCCGCGGCCTTCGTGACGCCGGGCGAATCGGGCAGTCCGAAGGTGGCCACGCCCGACCCCGCGGTGGCGAGGAGCGCGTCCGAGTGGCCGTGGTAGGAGCCGGCGAGCTTCACGATCGCGTCACGCTCCGTGAAGGCTCGAGCCAGGCGGATCGCGGTCATGCACGCCTCGGTGCCGGAGGACACCAGCCGGACCTGCTCGACCGAGGGGACCATCCGGCAGATCCGCTCGGCCAGCTCGACCTCTGCCTCGGTCGGAGCTCCGAACGACGTCCCGCGCCCCGCCGCGTCGACCGCGGCCTGCACGATCTCCGGCCTCGCGTGTCCGAACAGCAGCGCGCCCCACGACATGACGAGATCGACGTAGCGCCGGCCGTCGGCGTCGGTCACGTACGGGCCCTCGCCGCGTTCCACGAAGACCGGCGTCCCGCCGACCGACCCGAACGCCCGCACCGGAGAGTTCACGCCGCCAGGGATCACCCGCCGGGCGCGGCCGAACAGCTCGGCGGAACGCGGCCCGCCGCCGGTCGGACCCGTCACGCCGGCGGGAGCTCCAGGCCGAACAGCTCGGCGAGGGCGACGGCGCGGGCGTCCTGGACGTCGCCGGCCTTGGCTCGGGTCACGGGGCCGTGCAGGAGCTTGGCCACGATGGCCTTCGTCGCCGCCTCCACGGCGTCGAGCTGCTGCTCGGACAGGCCGTCGAGCTTGGCGCGCAGGCGCAGCATCTCCGAGGCCCGCACGGCCTCCCCCCGGTCGTAGATGCGCTGGATCACCGGGGCCAGCCGAATCGCCCGGCGCCACGCCCGGAACGCGGCGACTTCCTCCTCCACGATCTCCCGGACCCGGGCCACCTCCGACTCCGGCGCCCGGACCACGACCTCCCGCAGGTGGTCGATGTTCGCGATCTCGACGCCGGGGACCTCGGCCGCGGCCGGGTCCACGTCGCGGGGAACGGCCAGGTCCAGCAGGAACAGCGGCCGGCCGCCGCGGGCCCGCTGCGCCGCCTCGACGGCGGGCCGGTCGATCATGACTCCCGTGGCTCCCGTCGCGCTCACCACCAGGTCCGCCTCCGACAGCGACTCGGCCAGCCTCCCCATGTCGCGGGCCTCGCCGCCGGCGCTGCGAGCCAGGCGCTCGCCCCGCTCAAGCCTCCTGGCCACCACGACGACCCGTCCCACCCGTCGCGCCCGGAGGTCCGCCGCCGCCAGCTCGCTCATCTTCCCGGCGCCGACCAGCACCACGGACCGGCCCGCCAGCGGGCCCAGGGTCCGCTCTGCCAGCTCCGCCCCGGCCTGCACGAAGGCCGCGGGGCTCGCGCCGATGGCGGTCTCCTCCCGCGCCCGCCGCCCGGCCTTCACCGCCCGCCGGAACAGCTGGGTCAGCGCGGCGGTCGCGGCGCCCTCGGAGTCGGCGGCGCGGTAGGCCTGCCGGACCTGGTAGAGGATCTGGGGCTCGCCGAGCACCATCGAGTCCAGTCCTGCCGCGACGCTGAACAGGTGCTCGGCCGCCAGGTCCTCGTAATGCGAGTACAGGGGCTCGGCGAAGTCGTCGGACGCGACCTCGCGGGACTCGGCCAGGAACCCCTTCAGGGCCTGGAACCCCGAGTGATACGCGTCGACGTCCGCGTACACCTCCACCCGGTTGCATGTCGAGAGCACGACGGCGCCGCCGATCGAGTCCGACCTGGTCAGGTGGTGGTAGGCCTTGGCCAGCTCGTCCGGTCCGAAGGCCAGCCGCTCCAGCATCTCGACCGGCGCGCGACGGTGGGAGATCCCCAGAGCCAGGACCGGCATCCCGTCAGCTCCGGGCCTTGGCCAGGTCGAGGGGCGGCCCGGCCCCGTTCGCGGCGGGCGGGGTCGCGGCGCGACGGCCCCGGCGGACCTCCGACAGGATCGCCTTGCGCTGCTCGTAGAAGGCCAGGATCTGCAGCTCGATCGACAGGTCGACCTTCCGCAACGACACGCCCGGCGGCACCGTGATGATCGCCGGGGCGAAGTTGAGGATCGAACGGATGCCGGCGGCGACCATGCGGTCGGCCACCTCCTGGGCCGCGGCGGCGGGCGTGCACACGACACCGATCGAGATCCGGCGCTCCCGCACGATCTCCGGCAGGTCGTCCACGTGCTGCACCCGCAGGCCTCCCGCCGGTTCCCCGACCTTGCCCGGGTCGGCGTCGACGAGGGCCGCGACCTCGAAGCCCCGCTCGGAGAACCCGCGGTAGTTCGCCAGGGCATGGCCGAGGTTCCCGATGCCGGCGATGACCACCGGCCAGTGCTGGGTGAGCCCGAGCTCGCGGCGGATCTGGTGGATCAGGTAGGCCACGTCGTAGCCGACGCCCCGGGTGCCGTAGGAGCCCAGGTGCGACAGATCCTTGCGCACCTTCGCGGAGTTCACCCCGGCAGCCTCGGCCAGCCCCTCGGACGACACCGTGATGGTCCCGGCCTCGGCCATCTCCAGCAGGACCCGCAGATAGATCGGCAGGCGCCCCACCGTGGCCTCGGGGATGGGGCGCTCTCTCACGGGCACATGGGGCGACTCGAGGACATCGCGGACCATGCTAGCGCGATTGTGAAGATCGTCGGGGGGCTCCGCCCCCCGACTGCCCCCCGGAAACCAGGTCGTCCAGGGCTCGGATGGTCGGCTCCCCCGACTGCCCCCCGGAAACCGGCCTGTGGATCAGCGACGGCCGCCGACCAGGTACCGGAAACGCACGGGGTCCAGGAAGGTCTCGAACTCTTCGACGCCGTCGATCTCTACGACCGGGACGCGCAGGCCGTGGGCGTCTTCGAGAGCGTCGTCGCCGTCGATCCAGACCTCCTCGAACTCGAAGGGGGTTCGGTCCCGCTCGGCCAGGACGATCGCCCGGGCCTTGTCGCACAGCCCGCAGGTCCGGCGCGAGAACATCAGGACCTGGGGCAGGGATCGCTGCTCGGACATTCCCCGGATCGTACCGGGCGCCTCCGCCCGGCCGCCCCGTGGGCAGCGGCGGGGCGCCCGGACCGGGAGAATGGGGGGAGTGGCTGAGCGGGAGGAACAGGACCGGCTCGATCTGGACCTCCACGCGAGGATGCGGGGGGGCGACCTCGAGGCCTTCGAGAGCCTGTACCGGCGCTACGCGCCGGGGGCCTTCGGCCTGGCCCTCCGGGTGACCGGCCACGAGCTGCTGGCCCAGGAGGTCGTCCACGACGCGTTCCTGGCGCTGTGGCGGGCCCCCGAGGCCTTCGACCCGGCGCGGGGGCCGTTCCGGTCGTTCTTCCTGTCGCTCGTGCACCACCGGGCCGTGGACACCGTGCGCAGGGAGGAACGCCTGCGCCGGCGCACCGAGCGCGCGGCGAACCTCGAGCCCTCCGCAGACGAAGATGTAGCGGAGACAGTCGTGGAGGAGGCCTGGGTCGCCTACCGGCGCAAGGAGGTCCGGAAGGCCCTGGCAGAGCTCCCTCAGGATCAGCGGCGAGTACTGGAGATGGCCTACTTCGCCGGGATGACGCAGGCGGCCATCGCCGAGGAGCTGGGCATCCCGTTGGGAACGGTCAAGACGCGAACCCTGGCGGCGATGCAGAAGCTCCGACGATTCCTGGAGATCGACGACACATGACCCACCACGAGACCGACGAGCGATGACCCTCCACGACCCCGGGGGTGAGGGCGCCATGCCGCCGGACCACGAGCGGATCGAGCAGCTGCTGGCGGCACACACTCTGAACAGCCTCGACGGGGAGGACCAGCGGGACGCCGAGCGCCTCCTCACCGAGCATCTTCCCGGGTGCGAGCGCTGCCGGGAGATGCTCCCGGTGTTCCGCACCCTGGTGGCCGAGCTGGCGCTGGCCTCCCTTCCCGTGGATCCGCCCGACACTCTGCTGCCGCGACTACGCCGCGAGATCCAGGAGGCCCCGTGGCTCGGGAAGGGACCGGCGAAGGCGCCTCGTCGAGGCGTGGGATCCTGGCTTGCGGCCGCCGCGGCGATCGCCGTGGTCGGGCTCACCGTGTGGAACGTGACGCTGCACGCGCGGGTGGGCGACATCAGCTCCCGCCAGCAGCGGATCGCCGCGGTGACCCACCTCATGGCGCAGCCGGACGCGCGCACCGTCGCCCTCGACAGCGAGCGCTCGGAGCACCGGGTGCTGCTCGGCTACCGCGAGGCCCAGGTCGCCCTGTTCGGCTCGGACGTCCCCGCCCCAGCCTCGGGGCACGTCTACCGTCTGTGGGTCGGTGAATCCAGCCACTTCCGGCACGTCGTGGACTTCGTGCCGGAGGAAGGCCTGGTCACGGTGCTGCTGGGCTTCGACGCCAGCCGCTACGACGAGATCCTCATCACGGAGGAGCCCTCGGGGAGCAGGCCGACCGTGCCCACCGGCCCCCGCCGGTGGTCGGCGGAGCTGACCCCGAAGTTCGGGAACCAGGGCGGAACCGACGCGGCCTGAGCCGGCGCCTGGAGTGACCCCGTCGACGGCCCTGTCTTCGGGGCGAGGATCAGAGCGCCGTCGCGCCCTTGACCGCCAGGAACAGGCCGACCCCGACGATGACGAGGGCGGTCGCGATCGGGAGCACGCGGAGCAGCCGGCCGGACAGCCGGCGGGCGATGGCGCCCCGGGCTCGCAGGGCGAGGATGCCCACGCCGACCAGCGCCGCGGCCATGCCCGCGCTGAACGAGAGGATGAGGGCGAGGCCGAACGCGATCCGGTGAGCCGAGAACGTGGCCAGGAGCACGACGATCGCCGTCGGCGACGGCAGGATCCCCCCGGCGACGGCGAGGCTCGCCATCCCTGCCCGGGAGAGCGGCCGGTCGAGCGTCTGCGGGCCAGGGTCACCCGTCCCGCGGTGGCCGTTCCCGTGGTCTCTGTTCCCCATGTGCCCGGGGCCGTGGCCCTGCCCGGGGGGCGCGTCACCGATCTCATGCGTGTTGAACCTCGAGCTCGCCCCGCGCTCGAGGGTCGAGGCGCCGGCCCGCACCAGCGCGGGGACACGTTCGGCGCCCACGTACGCCGCCATGGAGACATGATCATGGCGGTCCGCGCCGTGGCCGTTCGCGTGGATATGGTCGTGGCCGTGGTCCTGGTGCTCCGAGCCGTGGCCGTTCTCCTGGACGTGGGTGTGGCCCCACGCGTGCCGGTGCGCCTCGGATTCGCCCCGGCGCCGTTCCCGGACCCGGAGGATCACGAGCGCGACGCCCATGCCGACCACGAGAAGCCCGGTGGCCAGGGTGACCCACGGGTAGATCCGGTCGGGCGCGACGACCTGCAGGCCGAGGATGGCGAGCCCGAGCGCGAGCACCGAGGCCGAGTGCATGGCCGCCACCGCGACGCCGACCTGGGCGGCCTGGCGGAGGCGGCCTCCCCGGCCGACGAGGTAGGCGGCCATCAGCGTCTTGCCGTGTCCGGGGAGCAGGGCGTGGGCGGCGCCGAAGGCGGCCGCCAGCGCCAGCGCGAGGAGCAGCGCGGGAATGGAAAGCCCGCTCCACGTGGCCAGCCGGGCGAACGCTCCGCCGGTCACCCCAGGGCGGGCTCCCACGCCGCCGCCGCCACCGGGCGCAGCCGGCGCGGCACCGCTGGCGCCGGGCCGGAAGTCGAACCGGGCCCTGGTGACGTCCAGCGGGTTCTTCAGCAGGTCGGTCGGATACCGTAGGAGCGCCCGGCTGATGGTCCGTTCCGGCACGCTCGACTGGGTCACCACCGCTCCCCGCGCCCCGATCGCAGTGATCTCGTGCCAGCCGATGTGGTCCGCGTAGGTGCGATCGGCCACCGACACCGTTCCCGTCCGGCCGACCCGTCCGGCGAACACGGCCTCCAGGCGCAGGCAATGCAGCCCCGCCTGGCCGGGCCGCAACGCGGCGGTGGCGGATCGCACCCGCAGGGGCACCGTTCGGCCGTTCACCCGGACCTCGACGTGGCCGACCAGCTCCGACGCGCGGCTGCTCGCGAAGGCGCCCAGCTCGGCGGCGCTCGCCGTGCCGTCGCCGTCCCGGTCCAGCGTGTGCGAGAGCTGGAAGGTGGGGATCTCGGCCATGTCGAGCACGTACTGCACCCGAACCTCGCCGGGAACGACGACCACTCCGTCGTACGTGTTGATCGTGAAGTTCCCCAACGGGTGGGCCGAGGCGCCGCCCGCCGACACGACCAGCAGCGTGAACCCCAGCACCAGCAGCGCCGCCAGCCGCCGGGCCGTCCTCATGCTCCGTGTCCCAGGAGGGCCAGCGTCCGGCGAGCGGTCACGGCGTGCAGGATCGAGAAATGGGGGTTGATGTCGAGAGCCCGGCGGAGGTCGCGGCGGGCCCCGGCCGCGTCGCCGGTGGCCCGTTCGATCATCCCCGCATGGAAGGCCAGCAGCGCGCTGCGGTATCCGAGCTGCCGGGCGAACCGGACGTAGGGCATCGCCTGATCGGCCCGGCCCGCCCGGAACAAGGACCAGGCCAGCGCGTCGGCCACCAGGATGCTGTGGCGCCGGTTCCACTCGGTGCGGGCCTCGTCGACCGCCTTGGTCGGGTCGCCGTGGTCCGCGTCGAACAGCGCGAGCTCCAGGTCGACGTCGACCCCCGCCGCCTGGAACAGCCGCTCCTCGACGCGCACCGTCGCGTACTGCTCGTCGGCGTCGGCGTCGCGGCCCGCGACCGTGTCCAGGTCTCCCAGCGCGATCAGGTACTCGGGCGAGGGGTACCGCGACACGACGGCGGAGAACTGCCGGATCGCAGCGTCGAGGTCGCCCCGGGCCCACGCCACCCTGGCCAGGCCGGCCTGCGGCGGCATGTACTCGGCCGTGGCGGCGATCGCCTCCCGGTACGAACGCTCGGCGTTGTCCAGCCGGCCGGAGTTGAAGGAGAGGTCCCCGAGCTGCGAGGCCGCGAAGGCCCGGTCCTCGGGCGTCCCTGCCGCGCCGAGGGCCAGCTGCATGGCCGCGACCGCCCCGTCGACGTCGCCCTGCAGCTCGCGGGCGTACGAGACCCGGGCGTAGGAGGCGAGGTCCGGCTTGAGATCGACCATGTGCTGGAAGGTGGCGAAGGCCGCGTCGTAGCGCCCCAGCTCCACCTGGGCGTCGCCGATGACCCCGTAGCCGTTGCCGTTGTAGGGATTCACGGCCCGGGCCCGCTCGCCCCACCCGAGTGCCCCGGCGAAGTCGTGCCGGGCGGCGGCGAGGGCTCCCTCGCCGGTGTCGGCCTCGAAGTTCCCGTCGGCGTGGATCCGCAGCGACCGGCGCAGCGCGCCCTCCGCCTTGGGGTAGAAGCTGGGGTCGGCGCTCACCCGGGCCTCCTGGGCGTAGGCCAGGCCGAGCGTCGCCCACGCCGCCCAATCCTCCGGAACCGCCCGCAGGCGGGCCTGGAGGCTGGCGATGGCCTGCTGGAGCGAGCCCGAGAGGATGACGGGGTGGCCCTGCAGGGATCCCGCCGGGTCGGTTCCCAGGACGTCCCCGCCCCGGGCCGGGGTGTCGGGATGGTTCCCGAACGGCCCCAGGCTCCCCACCGCGAGGAGCGCGACGGCGAGCGACACGACGCCGAGCGCCGCCAGCGCCCGGCGCAGCCCGCGCCGCCTCCGCGTCCCCCTTCCCGCCGGAGGGGGCGCGGAGGGGCCCGCGCTCTGTCGAGCCCGGACCCCTCCGACCGTGTCCAACTCCGCTCCTCCTAGTGGGGGTCGGGGTCGGACCCGTGGTGCGGGTACGCGACGTACGGGAAGTCGTCCTGGAACGGCACGTCGTTGGCGTTCACGCCGTCACCGAGCGAGTCGACGATGCCCGGGTGGCCGGGGAGCAGGACTCCCTCCACCACGCGGACCGCGACGTCGATGATGTCGTCGCTCAGCCGCCGGCCGTTCGGGAACCCCTGCGGGTCACCCGCGATCGCGCCGATCGTGTTGCAGCCCGGAGCCCCGTTGTGGCCGCACAGCGGGGTGTCGATGTTCAGCCGGAGCTGCTCCGAGGGCGTGACGCCGGGCGGCTGGTTCAGCCCGGAGAGCCCGGTGAGGAACACCGAGATCAGGTCGTCACGCTGGATCCCCGGCGTTCCGGAATCCGAGTCCGGCACCGGCAGCCCGTACAGGGCGTTCAGCACGTGCGGCAGCTCGGGGTCGTTCACCTTGCCGAGGAACTGCGCGTCGTCCTGGGGCTTGGACGCGTTGAAGTAGTCCTTGGCCCCCACCGGGACGACGACCTCGTTCACGAGCGGCATGCCCAGGCGCGAGACCTGCACGAAGCTGCCGCTCGAGTCGATGGAGCCGTCGGTGTTCTGCACGCGGATCGACTTCCGCTCGGCCGTGGTCCAGATGCCGATGACCGAGGACGTCCCGCGCAGGGCGCGCCTCGGGACCTGCAGCACCAGGGCGTTCACGTTGAAGCCCTTCAGCGTGTCGTCGCCCGACTCCGGGAACGTCGCAGCGCACGGGTACGGAGGTGCGCAGCCGTACGCCAGGTCGAACACCCGGAGGTCCAGGAAGAACGGGTCGTCGGCCTGCCCGGCCCAGGTCTTCGAGCTCCCGCCGCCGAAGCTCGTGATGGCCTCGTCGGCGATCGACTCGTAGTCCGGCATCGACGTCTCGCCGACGTCGGACGGCGCCGAGATGGCGTCGTCGACGAGGGTCGTGGTCGTCGCGTGGCCGCTCGGATGCGTGATCCGATCGAGGTCGTACGTCTGGTAGAAGTTCAGGTTCGGGTCGGTGAGCGAGGCCACCGGGCCCGTGTTGTACAGGAACGTGTCCGTGTTCCGGTAGTGGTTCGTGAACGTCCACCGGTACACGATGTCCGGCTTCGCATCCCCGTTGTTGTCGATGTTGATGTCGTAGTGGACGCCGTCGGCCCAAGCGTAGAAGTTCGGGCCGCCGCCGGGCTCCTCGAACGGGATCCAGTTGCTGACGAACGTGATGGTGCTCGGCTTGTCCTGGCTCCGGAACGCGTAGAGGTCCGTTCCGTCGACCTGGGGATCCGCCGACACCAGTGGCGCCTCGCGGTGGCTCGACGCCAGTCCGGTGCCCGGCCCGAGGCCCGCGAACAGGCCCCCTCCGAGCGCCATCGTGGCGCCGACCGCGACCGCCGCCCTGCGGTATCGCTTCTTCACTACAGGACTCCTTCGTGAGTCGAGTACGACGATGCCGCCGGAGGAAGCGGCCGGCCCAAGCCCGGCCGCGGGTTTGCATCACCTCCCCGTCACTCGCGGTCTCGTTTCCGATCCCGGCGGCACGCATGGTTCGCGTCCGGGGACGAGCCGGATCAGAGGTGAGTCAGAAAAGACCTACGTCGAGGCGGTGGCGTCGCGCGCCGGAGCCGGCCGCGAGGCCCGGAGGAACCCCCAGAACATCACCGCGATCCCGAGCGCGAGTCCCACCGAGAACATCGGCACCACGTCGAGCCCCGCGCCGACGCCGGACCCGATCGCGACGATCGTCGCGCCGACGGCGATGCCGACCGTCCCCAGGAACCGGTTCCGCAGGTGTGGTGCCTTGCGCATGCGCCAGGCGGACCATGCCGCGCCGGCGACCAGGACCACGTACGCGGGATAGGAGAAGTACTGCGCCAGCCTATAGGCAGGCCCCGGGCCGGAAGGGACTGTTCCAACACAGGCGATGGCAAAGGGCCCCCAGCAAGGTGTGAAGACATCCTTGCCGAGGGGCAGATCGCGCGCATAGAGGGCGAGGCTCAGATCAGCCGTGCGAACGACGTTCAATGCATACGCGGTGCCGAACAGGATCACGAGGAAGAGCGCGATCTGGACGCGGCGGTCGCGGATCAACAGAAGCAGCTCCCCGAGCGCGAGATACGGCACGTTCAGCACCGCTCCGAGCAGCCAGTAGATTCCGAACTCGGCCGGAGTCCAGCCGTTGAGGATCCCGAGGAACGCGGCGAACGACGCGGCGGCGAACATCAGCAGCGCGACCGCCCATGCGGCCAGGTAGGGGCGACGGCGGGCTGCGAACTCCTTCGCTACGAGCGCCGCGAACGCCACCGCGACGATCGCCGCGGCCAGGGGGAACACCCACATCGCGGTCAGCCGGACCGCGGCTCGCCGCCGAGGACCTCTTCGCCGCGGAGGGCCCGGCGGAGGACCTTCCCGGTCGGGTGACGGGGGAGCTCGTCGACGATCTCGATGTCGCGCGGGACCTTGAACCTCGCCAGGTACCGCGAGACGCCGTCGGCGAGCGACTGGGGCGTGGCGGTGGCCGCGGGCTCCAGCACCACGATCGCCTTCACCGCCTCCCCCGTGCGGGGGTCGGGGACCCCGATGACGACGGCGTCGGCGACTCCCGGGAGGCGGACCAAGGCGTCCTCGACCTCCTTGGGGAACACGTTGAACCCGGAGACGATGATCAGGTCCTTGGTCCGGTCGACCAGGTAAAGGTAGCCGTCGTCGTCGCGGTAGGCCACGTCGCCGGTGCGCAGCCACCCGTCCGTCAGAGCCTGCGCCGTCGCCTCGTCCTTCCCCCAGTACCCTCGGAACACGGCCGGGCCCCGGACGACGATCTCGCCGGGGTCGCCCTCCTCGACGTCCTCCAGGCCCGCCTCGGTCTGCTCCACCAGACGCACCTCGACACCCGGGATCGGCAGCCCGATCGAGCTTGCCCGCGGCCGGTCGCCGACCGCGCTCGAGGTCACCGCCGGCCCCGCCTCGGTCAGCCCGTAGGAGTCCCAGATCGTGACGCCGAACCGGTCGCGGAAGCGCTGGAACACCTCGGGCGGCAGCGGCGCCGCGCCCGACACGGCGATTCGCACGGTCGCGAAGGCCTTCTTCCGGCCCTGGGGCTGCTCCAGCCACTCGACGTACATCGGCGGTGCGCCGGGGAGCAGCGTCACGCCCTGCTGCTCCACGACGTCGAGGGTCTCCGTCGGGTCGAACCGCTCCATCAGCACGCACTCGGCGCCGGCGCGGACGGCCATCCCCAGGATCACGTTCAGTGCGTAGATGTGGAACACGGGCAGCACGAGCAACACGACGTCGTCCTCGACGATCCGCATCGCGGGGACCTCTTCCATCTGGTCCATGTTCGCCTCGAGGTTGTCGTGGCCGAGCATGGCGCCCTTGGGATCGGCCGTCGTCCCGGACGTGTACTGGATCAGGGCCAGCCCGTCGGGCGACTCGCGGGCCTCGGCCATGGGCTGCTCGCGGCCCCTGGCCTCCTCGAACGACACCGTCCCGGAAGGCACCGGGGGACCGGCCACGACGAAGACGGTCTCCAGGTCCGAGACCCGGTCGCGCACGGCAAGGATCGCCGGCAGGTACTGCATCTGGGCGACGATGGCGCGCGCACCCGCGTCGGCCAGGATGTAGCCCAGCTCCTCGCTCGTCAGCATGACGTTCAGCGGGACGGCCACGGCGCCCACGCGCCAGATGCCGTACAGCGCCGAGACGAACTCGGGCACGTTCCCCACCACCAGCGCGACGCGGTCGCCGGGCTGAACGCCGCTCGAGACCAGGGCCGCGGCCGCCCGCCCCACCGCATCGTCCAGCTGGGCGTACGTCACGGGACGGCCGTGGAACACGAGAGCGTTCGCCTCGGGACGCCGGGCGGCCTGCTCGGCCAGCAGGGAGGAGACGTTCATCGGGGCGGAGTCTAGCCCGGGCCCTCGCCCGTTTTGCCCACTTCCACGTGCTCGACGAACTCGCCGGGGGCGGGCGTCCGGCCCGCCCATTCCGCGTGGGTCGTTCCCACCGACGACAGGCTGGCGATCTCCTCGAACCCCCCCGCGCGCCGCTCGAACAGCACGAAGCGCGAGGACGCCACCTCGCTGTTGTGACACCACCGGGGGGTCCCGTCGGGGTCGAGGTATCGGGCCCGGACGATCAACGAGGGATCGGCGGCGACCCGCCCCGTCAGCCGGTACTGGCGGTCCCCCAGGTCGATGCGCCACGCCCCCAGCGTCTGCTCACGCTTCCTCGAGATCCGGGACAGCCGGATCCACCGCCCGTTCATCCGCAGCGCCGCGAACGTCGTGTACGGCGTCGTGAACGGCCCGCGCCTCCCCTGCGCGCTGATCGCCGACAGCAGGACGTCGTCCTCGCCTTCGAACGCCGAGCAGTGCGCCCACGCCCACCGCTCGGCGTGCTTCGAGCCGTGCAGATGTCCCTGCTGCCCGGGGATTCCGTCCAGCGTGGCCGTCTCCCCGTCCACGGTCACCGTCCCGGTGAACCGCGTCGCCGGGTTCGGCGAGAACGGCTTGGTCGGCGCCAGCCCTCCCCGGTACAGCGCGTCCGGCAGCAGCCGGAGCGTCTCGTCACCGGTGGGCCAGGCGAGCTCCCACTCCACCTCGTGCCCCTCGCCCGACAGCCTGCCGGCCGCCCTCCCGGACGAGAACATGGAATCCCCGATCTGGATCTCGAACGGCTCGGGCCGGTCGCGGACCTGTCCCATCGGCCACGCCGCGTTCAGCGCGAGGATCCGCTCCGGCCGGTCCCGGTCGAACCGGGCGAACCACACCCGCCCCTCCGGCGCGGCCCCGGTCGGAGCGTGCAGCGTCGACCGGATCCAGTAGGCCGTGTGCCCGTCCGAGAGCGTGACGAACCAGACCTCGTAGTGGCCCGGCTTGCCGTTCCACGCGGGCGCGTTGTCGCGCTCGATCGCGCCTTCCCCTTGCCTCGAGCCCCACCCGACTCGCGCGCGAGGATATCCGACCCCCGCCTCGCCCACCATGGACGACCTCCCCAGATACGCGACCGACGGATCGCCAGCGCATCGTCCGCGGTTCGGTCACCGAATCTTCACGAGACGATCCGGGGCGGTGGCGGGGGCACCGATACAATGCACGGCGTGCTCTCCCGCCACCCCTGCCTCGACGCCGGCCGATGAACGCTCCTCTCCGCCTGCAGCTGTCGACCGCGCCCTTCTACCGGATGCCGCTCCGTGACGCGATGCGCGTCACTGCAGCCGCCGGCTACCGGTCGGTGGAGGTCATGGTCACGAACGACCCCGCGACCCAGGACCCCATGCTCGTGCGTGAGGCGGCGGAGGCGAACGACCTGCGGGTCGAGGCGATCCATGCGCCGTTCCTGCTGGTCACCCGCCGCGTGTGGGGCACCGACCCACTCGGGAAGATCTACCGGTCGGCGCAGCTCGCCGAGGAGGTCGGCGCGGGCATCGTCGTCGTCCACCCGCCCTACCGGTGGCAGGTCCGGTACCGGAAGTGGATCACGGAGAGCCTGGCCGAGTTCTCCGCCCGGACCGGCGTGACCGTGGCCGTCGAGAACATGTTCCCGGTAAAGCTCCCCCGCGAGCGCGGTTTGTCCTTCCATTCCGGGCAGGAGATGGAGGAGCTCGACCGGAACCCGTACATGGTGCTCGACACGAGTCACGCGGCGGTCGCCGGGCTGGACATCGTCGACGTGTACCGGCGGTACCGCGACAAGCTGGTCCACGTGCACCTGTCGAACAACGCGGGGCGGGGGTGGGACTCGCACCTGCCGGTGTACGCGGAGAACGGCGTGCTCGACGTGGGCGCCTTCCTCGACACGGTGGCCGGGGACCGGTTCGGCGGCTCCATCGCGCTGGAGCTCGACCTGCGGCCGTGGATCAAGGACGAGGACGCCCTCACCGAGGTGCTCGTGCGGAACCGGGAGTTCTGCGAGGCCCGCATCGGGCTGCAGCCCGCCCGCCGCTGAGGCCGGGTTGACGGCCGGGGCCGGCCGGGAAAACATCCCCGCATGGTTCAGGGTCAGGCCGCGGCCGGCATGAAGCGGTGTCCGGCCTGTGGCGAGGAGGTCCGCGCCGAGGCCGTGATCTGCCGGTTCTGCCGGTACGACTTCCGGATGGGCATGGTTCCGCCAACCGCCCCGTACGCGCCCATGTACGTCCCCCAGCGGACGAACGGGTACGCGATCGCCTCGCTGGTTCTCGGGATCGTGAACATGGGGATCGGGTCGATCCTCGCGCTGATCTTCGGTTACAAGGCCAAGCGCGAGATCGACGAGTCGCGCGGTGCGCAGACCGGCCGCGGCCTCGCGGTGGCCGGCATCGTCCTCGGCTACGTCGGCATCGTGATGTTTGCCATATGGCTCACGATCTTCCTGACGGTCCTCCTCCCCCACTGGAACGACATCCGCGACCAGTTCCCCCGCTTCACGCCGCTCTGAGCCGCCCGGCCTCCCTGTTAGCCTCCGCCGCGTGCGCCGAGGAACGCTCATCACGGTGATCCTGCTGTTCCTGCTGCTGGTCGCGGCGGCGATCTACCAGCTCACGCTGGGCACCCGCAGCGGCGAACCTTTCTGCGGCCCCGCCAGCCCGGGCGCTCTGCCAACCGCGACATGTGTCCCGCCAACCTCGACGAGCCCGACCTGATACCTGGGACTTCTACACTGGCCCTCGTGCTCGGGATTCGGGTCGACGAAGATGTGTTTCTCCGCCTGCACGAGGAGCGTCATGCGGAGGATCTCTTCAGGTTGACGGACGACAATCGGGATCACCTGCGGCCCTGGATGCCCTGGGTCTACGGGACCACCTCACCCGACGACACGCGCAGGTTCCTCCGCGAGGTGCTGCAGAAGCTGGCGGCAGGGCGAGAGTACGGGTTCGCCGTTCTCGACCGCGGTCGGCTGGTGGGAGCGATGGGCCTCCGGGTCGCCGAAGATACACACGAGACCGAGGTGGGCTACTGGCTTTCCGCAGAAGCCCAGGGCCGGGGAATCATCACCCGGGCCACCCAAGCGCTGGTGCGGTTCTCGTTCGAGGAGCTCGGGATGGACCGGGTCGTCATCCTCTGCGCCAGCGACAACGTGAGGAGCCGGGCAGTGCCGGAGCGGCTCGGGTTCACGCTCGAGGGGACGCTCCGTCGGCGCGACCTCGTTCCGGGCCGGGAACCGCGCGATCAGATCGTGTACTCGCTGCTTCGATCGGAGTGGGAGGAAAGTACCTCATGACGACGATGCTGGGCCCTCGTCGGCTCCGGGAGCGGGCTTCGTCTGGCGGCTACGTGGACTTGCGCGCCACGACGAGGAGCCATTCGGCGTCGATCCGGACGGAGACGTCGTCCGCCGTATTGAACTCGGCGGTGAGCCGGTCCATCTCGTCCAGCATCTCCTGGTACTGCTCGGGGGGCAGCATGTTGCGCAGCGCGATCTGGGGGCCGTTGTAGCGTTCCCAGAAATCGCCGGCCGCCTCCGGCGACTCGGACTCCATCCGGACGGATCGCTGCTCGAATCGGATGTCGTCCGTAAGCCCGTCGAACCGTTCCCGGACGTACGCTGGGTCGCCCCAGCGCATCGGGGCCGACGGATCGGGAGCGGGTGTCCGCCTGACGTTGGCCACGATGCGACGTCCCATGTAGCCCTCGAGCGTCCAGTTCGCCATGGCGACGATGCCGCCGGGCTTGGTCACGCGGAACATCTCCCGCGTCACCCTGTCGGGATTGGGGGTGAACTGGGCACCGAACGAGGACAGCACGCGGTCGAACCGGCCGTCCTCGAACGGGAGGTCCTCCGCATCGGTCTCCCTCCAGTCGATCTCCACTCGGGCGGCAGCCGACTCCGACCGACCCCACTCGATCATCGCGGGAGTGATATCGCACGCCGTCACCCTGGCCCCCCGTGCGGCGGCGGCCAGGGCGATCTTCCCGGTCCCGGCCGCCACGTCGAGCACATCCATCCCCGCCCCCACGTCGGCCGCGTCGACCAGCTCCTCGCCGTAGGTACCCAGCTTGGTCAGCTCGCGATAGTCGCCGAGCGACCAGATCACCTTCTGGGCCTCCTTGTTCGGGTCCATCGTCGCCATGGCTCCTTCCTCACCCCTCCGCTCGCTTTGATTCCTCATCGCCTCAGTCGCCTCGCCGCTACTCGCAGCCGAAGCCGTCGCCGTCGCTGTCGAGCCCGAACGGGTCTCCCCCCACGACGCGCACCGTGACGTCGACGTAGTTGGGTCCGTTGCCGCTTCCCCCGGCGCAGTCGTAGTCGCCGATGCCGTCCTGGAGGCAGGCACCCGTGTAGCTCGGATCACAATTCGACCCGCCGCTGCCGCCGGTGCTCCCGCTCCCGCCTCCGCCTCCACCTCCATCGGTCTCATCCGGGTTGTAGAGGGGTGGATCGGGCGGGAGTGCTCTGACCAGCTCGCCCGTATCCAGGTATTTCATGGCCCAGATCGGATGGATCTCGTTCCACCCGTGAGTCGTGTCGTACACCGCGGTCCCGAACACCGAGATGTGCTCGCCGACATCCGGAATCGGGAGGGCCTGTCCCTGGACGATCTCGACGAGCAGACCCCGGCTCTGGTGTTCCATGTCACCGGCGTCCAGGAAATGTCCGAACCCGGGGTCGGGAGCGATGTCGATGTGACGGTCTCCGTCATCCTCGGGCCGGGTCGCCACCACCGTCCCCACGAACCACGCGCATTCGCCGAGCACCTGGAGCCGGTCCGGGTGGTAGATGCCCAGCAACGGATCGCTCGGGCAGCTCACGCCCGGCGACACCTCCAGCGGCTTGGCCACCGACAGCGTGATCAGGCGAGTGACGCGAACCCTTCGGCCCGCCTTGGGAGCCTCGGAGATCACCCTTCCGGGCTTCAAGTCGTCGGTCGCGCTGATCCGGACGCCGAAGGTGAGGCCGGCCCGCTCGAGGTTCAGGGTCGCCGCGGCCCTGGTGAGACCGACGACGTCGGGAACGATCACCGTCGGCTCCGCCGATGGAGGATGGGGCGCGGGCTGCGAAGGCGACGAGGGAATGCTCGGCGACGGGGCACGGACGCTTGGGGTGGAGAGCGGCGACGCCGGCGCGGGCGGATCCGAGATCGAAGGCTTCGGCGGCACCCCATGCCCGCACGCCACGAGCAGCACGAAGGCCACGACCCACGCAGTGCGCAGTCGAGTCATTCGACGTTTCCTCATCACGTCGCGGCGCTCAACAGGTGACCGAGCTGCCACTGCCGCTGTAGTTGCACGAGTCGACCTTCGCCCCGGTGGAGCGAAGCAGCGTTCCGGTGTCGCCGTCGTTGTTCCAGATGTAGGACCCGTTTCCCCAGTACCGGTTCACGTGCGTGTTGGACCCGTGACCCGTGTGGATCTTCACGGAGCCTCCGGCAAAGAGGACGAACGAAGCGAGCAATTTGCGCATGGGGGACTCCTCTCGGGCAGGACGCGAATGGAGCATGGCGGCATCGCTGGTTCGGAACAAGGGTTCCCCGTCAATCTGAGACCAGGTTGGCACCTCGCCTGACATCCGCCCAGACAGGCGGGCGGCCGAAATCGCGGCCGTCCCGCCGAGGCGTCCGCTCAGACCTGGCGCTCGAACGAGCCGACGTCGCACCGCAGGCCCTGCGGCCGATGCACGCCTCGCTGGTCGACGGTCACGGCGCACGACACCGGCGGGATCACGTTCAGGGCGGGGCTGCCGGTCAGCAGGGCCAGCGTGAGGGTCGGCCCGCCGTTGTCCGCCAGGGCGCCCAGCTTCGGGTTCTTGTTGAGCTTGTCGCTCGGCTTGTTCGCGAACGTGCACCCCGTGGTCGTCCCCAGCACGTTGTTGCCCTGCGACCCACCGGGCCGGAGCAGTTCGGCCCGCCGGCAGCCGGGGCAGTGTTCAGCCCAAGGATCGTCGCCTTCAGCTTCGTGGTCCCGCCGTCCACGCGCAGGCCGCCGCCCTCGAATGTCGTGGTGACGGCCACACCGCCGACCAGGTTCCTGGCAACCGTGGTGTTGGTCAACAGGAGCGAGTTCGCGTTCGCCAGGATCCCGCCACCGGTGGCGACCGCGGTGCCCGTCCCGGCGTCGGACTCGGCCCGCACGAGGTTGCCGGCGATGGTCGAGTTCGTGATCTTCTCGGGGTCGGAGCCGCTCAGGCTCAGGCCGCCCGCCCTGGCGTCGGCGGTGTGGGCTCCCTGGGCGGTCGCCTTCACTGTGTTCCGGCTGATCGTGGATGCGGTAATCGTGACGGGGCTCCCGCCCAACAGCCCGCCGGCCAGCGAGGTCGCGTCGCCGCTGTCGGATTCGGCGGTGGCGTGGTTCTGGTCGATCGTCGACTTCGAAATGGAAAGCTCCCCCTCTGAGGAGAGCCCCGCCGCCTGGGTCGTGGCCGCGCCGCTCCCACTGTGCGCGGTCACCGAGTTGTTCGAGATCGACGACGAGCGGATCGTGAAGGGACCGCCGGCGATGCCGCCTTGGGCTGCGTTCGCCGTAGTGGCCCCGTTCGCCGACAGGATGTTGCCGGTGATCCTGCTGCGGTCGATGGTGATCCGTCCGGTGGCGGTGGCGCTCAAGCCCCCGGCCACCCCGATGCCGCCGCCTCCGAACGAGGTGCCGATCGCGCGGTTGCCGGAGATGACCGATCCCGCCACCACTCCCGTGTCGGTGATCACGGAGGCGCCCGCGACGATCCCCGCGGCGATGTTCGTCCCGGCCGTGGTCGATGCCGAGACGACGTTCCCGCTGATCGTGGACCCCTCCATGGTGAAGCCCTTCCCGTTCGAGGCGAACCCCCCGGCCTCCGCCACGGCCTGATTCGCCCCGACCCCCGAGGCGTGGTTGGCGTCCACGTGGGAGTGGCTGAGCACGAGCCCCCCGCCGCTCGCGATGATGCCGCCACCCTCGGTGAACGTGGAGCCACCCGACGAGGTCGCGATGGCCCGGTTGAAGCTCACGGTCGAGTCGACGAGCGTGACGCGACCGGACGAGACGATCCCCCCACCGAGCGCGAAGGCGTTCACCGGGTCCGAGCTCGTCGCCCGGTTGCCGACGACCCGGGACCTCGTCAGCCGGAGCGGACCGCCGCTCGAGAGGATCCCTCCACCCTGGGCGGCGCTTCCCGACGCGAAGTTGTTCTCGACCGTCACGCCGTTCAGGGTGAGGGCCTGGTGGCCGGAGCCCGGCCGGTTGATCCCCGCTCCGATCATCGCCGAGCCGCCGGAGATCGTCAGGTCGATCAGGTGGACGAGGCGCGTGGTGGGGATCGTGAGCGTGGTCCCCGAGTCGTCGCCGTCGATGGTCGCGGTCGGGTTGCCCTTCAGCGTGAGGTTCTCGTCGACGCTGAAGTTGCCGACGCAGGTCCCCTTGATGAGGAGCGTGTCCCCCGGGGTCGCCGCGTCGATCCTGGTCTGGAGGTCCGCGCCCGGGCAGTTCACGACGATCGTCGAGGCGGACGCCGGTATGGCCAGCGCCACTGGTGCGACGGCCACCGCGACTGCGGCGAGCGCGATCGCGGCGCGGCCGACGGACGTCGGCAACCCACCCTTCGAACGATTCACGTGGCCCTCCCTGGAATCACCGGCACAGTCGGCGCCAACCGGTGACAACCCCTATGGACACTCCCAGTCGAGGTCATCCTGAGCGAATGGGCGGATCGTGTAAAGACCGGGCGGAACGTCCGCTCCACCTCGGGCTCCCACCGCACGACTCGGCCGTTCCCCCCTGGACCGCCTCACGTCTCCCCCTCCCAACGCATGGGCTGCGTGACTCCCCAACCACCGCAACGTGCACGGACCCTCAGACTTGGGATGTTCTGCTGGAAGCCAACGACCGTGTCTACGGTCGTTCATCACGTCAACGGCGCGTCTCGCAGGGGGTAGACGTTCGCGCGGATCGGCGCGTAGTGCTCGTAATGCTCGACGACCGAGAGCGCGTCGTCGGTCGGGATCTCGAACCGGGCCGTCGCCGGCTCGGTGATGAGTGCGTACGCCCCATTGCCCACGACCTCGGCCGCTCGGGTCTTCAGCAGGCGGTGTGCCATCACGACCTCGGGCCCGACGAGCTCCTGCCCGCCCGCGATCGACTGGATCACGAACGGGCCCGCATGGAGGACGAACTTGAGGTCGAGGTCGTCGATCCGCGAGCAGGCGTCGCAGCTGCAGGTCCAGATGCCGCGTGCGGAACCCAGCCGGCGCCGGAATTCCGCGTAGCACCCGACGAGACAGTCGAGCACGGCCGCTCCCCGGGGGAGCTGAGGCTCATCCATCGCATAGGTGAAGACCGCGTCGCCCTCGAGCTTCGACAGCGTGAACGGCGGGACCAACCGCCCGACGATCCCGTCGAGCAGGCTCGACATCATCGCGTAGGCGTCCGGGACGACTCCACCCGCGAACGCGTCGTCCGCGTGCGCCACGGCGACCAGCCGCAGGAACGACGTATAGCCACTGATGTCCGCGAGGAGGAGCGGTCCGCTCGCGGCGACGGGCGCTTCGGGGGGCATGCTCGATGGTACCCGCGAGCGGAGGCTCATCCGGCGTCGAGCCTGGTCAGGACGGTGTCGTGAAACCGTTCGAGCTGATCGAGCGGGTCGCCGACCGGCCAGACGAGCACGCGTTCGGCACCCTCGGCCTGGTACCGCGCGAGCTTGTCCGCGCACTCCCCCGCCGGCCCGACGAGCAGTCGCTCTCGAAGCTCCTCGGGCGGGCGGCGCAGCGCGGGCCCGATCACGTCGGTCAGGACCGCGTCGGCGACCGACGCGTCCTCGGTCACGTACATGAACATCGATGCGACCGCGTTCGGAAACCGGCTCAGATCCTTGCCCGCATGCTGCAGATGCTCGCCCAGGCGTTGCCGCGCGTCACCGAACGACTCGGGCGTCGCGTTGTATCCGGAGGCCAGCCATCCGTCGGCGAGGCGCGCCACACGCCGCAGACCGGCGGCCGACCCCCAGCTCCCCAGCCAGATCGGCGGCCCACCGGGTTGGGCGGGGGCCGGGAGCAGCTCCATCCCCTCCGTCGAGTAGAACGCGCCCTCGAACGTCGCGCCGCCCGGTCGCAGGAGCGCCCGAAGGGCGTGGACGGCCTCCTCGAACCTGGGCCAGCGCTCCTCCCACGCGATCCCGGCCGCCCGGTAGTCCCGCTCGGACGAACCCGGCCCGACGCCCACGACCAGCCGTCCGCCCGACAGCCGGTCGATCGCGGCGAACGCCTTCGCGAGGGGAACCGGGCCGCGGACGACGGGAAGCGCGACCGTCGTCCCCACCCTCATCTCGCCGATGGCCGGCAGTACCGCGGCAAGCGCCACCGGACCGTCCAGCCACGGCCGTCCGTACACGAGGTGATCGTTCGCGGTGATCCACGCCATCCCGAGCTGGTTCGCGAGGCCGGCGTAATCGGTCAGGGAGATGAGCGATGGGAGCTCCTCGTCCCTCCAGGTCATGAGCGGAAGATGCGCACCGAACTCCATCAGAGGCCTCGCGACGGGACGTCCGGATCGCTAGAAGAACGCAGAGCGGCGGGACATCAGGTTCCGGTAGAGCATCTGCTGGATCTGGTCGCGGATGCGGTCGGTCTCGTTGAAGACCAGCATGGCGTCCTGCCAGGCGTCGTCGTCGAACTGATCGGTGGTGATCGGTTCGCCGAACTCGATGATCCACTTCGACGGCAGGGGGATCGCCCCGAGGGGGCCGAGCCAGGGGAAGAACGGCGTGATCGGGAAGTACGGGAAGCCTCCGAGGCGGGCCAGCAGCTTGAAGTTGCCGATCATCGGATAGATCTCCTCGGAGCCGACGACCGCCACGGGGATCATCGGCACCTTGGCCTTGAGGGCGAGCTCGATGAACCCGCCGCGGCCGAAGCGCTGCAGCCGGTACCGCTCCCGCCAGCCCTTGCCCACGCCCTTGTACCCCTCGGGGAACACGCCGACCAGCTCGCCCTTCTTCAGCAGGCGGAACGCGTCCTCCTGCGAGGCCAGCGTGTTGCCCATCTTGCGGGCACCGGGGCCCGAGAACGGCAGCCGGAACGCCAGGTCGGCGGCGAGCAGCCGGAGGTGGCGCTTCGCCGGGTGCTCGTTCAGCAGCCCGAACTTCACGACCAGGGCGTCGACCGGGATCGTCCCGGCGTGGTTCGAGACGAGCAGCGCGGCGCCCTCCGAAGGGACGTTCTCCAGGCCCCGCCAGTCGATCCGCCAGTAGTACTGGCCGATGGGCTTCATCAGGGGGGCGAGGCGCTCGGTGAGCTCGCGGTCGAAGCCGAACTCGTCGATCTCGTACTCGCCGGTGAGCCGGCGGCGGACGAAGTCGAGCACGTCCTCCACGGCCTCCGCCGAGAACGGGCCGATGCGCTCGGGGCGGTCGGGAAGGTGGACGGTGCAGAAACCCGTCCCCCCGATCGCCTTGCGCCGGCACCGGCGTCCGGCGGCAGTCATGGCCTGGCACTGCCCCGCCGCGGTCCGCTGCCGCGCGTCGTCCAGCGAGATCACCTGCGCCATGCCGGCCCCCTCACACCCTGCTCGCCTCGAAGCGTTCCTGCCCCTTGCGGCGGAGGAACCCGTACAGCTCCCGCTCCCACTGGGCCGCCCGCTCGGCGCTCACGACCTGCCGGAGCCGCCGGCGGATCACGAAGTCCTTCAGCGCCTCCGGCGTCGTGAAACGCGGCGCGGAGCCGAACTCCTCTTTGAGCCGCTCGTTGGCGACCACGCGCCCGTACAGCAGGAACTCCAGCTGGTCCGTGGCGAAATCGACCTTCCCGGCACGCTTCAGCAGGTTCGCCAGCGGCCGGGCGAGCGGCAGGATCACCGGCAGGGGGGGCCGCCCCAGCAGCCGCACGGCCTGCGAGAGGTACACGACGCCGTCCGCCGCCACGTTGTAGATGCCCGGGTGGGACTCCCGGACGGCCCGGTGCAGCACCTCGAGTGCGTCGTCCTCGTGGATGAGCTGGATCCGGGGGTCGTATCCCATGGCCGTCGGGATCACCGGGAGCAGGAAGTAGCGGGTCAGCGTGGTCTCGATGTCCGGGCCGATGAAGTTGGCGAACCGCAGGATCGTGACGTCGACGTCGGAGCGCCGCCGGCCGAAGTCGCGCGCGTAGCGCTCCAGCTCGACCGCGTCCTTCATCAAGCCGGTGCGAGGGACGCTCCGGGACTGGTCCGACTCGGTGAACACCGCGGGGTCGCGCGGGTCCGACCCGTACACCGCCGTCGTCGACTTCATGATCAGCTTCTTCACCGACTCGGCCTTCTGGCACGCGGCGAACAGCTGCATGGCGCCGATGACGTTGAACTCCTTCATGTTCGTCCGCCCGCCCACCCGCGTCGGCGTCGTGACGATCGACAGGTGGACGACGGTGTCGACCTCGGTCGTCTGCAGGACCTTGACGACCAGGGGGTTGCGGATGTCGGCGCGCACGAACTCGGTGCGCTCGAGGTCGACCTCCGGCTCGTCGAGGTCCACCCCCACGACGTAGTCGACGTCCGGGTCCTTCTCCAGGGCTTGGGCGAGCTTCCCGCCCAGGTACCGCGAGACACCGGTGATGAGGACGCGCTGTCCCATGCAGGCAGACTACCGGACGCGCCTAGGGACATTTCTGGCCGTGATGCGGATTTCAGGCCCCAAAAGCGAACACCGCCGGAACCCGAGGGCCCCAGCGGCGTTCACCAACGACTATAGGCCCGCGCGATCGGCCCGGTCAAGCAGAAATCCAGGAATTTGTCACTCTTCTGCTGTTAGCGGCGCTCGTCAGGTCGACAGCACGAGCTGCGTGCCCGCCGAGATGCGGAGCACGCTGGCAGCGCTGCCGCGGTTGGCCGCCACGGCGAGGAAACCGGCCGAATCCTCGATGAGCGCGAGCTCGCCGGGCGGGACGTCCTCGAAGGTCCGGGCGGGCGTGACCTCCGTCGCCGCGGTGGCGTGTCGAAGACGAAGTCGCTGCACTCCCTCGAGCCCGGCCTCGGCCAGGTCGTCCGGCTTCGCATTGAGCTGGAGGTTGCCGAACCGGTCGACGCCCAGGACCACGGCGGCCAGCTCCCCGTCGGTGATGTCCGGCGCCGGCACGTGCACGTGCTGGAGCTCGTCGACCGCCACCTCCGGCCCCAGGTCCCGGAGGTCCGCGACGTTGGCCAGGTGCGCGGCGGCGGGCGCGAAGACGTCCCTCCCGTGGAAGGTCGCGGACAGGGGTTCCAGCAGGACGTCCGGCGCCGTGATCTCCACGGCGGTCTCAGCGCCGCCCAGCGCCGCCCAGGCCAGGGACAGCAATCCGTTGTCGGGTCCGACCAGCTGGGGGCCGAACGCCGTCTGCACCGCGATCGCGCCTCTCGGGCCACCCACGCCGGGATCCACGACCGCCAGGTACACGGCGTCCTCGGGCATGAACGGCAGTGCGGCCGCGAGGACCAGCGCCCCGCGGAGCACGTCCTGGGGCGGGATCCCGTGGCTGAGGTCGATCACGCGGGCGTCGGGCGCGATGCGCGTGATCACGCCGTGGCACACGCCGACGAACTCGTCGTCGAGCCCGTAGTCGGTGAGGAAGACGATCGGGCGGGTCACGAGCCGCGTCCCGGCCCCCAGCCGCCTAGCGGCCCTGCTGACGCCGCTGGTGGCGCGTGCGCTTCAGCAGCTTCTTGTGCTTCTTCTTCCGCATCTTCTTGCGGCGCTTCTTGACGAGCGAAGGCACGAGTTCGCCTACTCCTTGCGTTCGATTTTCGATGTACGGGCGGGCCGTGGGAGTTTAGTCGCTCACGCCCGCGGACGACAGGTCGGGCTCAGTCGGTGCCGAACAGGTTGCGGAGATCGACGCGCTTGGCCCGGTATTCCTCGTCGATCCGGACGGAACCCAGTCGGAGGGCCTTGGGCGCCTCCGCCACCGGCGAGATCAGCCGGAGCGTGCCCTCCTCGCCCGCGTGCTCGAGGTAGCCGATGCCCGGGTAGCCGCCGGCGCCGTCGGCGAGACCGACGACCAGCCGGTCGAGCTCCGTCAGGTCGAAGAACGCCGGGAGGGCCGGCATGAACACCGTGGGCTTCACGCGCCACCGCTGGAGCGGCTCGACGAAGTAGCGGGCCATGGCCGCCTCGCGATTCGCGGCCCGCTGCTCCACGGAGGTCGGCCGGACCTCGGGGTGGACCGGCAGCGAGGTCACGTCGCACTCGAAGAACCGCCGGATGATGCCGAGCAGCGGATCCAGTTCCTCCCCGCGCTGGAGCCCGACCACCAGCTCGGGCCGGAGCATCTCCACCTTGTGGTACTTGAGCAGCTGCCCGTACACGCCGGAGACCAGCCCGCTGGTATCCACCACGACGAAGTCGGCGCCGCGCTCGAAGGCCAGGGCCTGGAGGCGCGCGGCGCCGGTGATCAGCGGCAGCAGGTTCCCCTGCGGGGTGGTCGCGCCCACGAACCCGATGGCGTCCGCGCCGCACAGCGCGTCGGGCAGCAGGTCCTCCTCCGAGGCGATCATCTTCAGACCGACCGTCGTGGGGGGGCCGACCGACTTCTGGCCGGGGTCGGCGTCGAGGTAGGCGGGCGAGCGGCCGGCCGCCAGCGCGGCCCGGACCATCATCGTGGCGGTCGTGGTCTTGCCGGAGTCGAGACCGCCGAACAGGACCACCGTGCGAGCGGTGCCCACGGCACGCTCGACGAGCGACTGATGTTCGTCCACCACGCCCTCCGATGGCTCGTGCCCTCGGAGCGCGCGTCGCTGCGCGAAGTCGCGACCTATCCGTTGTCGTTCGCCGGGGCGTTCGGCGGTGCGCTCGCACGTCGCCGGAGCACGGGTGCGCTCCGGCGAACGTCCACGTTCGCCTTCCGGTTCGTTCCCACTCCTCGCTCGCTGGTCAACGGATCGGTCTCGCGTCGCCCCTTGCGGGGCAGCTTCTTCGTCGTCGCGACACGCCTTCGAGGGCTCCTGTCGGCAGGAATTCTACTCAGCGCCGCCCGGCCGGGACACGCCGGGCGGCCTGTGGTTCCATGGCACCACCTCGATCGAAGGAGCCGGGATGACGTCGCCGTTCTCGCTGGAAGGCCGGGTCGCCCTGATCACCGGGGGGAGCAAGGGGATCGGGCGCGCCATCGCGCTGGCGTTCGCCGGAGCCGGCGCCGACGTGGCGATCGCCGCCCGCGGCGTGGACGAGCTCGAGGCCGTGGCCAAGGAGGTCGACGCGCTGGACCGCCGCGCCCTGGCGGTCCCCACCGACGTGGCCGACCGGGAGGCCGTCGCCCGGCTCGTGGCCCGGACCGAGGACGAGCTGGGCGGGCTGGACATCCTGGTGAACAACGCCGGCGCCGCGCCGTTCATGTCCTCGTTCGAGAGCACGAAGCTCGAGGGGTTCGAGAAGTACTTCCGGGTGAACTACCTCTCGGCCGTGTACGCGATGCACGCGGTGGCGCCGGCGCTGCTGGGGAGGGGCTCGGGATGCGTCCTGAACGTGGCCAGCGTGGCCGGGCTGACGGCGACGCCGGGTGTCTCGTACTACGGCTCGGCCAAGGCCGCGATGATCCAGCTCACGAAGACCACCGCGCGGGAGTGGGGGCCCGCGGGCGTGCGGGTGAACGCGCTCGCCCCCGGGTGGATCGACACGCCGATGAGCTCGGCCCCCCGGCAGAACATCCCCGGGTTCGAGGAAGAGATCACCCGGGGCACGCCGCTGGGCCGATTCGGGACGCCCGAGGAGGTGGCCGGAGCCGCACTGTTCCTCTGCTCCCCCGCGGCGTCGTTCGTCACCGGCGCCGTCCTGGTCGTGGACGGGGGGATCACGCTCGGCTCGTTCGTGTAGCTACGCGGGGAGGCGGTCGAGCGGCAGGCGCTCGCAGGCGGCCTGATAGCAGGGCCAGTACGCCTCGGGGCGCACGTTGTCGTCCATGACCACCACGACCTCCGTCCGGCCCTGGGCCTTGGCCACGATCAGCGCGGGGTCGTTCACGTCCGCGACGGACACCGAGTCGACGCCGGCCTCGATGGCCGCGCCGGCGAACCCGTGGTCGGCGACGACCAGGTCGGGCGTCGTGTCCTCGAGCATGATCTGCATCGGTCGGGGACTGTGCGTGTGGCGGGCCGAGGCCCGGTCGGTCAGCACCGCCACGCCGTTCAGGTAGCGGATCTGGCGGCGGGGAACGCGCCGCTCGGGTTCCTCCCAGGTCACGCCATCCGCTGGGCGCAGGATCGTGCACCCCAGCCGCTCCAGGATGCGACCGAGCTCGGTCCACAGCTGGATGAGCCCCGTCGGATGTCCGGTGGCGAGCACGACGCGCTCCTCCCGCTCGCAGGCCAGCGCCAGCCGGTCGCCCATGGCCCGGCACTCCGCGAGGATCGGTTCCGGCCGGACCCGGACCGGCCCAAACCGGATGAGCGGGTCGGGCTCGAACCCGGAGGCCTCGCCGACCAGCGCCAGGACCTCCTGCCGGGTCAGGACGTCGACGCCGGACAGGCCGAACTGCGAGTCGGGGTTGCCGTCGCACAGCAGCCCGATCTTCCACAGGACGTTGTCCATGGGATGGCTGACCACGCCGGCCATGCCGCCGCGCAGCGTGGCGTCGATGAGCTCCTCCTCGGTGTGGGGAGCGGGCGTCCAGCGGCGGTCCGCGGTCCCGACGCGCTCGTGTGGGTGGATGGCCATCCGGCCTGCCATTGTAGGGATGGGTCGCGGGAACACCGCCGGCCCACCGGCCGCCCCGGACTGCAGTACATCGAGGAGGCGACATGGACCTCAAGGACTCCGTGGCGGTCGTTACGGGCGCGTCGTCCGGGATCGGGAAGGCGACGGCCTGGCAGCTCGCCTCCCGTGGAGCGAACCTGGTGCTCGCGGCGCGCCGTGAGGACCGGCTGAAGAAGCTGGCCGAGAACATCGCCGCGCAGGGCGGCCGGGCGCTGCCGGTTGCGGTCGACGTGACCTCGCTGGAGGACCTGGAACGCCTTCGCGACGAGACCCTGCGCACGTACGAGCACGTGGACGTGCTGGTGAACAACGCCGGCATCCCCGGTCCCGGGCCGCTCGCCCAGGCCTCCATCGAGAACATCGACAGATGCATCGAGGTCAACTTCGTGTCGGTGGTCCACGCGACGAAGGTGTTCCTCCCGGCGTTCCTCGACCGGAAGCGCGGACACCTGGTCAACGTCGCCTCGCTCGCCGGGCGCTACGCGACGCCCAGCGTGTCGGTGTACTCGGCGACGAAGCACGCCGTGGTGGCCTTCTCCGAGTCCTTGAACGTATCTCTCAGCAAGGAGGGGATTCTCGTCACGGCAGTGAACCCTGGGTTCGTCGCCACGGAGGGGTTCCCCAACAGCCAGGTGCCCGAGCCGCTCCTGCTGAAGCCGGAGAAGATCGCTCGGGCCATCGCCACCGTGATCGAGCGGGGCATCGCTCCCGAGTACAGCGTTCCTCGGTGGGCAGCCGTCGGGCAAGCCTTCCGCGTCCTGACTCCGCCTCTCTACCGCTGGGGAATGAGCGAGGCAGCGCGGCGATTCGGAGACACTTCGGCGGATTGACTGGTGCGGCCGCCATACGGTGCCAAGTTACCCACGGGCGCACAGGCGAGAGCGTCTCCCATGGGGCCCGACAAGCCGCTGCCACAGGCGCCAATGGCCTCGCGAACGCCCTCCGGCCCATCCCTTCGCATGCGTACCTGTGAACCCGCCTACGCCCGGGGGGTAACTCGCGGATCTTGGGCCCAGGGTTGATCGAGGTAGACGATGAGCGCCCGTACGTGCTGCCGCACGTGAGTCGTTTGCCTAGCTCGCAGCGCTCGAAGTGACGAAGCCACTGATCAGGCACTTGGCCGTGTGGCCGAAGATGTTCCCGCCGATGATTTCGCTGTCGTCGAATGTCAGGTCGCCGCCCACGACAACCCCGCCCGACCTCGTGTAGGTGAACGTCGTCTCGCCCCAGTCGTTGGAGTCGGTCAGATCCTCGGTCTGGCCACTGAAGTCCGTCACGTGCAGCCCGTCGGCCTGGCCGCCGCTGCCGCTGTTCCACATCACCGACGCGAGGTGCGCGTGGGTGAACGCGGTCGTCGCGAGAATCTGGACAATGCCCAAGCCACCGCCTCCAGGCACGCATACCGCTTTGACCGTGAGCCCGCCGAGCGACACGAGCTTGGTCGCTGTTCCGGTCGCGGTGCCCGGGGCGTAGAACACCTTGCGCACTGTGAGGCCGCCGACCGTTCTGGCGTTGCTCGCCGTGGGCACCAGGCCGAGGGTCGACTCATTGACCTGCGTCCCGGTCAGCGTGTTGTTGACGAGTTTGCGGCCTCGGATCGTGTGGTCGACGATCGAACTCCCGTTGATCGAGGTCACCGCGAACGCCGTTCCACCGAGCGCGACGAACAAGGCGAGTGACGCGACGATCAGGGCGGGAGACGGACGAAGTCTTGCGGACATGTGTGACCTCCTTGGGACACGGCCTCCGGACGGCCTGGGAGCGCGAGGATAAGCCTTCTTCAGTTGGCGCTGCCCCACCCAACCGAGCGCGGGGAGAAGTACCCATCCTCCTGGCGCCCTCTCGGAGATCGCCAACGTTCCAATGGGGATTCGCGGAATCTACTCCCTCCTCCGATGGCGACCTCCGCTTCGGCGCTTCGACGTCGCCTACGTCGGCATGGCGCGCCAGAGGTGCGAGGTCGCCTTCAGTTCCCATGCCAAGAGCGGAGTCATGGCAGCGATCGGACTGGCAGGTTGGGCAGGCTCCCGAGCCCCTCGAGTGGGCCTTCCAGCGTCTGGCTCAGTACATCGCCGGACCACAGCCGTACCCGGACGAGCCGCCGTCCGCCGTCCGACCGGCCCATCGGACCCACTGACCCCGCCAGGAGCCCCCGGTCAGTCGGCCGGGCTGCCCAGGCGGTGGATCTTCAGGAGGTTCGTGTGTGCGCGGCCCAGGGGGGCGGGCGCCACCATGACCACGGGCTGGCCGTCCTTCGCCAGGTCGCGGTCGACCAGGGCGCGGTCCATGTGCTCGATCATCTCGTCGGTGTTCTGAGGCATCTCGGCGGGGAGGGGCTGGACCCCCCAGATCACGCAGAGCCGCCGGCGGACGCGCTCGTCGGGGACGAGCACGAAGATCGGGACGCCCGGCCGCTCCATGGCCAGCAGCCGCGGGGTGCCGCCGCTGCGTGTATAGCAGGCGATCGCGACCACGTCGGGGTGGCGGGCCACCACATCCGCGGCCGCGTGGGCGATGGCGGCGGCCTGATCCTGGTGTCGGCAGTCCGGGCGGGCCAGCAGGAACTCCCGGCCGCGCTGCTCCGCGTACGCGGCGATGCGAGTCGCGGCCTCCGCCGCCTCGACCGGGTACTCCCCCACGGCCGTCTCGGCGGAGAGCATCACGGCGTCGGCGCCGTCGAGCACCGCGTTGGCGACATCGTTCGCTTCGGCTCGGGTCGGCTGCTGGGAGTGCTGCATCGACTCGAGCATCTGGGTGGCCACGACGGCGGGAACGCCCCTGCCCCGAGCCCTGCCGATCAGCTCCTTCTGCAGGATCGGGATCTCCTCCATCGGCAGCTCCACGCCGAGGTCGCCGCGGGCGACCATGATCCCCTCGGCCCACGCCAGGATGTCGTCGTACGCGGTGATGGCCGGCGCGGTCTCGATCTTGGCCATGATCGGGAGCGGGTGGCGGCCCATGAGGTCGCGGAGCTCCTGGACGTCCGACGCGGCCCGAACGAACGACTGCAGCAGCCCGTCGACGCCGGTGTCGAGGGCGAGCTCCAGCCCCGCGCGATCGCGGTCGGTCACGGCTGGGAGGCCGAGCTTCTCGGCGGGGACGTTCACCCCCTGGCCGGAGCCGACCTTTCCCGAGCGAACGACCTCCGTCGAGACAACGTCGCCGTCGATGGAGGCGACCCGCAGCTCGACAGCGCCGTCGGCCAGGAGGATCCGGTCGCCCACCTCCAGGTCGTGGGCCAGGCCATCGTAGCCGACCACCGCTCCCCGTTCGTCGCCCTCCTCGTCCGGCACGTGGCCCGAGGAGCCGCCTCCCGGGCGAAGCTCGAACGCGCTCCCCTGCTTCAGCTGGACCTTCTCGCCGCGGAGCTTCCCGAGCCGGACCTTCGGGCCGGGGAGGTCGGCCAGCACCGCCAGCGGGCGGCCGATGCGCTCCTCGGCGCCGCGAACGTCGTCGACCGCGCGACGGTGCTCATCGTCGGACCCGTGGGAGAAGTTCACCCGAAAGATGTCCGCGCCGGCCTCTGCCAGTCGCACGACGGCGTCGACGCCGGACGTGGCCGGGCCCAGGGTGCACATCAGCTTGGTCCGGGGGGCGTCCAGGCCCTCCGCGCCGCTCGCCGCCGGGCTCACGGGCTCACCACCAGGATCGCTCCCGGCGCTCGATCGGCAGGTCGGTCAGCGTGTCCGGGACCTCCCCGCCAGAGCGGGCCCTGGCTTCGGCCAGCCACTCGTCCGGCAGATGGTCCGGCAGCTCGGCGCCGGCCATCTCGGCGAAGAAGATCGTCCAGGCCCGGGGCACCACCGAGGCCCACTGGTACCCACCCCCGCCGGTGGCCACCCACCGCCCGCCCGCGACCTCGTGCGCGAGCTCGTGCAGGGACCGCGCGGCCTCCCGGTACGCCCGGGTGGTGAGCTGCAGGTGCGCCAGTGGGTCGGTGGCATGCGTGTCGCACCCCAGCTGCGTGACCAGGACGTCCGGGCGGAACTCGCGGACACGGTCCGGGACGTTCGCCCGGAACGCGTGCAGCCAGGCCTCGTCGTCGGTCATCGGGGCGAGGGGGACGTTCACCTTCGTTCCTTCTGCCGCCCCGCGACCCCGTTCGTTCTCGAAGCCGGTGCCCGGGAACAGGTACCGCCCGGACTCGTGGATCGAGATCGTGAGCACGCGCGGCTCCTCGTAGAAGACGGCCTGCACGCCGTCGCCGTGGTGGACGTCCACGTCGACGTACGCGACGCGTTCCACGCCGTGTTCCAGGAGCCACCGGATGGCGATGGCGGGGTCGTCGTAGACGCAGAACCCCGAGGCCCGGTCGGGCATCGCGTGGTGCAGCCCGCCGGCGGCGTTGAACGCGTGGTCGTCGCCTTGTAAGACGCGTTCGGCGGAGACGATGGAGGCCCCGGCGACGGCCGCGCCGGCCTCGTGCATGTTCCGAAAGATCGGGTTGTCGCCGGCCCCGTAGCCGAACCGCGACCAGTCGCCCCGTTCCCCGTGCCCGGCCCGCTTCGTGGCGTCGATGAAGTCCCCGGTGTGGACCAGGGCGACCTCGTCGTCGGTGGCGACGCGGCCCGCCGTCTCGGCGACGTTGCCGTTCGAGAGGATGCCGTACGCGCGGATCAGGTCCCACGTCAGCAGCACGCGGTCCGGCCGGAGCGGATGCTGCGGCCCATGGTCGTAGGCGCGGGCCTCCGGCGTGACGACGAGCGAGACCCGGTCGCTCACGGGTTCGGGGGTGTGCGGATCACCCCTTGAGCGTAGCGATGGCGGCGGCCGTCCGTTCGACCAGCAGGTCGGCCTCGTCGTCGGTGAGGGTGAACGGCGGTCCGACCATGACCAGGTCGCCGTTCGTGCCGTCGGCGCACCCGGTGCTGGAATACAGCAGGAGCCCGTCGGACTTGGCCGCTGCGACGACCCGTTCCGCGGCCCGGTCGGCGCGCGGGATCGGTTTTTTGGTGGAACGGTCGCGGACGAGCTCCACGCCGATCATCGTGCCGAGCCCGCGGACGTCGCCGACGGGCGGCAGGTCGGCCAGCCCGGCGGTGAGCTCCTTGAGCAAGCGCTCCCCCAGCGCGCGGCTCCGCTCGACCAGTCCGCCGTCGCGGAGCTTCGCGAGCACCGCCCTCCCGACCGCGGCGCCGATCGCGTGGTGGGAGTACGTGAACCCGTGGACGAACCCGGATTCCATGACGGTGTCGTGCACCTTGCCGCTCGCAACGCACAGCCCCAGCGGCCAGTAGCCGGAGGACGCCCCCTTCCCGGCCGTGAGGATGTCCGGCCGCACGCCCCAGTGGTCGCATCCGAACCACCGCCCGGTGCGTCCGAACCCCGTCATCACCTCGTCGGCGATCAGCAGCACACCGTGGCGCCGGCAGACCTCGGCGATCGCGGGCCAGTAGTCGTCCGGGGGGACGGCGGCGCCGAGGGTGGCGCCCGCGACCGGCTCCGCGACGAACGCGGCCACGGTGTCGGGGCCGGCCTCCACGATCGCGCGGTCGAGCGCCTCCGCGTGCGCCGCACCGCATCCGTCCGGATGCGCCGGCACCGGGCACCGGTACTCGTAGGCGGCCGGAACGTGAATCGCCTGCCCCAGCCAGGGCTCGTACGGCCGACGCAGCGGCTCGCGCCCCGACGCGTCGAGGGCCCCACGCGTGTTCCCGTGGTACGAACCCCACCGGGCCACGATCCGGTGCCGGGACGTCTCGCCCCGGGCCAGGTGGTAGGCCCGGGCCAGCTTGAACGCGGTCTCGATCGCTTCGCTCCCGCCACTCACCGGATACACCCGCGGCGAGTTCAGCGGCAGCACCTCCGCCAGCTCGTCCGCGTACGCTTCGAGCACCTCGGTCGTGAACTGCGTCCCGTGCACGTAGTCGACCCGCCCGGCTTGTTCCGACAACACCCGAACGACGTCCGGATCCCCATGCCCGAGATTGACGACGAGCGCTCCTCCGGCCGCGTCGAGATACCGCTTCCCCGAGGCGTCCTCGATCCACGCCCCCTCGGCCCGAACCGCCAAAGGAGGCTCTCCCAGACTTCGCAGGAACACCCGCGTCATTTGGCCCGTACTTCCGATGAATACTTGCGCCAGAGGTCCAGGATGAGACGGTCGGGCCCCTGCTTGGCCATGCTCTCGGCCTCCGCTTTGGTCCAAGCGGCATGCTCGCCAACCCACCGAAGGTCCTCAGTCTCCGGAAGCGGCCCTCGGAAGTCCAAGGTGGCGTCCCACACCTCCATGGAGGCGGTGTCGTGGCGGTAGTGGAAATAGAACCGTTCCCCAGTGGGAAGGCGACCGATGACCTGGACCGGGGCTCCCACGGTGAGGACCTCGTCGACGATGATGCCGACCGAGCGCAGGTGGTCGTCCAGAGACTCACGCATCCGTTTCCGAAAATCCCCGGGCGAAGCACCTCTCATCGTGAGCCCTGCTCCTCGCTCATCGAGAGAACGGTAGCGCTCAGGCGTAGCGGCCGTAGTTGACCTGGCCGCTCAGGGCCTCGCCGGGGATCAGCTCGTTCCAGCGGTCGCCGAGCTTGGCCAGATACTCGTCGTGATTCGAGAGGTCGTGGACCCATTCCTGTAGCCAGGCGTCCAGGCGCTCGGGGTCGCGGGCGATGGCGTCCCAGGCCAGGTAGAACCGGTTGTCGCGGTCGTAGTGGCCCTGGGCGTAGCTCGGGTGGCACGCGCCGGGCTGGACAACGACGGCGTCGACGATCAGCCCGGGGATGATCGTGCGGTTGGGGTCGGCGCGGATCACGGCCTCCTCCACCAGCTCCTCGCACACGACGATCACGCGTTCCGCGGCGAAGGCCGCCTCCTTCTGGCACCCCAGCAGCCCCCACACCTGGGTATTCCCGTCGGCGTCGGCCCGTTGGGCGTGGACGATCGTGACGTCGGGGTTCAGCGGCGGGACCGCGTACACCACGTCCTCCGGGTCGTAGGGGGACGCGATGGGAACGATCCTGGGGTTCGCCACCGGCAGATCGCTCTCCTCGTACGACCGCAGCGGGAAGAACGGCAGCCGCGAGGCACCGGCCGTGTACCGGCAGACCATGCCGAAGTGCGAGTACTCCTCGATCTCGAGCGGCTCGGCGCCGTCCGCGGCCTCGACCCGCCGCCGGATCGCGTGGAGCGAGCCCACGCCCGGGTTTCCCAGCCAAGAGAACACCAGCTTCGAGGCCACGCCCGCGCCGATCATCTGGTCGTAGATCACGTCGGGCGTCATGCGGCACAGGGTCAGATCCCGACGGCCCTGCCGGATGATCTCGTGCCCGGCGGCGAAGCAGATCAGGTGGGTGAACCCCTCGATCGCCAGCGTGTCGCCGTCGTGCACCAGGTCGGCGATCGCGTCACGCATCGACGCGACCTTGGAGGACCCCCCCGCGCTCGACATCGTCAGACGCCGTCGCCCAGGCCGGGTTCGACGCAGAACTCGTTGCCCTCGGGGTCCTGCATCTCGACGATGTCGTCGTACCGGGTCACCTCGGTGGCGCCGAGACCGATCAATCGCGAGACCTCCTCGTCCATCGTGGTCATGGAACGCAGGTCGAGGTGCACGCGGTTTGACGCTGTCTTCGGGCCCCGCGCCCCCCGGAACCAGATGTTCGGGCCTCCCCACCCGGACGCCTCGACGAACGCCCGCTCTGGGGTCGATTCCTCGTCGACGTTCGAGCCCAGCGCGGCCGCCCAGAACCGCGCCACGCGCAGCGCGTCCTCGCAGTCGACCGTGAGGTTCTTGACGAACGAGGTCATCCGGCCGCGGTGACCTCGTTCAGCGCCTCACCGAAGATGCGCAGCCCGGCCTCGGCCTGGTCCTCGCGCAGGACGAGCGGCGGCGACATCCGCAGCGCGCTGTCGCCGGCCCCGAGCACCAGCAGCCCCCGGCGGAAGCACGCGTCCTCGACTGCCGCGGCGGTGTCGTGGTCGGCGAACTCGATGCCGATCATCAGGCCCATGCCCCGGACCTCCTGGATCAGCGGGGACGCCAGAGCGCGGAGCCCGTCGAGCAGCAGGCCGCCGATCTTCTCCGCGTTCGCGGCCAGCTCGTTCTCGATGAGGTCGAACGTCACGAGCGCCGCCGCGCAGGCCAGCGGGTTGCCGCCGTACGTGGAGCCGTGCATCCCGGTCGTCCACGTCATGAGGTCCTCGCGCGCGATCATGGCCCCCAGCGGCATGCCGCTGGCGATGCCCTTCCCCGCGAGGACGATGTCCGGCACCACGTGGTGCTGCTCCATGGCCCACATCCGGCCGGTGCGCCCCATGCCGGACTGCACCTCGTCGGCGACCAGCAGGATCCCGTGCTGGTCGCACAGCTCGCGCAGCCCCCGGACCCACTCGGCGGGCGGGACGACGTACCCGCCCTCGCCCTGGATCGGCTCGAGCACGATCGCCGCGATCTCCGACGGCTTGGCCAGCCGCTCGAACACGACGTCGCGCAGGTAGTCCAGCCCGTCCAGGCCGAACGCGTCCGCGCCGGTCTTGTACGGCCGGAACGCGTTCGCGTACGGCGCGTGGATCACGCCGGGGAGCAACGGCCCGAACGTCGCCCGGTACAGCGACTTCGACGCGGTCAGCGACACGCTGCCGTACGACCGTCCGTGGAACGCGCCGAGGAACGCCACGACGTACTGCCGCCCGGTCTTGTGGCGGGCCAGCTTGATCGCGCCCTCCACCGCCTCGGTCCCCGAATTCGTCAGGAACGACCGCGCGGGGCCGCCGACCGTCGTCAGCTCGTCCAGCCGCGCGCACACCTCCGAGTACACCGGCAGGTAGAAGTCCGTCCCGGAGTAGTGCAGCAGCGAGTCGGCCTGCCGCTTGATCGCCTCGACCACCGCGGGGTGGGAGTGGCCCGTCGAGCACACGGCGATCCCCGCGTTGAAGTCGAGGAACCGGTTGCCGTCCACGTCCTCGACGACCGAACCGGCCCCCCGCGCCGGCACCAGCGGGTACGCGCGCGGGAGCGACGGCGAGGTCACCTGCGCGTCGCGCTCGATCACCTCCCGCGCCATGGGCCCGGGCAATGCGTCGGTGACCAGCCGCGGCTCGCTCGCCGCGGCCAGCTCCTCCCAGGCCGACGTCACTCGGTGATCACCGTGCGGGACTGCTCGCGCATGTACTGCTGCACGTAGTAGTCGCCGCCGCCGGCCTTGCCGCTGGTCCCGCTGCCCTTCCAGCCGCCGAACGGCTGGTACCCGGGCCAGGCTCCGGTCGTCGCGCCGGCCCGCCGGTTCACGTAGACCACACCGGCCTGGATGTTGTCGAGGAACCGGTCGACCTCCGACTGGTCCTCGCTGAAGAATCCGGCCGTCAGGCCGTATTCCGTGGAGTTCGCGAGCTCGAAGGCCTGATCCAGCGAGTCGACCGGGCCCACGGCCACGAAGGGCACGAACAGTTCCTTCTTCCAGATCCAGTTGTCCAGCGGAACCTCGGCGACGGTCGGCTGGACGAAGTTCCCGCGGGCGTAATCGCCCTCCTCCAGGCGCGAGCCGCCGGCGACGATCGTGCCGTTCTTGCGGGCCTCCTCGGCCGCCTCCTCGAACGTCGACACGGCGTCCTCGTTGATGACCGGCCCCAGCCAGTTCTCCTTGTGGAGCGGATCGCCGACCTTGATCTTCTCGGCCTTCTCCTTCAGCAGGCGGACGAACTCGTCGTACACCTCGCGCTGGACGTACACGCGCGACGTGGCCGAGCACTTCTGCCCGCCGAATCCGAACGCGCTGCGCATCACGCCGTCGGTGGCCTTGTCGAGGTCGGCCTTCGCGGACACGATGGCGGGGTTCTTGCCGCCCATCTCGCAGATGGCCGGCTTCGGGAAGTCCTTCGGGAAGTTCCGGAAGATCCCCATCCCGACGTCGTAGGAGCCGGTAAAGGTCATCCCGTCGACCTCGGGGTTGTCCTGCAGCTCCTGTCCGACCTGGGAGCCGGGTCCGGTGATCATGTGGAACGCGCCCGCCGGGACTCCGGCGTCGTGCAGCGCCTCGTACAGCTTCACGCCCATGAACGCTCCGGCGTTCGAGGGCTTCAGGATCACGGCGTTCCCGGTGACCAGGGCCGCGCCGACGGGCCCGCCGGCCAGCGCCATCGGGAAATTGAACGGGCTGATCACGGCCCACACCCCGTACGGGCGCAGGACGTCGTAGTTGTGCTCGGCCTCGGACAGCCGGCCCATGGGCTTCTGGAAGCCGTGGTTCCGTTCCATGGCGTCGCAGTAGTAGGCGATGAGGTCGGCGGTCTCCTGGACGTCGCCCATGGCCTCGAGGCGGTTCTTCCCGACCTCGATCGCCATGAGCGCGGCGTAGTCGAACACCCGCTCGGAGATGATGTCGGCGGCGCGGCGCATGATCGCTACCCGCTCCTCCCACGGCATGCCCGACCAGGCCGGGAAGGCGGCCCGGGCCGCCACGATGGCGTCCTTGGCGTCCTGCCTGGTCCCCTGGGCGAACTTGCCGACGACGATCTCGTGGTCGATCGGCGAGCGCTCCTCGTGGAAGCCCTGCCCCCACCGCTCCTCGCCGTCGACGTGGAACGGGTGTTCCTGGCCCAGCCATCCACGGGCGCGCTCGACGGCCTCCTCGTACCGCCGGTGGAGCTCTGGGTTGTCCGCCGACATCGTGGCGTAGGTGATGCGGAAATCGGTGTCCGCCATCTGGTGTTCGCCTCCCTCGTGACCCGGTCACACCAATGGTAGCCGCGCCCCAAAACACGCGCCCACGAGCGACTCGCCGCCCCCACGGAACATTGGCCTTTCGCTCCGGTCAGGGCGGACACTAGAATCGCCCCGAGCGGCGGTGACGCCCTAGCCCTTCTCCGCCCGCACCGGCAATGGACGACCACGACAGGCCACACCCCGGCGCGCTGTCCCGGCGTGCCTTCCTGAAGGGAGCGGCGGCGGTTCCCCTGGCCGCCTACCTCGCCGCGTGCACGACATCCCGGCCGACCGTGCGGGTGTCGGCGTCGGCCGTGGCCAGGCCGGCTCCCACGCCGACCCCGCCCGCCGTGCTCCCGGCGGAGGCCAAGCGGATCGCCAGGCTGGTGCCGAAGGAGGTCCTCGAGCGCGTCTATCAGGGATTCATCCCGGGGATGTCGGGCGAGGTCGTGACGGTTCCGATCGGGTTCAACTACTTCGACGGCGGGATCAGCCACTCGACCCCGTGGCCGTACACCCAGCACGTGCCCATGGTGTGGTACGGGCCGGGCATCGTGCCGTCGCGCGGCAGCATCCACCGTCCGGTGACCTCGGCGGACCAGGCGCCCACACTCGCGAAGATCACCGGCTTCTCTGACTTCCAGGCGCCGGACGGCACCCTCATGGAGGAGGTCATCGATCCCAAGGCCCCCAAGCCCAAGCTGATCGTGACCCTCGTGTGGGACGCCGGCGGCATGTACGTCCTCGGGCTGTGGCCGGACAACTGGCCGAACCTCAAAGCGCTCATGCGAAACGGCGTGAGCTACGCGAACGCGACGGTCGGCTCCTCCCCGTCGTCGACCGCGCCGGTGCACGCCACGATGGGCACGGGGGCGTTCCCCCGGCGCCACGGCATCCTCGACAACCTCCAGAAGGACTCCGCCGGCCGGATCGTCGACCCCTGGACGCCCGGTCCCCGGGCCATGCTCCTGCCCGGGTTCGCCGACTTCTACGGCGCCGAGCTGGGCGACAAGGTCGAGGTGGGCCTCTTCGCCACCCTGTCGTGGCACCTGGGGATGATGGGGATGGGGACCGCGTTCGACGGCGGCAAGCGCCAGCTCGCGATCCTTCGGGAGAAGGGCGGCGGCGAGGGCGCCGAGGGGATCTCGTGGGGCATGTCGGACCGGCAGGCCCCCTACTACCGGTTCCCCGACTACGTGAACGACCTCCCCGCCATCAACACGTACTGGCCGATGGCCGACGCCTTCGACGGGGTGAGCGACGGGAAGTGGCGGGGGCACGCCTTCGAGGACCTCCGGCTGGGGTTCGACACGCCGGCGCGCGTGCCCTACCAGACGACGGCCATCCAGGAGGTCATGCGGCGCGAGGGCCTCGGCCACCACGAGGGCACCGACCTGATGTTCATCAACTACAAGCTGATCGACGAGGTCGGACACATCTTCACCGCGTCGAGCCAGGAGATGGGCGACTGCGTGCTGGCGCAGGACGCCGGGTTACCCGGGTTCATCGACTTCCTCGACCGCCAAGTCGGCAAGGGGAAGTGGGTGCTGCTGGTCACCGCGGACCATGGGCACTCGGCGAACCACGACGTGAGCGGCGGCTTCCCGATCAAGGTTCCGGCGGTGGAGGGGTACCTGAAGAACGCCCTGCCGACCAAGGACAAGGGCCACGTCGTGGAGAAGTCCAGGCCCGGGTGGTCGTTCGTCGACCTCGCCGAGATGGACGGCGCCGGCTACGACCTCGAGCGGATCTCGTCCGACCTCCGGGGCATGACCAAGCTGGATGCAACGGAGAAGCCCGACGAGCTGTCCACGTCCGAGCGGGGCGACAAGGTGCTGCTGACCTCGTTCCCGGGGGTCTGGCTGCCCGGGATGATCGAGCTGGCCCACAACTCGTAGCGTCGGGGGCTCCGCCCCCGACTCCCCCTGCTACCGAGCGCCTTCCGCGCGCTTCCTCCTCATCATGTCGACGGCCACCGCTTCGCGGCTGCCGTCCTTCCGAGGAATCGCCGGGGGCCGGGTGTAGCATCGCGCTCCCTGTGAAGCTCGCCACCTTCGATCGGAAGGGGCATCGCCGGCTCGGGGCGGTCGTCGGCAAGCGGGTCGTCGACCTGGCCGAGGCGGTGGGGCACCCGGTGTTCCCGGAGACGATGGAGACGCTCGTCGCCTCCAATCGAGGCACGGTGCTCGCGGCCGCGCGCGACGCGCTGACCCGCGAGGACGTCCTGGAGTTCGCCGTTCCGGCGGCCCGCCTCCAGGCCCCGCTGCTGCCGTCGTCGATTCGGGACTTCGGCACGGTCCGGACCTATCACACGGTGAACCACCGCTCGGCGGTGGGGCCGGGGACGGCGATCGAGCCGCCGCCGTTCGCGCGGGAGCTCGACGTCGAGCTGAAGCTGGCATGCGTCGTGAGCCGGTGGGGCCGGGAGCTCTCGGTGGCTGAGGCGTCCCGGTCGATCCTCGGGTACACGCCGGCGCTGGCATGGGTGGCCCGGGACGAGGAGCGGCGTGAGATGGCGTCGGGCGGCGCACCGGCGCGGTCGCGCGACTTCGCCACGGCGTTCGGCCCTGTACTGCTGACCACCGACGACCTGCCCAACCCGGCCTCGCTCCACCTGACGCTGCGGATCGACGGCGACGTCCGGGCCGAGGGCGACCTGTCGGGGCTGTCGTGGTCGTTCCCCGAGATGCTGGCCCACGTGTCCAAGGCCCAGGACGTGTGGCCCGGCGACGTGATCATGGCCGGCGCCGTGGCCGACCCCTGCGACCGGGCACCGGTGGGCTGCATCGACCGCGGCGCCATCGTGGAGGGAGAGGCCGACGGCCTGGGGACGTTGACGGTGACCGTCGCGGCCGCGCGCCCGGCCCGCCGGTTCGGCTAGCCGCCGTCCTTCCGACGGCGGGTCAGTCGCCTCCCGTGGGTCGCTGTGCCACACAGAACTCGTTGCCCTCGGGATCGCGCATGAGCGTCAGGACGAGCCCCTCGGTGACGACCGGGCCGCGCCTCGCCCCCAGGCCTTCCAGCCGCCGGACCTCGGTCTCCATGTCGTCGGCGGTGAGGTCGAGGTGCACGCGGTTCTTCGCCTGTTTCTGCTCCTCGACCCGCCGGAACGCGAGGCGCGGGAATCCCCAGCGCGCCGGGGCCACCAGCGCGTCGCGGTCCCGGACCGCACGCTCCGGCCACCCCAGCGCGGCCTGCCAGAAGCGCGAGACGAGGTCGAGGTCGTGACAATCGAACACCACGTTGCGGACCTCGAGCGCCATCGGCGCTGGAGTGTACGCGGCGGCGCGACGCAGTCGTTCCAGGGCCTGTCCGGTGAGCGTGGCCTTCTGGCGCACGTCGGCGCCCGAGGCGGGAGAATCGGTGCCGTGACCGGCGACCCACAGACCCGGACCGATCAGGCCTCCGCGGCGGCCGTGCCCGGCCGCGAGGAGCTCCAGGCCCTTCTCAAGGACTACAACGAGCACCCCGATCGCCGGGAGGCGGTCCTGGCCGAGATCGACGGACGGTTCCGGCGCAGGGTCGCGGTGCTGGTGCTCGACACGTGCGGATTCTCCCGGACGGTCCGGGGACACGGAATCGTCCACTTCCTCGCGCTACTCGAACGCATGGAACGCCTCATCCGTCCCTGCGTCGAGGCTGGGCACGGGCGGGTCTTGCGCCGCGAGGCCGACAACCTGTTCGCGGTGTTCGACACCGCCGACCGCGCTGTGCACGCGGCCCGCGAGATCCAGCGCGACGTGCGGGCGGCCAACGAGGCGCTCCCGAAGGAGGACGAGGTCGGCGTGTCGATCGGGATCGGCTACGGCGACCTCCTGCTCGTGGGCGCCGACGACGCCTGGGGCGACGAGATGAACCTCGCCTCGAAGCTCGGCGAGGACCTCGCAGAGTGCGGCGAGGTCCTGATCACCAGATCGGCCCGGGACGCGCTCGACCACGCCGACGAGATCGAGCTCGAGGAGCGGGCCTACACCGTCAGTGGCATCGACGTGCACGCGTTCCACGTCGGCCACTGATCCCGCCGGGGCCGAGCGGGCACCTTCGAACCCGACTCCTCGCCCGGAAGATCACCAGATTTCGGTCTTCTCACTGGCGCGCCGAAGCGATAGGGTCCCCGCGAGCCTCGCTGGGGGACGAGGCCTCGTGCCCGCATGATGCGGGGTGACGGCGCGAGCCGCTCGCCAAGACCGGGCCAGCCGGACGCTCCCTGCTTGGGAGGTCGAGGCGGCATCCGGCCCGTCGGCGTCGAGCCTTCGGGTCGGATCGGGACCAGGGGGCGGGGATGGTTCGAACGAACTCAACGGCGGCGGTTCCTCCAACTGCAGGGGCGTCCGCGAAGACGTCGGCTTACGAGCGGAAGCTTCACATGACAGCAGGAAGTGCTTGTGGAGACCGAAGGGCGGTGCATCGAGCAGCGAGCCACCAGTTGTAGCCGGGGACCGAAACAGGAGGAGGACGGTCATGCATGCACTCGATGGGATCTCACGCGCGTTCGAAGCCGTGCCCACGCTGAGCCGACGGCCCCTCACCCGTCGCGTGCTCGGGGCACTGGTCGTGCCCCTGGTCGCGGCGACGGTCATCGCGGTGGCGCCCACGGTCGCCTCGGCCGCCACGTGTGTGGCCCTGACCGGAACTCAGCCCACGAACCCCGCCGGCTCCTCCCACGACAACGTCCTGGGCGGCGTGGCGGTCCTCTCCCCGTGCAACGCGTGGGCGGTGGGGAACTTCGACAACGGCACGGCCGACCAGACCCTGATCGAGCATTGGAACGGCTCGACGTGGACCCAGAAGACGAGTCAGAACCCCGGCGGGTCGACCCAGTTCCACGAGCTCAGCGACGCGGACGGCACTTCGGCTTCGAACGTCTGGGCGGTGGGCGATTACATCCCCACCCTCGCCCAGCAGACCCTCACCGAGCACTGGACCGGCTCGTCGTGGATCACGCAGGCGAGCCCGAACCCGGGGGGCTCCAGCCTCGACAGCATCCTCACCGGGGTCGCCGCCATCTCGGCTTCCAACGCGTGGGCGGTCGGGTATTACAGCAACGGCACCGCGGACCAGACCCTCGTCGAGCACTGGAACGGCACTTCATGGAAGGTCGTGCCGAGCCCGAACCCGGGGGGCAGTTCCCGCAACGACTTCCTCTATGGCGTGGCCGCCGTCTCGGCCACCAACGTCTGGGCGGTGGGACGCTTCGACAACGGTTCCGCCAATCGGACCCTCATCGAGCACTGGAACGGCCACACATGGCTGCGCGTGGCAAGCCCGAACATCGGGGGCTCCACCGCTCATAACGGCCTCAACGCGGTGACAGCGACATCCGCCTCCGACGCATGGGCGGTCGGGGGCGGAGGAAACGCCGACAAGACACTCATCGAGCACTGGAACGGCAAGACCTGGACGCGTGTGACGAGCCCCAACGGGGGCGGCCCCTCATCGCCGTTCAGCGACCTCGTGGGCGTGGTCGCCACCTCGCCCTCCAACGCCTGGGCGACCGGCTTCTACTCGACCGACAACGTGAACCAGACACTCGTCGAGCACTGGAACGGCAAGGTGTGGACGCTCGTCGGCAGCCCGAATCCGGGCGGGTCCTCGAACTCCAACATCCTCGACGCCGTGGACGCATCCTCGGCCTCCAATATGTGGACGGTGGGCAGCTTCAACAACGGAACGGCGGAGCAGACGATGGCCGTCCATTGTTGCTGAGCTCCGGCCCGCTACTCGACGTAGCCGAGGCCGCGGGCCCAGCTGGTGGCGTAGCCCTCGACCTCGACCGCCGCGAGCGCGTCGTCGCGTTCCAGGGGCAGGTCGCACTCGACCATCACCGCGTACTCGTCGGCGAACTCCTTGGTCTTGCTCGCCTCGAGCGCCGGCGCCTGGGGCCCGTGATGGAGGCCCTGCGGGTGGTGGGTGATGTACGCCTCGCCGATCCCGGCCCGCGAGAAGAACTGCCCCCGGTGGTAGAAGAGCACCTCGTCCTTGTCGATGTTCGAGTGGAAGAACGGGACGCGGAGCGCGGTGGGGTCGCCGGTCTCGGTGGGCCGGGGCGCGAACAGCCCGATCTCGAACCCGTCCGACTTGAACACCGCGTGCACGGACGGCGGGAGGTGGTACCGCGGCGACACGACCGGGCGGAAGTCCTCGCGGTTGATGCGGAACGGGACCAGGTCGCCCTGCCACCCCACGACGTCCATCGGATGGAACGGATAGGTCAGCGAGGTGTACTCGCCGGCGCGCTTGACCCGAACCTCGAACTCGCCCTGCTCGTCGTGGGGCTCGGGCTCGGGCGTCTCGATCACGCCGGGGTCGAACAGCGCGTGGCGGCCGAGGATCCCCTTGTCCGGCAGGCGGTACTCCCCCCTCGACTCCACGGCGTAAAGGAACGTCTCGCCGGATCCGTTCGGTGCGACCCGGTGCGTCGTGCCCTTGGGCAGGACCAGGAAGTCGCCGTCCCGGTACCGCAGCGGGCCGTAGTCGGTCTCGAGCGTCCCCGCCCCCTGGTGCACGAAGTAGCAGAGATCGCCGTCCGCGTCGCGAAGGAACCACGGCGGCGCGTCCGCCCGGCGGGACACGAAGACGGCCAGGTCGTCGTTGTTCAGGATCCGTTGCCAGTCGGCGGCGGCGTCGGTGAGGTCCGGCGGCTTCAGCCCGTTGAGATCGTAGGCCCGCGGCTGCAAGGGCCCGTCGATCCGCACCCAGGCCGTGGGGAAGTGCGTGCGGTACAGGTGCGAGGCCCGTCCGTCGAACGCCTCCCGCCCGTGCTCCTCCTCGAACGTCCCGTCGGGCAGGCCGACGTGGGCCTGCCTGGCCACCCTTCCCTTCGACAGCGGAAACATGTCCGGTCACCCCTTCCGGTTCGTCACGCGCAACCGACGGGCCGCCTCCGACACGCAGAGAGCGTCCCCGTGGGAGGAGCCTAGGACTCCGCGGACTCGTCCGCTGCGGGCTCGGCCTCGTCGGACCCAGATGCCCTTTCCGGTTCGGCGGGCGCTTCCGGTTCGGCGGGCGCTTCCGGTTCGGCGGGCGCTTCCGGTTCGGCGGGCGCTTCCGGTTCGGCGGGCGCTTCCGGTTCGGCGGGCGCTTCCGGTTCGGCGGGCGCTTCCGGTTCGGCGGGCGCGGCTTCCGGCTCGTTCTCGCCGGGCTCCTCTGCGGCGGGCGCCTCGACCGCGACCGGCTCCTCCGGCGCCGCTTCCTCCACCGCGGGCATGCCGGTTGCGCCGGAGGGCTCGTTCGGGTCGGCTGCCGGGGCCTCGGTCGCCACCGGCTCGGTCGGATCCGGCTGCTCGGCGACGGGCCCTCCCGCGGTCTCGGGGGCCTCGGGCGTCATGGCGGCGTCCGAGGGCGCAGCCTCGGCTGGGGCCTGCGTGGCCGTGTCGACCGGGGCCGGTGCCTCGGCCGCAGCCGACGCGGTGGCGGTGGCGGAGGCCGCCGTCGCCGCGCTCGCCCGGGCCCTCGTGCGCGTCGACGAGCTGCGCCCCGCCCGACGCGCCGCGACGCGCTCGGCCTTGCGTGCCTCGGCCTTCCGGGCCTCCCTCGCCTTGTGCGCCCGCTCGCGGTTGTGCGCCCACCGAACCTTGTTCCGGTCTCCTCGTCCCATGTCGTCCGTCCTTCCTGGATGCGCTTGGAATTCGGCCCGCTCCCGAACGGAGCCGGCCGGGCAATCTACCGCTCCTCGGGATCCTCGCCCCGGGCGAGCTCGGCGCTGCGCTGCCGGGCGGCGTCGATCGCGTTCAGGAACGCGGCCCGGACGCCGGCCTGCTCGAGGTGACGGATCGCCGCGATCGTCGTGCCTCCCGGCGAGGTCACCATCTCGCGGAGCTCGACCGGATGCTTCCCCGTGTCGCGGAGCATCTTGGCGGAGCCCAGCATGGTTTGGATGATCAGCTCGCCGGCCACGTCGCGGGACAGGCCCAGCAGGATGCAGGCCTCGATCATGGCCTCCGCCAGCAGGAAGAAGTAGGCGGGGCCGCTTCCGCTGGTCGCCGTGACCGCGTCCTGCTGCGACTCGGGCAGCCGGATGACCCGGCCGACCGCGCCCAGCAGCTCCTCGGCGACGGCCAGATGCTCGTCCTCCGCCCGGGGCCCGGGCGAGACCACCGACATGGCCTCGTCCACCAGCACGGGCACGTTCGACATGACGCGCACGACCGGGGGCTGGCTGCGGATCCGGCGCTCGATGAACGACGTCCGGATGCCGGCCGCGAACGAGATCACCAGGTGCTCCGAGCGGACGTGCTCCGCGATCTGGCCGAGCAGCTCCTCCATGTCCTGGGGCTTCACTGTCAGCACCAGCGTGTCCGCCCACCCGACCGCGTCGGGGTTCGACAGCGTGGTTGCCACACCGTGGCGCTCGGCCAGCTCGCGCGAGCGCTCCTCACGCCGGCACGTCACCATCAGCTCCTCGGGCTTGCGCGCGCCGCTGCGGATCAGCCCCGACACCAGGGCCTCCCCCATCTTCCCGCCGCCCAGGAACGCGACCTTGCGTCCGTCACTCAATGCTCGCCACCTCCCGTGGCCGCCCTCACGACCCCCCGCCGAACCGGAGGAAGTTCGACAGGAAGAACCACATGTTGGCAGGCCGCTCCGCCATGCGACGGGTCAGGTACGGATACCACTCGTCGCCGTACGGCACGTACACCCGCACGGGGTAGCGGCGCCGGGCCAGCTCCTGCTGGATGTCGCGGCGGATCCCGTAGAGGAACTGGTACTCCATGCGCCCCCAGTCGATGCCGCGGCGCTCCATGAACCGGCGTGCGCCGTCGGTGAGCCGGGGGTCGTGGGTGGCGAGGTGGACCGTGTGGCCCCTGGCCATCAGCGTGGCGAACAAACGGACGAAGCTCCGGTCGACGTCAGCGCGGCGGGGGTGGGCCACGTCGGGGGGCTCGAGGTATGCCCCCTTCACCAGCCGGACGATCGAGCCCTCGGGGAGGTGCTCGACGTCGTCGGCGGTCCGGTACAGGCAGGACTGCATGGCCAGCCCCACGTGCCGGTAGCGCGCCTTCAGCTCCCGGTGCGCCCGGAGCGTGGGGTCCACGTACTCGTGGCTCTCCATGTCGATCATCACGAGGGTCCGCCGCTCGGCGGCCGCCGCCAGCACCCGCTCGGCGTTCTCCATGCACAGCTCGTAGGACACGTCGAGGCCCAGCTGGGTGAGCTTCACCGAGATGTTGGCGTCGAGCTCCTCCGCCTCGTGGACCCGCTTCAGGGCGAGGACGTACGCCTCGGCGGCGGCAGCGGCCTGCTCCGCGGAGGTGACGTTCTCTCCGAGGTGGTCGAGCATCGTCGCCATGCCCTGTCGGTCGATCTGCCGCGCCGCGTCCATACACGAGTCCAGCGACTCCCCGGCCACGAACCGCATGGCCACCGCGCGGCCGATCGCGTGCTCGGTGATCAACGACCGGAACCACCCCTGTCCGGTGACCCACAGCACGGGCGCCCGGACCAGCGGCCCGTTCACGGCGTCCGTTCGATCGCATGCACCGGCGCGAGTATATGAATGCGACGACGGCGCCGCCCCCGTCACCTCGGGCGGCGGACTCCCTCGCACCTGCATGGGATCTTCACGGGACGTTCATGGTCGGGCCGCATCCTGGCCGCTAGGGTCTTTCGGGCACGGGGACATGGGAGGTTCACCGGACGATGAGCGCCACGACCGAACACGCGACGACCGCCCTGGCGGCGGCCAGGGTCCTGGAGGCGGTGAAGGTCTACGGGACCGGCGCGGCATCCGTGCGGGCGCTGGACGGCATCACGGCCGAGTTCCCCCGCGGCGCATTCACCGCGATCATGGGGCCGTCCGGGTCCGGCAAGTCCACGTTGCTGCATTGCCTGGCCGGGCTCGATCGCCTGACGTCCGGGCAGGCGTTCATCGGCGACGTCGACCTGGGCAGCCTGAACGAGAAGCGGCTCACGCTGCTCCGGCGGGGCAAGGTCGGGTTCATCTTCCAGGCCTACAACCTGGTCCCGACCCTGACCGCCGGCGAGAACATCACGCTGCCCGCCGACATCGCCGGGGAGAAGACCGACCGGGCCTGGTTCGACACCGTCGTCGACACCGTGGGGCTCCGCGACCGCCTCAGCCACCACCCCGCCGAGCTGTCGGGCGGCCAGCAGCAGCGCGTCGCCGCGGCGCGGGCCCTGGCCAGCCGGCCGGAGATCGTCTTCGCCGACGAGCCGACGGGAAACCTCGACTCGCGGGCGAGCGCGGAGCTGCTGGCGTTCCTCCAGAAGGCCGTGAAGGAGTACGGCCAGACCATCGTGATGGTCACCCACGACCCGACGGCGGCGGGATACGCCGACCGGGTGCTGTTCCTCGAGGACGGGCGCATCGCCGGGGAGATGGCCGAGCCGACGGCCGAGGGGGTCCTCGACGAGATGAAGCAGCTCGGGGGCTGAGCCGGCATGTGGCGGGCCACGCTCCGGGGCCTCGTCGCCCACAAGCTCCGCCTGGGCCTCACCGCGCTGGCCGTCGTGCTGGGCGTCGCGTTCGTCGCCGGCACCTTCGTGCTCACCGACACGATCGACCACACCTTCGACAATCTGTTCGCCCAGGTGAACAAGGGGGTCGCGGTCACCGTGCGCGCATCCTCGGCGTTCGGACAGGAACGCGCGCGGGTCCCGGAATCGCTGGTGCCGAAGATCCGGGCCGTGGAGGGCGTCGCCCGCGCCGAGGGCGTCGTCCAGGGCTACGCCCAGGTCGTCGGCCCCGATGGCAAGCCCGTCGCCACGGGCGGCGCGCCGACGTTCGGGCTCAACTGGGTGAACGCCCCGGAGAATCCGCTGTCGCTACGCGCGGGGCGGGCGCCCCGGCAGGACGGCGAGGCCGCCGTGGACCTCGGGACGGCCGAGAAGGCCCACCTGAAGGTCGGCGACCACGTGCAGGTCCTGTTCCAGGGACCGCCCGAGCGGTTCACCGTGGTCGGGCTCCTCGGCTTCGGGGACGCCGACAACCTGGCCGGGGCGACGATCGTCGCCTTCGACACGGCCACCGCGCAGCGAGTGCTCGACTCCGTCGGCAAGTTCGACTCGATCGAGGTGGCCGCGAAGGAGGGCGTGTCGGACATCGTCCTGCGCAACCGGATCGGGGCGACCCTCCCCCACGGCGTCCAGGCCATCACCGGGGCCAAGGCCTCCCAGGACGCCGCGAAGCAGGTCAAGGAGGGCCTGGGGTTCTTCCGCACCGCCCTCTTGGTGTTCGCCGGCATCGCGCTGTTCGTCGGCACGTTCATCATCTTCAACACGTTCTCGATCATCGTGGCCCAGCGGACCCGGGAGCTCGGGCTGCTCCGCGCGCTCGGCGCGAGCGGCGGGCAGGTCACCCGGTCGGTCCTGGCCGAGGCGGCGATCGTGGGGTTGCTGGCCTCCGGGGTCGGGCTCGGGCTGGGCGTCCTCATCGCGATCGGCCTGACCGGATTGCTGAAGGCCTTCGGCATCGCCCTGCCGTCCAGCGCGCTGCAGTTCCTGCCCCGGACGATCTGGGTCTCGCTGGCCATCGGGACCATCGTCACGCTGGTCGCGGCCGTCTCCCCCGCGCTCCGGGCGTCTCGGATCCCGCCGATCGCGGCGATGCGCGACGTCCCACCGCCGGCGGCGTCGCTCCGGCGCCGGAGCATCGTTGGGTCCGTGGTCACCGTCGTCGGCCTCGGCGCGCTGCTGTTCGGGCTGTTCGGCTCCGTCGGCCAGCCGATCCGGTTCGTCGGCATCGGCGTGGCCCTGATCTTCCTCGGCGTCGCCATGCTCGCGCCGCTCGTGGCCCGCCCGCTGTCGAGGGTGATCGGGGCGCCGTTCGCCCGCCTGTTCAGGGTTCCGGGCCGCCTCGGACGGGAGAACGCCAGCCGGAACCCGCGCCGGACGGCCTCCACGGCGGCGGCCCTGATGATCGGGCTGGCGCTCGTCGCGTTCGTCAGCATCTTCGTCCAGAGCCTCAAGGCCTCCGTCGACGACGTCCTGACGAGGAGCCTGCGCGCGGACTACATCCTCTCCACGTCCCAGTTCACGGGGTTCACCCCGGCCGCGGCCCGGGCCGTCCGGGGCGTGCATGGCGTCGGCGTCGTCTCCGAGCTGCGGGGGGATCAGGATTCCCAGGTCAAGATCGCCGGGAAGACGCGCTTCGTCAGCGGCGTGGACCCCGCCACGATCGGGAAGGTGCTCGACCTCGATGTCACGTCGGGCTCCGTCGCCGGCCTGTCGAAGGGCGGAATCGTCATCAAGTCGGACGCGGTCACGGGACACGGCTGGAAGGTCGGCGACCGCATCCCGGTGCGGTTCCCCTCGGGGGGCGAGCAGCGCATCCCGCTCGTCGCGATCTTCGACGCCGACACGTTCGTGGGCGACTACCTGGTCTCGATCGACACGTTCGAGCACGAGTTCACGCAGCAGTTCGACCAGCAGGTGCTCGTCACGGCCGCGCCCGGCGTCCCCCCGGCGTCCCTTCGCGGGCCGATCGAACGGGCCGTGAGGCCCTTCGGCAACGTGTCGGTGGACGACCAGGCGCAGTTCCGGGCCGATCAGTCGAAGCAGCTCGACGCCCTGCTGGGGCTGGTGACCGCGCTGCTGCTGCTCGCGATCCTCATCGCCCTGTTCGGGATCGTGAACACGCTCGTGCTGTCGATCTTCGAGCGGACCAGGGAGATCGGGCTCCTGCGGGCCGTGGGGATGACCCGCCGGCAGGTCCGCGGGATGATCCGGTGGGAGTCGGTGATCATCGCCGTCTTCGGCGCGGTGCTCGGGATCGTGATCGGACTCTTCTTCGGATGGTCCCTGGTGAAGGCCCTGAAGGACCAAGGGGTCACCCGGTTCGCGGTGCCCGGCGGCCAGCTGGTGATCTACGTGATCGTCGCCGGGCTGTTCGGGGTCATCGCGGCGGTGTGGCCGGCCCGGCGTGCCGCGAAGCTCGACGTCCTCCGCGCGGTCACCGTCGAGTAGGACCGGTCGCCTCCCGGGCAACGCAGAGGGCCCGAGAGACTTCCGGCTCGCCGCCGGCCGAAGCCGGCTGCCACCATTGGCCTCTCGGGCCCAAGTGTTCCGAGGGACCTGCCGACCCAGCCGGGGGAAGCTTCCGTGCGGCTTCCCTTTCGTTGGGCTTTGGGGCCTCCCGAGCCTCCCCACCCATCCGCCAAGGTGGCCTCCCCTAGCGGTAGAGCCGGTGCGCCCAGTCGGCCTTACGGCTTTCCCAGGGGTCCCCGTCGGGACCTTCCCCTCGGAGCCGTTGGGCTCCTCGGAACGAGGCGAAATGTAGCGGCCCCCCCTGCCCCGGTCAAGGCCACGAACCCGCAGGTCAGAGGCCATAACTACAGGTAGAACGATCGGGAGAAAGAGTGACAAGAAGGCCCCTGTTTCCCCGCGCGCGTTCGGGTCTCAGAGAGCCGCGTTCGACATCCCGTTGGCCGCCGCTCAGCGGTCGCTAGTCCAAGCCAGACTAGTAGGGACCTCGTGCCCGTTCCTGCCCCGGGATCACCGGCCAGCGCCGGGGACAGCGGCTGCCGGCTCGACGTCGTCCTCCGTGGTGACCGGGTCGGCCATTGCCGGTGCGGCCGGTCCGCCGCCGAGCACCTCCCGGTACACCTCGAGGATGTTGGCGGTCGTAGCGTCCCACGAGAACCGCAGGGCGTGCGCCACTGCGGCATCGGCCATCCGCCGCGCCCCGACCCGGTCGGCCAGCAGCGAGAGGATGCGCTCGGCGTAGTCGGCCGGGTGATGGCCGGACACGAGGAAGCCCGTCACCCCGTCGCAAACCACGTACCGCAGTCCGCCCGTGTCGGCGGCGATGACCGGAGTGCCGCAGGCCTGGGCCTCGAGCGCCACCAGCCCGAACGACTCCGACCGCGAAGGGACCAGCACGGCCTCGGCTGCCGAGTAGAAGTCGGCCAGGCGGGACTGGGGCTGCGGCGGGAAGAACACCACCCGCTCCCCGACCCCGAGCTCCGTGGCCAGGTCCATCAGCTGGGCGGCCTCGTCGCCGGCAGGCGAGTGCCCGCTGGGGCCTCCGACCACCGCGAGCACCAGGTCCGTCGTTCGCCGGGGGTCGCGGGCCACCGCCTCGGCGAACGCGCGGACGGCCACGTCGGGCCCCTTGTGCGCCTGCAGGCGTCCCACGAACAGCACCATGCGAACACCGGTCAGGTGGAGCCGGCGCCGGGCCTCATCCCGAGGCCGTGGGAAGAACAGCTCGTGGTCCACGCCGCCCGGGACCACGCGGACCCGCTCCGGATCGGCGCCGTACAGGCCCACGAGATGTGCGGCCTCCGCCGGCGTGGGGGCCAGGATGCGGTCCGCGCCGGACACGACCCGCCGCTCCCCGTCGACGCGCTCCTCCGGCTCGGGGGTCTCCCCGGGCGCGAGCGAGCGGTTCTTCACCCGGCCCAGCGTGTGGAAGGAGGCCACCAGCGGCACCCCCCAGATCTCCTTGACCTCCTCGCCCACCCAGCCTGACAGCCAGTAGTGGCTGTGGACCAGATCGTAGCGCGCTCCGTCGCACTGCTGGCGCTCCAGGATCCCGCTCAGGAATCCCGGTACGAGATGGGGGAGCTCCCCCTTGTCCACGTTCGCGCAGGGTCCGGACTGGACCTGGATCAGGCGGTTCCCGGGCCCGATCTGCTCGACCGTGGGGACGCCACGTCCGGCGCAGCGTGTGTAGACGTCGACATCCACACCGCGCGCGGCCAGGCGCTCCGCCACCTCGCGGATGTACACGTTCATCCCGCCGGAGTCGCCGGTGCCCGGCTGGTCCTGCGGTGAGGTGTGGAGGCTCAGCACCGCCACGCGCGGCCGATCGACGGGCGATGTGGCTGGCTGCTTCGTCATGTCCCGAATCGATGGTAGGCGAGGATCGATCTCACTCCCGCGGAATACAACGCACGTGGGTCCCGTTCCCATCCCGACCGGGCCCGAATCCCGCCGACGCAAACGATCCGCCCCGAAATGGGACGGATCGCTCGCAGGTGACCGCTCTTCAGTTGTGGGTCAGCCGACCTGCTTGGCGGCCGACCTGGTGGCCTCGACGTCTGCGCCGACGGCCTTGCGGATGCTGGTGGTCGCGGACTTGACCTGGCGCTTCGCCTGGGTCGTCTGCGTGACCGCGCGCTTGGCCGGCGCGGACTGCGTGACGTTCTTGCGCAGTTTCGCGCCCCGCGTGGCCAACCTGTCGAAGTTCTTCGTCACGCGCTTCTGCCGCTGCTTCCAGAAGCCCTTGACGTTCTTCTGGCGAACGGTCCAGAAGTCCTTGGCGTCGAACTCGCGCAGGTTGCCGGTGAAGGTCTTGGCCTTCTCCACGGCGAGGTCGCCGGCGCCGATGGTGGCGTCGAAGACCCGGGTGGCGGTGTCCTGGATCGTCATCTCGTTGCACCTCCCTTCGCCGACGTCTCGAAGGATGGGGAGCGGGAGGCCGAAGGGGAGCCGGGTGAGGGCTTGGCTTCTGCCTGCGTCTCCGGCCTCCCGCTCGTTCGCTTCCGCGTCGCCGCCCGGGGACGTGAGGTCCCCGCGCGGTCGCGGACGGTCGTCGATCTCGGTCGCTCCGCGGCCGGGCGCCTGCCGGCGACCGGCCTGGTCCCCGTGTTCCCGGGCGCGCCCTTTACGACCACCTGGACCGCGGTCTCCACCAGCGCGTCGGTGGGGGTGGCCGCCTCGCCCGGGGGCAGGCCCTTCCGGGCCGCCCGCCGTCGGGAGGTCTCCTCCCGGAAGCTGGCATAGACCGCGAGCAGCGCCTGCTTCTGCCGCTCGGTGAGCCCCGTATCGCCCATCACCGCGGCGTGGACGTCGGGCTTGGGGTGCTCGTCCAGGATCCCGGCTTGGACGTAGAGCGTGTTCGCTGAGATGCGCAGCGCCTTGGCGATGGCCTGCATGATCTCGGCGCTCGGCCGGCGGAGTCCGCGCTCGATCTGCGACAGGTACGGCAGGGACACACCGGCCAGCGTCGACAGCTTCCGCAGCGACATCTGCGCCCCGTTCCGCTGGCTCCTGATGAACTCGCCGAGCTCTCGCACCTTCATCACGGTCACGACCCTATCACGCCTTGTATAACACTTGCAAACGCTTCGATGCTCCCAGCATTCCCTCGATCGCGTGAGATAACGCCCCGGATGCGATCGAGGACGGAACTGTCTCGGAGACCTCAGGGGCGGAGCAGCTCGACCAGCGGCTCGATCTCGCCCACGGGCAGTCCGCCGCCGAGGACCGGGGGCCGGGCGAAGGGGCGCAGCGCCTCGACCAGGGCGTCGTCCAGCACGTCGAGCTGCCGGAGGACCGCGACCATGGCCGGTGCCGTGGCTCGGTGGGAGCCGTCGGCCGCCTTCACCGCGATCCCCAGCCCCGCGGGAAGGACGGCGGCGCAGGAGAGGCCCTCGGCGCCGCCCTTCTCGATCACCGAGCCGGTTGCCTCCATCAGCGCGGTTCCCAGCCGGTTCCGTCCGGCCACCAGGTAGGGCTCGGCCAACATCGAGTCGACCGCCCGGCGGGCGCTCGGTTCCAGGTCGCCCAGCCGCTCGGGCCGGGCCAGCCGGGCGAACAGCGTGGCCATCGCGGCGAGCGTCACCCCGTGCACCGGTGCGCCGCATCCGTCCACGCCGACCCGCGGGTCGTCGATCCCCGTCCCCACCCGCACCGCGGCGAGGATCCGCTGCTGCAGGGGATGGTCCGGGTCCAGGTACGAACCGGTGTCCCATCCGGCCCGCACGCAGGCCAGGAGCTTGCCGGCGTGCTTGCCGCTGCAGTTGTGGAGCTCCCTTCGGCGCTCCCCCGCCCTGGCCGCGGCGTCCTGGTCGAGCGGATAGTCCGGCGGGCATCGCAGGTCACCGACGTCGAGGCCGGCCCGCTCCAGCACCGAGCGAACGGTCTGGACGTGGATCGGCTCGCCGTTGTGGCTGGCGCACATCACCGCGACCTGGGCGGGTGAGAGGTGCTCCTCCGCCCCCATGGCCGTCAACGACACCGCGGCCTGGAGCGGCTTCATCGAGGACCGGGAGAACAGCGCCCGGTGCGGATCGCCGGCCGCGGCCACGACCCGGCCGTCGGCGTCACACACGGCGACGTCGCCGGTGTGGACCGATTCCTGGAACCCGGAACGGACCACGCGGACGAGGGGGACGGACACGGTCACGAGGGGGACTCCGGGGCCGGGCGGGCGCTGCTCCCGTTCAGGGCGCGAGCGCCTCGGCGGGGTTCTCCTTGAACCGCCGCTTGAGCTCGTCCTGCAGGGCGTCGTGGACGTCGAGCACCCGGCGGCGGTCGGCCGACACCGAGCGTTCCTCGGTCTCGAGCCGCCCGAGCGCCGTCCCCAGCTGGTCCTCGGACAGCGAGCGCGGATCCGAGATGGAGACGTCGGCCACGAGCTGCTCGACGCGCTCGTTGGCCGTCGTCGTGTCACCGGGGGCGATCGTCAGCCGGACGGCCTCGCCCCGTACTGTGCCCTGCGGTGTGGCGTTCGACATGGCCTCGGCCACGTGCTCCACGAGCGTGGAGGGCTCGTCGCCCCGCCGGCGCCGGTCCAGCTCCGCCCGGAGGATGTCGATCCGGCCCTGGATCAGCCGGCGGAACAGCGAGAGGTACTCGCGCTCGGCCAGGCAGTCGTCGCGCCGGGCCCGGAGGTCCTGCAACGAGAGGTCGGACAACCCCCGCACGAACTCCGGAGCGGTGATGCGATCGATCCTGCTGGGCTCCTGGGGCGACTCGTCGGTCATTCGGGCTCCTTCGGAAGGCTCGGGTTCCGGTCCGTCATTATGCGCCCAGCGGCGCGTGGTGGCCGGGCGTCCTTCAGAACTGGAAGTTGCAGTTCTCGCAGCGCCACGCGCCCGTCGGGCCCATCGCGCTGTGTCCTCCGCATCGCGAGCACCGCCGGCACCGCCCGCCGCTCACACACGGGACCGGATCGGTGGTGGTGCCCGGCTCATCCCATGTGGTCATGCCCTCGGCGGGCCGGGGGAGCTGGATCGAGAGCAGGTACATGGGCTCGTCGGCGGAGCGGAACCCATGGGGATGGCCGCCGCCGCGCCCCACCACGACCCCCGGGTGCAACGGCACCGGCGTGGGCCCGAAGTACGCCTCGCCGGATCCGCCGAGGATCACGACCCATTCCTCGGAATCCGGATGGGTGTGCGCGTAGGCCGTCTGGCCGGGCCCGAAGGCCTGGAGCGAGATGTAGTAATCCGGCCCCGTCTGGATGGCGATCCGCCGGAACCCCGTCGGACAGAGCTCCGCGAGATCCTCCGGGTGCGCGCCGAACACCCCCAGGTTGTCGAGGACCTCGGCCAGGTCCCCGATCACATGGTCGCTCATGAGTGAAGTGAACACGCCCGCCCACGCCGACGCAAGGGGTCACGACCCCGCGTGATCGCCTCCCTCGGCCTCCCTGCGGACAGCGCCGAGAACTTCGACCTCGATCAGGTCCTTCTTGCGCCCAGCCGCCTTCTTCATGCGAATGAGGTCGTCGATCGAGGCCACCCGAACGCTGAATGGCCCGAGCGACATCTCGTCGGCGTCCCGCTCGAGGTCTCGGAAGCCCGCCGTGCCCGCAGGGTGGCCAGGATGTCGAGCGGTCCGGCAGCCGTGGAGACGTGAAGGAATCGCCGAGCGCGAGAGTCTTCGCGTCGAGAAGGGACGGAAGATCATTCGGGCCGCGAAGTCGCGCTCCGAGCTCCTGGAGCGCTGGAGCCAGGCGCTCCAGGTTCTCCTCGTCGCGCGAGTAACAGATGTTGATGTATCACAGGCCCATCAGGCGGCCGATGACCTCCTTCATGATCTCGGTCGTGCCGCCGCCGATGGGGCCCAGGCGCGCGTCGCGCCACGCCCGCTGGACCGGGAACTCCATCATGTAGCCGTAGCCGCCGTGCACCTGGAGGGCCTCGTCGGCGACCCGCCAGGCCAGCTCGCTCGAGTACCACTTGGCCATCGACACCTCCTTCGTGGCGTCCTCACCGGCCACCACCATGCGGAGGGCGTGGTACGTGAGCGAGCGGGCCGCCTCGATCTCGGTGGCCAGGTCGGCGAACCGGTGCCGCCACACCTGGAACTTCGACACCGGCCGGCCGAAGGCGACCCGGTCGTCCGCGTAGGCCATGGCCAGGCGGAGGGTCTCCTCGGCGCCGGCCACGGCGCCCAGGGCCATGCCGAGCCGCTCCCACTGGAAGTTCCTCATGATGCACACGAAGCCCTCGTTCACCTCGCCGAGGCGGGCGTCGTCGCCCACGCGGACCCCGTCGAGATGGAGCTCGCCGGTGTGGGAGGTGCGCCATCCGACCGTCTCGACGCGGCTCGACGAGAAGCCGTCGAGCGTCGTGTCGACCACGAACAGCGTGATGCCACGGTTCCCGGCATCGGGATCGGTCTTCGCGGCGACCACCGCGTAGTCGGCGATCGAGCCGTTCGTGATGAAGGTCTTCGCGCCGCTCAGCACCCAGCCCTCGCCGGCGCGGACGGCCCTCGTACTGATCCCGCCGACGTCGCTGCCGGCGCCGGGCTCGGTGACGGCGAGCGCGCCGATCAGCCGGCCCTCCACGGCCGGTGCCAGCCACCGCTGCCGCTGGTCCTCCGTCCCGAACCTGTACACGTAGTACGGGCCGAGGTCCTTGTGCGCCCCGAGCGCGGCGGCCACCCCGCCGCTGCCGCATCGGGCGAGCTCCTCGCTGATCACGGCGTCGGCGACGAGGTCCGGGCCGGTCCCGCCGTAGGCCTCCTCGTACTTCGCTCCGAACAGCCCGAGCCGCGCGGCCTCGCGGAACACCCGGCGGAACGGGAAGTCGCGCTCGCGCTCCCACTCCTCCGCGTGCGGGCGCAGCTCGCGGGCGACCCAGTCGCGCACGACCGAGCGCAGCGCGTCGTGGTCCTCGGTGAACAGGCCGAACCGGGGGATGTCGGCGAACCGCGAGCGGCCCGTGCCGCCGACCGCCACCGCCTCGGAGGCGCTCATGGCGCGAACGGCGAGCCGCCGGGGGTCATGGTCTTCGAGATGACCTCGCGCATGATCTCGTCGGTGCCGCCGCCGATCCGCAGCAGCCGCGAGTCGCGCCACGCCCGCTCCACCCACAGGTCGCTCGAGTAGCCCATCCCGCCGTGGATCTGCAGGCACTCGTTCATCACGCGGTTCACCGCGATGCCGCCGTACAGCTTGGCCATCGAGATCTGCTTCACGGGATACTCCCCGCGCTCCCAGGCCAGGGCCGTGTCGTAGGTGAGCTGCCGGGCCGCCTCGAGCTCCGTGGCCATCTCCGCGAACCGGTGCCGCAGGACCTGGAAGGAGCCGATCGGCCGCCCGAACGCCTGGCGTTCCTTGGCGTACTCGAGCGTGCGCTCGATGGCCAGTGCCGCGCCGGCGACGCTCCCCGCGACCCCGATCAGCCGCTCGCCCTGGAGCTCCCACATGATCTGGTAGAACCCCTTGCCCTGGGTGCCGAGCAGCGCTTCCCCGGGGATCCGGACGTCGTCCAGCACGAGCTCCGCGGTGTCCGACGACCGCATCCCGAGCTTGTCGAGCTTCCTGCTGACCGTGTAGCCGGGCGTGTCGGCATCGACCAGGAACAGGGAGAACCCGTCGTACCCCTGTGCCTTGTCGGTCCGCGTCACCAGCAGGCAGAAGTCGGCCCGAACGCCGTTCGTGATGAACGTCTTCCGGCCGTTGATCACCCAGCCGTCACTGTAGCGGATGGCGGTGGTCTGGATGTTCGCCACGTCGCTGCCGGCATCCGGCTCGGAGATGCCGAGACACACGATCCGCTCGCCCCTGATCGCCGGCACGAGGTACCGCTGCTTCTGCTCCTCGGTGCCGTACCGGTGGATCGGCGGCGTGGCCATCTCGCTCTGGACGGCAATCGCCATCCCGACGCCGCCGGAGCCGATCCGCGCCAATTCCTCGGCCAGCACGATCGCGTGGCCCCAATCGCCCCCCTGTCCGCCGTACTCAGCGGGGTACCGCAGGCCCAGCAGCCCCAGGTCCCCCAGCCGCTTGAACACCCAGTCGGGGAACGCGCCCTCGGCCTCCCATTCGCTCGCGTGGGGCGCCAGCTCCGCCTCGACGAACCTCCGGACGAACGCCCGAAGCTCCTCGTGCTCGGGGGTGAACAGCGGGTGGAGCATCGCCGGCGACTGTACCTCGGGTGACCGCCGGTCAGCGCAGTCGGCTTGGATCTCGGCGTGCCTGCGCTCGGCCGGCTCGAGCAGTACCGTGGCCCTCTTCTGCCGGTGCACAGCCCGCTCGCCGCTGGACTCTCCTGGGCGAGCCGGCCGGGTGACCGAGGCTCTAGCCGGCGCGCCGCCGGCCCGAGGCGCCCTCGACGCCCTTCCTGACGTTCCGTCCGGCGTCCTTGACGTTGCCGACGGCCTGCTTGCCGGCGCCCTTGAGCTGATCCTTCTTGCCCTTTGCCTGGGACTCGCGATTGCCGGTCACCTTGCCGACCGCTTCCTGGGCCGTTCCCTTCAGCCGGTCCATTGCTCCTTCAGCCTTGTCCCGTGTCGAGCCCATGCGTCGTCTCCTTCTCCTCGCGGAGCTCGCCGCTGCCGCGCGGGAAGCCCCTCCTCAGGCGACCTCGCCCCAGGGGCCGGCGCGGAGCGTCTCCCCCAGGATCTCCACCGCCCGGGCCAGCTTCGGGTCCTCGTCGGCCCCCATCCGCTCCTCCAGCGAGCGGCGCGCCATGACCACCGACACGCGACGGTCGGCGCAGCAGTCCAGCAGCTCGCGGACGGCGGTGTCGGTGTCCGTTCCCGACCCGGCCAGCTCGCAGGCGCGATCGACCAGCGTCTCGGCCGTGCTCATCCAACCCACCTCCCTGGCGGCCGTGCCGGATGCGGCGACGGGCACGCCCTCCTGGGGCGCTTTGCTTGGTTCGTACCCGCAGTGGAACCAGTGCAATCCGGCGCAGGTGTGACGACTCCCCGGCGTCCCGCCCGGGTTCAGCCCTCCTGGGCCTGCAGGGCGGCGATGAGGATCTCGGCGACCTCCGGGCGCGAGAACTCGGGCGGGGGCTTCTCGCCGGTCCGGAGCATCTCGCGGACCTTCGTGCCGGAGAGGATCACGCGGACGTCGTCGGGGTGGGGGCAGGTCTTCGGCGACGCCATGCCCTCGCAGGTGAGGCAGTAGAACGAGTGCTCGAACATGAGCGGGGTGATCCCCAGCTCACCGGGCTCGAATTCGGAGAAGATCTTCTGCGCCTCGTACGTCCCGTAGTAGTCGCCGACGCCGGCGTGGTCGCGGCCGACGATGAAGTGCGTGCACCCGTAGTTCTTCCGGCAGATCGCGTGCCAGATGGCCTCCTTGGGCCCCGCATAGCGCATAGCGGCCGGGAACACGGAGATCATCGCCCGGTCCTTCGGGTAGTAGTCGGCGAACAGCGCTTCGTAGCATCGCATCCGGACGTCGGGCGGCACGTCGTCGGCCTTCGTGGCGCCCATCAGCGGATGGACCAGCAGCCCGTCGACGATCTCGAGCGCGCACTTCTGGATGTACTCGTGCGCCCGGTGGATGGGGTTCCTGGTCTGGAACCCGACGACGGTCCGCCAGCCGCGGCGCGCGAACTCCGCGCGGGTCTCGGCCGGCGTCCTCCGGTACGCGACGAAGTCGGGATGCTGGGGCAGGCGGAACACCTTGAGCTCGCCGGCCGCGCACCAGTCGCCGGCGTCGTGCAGCGCCTTGACCCCGGGGTGGGCGAGGTCCTCCGTGCCGAAGACCGCCTTCGCCTCCTTCTCCCGGTCCCGGCGGAAGACCTCAGCCACCTCCAGCACGGCGAGGGACCCTTCGTCCGGGCCGAGTGCCACGGCCTCCGTGCCGCCGATCCGCTTGACCTCCTCCTCGTCGAGCGACAGCGTCACCGGGATCGTCCACGGGAGGCCGCCCGCGAGGTGCATGTTCTCGAGGATGGAGTGGTAGTCCCGCTCGCCCACGAACCCGGTGAGCGGCGAGAGGGCGCCGACGGCGAGCATCTCGAGGTCGGACAGCTCGCGGTGGTTCACCTTCAGCTTGGGGAGGTTGGCCGCCTCCTCGGCAAGGCGCTCGGCGTCCGAGTCGGTGGCCACGAGGTCCACCAGCGTGCCGCCGTGGGGGGCGATCGTTTCGTGATCAGGCATGGTCGGTCAGGCCTTTCCGGTCGGATGCCCGCGCAGCTTACCCGCCTTGCTTGCATCGCTTGGCCATCGAATATGGGTAGGAAGAGGCCCGCGTATACTCGCGGAGTCCGTCCCGGGGCGTCCGGGAACCCGTCGACGCACCACCGAACTCGGCGAAGTCGAAAGGAACCCATGACTCCCCCGTTCCCGGACGACCTCATCGACGATCTCAACTCCCGGTTCGAGCACGAGGAGCCACGCGAGATCCTGCGCTGGGCCCTGGTCGACTCGGACCTCGAACGCGTCGCCGTGGCGTCGTCGTTCCAGGCCGAGGGGACGTGCGTGATCGACATGGCCGCGAAGCTCCGCCCCGAGGTCCCGATCCTGTTCCTGGAGACCGGGTTCCACTTCGCCGAGACGCTCGCGTTCCGCGAGCAGCTGGCGGAGCGGCTCGGCCTCAACGTCGTGGACCTGGTGGGCGAGCACACCGTGGAGTCCCAGGCGGCCACGTTCGGCGAGCGGCTGTACGAGCGGGAACCCGACGAGTGCTGCCGGATCAACAAGGTGGAACCCTTCGCCGAGGCGCTGCACGGGTTCGACGCCTGGATCACCGCGCTCCGGCGCGACTCCTCGCCGAGCCGCGCGGCGATCCCGATCCTCGAGCAGTACCAGCTCGAGCCCGGGCGGTGGATGCTGAAGGTCAACCCGGTGGCCAAATGGACTCGCCGGGAAGCCTGGGACTACCTGCGGCAGAACGACCTTCCCCACAACCCGCTGTACGACCTGGGGTACGCGCAGATCGGGTGCGCGCCGTGCACCCGCACGGTGTTCACCGGGGAGGACGAGCGGGCGGGCCGGTGGGACGGTTCGCAGAAGGTCGAGTGCGGGATCCACGTCCGCTCGACCGCGCAGCCGCAACCGAGCGAGGTTCCGACAGGGCCCTGACCGCCCCCGCCGGGTTCACTTCGCCGATGGCGCCACCGGGAACGCCGCGTGGCGCAGCCCGAACGTCAGCACCCCGATGTTCCCGCTGAACGAGATCGACCGGTAGGTCATCCCCCGCACCACCTGGGGGAGATCCAGCGTGAACGAGATCCCGTTGAAGGCGGTGGGGCGCAGGACCAGTTTCCCGTTGTGAATCGCTGTGTTCACCTGAACGGCCACGGGGAACCTGCTCGCGCCGACCCTGACGTTGCCGTCGGTGGTGAAGTGGACGGTCACCGGCACGCCCTGGGCCTGGAACGCGTCCGTGACCTGCTGGTCCGTCATCGACGCGGTGCCCTGCCCGCTGCCCGCCACGATCGTCGAGTCCTCGTGGAAGAGCAGCTTCCCCGGGGAGAACCGGACGTCGTGCAGGTCCAGGGTGACCCCGGTGAACCGAACCCCGTTCGCTGTGAAGTCCGTGGCCTTCACCCTGGCCGACGACAGCTTCCCGGACACGAGCTCCGGAAGGAACAGCGCGCCGCCGAACGTGACGTCCGGGCTCCCCGACAACTGCAGCGAGCGCTGGACCTGGCCGGCGACGTAGGACTCGGCCCAGATCCGGCCGGAGAAATCGAGCACCAGGTACAGGGCGGCGATCACGATAACGGCGACGAGCACGCGGCCGAGGATGCGCATGGGACCACCCTGTCGCCGCGGGGAGGAGAAGGGGCTTCCCGGGCGCCGCGTGGAGAACGCCCTGCCACGGGGACGTGACATCACCACCGCGCGGACCTCACCGCCGGGCCGAACCGCTCATGTAGGGATCTTGCCCCCTTTTTGGTCACGCCACCAGCCACAGCGCGTCGCGCCGGAGGCCGATGGTGAGCCGCTCCCTGATGCCGATGTTGTCCCCGTCGATCTGCACGGGAAACGGCTCACGCCCGACGATCTCGACCGTCGAGGCGTCGTGCACGTACGTGACGTCCTTGCGCCGGATCAGCCCCCCGGAGAACACCTGGCGAAGGAGCGCCGGGGCTGAGCGTCGCGACAGGCGCTCGACGATCGTGACGTCCAGCCCGCCCTCCAGGCGGGCCTGGGGGGTCAGCCGGAGCCCGAACCGCTTGTAGAACGAATAGGGGTCCGTGCGGCCGGTGAGCGCCGTGATGGCCTCGACCGGCGGCCTGCCGTCCACGCTGACCGACATGAACGGCTTTCGTCCCGCGTACCGCCACAGCACCGTGCGGAGCACCGCCGAGAGCGCCGCCCGCTCGAACTGGGCCCGGGACTCCGCCTGGCGCTCGTCGACCATCCCCATGGCCTCGGCGTCGATGCCGGCGCCGCAGTTCAGCACGAAGTACCGGTCGTCGATGCGGCCGAGGCCCAGCCGCCGGAACCGTCCCTCCAGCGCGGCCCCGATGAGCCAGACGGTGGCCTCGACCGGGTCCGTGGGCATGCCGGTCACCCGGGCCAGGACGTTGGTCGCTCCTCCCGGCAGCACCCCCAGCGCGACGTCGCTCCCGACCAGGCCGTTGGCGGCCTCGCTGATCGTCCCGTCGCCGGAGAACACCACCATCATGTCGTAGCCGTCGCGGACGGCCTGCAGGGCCATCTCGGTGGCGTGGCCCCGGCGGTTGGTCTCGTCGACCTCCAGCTTGAAATCGGCGGCCAGGGCCTTCTCGATGACGTCGAGGACGGGACGCGACACCGTCCGCGCCACGGGGTTGGCCACCAGGAGCACGCGATGAGGCCGGCGGGGCGCCTCCATCATGGTCCGGCCCCACCCGACACCGGGGGCAGGAGCGCGACCTCCTCGTCCCCCTCGAGCGACCGTTCCAGGGACGAGCGCTCGCCGTCCACGACCACGGAGCCGGCGCGGGCGATCTCGCCGAACCTCCGTCCGAACTTCTCGGTGAGCGCCTCCACGACCTCGTCCACCGTGGCCCCGCCGACCTCGAGGCGGGCCGCGCCGGCGATCTCGCGGAGCGCCGCGAACAGCCTCACCCGGGCCACACGAGCCCCCACGTGCGGACCAGGTAGCGGGCGACGCGATCGGCCAGCCGATCGGAGAACCCGTCCTCGGAGTGGCCGAACGGGGATGCCAGCCACAGCCCCTTCGGCTCCCCGGCCCGGCGGTAGAGCCGCCAGGCCTCCTCCTCGTCGAAGAAATGGTCGTCGCGTCCGTGAACGATCAGGAGCGGGGTTGGGGCGATCTTGCCGACCACGTCCTCCGGCGACTCCTGGCGCTCGATGGCCGGCGTGATTCGGACGCCCAGGGCCCGCCCGACGCGCCGCCCCCGCGCCGTGCCGGCCAGCCAGGCCATGCGGCGGACGGCCTCCGACGAGTGCCCGTCCCACCGGGCCGGCGTGGAGATGGTGACCACCGCGTCCACGCCGCCGAGGAGTGCAGCGTGCCGGATCACCGCGACGCCGCCCATCGACCCCCCGACCGTGCCCACCGGGCCGTGGCGCTCGTCACGGGCCAGGGCGACGACGGCCGCGACGTCGTGGATCTCGAGTCCGCCGAACGTGGTCTCGCCGCCGGACAGGCCGTGGCCCCGGAAGTCGAACGCGTAGACGGTGAACCATCGGGCCAACTGTTCCGCGAACGTCGCCGGCCGGGACTTCCGGTGCCACCCGCTGAAACCGTGGCACAGGACCACCGCGGGTTCCGCGTCGCCCAGGCGTGTCCCCACGAGGTCGACGCCGTCGGAGGTTCGCACCTCGAACGACGAGGTGGCGGCGCCGAACCGGTGGGACCTGGCGCGTGCGATCGGAAAGGGCGGACGCGGCACGGGCGCCACGATACCCGGGCCACCCGGTGACCGGTCATGAACCAGGTGAACGGCTCGTTCGGGCGGTCGGTCGGCTCAGAACTGCTTGGTGCTCGGGCTCGTCCCGGAGCCGGTCACAACGTTGCCGGCGACGTCCTTGACGGCAGCGTCCGGGGTGTACGTGATGGTCGTGTTGCTGCCCGTGACGTCGGGGGTGCCGGCGCCGCCCTGCGTGCCCAGGGTGATCGTGACCTTGGTCGCCCCGTCCCATGCGATCGTGCTGTTGGTGAACGTCACGTTCCCGCTTTTCACGTAGCCGTTCCCGCCCAGATCGAACGAACCCATGTGCAGCGTGCAATCCGACGACGTGAGGGCCACCACGTCGTGGCCGCTCGCGAAATTGTCCTGGAACGTGACCGTCGTTTGGCTGGTGATCGTGCCGCTTGCCGTGTCGGTTCCCGTCCACGCGCTGCAGATCGAAGGGACACTGAGGGTCTCGGAGTAGGTGACGGAGAGCGTGTCTCCCGCCTCGGGCTTTCCGTCCGTCGGGCCGTTCGTCGTGGCGGCCGACGAGATCGTGGGCCTCGTGCCGTCGACCGTCGCGCTCTGGTCCCCCGTGGTCGTCGTGTTCGCGTTCATCGTGTTGTCCGTAGCGACGACCCGGTACTTGGCGGTGCCGGCGACGACGCTTCCCACGAGCGACCCGCTCACGTAGTTGTAGGTCTGGCCCCGGATCGAGCACGAGGACGTGCAGGGCGACAGCGTGGCCGTGCCGGCGAACAGCGGAGTCGTGCCCCGGCCCTCCGCGGTGACGGCGTTGACGCCGCTGAAGCCGTCGCTCACCGTCGCGTACACGCGGAGGGTCCCCCCCGGTTGCACGACTCCGATCCCGGTGGTCGCGGTGTTCGCTGCGAACACGTTCGTCACCGACGGCGCCGTCTTGTCGACGCCGAACGCGACCGGAGACCCGTTGGTCGAACCGGCGGAGTCGGTGGCCTGCGCCGTCGCCTCGTACGAATGCCCATCCGTGAGGCGGGGCCCGTCGGGCCCGGCGATCGACCACGACGTGGTCCCGGTGGCGAGGAAGAACGTCGACGCGCCGCACGTCTGGTTGAACAGCGCGCCCGAGTTCGCCGACCCGTTCCAGCACACGCCGGTGGTGGTGTCCTTCAGCTGCACGGTCACGCTCGAGACCGTCCCGAGGGAGGCGGTGCCGGTGCCGCAGATCGACTTCGCGGCGCAGGTTCCGTGCGCCGAGCCCCAGTACGTCTCCTCGTAGTCCTGGCCCGCGACCGGGAACGTGACCGACACCGTGGGCCCGAGCGCCACCGTGAACGTGTTCGCGGAGCTCGTTCCGGTGTTCCCCGCCGTATCGGACTGCGTGGCCTGCGCCGTGTAGGTGCCGACCGACAGCCCCGGGTTGGCGCCGACCGACCAGGAGGTCCCGGACCTCGTGGCCGTGAGGGTCTCGACGAGCGCTCCGGCCGTGCTCGAGCCGCTGAACACCTTGATGGTGATCGTCGATCCGTCGCCGGCGGCGTTCCCCGCCGAGCCCGAGAATGTCGGCGTGCTCGTGGTGACGGCCGACCCGTTCGCAGGGGACGTGAGCGTCACGGCGGGCGCCGTCCGGTCGACGGAGATGGACTGGGTGCCGGAGGATCCCACGTTGCCGGCCAGGTCCGACTGCGCGGCGACGACCGAATACGAACCGTCCGCCGACAGTGGCGGCGACGCGGTGTACGTCCAGGACCCGAACGAGCACGATGCGGTGCCGGACTGGGCCTGGGATCCGGTCACGGCGACCGAGACCGTGGCGACGTCGCCGGTCGCCGAGCCGCAGGATCCGCCGACGGACGTGACCTGCGCGTTCGTGAGCAGCGGGAACGCGACTGTCGACCCATTCACCCGGGTCAGCGACACCGCGGGCGCCGTCACGTCGTACGTGAATGCGGCCGTCGTCGCGGTCGAGTGTCCGGCGTCGTCCGCGGCCCGGGCCGTCGCCGCATACGTCCGGCCGTCGACGAACTTGGAGACGTTCAGCTGAAACTTCCAGCTGTCGGTGCCCGCTGCGGCAAGGTAGTTCGGACAGGACGCGGCGAAGTCCGCGCCGTTCCAGCACGTCCCGGCGGCCTGGTCGCGGACGCTCACGTCGACCTCGACCAGAGCGTTGCCGGAGAAGGCCTGGGCGGTGCCGCACACCCCCGGGGGGTTGCAGCCGGCGTTCCACCCCGGCTCGTCGTACCGGCTCCCACCGACGGGGAACGCGATCACGACTGTCGGGGCCGCCGTGTTCACGGTGATGGCGGCCGGCGCCGACTCGGCGCTGGGCGCCGCGACCGCGTAGATGGTGTGGGCGCCGTCCGCTGTGCCGACCGGGACGGTGACGGCGATGCCGGCGCCGCCCCCCGTCGGCACCGCCGCGGGCGTGGCGAGACCGGAAACCGTCCCCGCCAGCGTGGGGCCGGCCGCCGAATCGAGGTGGAACGTGATGGTCTCGCCGTCCAGGAATCCGGCGATCGTCCCCGACAGCGTGGCCGGCAGCGACGTCACGGTCGTCGACGATGTGATGGTGAGGGAGGGGGACCCGACCGACACAGCCGCGCTCTGCGCGCTCTCGGCGCCGTGCCATCCTGCCTTCACCGGCTGGACCGTGTACTTCCACGTCCCGGGCGCCACGCCCGACTCGCTGCACGACAACCCGGAGACGGTCCCGGCGCAGCCGGAACCCACGGTCTGGGCGACGTTGCTTCCGTCGTACCGCCGGATGACATACCCGCCCACGGGGGCGCCGTTGTGCAGGCCGCTGGCGCTCCACGCAACGGTGACGTCGCGCCCCGAGACCGTGCCGCTCGGGCTCTGCCCGGGATTCACGTACGTCGAGGCGGCGCTCGCGGCGCCGGCGCCGGTGGCGAGCCAGGCCGCCAACGCGAGAGTCGTTGCGGCGAGCACGCCGAGGACCGCCAGGGCCGCGCCTGCGTACCCGGCGCACCGGCCGGTCCGCGACCGGGCCTCCCGCGCGATCCTCACGGGTCCACCCTGCTGCTCCAGCCGGCGATGCAGTCCGGAATCCCGTCGCCGGGGTTCGCGGCGGCGCTCGAGCAGTCGAGGTTCGCGCCGCCGATCCCGGACGGGATCACGGAGTGGTACCGGAGCTTGATCGGCGTATCCGACGTGCTCACCAGGGCGGTGAAGAAGCTCCCGCCCCTCGTCTGGAGGGTGCCGCTGCTGATGCCCGAGCACATGGCCGGGAACTGCACCGCGGCCTGGTAGTCGAGATAGCTGCGGCGGCTCCGGACCGGGTACCAGCCGGTCCACCCCGCCGGAACCGTGAGGTGCTGATCGGGGAAGCGAATCGTGAGTGGGCTGCCGGCTGCGACGGAGCCGTTCGCGCACCTGACCGGCACCGTGACGGAGGCGTCGGTCACGTCCACGGCGATCGGGAACGGTCGCGAGTACAGCTTGAGCTGGAACCCGGTGGCGATCCACGATCCGGGCGCGAAGCTCAGCCTGCCCTGCCCGTACGGTCCGATCGTGATGGCCTTGCTGCCGGGCGTGGCGGCGACCTGGGTCGCGCTCCCCCCGTACGCCAGTGCGAAGGTGGCGTTCCGGCACGCGTCGACGACGGAGGTCGGCATCGAGATCGGCACGCTCACGGTGGCCGTCCCGTCGTTCGCGGGGACCGTGAACGGAGGCCCGGAGTAGCCCGCCGTCGCGAGGTTGGTGCCGCTCGCATCGCAGCCCGGCACGTCCGTGCCCGTGACGGCAACGGTGAGCGAGGTGACCGAGATCAGGGACGTGTTGGGGTTCGTGACCGTGAGCGGGAGGCTCGTCGTCCGGCCCGGGTACAGCCCGTTTGCGTCACCACTGATGTAGAAGACGTTCGAGGAGAGCGCGGCCGTGTCGTACACGACCCCGACATAGGTCAGGGGTCCGCTCGCCGGCCGGGCCCGCGCGCCATTGGCCACGATAGCCGCCACCGCCGCCACGAGGGTGATCACGGCGAGCCAGTCCGCCACCCTGCGGTGGACCCTGCGGTTGCCCATCTCTCGTTCCGTCTCGAATTCGTCCAAGCGGAGATCGGAGGGGCGCTCGGCCCCTCCGATTCCCGTGCTCGAGTCGATTAGACGGCGCTCGCTGCGGTGGCCGTCAGGCCGATCGTGAAGGTGTTGCTCTGGCAGGAATCGTTGGCGGAGTTGCTCATGCTCACCGCGTTGGACAGGTCGAGCGGCAGTGTGGCGCCCGCGGCGATGTCCCACCCCGAGCCGCCGTTGTTCTGCGTCGTGTAGCTGAGGCTCACCGTGTTGCACGAGACGTTCGAGGCCTGGAACCCGTTGGTGTACTGCGAGCTGTCGAGGCTGATCGACGAGACGTGCACCTTGAACGGGTTCGGGTTGTTGATCGACGTGGCCACGTCGGCCGACCCCGTCGGGTACAGGAACGCCGTCGGCGTCCCTGCGCTGACGACCACGGCCTGTGAGGAACCCGCCTTGGCAGAACCCTGGCCGGAACCGGTGGCGGTCCAGGCTGCGAACGCGATGCCGGCCACCAACACGAGCCCCGTGAACAGGGCCAGGATGGTCGCCTTCTTCGAGAACTTGCGAAGCTTCATCGTTCCCTCCTACTCCCTCGAATCGAGAGAGATCGCTTCCGGCGGGCATCTCCCCCCGAATGGAATCCGTCCGGTTTCCGGACGACGTGCTCCGATCACCGGGGGAACGCTCTCCCTGGCGCCCGACCCGGAATTCCTCACCTTCTCCCCCGCCAGCCTCCTTCCGCCCCAAGCCGGCACATGCCTGCTCGGGGCTCCAGCGTCGGATGCCGATCGAGGACGCCGACCGGGCGCGAACGCATGCGCACCAGCGAGTGGCGACCTCGGACAATCGACTGCCCCTCGAAAACCCGTTCCCAAAGGACGCCCTCGTTCGGCCCCGTCCGGCGGGTTCCAGCATGTTCTCGGGATGATGCGGGCGGCGCTGGATGAGCTTGCGTCGGTATTTGCGGGTACCCGCGATCGGGTGGGTGTGGCGGCGTCTGCTACCCTCGCGAGGTTCTCGTGGCCAGACTGGTCCTGCTCTCGGATCGCTCGTCGGACCAGGTGCTCCCGGCGCTCGCGGCCACCGGCCTCGACGTGAAGGTCGAGCCCCTGTCCCCGGATTCGCTTGCCCATCTGCCGGACCTGTCGCCCTGGGCCGTGGTGGTGGACGCCGCAGAGAACCCCCCGCACGCGTACGCGATCCTGCGCGCGCTGGCGAGCGCCGGCGGCCGGCTCCCCGTCGTGGCGGTGCTGGAGCGCCGGGACCTGGAACGCGTGCCGTGGGCCGAGGTGGTCGACGACCTCGTCGACCCCCGGGCGCCTGCGCAGGAGCTCGAGGTCCGGCTGGCCATCCTCCGCCGCCGGGCCGGCGCCGGGACCGACGATGTCATCCGGCTGGGACGCCTGCACCTGTCGACCGAGACGTACCAGGTGGAGGTCGACGGCCGGCCGCTGGACCTCACGTACAAGGAGTTCGAGCTGCTGCGGTTCCTCGCGTCACGCCCGGGGCGGGTGTTCACCCGGGCCGCGCTGCTGCGCGAGGTGTGGGGCTACGACTTCTACGGCGGAACCCGGACCGTGGACGTCCACGTCCGGCGGCTCCGGGCCAAGCTCGGGCCGGAGCACGAGCACCTCATCGAGACGGTCCGCGGCGTCGGCTATCGGGCCGCCGACGTGAACGGCCGCTGACCCGAATTGCGGTGCCGGTGTCGGCGCTTCAGGCGGCCCGCGGGCCGTCGTGGGAGCGGCGGAGGGTCACCCGGAGATGGTTCTCCACGTCGCGGACGCCCGGCGTCGACCACGCGTCGTCGTCCGCCGCGCGGCGGGCCGTCGACGAGGTCACGGAACCGGTCAGCGTCACGACTCCCTCGGACACCGTGACGTGGATGGACTCACGGCGCGTGAACGGATCCTCGCGCAGCTGGTCCACCAGGATGCCGCGGATCTCGCCGTCGGAAGGCTTGAGGGCCGCCCACCGTCCGAACGACGCGTAGTCCGAACGCTCGCGGTCGCCGAGGGTCGCCACCTCGTCCTCCTTCCCCTGTCGTTCCTCGTTCCCGGGTGGGGTTCCAGGGCCCAGATCACCCGATGGCGTTGTTCCCTGGAGCAACCGCTTCAAACGAATCCCTCCCCGGGTACATTGTGACTCGATGCCGCAGATTCCGGAACGGGCGATCGACGAGGCTTCCCGCCTCTTCTCGCAGGCCCGGGAGATCCTCGGCACCGGCGCCGACCAGCTCCGGGACTGGCTGGCCACTCCGCAGGGCCGCCGGTTCCGCCAGCTCGTCGCCCGCGGCCTGCTGTTCGGATCCCCCCTGATCTTCCGGTTCCGGTTCTTCCGGGCGACTCCGATCGGCCGCCTGATCGAGTTCGCCGGAGGCGCCGCCGTCCTCATCAAGCTCGCCGAGATCATCCGCGACTGGGAGCCCGACACCTTCCCCAGAGTCGTGGACACGAGCGCCACCCGCCGCCCCGGGTAGCGCTCCCGCGGTCCATGGCCCGCGCCCGACGTCACCGACGGACCGGGTTGGCCAGGGCGATGTGGCAGAAGGAGATCGTTCCGGAGAACTGGTCGAACTCGTAGTGGACCACAGCCGGGCCGGTCACGGTGACCGTCTTCGACCACAGGTACGGGACCCATGGGACGTACTTCGTCATCAGCGCGTCGTCGAACCGAGCCCAGCACTGGCGTGCAAGGCCGCCCGACAGCGCAGCGCACCTGGCGATGTCCCGGTCCGCGCTCGGGACCTCGCCCTTGACCTGTTGATACTGGTCCTCGACTCCGCAGCCCCTGGCCCGGGACGCGGTCATGCCGAGCTCGGACGTGTTGGTCTGGCCATAGCACCGGATGCCGGCCGAGTCGAAGGCCATGGCGAACCTGGCCGGATCGGTCGGATCCTGTTCCGGGCCCTCGCAGCTCGTGATCGGGATGAGGTTCCTCACCGTCCCCACGTACGGCTCGCAATTGTCGATGACCTGCTCTCGGTATCTGAGGCGTAGTCCTATGGTGGCGAGGTCCCGGAAGATGGTCGGGACCATGTCCACCTCGGGGGGTGCGGACCGGCTGATGTACAACACGTTCCTGCACACCGAGGCGTCGCAGACGCCGTCGCCGTTCGTGTCGTACCTGGACCTCGCCATCTCCCGCCGCGCCAGGTCGGCGTCCCCGGCATGGAAGGGGGTGGCGTACGGGTCGAGCTGCTGCGGACCGGTGTCGAGGAACGCCGGCGAGAACACGTGCGTGGCGGCGTCGCCCCACGGCGGCCCGCCCCAGATCTGGCGCAGCTCCCGCTTGTCGATCGCGAAGTTCACTGCCCTGCGGACTGCCACGTCGTCGAACGGCGGCACGAGCATGTTCATCGTGAGGTACCGCGTCCGCCCATCGAGGTCCGAGTGGTAGCTCAGCGCCGGCTCACCCGGGCCCGCCTCCTGTGGCTTCACCAACGGCGAGACCCAGGAGCCGTCCAGGTTGCCGGCCTCGATCCCCCGGAGGATCCGGTCGCGGTTCCTGTCGACGAGGATCTGGACCCCGTCGATGTTGTTCGCCCTGAGCTCCGGGGAGTCGGTGCTGGGGTCGTAGTCGGGATTCCGCACGATGGCGAGCCCGTGTCTCGGGCTGAACCCGGAGATCGGCTCGAGGGCGTCGCAGGACGACGCGTCGAGCTTCTCCTCACCGGCGATCATGTACGGCCCGGAGGCGATCAAGTACCGGCCGTACCGGCCGGCCTTCGGGAAGCACCGCGCGACCCGCTCCGGGATCGGAGCGGTGGCAGGGAGCGCCAGCCGGAAGAGGAAGTCGCCCGTCGGCCGCTGCAGGTGGAAGACGATGGTCGAGCGATCCGGTGTCTCGATCCCGGAGATCGGAGCCGGCGCCGTAGCCGCCCCCGTCATCCCCACGATGACGCCGTCGTAGTAGGAGCCGTACTGGGCCGAGAGCGACCTTGTGTCGATCCGCTCGAAGGCGTACTCGATGTCGCGCGCGGTCACGTCCCGAGAGAAGGGCGGCCCAAACTTCACTCCGTGCTTCAAGTGGAAGGTGTACGTCAACCCGTCCGCCGAGACGTGCGGGTCAGATGCGGCGATGTCCGGAACGGGCTCCAGTCCCCGGGAACCCGCGACGTGCCGAAGCGTCATGAGCGTCCGAAGGAGGAGCTCGGAGTACAGGCCCCAGGCCGGTCGCCAGGACTCGCCGGTCGGGTCGAAGCCGTCGGTGAATCCGAATCGATCGATCGCGGTCCGATACACCCCGCAGGAGTCGCAGGGCGAATTGTCGGTCGGCGATGGCTGCTGGGATCGGGTCTGCCTGGTGGGGGCGGGAGGGCGAAGGTGGATCGCCGTGCAGGCCGTGCCGGCCAGAGCGAGGAAGCAGGCTGCGACCAGCCTGACGCTCCGCGACCTTCTCGTGACGGCCACGTTCCGTAGTACGCGACGAGCGCCGCCCGAGGCCTGCTCACGGGGAGCGCCGCGGGGGGCGTAACGGGCCGACGGCTCCGCGCCCCGAAGCAGACTGGTTCAGGTGGTCACGATCAGCGTGTGGTGGCCCGGCACCGTCCCGGCTGTCACCTCGGTGCCGCGGTTGGTCTCGCGGAGCTCGTACTTCACCGGCAGCCCGTCGAGCACGACCGCTACCGGATGCGTGCCACGCGGGAGGGTGTGGCCGATCTCCACGTCCTGCGCGCCCACCCCGGCGGTGGTGATCTCCGTTTCGTAGGTGTTGCCGACGTGCGACGCGAGCACGAAGGCCGACCCGTCCCCCAAGCGGATGTCCGTACCCTGCACCGACTCCTGACCCTGCGGCACCTGGGGGACGAACTCGACGCGCCCGCGACCGAGGTCGGGACGCACGCCCAGCCACTGGTGCACCACCGGCCACGCGGTGCCGTAGTTCCCCCAGGCCTGCATGAACATCGAGCGGCAGGTCCAGCAGCGGTCGATGTTCGGGCCGAAGTCGGGCGACGGGAAGATCTCGGGCATGGCTCCCGGCTGCTCATCGGGCGTGCCGCCCGTGGCGGGCTCGGCGAACATCGTCTCTGCCAGCGCGTGCGTGTAGCGCTGCTGCTGACCGGGGCCGAGGCGACCGTAGTTGCCCTCTCCGACCGACTGGATCGAGGTCGTGAGGCCGAAGATCGTCTCCTCTCCCTGGCCCAGGGGACCGCCGCCGCAGCCGGTGTGGAACAGGCCCGGGTTGAGCGGATGCTCGCCGCTGTAGCAACTGTCCTCCCGCCCGGCGAGCGCGGTGTTCCCATGGTCGGACGGCGCGAGCCCGGGGATGGGCCCGCGGTTGTCGGCCAGCTCCGCCTCCATCGGCGTCTGCCCGATCCAGTGCTTCTGGAAGACCTGCTGGTCGCCCGGGTCGTCCAGCGAGTCGGCGTACTGCTGCGCGGCTTCGTACCACCAAGTCGAGTCGAACCGCTCACGGAGCTTGCCGGAGAGGTTCTTCGCCCACGCGAATGTGCGTCCGTCGCCCTTGGACCGCGCCATGTCGGCCAGGTCGGAGAGTCCGCGGATGAGGTAGACGGTGTTGTCCAGCTTCTCCTCGCCCAGCCCCGACCGCTCCACGTTGCCGAGGCCCTCGGGCCAGCCGTCATGATCGGCGTCGAGCTGGGAGACGACGTACTGCAGGTTGCGCTTGGCGAACGGGTACATCTCGTCGCGGAACGCGTTGTCGCCGGTCCAGCGCCAGACCAGCGCGACGGCGCTCGGGAACTTCACGGTCTCGTCGGTGTTGAAGTCGTACGAGACCGAGCCGTCCGGATTCGTGTGGCGCGAGTCGTGCCCGAACCAGATCGAGCCGTCGGCGACGCTCTCGTGGACGACCACGCCGGAGCCGGGGTTGAGGATCTCTGAGATGTCACGCAGCGCCCGCAGGTGGTCCTCGATCGGGCCGAACTGCCCGAGCGCCACGCTCGCGAACGCCGTGTACTCGGCGTCCGTGCCGAAGATCCACGGGTAGTCGGGGAAGCCGGCGCCGATCCAGCGGGCGTTCGGGACGGTCCCGAGGGGCGGCGGGAACTGCTTGCCCTGGTCGGTCCAGCGGATCTGCAGATTCTGGGCGGTCTGCGTGAGGTCGGCGAGGTTCTGCTTGCCCCACTCGACCGCGTCTTGGACGAGCGGGTCGTCGGGCAGCAAGAGCTGCGTGTGCTCGGCAAGGGCCTGCCGCGAGGCGATCTTGGCGGCGAGCTCGCCTGCCGGGTCCTGGAGCGCGGCGGCGAGCTCCTGCTGCGCGGGCGCCAGGCCCTGGTCGGAGCCGGCCACGGCCAGCCAGACGGTCTTCGAGCCGCCCTCTGGAAGCGAGAGCGTGTAGGTCAGCTCGCCGCCCGTGCCGCGGCCGAACGGGCCGTCGTCGCACTGCGACGGCTTGGGGTCGGCCGGAGCCCCGGGCTCGGTGCCCGTGCAGCGGTGGCCGGGCTGCGGACCCCAGAACTGGTCGTCGGTCGCGCCCGAGTCCGGCGTCATCGAGGTGCCCACGAGCGCCGCATAGTGATGCACCGGCGCCCCGGGCAGCGCGCCGTCGTCCGTGAACACGAGGTCCTGGCCGTCGAAGCTGCCCGCGTCGGGGATGTTGTCGCTCGCGTTTGGTGTGACGCCCCCGAACCCCCAGGGGTACTGCCCCATTAGCTCCGAGTGGGCGTCGATGGACAGCGTTACGGTGCGCGCCGCCCCGGGGTTGGTGATCTCGAGACGAAACAGCGCGGATCGCCGCCCGTCGGGGACAAAGTCGGTCCGCTCGACCTGAAGTCCGGCCGTGTCCGGCAGATCGTATCGGGTGTAGCCCCAGCCGCTCGAGAACTCGGTCGCCTGATCGACCCACTGGCCGTCGAGGCCGAACCACACGCCGTCGACGAGCTTGAGCGGCGGCGTCCAGACGCCGCCCATCTCCCCCGTGATATGCCAGCCGTTGGCGTAGAACCGTCCGTCCTCGAAGCCGATCGAGTAGGCCCGCGTCCCGGCGGCCACCTCGCGACGATCCTGGAGCCGGGTCGTCGTCGACAGCTCGGGCGTGGCCGCCTCGCTGGGATCCTGGAGCCGGCTCCTCGCGGACGGCTCCGGCGTGGCCGCCTGGGCTGCCCCCACCGTCATGAAGACCGCGAGGACCCCAAGGCAGAAAGCACGCGATACGCGCAAGGAATCCACCCTCCCTCCGGTGTATCACTCTCTTCGCCGAGGGGCGCTTCAGCCCTGCGCCGCCACCATATACCGCCACGTCAAAGCGTGAATCCCGCCAGCTCATGCCCGGTGCGCTACGTCTCGCGGCACCCCTCTGACGTGCACCGATGCACCGCGACGGAGCCGGACTCCGGTCGAACATCCCGGTCGTAACCCAGAGTTAACTCCGCCGAAACCACGGGGACACCGCTCCGGCGGTAGCCTCGCTCGCGTCCATCACCTGCACGAAGGGGGAACTCGGCATGACCACGCCCAAGGACGTGTTGGCCCTGGCAAAGGAGGGCGGAGCGCAGATCGTCGACCTCCGCTTCTGCGATCTGCCGGGCCTCATGCAGCACTTCTCGGTACCGATCGGCGAGCTCGACGAGAGCTCGTTCGAGGACGGCTTCGGGTTCGACGGCTCCTCGATCCGGGGGTTCCAGGAGATTCAGGAATCCGACATGCTCCTCGTGCCCGACACCGAGGGCGCGTACATCGACCCGTTCCTCAAGCACCCCACGCTCGTCCTCAACTGCTTCGTGAAAGACCCGGTGACGACTGAGTGGTATTCGCGCGACCCGCGCTACGTGGCGAAGAAGGCCGAGGCCTATCTCAAGCAGACAGGGATCGCCGAGACGTCGTTCTGGGGACCGGAGTGTGAGTTCTACATCTTCGACTCCATCCGGTTCGACCAGAACCAGCACGAGGGCTACTACCACATCGACGCCGTCGAGGGGCAGTGGAACTCCGGCGCTGAGGAGGGCGGCCACAACCTCGGGTACAAGCCCCGGTACAAGGAGGGCTACTTCCCCCTGCCCCCCATGGACCACTACCAGGACCTGCGCAGCGAGATGGCCCTGAACCTGCAGAAGGTCGGCATCACGGTCGAGGTGCAGCACCACGAGGTCGGCACCGCGGGCCAGGCTGAGATCGACATCCGGTACGACACGCTGCTGAAGAGCGCCGACAACGTCATGAAGTTCAAGTACGTCATCAAGCAGACCGCGCGGCAGAACGGCAAGACGGCGACGTTCATGCCGAAGCCGATCTTCCAGGACAACGGCTCCGGGATGCACACCCACCAGAGCCTGTGGAACGGCGACGAGAACCTGTTCTGGGACGAGGTCGGGTACGCGCAGTTCTCCGACACCGGCCGGTACTACATCGGCGGGCTGCTGGCCCACGCGCCGGCGTTGCTGGCGTTCTGCGCGCCGACTACCAATTCCTACCGGCGGCTGGTGCCGGGCTACGAGGCCCCGATCAACCTCGTGTACTCGCAGCGGAACCGCAGCGCGTGCATCCGGATCCCGGTGTTCTTCAAGACGCCGAAGGCCAAGCGGCTGGAGTTCCGCTCGCCGGACCCCACGGCCAACCCGTACCTCGCGTTCAGCGCGATGCTGCTGGCCGGCCTGGACGGCGTGAAGAACAAGATCGAACCACCGGACCCGATCGACAAGGACCTGTACGACCTTCCCCCCGAGGAGTCCTCGCAGGTGCAGCAGGTGCCCGGTTCGCTGGAAGAGGTGCTGAACGCGCTCGAGGCCGACCACCAGTTCCTGTTGGAGGGCGGCGTATTCACCCAGGACGTCATCGACACCTGGATCGAGTACAAGCGCGAGCACGAGCTGGACGCGGTGCGCCTTCGGCCGCACCCGTACGAGTTCGCCCTCTATTACGACCTGTAGCAAACCGGTACGAATCCGACAGAGAGGCCGGGTCTCCCGCCCGGCCTCTCTGCGTCCGAGGCCTTCGGAATTGGATGCGCCGGGACATATCCTTCTGCCGCCGATGCACTTCGAGACCACGATCGAGACCCCGGAAGGCAAGTGGGCCCGGACCGAAGACGGTACGTGGGTCCGGTGGGAGGAGGCCGCCCAGCGATGGGAGGAGCAGCCTTCGGGTCCGTGGATCACGCCGAATCCGGAGGCCCTGGTCGATCCACCGACGGCCCGTGGCGCCGCTGCGCCGAAGGACGGCGGATCGCTGGTCTCCGCGTGGTCGAGTGCGGGCGACGCCGGGCCGCTCGTGGACGGACCCGGCGGGCCCCCGACCCCCCGGAGCCCGCTGGACGACTGGTGGATGCGGAAGTTCCCGCCTCATAGCCTGGCCCGCTTCCTTTTCTTCCTGGTGGCCATCGTCCCGATCACCGCGCTGGATGCGTTGAAGGATCACCTGGCGGGGAGGCGCACGCCGTTCATCGTGTACATCGTCTCGGCCGTCGGCGCGACCGCGATCGTCGGGGTCATCTTCCTCGGCGCGCAGGTGAGCCGGCGCACCGGCGGAGCTGCGCGGACTGCGACGAGTGATTCCGCGGACGCCGCGGAGCAGGCGTCCGGGCCGGCGATCCCCGTTCTCGCTCCGACCGACCTCACGCGGAGCGTCTTCGATCCCGGACCCGGGTGGGGTCGTGATCTGCTGGAGTGCCTGTCCATCATGATCGCCGCCGCGATCATGTTCGCGGCGATCGCGATCGGCCGGGCCGCCTTCCAGGGCTGGGGCTTGGTCGTCATTGTCGTCTCGGCCTTGCTCGCCGCGATCGTGATCTCGGTCCGGCGCTCGGTGCTGTCCGTGGTCATCGTCGCCGCGGTGGGAGGGTTCGCGGGCGCGGGGCTGCTCGAGATCTTCAGCGCGTTCTGGGGCGCCGGCGGGCACTTCATCGAGTCGTGGCTGTTCTGCACGGCCATCGCGTTCGTGTTCCTCCTCCCGATCTGGCTCGCGCTCCGTCGCCCGGACCCGGTCTGGGGCACCGGCTCGGCCCCCGGCTGGGCCTACGCCACGGCGGCGGCGGTCATGACCCTCGTCACGGCCCTGCTGGTACGCGCCACGGCCTGACCTTCCACTTGTAGACGCGTCAGGAGGATGGGGACGAGGGCTTACGCCTGCGGCAACAGCGCGTCGGCTTCGATCTCCACGAGCCACCTCGGGTCGAGGAATCCCGTCACGACGACCATCGTGCTGGCCGGGCGGATGTCGGTGAACACCTCGCCGTGCGCCCTCGCGATGTCCTCCCAGTCCTCCAGCCGAGTGAAGAAGATGCGCGTGCGGACGACGTGCTCGGGGCCACCGCCCGCCTCGGCCAGCGCCGCCAGGATGATCTCGAGGCACCGCCGGGTCTGCCCGTACGCGTCGGGAGGCGGATCACCGCCCGGCACGATCGGCGCCGTGCCCGACACCGCCACGTGACGGCCGTCGACCACGGCTCGAGAGATCCCGATCGAGAGCTCGTAGGGCGATCCCGACGAGATCCGGTGCCGATCCCCGCCGTCCGCCGCCATCAGCGGCGTCCCTCGGGGAGCGTCGAGGGCCCCACATTGGTCCCCAGCCATCCGTCGAGCGGCTTCGAGGCCTCGAGGAACCGGACCACCCGGTCCATGGCTCGTCTGGTCCCGAGCCAGGGGCCGGTCCCCCACTCCTTCCACGTGATGAGGCCCTTGCGCCGCAGGAGATCGATCCGGGGATGGTCCTTCGGGTAGCCCTTCGGAGCCGTCTTCAGCGTCTCGCTCGCCGTCACCTCGAGCCCGGCGCGGTGGGCCTGCGCGACGAGGGCCTCGACCTCGCGACCCGCCCGGTTGTCGTCCACCGCCTTCCGGTATCGCTCGAGCTGGTCCGGTGCCATCACGTACATGCCGCACCCCGCGGAGAGCCCGTCGGCGTTGAGCTGCAGGTAGCCGTCCCCGATCATGGCCGCGATGTTCGTCTTGTACGGCGACTTGTCGGTGCTGAACCGGACGTCGCGATACGGACGGAAGATCTTGCCCGCCCCCCATTCCGGCTCGAGCTCCGCGAGCAGCTCTTCCATCGGGGCGCGCACGGCCGACTCGTACACCGTCTTGTTCCGCTGCCAGTAGGCCTTCGAGTTGTCGGCCTCCAGCCCGTCGAAGAACTCGAGCGCCGCGTCGGGCCATCCCTTGAACGCCATCGACACCTCCCACCGTCCGCGTGGAGCGGAAGCCTACCGAGCGGCTAGGACACGGCGTCGGCGAACACGCGCTCCATCGCCGAGCGGGCCCGCCGGGTGATCCGGCGGTAGTCGTCGAGGAACGCCTGCCGCGCGTATTCCTCGTATCCCAGGCGTCGGGCCAGCGCGAACTGCTCCGCCGGCGAGGCCGGCAGCACCTCGGCGCTCACCCTGCGGTCGACCTCCAATGCGTCTTTCACGTCCGACAGGAACACGAACGCCTCGCCCAGGGCGTGGGCCACGCTGTCCTCCAGCAGCCGGGCCTCCGCCAGCGTCTCGACGGCGTCCAGTGTCCCCCGCCGCCGGACCTCCTCGTGGCGCCCGCCGTGGCGCATCAGCGTCAGCTCGACGGCGAACTGGACGTCGGCCAGCGACCCGAACCCGAGCTTGAACGCGAACCTGCCGGCCTCCGGCGGCTTCACACGTTCCCGCTCGATCCGCCGCCGCATCCTGTGCATCGCCCCGACCCACCCGGGCGGCAGCTCCTCCGGGTACGCGAAGTCGCTCGCGAGGGACTCGAATCGCCGGCCGAGCGCAGAGTCGCCCGCGACGAACCGCGCCCTGGTCAGCGACTGGAACTCCCACGGCTCGGCCCACCGCTGCCAGTACTCGAGAAAGGCCGTCATGCTCCGGGCCAGCGGACCGCTGCGCCCCTCGGGACGGAGGTCGGCGTCGGGCTCGAAGCCCTGGTCCCGGACGCCGGCCAGCACCCGCTCGGAGGCCCGGACGGCTTCCGCGAAGTCCCCGCTCCCCTCTCCCTCGTACGCGAACACCAGGTCCAGGTCCGAGGCGAAGTTCAGCTCGCCGGCTCCGAGTTTCCCCAGCCCGATCACGGCGAGCGGAACCCTCGGGCGGGCCGCCTCCATGGCCCGCCGAACCACTGTGTCCGCCACGCCGGCCAGCGCCCGGCCCGTGGCCCGGACATCGGCCTCGCGCCCCGCGTAGGCGGCGACGGCGGCCACGAGGGCGGCCCGCGGATCGGTCCGCGCGGCCTCCTCCCCCGACCGCCCGAGCGCGAACACCATCGATGGCGCCGAGACCACGAGGTCGGTGGCGAACGTGCTGGCCGCCGCCACGTGCGCGAGCCGGCGGGCGGCCTCCGGGTCGGCCGCCAGGGCGTCCGCGGCAACCGGACGGTCGCGCAGCGCGCTCGCCATCCGCTCCAGCCTCGTCAGCGCCGCGTCGGGGTTCGACGACAGCGCGAGGGCCGGCGTCATCACGGGGAACACGTTCGCCAGGACCTTCCCGATCCGCGACGACGGCTCGACCAGCCGCTGGAACACGTCGTAGGCGGCCGCGGGGGCCGTGAACCCCAACCCCGCCAGGAGCTCCTCGGTGGCCTGCCGGCGGACGCCGGGGCGGAGCTCGGTGCTCGAGGGCCCCGCGAACCCCTCCAGCAACGGGCGGTAGAACATCCGCTCGTGGAGCCCGCGGACCTGCGTGGTCTCGCGGTCGTACACCCGCCGGAGCATCGAGGGGCTGGCCATCCCCAGGGCCCGGGCCAGCCGGTTGAGGGCGTCGGGGTCCTCTGGGAGCTCGTGGGTCTGGAGGTCGCGGACGATCTGCAGCCGGTGCTCCAACCGTCGCAGGAACCGGTAGGCCTCGGCCAGGTCCCGGGCGTCGGGTTCCGCGACGTAGCCGTCCTCGGCCAGCGCGGCCAGCGCGCGCAGCGTGTTCGGCTCGCGGAGGCGGGCGTCGCGCCGGCCGTGCACCAACTGGAGCAGCTGCACGGCGAACTCCACGTCGCGGATCCCGCCTCGACCCCGCTTGACCTCCGTCGCCTCCTTCCCGCGGGCCCGTACGTATTCCTCGAGCCTGACCTTCGTCCGGCGGACCTCCTCGATGGCGGCCGGCGGCAGCTCGTCCGGATACACGACCGGCGCCATGCGCTCCACGAACTCCCGGCCGATGTCCGGGTCCCCGGCGACAGGCCGGGCCTTGATCTGGGCCTGGCGCTCCCACACCGCGGCGTGGCGGGCGTAGTGCTCCAGGGTCGCCTCCAGCGACCGCGCCAGGGCGCCCGACCGCCCGCCGGGACGGAGGTCCGCATCCACGCGCAGCGCGAGGCCTTCGCGTGTGGGTTCCGACAGCAACCGGACCAGCGCGGCGGCTTCGCGTTCCGCTTCCTGCTGCTCGTCCGGGCCGCTGCCCCCGTGGAGGAACAGCACGTCCACGTCCGAGGCGTAGTTCAGCTCGGCGCCTCCGAGCTTCCCGAGCCCGATCACCGCCAGCCCCGTCCCGGCCGTCGCCTCCGCGAGGCAGGCCTCGGCCACGTCGGAGATCTCGGCGACGACCTCCTCGAGCGGCGCGCCCGAGAGGTCGCGGGCCGCGACACGGAGCATGGCCCGTCGCCGGAACCGCCGCAGCGCGGCGCCCCGCTCGCCCAGCCGCCGGACGTCCGAGGCCAGCTCGGCCTCGAGCTCGACCCGCGACCTCCGATGGAGGTCGGCCAGTGCCGCCGTCTCCTCCGGGTGGGCCACGAGCAGGTCGGCGGCCGCCGTGGAGAACCCCAGGAGCCGGACGGCCGCGGGGAGGACCTCCGGCCGCTCCAGCACCTCGCGGGCGGCCGGATGCTCGCCGACCCGGGACAGCTGCAGACGGGCCAGATGCGGATCGGGCGCGTCCGCCAGCGCCCGACCCAGGGTCTCGGGCGAGAGGACCATGGCTAGCAGTCAGGCCTCATGGATGGCGGCATGGTATCCCCGCATCCCACCCGGAAGGAACGAATTAACCGGCCCGTAACCGCGGTCGGCTACGCTCGAAACGTGGCGCTGTCCCGGGAAGCCGAGTTCGTGCTGCGCACCGTCGAGGAGCGCCGGATCGAGTTCATCCGGCTGTGGTTCACCGACGTGCTCGGCACGCTGAAGTCGTTCGCGATCACGCCCCAGGAGCTCGAGGAGGCCTTCGCCGAGGGCAAGGGGTTCGACGGGTCGTCGATCGACGGGTTCTCGCGGATCCAGGAGTCGGACATGGTCGCCATGCCCGATCCCTCGACGTTCCAGATCCTGCCGTGGAAATCCGAGGCGGGAGTGGCGCGGATGTTCTGCGACGTGCTGAACCCGGACGGCACGCCGTTCGAGGGCGACCCTCGCTACGTTCTGCGGAGGCAGCTCCAGCGGGCCGCGGACCTGGGATACGCGTTCTACGTCGGCCCGGAGCTCGAGTACTTCTACTTCCGCGACTCCCGGGGCACCGAGTTCCTCGACCAGGGCGGCTACTTCGACCTCACACCGCTGGACGTGGCCACCGACTACCGGAAGCGCACCGTCCAGTACCTCGAGCAGATGGGCATCCCCGTCGAGTACGTCCACCACGAGGTGGCCCCGTCGCAGCACGAGATCGACCTCCGCTACACCGACGCCCTGGCCATGGCCGACAGCGTGATGGCCTACCGGCTGACCGTGAAGGAGGTCGCCCAGGAATTCGGCGTCTACGCCACGTTCATGCCGAAGCCGGTTGCGGGCGTGAACGGCAGCGGGATGCACACCCACCAGTCGCTGTTCTCCGGCGACCGCAACTCGTTCTTCGACCCGCACGACGAGTACCACCTGTCGCACGTGGCGAAGGGGTACATCGCCGGGCTGCTTGCGCACGCGCGCGAGATCACGCTGGTGACGAACCAGTGGGTGAACTCGTACAAGCGGCTGGTGCCCGGGTTCGAGGCGCCGGTCTACGTGTGCTGGGCCCGTCGGAACCGCAGCGCGCTGGTCCGCGTGCCGATGTACAAACCGGGCAAGGAGGAGGCGGTCCGGCTCGAGTTCCGCTCCCCCGACCCGGCGTGCAACCCGTACCTGGCGTTCGCGACCATGCTCGCCGCGGGGCTGGCCGGCATCGAGGGCGACTACGAGCTGCCGCCCGAGGCCTCGAACAACATCTACGAGATGTCCGACGAGGAACGGCGGGCCGCGGGCATCGCCTCCCTGCCCGAGGACCTCCACGAGGCGACCCGCGCCGCCGAGGAGTCGAAGGTCCTCCGCGACGCGCTCGGCGACCACGTCCACGAGTGGCTCATCCGCAACAAGCGCGAGGAATGGGACGCGTACAAGGGCTACGTGTCCCCCTTCGAGCTCCAGCGGTACCTCCCCGTCCTGTAGCCGGCCGGGCCGTCTGTGGCGGCTTGACTCCGCCGCATCGATACTTAGACTGTCTAGGTATGCGAACCGATCTCATTCGTGGCCATCTCGACCTCCTCGTGCTGTCGGTGCTCGGCGACGGCGCTGCCCACGGCTATGCCATCGTCGAGGAGCTCCGCCGCCGAAGCGGTGGGGAGTTCGACCTGAAGGAGGGAACCCTGTACCCGGCGCTGTACCGGTTGGAGCGAGCGGGTCTGCTGGCGAGCGAGTGGCGGGAGGCGGGGGGCCGCCGACGCCGCGTCTACCGCCCGACACGGACAGGACGCAGGGCGCTCGAGGGAAAGACTCGTGAGTGGTCGTCTTTCTCCCGGGCGGTATCGCGGCTGATCGGGGCGGAGGCGTGAGCGGCACGGGGCCGGTCGGGACGTTCATCGGACGGCTCCTCCTCCTCGCCTGCGATGCGGGAGTCGATGTGGAACGCCTCGTCGCCGAGGTGACGGACCACCTCGCGGAGGCAGCGGCGCGGCACCGGCTGGCCGGGCTCGAACCCGCCGAGGCCGAACGACGAGCGATCGAAGAGTTCGGTGCGGCCGAGACGCTCGTCTCCGCTGTGGCCGCCCAAGAGAAGGGAACGGTCATGAATCCGGCGACTCGGGTGATGGGAATCATCGCGATGCTGGCCGCGACGGCGACGCTCGCAATCGCGCACATTGTTTCGTCCGATTCGGCTCCCGGGACCGTCCGGATCTGGATCGCTGGAGGCGCGGTCGTCGTGATGGGGTTCGGCTTGGCCGTGCTCGCATCGGCCTCCAGGCGCCACTTGCGGGTGACGGCGCCGGCCTGGTGGATGGTCACAGTGGGGTCGACCGCGGCACTCGGGGCCTTGGCCGCCTGGGAGGGTGGGCGGATCGACGTCGGGTCCATCCACATGCGCGGCGGCGACCGTGCCTATCTCGCGGCCATCGCGGCGCTTGCCGTCCTGATCGTGCTGGCGACCCGTGCGCTGGGCAGACGAGGGACCGCGGGATTCGCGCTCGTCCTCGCGGGAGGGACGAGCCTTCTGTTCGATGGTATCTGGAGCCCTGCTTGGCAACCGCTCGGGAGTATCGGCGAGGGACGCGCGAACATGGGCATCGAGCTCATCCTCGTCGGGTGGGTCCTGTTGACGATGTCGTGGCTCACGAGCACCGGCGCCGCGGGAGCCCGGGCGCTTGTTGGCCGGTGGCTCGTGTCGCTGGGTCGCCGGCTGTCCGCGGCTGCCGCGCCCCCGACAGAAGCGGAGCCCCAGGCGAACCCATAACCTCCGGAGCATGAAGGTCGAGCGGATCGCGGGCGGCGTGTACCGGGTGCTGAAGGGCTACGTCAACGCGTACGCCGTGGAATCCGACGACGGGCTGATCCTGGTCGACACCGGCATTCCGAAGCGGGCCGATCGCATCGCCGAGGCGATCCGCGGCATGGGACGCGACATGAAGGATGTCCACAACATCCTCGTCACCCACCACCACCTGGACCACGTGGGGAGCCTGCCGGTGCTGGCCAGGATGACCGGGGCGACGGTGTACTGCCACGAGGCCGACGCGCCGGTCGTGCGGGGGGACCGTCCCCCGCCGGGGCCGAACCGGGCCAAGCTCGCCGGGCGGACCATCGGCCCGGTGGTGATGAGGATCGGTCCCGATCAGCCGGCCTGCCGCGTGGACGCCGAGCTGCACGACACCGAGACGCTCCCGCTGGCCGGCGACATCCGCGTGGTCCACTCGCCCGGCCACACCGCCGGGCAGACGTCGTTCCTGCTCGAGCGCGACGGCGGCATCCTGATCGCGGGCGACGCGGCCGGCGCGCGAGACTCGTCGAAGGTCGGCCCACCCATCGGGGCGGTGTTCGGCATGTTCACGGAGGACATCGCCGAGGCCGTCCGCTCCTTCCGCAAGCTGGCGCAGCTCGACTTCGAGGCCGCGGTGTTCGGCCACGGCAACCCGGTGCGAAGCGAAGCCTCCGAGGTGTTCCGGAAGACCCTCCCGAACCTCCCGGCATAGCGATCCGTCCGACCGCGACTCCGTCTCGACCGGAGCGGCGCGGGCGGAGCCCCGGAGGGCTCCGCCCGACCGTTGCAACCCTGGCGGGCTGTCGCTACCCCACGACCGTCACGTTGACCGTCGCCGCGTTGTTCCCCGAGTTGGGATCGGGAGGCGACTGTGAAGCGACCTGCGCCGTATTGGCCAGCGCGCCCTTCGTCGTGGCCTTGACCGTGACGCGGAAGCTCGCCGACTGGTTCTTGGCCAGTGTGGACAGCGTGCACACGACCTGTCGTAGCGAGGCCTTGGCGGTGCAGCTCCACGGGCCGGCGCTCGTCGAGGCGTAGTTGGCGGTCTTCGAGAACGTGTCGGTCACCGTGATTCCGCTCGCGGCAAGCGCCCCGTTGTTCGTGACGGTCACGAGGTACGTGAGGAGCCTGCCCTTGCGCACGGTCGTCTGCCCGGCCGGGTCCGTGGCCTTGGTCACCGCCAGGTCCGCCCCGAAGTCGTACGACCGCTGGGCGACCGGGCCGGCCTGCACGTCGTCCCACACCGGCGTGTACAGGTCGTTCGACAGGATCTGCCGGGCGTAGACGGTCCCGGTGACGGGGGCCCCGGGGATCGCTGCTGTCCAGGTGTTGGTCGCCGGGTTCAGGGTTGCTCCGACCGGGTTCGAGAACGACGGGTCCGTCGAGACCTGGACGTAGCCGTCGGCGAGGTGCTGGCGGGATGCCGGCGTGCCGATCCGGTACGAGAAGGTCTTGGCCTGATCCGCCCAATCGGTGAGCGTGACGTCACCGTGCTCGATGAGGCCGTACGCGGCGACGTGGTCGATCTTGTCGCCGGCCTGGAGCCCCCCGAGCTGGGACAGCGGCACGCTGATCGTCACCTCGTTGCCGTTCACGCTCCCGGTCGCCGTCCCGGCGGGCGTGTACGTGAGGACCTTCGGGGTGGGCGCGCCGAGCGCGGGGGCGTCGATGCTGCCCACCCGCCCGTACACGAAGCTCGTGCCGCCGAGCCACTTCACGAACCAGTGGGAGTAGAACGGCGGCGTCATCGAGGCGGGTCCGATCCCGCCCATGCCCTGCCACCACGTCACCATCCAGGCCGGCGTTCCGCCTGCGGTCGCGGCGTCCGCCAGGGCCGCCGGGGACAGGTCGGCCATCCGCATCTTGAACGTGAGGTTCGTCCCGTCGTCGGACGCCGAGGCCTCGCGCAGGTCGAGGGCCGGGTGGTTCGGACCGGGATCACCGGTCGGGAGCCACACCGGGAACTTCGCGTCCCCCGCCGGGTCGGTGCTCCAGTTGCCCGGCGGCAGGCCGTGCGTGCCGCTCACGGACAGCGTTCCCCCGGCCAGCGTCGCGGACGAGACTGCGACGTTCGGCGGCGTCGGGTCCGGCAGCAGGTTCCCCTGCGACGCGAACAGGCTGGGGCCGGTCCGCAGCCGGATCGTCGCGTTGATGGGCTTGCCGATGAACTCGCCCGGCGCGACCTCGGACAGGTCGCTGTTCTCGTTGTAGGAGATGTAGATGCGACCCTGGGGGTCCTTGTCCACCATGAAGAAGTCCGCCATCGACCGGTCCGAGTTCTGCAGGAGGCAGCCGGGGAAGCCGCCGTTGCAGATCGGCCCGCGGTGCATGACGTGCTCGGTGGCCTGGACCTGGGTGAACGTGGGATCCGCGGCGAGGGCGTTCGTGCTGACCGACGCGTACGCGTGCCACAGCGCGTTGGGACCGCCGTAGGCCGGGACGCTGGGGTCCCGCTCGCCGTCGGTCGTCCCGTAGAACACCACGGCCACCCGGCCGGGGTCGCCCACGGTGAGCCACACGAAGTCGGTCTGCTGCAGCCCGGGCGTGCTGACCGGGATCGGAGCGTGCCAGGTCTGCCCGCGGTCGAGCGAGTACGACACGTACGCCTTCCGCGTGTCGGTCCACGCCTGCCACAGGTTGCCGGCCGTGTCCATGACGAGCGGGGCGAAGAAGTTCCCGACGGCGCCCGGCCCTGGGAGCTTCTGCCACGTCACGCCGCCGTCCGAGGACTTCCGGGTCCCCCCGGCGACCGGCACGAAGATCTCGCCGTTGTTCGGGTCCACCGTGAAGCGGCCGATGCAGCTGCCCCCGATGTTGCCGTCGTGGTTGTTCACGGGATCGGGCGGCAGGTAGGTGACGCCGTTGTCGGTGGACACCAGGACATAGCACCCGCTGAAGCCGGCCACGTGGTTCGCGCCCAGGTAGATGCGCCGGCCCGTGGCCCCGCTGTTCGGGTCGTAGACGCCCATCCACTGGCGGTCGGTCTCCGGGAAGCATCCCTCCCCGGGGAGGAACGTCTTGCCCTCGTCGTAGGAGCGGAACGTGCTGTTGCACTGCAGCGTCTGGAGGTCGGACGCGAACACGTCGCGGTTGTTGCCGAACGCGATCTCGGTGTCCCCGCCCCCGTTCTGACAGTTGGATTTGCCGGGGCAGCCGATGAGGTACCACTGGATGCCCTTGTCGAGGGACTTCCAGAACCACGAGGCCTGGGTGGTGCTGCCGCCGGGACCGCTGACGTAGACGCCGCCGTGGTTGTCGATCTCGATGTCGGGCTCTCCGACCATCCGGACGGGGTCGTTCAAGTTGGCGTGGTCGAACGTGATCCCGTTCGAGGACGTCGGGAGCGGCGGCGGGGGCGGGGGCACCGCGCTCGTCTGGATCGTCAGCGAGCCCGTGTAGGCCTGGGCGGTGGGGCTCAGGAAGGGGCACGCGACGACCTTGTACGCGCCGGCAGGCAGGTTCGTCGCCCGGACGGTCTCGCTGGGCGCCCCCGTGTCGCTGGATCCCACCTCGTTGCCGTCGGGGTCGAGCACCGTGAGGATCTCGTCATTCCCCGAGGACCCGTCCCACGAGACGTTGAACGTGAAGCTGGCCTGGACCAGCCCGTAGGCGCCGGCCGGCACGTTCACCGTGACCGCATGCTGGTCGGACAGCGCCGAGTCCGCGTACAGGGAGCAGTCGCTCGTCGCGTTCGATCCCGCAGGAATCGACCCCGTCCACGTGTCGGTGGCGGTCTGCCCGACCGTGGTGGGTACGGTCACGGTGCTCGACGGCGGAGTCGATGCCTCCGACGTTCCCACGCCTGCCACGCCGATCAGCAGCGTGACGGCGACCAGGGCGCGCACGACCCGGCTGTCGCGGACCCTTGTCACCGGTGCATGACGACCACGAGTCATGAGTTCCCCTCTCTCCTGCGGGCTCCGACCACGAGATAGCTGAGGCTTGCGTACCGACGGGCCGCGAGACCCGGAATGCGGGCAGCGCACGACGAGGGGCGACGCTGCGACCGAGCTATGCCGACCAACCCCTCCCGTACCCCCTCTCCGGCCGATTGGCCGGAGGGCCGAATGGCGGCGGATGGTTACCCTGGGGAACGGTGCGTCAAACGCGGGAGATGCACGCTGCGAGCAGGTCTCCCGCGAATCAGCGCAGGCGGAACTTCTCCGCCATCTCGATCTGCACGACCTTGCCGTCCTGGACGACCAGCAGGATCGTGCCGAACTGCAGGCGCTTCAGGATCTCCGACACCTTCAGCAGCACCCTTCGCTCCTCCGGCGACAGCGAGGCCAGGGCGGCGATCGTGGTGTCGTCGGCCATTTCGGGAGGCTTCGCGGCGCTCATCGGCGCCCGCCCGCCGTGCCCGCCCGCACCGTCATCCCGTCAACAACCCGCGCCGCGAGCGCACGCGCCGGTCCAGCGCCGCGAACGCGGCGTCGATCAGGATCCCGATCACGACGATCACGACCATCAGCGTCAGGATCGTCGGGGCATCGAAGGAGTTCCCGGCCTCCGTCAGCGAATGCCCGAGCCCCTTGCCCCCCTGGATGATCAGCTCGGCGGCCAGCAGCGAGCGCCAGGCGAACACCCACCCCTGGCGCAGCCCCTCCAGGTAGCCGGGGACCGCGGCGGGGACCACGACGTGCCGGTACAGCTCCCAACCGTCGGCGCCGAGCGTCCGTCCCGCCCGAACCAGCAGCGGCGAGACCTGCCGGATGCTCGCGGCGGTGGCCAGCGCGATGGAGGGGAACGCCCCGAGGATCACCACGAAGACCACGGCCCGCTCGGAGAACCCGAACCACAGCGCCGCCAGCGGCAGCCACGCGATCGGCGGGAGCGCCTGGAGCCCCACCACCAGCGCTCCGACGCTTCGCTGGAACGTCCTCGAGGCGGCCATCCCCACGCCGATCAGGGTTCCGAACACGGCCGCGACCGCGATGCCGAACGCCAGGCGGAGCAGGCTCCGCGAGGCGGCCACCGGGATCGTCCCGTCCTTGATGCGGTCCCACAGCGTGGACCACACGGTGGCGGGAGACGGCAGGTCGCGCGCGGGCACGGCCCCGGTCGCAGTCAGCAGCCACCACACCACCACCACCGCGGCCAGTCCGCCCAGGACGCCGGCGACCCTAGCCCAGATCCCGCCCCTCGCCGGCCTCTCGCGCGGCAACCTTGCTCACCTCCTCCGCGAGCCGGTCGTGGATGTCCACCACGACCCGGGACAGCAGCGCGTCCTCCAGGTGCCGCGGCCGAGGCGCCCGGATGCGGTACTCCTCGAGGAGGACGCCCGGCGCGGCCGACATCAGCAGGACCCGGTCGGCCAGCAGCGCCGCCTCCCGGACATTGTGGGTGACGAAGACGAACGTCGTCCCGGTCTCGGCCCACACCCGCTGGACCTCGACCTGCAGCGCCTCCCGGGCCTGGGCGTCGAGCGAGCCGAACGGCTCGTCGGCGAGCAGCACCTCAGGCGAGCACGCCAGCGCCCGCGCCAGGGCGGCCCGCTGCCGCATGCCTCCCGAGAGCTCGTGGGGGTGCGTGTCGGTGAACCGGGCAAGGTGGACCTTCGAGAGCCAGGCCATGGCCCGCTCCCGGCGCTCGGCCGGGGGCACGCCGACCATGCGCAGCGCGAACTCCACGTTGCCCAGCACCGTCATCCACGGGAACAGCGCCGGGTCCTGGAACAGGACGGCCCGGTCCGGCCCCGGCCCGATGACGGGGCGCCCGTTCATGACCACCTCGCCCGAGTCGGGAACGTCCAGGCCGGCCAGGACGTTCAGCACGGTCGACTTGCCGCTGCCGGACGGGCCGATCAGGCACAGGAACTCCCCCGGAGCGACGTCGAAGGAGATGTCCTCGAGCGCGACGATGCGGCCGCCGCGCGTCGTCGGAAAGGTCTTCCGGACCCCGCGCACCGAGAGCTTCGGTTCGGACGGTTCGGGTTCCCCCACGACGCCGAGCGTTCGGGCCGCGCCCCTCCTCATCTCGCCGCTCCCGAAGCCGTGACCGCCGTCATGTTCCCCCGCTCGAGTGCCGCGCCCAGGCTACCCGGCGGCGGTGGTCGTCGCCTCCGACGCGTCGTCGATCCTGAGGTCGGGGTCGGCCAGCCCGGCGACCTCGCCGTCCTCCGGGGCGAACAGCTTCGCGTTTCGGAGGTCCACCCACACCTGGTCGCCGGGCTCGTGCGGACCGAGCTCGTCGTTCGGGATGTGGGCGATCACGGCCTGGCCGTCGGGCAGGCGGAGGTGGAGCTTCGACATCCATCCGATGTCCTTCGACCGCTCCAGGACGCCGGGGAGCGAGCCGTCGCCGCCCCGCCGGTTCGAGACCCGCACGTCGTGGGGGCGGATGTACGCGTGGGCCTCGGAGCCCTCGTCGATGTGCGTCGCGTCCCACAGCACCTGCTCGCCGAACCGCAGGCGACCGCCCCGGACGCTGCCCGTCAGCACGTTCGCCGCCCCGACGAAACCCGCCACGAACGGCGTGGCCGGGTCGTTGTACACGGCGTCCGGCGGGCCGACCTGCTCCACCCGGCCCCGATGCATGACCACGATGGTGTTCGCCAGCTCCAGGGCCTCCTCCTGGTCGTGCGTGACCAGCAGGCTCGTGACGCCCAGCTCGCGGTGGAGCCGGTCGAGCCAGTGCCGGAGGTCCTGGCGCACCCGCGCGTCGAGTGCCCCGAAGGGCTCGTCGAGCAGCAGGACGCGAGGCCGGGGGGCCAGCGCACGCGCCAGCGCCACGCGTTGACGCTGGCCCCCCGACAGGTGGTGCGGGTAGCGGTCGGCGAACGGCCCGAGCTGCACCAGCTCGAGGAGCTCGTCGACGCGCGTCCGCACGTCGGGCTTGCCCACCTTGCGGACGGACAGCCCGAAAGCGACGTTGTCCCGCACGCTCATGTGCCGGAACAGCGCGTAGTGCTGGAACACGAACCCGACCCGGCGGTCCTGCACGCTCGCGTCGGTCTGGTCCTCGCCGGCGATCGTGACGCGTCCGGCCGTGGGCCGCTCGAGCCCGGCGATGGCCCGGAGCACCGTGCTCTTGCCTGAGCCGCTCGGCCCGAGCAGCGCCGTGATCTTCCCGTCCTCCGCGTCGAACGACACGTCGTCCACGGCCGTGAACGAACCGAACCGTTTCGTCAACTGCTCGACGACGATGCCCGCGCTGGTGGCCGTCATCTGCCCGCCTCCTTGATCTCCCTGCGCTTGAAGAACTCGATTCCGACGAGGAGCACGATCGAGAACAGCGCCAGCGTCAGCGCCACCACGTAGCCGGGCTGGTCCTGGCTCTGGTCGAACGCCCGCAGGATGAACAGCGTGGCGGTCTCGGTCTGCCCCTGGAGCGCGCCGCTCACGATGAGCACCGCGCCGACCTCGCCGATGGCCCGCGCCGCCGACAGGGCGATCCCGTACAGCAGCCCCCACCGGATGTTCGGCAGCGTGATCCGGAGGAACGTCTGCAGCCGGGAAGCGCCGAGCGTCCATGCGGCCTGCTCCTCCTCCATCCCCAGCTCCTGCAGCACGGGCACGACCTCGCGGATGACGAACGGGATCGAGATGAAGACCGTCACCAGGACCATCGACGGCAACGCGTAGATCACCTGGATGCCGTGAGCGGCGAAGAACGACTCGAACCACCCGCCCCGGCCGAACAGGAGCACGGCCATCAGCCCGACGATGACCGGCGACACGCCGAGCGGGAGGTCCACGACGGCGGACACCAGGCGCTTGCCGAAGAACCGGTCCCGGACGATCACCAGGGCGACGATCACGCCCATCACCGTAGTCACGAGGACCGTGATCACCATGATGACGAGCGTCAGCTGCAGGGCGTGAAGGACGTCGTGGTCCGAGAACGTCCGCAGCGCGTTCCCCACTCCACCCTTGAGCGCCGACCACGCGATGCCGCCCAGCGGGGCGATCAGGAGGACCCCCACGTACAGCAGCGACACCGTCACCATCACGGCCCGCACCCGCCGGCCCCGCCGCGCGTCGGCGTTGGCCGCCTTCGAGCCGAGCGCCAGGTCCTCCACGGCGCCCGGGCCGAACGGATCCTCGAACTTGGTCGCGCTCATGCCGTGTACCCAGAGGTCTTCCGCGACACCAGCCGCTCGGTGACCAGCACCAGGACGAACGCCATGCCGAACAGCAAGGCGGACACGGCCGCCGCCTCCGCGTACCGGAACTGGCTGGTCAGCTGGAAGATGAACACCGGCGCCGTGAGCGTCTTCCCGGTGAGGTTCCCCGAGACGATCACGATGGCCCCGAACTCCCCGAGGCACCGGGCGAAGGTCAGCAGCGCGCCGGCCGCGACGGCGGGGAGCAGCGCCGGGAGCATGACCCGGCGGAACGTCGCCCACCGGCCCGCGCCCAGGACCCGGGCCGCCTCCTCCTCGGCGGGATCCAGCTCGAGGAGCACCGGCTGGACGCTCCGGACGACGAGCGGCAGGGTCACGAACAGCAGCGCGAGCAGGATTCCGATCTGGGTGAAGATGATCTGGACGCCGTGGTCGGCGAAGAACTTCCCGATCGGAGCGCTCGGGCCGTACAGGGCCCGGAGCATCACGCCCGCGACCAGGGTCGGCACCGCGAAGGGCAGGTCCACGATCGTGGACAGGAGGCCCCGGCCCGGGAACGGGACCCGGACCAGGACGTAGGCGAGCAGGGTCCCCAGCACCCCGTTGATCACCGCGGTGATGAGGGCCATGAACAGCGTGAGTCGGATGGCCTCCCACGCGCCGAAGGACGCGAGGGCGGAGCGGAGGTCCGTCAGCCCGTGGGCGAACCCCGATTGGAGGATGGCCGCGACCGGCAGGAGGATCATCAGCCCCAGGTACAGCAGGGCCACCCCCCGCAGGGACCAGCGGCCGAGGGTCGCGCCCGACTCACGCCGGGCGCGACTCCTCTTCCGGGGAAGCGTCGCCTGGACCGACATCTAGGCCCGGATCTCCATCGAGGTCGGCGCCATCTAGCCCTGCGCCGCCTTGTAGGCCTTGGTGAACGCGCCGTCGGGCCCGAACACCGTGTCCTTCTCGAGCTGGTCCCATCCGCCGATGTCGTCGGTCGTGAAGTAGTCCTGCACGGCCGGCTCGTCGTCGGTGCCCTTCTGCGCGGCCTTCACGTCGATGGGCCGCTCGAGCCCCACGGTCTGGAACAGGTCCTGCGCGTCCGGTGTGCGCAGGTAGTTCACGAACGCGTTGGCGATGCCCTGCACGCAGTGCGCCTTCGCGTTCTTGTCCACGACCACGGTGGGGGTCTGGATGGCGACCGTCGAGGGCGGCACGACCATCTCGTTGGTGCCGTCCTTCGTCGCCGAGTCCGCCTGCACCGCGTAGTCGTAGTTGATGGCCACGTCGCCGTTCCCGCCGTCGAAGTCCTTCAGCGAGTCGTTCGCGCTCTTGTCGAGCACGGTGACGTTCGCGAAGATGCCCTGGAGAAGTCGCTCGGCGTCCGCCGGGTCGTTGGCCTTGTAGCCGGGCACCTTCCCGCGCATCGCGGCGCCGTACGCGGCCACGATGTTCCACTTGGCGCCTCCCGACTGCGCGGGGTCAGGCGTGAGGATGTTCAGGCCGGGCTGCGTGAGGTCGCTCCAGTCGTGGATGTGCTTCGGGTTGCCCTTTCGGACGTCGAACACCACCGCGCCGGTCGCGACGATCGACCCGTTCGGGTCCTTCTTCCAATCGTGGGTGATGAGCCCCGCGTCCTGGATCGTCTGGACGTCCGGGTCGAGCGACAGCGCGACGATGTCGGCCTGCAGCCCGTTCACGACTGCCTGGGCCTGCGTGGTGCTGCCCCCGAACGAGGTCAGGAACTGCACCGACTGGTCGTTGTGCTTGTCCTTCCAGTCCGATTGGAAGGACGAGATGAGCTTGCCGTAGGTGTCGTAGACGTTGCTGTACGCGGCGAGCGTGACGACCGGCGACGCGGCCGGCGTGCTGCAGTCGGCCCCGTCAGGGCTCGCGCTGCTCTTCGAGCACGCGGCGCCGGCGAGGGCGACGACGGACAGAACGGCCACGGCCATGAAACCAGGGCGCCGATGCCGGATGACCATGCGCAACTCCTTTCGGTCGACACGGGGTCGACGGAAACGGGGTGAACGCGGTCTCCGGTGGTCCGGTCAACCGGATGGGCTGCCGCGAGGCTCCTGGGTCTCAGGTCACCGTGCGACGACGAACTGCGCTGGTGGCCGGTCTCCGGGGGATACCCGGTCAGCCGGCTCGCAGACGTTAGCGAGCACAGGACACGAGTGTCAAACACCTCATGTGAAGAGTTCGTTACGGCGTGCCTGGGCTTTTTCGCGCACTTACCCGTCGCGTCTACCGCTACGCTTGGGTCGATGGTCCGGATCGCGTTGGGGCAGGTGAACACGACCGTCGGGGACCTCGACGGGAACGCCTCGCTCATGGCCGAATGGGCCCGGAAGGCCTCCGATGCGGGGGCCGACCTCGTGTGCTTCCCGGAGCTCGCGATCACCGGGTATCCACCGGAGGATCTGGTGCTCAGGCCAGAGTTCGTCCGGGACAACATCGGGGCGCTCCACGACCTGGCCGCGGCCACCGCGGGGGGATGCGCGGTGCTCACCGGGTTCGTCGACCGCTCCGAACGGGGGCTGCACAACGCCGCCGCGCTGCTGTCGGGCGGCGAGGTCGTCGCGCGGTACCACAAGGTGAAGCTGCCGAACTACGGCGTGTTTGACGAGGCGCGTACGTTCGTCCCGGGGGACGCAGCGTGCCCCATTCGCCTGGCGTCCTCCGCGCTCGGGATCTCCGTGTGCGAGGACGCGTGGTGGCCGGGCCGGCCGTGGACCGAGTACGAGGCCATCCGCACCGCGGTGATCCCCAACATCAACTCGTCGCCGTACCACAGGCGCAAGACCGCGGAGCGCCTCGAGGTCGTTCGCGACCGGGCCAAGGAGACCGGCGCGTGGATCGTGTACGTCAACGCCGTGGGCGGGCAGGACGAGCTGGTGTTCGACGGCGGCTCGATGGTGGTGGCGCCCGACGGGACGCTGGCGTGGCACGCGGCGACGTTCGAAGAGGACCTGCTGGTGGTCGACCTCGACGTCGGCGAGGCGCCGGAGGCGTACCCGGGCCCGGAGGTCCCGGGCCGGGGGGTCAGGCCCGCGCCGCCGGACGCGGACCGCCCGCCGTGGCCGGAGGGGCCGCAGGAGGTCCACCACGCGCTGGTGTTGGGACTCGGGGACTACGTCCGGAAGAACGGGTTCCGCGAGGTCGTCCTGGGGTTGTCCGGGGGCATCGACTCCGCGCTGGTCGCCACGCTCGCCACCGACGCCCTGGGACCGAGCGGCGTGCGGGCGCTGGCCATGCCCTCGCCGTTCTCCTCGGAGGCCAGCGTGGCAGACGCCCGGGAGGTGGCGCGCCGGCAGGGGTTCCGGCTCGACGAGGTGCCCATCGACAAGGCGTTCGCCGCCTACCGGGACGCCCTGGGGCCGCTGTTCGCGGGCACGGAGGAAGGGGTCGCCGAGGAGAACCTCCAGGCCCGGATCCGCGGCAACTTGCTGATGGCGCTGTCGAACAAGTTCGGCTCGCTGGTGCTGGCCACCGGGAACAAGAGCGAGATGGCCGTGGGGTACTCGACGCTGTACGGCGATCTGGCCGGGGGGTTCGCGCCGATCAAGGACGTCCCGAAGACGCTGGTGTACGAGGTGTGCCGGTGGCGGAACGCGGACGCGGCGGCGCGGGGCGAGCCCGAGCCCATCCCCCGGTCGATCGTCGACAAGCCGCCGTCAGCCGAGCTCCGGCCGGACCAGCGTGACACGGATTCGCTCCCGCCGTACGACGAGCTCGATCCCATCGTCGAGGCCTACGTCGAGGACGATCTCTCCCCGGCCGAGATCGTCGCCGCCGGCCACGACCCGGACATCGTCGAGCGGGTGGCCTCCATGATCGACCGGGCCGAGTACAAGCGCCGTCAGGCCCCGCCCGGGGTGAAGATCACCCCGAAGGCGTTCGGCCGGGACCGCCGCCTGCCGATCACCAACCGCTACCGTCGCCGCGTGGCCGACCCCCGGGGCCCGGCCGGTCCGACCTCGCCCCGGGCGGGCTGAGGCGGCCCGGCGGGCCCTATGCTGGGGCGCCACGGGCCGGTAGCTCAGTGGAAGAGCAGGGGGCTTTTAACCCTCGTGGCGCGGGTTCGAACCCCGCCCGGCCCTCCGCGGAACATCCATCGGGGACGCGAGATGAAGAAGACGACCCGCACATTCCACATGAACGAGGCGCCGCGCGCCGAGATGCGGCTGCTCCTGGAAGAGGGAGCGGCGCGCGCCGGCCTGCCCCAGGCCACGCTCGACGACCTCCTGCTCGCCACGTGGGAGGCATGCGTGCAGGCCACGTCGCACTCCGGGGAGCCCAGGGTCGAGGTCGCGGTGCTGGCCGGAGATCACGCCGTGGAGATCGAGATCCGCAACCCGGGCATCTACCGGACCGAGGACAAGACTGCGGAGATGCGGGCCGATCAGCGCCTGGGCGTCGCCCTGACGATGGCGATGGCGATGTCGCTCGTCGACGAGATCCACGTGGACCCCGGCAGCGAGGGGGACCCCGGGACCCTGATCCGGATGGTGAAGCTCACCGGGCCGTAGGCCCCGTTGTCAGCAGTTGCCCTCGGCGTCGATCCCGTCCACCGCCGGAACGCAGGCCGTCCGGTGGCCGGGCGTCCCCCGCAGGATGACCCTGCGGAGCGTCGCGTCGTTCGCCTCGGACTGCTCGTACAGGAGGTGCTCGGGGTTCACCTCGATCGAGACGTAGTACGTGCCGTTCGGGACGTCCGTGATGTCGAAGGCCTGGCCGGCGACGTACTGGAGGTACGTGTCCCCCCATCCGAGCGACATCTTCTCGTGCACCCAGAGCGACGTCGGTGTGCCGCACGCGTTGAGGAACCCGAAGAAATCGGGCCGCGCGGTCGCGCCGGGGATGGTCGTGTCGATCGGGTCCGACGGCGCGATGCAGAACGACTGCTTGTGGCTGCGGACGACCAGGGACTGCGTCGAGTCGAGCAGCCGGTACCGCGCGAACTGTTGGAAGTGCCAGTGGTGGTGGCCCGGCCGGTCGTCGAACAGGAGGGTCCCGACCGGCGCGCGGCCCACGACCTGGCCGTCACGGAAGAAGTACTGGTAGGCGTCCATCACGTCGGAGTTGTGCCGGCGAAACCCCTGGACGTCGAGGTCGGAGCCGCCGCCCACCCACTCCGTGGAGGCGAACGCGAGAATGTCGTGGCCTCCCCGCGCGTGCTGGGCACGGATGTCGAACGCCGGCGTCGCCTCGAGGTCCGGCAGGTACTGGGGATCGGGGGGCGACGAGTCGGCCACGTCCGGCAGCCTGCTCCAGCCCCCGGCGCCGCGGGCGGTGCCGTCTGCGGAGCCGGCCGGCGCCCCGAAGCAGCACGAGGACTTCCCGTTCTCGAGCGTCAGCTTGATCGTGGCGGTCCGCTGGTCCGGGTCCACGCCGAACAGGCGCGCATACGAGCGGCGGATCTCGAACTGCACCCGATACGTCCCCGCGGGAAGCCGCAGGCGGAGCCCGCCCCCGAAGAAGCCGCCGGGCCCGAAGAAGAACGATCCCCCAGGAGACAGGGGGTTCACGGCCCATCCGTGGTCGATACCCCACAGGCTCCCGAGGAGGAACGGGCTGAACGTCCTGCCGCAGAACGCCGGGAAGCTCGGCTCCGCCGGCCCCGTCGGCTTCACCCGCTGCGGGCTCTGGCTGTTGGGGCAGAAGTCGGTCGTCATGCGGCGGACCACCCGCCCCGCGGAGTTGCGCACGGCCACGTGGAAGAAGTCCTTCAGCCCGTTCCAGCCCCGCAGGAGGGTCCGGGGGAGGATCCGGGTGTGCTCGCCGGTGCCGTCGGTCCACACCTGGGTGAGCCGGACGGGATCGGCCAGCGTCGCGCGGTTCAGCTTCAGCTCGAACGTCCCACCGACGGGGGAGACGAAGAAGCCCGGATCGACGAAGGCGACGCGGTGGCGGGGTCGAACCACGGTCACGTGGGGCGTCGCCGCGAGAACGCGGAGCGAGGGGCTGCCCGTGGCGGCGTGGGCCGGGGCTGCGACCACGCCCAGCAGCATCGGAGCGATCAGCAGGAACGGCAGCACGGCGACGGTCCGTCCAGAGCGCATGACCTACCCCCCAATCCGGCCGGACGGCCGTGACGACGGCAACTCTATGCACCAAGACGTCCGTTCTGCCAGAGGAGGTTCCCGTCCGCGCCGAATTCCCGAGGCCCGTACCCTGGGCCGCGATGGAACGGAGAGCCTTCGGCTCGACGGGAATCGAGGTCCCGGTCATCGGGCTCGGGACGTGGGAGGTGTTCGACCTGCCCGACCGGGACCAAGGGAAGGCGGACGCCGTGGTCGACGCGGCCTTCACCGGCGGGACGCGGCTGGTCGATTCGTCGCCGATGTACGGGCGAGCCGAGCGGGTGCTGGGGCGGGCGCTCGCCGGCCGGCGAAACGACGCGGTCGTCGCCACCAAGGTGTGGGCCCGGTCGGTGGACGAAGGACGGCGGCAGCTCGAGGCGCAGCTGGGCTTCTACGGGGGGAGGGTGGACGTGGAACAGGTCCACAACCTGGTGGCCTGGGGCGAGCATCTCCCCTGGATGGAGGGTGAGCGCGAGGCCGGCCGGATCGGCCTGCTCGGCGCCACCCACTACGGTCCCGGCGCGTTCCCGGAGCTGGAGCGGGTCATGCGCTCGGGGCGGATCCAGTCCATCCAGGTTCCCTACAACCCGCTGGAGCGGGAGGTCGAGCGGCGGATCCTGCCCCTGGCCGAGGAGCTGGGCCTGGGGGTCATCGCGATGCGGCCGCTCGGCGCCGGGCGACTCCTCCCCGGTCCCGGGCCGGCCGAGCTCGCGCCGCTCGGCGTCCGGTCGTGGGCCGAGGCCCTGCTCCGGTGGTGCCTGTCCGATCCCCGAGTGCACGTCGCCATCCCGGCGACGGGCCGCAGCGAACACGCCGATGCCAACGCGGCCGCGGGGGGCGGCCCCTGGTTCGATCCTGAGCAGCGGACCCTGGTCGATCGCCTGGCCGGCCGTCGATGACCCCGAATCGCCGTGTCGGCGGCGGATGCTAGCGTCGCCGGCCGGGGTGATGGACCGTGCTCCGTGGGGAGGTGATCGGTCCGCGGGGGCAGCGATGGCTCGTCGACGTGCCGCAGACCCGGGCCGAGCGGGCTCGCGGTCTCCTCGGGCGCGACGGGCTCGAGCCCTGGCGGGGGATGCTGTTCGAGCGGGCGAGGTCCGTGCACACGGTGGGCATGCGGTTTCCCGTCGCCGTGGCCTTCCTCGGACCTCCGGAGGGCGAGGTCGGCGTCCGGAGGGTCCGGTGGGTGGCGGCGATGTCGCCCGGGCGGGTAGCGCTCCCGCGGCCCGGGGTGCGGGCGGTGCTCGAGCTCGCGGCGGGGGCGGACGTCCGGGTGGGTGACGCTATACTCTCTCGGCTGCCCACAGCGGGGAGCGACGCGCGTGCCCCCATCGTCTAGCGGCCCAGGATTCCACCCTTTCAAGGTGGCGGCACGGGTTCGAATCCCGTTGGGGGCACAGGTGACAACCGATCACAACCCGGTCCCGTGGAGCAGCCTGGCCGTGCTCGCCACCCTGTCAAGGTGGAGGTCGCGGGTTCGAATCCCGTCGGGACCGCGAGGCACACGAACGGCACGGCCCGCCAAGTGGTGCCCGTTCGCCGGCGCGAACGGGCGAAGCCCGGCCGTCACCGGGCGAGGTAGCTCAGTTGGTAGAGCACGCGGCTGAAAACCGCGGTGTCGGCGGTTCGATCCCGTCCCTCGCCACGACGCCCCATCCGGGGCCTGGACGCGAGCGCCGGGCCCAGGCCCGGCCCTCGCTCAGGACCTCGAGTTGGAGCCGTCGATCAGGCCGCGAATCTCCGACTCGCGGTAGCGACGATGTCCCCCTAGGGTGCGAATCGAGGACAACTTCCCCGCCTTCGCCCATCGGGTCACCGTCTTCGGGTCGACCCGGAACATCGACGCGACCTCGGCCGGAGTCAGGAGCCGCTCGGCGTCCTCCTGCACTTTGGCCATCCTCCGCCCCCCTTCGTCGTTCCGTCGGTTCGCCATCGTTGCACGGCTTGTATCGCTTTAGCACGTAACTATGTCCTGATTACGGTGCGACGGCAAGGGACAAAACGGCGGATTCGGACGAACCCCTTGGACGTGGGGGACGTGTGTTGGGATTCATCCCATTTCTGTCCCCCCCAGATGGGGGATCAATTCAGCGACTCATGGCTACGCACTTCGGCCCACCGGTTCGACGCCGCCTGGTAGAGCTCGACGGCACGGCCCAGGTCGCCCTCCGCCAGTGCCCGCACGGACTCCTGGACCTCCTGCGCGCTGCGGTCGTTGTCGAGCTCGTCCCAGCTGAACAGCGCCGAGATCCCGTCGTAGTCGAGGTCGAGGACCGAACGCGAGTCGAACGCCGACAGCCACCGGGACAGGTCCCCGGCCAGGTCGGCGAGCGGCGACAGCTCCGAGCGCCGGAGCGCAACCAGCGCGGCCTCCGCCCGCTTGCGGGCCTTCGTGACCTCGGTCCCGTAGGCGAGGCGATAGCCGAGCACGGGATCCTCCGTCAGCCGGCGCTCCTCGTCGGTCACTAGCAGGAACCACCGGATCGGCACGTGCCACGGGCTCTGCAGCAGGAACGGCACCGCGGCCGGGCCGCGCCGGCGCAGCCTGGCGAGCTCCCGCGTCGCCCGGCGAGCCTCGGATTCCGGGACGAAGGCGTCGACCATCTCGGGGGCGGTCGACTCCCGGAGCGACAGCAGGCTGGCGAGCTCCCGGAGCCTGGTCCGCCACGGACAGACGTACACCTCGCCCTCGATCATCCTGATGTCCGCGTGATCCCCCTCCGCCGACTGGAGCAGCCCGATCCGCCCCTCGGGCACCGTGGGGCGCTCGCGATAGATCGGACGGACCGGAGGCGTCCGCCCGCCGGCCGTGACGTAGCGTTCCCAGTGCTCCCGCTCGTTCGCCGGGAACGCCACGAGGGGCTGGAACACGCGCAGGTACGCGCACGGGAACATGCGCCGGATTGTAGTGCCCACCGCGCGGCCCGTTCGGCGCCGGGTCGACTCGCGGACGGCGGTGGCGGGGGGCGACGACCGGAGGACCGGGACGGGGCCGATGCTATAGTCGATTTCCCCGCGAGCAGGAGGCCTGATGAGGGTGACGCCCGGGACGCGCGCCGTCTTGGTGCGGCGCGGCCGCTGATGGGGGTATTCACAGAGCTCGGTGGCGAGTTCGAGGAGGTCGCCTTCTTCCACGACCCGCCCTCGGGTCTCCGCGCCATCATCGCCATCCATTCCACCCAGCTCGGGCCGGCATTGGGCGGCTCGCGCTTCTACCCGTACGCCACCGAGGAGGATGCGCTGCACGACGTCCTGCGGCTGGCGCGCGGGATGACCTACAAGGCGGCCGCGGCGGGGCTCGACCTTGGCGGCGGCAAGGCCGTCATCATCGGCGACCCCCAGCGGATCAAGTCCGAGGAGCTGCTGCGGGCGTACGGCAGGTTCATCGACACGCTGCAAGGGCGGTACATCACCGCCGAGGACGTGGGAACGACTGGCGAGGACATGGATACCGTCCGCCGGGAGACCCGCAGCGTGGTCGGCGTCTCGCCCGCCATGGGCGGCTCCGGCGACCCCTCACCCGTCACGGCCTGGGGCGTGTACCAGGGGCTCATCGCCTGCGCCGAGGAGGCGTGGAAGGATTCCTCGCTGCGCGGCCGGCGCGTGGCGGTGCAGGGGGTCGGCAAGGTCGGGTACTGGCTGGTGAAGCACCTGCGCGACGCCGGAGCCGAGGTCGTCGTCTCCGACGTCGACGTCGACGCGGTGGCCCGGGCGGTCCGCGAGTTCGACGTCGACACCGCCGACCCCGGGAAGATCCACGCCGTCGACTGCGACATCTTCGCTCCGTGCGCGCTTGGCGGCGCGATCCGCGACGACACGCTGCCGGAGCTGAAATGCCGCGTGGTGGCCGGATCCGCCAACAACCAGCTCGAGCGCGAGGAGCACGGCGAGGCCCTCCAGCAGATGGGCGTGCTGTACGCGCCCGACTACGTCATCAACGCCGGCGGCCTGATCAACGTGGCGGACGAGCTGCGAGGCTACGACCGCGACCGGGCCATGGGGAAGGTCGAGGGCATCTACCGGACGTTGCGCGAGGTGTTCATGGTGGCCCGGGAACGCGACATCTCCACCGCGAAGGCGGCCGACGCCGTCGCGCAGGCCCGCATCGACCGGGTGAGCCGGCTCCGCCGGTACTGGGTGCCGGGGCGCTCGACCGCCGGGCCCCGCGCCGTCTGGTGAGCGTGGGCGCTCCCCGGGGCGTGACCCGGTCCGCCGATCCCGACGAGCCCTACCGCGTGCTCTCCGCGGACGGGACCGGGCCCCCGTCGGTCGAACCGTCCGAGCTCGGGCTGAAGGACGAGGACCTCCGGGAGCTGTACCGGCAGATGGTCCGCGTGCGGCGGGCCGACCTGGAGGCGACGGCGCTGCAGCGCCAGGGAGAGCTGGCGGTGTACCCGCCGCTGATCGGGCAGGAGGCCGCGCAGGTGGGAAGCGCATTCGCCCTCCAACGCGACGACTACATCTTCCCTTCCTACCGTGAGCTCGGCGCCGCGGTCGTGCGGGGCATCGACCTCGTCGAGTACCTGCACTTCTACCGCGCCACCTGGCACGGCGGGACGTACGACCCCAACGGGCACCGGTTCGGCATGGTGTGTGTCCCAGTGGGCTCGCAGGCCCTGCACGCGGTCGGGTACGGACTCGGTATGCGGAGGGACGGACGCCCGGACGTCTCGCTCGTCTACTTCGGCGACGGCGCGACCTCTGAGGGAGACCTGCACGAGGCGTGGAACTTCGCCGCCGTGTTCGGCGCCCACGTGGTGTTCTTCTGCCAGAACAACCAGTGGGCCATCTCGGTGCCGCTGTCACAGCAGACGGTCGCGCCGATCTGGCGCAAGGCCGAGGCATACGGGTTCCCGGGAATCCGCGTGGACGGCAACGACGTGCTGGCCGTGTACCAGGTCACGAAGGAGGCTGCCGAGCGGGCCCGATCGGACCACGTGCCGACGCTCATCGAGGCGATGACCTACCGGCTCGGCCCTCACTCGACCGCCGACGACGCAGGGAGGTACCAGCCCAGGGAGGAGGTCGAGGTCTGGCGCGGCCGGGATCCGCTCCAGCGGTACGAACGGTTCCTTCGCGACGCCGGGCTGGTGGATGACGAGATGGTCGGGGCGACGGAGACGGACGCGAAGGAGTTCGGCCGGCGCATGCGAGACGGAGTCATCGGATCGGACCCCAGGCCTCTGCCCGAGTTGTTCGAGTGGATCTTCGACGGCGACCCGCCGCCGGCGCTGGCCCGTCAGCGCGACGAGCTCCTGCGCGAGGCCGGGTGGGAGGGCTGATGGGGGACGTCACGATGGTCGAGGCCCTCAACCGTGGATTGCGCGACGCGCTCGCCGATGACGACCGGATGCTGCTGTTCGGCGAGGACGTCGGGAAGCTCGGCGGCGTCTTCCGCGTGACCGATGGGCTGCAGGACGCGTTCGGCTGGAAGCGCGTGTTCGACACGCCGCTCGCCGAAGCGGCGATCGCTGGCGTCGCGGTCGGCCTCTGCATCGCGGGATGGCGCCCGGTGGTCGAGATGCAGTTCGACGGTTTCTCCTACCCGGCGCTCGACCAGGTCATCAGCCATGTGGCCAAGTACCGGAACCGGTCACGGGGGCGACAGCCCATGCCCATGGTGATCCGTATCCCGTTCGCCGGCGGGTACGGCGGCGCGGAGCACCACAACGACTCGCCGGAGACGTACTACGCCCACACAGCCGGGTTGAAGGTCGTGATCCCGTCGGCCCCGCTGGACGCGTACTCGCTGCTCCGGGCGTCCATCGCCGACCCCGACCCGGTGGTGTTCCTGGAACCGAAGAGCCGGTACTGGGCCAAGGAGTCCGGCGAGCTCCCCTGCGAGGGGGAACCCATCGGGCGGGCCCGGGTGGTCCGCGACGGCGATGCCTGCACGATCGTGGCGTACGGCGCGATGGTGGCGCGTTCGCTGGCCGCCGCCACCCGGCTGGCCGGAGAAGGGCTGGAGTGCCGAGTGCTGGACCTCCGGTCGCTGGTCCCGCTCGACGTCGAGGGGCTGGGGGCGGCCGTGCGCGAGACCGGGCGGGCGGTCGTGGTCCACGAGGCGCCGCTGACGCTCGGGTTCGGCGCCGAGGTCGCCGCCCGGATCATGGAGGAGGCCTTCGACCACCTGGAGGCTCCGGTTGCCCGGGTCGCCGGGTACGACATCCCGTATCCCCCGGCCACCCTCGAGCAGCACTACGTCCCGACCGTGGAGCGGATCGCCGGGGCGGTCCGCCGGACCGTGGAGTACTAGGGATGGCGTCCGCCGGGCTTGGACGCGGGCCGAGGGGTCGGTGCTGATGGCCGAGCGCGTGTTCCTGCTCCCCGACCTGGGCGAGGGGCTCGAGGAGGCCGAGGTCGTCCAGTGGCTGGTCGCCCAGGGCGATACCGTCGAGCTGAACCAGCCGCTGGTCGAGGTCAACACCGCCAAGGCGCTCGTGGAGATCCCCTCGCCGTTCGAGGGCCGGATCACCACGCTTCACGCGGAGGTCGGCGCCGTGGTCGAGGTGGGGGCGCCGTTCGTGACGTTCGAGGTCGCGGGGACCGAGCCGGCCGACGCCGGCGCTCCGGCCGGGGAGCCCAATGCCACCGAGGCGAACGTCGCCGGGCCCCGCCGGCGCGCGGTGCTCGTGGGGTACGGGGTCGCCGATGAGGAGGACGAGGCCCCCGCCCCGGCGGAATCCCCCTCGACCGCCTCACGGCCCGTCCCGGCCACCCCGCCGGTCCGGCGGCTGGCCCGGGAGCTCGGGGTCGACCTCGCCACCGTGCCCGGATCGGGCCCCAACGGCCGCGTCACCCGCGAGGACGTCGAGAAGGTCGCCGCGCGCGGGGGCGATGGACCGGCGCCGGTCCGGGCCGGAGGCGCGGACGTCGAACGCATCCCCATCCGGGGCACCCGCCGCCTGGTCGCCGAGAAGATGGCCCGGTCGGTCCGGGAGATCCCCCACGTCACGACGTTCCTCACGGTCGACTGCTCCCAGCTCGTGGCCTTCCGCGAGGAGCTGGAACGGCGCGGCGGGCAGCGGATCGGTCCCCTGGCCGTGATGGTCCGGGCGCTGGTCGAGGTGAGCCGAGCGCATTCGCTGCTCAACGCGTCGTTCGACGCCGACGCCGGGGAGATCGTCGTGCATCGCGCAGTCCACGTCGGCGTCGCCACGGACACGGAGCGGGGCCTGGTCGTGCCGGTCGTCCGCGACGCCGGCTCGAAGGGGATCATGGCAGTCGCCGAGGAGATCGGCCGGCTCTCGGCCGCGGCGCGCGACGGGTCGATCCGCCCGGAGGACATGGGCGGCAGCACGATCACGGTTTCGAACGTGGGGACGTTCGGCGCGGAGTTCGGCACGCCGATCATCAACCACCCGGAGTCGGCCATCCTGGCGACGGGCGTCATCGAGCCGCGGGCCCTCGTCGTGGACGGCGAGGTCGTGGCCCGGCCCGCGATGACGCTGTCGCTGTCCTTCGACCACCGGCTCCTCGACGGGGCGCAGGCCGGGCGGGCGCTCCGGGACCTGGCCGACCTCCTGGAGAGCCCCTTCGAGCTGGGACGGCTGCCCCGGTGAGGCCTCGGACCCCCGGGAGGCGGTCCTCGTGAAGATCGTCTCGCTGCTGCCGTCGGCCACCGAGATCGTCTACGCGCTCGGGCTGGGCGACGACCTCCTGGCCGTGACCGACGAGTGCGACTACCCCGAGGACGCCACCAAGAAGCCGGTCGTTTCGCGCAGCGCGCTGCCGAGCGGCCGCCCGCTGTCCGCCCGGGAGATCGACGACGTCGTCCGCGAGCGCATGGACCAGCAGCAGCCGCTATACCTGCTCGACCGGGCGCTGATCCAGCGGATCCAGCCGGACGTGATCCTGGCACAGGACCTGTGCCGGGTCTGCGCGGTCCCGTCCGGCGACGTGCAGGAGGCCCTGGCCGACCTGGGGATCGAGGCCGAGGTGCTGTCGCTCGACCCGAACACGCTCGACGAGGTGATCGAGTCGGTCGCGGTGGTCGGCCGGGCGCTCGGGCGGGAGGAACGGGCCCAGGAGGTCGCGGCGGGCCTCCGGGCTCGGGTCGAGGCGGTGCGGCGGACCGCGCTGCGCCTCCCCTCGATCCGGGTCCTGGCGCTCGAGTGGTCGGACCCGCCGTTCTCCGGCGGCCACTGGGTCCCGGACATGGTCGAGATCGCCGGCGGCACCAACCTGCTGTCGGCGAAGGGGGAACCCTCGCGCACGGTGACGTGGCGGCAGATCGCCGACGCCACGCCCGAGGTCGTCGTGTTCATGCCCTGCGGCTACTACCTGGAGGAGGCGGAGGACGAGGCGGCCCGCCTGTACGCGAACCCCGACTTCGCGGCGACGCCGGCGGCCCGGGAGGGCGGCGTGTTCGCGGTGGACGCCTCCTCCTACTTCTCCCGCCCCGGCCCCCGCATCGTCGACGGCCTCGAGATCCTGGCGTGGGCCATCCACCCTGACGCGTACCCCGATCCGCCCTCCGGCTCGATCTCGCGCATCGTCCGGAGGTGACGCCGCACCCGCCCGCCGGCGCTACGCTGTCGGCCGTGGGACAGCGGCAGAACTACGTGACCCCGGAGGACCTGGGCCGGCGGGTCTCGTTCCAGTTCGAGCTGCCGAACGGATACGTGGGCGAGGCCGTGGGCACGCTGGAGGACTACGACGCCGCCGCCCAGACCTACCTGGTCAGGAACCGGAAGGACGAGCTCGTGCGGGTCCCGGCGATCCGCGTCCGGTTCGGTCGCGTCGTCGCCTGACCTCCTCGCGGGCCCGAACGCGTTCCCTAGGCCGAAAGGCCGATCCGACCGGGTTCGGAGGACCGAGCGATGTCGGCCCCTTCGCCCGATGACCGGCCAGGGCGCCCTCGCTACGCTCGTGACGTCCGATCACTCCTGCCGGGGAGGGGGCGGCAGGAGTGACCGGATCGTCCCGATCAGATCGTCCATGTCGAAGGGTTTCGCGACGAACGCGTCGACGGCGTAGTCCTCGGCCCGTCGGCGGTCGCCGGGGCCGGTGCGCGCCGAGACGACCACCACCCGCGGCCGGGTGAGTCCTCGCCGGCGGATCTCGTGGAGGACCCCCCACCCGTCCATGACCGGCATCATGAGGTCGAGCAGCATGAGGTCCGGGTTGACCTCCTCCAGCAGCTGCAGGGCGCTCTGCCCATTCGAGGCGACGAACGTCCGAAACCCCTCCAGCTCCAGGTTGAACCGGACCACCCACACGAGGTCCGCCTCGTCCTCCACGACGAGGATCGACCCGGCGTGCCCTTCGGGTTCGTCCGGCTGCTGCATCGGGCTCCTCAGGACGTGCCGAACGGCGTCAGGCGGACCCCGGCCGGCGGCGAGGCCCGGCCCACCACGTGGGCGTCGTGGCCGGCCTCCCGCGCCGCCGCGATCGCGTCGGTGGCTCCGCCGGCGTCGACCACCAGGATCATGCCGAGCCCCATGTTGAACGTCGACCACATGTCCCGGTCGGCGACCTCGGCCACCCGTTGGATCAGGCCGAACACCGGCGGCCGGACCCAGGCCGACACGTCGACGTCCGCCCCCAGCTCCTCGGGGAGCGCGCGGGGCAGGTTCTCGGGGATCCCCCCGCCGGTCACGTGTGCCGCGGCGTGGAGGACCCCCCGGCGGGCCAGCGTCACGACGAGCGGTGCGTACACGGCCGTCGGTTCCATCAGCTCGTCGGCCATCGTCCGTCCGCCCAGCTCGCCTGGCCGGTCGTCGAGCCGGACGGCGCCCGAGTCCAGCACCCCGGAACGCACCAGGCTGTAGCCGTTCGCGTGCAGCCCGCTCGACGCCAGGCCCACCAGCACGTCGCCGGGCCGCACCCGCCGGGGGCCGAGGAGGTGGTCGTCGTGGACGAGCCCCACGCAGAACCCGGCCAGGTCGAACCGGTCGGGCTCCATCACGCCGGGATGCTCGGCGGTCTCGCCTCCCAGCAGGGCGCAGCCGGCCCGGCGGCACCCCTCGGCAACGCCCTCGACGACCGCGGCGGCCCGTTCCGGCACCAGCGCGCCCACCGCCAGGTAGTCGAGGAAGAACAGCGGCTCCGCGCCCGTGCACGCGACGTCGTCGGCGCACATCGCGACGAGGTCGATCCCGATCGTGTCGAGCCGCCCGGTGAGCCGCGCGATCTCGGTCTTGGTCCCCGCGCCGTCGGTGGCGGCGGCCAGGTGCCGCCCCTCCCCGATCGAGAACAGCCCGGCGAACCCGCCCACCGCTTCAACGGCCTCGGGGCGGGTGGCGCGAGCGGCGACGCCGGCGATCAGCGACACGGCCTTCGCCGCGGCGTCCAGGTCGACGCCGGCGCGACGGTAGGCCTCGGCGCCCACTACTGTCCGGAGGCGGGCTGCTCCAGCAGGAGCTTCGTCGGCTCCTGCTCCGGGATGGGCACCGGGTAGTAGCCGTCGAAGCAGGCGCGGCAGAACTCTCCCGACCGGGAGCCGGTGGCCTCGACCAGGTCCTCGAGCTCCAGGTATGCCAGGGAGTCGGCCCCGACGAACTCCCGGACCTCCTCGACCGACAGGTCGCTCGCCACCAGCTCCTGCCTGGTCGACATGTCGATCCCGTAGAAGCACGGCCATCGGATGGGCGGCGAGGTGATCCGCAGGTGGATGGCCGCCGCGCCGGCCTCGCGGAGGATCTGCACGATCTGCCGCGTGGTCGTCCCACGCACGATCGAGTCGTCGACGATCACCAGTCGCTTCCCCCGGACGGCGTCCGGCATGGGGTTCAGCTTCAGCTTCACTCCCCGCTGGCGGAGCGACGGCGCCGGCTGGATGAATGTCCGACCCACGTAGCGGTTCTTCATCAGGCCCTCGCCATACGGGATCCCGGCCGCTGCGGCGAACCCCTGCGCGGCCGAGTCGGCGGTGTCCGGGACGGGGACCACCATGTCTGCCTCCACGGGAGACTGGCGGGCCAGGCGCGCTCCCATCTCGACTCGGGCCAGGTGGACGGTGCGGCCGTACAGCCGGGAGTCCGCCCGGGCCAGGTACGCGAACTCGAACAGGCACAGCGCCTTCCGCGGCGACTCCGCGAAGCGCCGGCTCCGCAGGCCCCGGTCATCGACCATGACCAGCTCGCCGGGTTCAACCTCCCGGACGTACGTCGCGCCGACGATGTCGAGCGCCGCGGTCTCACTGGCGAAGCAGAACCCGCCGGGCAGCTTGCCGATGGCCAGTGGGCGCAGGCCGTGCGGGTCGCGCGCGGCGAACACGGTCCGCTCGTCCATGAACAGGAACGAGAACGCGCCCTCCAGACGGGGCAGGGCGCGGAGCGCGGCCTCCTCGACGCCGTCCTCGATCTGCGCGGCGATCATCGAGGCGACCAGGTCGGAGTCGGTGGTGGAGCGCCCGGACGGCCGGCCGTCCCGGCCGGTCTCCTCCGCCAGCCGGCGGGTGTTCACCAGGTTGCCGTTGTGGCCGAGGGCCAGCCCGCGGGTGCCGTCGGTCTTGAACGAAGGCTGCGCGTTCTCCCAGGTCGTCGAGCCGGTGGTGGAGTACCGCGTGTGCCCGATGCCGAGGTCGCCCTGCAGCGTGGACAGCGTGGCCTCGTCGAACACCTGCGCGACGAGCCCCAGCTCCCGGTACACGAGTATGTTCCGGAGGTCGGACACGGCCATCCCGGCGGATTCCTGTCCCCGGTGCTGGAGGGCGAACAGTCCGAAGTAGATGAGCCTGGAGATGTCCTCGCCGGGCGCCCACACCCCGAACAGGCCACAGGCTTCGCGCGGGCCTTCGCCGTCCCCCATCGATCGGATGCTAGCACCCGTTACGGACGCGGCTTCGGAAGCACCGCTAGATGGACCTTGCGGGCGACGGTCTCGCTCAGGTCGAAGGAGGAGACCCGCTCTCGCTCGGCTCGCTCCTCGCTCTGGCCCAGCTCGATGGAGCCGGCGCGTTCGAGCGGAAGCCCTGATCCCGGACCGACTCCGTGGCTCAGCGCTCGCCGAGCAGGCGGGGGATGGCGTCCTCGTAGACCGCCCGGGCCTCGGCGATCGTGAGCTCGAACAGGCTGTCGAACACCATGCGGGGGCCGCCCGTCTCGCCGAGGCGGGCGAACGGAACGTGGAGGGCGGCGGAGAGATCCTCGAACCGCTGGGCACGCTCCGGTGCGACGCTGACCACGGCGCGGGAGGCCGACTCCGAGAAGAGGGTGACGTGCGGCGGGAGGTCGCCCGGCAGGGACACCGCGAACCCGGTGTCGGCCGCGATCGCCGACTCCGCCAGCGTGATCGCCAGCCCGCCGTCGCTGCAGTCGTGCGCGGAGTCGAGCAGGTCGTCGTGGGCGGCCCGCTGCAGCAGGCGGAGCAGCGCGGCCTCGCGGTCGAGGTCGAGCGACGGCGGCCGGCCGGAGACCCGGCCCAGGATGACCTCGCCGAACTCCGACCCCCCGAGCTCCGCCAGCGTCTCCCCCAGGAGGTACACGTACAGCCCCGGTCGGGGAAAGCCGGCGCCGACGACCAGCCGGTAGTCCTCGATCAGCCCGAGCATGCCGACCACCGGGGTCGGCCAGATCGCGGAGTCGCCGGACTCGTTGTAGAAGCTGACGTTGCCGCCCGTGACCGGAGTCTGTAGCGCCCGGCATGCGTCGGCCATCCCCCGGACCGACTCGGCGAAGGCCCACATGACCTCCGGGCGCTCGGGGTTGCCGAAGTTCAGGCAGTTGGTGACCGCCAACGGTCTCGCGCCCACCGTCGCCACGTTCCGAGCCGCCTCCGCGACCGCGTGGGCCGCTCCCAGGTACGGGTTGAGCGCGCCGTACCGGCCCTTGCCGTCGGTGGACAGCGCCATGGCCTTCAGCGTGCCCTCGATGCGGACGATCGCCGCGTCGGCCCCCGGGCCCTGGACCGTCTGGCCGCCCACGATCGAGTCGTACTGTTCGAACGCCCACCGCTTGCTGGCGACGTTCGGCGAGGCCAGGAGCGTCAGGAACGCCTCGCCGGGCGGCGTGGTGACCGTGGCGAACGTCGGGTCGTCCTCCGCCATCGCGTCGAGCTCGTCGGGCTCCCGCATGAGCCTGCGATAGGTGGGGCCTTCCTCGGCGAGCGACCTGGCCGGGACCTCGGCGACGACCTCGTCACCCCGCCGCGCGCGGAGGTTGCCGTGGCCGGCCACGCGCCCGATCACGGCAGGGGGGAGCCCCCACTTCTCGCACACGGCCGCGACCTCGTCGAAGCGGTCCGGCTCCACGACGCCGAGCATCCGTTCCTGCGATTCGCTGGTGAGGATCTCGAACGGCTCCATCCCGGCCTGGCGCAGGGGCACGGCGTCGAGGTCGACGTCCGCGCCCATGCCCGCGCGCGACGCCGACTCGCTGACCGCGCAGGTGAGCCCCGCGCCGCCCAGGTCCTGCAGCCCGATGAGCAGGTCGCGCTCGATCAGCTCCAGGCAGCACTCGATGAGGAGCTTCTCGGTGAAGGGATCGCCGATCTGCACCGACGGGCGGCTGTCCCCGGCATCGTCCTCGATGGTCCGGCTGGCCAGCACGCTCACCCCGCCGATGCCGTCGCGGCCGGTGCGCCCGCCGATCAGCACCAGCAGGTTCCCCTCGCCTTCGGCGCGGCCCCGCATCAGCCGCTCTGCCCGGGCGAGGCCCACGCACATCACGTTCACCGTCGGGTTCGCGGTGTGGGCGGCGGCGAACGCGATCTCGCCGCCCACGGTGGGGACGCCGATGCAGTTGCCGTAGCCGCCGATCCCTCCGACCACGCCGCCCAGCAGCCACCGGTTCCGGGGCTCGGTCAGCGGGCCGAACCGCAGCGGGTCGAGCAGCGCGACGGGGCGGGCCCCCATGCTGAGGATGTCCCGCACGATCCCGCCGACCCCCGTGGCGGCTCCCTGGTACGGCTCGACCGCCGAGGGGTGGGAGTGGGACTCCAGCTTGAACACGGCCGCCACCCCGTCGCCGAGGTCGACCACGCCGGCGTCCTCGCCCGGGCCGACCAGCACGGCGGGGCCCTCCGTGGGGAGCTTCCGCAGGTGGACCTTGCTCGACTTGTACGAGCAGTGCTCGGACCACATCACCGAGTACATGGCGAGCTCGGCGCGGTTCGGCTCGCGCCCGAGCGTGGCGACGACCCGGTCGTACTCCTCGTCGGTCAGGCCGAGTGCCCGGTGGAGCGCGTCGGCAGGCGGGGCCTCGGCCATCAGGGAGCGGACGTGTCGGTGGGCGCCGGTACGGTCATGTGGCAAGAGGATGATAGATGCCCACCGGGCCGCCCGCCGAGGACGGGAAGGAGGCGCTCGATCGTGCGATGGGAGGAGTTCACGACCGTCTGCCCCGAGATCGCGCAGCAGGCCAGGGAGCGGTTCGAGCGCGATCAGCTGGTGCTCCTCGGAACCGTCACACGGGACGGGTGGCCGCGGATCAGCCCGTGCGAGCTCGACTTCGCCGAAGGGCACCTGTTCCTCGGGATGATGTGGCGTTCGCCGAAGGCGCTCGACCTGCTCCGAGGCAGCCCCCTCGCGGTCCACAGCGTCCAGGCCGACCGCCACGCGACCGAGCCCGACATCAAGCTGTCCGGCCACGCCGCGGACGTGGCGAACCCGGCGATGCGGGAGGCCTTCCGAGACGCCATCCGCCGGCGCATCGACTGGGCGCCCGAGGAGCCCCGGTTCCACCTGTTCTCGTTCGACATCGAGCGCGCGGCCGTGCTGGCGTTCGCGAACGACGTGGAGACGGTTACGACGTGGGATCCGGAACGGGGCCTGCGCACCTGGACGAAGCGGGGCGACGAGTAGTCAGCCCACGCGCTCGATCGCGTGTTCCAGCAGCGAGGCGAACAGCGGCTGGCCGCCGGTCGGGCCGGTGTCGGGGTCCACGGCGTGCTCCGGGTGGGGCATGAGCCCCACCACGTTCCCCCGCTCGTTGCTGATGCCGGCGATCGAGTTCGCGGCCCCGTTCGGGTTGTGCTCGTCGCCGGTCTCGCCCTTCGGCCCCGCATACCGGAACACCACTAGACCCTCGTCCTCGATCCGCGCGAGCTCGTCGGCCGCCGCCGTGAACTGGCCCTCGCCGTGCTTGATGGGGATCCGGACCAGCTCGCCGGGCACGAGTCCCGCGCTCAGCACACTGGTGGACGTCTCGACGCGCAGCGTCACGACCCGGCACACGAACCGCAGCGAGCGGTTGCGGAGCAGCGCGCCGGGCAAGAGGCCGGCCTCGCACAGAATCTGGAAGCCGTTGCAGATGCCCACCACCGGGTGGCCGGCGTCCGCGAACTCGCGGACCGCGGGCATCACGTCGGCGAAGCGCGCGATCGCCCCGGTGCGGAGGTAGTCGCCGTAGGAGAACCCGCCCGGCAGGATCACCGCGTGGAGCGACGGCAGCGTCAGGTCGCCGTGCCACACGGGCACGGGCTCGCCGCCCATCGCCCGCACGGCCCGCAGCGCGTCGCGGTCGTCGAGCGAGCCCGGGAACGTGACGACGCCGACCCGCGGCCTCACGGCACCACCTCGGTCTCCTCCGACGAGACCTCGCGGGTCCAGGCCCTGGATCGCATCGGCACGACCTCAGCCGATTCGATGACCGGGTTCGACAGGAGCCGCCCGGCGATCTCTTCCGCGTCGGTGAGCGCGAGCTCGCCGTTGTCGGCCTCGACGGTCATCAGGAAGCGTTTGCCGGTCCGAACGTTCGACACGTTGGCCCATCCCATGTGCGGCAACGAATCCTCGATGGCCTTGGCCTGCGGGTCCAGCAGGCCCTCCTTCAACATCACGAGAACCTCGAAGCGGTACGCGATCATGCCGCGCCCATCCTTCGCAGGTACTCCTCCCACGGCTCGCCCGTGATGCGTTGGTAGGCCTCGCGGTACCGGTCGGCCGTCTGCTCGACCACGTCGTCGGGGAGCTCGGGCGCCGGGGGCTCGTGGTCCCAGCCGCTCGCGTCGAGCCAGTCCCGGACGAACTGCTTGTCGAACGAGGGCTGGGGGCCGCCGGGCGCGTACCGGTCGGCCGGCCAGAACCGCGACGAGTCCGGCGTGAGCACCTCGTCGCACAGGATGAGCTCGCCGCCCGAGAACCCGAACTCGAACTTCGTGTCGGCGACGATGACGCCCTGCTCGCCGGCGACCGACGCGCCGCGCTCGTAGACCGCGATCGTGAGCTCCTGCAGCCTCTGCGCCAGCCCCTCGCCGATCAGGTCACCGGCGCGCTCGATCGAGATGTTCTCGTCGTGGCCGGTCTCGGCCTTGGTGGCCGGAGTGAAGATCGGCTCGGGCAGCCGGTCGGACTCCCGCAGCCCAGCAGGCAGCTCGACACCGCAGACCGACCGCGACGCTCGGTACTCCTTCCAGCCCGAACCGCTGAGGTAACCACGAGCCACGCACTCGATCGGGACCATGTCGGCACGCTGCACGAGCATCGCCCGCCCCGCCAGCTCCTCGTCGCCGCGGAACGGCTCCGGGAACTCCCGCGCGTCGGCCGTGATCAGATGGTTCGGCACGATGTCGGCCGTCCGTTCCAGCCAGAACAGGGTCAGCGCCGTCAGGACCCGCCCCTTGTCGGGGATCGCGGTGGGCAGGACGACGTCGAAGGCGCTGATCCGGTCGCTCGCCACCATCAGCAGGTCGTCGCCGGCCTCGTAGACGTCGCGGACCTTGCCCCGCGCATGCAGTTCGGCCATCACACCCACCAGAGCATCACCCCCCGATCTCCAGCTTCTCCAACCGGTCGAACACGGCGTCGAGGTGCCGAACCGAGGCCGCCGGGTCGAACAACGCCTGGAACTCCGCCGGGGACAGGCGTTCCCTGACCTCCGGCCGGGACAGCAGGACGTCGCGAAAGTCGCCGTCGTCGTCCCACGCCGCCGCCGCGGCGGTCTGTACCACGTGATAGGCCTCCTCGCGCGACAGCCCCTTGTCGACGAGCGCCAGCAGCACGCCCTGCGAGAACGCCAGCCCGCCACCGGCCTCCAGGTTCTCGAGCATCCGGTCGGGGAACACCCGCAGGCCCTCCATGACGCCAGTGAACAGGTGCAGGAGGTAGTGCGCCAGGACCGTCGAGTCGGGAAGGATCACCCGCTCGGCGCTCGAGTGCGAGATGTCGCGCTCGTGCCACAGCGCCACGTCCTCCAGCGCCGGGACCAGGTTCCCCCGGACCACCCGGGCCAGCCCGCACACCCGCTCGCAGACGATCGGGTTCCGCTTGTGGGGCATGGCGGAGGAACCCTTCTGCCCGGCGGCGAACGGCTCCTCGACCTCCCGGACCTCCGTCCTGGCCAGGTGCCGGATCTCGGTGGCGAACTTCTCCAGCGACGCGGCGGTGATGGCCAGCGCGGCCATGTACTCGGCGTGGCGGTCACGCTGGAGGATCTGCGACGACGCCTCGGCGGGCCGGAGGCCGAGCTCGGCGCACACGTACTCCTCGACGCGGGGGTCGACTTTCGCGTACGTGCCGACCACCCCGCTGACCTTCCCCACGGAGATCACGTCGCGGGCCCGGCGGAGCCGCTCCCGGTCGCGGTCCAGCTCGAACGTCCACACGGCCAGCTTGTGTCCGAACGTGACGGGCTCGGCGTGGACGCCGTGCGTCCGCCCCATCATCACGGTCCCCCGGTGCTCCAGCGCCCGGGCCCGGACCACCGCCATCAGCCGCTCCAGCCGGGCCAGGAGCAGGTCGGCGGCCTCGCGCAGCTGCAGTGCGAGCCCGGTGTCGAGCAGGTCCGAGGAGGTCATCCCGAAGTGGATCCAGCGTCCCTCCGGCCCCACGGACTCCGCGACGTTCTGCACGAACGCGGCGACGTCGTGGTTCGTCGTGCGCTCCAGCTCGGCCACGCGTTCGATGCTGAACGAGGCGCGTGTGCGGATCGCGGTCAGGTCCGGCTCCGGGATGCGGCCCAGCCGGGCCCACGCCTCGCAGGCCAGGACCTCGATGCGCAGCCAGTGGCCCAGCCGGGCCTCGTCCGTCCACACGGCGGCCATCTCGGGCAGCGTGTACCGGGGGATCACCGGCGATCGGCCCTTCCGGCGCCGGTCACAGCTTCAGGCCCTCCGCCAGGTCCTCCTTGAACCGCCGGAGCCGGCGGCGGACGTCCTCGTCGCCGACCCCGATGATCTGGGCGGCGAGGATCGCCGCGTTGGTCGCCCCGTCGATCGACACCGTCGCCACGGGGATCCCCCGCGGCATCATCACCGTGGAGTACAGCGCGTCGAGGCCGTTCAGGTACTTCGTCCAGATCGGAACGCCGATCACCGGCAGCACCGTCCGGGCCGCGACCGCGCCAGCCAGGTGCGCGGCGAGCCCGGCGCCGCAGACGATCACCTTGAGCCCCCGCTCCTCGGCCAGCCTCGCGTACTCGTCGACAAGGTCGGGATTGCGGTGCGCGGACAGGACACGGATCTCGTTCGGGATCTCCAGCTTGTCGAGGATGGTCTCGGTCTGCTGGACGACGGGGAGGTCGGAGGCGGACCCCGTAAGGATCCCGACCAGCGGGCTCGGCCCTGCCTCAACCACCTGTTCGATCCTCCGCCGGCGCCGTCCGGGCTCAGTTTCCCGCCGCGATGTCGCGACGGTACTGCATCCCGTCGAACGACACCCGCCCGCACGCCTCGTAGGCGAGGCCGCGGGCGTCCTCGAGGGAGGCTCCCAGCGCCGACACGGCGAGGACCCTCCCGCCTGCGGTCAGCACTCTACCGTCTCGCCGCGCCGTTCCCGAGTGGAACACCTGGACGCCGGGGACCGCGGCCGCCGCCTCCAGCCCGTCGACCGGCACCCCGGTCCGCGGTTCGCCCGGGTATCCCTCCGAGGCCAGCACGACGCTCACACAGGCCTCGTCGGCCCACCCGGCCCGGACGTCCGCCAGGTTCCCGTTCACGCAGGCCAGCAGGACCTCGCACACATCGGTGCGGAGGCGGGGGACCAGGGCCTGCGTCTCCGGATCGCCGAACCGGCAGTTGAACTCGAGGACCTGGGGCCCGTCGGCCGTCAGCATCATGCCCGCGTACACGACCCCCCGGTACACGATCCCCTCGTCGCTCAGCGCCCGGACGGTCGGCTCCAGGACGTCGGTCACGATCCGGTCGCTGGTCTCGTCGTCAACGAACGGAACGGGCGAGTAGGCTCCCATCCCGCCGGTGTTCGGGCCGGTGTCCCCGTCGCCGGCCCGTTTGTGGTCCTGGGCGAGCGCGAGCGGCAGCACGGTCCGCCCATCGGTCAGGGCCAGCGCGCTCACCTCGCGTCCCTCCAGGAACCGCTCGACAACGACGGTCTTCGGGGCGTCGCCCGGCCGCCGGTCCAGGGAGGCCCGCACGGCGCGGTCCGCCTCCGCGCGGTCCTCGGTGACCGTGACGCCCTTCCCCGCCGCCAGCCCGTCGGCCTTGACCACGAACGGGGGCCCGACCTCGTCGAGGAACGCCAGGGCCGGCTGCTCTTCCGTGAAGGCCTCCGACCGCCCTGCCGGGATCCCGTGACGGCGGCACAGGTCCTTGGCCCACGACTTCGAGCCCTCAAGCCGCGCGCCCGCCCGGGTCGGCCCGAAGATCGGCAGGCCGCGTTCCTGGAACTCGTCGACGAGGCCGGCCACGAGCGGCGCCTCCGGCCCGACCACGGTGAGGTCGATGGCCTCCCGCTCGGCGAACTCCGCCAGGCCCGGCAGGTCGGCCGCGGCGATGGGCTCGCACGTGGCCACCTGCGCGATCCCGGCGTTCCCCGGCGCGGCGAACAGCCGGTCGACCGACGGGTTCTGCGCGATCCTCCACGCCAGGGCGTGCTCGCGGCCCCCCTGCCCGACGATCAGCACGTTCACGACCGCATCAGGGTCTGCTCTCGGGAGGGACCGACCGAGACCGCGCCGACCCTCACGCCGGCCAGCTCGGTGACGTGCTCGATGTACGCCTGCGCCGCCTTCGGGAGGTCATCGAAGGAACGGGCCTCGGAGAGGTCTTCCTCCCAGCCGTCGACCTCCTCGTACACGGGCTCGGCGCGATGGAACAGCGACTGGTGGGGCGGGAAGTCGTCGAACGTGTCGCCGTCCGCACGGTACGCCGTGCACACCTTCACGGCCGGGAAGCCCGACAGCACGTCGAGCTTCGTCAGGAACACCTCGGTGAGGCCGTTCAGGCGGGCGGCGTACCGGAGCAGCACGGCGTCGAACCACCCGCACCGGCGCTTGCGGCCGGTGGTCGTGCCGAACTCTTGCCCTCGGTCCCCCATTCGCTCCCCGTCGGGGCCCGTGTCCTCCGTCGGGAACGGCCCCGCGCCGACTCGGGTGACGTAGGCCTTGGTCACCCCGATCACGTCGGTCACCTCGCCGGGGCCGAGCCCAGCACTGGCCAGGGCGCCGCCCGCCACGGGCGAGGACGAGGTCACGAACGGGTACGTCCCGTGGTCGAGGTCGAGCATCGTCCCCTGCGCCCCCTCCAGCATCACGTGCTTGCCCTCACGGAGCGCGTCGTACAGGAGCTTCGAGGTGTCCGCGACGTGGGACGCCAGGCGCTCGGCGTAGCCCATGTAGTCCGCGACCACCCGGTCGGACTCGAGCGGCAGCCGACCGTACACCTTGGTCAGGACGAGGTTCTTCTCCTTGAGGACCACCTCGAGCTTCTGGCGGAAGATCTTCTCGTCGTAGAGGTCCTGGACCCGCAGGCCGATCCGGGCCGCGCGGTCGGCGTACGCGGGGCCGATCCCGCGCTTGGTGGTCCCCAGCGCGTTCCGGCCCAGGAATCGCTCGGTCACCTTCTCGAGCTCCAGGTGGTGGGGCATGATCAGGTGGGCGTTCCCGCTGAGCACCAACCTCGACGTGTCGATGGACCCCGCCTCGAGGCGGTCCATCTCCTCCAGCAGCACCCGGGGATCGACGACCACGCCGTCGGCGATGACCGACGTGATGTGGGGGTACAGGATCCCCGACGGCACCAGGTGCAGCTTCAGCAGCCGCTCGCCGGCGAGGACCGTGTGGCCGGCATTGTTCCCCCCCTGGTACCGGACCACGAAGTCCATGCGGTCGGCGACGAAGTCCGTGACCTTGCCCTTGCCCTCGTCGCCCCACTGCGTCCCGACCAGGATCGTTGCCGGCATGGCCGGATTGTCCCACGCCCGCCACGGGGCCTCCCGACAGGGCGACCGCCGGGGTTCGGCCGGCTACCGTTCGATCCGGAACCTGACTCGGACGTGCGTGTGGTACTCGGCGATCTGGTCGCCCTGGACCGTCGCGCTGGTCTCGAGGATGTCCATCGCCTCGATCCCCCGCAGGGTCTTCGCCGCCTCCGCCAGGGCCTGGGCCGCCGCGTCCCTCCACGACTCCGTGGACACCCCGACCAGGTCGATCGTCTTGATGACGGACACTCGCTTGCTCCTTCCCTGAGCGCACGGAAGCCGTGCGGCGGGATTCTAGGCGGGCCCGACGGCCGTCGCGAACGCTCGAGCGGGGCCGAGGTGAGGGGGCGCGCTCCCCGACCGGCCCCGCAGATCAGGCGCCCGTGTAGGCGTCGATCATGCGGCGGTAGTTCTCGCCGATCTTCTCGGTGATGGCGTCCCTGGTGGCTTGCGCGTCGACGTAGGACTTCAGCGCGTCCCACCAGATGGTGCGGCCGATGGCGAATCCGATGTACCCCGGCACGCCGGCGCCCGTCTTCAGCCAGTGGACGACCGCGGCCTCATCGGCCCCCCGGCCGAGGACCACGCACACCACCCCGTCCCTGCCGCCGCTGCGCACCTGCTCGCTGATCCGCTCGCAGTCCTCGCGTGCGTCGATGCCCTCGATCTTCCAGATGTCCGGCTCGACGCCGGCCCCCTGGATCTCGGCGATGGCCCGCCGCATGAGCTCCGGCCGGAGCTCCCGGTCGTACCGGCCGGGGTCGCCGCCCACCGTGTCGAGCTGCGACTGCTCGGCCGGGACCAGCAGCTCGAACAGGAACAGGCGGTCGTTCGCGTGAAGCCAGTCGCCGAGGCGCTTCAGCCGGGCGGACTGCCGGCGGTTCATGTCCTGATCGCCCTCGGGGTTCCACCGGACCAGCACCTTGGAGAAGCTCGGGTCGAACTCCTCGATGTGCTTGCCGAAGTCGTCGCCGTACTGGAAATCGAACTCGTCCTGCCCGCTCTTCTCGACGGGCATGGCCAGGAGGAACCCCTCCTTCTTCGCGGTGCGCGCGATGTCGGCGCCGAACTGCTCGTCGACGAGGACGCCGCCGGCGTCCTTCGGCGCGCCGCCCTCGATCGCCCGGCGGAATCCCTCGAAGATGACCATCTTGGCGTCGCTGATCCGCTCGGCCTCCTCCGGCGAGGGCTCGCCCGAGATGCCGAAGAACTTCTTCTGGAACGATCCCCGGTGGTCGAACGCGAGAATGTACAGCGGTCGGTCGTACCCGAGCTCCATGGTGGTTGCTCCTTCCGTCCGAGAAATCGCTGGTCACCCATTGTTCCATCCGCACGCCCGGGCGGCACCCGGGCCGGAGCCGGGTGCCGGGCGTGGAGGACGCCGGGTAGGCTCCCGGAACCGGGGTCCGGCCGGAGACGAATACCCGAGAGAGGACCGGGCCAACTCATGGACGACACCGAGCGCGAGCGCGACCCGATGGCGACGCGTGCACACACCGCGGAAGGGACCGGCGCAGGAGCCGCGTTCTCGGCCGGCATACGGGAGCCCATCGTGGTCTGCATGCTGCTCGCGGCGCTGTTCGACGAGCTCTCCGGGAACCCGCTGCACTCCATCGTCCTCGTGGGCACGGCCGTCGCGCTGTCGATCGCACGGGCCAGGGAGCGGGTCTCCACCGGGGCCCGGCGCGAGACCCTGTGGGGGGAGCCCCCTCCCCTGCTGGCCCGGATGCGCTCGGCCATCGACCGGTCGTCCATCCCGCTGCTGCTGGTCCCGGTGATCGGCCTCGCAGTGGCCATCGGGTTGTTCGAACGCTACTCGGTGATCCCCTCGATCCTGGTGGCCGCCGTGGGGGTCACGGCGATCGCGTTGTCCTGGCACGGCCCGCTCCACGACGAGCCGCTCGAGCCGGTCGAACCGGTGGGCAAGGTCCTGTGGGCGCTGGTGGTGGTGGCCCTGGCGGGCTGGGAGCTGACCAACCTGTTCCTGCAGCCCTCGCTCACCACCGACTCCTGGGCGCACCCCACGCTGAGCGTGCTGTCCGACCCGATCCTGGGGAGCCCGATCGGGCGGTCGCTCATGCTCTTCGCGTGGCTCCGCGTGGGCTGGGGGCTGCTGCGGCGATGAGCGCCCACGACTTCACCGTCCTCGTCTACGGCGGCATCGCGGCCGTCGCGTTCCTCCTCGAGGTGCTGAGCAGGCGCGAGCGTTCGCGCATCCCCACGCTCTCCACGCTCTTCCGCACCATCATGGCGACCCGGCCCGGCCGGGTGGGGATCGTGGCAGGCTGGGCCTGGCTCGGCCTGCACCTGTTCGCCCGATAGCGCGGCCGGCCGCAGCGTTTCGCCGCGCAACGGTGTCTGTCATGCGTGGTGCATCAGGATGCGGGCGTACGGGAGCATGTCGGGGGCGGCGTGACCGAGCGCACAGGTGGACTGTCGGAGTTGTACGAGCGCCACGTTCCGGACGCGGTTCGGCTGGGGTACCTGCTGACGGGCGACCGGGAGGTGGCCCGCGACATGGCGCACGAGGCGTTCACCCGGGTGGTCGGCCGGCTCGCCCACCTCCGCCGCCCCGACGCGTTCGGCGCGTATCTGCGGCGGGCCGTGGTCAACCTGTCGAGGAACCACTTCCGCTCGCGGTCTCGCGAGCGGGCCTACGTCGAGCGCGGGCAGGCGCGGGACACGACGGCTCCGGCCGAGGAGACGGTGCTGGAGCGGGCCGTCCTCCGGTCGGCGCTGCTCCGGCTCCCCGAGCGGCAGCGGGCCGCGATCGTGCTCCGGTTCTACCTCGACCTGGCGGAGGACCAGGCGGCCGACGCCCTGCGGTGCCGGCCGGGGACCGTTCGATCGCTCGTGTCGCGCGGCATGCAGTCGCTGCGAGCAACCGTGGAGGAACGAGATGCCTGATCGACCCGACGACCTGGAGCCCGACGTCCGCCACCTGCTGGAGGACATGGCGTCCGCCGCGGACCCGCCCTCGAAGGCGCCGCCGGCCGTGGTGCGGACGGCCCGCAGGCGGCTGGTGCGGAACTCCGTCGCGCTGGCGACGGTGCTGTCGGTGATCGTGGCCGGCGGCGCGGTCGCCGGCGCCCGGCTCGTGAACGGCCCGGACCACGGCGCGGTGGTCCCCATCGGGTCGGGAACACCCAGCGCTGAGCCCTCGACGCCGGGGCCGGTCCCCTCGGAGTCGACGCAGCCATCTCCCTCCCCGACCGCTTCGGACATGCCGGCCGGCGGCAGCGGGACCGGACCCCTGCCGGCGATGGTGTTCCTCGACGGGGTCGTGTACCGGTATGCGCAGGGGCCCCAGGGTCTGTCCGCGGAGGTGCTCGGCGTCATCCCGGAGACGACCGCCGCGCAGCCTCCCGTGGCGACGCCCTCCGGGGTACTGGTGCTGGGAGGACGCCCTGGGGCCGAGACCGAGCTCTGGCTCCTTCCGGACCAGGGTTCGCGGCGCCTGCTCGTCTCCCGCATCGACGGCTTCGCGGTGTCCGCCGACGGGAGCCGGGTCACGTACGCGAACACGACCGCCGACTCGACCCACTCGGAGCTGATCGAGGCGTCCGTGGAGACGGGGGCCGTCCTGCACTCGGCGACGTTCGACACCTTCATCCGGGCGATCGGCTACGCCGGAGACGTCGTGGTGCTGGACACGGGCGACGGCGCTGCGGCGTCGGCCGCCACGTGGAGCCCGGGAGGAACGACCATCTCGCGGATCAAGGGGTACGGGACCGCCGACGCCACCGATCCCGATACCGGCCTGGCCGTCCTCAACCAGGGAGACGGCGTCTGCTGGTCGATCCTCCATCTCGGCCCGACCGGGAACGCCGGCCAGGGACCGGCGAAAACCGGCGACAGCTGCGGCGTCGTCGGCATCTCGTTCGAGACGGGCGCGGGCACGATCGCCGGGGTCGAGCTGACCTCCGAGGCCGCCACCGGGACCCAGCGGCTCATCCTCGCGGGCACCGACTCCCAGCTGGGCGGCGCCGTCGACGTCGACGGGGCGTTCCAGACGCTGTGGACCGCCACCGGGCGGTTCCTCGTGCTGACCGAGCCGACCGACGGCCACTTCGCCGTCGTCCGGTGCCAGGTCTCGGAGAACATCTGCCCGGACGGTCCCGTGTGGAGCGCAAGCGGCGCCGGAGGCGACGGGACCGCGTGGCTGGTGGAGGAGCGTCCCCGGACCGGTACGTGAGCGGACGAGCGGCTCAGGCCCTCGCGACGAGGTCGTGGAGCTGCTGCTCCCACGTCGCGTTATGGATGGCCCGCCCGAGGAACGCCGCGCGGGTCCACTGGAGGTAGTCGAGCCTGCGCAGCGCGACGCGGTACTTGGCGTAGCGGCTCGTCGCGATCTGGTCGTCGGGCAGGTAGATGGGCTCGCGGCGGAAGTTCAAGGTCAGCAGCGCCCGGTTCAGCCGCGCAACGGCGGCCGAGACGGCACCGGCCACGGCGTCCGGACCGGCCGCCTGGGCTGCCCGGAACGCCTCGGGGTCCATGAGGCGGAACACATACGTGGCGTGGCCCTTCTCCGAGGTGATCTCCTGGGCCACGGCGTTCCGGGGCACCCCGCCATCGGCGAGCGGCGTGAAGAACCACAGGATGGTGCGGTCCCGGCCGGTCTCGTCCTCGGTGACTCCGGCGATCCCTTCCGGGGTCGCCCCGCCCTCCTCGGCGGACGGGCCGTCGTCCGCGGCGGGCGGTTCCGGTTCCACCCGGTCCTCGCCGGACCCGACCCCGCCGGGGGAGCCCTCCTCCTCGGTGACCACGGCCTTGACGCCGAGGGCAGGCCATCCGGGCGGACACATGGACGCCAGCAGGTCGAAGGTCGACCTGAGCTCGGGCGTCCCCACCACGGCGTCCACGAGCCGCGGCCAGACCCCCGCCGCGATCCCGTCGACCTCGCGCTGCTGCACGGCCCTGCCGTCGCGCATCCGGCCGGCCAACCGCGAGAGCACGGCCGGCTCCAGCCCCGGTACCAGGGCCCCGAGCGATCTCCCCGTCCTGGTCGCCAGCGCGTCGAGCAGTCGCCGGAGCTCGCCGGGCAGCTCCTGCGAGCGGAGCCCCGCCATGCCGAACACGTGGTCCCCGCCGTCGTCGGTCACCACGTGGGTCTGGTACAGCTCCTCGTCGAACCGGATCTCGTCGACGAACGAGTAGGGCAGGCCCCACATCACGCCGCGCTCCGGCACGACGACCATGAGGTCCTCGAACAGCCGCACCTCGCACGCCACCGGTTCCGAGCCATCCTGCCCGAGGAACCGGGCCGGGAAGGTGTCCTGCAGGTCGACGCCCGTGAGCAGCAGGTCGTGCTGGAGCAGGTCGTTCCGCAGCTGCCGCACATCGGCCAGGACCTGCCCGTAGGCCCTGCCCAGCATCGACAGGTCGTATCTGCGACCGGCGAAGTCGGTCAGGCGCAGCGTGTAGTCGTCGTCGAACACATCGTCGACGTCGATGTAGGCGAGGGTGATGGGATCGCCGCGTTCGGGGACGATGGTCAGCGTGTTCTGGCCGACGTCGACGGACGCCGGCACCGCCTCACCGGAGGCGCCGCCCGGCTCGACGACGGCCAGCTGTCCGCGATACGACACGGCGCGACCGATCCGGGCTAGGCCTGCGCCAGCAGGTTGTTGCCGCACTCGGGGCAGAACTTGGTCCCCCGCTCGGACTCGGTTCCGCACTTGGCGCACACGACCGGGATCGTCAGGGGCTGGCCGCAGTTCTCACAGAACTTCCCCGACACCGAGGCCTCGGCCCCGCAGTGCGGGCACAGCGCCCGCTGCTTCTGCTCGACGTTGACGTCGGCGGTCCAGTTGGCCTCGCCCACCTTGGTCTTGACCTGCTCCAGGCGCGCATCCGACTGCATCTTGCCCAATTCCTGCTCGAGCTTGGGAGCGTCGTCCACGCACATGTTGAACTCGGTGTTCCAGCAGATCTCCTTGCACACCCAGTTGCCGCAGCGGTGGCACTGGTTGAACAGCGGCGCGACGTTCTGCACCGCCTCCTGCAGCGCGCGATCCTTTGCCTGCGACTCGGTCATGTCGTGCAGGGCATCGGCGCCGTATTGGGCACCGCCGAACCGGCCGCCGAGCAGTCCCCCGAGGCCCCGCGCGACCTTCGCGCCCATCCCCAGGGGGTTGGACTTGAACCCGGACTTGTAGCCGTTGCCGCAGCGTTCGCAGAAGAACTCGAACTGGAACCCCGCCTCGGTGGAGTGATCCTGGTAGTTGTCGGTGAACGGTACGGGCACTGGCACGGCGTCGAACCTCCCTCTCGATCCGTCGGGTCGGCACAGTGTAGGGGCCCCCGGGGGCCCTTGGGAAGGGAGGATTCGGCGCCGGGGAACCTACCCGGTGATCTCGAAGGGGTTGGTGGGCTCGAGGATCTGCACCTCGACGGGCGCGGCCTCGCTCTTGAAGCGCTCCGCGTCGGCGGGAGTTCCCACGACGAACCCGTAGTGCATCGGGACCGCCAGCTTCGGCGACTGCGCCCGCACCAGCTCCGCGGCCTCGGTGGCCTCCATGGTGTAGGTCCCGCCGATCGGCACGAACGACACGTCGGCCTTCACGCTGTCGAGCTCGGCGATGTGATCGGTGTCGCCGGCGTGGTAGTAGGTCGTCCCTCCCAGCTCGAGGATGTAGCCGACCCAGTTGTTCGCCTGGGGGTGCTTGTCCAGCCGGTCCTCCACGACGTTGTACGCGGGCACCGCTTGGACCTTGATGCCGGCCACCTCGAGCGAGTCGCCGGGCGCCACGGGCGTGACGTCCCCCGACAGCTCGGCGGCGATGTCGTGCGGCGCCACGAGCTTGGTCGATCCCTCCCGCACTACCTTCGCGAGGTCGTCGGGCTCGTAGTGGTCCTGGTGCGCGTGCGTGATGAACACGACGTCCGCCGGCGGATCGCCGGTGACGCCCCACGGGTCGATGTAGACGTTGATGCCGTCGCCCCGCCACAGGTAGGCGGACTGCCGGTACCAGGTGAAGCGGTCGAGCATGCCTGGACCTCCTTGTCACGTGTCGCGGGGCGCCACCGCCCGCGACGCCGATGGAGGTACGGCCCGCGGGTCCCTGCGGTTCTCCTCTCAGTGTGGCCCAATCCGCCCCGGATGCGCGACTCGGCGGGACGCCCCCTCCCGTGCGTTGCCCCGACGTGGGACTGCTCGTACGGTAGGGGCCTCCACGAGAACGGAGGAATTGGTGGGGGTACCCGAGTACTCGCTCGTGCTGCCCGCTTGTGACGAGGCCGAGACCATCCCGGAGCTGGTCCGCAGGCTTCGGGAGGTGATCGAGCGGCTCGACGGACCCGCCGAGGTCGTCTTCGTGGACGACGGGAGCACGGACGACACCTTCCGGCTGCTCGTCGACGCCAGCCGGACGGACCCCCGGTTCCGGGTCGTGCAGCTGTCGCGGAACTTCGGCCATCAGGCGGCGATCACGGCCGGGCTCGACTTCGCGCGGGGCCGGGCGGTCATCATCATGGACGCCGACCTGCAGGACCCCCCGGAGCTCATCCTCGACCTCGCGGCGAAATGGCGGGAGGGCTACGAGGTCGTGTACGCGGTGCGGGAGGACCGCCCCGGCGACTCGGCGTTCAAGCGGGCGACGGCGTCCGTGTTCTATTCCGCGCTCCGCAGGATGTCGGAGACCGACGTCCCGCTCCAGGTGGGGGACTTCCGGCTGGTGGACCGCAAGGCCCTCGAGGCGTTCCTCTCGATGCGCGAGTCGAACCGCTACGTCCGCGGGATGTTCGGATGGATCGGCTTTCGCCAGACCGGGGTGCCGTACCGGCGTGACCCCCGCTTCGCCGGACGGAGCAAGTACTCGCTGGGTGCGATGTTCAAGTTCGCGCTCGATGGCATCGTGGGCTTCTCGACGGCGCCCCTCCGGGTGGCGCTGAAGCTCGGGTTCATCCTCGCCGGGCTCGCCTTCCTGGGCGGCGTCGCGGCCATCGTGCTGAAGGTGGTGGGCGCCTACGTGGTCCCCGGATGGGCCTCGTTGACGGTGGCGGTGACCTTCCTCGGCGGCATCCAGCTGTGGATGATCGGCATCATGGGCGAGTACGTGTCGCGCATCCAGGACGAGGTCCGGCAGCGGCCCCTGTACATCGTCCGCCAGACGGAGGGGTTCACCCCCCGGGGCGGCGCGGCCGCCGGCGAGTCCGATCGGAAGACCGCGGCGGCACCCGGGGACACCGACGTGGCCACCGAGCTCTCGGGCTGACCCCCCTCCCAGGAACCGGCGCCGTGCGCCTCCCCCGGTACGCTGCCCGCGATGGCCAGGACGCGCACCTGGGGTGGAAGGCGGGGCCGCCGGCAGCGGCGCGACGTGCGCTCCTCCACAGCGGCGGCCGGCGGCGCGCGCCGCGCGTGGGCCCTCATCCGGGGTAACCGGGACTTCCGGCGGTTCTACGTCGCACAGCTGATCTCGTTCGCCGGCGACTGGTTCCTGCTGGTGGCGCTGTACGGGCTGGTCCTCGAGACCACCCACTCGGCGTTCCTCGCCTCGCTGATCCTGGTCGCCGAGCTGGCGCCGCAGTTCCTGGTGGCGCCGATCGGTGGGGCGCTGGCCGATCGGATGAACCGACAGGTGCTGATGGTGCTGTGTGACCTGGCCCGGGTCGTGCTGTGCCTCGGATTCCTCCTGGCCGGGCCGGGCTCGATCTGGGTCATCTATCCTCTCCTCGCCGGGATCGCCGTGTTCTCGGCGGCCTTCGAGCCGACCTCGTCGGCGGTCGTGCCGAACCTGGTCGACCCCGAGGACCTGGCGACCGCCAATGTGCTGGTCGGTTCGGCGTGGGGAACCATGCTGGCGGTCGGTGCGGCCATCGGCGGCGTGTTCACCGCCCTCGCCGGCCGGGACGCGGCGTACGTGACCGACTCCGCGTCCTTCCTGCTGTCCGGGGTGCTGCTGGCCTCGGTCCGGCGCCCGTTCTCCGAGGCCCGGGAGCACGCGGAGGACCACCCCGGATTCCTTGAGGCCACGGTCGAGACGGTGCGGTACGCGCGATCGGACGGCCGGGTGGTGGCGCTGCTCGCGGTGAAGGGCGGATTCGGCCTGGCCGGTGGGGTGCTGATCCTGCTGCCGGTCTTCGCGACCGACGTGTTCAACCAGGGCGACACGGGGATCGGGATCCTCTACGGGCTCCGCGGGGTGGGGGCCCTCATGGGGCCGTTCCTGGCCCGCCGGATCGCCGGCGACTCCGAGCGGGGCCTGTTCACCGCCATCGGGGCGTCGCTCGTCTGCTTCGGCGTGTTCTACCTGGTGTTCCCGTTCATGCCGAGCCTCCTGCTGGCCGGGCTGTGCTCGCTGGGCGCGCACCTCGGAGGCGGGGCCCAGTGGACGCTCTCGACCTACGGGCTGCAGTCGATCGTGCCCGACCGGATCCGGGGCCGGGTCTTCGCGTTCGACTTCGCCCTGGTCACGCTCACGATCATGGCGTCGAACCTCGTGAGCGGGTGGGCGGCGCAGGCCCTCGGCCCCCACCACGCGATGCTGGCGTTCGCGACGGTCGGGCTGCTGTACGCCGGGGGCTGGTGGCTCGGAACGCGCCCCGTCCGCCGAGCGGTGGCCTGAACGCACGACGCCGCGGTCACCCGCGTCGCGGGGCGATCGTTTGACCGAGGCGTCGAGGAACACCACACTCCGGTCAGCCGACCAGGGAGGTCCGATGTCGCGCATTCGCTCGCGCTCACGCCGATCCCGGCGTCTCGTCACGGTGGTGCTCCTCGGCGCGCTGGGGCTCGTGGCGGACGCGCTGCCCGCGTCGGCCTCGACGCCCCATCCGGTCCTCACGTCGAACCTGCAGGAGGAGGGCCCGGCCGGCGGAGGCGGATTCCTGTTCTGGTCCCAGAACTCGGCCTCCGACAAGACGCACTTCACGCTGTTCGGCAGGAGGGGCACCAACCCGAAATTCCGGATCAACGCCCTGCACACGCAGGGCTATACGGGAGGGATCGACGGCTCCACTGTCGTGTACCAGCAGACCAACCGGCTGAACTCGAGGTCGGACCTCTTTCTGTTCCACCTCGGTTCCAGAACGCGCACCAAGCTCCCCGCCGCGGTGAACACTGCCGCCTACGAGTACTGGCCGAGCATCTCGGGCAACCTCGTCACGTTCTCCCGCCAGGTCCCGTCGACGCACACCCGGAGGGAGCTGCTGTTCGACCGCTCCGACAGCTCCGTGCAGACGCTCGACTCCGTGCAGGGCTCGAACACATTTCTCGGCAACGGCCAGGTCAACGGAAACTTCGCGGTGTGGGAGAAGTGCAACCCGAAATGCAACGTCTTCGAGCGCGACATCCAGGCTGGGACGACGACGAAGCTCGGCAATCCGCTGGGGAAGTACCAGTACGGCGAGACCGTGGCTTCCAACGGCACCGTGTTCTTCGCGCGAAGCGGTCAGGGCTGCGGCACCAGCGTGAAGATCGTGAAGGATCCCGTGGACGGACCCCAGAAGGTGCTCTTCACGCTGCACACGGGCATCGACCTCGCGCGGATGCACGTGATCGTGGGCTCCTCCCCCACGGCCGTGCTCTTCGACCGCTACATCTGCGCTCAGAACCAGTACGACGTGTACCGGTTCGCCGCTTGATACGAACGGGAAACCCGATCAGCCGGTGAAGCCGCCTCCTCTGCCGCCCTGCGGTGGCGCCGGCGGCGGTTCGGCGGGTGGGGGCTGCTGCGGCGGCGCCTGGGGCACCGGGGCGGGAGCCGTGCTGGCGCCGCCCGCGCCGCCGCCGACCGCTCCGCCGCCCGCGGGCTGAGCGAAGGACACGCCGGGCGTTCCGGCCGCGAAGCTCACCTGGGGCGCGCCCGCGTCGCGGATCTGGTCCGGGATCTCGAAGAACTCCTCCTCCTTGAAGTGGAACATGGAGGCGATGGCGTTCGACGGGAAGGACTGCACGCGCCGGTTGTAGTCCTGCACGTTGTTGTTGTAGAAGCGCCGGCTGGTCTGGATGCGGTCCTCGGTGTTCGACAGCTCCGCCTGCAGCTGCTGGAAGTTCTCGGTCGCGCGGAGCGTGGGGTAGTTCTCGGCGACCGCGAACAGCCGGCCCAGCGCGGCGACGAACGGACCCTCGGCCGCGGCCTGCGTGGCGGGCGACTGCCCGCTGGTTGCGGCGGCGGCCGCGCGCGTCCGGGCGACCTCCTCGAACACCTCGCGCTCGTGGGAGGCGTAGCCCTTCACCGTCTCCACCAGGTTCGGGATCAGGTCGTACCGCCGTCGCAGCTCGGTGTCGATGTTCGCGAACGCGTTGCGGATCTGGTTCCGCTGGCTCACGAACCGGTTGTAGGACAGGACCCCGGCCAGCAGCAGCAGGACCACGATCCCCAGGACGATCCACAGGACGATCACGTCGTCATCCTTTCTTTCGGGGCGCTCGGAGCGCTCGGATCTTCGCTCGTCATCGACGGAACCCTATCGGAAGTACCGGGCCGGACACAGGGTCAGAGCATCGTTCCGGCAGGGCCGGACGGAGGTGGAGGAGGCGGCGGTGGTGGCGCCTGGGGCGAGATCTGGGGAGGAGCCGGGGGAGCCGGCGCGCCGTACAGCGCGGCCGCCTTCGCCGGATCGCCGTACAGGCTGTAGGCCACGCGCGGCACGTGGTCCACGTACCCCTTCAGGGTTCCGAGCAGCGGCGTGAGCTCGAGCGGCTTCACCCGCTTGGAGTACACGAGCACGAACGGCCCGTTCATCTCGAACGCGTGGTGCTCCCCCTCCTCCAGCAGCCACTGCATCATGCGGGCGTCGATCACGTCCGTGGCGAACTTCCGGTCCCTGGACTTGACGTTGAACTCCCGGTTGAACCGCTCGGACTCGAACTCGATGTCCCGCAGCCCCACGTGGTCGGCGAGCCGCGTGAAGACGTTCTCCCGGGTCACCGACAGGTCTGCCGCCGAGAGCGGAGTCTGGGTCACGACGCAGGAGAAGTACGAGTAGGACTTGCTGGTGTGACCCTCGGAGTCGGTGCTCTCGTCGTAGTACCAGTAGTCGAACTCGCGCAGCTCGACGCCCTGCCAGGTCCCCCACAGGACGTTCTCGGTGCCGCGCCCGTCGCCCTTGCGCAACAGCCCGAACGGCAGAGCGAGACAGTTGAACATGTCCTGGGCCGAGTACTGCAGGCCGAGCTGCTTCGCCGCGATGGCCAGCTCCTCGCGGCGCTTCTTCTTCGCGTACCACGAGTACCAGATGGACAGGCCGATCAGGGCGACGACGACGACGGCGATGACGACCCCCACGGGCGCAGCATGCCAGACCCCCCGGCCGATGACCAGGGACAGATCGGTCAGGCGGAACGGACGAGCGGCGCGACCTCGGTGGCGAGCCGCTCGCGCTGGCCGGCGGGATCCGGGCCGGCCGGCCAGAGGTTCAAGGCGGTGAAACCGATCGCGAGGAACGCCCGCAGCTGCTCGGCGCACCGGTGGGGAGGGCCGCTCACGACGTACGGCCGGGGGTCCTCCCGTTCGTCGACCCGGATCCCCACGTTGTAGGCGTATGCCAGCTCGGCGGGGTCGCGCCCGGCCTCCTCAGCCGCCCGGCGGATCCGGTCGGTCATGCCCCGGGCCCGGTCGGGCGGAGCGAAGCGGAACGACGGGATCCAACCGTCAGCGAGCCGCCCGGTCACGGCCAGCGAGCGGTTGCCGTACGAGCCGGTCCAGACGGGAATCGCCCGGTCCGGCTTCGGTTCCATCTCGGCCGCCTCGGTGTGGAAGTGTCTGCCGTGGAACGTGAACGAGCGCTCGGTCCACAGCCCGCGGAGGATCCGGATGGCCTCCTCCATCGCGTCGACCTTGTCGCGAGGCTCCCGGACCTCCAAGCCGAACGCGCTGAACTCGGCGTCGGAGCCGCCGCCGCCGATGCCGAGGACGAGCCGCCCGCCGGACAGCCGGTCGAACGACTCGGCCATCTTGGCCAGCACCGCCGGGTGACGATATGGAAGACCCAGCACGTCGGTGACGATCCGGACCCGGGAGGTGTGCGCGGCGACCCATGCCAGCGTCGTCCATGTCTCAAACGAGGGATGCGTGCCGGCCAGGTGGTCGGAGCAGGACACGAAGTCGAACCCGAGCTCCTCGGCGTGCTGCGCGTCGGCGACCGGGTCTGCGCCCGGCAGCGCCGACTGGCTCAGATTCACCCCGAGGAGGGGCGTGCTCATCTCATGAGGACGGGTAGGGGACGGCCACGACGGCCAGCTCCTCGATGCCAGCGAAGTCGTCCGGGTTGCACGTGAACAAGGGCAACTCGTTGGGCAGCGCCGTGGCGGCGATCATTGCGTCACCGCCGCTCACGGGCGGGGATCCACCGAGCCATCGAGGTCACGGCGCAGCACGGAGGGATCGACGTGGGGGAGCCGTCGCCACCGCTCGAGCACGGAACTCGTCAGCGCCTCGGCCCGGAGCGGTCGTACCTCGGCACGGGCACGCCCGACCTGGTAATCGTCACCCGCTCGCCGCGCGCCACGCGATCGACCACCTCGCCAGCCTTTTCCCTCAGCTCTCGGATGGTGACGTTCGCCATTTCTCACTTGGTATCACACGAGGGACATGGCTCGGGAACCTACAGCCCGGCGATCTTCGGGATCACCTCGCGGCCGACGATCTCGATCGGCTCGATGTACTGAATGCCCCGCATCCCGCCGATGGCGCCCTGCGCGCCCGCCTCGGCCAGCCTGCCGAGCTCGTCGATCATCTGCGGGACCCTGACGCCGTCCCGGCCTGGGTCGAGGCGGCAGTAGGCGGTCTTCCAGATCCCGTCGTAGTCGCGGTCCTCCCGCTCGCAGTGCTCCCGGAGCACCGCGAGCTTGTGCCGGACCGTCGCCGCGTCGCCGAACAGGTTGCACGCGTCGGCGTACCGCGCCACCAGCCGGAGCGTCACCTTCTCGCCGCCCCCGCCGATCAAGATCTTCGGCCGGGGCTGCTGGAGGGCCTGGGGTTCGTTCAGGGTCTGCGCGAGCCGATAGTGCTTCCCCTCGAACGCGCCCTCGTCCTCGCTCCACATCTGCAGGGTGATGCGCAGCGTCTCCTCGAGGCGCTCGAAGCGCTCCTTCACGGGCGGGAACGGCACGCCGAGGCCCTCGTGCTCGTGCTGGTTCCAGGCGGCGCCGATGCCGAACCACGCCCGGCCGCCGGACAGCACGTCCAGCGTCGTGACGGTCTTGGCCAATATGCCGGGGTGCCGGTAGGTGACGCCCGTGACCAGCGTGCCGAGGCCGAGGCGCGACGTGACGCCGGCCAGGAACCCGAGCGCCGTGTACGCCTCGAGCATCGGCTGGCGCACGTCGCCGACCCCAGGGATCTGGAAGAAGTGGTCCATCACCCACATCGAGTGGAATCCCGAGTCGTCCGCGGCCCGGCCGATGCGGGCGAGGGTGGGACCGATGTCGGAGTCCTCGCCCCACGTGAACGACGGGACCTGCAGCCCGATCTCCATGCTGGTTCGCTCCTGTCGCGATCACGGCGGGCGCCTGCGACACCCTACGACCGTTGGGGGAACGCCGAACGCGCCGGCTGCCCGCGGAAAGGTGCCGCGCGCGCCCGCGTTGGAGGGCGACGGGCGCGCGCGGACGTCGGCCTCAGGCCCCGGTGATCGGACCCTCCGCCCGGACCTTCTGGACAGCGACCAGCGCCTGCTGGAGGTCCTTCAACCACTCGCCCTGCTTCTCCGCGACGAGCTTCACGCACCAGGCCAGCGCGTGGCTCCTGCTGCGGGCCACGCCCGCGTCGACGAGCGTGTCGAGGACGTCGCGCTCCGGCATCCGCAGGCGGGTCATCACGGGGACCGACAGCGTGGTGAACAGCTGCCGCTCCCCGCCGATCTCGACGCCCCACGCGACCTTGCGGCCGTAGCGCCGCTCGGCCTCCCGGGCGATGCGCATGCGCTGCTCCCGGGTGTCCTCCCGGAACTGCTTCACGCGCCCCTCGCGCGCCGCCTCCGTCGCCGCCTCGCTGGCGCCCTCGCCCGCCTCGGCGTCGGCGAGCGTCCCGACCACGAGGATCTCCTCCCGGTCGTAGCTCACCTCCGGCGCCCCGGTGAACCACCCGTCGGGGATCCGCCCCGCGAACCACCCGCTCAGCTTGTCGTCCTTCTCGGCCATCCGTGTGCCTCCTCGGTCTCTGCGTGATTACGAGATTACACCATTTCTCAACCGCGAGAGGAGTCGCCCGGGTTGCCGGAGCGTGGCCCGCATGCACACGGGCTGTTGACATCTCGATGGAAGGCTAGACGCGTCATCCGCTGGACGACGCCTGACCCTCAGCGAGCGCGTCCGCGAGGCCCTACCGAACCGCGGACGGCTCGTCCAGCCGGAACACCAGGCCATCGGAGCCGGCGTCGATCTCGACCGTTTCGCCGTCGTGGATCTCGCCGGACAGCAGCCGCATGGCCAGGACGTCCTGGACTTCGCGCTGGATCAACCGCTTGAGCGGGCGGGCGCCGTAGGCCGGATCGAAGCCCTTGTCGGCGAGGTAGTCGCGCGCCTGCGGGGTGAGCGCGACCGTCAGTCGGCGCGCCGCAAGGCGCTGCTGGAGCAGCCGCACCTGGATGTCGACGATCTGCGCGATCTCGTCGCGGCCGAGCGGCTGGAAGACAACGATCTCGTCGACGCGGTTCAGGAACTCGGGCCGGAACGTCGCGCGGACCTCTGCCATGACCTTCTCCTCGCGTTCCTCGGCGCTCGAGGTGAGATCGGCGAAGACGTAGGAGCCCAGGTTCGACGTCATGATCACCACGGTGTTGCGGAAGTCCACCGTTCGGCCCTGGCCGTCGGTGAGGCGGCCCTCGTCGAGCAGCTGCAGCAGGACGTTGAACGCGTCCTGGTGGGCCTTCTCGATCTCGTCGAGCAGCACCACCGAGTAGGGCCGTCTGCGCACGGCCTCGGTCAGCTGGCCGCCCTCGTCGTAGCCCACGTAGCCGGGCGGGGCGCCGATCATCCGGCTGACCGAGTGGCGTTCCTGGTACTCGCTCATGTCGATGCGGATCACCGCGCGCTCGTCGTCGAACAGGAAGTCGGCGAGCGACCGGGCCAGCTCGGTCTTTCCCACGCCGGTGGGCCCGAGGAAGATGAACGAGCCGATCGGCTTGTCCGGGTCGGACAGCCCGGCGCGGGCCCTCCGGATGGCGTTCGCGACCGCGGCGACCGCCTCGTCCTGGTCGACCATCCGCTCGTGGATGGCGTCCTCCATCCGGACGAGCTTCTGCATCTCGCCCTCCATCAGCCGGCTGACCGGGATGCCCGTCCACTTGGAGACGACCTCCGCGACGTCCTCCTCGTCGACCTCCTCCTTCAGCATCTTCTTGTGGGCCTGCAGCTCGGCGAGCGCGGAGTTCTCGGCCTCCATGTCCTTCTGGAGCTCGATGATTCGGCCGTAGCGCAGCTCGGCGGCGCGCTCGAGGTCGCCGTCGCGCTCGGCCAGCTCGGCCTGCGACCGGGCGTGCTCGATCTCGGAGTTCAGCGAGCGGATGCGGTCGATGTGCTCCTTCTCCCGCTGCCAGTGGGCCTTCATGCCGGCGCTGCGCTCCTGGAGGTCGGCCAGCTCGCGCTCGAGCTTCTCCAGGCGCTCCTTCGACGCGTCGTCCTTCTCCTTGCGCAGCGCGGCACGCTCGATCTCGAGCTGCTTGATCCGCCGCTCGACCTCGTCGATCTCCACCGGCATCGAGTCGATCTCGATGCGCAGCCGCGACGCGGCCTCGTCGATGAGGTCGATGGCCTTGTCGGGCAGGAACCGGCCGCTGACGTAGCGGCGCGACAGCAGGGCCGCGGCCACCAGCGCGGTGTCCTGGATGCGCACGCCGTGATGGACCTCGTAGCGCTCCTTGAGGCCGCGGAGGATCGCGATGGTGTCCTCGACCGACGGTTCGCCGACGAACACGGGCTGGAACCGCCGCTCCAGCGCGGGGTCCTTCTCGACGTGCTTGCGGTACTCGTCGAGCGTCGTCGCCCCGATCGCGCGGAGCTCGCCGCGGGCCAGCATCGGCTTGAGCATGTTGCCGGCGTCCATCGCGCCCTCGGCCGCACCGGCGCCGACCACGGTGTGCAGCTCGTCGATGAACGTGATGATCTCGCCGCCGCTGTCGGCGATCTCCTTCAGGACCGCCTTCAGGCGCTCCTCGAACTCCCCGCGGTACTTCGCGCCGGCCACCATGGCGCCGACGTCGAGCGCGACGACCCGCTTGCCCTTCAGGCCCTCGGGGACGTCGCCGGCGACGATTCGCTGGGCCAGGCCCTCGACGATGGCCGTCTTGCCGACGCCGGGCTCACCGATCAGCACCGGGTTGTTCTTCGTACGCCTCGACAGCACCTGGATCACCCGGCGGATCTCGTCGTCGCGGCCGATGACCGGGTCGAGCTTGCCGGAACGGGCCAGCTCGGTGAGGTCGCGGCCGTAGCGCTCCAGCGCCTGGTATTTCTCCTCGGGGTTCTGGTCGGTCACGCGCTGGCGGCCCCGGACCTCGGCCAGGGCCTGCAGCACGGCGTCGCGGGTCAGGCCGGCGTCGGCCAGGAGGCGCCCGGCCGCGGACGGCGTGCCGTCGAGCATCGCCAGCAAAAGGTGCTCGGTGGAGAGGTACTCGTCGGTCATCGACTGGGCCTCGCGCCACGCGCGATCGAGCAGCGCGACCGTGGCCGGCGGCAGCCGATGCTCGGTTGCCGCTCCCGGGGTGGCGTAGACCTTGGGCAGGCGGTCGACGGCGTCCGCGACCCGGTCCCGGACCGTGCGGGGGGACACGCCCAGCCGGTGCAGCAGCGGGAAGATCACGCCCTCGGGATCGCCGAGCAGCGCCAGCAGCACGTGTTCGGGCTCGATGGCCTGCTGGTCGCGCGCGGCGGCCTGCTTCCGCGCCGCCTCCAGCGCGGCCTGGGTCTTGCGGGTGAAGGTGTTGGGGTCCATGTGGTCGTGGTTCCTCGTGTCGTCGGTTGCGTTCGGATCGCTCGTCTAGCCGGTGGTTGTCGTCGCGGCGGCGGCGGCGGCGGCCTCGCGTTCGCGGAGCCCCGACCAGTCGTCCTTCGTGATGGCGTACAGCGCGTAGTCCCGACGGCCGTCCCCGACCGGCATGTACGACCGGAGCGCGCCCTCCATTCGGAAGCCGCACCGCTCCGCGACGGTGCGCATCGCGGCATTCTCCAGATCGGTGGAGAGCGCGATGCGCTGGGCGTCCTCGTCGGCGAACAGCCGGTCGCACAGCAGGGTCAGGGCCTCACGCCCGTACCCGCGGCCCCGATCGGCCCGGGAGAACAGCGTGATGCCGACCTCCCACACGCCCGGGGGCAGGGCCCACTTCGGGTGGCGGGCGTCGATCTCGCCGATGAGCCGGCCGTCGGCCTCGACCGCGAGGTCGATGCGGCCGTCGGACAACGAGCCCCCGGCCTCGACCCGCCGTCGGAGCTCGTGCCGGGGGGGCGGGCCGAGTGGCAGCCAGTCCCGGGCGTCGTCGGAGGCCATCGCCGACTCCATCGCGTCGATCTCCGCGGCCCGATACGGGCGCAGGACCACGTACCGGCCGCGCCGGACCACCCGCCCGGTCGCCCTCACTTGTTCCCCCACGGCAGCGGCCGGTACGCCGAGCGGAGCACGAGCGCCCGCGCGTCCCGATCCCGCTCCGCGCGGCGGCGGGCGGCCTCCTCGGCCTCCACCCGGGCCCGCTCCGCCGCCTCCCGCACCCGACGGCGCTGGCGCTGCCTCTCGTTCGACAGCTCCTCGACGGTGCGCCGCAGCTCGTCGAGCTGGCGCTCCATCTCCACGATCATCTTCACGCCGGCCAGGTTGATGCCGTGCTCCTGCGTGAGCTCCTGGATGGAACGGAGGCGCTCGATGTCGCGCTCCGAGTACCGCCGCGTGTTGCCGGCGGTCCGCGACGGACGCAGCAGGCCCTTCCGCTCGTAGATGCGAAGCGTCTGCGGGTGGACCCCGGCGAGCTCGGCGGCCACGCTGATGATGTAGACCCCCCGCTCCTCCGGTTCCCGCTGCTCGTTCGCCACGACTCCTCCTTCCACCTACTGCACGCCCAGCGGTCGCCGCGGCGACTCCCGCTCGGTCTCCTGGAACCGGCGCAGCAGGTCCTTCTGCTCGCGCGACAGCTTGTGCGGCACGTCGACCTTCACGGTCACGAGGAGGTCGCCGCTTCCGGACCGGGCCGGGGCGCCCTTGCCCCGGACCCGGAACGTCTTGCCAGACGGCGTTCCGCCCGGGACCTTCAGCGTGACCGGGCCGTTCAGCGTCGGGACCTCGACGTTCGCCCCGAGGGCCGCCTCCGAGAACGTGACGGGCAGCTCCACCAGCAGGTCGCTCCCCTTTCGACGGAACACCCGGTGGGGCTGCACCCGCACGACCACGTACAGGTCGCCGGGCCGTCCGCCCATCCTGGGCGCCTCCCCCCGCCCCGCGAGCCGGATCCGGGCGCCGTCCTTCACGCCCGCCGGCACCTTGACCTGAAACTCGCGCGTCGCCTGGACGTGGCCGGAGCCGCGGCACGTGTGGCAGGGGTGCTCGATCACCGTGCCCGAGCCGGCGCACCGCGGGCAGGTCTGAGCCATCTGGAACGGACCCTGGTTCACCGAGACCTGGCCGGAGCCGCCGCACTGGGGACACGTGATCGGGGTAGTACCCGGCTCGGCGCCGATGCCCCCGCACGTCGTGCACAGCGCGGCGCCCCGGATCTTGATCGGGACGTTCGCGCCCTCCATGGCCTGCTCGAACGACACCCGGACCTCGGTCTCGAGGTCGGGGCCGCGCGCCGCGGCCTGACGCCTGGCACCGCGGCCCCGGCCGGCGCCGCCCATCCCGCCGAAGAGGCCGCCGAACAGGTCGCCGAGGTCGCCGAGGTCCTCCACGCGGACGCGGGCCCCGCCGGGGAACCCACCGAACCCGCCTCCCCCGCCGCCGGTGCCGCCGAAGAACCCGCCGGAGCCGACCGCGTCGCGCACTTGGTCGTACTGCTTGCGCTTCTCCGCGTCGCCGACGACGTCGTAGGCCGAGGACACGTCCTTGAACCTCGCCTCGGCCTCGGCGTTCCCGGGATTGGCGTCGGGATGGTGCTGTTGCGCGAGCTTGCGGTACGCCTTCTTGATGTCCGCCTGGCCGGCGTTCTTGGGCACCCCGAGGACCTGGTAATAGTCCTTCTCGAGCCACTCGCGACGGACGTCGCCGTTCACCGGGGCCTCACTTCCTCGTCACGCGGACGCCGGCAGGGCGCAGGACCCGCCCCTTCAGGGTGTAGCCCTGGCGGAACACGTCCTCGACGACGAGCTCGCCGTCCCCCTCCCCCTCGGCGTGCATGAGCGCCTCGTGCTGCTCGGGGTCGAACGTCTTGCCATCGGCATCGATTCGCTGCAGGCCCTCGGCCTCGAGGATGTCGCGCAGCTTCGCGTAGACCAGCTCGACGCCGCGCAGGAACTGCTCGAGGTCGGGGGTCCGCTCCGCGGCCATCAGGGCGAGGTCGAACTCGTCGAGGACCTCCAAGAGGCGGCGCATGATCGGCTCCGACGCTCGCTCCAGGGTGCTCGTCTGCTCCCGGATGGTCCGCTTGCGGAAGTTGTCGAACTCCGCCTGGAGGCGCTGGAGGTGGTCGCGGTACTCGGCAGCTTCTGTTTGAGCGCGGTCCAAATCGGTCGCCTCGGCGGGGTGGCCGGGGTCGACGCCGGTGCCGGGGGGCGCTTCGCTCCTGCGACCTTCGGTCGCAGAGGTGCCAAGGCCCCCGGCACCGTCGCCGGCCCCGTCCATGCTCGCGGTCTCAGCCGTGTGCCTCGCAGAACCTGAACCCGCCGACGTCGGGTCGGCTTGGTCAGCGTCTTCGGGGCGGACTCGGCGCTTGTCGGTTACTCGGACCTTGGGGCGGGGACCGTCGGTCCCGAAACCGGGCGCGTCCGAGCGATCCTGCTTGTTGGTACCGCGGGGGTCGTGGTCTGGCATCTAGGACGCTTCTCCTTCGTCCACGATCTCGCCCTCGACGACGTCGTCCGGGGACTCGGTGCCGCCGGTCGAACCGCCGGCCGCGGCCTCACCACCGCCGGCGGGCCCGGCGCCGCCCGCTGCGGCCTGCTGGCCCTGGGACGCCTGCTGGGCCTGCTGCATCGCGGGACCCACCTTCTGGAAGGCCTCCATCAGCCGGTCCGCGGCGGCCTTGATGGCCTCGGGGTCGTCGCCCTTGAGGGCCTCCTTCACCTCGTCGTTGGCCTTGACGAGGTGGTCCTTCTCACCCTGCGGGATCTTGTCCCCGTATTCGCCGACCGCCTGGTCCACCCGGTAGGACAGGTTGTCGGCGTCGTTCCGGGCCTCGGCGGCCTCGCGCCGCTTGCGGTCCTCGTCCGCGAACTTCTCCGCCTCGACGACCATCCGGTCGATGTCCTCCTTGCCGAGCGCGGTGCCGCCCGTGATCGTCATGGCCTGCTCCTTGCCGGTGGCGAGGTCCTTTGCCGAGACGTTCACGATGCCGTTGGCGTCGATGTCGAACGCGACCTCGATCTGGGGGACGCCGCGCGGCGCGGGCGGGATGCCCATCAACTGGAACTGCCCCAGCGAGCGGACGCCCGGCGAGTGAACCGTCTGGGCCTCGCCCTGCAGGATGTGGATCTCGACCTGCATCTGGTTGTCGTCCGCGGTGGTGAACACCTCGCTCTTGCGCGTGGGGATCGTGGTGTTGCGCTCGATGAGCCGGGTGAAGATGCCGCCCTTGGTCTCGACGCCGAGCGTCAGCGGCGTGACGTCGAGGAGCAGGATGTCCTTCACGTCGCCCTTCAGCACGCCGGCCTGGATGGCGGCGCCGACGGCGACGACCTCGTCCGGGTTCACGCCCTTGTGGGGCTCCTTGCCTCCCGTGAGCTGCTTGACGAGGTCGAGGGTCATCGGCATGCGGGTCGAGCCGCCCACCAGGATCACGTGGTCGATCTCGGATGGGTCCTTGCCCCAGTCCTTCACGGCCTGCTGGAACGGGCCCTTGCACCGGTCGATGAGGTCGGACGTCATGCGCTCGAACTCGGCGCGGGTGAGCTTGGCCTCCAGGTGCAGCGGCGACATCGAGCCGTCGTCGGACTTCGTCGCGGTGACGAAGGGCAGGTTGATCGTGGTCTCGGTGACCTGGGACAGCTCGATCTTGGCCTTCTCCGCGGCCTCCTTCAGGCGCTGCATGGCCATTCGGTCGGCGGAGATGTCGACCCCGTTCGCCTTCTTGAACTCCGCGACCATCCAGTCGATGACGCGCTGGTCCCAGTCGTCGCCGCCCAGGTGGGTGTCCCCGTGGGTGGACTTGACCTCGAACACGCCCTCCCCGATCTCGAGCAGGGACACGTCGAAGGTGCCGCCGCCGAGGTCGAACACCAGGACGGTCTGGTCCTTGCCGCCCTTGTCCAGCCCGTAGGCCAGCGCGGCGGCGGTGGGCTCGTTGATGATCCGGAGCACCTCGAGCCCCGCGATCTGCCCGGCCTCCTTGGTGGCCTGGCGCTGCGAGTCGTCGAAGTACGCCGGGACCGTGACCACGGCCTGGGTCACCTTGTCGCCGAGGTAGGACTCGGCGTCACGCTTCAGCTTGCCGAGGATCTGGGCCGAGATCTCCTGCGGCGTCCACTTCTTGCCGTCGACGTCGAGCGACCAGTCCTTCTCCCCCATGTGACGCTTGATGGACCGCACCGTGCGGTCGGGGTTCGTGATGGCCTGGCGCTTGGCGACCTCGCCGACCAGGATCTCGCCGTTCTTCGAGTAGCCGACGACGCTGGGGGTGGTCCGGGACCCCTCCGAGTTGGGGACGACCGTCGGCTCCCCACCCTCCAGCACCGCGACCACGGAGTTCGTGGTGCCGAGGTCGATTCCCACTGCTCGTGCCATGTGATCGTTCCTCCCCATTCAGGAAACTTGACAATGCCGATATTAGGAACGGCTCCGGCCCGTGTCAATCCCGCGGCGCCGAAGTTGAGTACATTGTTGTCAACATCGCCGCACTCCCGTGTGTTCCTGCTCCGGCAACTTTCTGCCGGGAACGTGGGCGGGGTCGCAGAATCAGGTCGATGAGGGTCCTTCGGCGACCAGCGATCCGGGCTCTGGCCGTCGTCATGTCCTGCTCGGCCGCCTTGCTCTCCGCCTGCACCGGCCGGGGGGACGGCGCATCGACCTCCCACCGCGAACCCGATCGGGCATCTTCCGCCTCCTCCCCGGAGTCGCCGGCGCCGCCGTCGCCGAGCGGAGGGTCCCCTGAGAGCCCGTCCCCTACCGCGAGCTCGCCGGCGATGAGCGAGTTCGTCCCGGCCGCCTCCCGAGCCATCCCGCGTTCGGCGGGTGAGCTGGCGGAGGCCCTGGCGAGGACGAACCGGTCGCTCAGGGCGGCGATCGGACGGTGGGTGGCCGGCGGCGAGCCGTCGCCTCCCCGGCCGCCGGGGGACGTCGTCCTGCTGTCGCTGTACCAGCAGCGCATCTACCGCCTGCTGGCCCGGGACGACGTGCTGGCCCGGCGAACCCTTCCGCTCCTGCCACCCGGCGTGGCGGGCCCCGCGGCGGCGAACATCGGCGCGGCGCGCGAGCTGTTCACCCTGATCTCCCCGGTTCGCACGGGATTCGTCCTGCACGTCCAGCGCCCCGCGCCGCCGGGACGCCTGCTCGGTTTCTTCCACGAGGCGGAGCGCCGGTTCGGCGTGGACTGGCAGCTCCTGGCCGCCGTGATGCTGGTGGAGTCCAAGTTCGGCCGGACGCGATCGGCCAGCACGGCCGGCGCCCAGGGGCCGATGCAGTTCGTCCCCTCGACCTGGGCCGCCTACGGGCTGGGCGGTGACGTCCACGATCCGCACGACGCCATCCTGGGCGCTGCGAACTACCTGCACGCCTCGGGCGCCCCGCAGGCCGAGCGCAGGGCGCTGTTCGCCTACAACCATGCCGCTGCGTACGTGGACGCGGTGGAGACGTACGCGGACGAGATGCGCCGGGACCCCCGTGCCTACTTCGCCTACTACAACTGGCAGGTGTTCCTCGTCACCGTGGCCGGCGATCGGCGCCTGACCGGCCCCGGACGCTCCTGACCTGGGTGTGGCGGAACCTACCCGTGGGTAGGATGCGGCTCGGATCGAGACGGACCTAGACTCGACCGACCAAGCCAAGGAGACGCCTGTGGCCGGGACGATCGTGCTCGTGGTGATCTTCGTCGCGGCCGCCGGAATCTTCCTGCGGAGGTCCTGGCTGCTGTACCGGCTCGTGCGGCTGGGACAGCCGGTGAACCGGTTCGACGACATGCCGAAGCGCGTGGAGTACGAGGCCACCGTCGTCCTCGGCCAGCGGAAGCTGCTGCAGCGGGCGCTCCCCGGGATCATGCACGCGTTCATCTTCTGGGGGTTCCTGGTCCTGCTGACCACGATCCTCGAGGCCATCGGGCAGATCGTCGACCGGTCCTTCCGCATCCCCCTGATCGGCGAGACCTCCGCGCTCAACCTGATCCAGGACCTGTTCGCGCTGCTGGTGCTCGTGGGCCTGGCCATCGCGGTATACATCCGCAAGATCCAGCGCCCGGAGCGGTTCAAGGGCTCGCACCTGCGCGAGGCCGACTACATCCTGCTGTGGATCGCCGGGATCATCGTCACGCTGTTCGGCATCAAGTCCACGGCCGTCGCGGCCGGCGCCGTGCGCAACCCGGCGTGGCTCTTCGTGTCGAACCCGCTGTCGCACGTGTGGGGCGGCCTCGGTACGAGCGCGCTGTCGACGCTGAACTACGCGTTCCTGTGGGCGCATATCGCCTTGGTCTTCTCGTTCCTCGTGTACATCCCGTACTCGAAGCACCTGCATATCGTGACCAGCTCGATCAACGTGTTCTTCTCGAGCACGAAACCTCGGGGGACGCTCCGGCCGGTGAAGATCGACATGGAGGCGCTCGAGACCTCCGACGAGATGCCGGTGCTCGGCGCCGCCACGCTCGAGGACCTCACGTGGAAGGAGGCCCTCGACCTCTACACGTGCACCGAGTGCGGGCGGTGCCAGAGCGTCTGCCCCGCGTGGAACACCGGCAAGCCGCTGTCACCGAAGCTGCTGATCATGAACCTCCGCGACCACCTCTTCGAGCAGGGCCCGAAGATCCTCGCGGCGAAGAAGGCCGGCGAGGAGTACGAGAAGGTCCCGCTGAACCCGGGCGTGGTCGAGGACGAGGTCGTGTGGGACTGCGTCACGTGCGGCGCGTGCATGCAGGAATGCCCGGTGAACATCGAGCACATCGACCACATCGTCGACATGCGGCGGAACCTGGTGATGGCCGAGTCGCGGTTCCCGGCCGAGGCCGGGACGCTCCTGCGGAACATTGAGAACTCGAGCAACCCGTGGGGGATGCAGCAGGGGACCCGCGGCGACTGGGCGAACGGGCTCGGCTTCGAGGTCCCGACCGTGAACGGCACCGCCCCGGAGTACCTGTACTGGGTCGGCTGCGCGGGGTCGTTCGACGAGCGGGCCCGCAAGATCGCCCAGGCCGTCGCCCGGGTGCTGCACGCCGCGGGCGTGCAGTTCGCGATCCTCGGGCCCGAGGAGCTGTGCAACGGCGACCCCGCCCGGCGCATCGGCAACGAGTACCTGTTCCAGACGCTCGCCGAGCAGAACGTGGCGACGATGAACTCGAAGGGCGTGCGGAAAGTCGTCGTGAACTGCCCACACTGCTTCAACACCCTCCGCAACGAGTACCCCCAGTACGGCGGCGACTACGAGGTGATCCACCACACGCAGCTGTTCGCGCGGCTCGTCGACGAGGGGCGGCTGCGCCCCACCGAGGAGGTCCAGGCCCTGCTCACGTATCACGACCCCTGCTACCTGGGGCGGCACAACTCGGAGTACGACGCGCCGCGGAAGGTGCTCGACGCCGTGCCCGGAGTGAAGACGGTGGAGATGCTCCGGCACCGGGAGCGGGCGTTCTGCTGCGGCGCCGGGGGGGCGAGGATGTGGATGGAGGAGCACCTCGGCAAACGCATCAACAGCGAGCGCACCGAGGAGGCCATCTCCACCGGCGCCGACACCATGGGCGTGGCGTGCCCGTACTGCCTGATCATGCTCGACGACGGCTCGAAGGCGAAGGGGGGTGAGCTGCAGGTGCTCGACGTCGCCCAGATCGTCGATCGGTCACTCCGGGGGTCGGGGGAGACGCCCGGCCCGCCCGCGCCATCGAAGACGCCCAGCGGCTGAGTACGGGCTGGTCGCCCTCGGCACTCAAGCCGGAGGCCGGTTTGGCCGATGAACATCCCCCTAGGTCCATCGGAGGACATCCTTGTGGTTCGGATCGAGGACCAGACGGGTCGAACAGGGGACGGGGCGCCCGCGGTCCCGGGGTCGAAGCGTGCGAACGGGGAGACGACGATGCTTGCAGGGCCGGGCACCACGGGTGACAATGCCCCGCTACGCCCGGTTCACCGATCCGGCCGCCGGTCCGGAGCCGCCTCGGACGTTGTCGAGGGATCCAGCGATCCCCCGATCGGCCGAGGGGCCCACCCGGCGGGAACGCTCGCGGGGCGGGTCCCCAGGGGCAGGGACGCGGCCGTCTCGGCCGCGTCGAAGGACCCGACCCGAGCGCCGTCCGGAGGAGCGTGGACCTGGTGAGTGAGTCGTCCGCGATGCGGGCCACCTCGTCGCTCGTCGACGAGTGCCGCCGCCTGGGCGAACGCCTGCGCCTGGACGCGGTCGGCGTGGCCGCCGGCCCCGAGGGACAGGTCACGTGGTGGGCGGCCCCCGGCGGCCCGCCGCTCCCGTCCCGGCTCGACGACGTCCTCCTCGGGGCGCTGCCCGGCTGGCTGGTGCTGCCGGTGGGATCCGACGCCATGGTGTTCGCCCGCCCCACGCCTGACACCCCGCCCCGCGCGGCCGAGGTGCTGCGCGCGGTGGCCCTGTCCCTGGTCGCGCGCGCGAGCGCGCCCCGCCTCGCGCCTGCCCCCCTCCCGGCGCGAGACGGTGACGGGACCGACCTCGAGGCCCACCCCCTCGAGACCCCAGACGACCGCCCTGTCCTGTGGGAGATCTCCGGGGTCACCGGAATCCTGGCGGCCCTGGCACGTGACACGGGGTTCGAGACCGCGTCGCTGTTCGGGCCAGCCGGCTCGGGATGGGAGCTCGTGATGCGGGCGGGACCCACCCGCCCCTGGCACGCGGTCCTCGATCCCTCGTTGCTCGGTCCGGTCGGTGACGGGATCCGCTACGCCGACGCGAACGACATCCCCGGGGTGGGGCCCCGGCTCGCCACCCTGGGGTGCGCCAGCCTGGCCGTGCTCCCCTCCGAGGGGGGGACCCGCGTCGTCCTCGATTCCTCCGTTCCGAACCTCGACCTGGGATGGCTGGACCGGGCGCTGCCCCACCTCGCCATGATCCTCGCGGTGGGCGCCGAGCCCAGGTTCGCCACCGCCGAGCGGAGCGCGAGGGAGCTCGAGATGGTCGAGCGGTGCGCGGAGGCCACCCGCCGAATCCTGGAGGAACCGGCCAGCACCTCGCTCGAGCTCCTGCGGGAGCTGCGGCAGGCCCTCGAGGCCGACGAGCTCTTCCATCTGGTCGAGCGGTCCGGCGAGGTCGAGGTGCTGAGCGAGACCAGGTCGGGGTGGCCCCGGAGCATCCCCCGGGAGATCCGCGTCACGATGCGTACGCTGCCCCTGTACGGCCCGGTCGACGAGGCCACTTCCCGTCAGCTGGGGCTGGTGCTGGGCGCCCTGAGCCCCCATCTCGCCGCGGCATTCAGCCGCGAGATCCCGCCGCAGGAGGCTTTGGTGGCGGGGTGGCGACGAGGCCCGGGCCTGTCGCAGGCCGCGATGCGGGCGGTCGCGCAGCTCGCGGCCGGAGCGCGGTCGGTCATCGAGAGCCGGCAGTCGGCGGTGGACACCATGATGACCAGGGAGCGGACCCGGTGGGCGGACGAGATCCACGACGGGCTGACCCAGTCCGTGACCACCGCGGTCCTCGAGCTGGAGGCGATGGAGCGCCTCATCCGGGAGGACCCCCACGCGGCCATCGAGGCCCTCACGGCGTCGAAGTCGGAGATCCGGAAGGCCCTGTCGAAGCTCCGCGCGATCCTGTTCGATCTCCAACGAGATTCCGCCGAGGACTCAAGGAGCGAGGAACCCCTTACGAAATACGTCAGTGACGTGATCAAGCGATGGAGACTTCCGGCGAGGGTGACGGTGACGGGCGACCTCCGCGAGGTGCCCAAGCCGTTGCTCGGCGCGGCCTACGTGGTGATCCGTGAGGGCCTCGCCAACGCGGCGAAGCACGCGGGCCCAGGGACGGTCAGCGTCGCGGTGAACGCGGTGCCGGACGAGCTCACGGTCGAGGTGGCCGACACCGGGCGGGGATTCGCCCCCGGCGCCGGGGCCCCGCTGGACCACGGCCCCGGGCACCATTTCGGGCTGGGGATGATGCGCAGGCGCGTGTCCGATGCTGGCGGGACGCTCGACGTCCAGTCGGCTCCCGGCAAGGGAACGAGACTCGTAGCGCGCCTTCCGGTTCGAGGGAGAAGGCCATGAAGGTCCTGATCGTCGACGACCACACGCTGGTTCGCCACGGCATCGCACTGCTCGTGCAGGAGTGCTTCAGCGACGCGGAGGTCCGCGAGGCGGCCAGCGCCGACGACGCCATCGACCAGCTGAAGGAAGAGACCTTCGACATCGCGCTGCTCGACGTGCGGATGCCCAACCGGGACGGCCTCGAGCTGCTGCGGGAGATGAAGTCGACCTGGCCCGAAACCCCCGTCCTCATGCTGACCACGTTCGACCATGCGACCTACGTGAAGCAGGCCCTGGCGCACGGCGCCAACGGCTACATGCTCAAGGACTCCTCTCCGGAGGACCTCGACCAGGCCATGCGGGTGGCGATGTCGGGCGGCGGGAACGTGCTGTCGGCCCGGGCCATCAGGTCGCTGTTCGAGGGGAACGTCGCGAGCGAGCAGGACAAGGAGAGGCAGATCCGCCCCGAGAGCCTGACCAAGCGCGAGACCGACATCCTGGCGCTGCTGGCAGAGGGAAAGAGCAACCGGGAGATCGCCCGCTCGCTGTTTTTGTCGGAGAAGACCGTGAAGGCCCACCTGGCAGCCGTGTTCCGCAAGCTCGGGGTGACGAACCGGACCCAGGCAGCCATGGCCGCGGTGGGCATGGGTATGGGTCCCGGAGCGAGGCCCCCGATGGTCGAGGACTCCTTCGGGGAGCCGCGCGAGGCCGCGAGCTGGCGGAGCTGATCCGCCCTGGTGGAGTGGCTCCCCGCGTGAGCGACTCGCCGCCCGTCAAGCGGGCCATCCTCTCCGGCCTCACAGGGCTCTTCCACGGCGACCAGGCCGCCGACGGGATGCCCGAGCCGGCCGACGACGCCATGATGGATCCACCCGCGGGACCCGTGGACGACCGCGCGGACGACGACTCGGTGGAGGTCACGATGCCGGCCCCGGAACCGGAACGCCAGCAACCGGCCACTCCGCTCGTCGTGGCGCGCGACGAGTTCGCCGGGCTGGCCTCCCGGGATCCGGCGGAGCGCCGGCGGGCGCTCGATGTGATCGCCGCGCGGGGACTCTCCGACCGTACCGTTCCGGCCGTGGCGGGACTCCTGCAGGATCCCGAGCGAGCGATCCGCGTTGCCGCCCTCGAGGTCCTCGCCGCCCGCCCCGACGCGGTCGGCGCATCGGTGGTGCGGCAGGCCTTGCGGGACCCCTCGGACGAGGTCCGGGCCGCCGCCGTGCGCCTGGCGGCCGCCCGCCCGTCCCGCGATCTCCCGGACGTGTTCTCGCTGATCGGCGAGCGGCAGTGGCCCACCGCCCAACTGGCCGCGCTGCAGGCGCTGCCACACGCGGTGTCCGAGTTCGGCATCGGGCCCGAGGAGCTGGACGCCATGCTCGACGCCCTGGCCGCCATGGAGTCCGATCCCGGCCCCACGGAGCACGGCGGCCTGGCGGCGATGGCCGCCTCGGTGGGACGGGCTCGGCTGGCGGCGGCCCTCGAGGTTCCCGGAACGAGACGCCTCGGCGCCGCCCGGCTGGTGCTGCAGGACGACTCGCCGGCTTCGCTCCGCGAGCTGGCCGGGCACGCGGACGATCCCGATCCGGACGTCGCCCGGTTGGGCCGCGTCGCCGCCGACCGCCTGGCCGTGGCGGGTATCGACGAGTCGCTCGAGGAACATGTGACGAAGGGGCCGGACGACTCGCCGACCGCGAGGGAGGCGTTCGAGGCCGAGCTCGGGCCGCGCGGCGAGATGGTCGCTGGCCTGGCCCGCGCCCTGGGCGACCCGGACGAGGCCGTCCGGGCCCGGGGCCGGGAGGCGCTCCGCGCCATCGACCGGGCCACCCTCGTGGACTGGATGCTCGCCGCGCTGGACTCGAACGACCCGGACCAGGTCCTGCTGGCAGCGCAGGTGGCGGAGGCGGCCGGCGTGACCGAGGCAGCCCCGATCCTGCTGGCACGCGGCGCGGCGGCGACGGCCGACGCCCGGGGGCCGTTCACCCGGGCACTCCTCTCGCTCGGGGTGCCGCCGGAGGAGCTCGTGGCCATGGCGACCCGGCTCGACGGCCGGTACCGGCAGGAGGCGGTTCGCATGCTGTGGCAGGTCGGGGGGCGTTCCATCCTGCCCGCCCTCCAGCCGCTTTTGGAGGACGCGTCGGCGACGGTCCGGGTGGCGGCCCTGGAGGTCTTCGGGCATTCGGGCGACGCGCAGACGATCGAGGTCGCCCAGCGCGTGCTGGAGCGGGACTCCTCGCCGGTGGTCCGGGCCACCGCGATCTCCGTGATCGGCCGCGCCGGGCTGGACCAGCGCTCGGCCTCGCTGGCCCAGGCCCTTGCCGATCCGGACCCCGACGTCCGGGCCACGGCCGTCGAGGTCCTGCCGGCGGGCATGGGCCGCCACGCCACGGACCTCCTTCTGGAAGCGCTGTCGGATCACGACGAGCGGGTGTGGCAGGCCGCCATCCGGCACTTGGCGTCCGTGCCCGACCGCGACCGTTCGATCGTCTGGCAGGCCATCGAACGGTGCCCGGCCACGCGCCGCGAGCACCTCGTGGCCGCGCTCGAGCGTTCGAACGGGGAACGGCTGGCATTGCTGGCCCTGGATCACCTGACGTCGCCGGACGCGGCCGAGCGGACACTCGCCATCGTGCTGGCCGGTCGGGCCGGAACCCCCGACTGCGTCCGGGGGATCGTCGCGGCGCTGCAGGACCCGGCGCCCACCGTGCGCCGGACCGCGGCCTCCGCCCTGCACTCCATCCACAGCGCGGAATCGATCGAGGGCCTCTCGCGGGCCCTGTCCGACCCCGACGTCGAGGTCCGTGTGGAAACCGTGCGGGCGCTGTCGGTGATCGACGACGACACCGTGCTGGACCCCCTGATCACTGCGCTGAAGGACCCGGAGATGCGGGTCCGCGACGTCGCGGCCGAAGCGCTCGTACGGTGGCGCTCCCCCGCCGTGGCCCGGCGGCTGGCCGTAGCGCTGACCAACCCGTCGCTCCGCCGAGCCGCGGGAGAGGTGCTGGGGCGGATGGGGACCTCGGCCGTCGACCCGCTGGTCGAAATCCTCATGGAGGACGATCCGGAGCTGGCGGCGACCGTCGGCGCGCTGCTGGACAGCCTGGTCGGAGCCGACGCGTTCCTGTCGCGCCTCGGCGCCATGGATCCCACGGAGCGCCTGCGCGCCGTGGAGGCCCTCGGTGCCATGGGCGGCGAGCGTGGGATCGACGGCCTGATCCGGGCGCTGTCGGACCCGGTGGAGTCCATCCGCGTGCGGGCGGTCACCCTCCTCGGTGACGCCGACGACGACCGGGCCTTCGAAGCCGTCAAACAGGCCTTCCTGAGCGATCCCGTGCAGGAGGTCGTCTCGGCGGCGGAGGAGGCGCTCCGCCGGCTGCAGGGCGGCCTCGAGGCCCCCGACGGCCAGGAATAGCGCCGGTTGCGACCGCAGATGTCGGGAATGCCGACCGATCGACTCGGTCGAAAGACCTAGGCCGCTTTCCCTAGACATCGGCCGATCGTGCCCCGAATGGTGGATGGCCGGATCGGCCGGTGGGCCTAGGCTCCTACCATGCAACCCCGGCTGCGGGCCAGGGGGGCGTCCACACGCGTCGGCTCGTTGCGGAACTCGATCCTGCTGGCGACCGAGGAGTCCTACCCCTCGGTGGCGAGCGACCATGCCGACTGGTGCCAGGCCCTGGTGAACGGATTGCCCGAGCTCGACTTCGTGTCGTGGTCGCTGTCGAGCGCTCCTCGGGCGGAGGCGTCGTACCGCCTCCCGCCGAACGTGATCCGGTGGATCGACGTGCCCTGGGGCGCGGGGAGGCCGGTCGAGGCGGGCGACGGCCCGACCGCCGATGTCGATCGTCCCCCTTCCACCCTGGACGCCCGGGACGGCGAGCGCGAGTTCGTCCCGGCGCTCCGCGGGTTGCTCGAGGCGACGGTGGATCCCGCCGGTCCCGGCCCCCGGATGGCCGAGGCGCTGCTGCGCCTTCGCGCCGTGCTGCTCCGATGGGGCGCCGGTGAGACGTGGGAGGCTCCGGCCGCGGTGCTCGCCCTCCGCGACCACCTGCTGGCGCGGGCCGAGGTCCCGGGGCCCGGAGGCGCCGCGGGCGGCGCGCCGCCGGTGGGAGACGCCCCCTCGCATGCGCCGACCGAGAGCGACGCCGTCGAGGCCGCGGCGTGGCTGTCACGGGTGCTCGCCGGCCTGGCCGCGGAGATTCCTCCCACCGACGTGGTGCACGTGACCGCTTCCGGGTTCTGCGCGCTGCCCGGCGTCCTGGCAAAGGCCCGATGGGGGACGCCGCTGCTGCTCACCGAGCTGGCCAGCCCCCTGCGCGAGCCGCGCCTCCGCCTGGCCCCCGCGGCCCCGCTCCACCTGCGGCGGTTCGCGGCCGAGGTCCAGGGGGCAGTGGCGCGGACGGTCTACCGGCTCGCGGACCGGGTAACGGTGGTCTCGCCGCACATCGAACCGCTCGAGCGCGTGCGCGGGACGCGGGTGGAGGTCGTCGCGGGCGGGGTCGACGAGGGGGTGTTCCGTCCGGAGCGCGTCACGCGGTCGGATCGTCCGACGGTCGTCCAGGTGTCGCGGATCGACCCCCGGTCGGACCTGTTCACGCTGCTGCGGGTCGCCGATCTGGTGCGCCGGGAGATCCCGGACGTGCTGTTCGTCCACCACGGCGACATCGTCGACGGCGCCTACTGGGAGCGGGTGCTGCACCTGCACCGCGACCTTGCGCTCGGGGACACGGTTCGCTTCGAGGGCCCGGCCTCCGACGTTCCCCGGGCGCTGGCCGCGGCCGACCTGGTGCTCGGCACGTCGGTGGAGGAGGCCTTCCCGTGGATCGTCGTGGGCGCGCTGCTGTGCGAGCGTCCCGCGGTGGCGGCCGATCCCGGCGGGGTGCGGAACGTCGTCGAGGGGGCGGGAATCACGGCGCCGCCGGGGGACGCCGCCGCGCTCGCCGAGGCCGTGGCCGCGACGCTGCGGATCTCGCCGGAGCAGCGGGCCGCGATCGGCCGGGCCGGCCGGGACCTGGCGCTGTCCAGGTTCCGCCTGAGCAGGTTCCTGGACGACTCCCGTGAGATCTACCGACGGCTGGTCGGCGGGCCGGATACCGCTCCCCCGCCGGCCCGTGCCGCCGCGGAGGCGGAGGCCGGGGCGGTGCCGCCCGCAGCCGGCGAGCGGGCGCCTGGCGGAGCGGAGCCGCGCACAGTGCCTCGACGGATGGTGCCCGCAGGTGTGGCCGCGGAGATCGGCGTCGCGCAGCCCGACCCGGGCGCAGGTCGGACGTCTGGTCCCCGAGACGAACTGAGGCATCCCGACCCCCTCGTGCGGATCGGGGCGCTCTCCCGCCTCGAGTCGGCCGAGGACGTCGACCAGGCAGCGGCGGGCCTCTCCGACTCCTATCCCCAGGTCCGGCGGGAGGCCGTGCGGGCGATCGGCAGGCTGGACGGGCCGCTCGCCGGCCGATGGCTCGCCGACGCCGTGGCGCACGACCCCTCGGCGGAGGTCCGGGAGGAGGCTGTGGCGGCGATCGCCGAGCTGCTGGCGAGACCCCCCGCGGACGAGCGGCCGGCCTGACCGCCACGGCCGCGTGACGCTGGCCCGCGAGGGACCGAACCCCGATCATGCTCCGGGAGCCCCGTCGGCCGTGCGCCGTTCATCCCGTAAGGTGGGGAACCATGCGCGTCTCGGTCATCGGCACCGGTCACGTCGGGCTGACCACCGCCGCATGTCTCGCCCACATCGGGCACGACGTGCTCGGCGTCGACGACGACGTCGAGAAGGCCGGGGCCATCGGGCGCGGCGAGGTCCCGTTCCACGAGCCCGGCCTGGCCGAGCTGGTCCGCGAGGGCCTCGATTCGGGCCGCCTCCGAATGTCGACCGACCCTTCGGCGGCCGCTCCGCACGGGGAGGTCGTGTTCATCTGCGTCGGCACCCCCACAGGGGAATCCGGCGCTGCGGACCTCGACCAGGTCGAACGTGTCGCCCGGATCGTCGCCCGGAGCCTGGAGGGCTACGCCGTGATCGCGGAGAAGTCCACGGTGCCGGTGGAGACCGGCGAATGGATCCGCCGCACCGTCGAGCGCGAGGCCCGGCCGGGGACCGAGTTCGACGTGGCCTCCAACCCCGAGTTCCTGCGCGAGGGGCGCGCCATCAACGACACACTGGAGCCCGACCGCATCGTCGTCGGGAGCGACTCGCCCCGGGCGATCGAACGCCTCCGCGAGGTGTACCGCCCGATCCTGGACCGGAGCGGCTGCCCCTTCGTGGTGACCGACCTCGCGACGGCGGAGCTCATCAAGCACGCTTCGAACGCGTTCCTGGCCACGAAGATCTCGTTCATCAATTCCATCGCGGACCTGTGCGAGCGGGCGGGGGCCGACGTGGAGACCGTCGCCGAGGCCATGGGCCTCGACCAGCGCATCGGGCCCGCCTTCCTCCGGGCGGGGATCGGCTACGGCGGCGAGTGCTTCCCGAAGGACGTGCGCGCGTTCCGCCACCGTGCCGACGAGCTCGGCGTCGACTTCGCGCTGCTGGCCCAGGTGGAGCGGGTGAACGACGCGCGGATCGACGCGTTCGTCGAGAAGGTTCGGGGGGCACTGTCGGGCCTCGAGGGGAAGCGCGTGGCGCTGTGGGGCCTGTCGTTCAAGCCCGAGACCGACGACCTCCGCAACGCCCCGGCCCTGGAGGTGGCACGGCGGCTGGTCGCCGGCGGCGCTCGCGTCACGGCCTACGACCCGGTGGCGATGCCCGCCGCGAAGCCGCTCGTGCCGGACGTCGAGCTCGCGCCGGACCCCTACGACGCCGTGCGGGGAGCGGACTGCCTGGCGGTATGCACGGAGTGGAGCGTCTTCGCCACGGCCGACCTCGAACGGCTCCGCGCCGAGATGGCCCACCCCCTCGTCGTCGACGGCCGGAACGTCTTCGACCCGGCCGCGATGGCCGCCGCCGGCTTCACCTACGCGAGCGTCGGCCGCCCGACCGTGGCGCCGGGCCCGATCGCGACTCCGTAGCCCTCCGCCGGGTCGTCGCGGCGTCGTCGGCCCGGCTACGCGTTGGATGCGACGATCCACCGGTCCAAGGCCCCGGCCGCGGCGCCCGAATCGATCGACCGCGCCGCGGACGCTACGCCGGTCCGGAGGTCGCCCGCCGCCCCCGCGGTCCACAGGGCCGCGCCGGCGTTCAGCAGGACCACGTCGCGGGCCGGCCCGGGGTCGCCGGCCAGCACCGACCGGGCGATCGCGACGTTGTGCCCGACGTCGCCCCCCTTCAGGTCGTCGGGCGAGGCGCGACCGAGACCGGCGTCCTCGGGGGTCAGCTCGCCCTCCGTGGCGGCTCCGCCCGAGACCGTGAACACGTGGGACGGCCCGGTGGTCGTGAGCTCGTCGAGTCCATCGTCGCCCCGGAACACCAGCGCGGTGGTCCCCCGCCGGGCCAGCACCTCCGCCACGAGGGGCACCATCCGGAGATCGGAGACGCCGACGATCTGGGCGTGAGGCCGGGCGGGGTTCGTCAGCGGGCCCAGGAAGTTGAAGGCCGTCGGCACCCGGAGCTCCCGGCGGACGACGGCCGCATGCGCCATGGCGGGGTGGAACACGGGGGCGAACATGAACGCGATGCCGGCCTGCTCCAGGCACCGCCGTACGCCGGCCGGATCGAGGTCGATCTTCACGCCGAGCGCCTCCAGGAGGTCGGCGGAGCCGCACCGCGAGGACGCCGCCCTGTTGCCGTGCTTGGCCACGGCGACGCCGGCACCCGCGCACGCGATGGCCCCCAGCGTAGAGACGTTGAGCGTCCCCGCCCGGTCGCCGCCCGTGCCGCACGTGTCGATCACCGGGCCCGGCGGATCCACTGCCTGCGCCAGCTCGAGCATGGTGGCCGCGAGGCCCTCGAGCTCCTCGGCGGTCTCCCCCTTCGTGCGCAGGGCCATCAGGAACCCGCCCATCTGGGCCTGGGTGGCCTGGCCGAGCATGACGGCCCGCATCGCCGCCGCGGTCTCCTCGGCGGTGAGCGACTCGTGCGCGGCCAGGCGGGCCAGCAGGTTCGGCCAGAAGTTCGGCGTTGGCTCGACGCCGGGCTCGTGCGCCGGTGAGGAAGCCGCGTCTGTCGGCGCTGCTGGTGGCGAGTGCGGCGTGCCCGGGGAGGGCTGCTGTTCGGGGCCGGCAGGCATGGGAACGGCAACGCTAGCAGGTCGGGATTCCCGCGCCCCGGGGCATGTTCCGAGGCTCGTCGTGAGGGCGTTTCCGCGGCCCGGGACACGAGCCATCCGGGCGCGGCCCCGACCGCGGCCCTTGCTAGAATGCGCGGCGCGACCGGCCTCCGGGCCGCTCTGGCGGATGTGGTTCAATGGCAGAACGCAAGCTTCCCAAGCTTGAGACGGGGGTTCGATTCCCCTCATCCGCTCCCTCCCCTCACAGGAGTGTTCGCGCGGGGACCGAGCGTTCGAGGCTCGGATGCGACGAGGAGTTGGGGCAGGACTTCCGTCCGAACCAATGGCATCGCTTCGTCGACGATCGAAACTGACCCAACCTAGCCCCTCGCGTCGCCCGGGCGATCGGTCGTTCCGCCCAGATACATCGGCGCGGTGGGGCACAGGTCGTTCAGCGGGCAGTCCTCGCAGCGGGGCCGGCCCGGCTTGCAGATCTCGCGACCCAGGCGGATCAGGCCAACGTGCATCGAGATCCGCAACCGTGGCGGCACGAGCTTCCGCAGGATCTCGTGCGCGGGGCCGGCGCCCGCGCCCGGCGGGATCCAGCCGAGCCGGCCGGCCACCCGGTGGACGTGGGTGTCGACCGGCAGGGCCGGCCGCTCCAGCGAGAAGGCCAGCACGCAGGCCGCCGTCTTCGGGCCGACGCCGGGAAGGGATTCCAGGTAGGCGACCACCTCCTCGTCGGAGGCCTCGCGCATCCACGCCAGGTCCAGCGAGCCGTCACGGTCGCGGATCTCGCGCAGGATCGCGAGGAGCCGTGGCGCCTTGATCCGGGACAGGCCGCCGGGGCGGATGGCCTGGGCGACGTCCGCGACCTCGGCGTCGGCCAGCGACTCCCACGTCGGGAACCGATCCCGCAGCGCCGCGAACGCCCGGTCGCGGTTCACGTCGCTGGTGTTCTGCGACAGGACCGTGAGCACCAGCTCTTCGACCGGGTCGCGCTTGACGGGCGGGTCGAGCGGCCCGAAACGCCGGGCCAGCCTCCGGTGGACCTGCCTGACCACCGCGGCATCGACGGAGGGCGAGCCGGCCACGCCATCGACTGCACGACCGGCGGGACGCGCAACGAACCGCGCGGGTCGCGCGGCGGTCCGGCGGGCGGCACGGCGCTTCCCGGGCGGACCGGGCGCCGTCTTCGCGGCGCTCACCCCCGGTAGAGGTTCCGGAACCGGATCAGCTCGTCGGAGAAGGCCAGCTTGATCGTGCCCGTGGGTCCGTTCCGGTGCTTCGCCACGATGAGCTCCGCCTCGCCCTTGGCCCAGTGTCCATCCTCGTCCTTCTCGCGGTGGATGAACATGACGACGTCGGCGTCCTGCTCCAGCGCGCCGGAGTTGTGGCTGATGATCCCGTTCGACACCCAGGAGTTCGGTCCGGGAACGGTGAGGTCGTAGACACGCTCCCGCCCGGCCGGCTCCACGGCGATCACGGGGTCCCATCCCAGGTCGGGCCGGTTCTCACCGAGGCCCCACCCGACCTGGCTATCCAGTCCCCCGGGGGCGAACGACGAGAACCCGGACCTGTGCGCGGCTTGGGCCACGGCCACCGGCAGGGGAAGCGCGGCGTGGACGCCGACCCGGTCGCCGGCCATCAGGTCCCGGACCCGGATCCATCCGCGGGCCCCATACACCAGGTGGAGGTCGGTCGCCCGGAGGCGCCGGCCCGATGCCAGGACCACGTCGAAGACCCGCCGGACCCCGACCTCCCAGATGAGCTCGGACCGGGCCGTGACGATCAGCCCCTCCCGGGTGAGGGCGAGCACCTCCGGTGCCGTTCCGACGAGCTCCTCGATCGGTGCGACGCCGCCGTCGGCCAGCGCGACCGTCGTGTCGCCGGTCACGCACTCCCGGAGGTTGGACAGCTGGGGCTTGGCCCCTTCCCGGCGCTCGGGGTCCCGGTTCAGCTGGGAGAGGGCGACGACCGGGATCTGGAGCTCCTTGGCCAGGAGCTTCAGGGAACGGCTGATCTCGGCGATCTCCTGCTGGCGGTTGTCCACCCGGCGGTGGTGGGACATCAGCTGGAGGTAGTCGACGACGATCAGCGCCAGGTCCTCCCGCGACCGGAGCCGCCGAGCCTTGGCCCGGATGTCGAGGATCGTGACCTCCCCGGAGTCCACGATGTACAGGGGCGCGTCGTGCAGCGTGTCGGCGGCGTCGGCGAACGCGCTGAAGTCGGCGCCGCCGATCTTCCCCGCCCGGACCTTGGCCATCGGGACCCCGGCCTCGCTGCACAGCAGCCGCATCCCCAGCTCCCACCGCGACATCTCGAGCGAGAACAGGGCAACGGTCTTGCGCTCGGTGACTGCCACGTTGCGGGCGATGTTGACCGCGAGCGCCGACTTCCCGGCGCCGGGACGCGCGGCGATGATGATGAAGTTGCTGTCCTGCATCCCCGACAGCAGCTCGTCGATGTCCCGGAAACCAGTGGCGAGCCCGGCCAGCGCGGACTCCCGCTGCTGGATGTGTTCGATCTCGTCGATGGCCGAGGAGATCACCGGCTGCAGCGCGACCAGCGAGGTCTCGTCCTCGTGGCGGGAGGCCGCGTAGATGCGGCCTTCGGCGAGCTCCGCAGCCTCCCGCGGGTTCTCCGGCACGGCGTACGCGATCTCCATGACGTCGGCCGCCGCCGAGATGAGCCGGCGGAGCAGCGCGAGCTCCGACACGATCTTGGCGTAGTGCACGGCGCTCGCCGGGGACGGCACCGCCTCCACCAGCTCCTGGATCCGGAGCGCCCCGCCGACCTCCACCAGCTGCCCGCGGCGCTTCAGCTCCTCGACCGCGGTGATGGCGTCGACGGGCTCGCCGCGCGCGTACAGCTGCAGGAGCGCCTCGAAGATCGTGGCGTTCGCCCGGCGGTAGAACTCGTCGGCCTTGACCACGTCGATGACGTTGGCGATGGCGTCCGCGGAGAGCATCATGGCGCCGAGCACGGATTCCTCGGCCTCCAGGTTCTGCGGGGGGATCCGTTCCGGTCGGACCCGCCTGACCTCGTCCGTCGCCTGCGCCATCTCAGCTCCCCCCCGTGGAATCCCGCGACGCTAGTCCCTCGCGTCGGGAAGGCGGAAGGGGAAAGGACGGAGGAAATCGTTGGGGAAAACGCGGTGCGCTGGTCCGGGCGTCGCCGAGCTCGGGATTTCGTGTCGTTCCCGCTCCGACCAGCGCTCCCCCGGTGTGGACAACCATGTGGAGAAATGTAGAGGGGACCACCGACACGAATGTCCCGGCCGGTCCTGCGGCCCCCGCCCGGCGCCTTGGGCGGGGTCGGTGACGGGAGCGGTCATCGGCCCGCGGGGGATCGTGCTTCCTTGACGGGTCCCCGCCGCACGGGTGGAATGGCGGGCATGGCCGGCTCCGGGACGTCCCAACCGGCCCCGCGCCCGGCCGATGCCACGACGACCGCTCCCGACCGGGGCGCGCCGCCGCCATCGACCGGCGACGGGGCCGAGCCGGCCGGTCCCCGCCGGCACGCGGCCGCCTCATGGGCCGGCCGCACGGCCGGCTGGCTGCGCTCGACGACCCGGGGACAGGCGACAGTGGCGTTCCTCGCCTACCTCGTGGCCTCGATCGGCACGTTCGGCGCACCGATCCTGCGTCACCCCGGAACGACGGTCGTCGGGTGGGGCACCGACCCGAGCTTCTACGCGTGGGCCATGGCCTGGTTCCCGCACGCAATCGGGCACGGCCTGAACCCGCTCGTCACCCACGAGGTGTGGGCGCCGGTGGGGTTCAACCTCACCCACGCCACGGCGGTCCCCGGGCCCGCGCTGGCCCTGTCGCCCGTCACGCTGCTGTTCGGGCCGGTGGTCGCGTACAACGTGATGTCGCTGCTGGCTCCCGTGCTGGCGGCGTGGGCCGCGTACCTGCTGTGCCGGGAGGTCACCGGGAGGTTCTGGGCGTCGCTCGTCGGCGGCTACCTGTTCGGGTTCTCCGTGTACGTGACCGCGCAGATGCTGGGCCACCCGAACCTGTCGCTGGTGTTCCCGGTGCCGCTGTGCGCGCTGGTGGTGCTCCGGCTCGTTCGGGGCGAGATCTCGACCAGGAAAGCCGTGGTCGGCCTCGCGGCGGCGCTCACCGGGGAGTTCCTCATCTCACTGGAGGTGTTCACGACCCTCGCGGTGGTCGGCATCCTGGCCCTGGTGGCAGCCGTGCTCGTGATGCCCCGGCTGAGGCCGGCGCTGTACGGCGCGGGGATGGCGGTGGCACTCGCCTACGGGATCACGGCGGTGGTGGTGTCGCCGTTGGTGTGGTCGTTCTTCTCCTCGTCGTACTACGCGCCCGTGTACGACTTCTACCCGGCGCTGTACGCCTCGGACCTCGTGAACTTCCTGGTGCCCACGTCGCTCACGCACGTCGGCGCGGGCACCTTCTTCCCGGTGAGCACGATGTTCACCGGGGACATCTCCGAGCAGTCCGCGTACTTCGGGCTGCCGCTCCTCGCCATGGCCGGCGGGTTCGCCGTCGAGTTCTGGCGCCGGGGGTGGGCGAGATGGCTCCTCGGGCTGACGGCGGTGGTCTGCGTTCTGTCGCTCGGACCCAAGCTCCACATCGGCGGCCAGGAGACCATGACCATGCCCTGGAAGCTCGCGCTCTCGGTGCCGCTGCTGAAGTACGTCCTGCCCGGCCGGCTCATGCTGTACGCGTGGCTGGGCGTCGCAGTGATGGCCGCCGCGTGGCTGGCGGCCCGGCCGGGCTGGGGCCGGTGGGCCCTGGCGGGGCTCGCCGTGATCGTGCTGTTCCCGAACATCACCGGGCCGTTCTGGCACAACCCCGTCCACGAGCCCGCTTTCTTCTCCGGCGGCGAGTACCGCCGCTTCCTCCCGCGGGACGCGAACGTCCTGGTCGTGCCCTACGGCGCGAGCGGAGAGAGCACGCTGTGGCAGGCCGAGTCGGGATTCTGGTTCCGGATGCCGGGCGGGAACGTCGCCACCAGGCCGCCCTCGGATTTCGGGAACTGGCCGATCATGGAGGCCCTGTACTCGGGCCAGCCCATCGCGAACTCCGGCGTGGAGCTGAAGCGGTTCCTGGGCGCGAACGCGGTGCGCGACGTCGTGGTCGTACACGGCACCCCGGGGGAATGGAAGGCGCTGTTCGCCCCGATCGGCCGGCCGCGCTCGATCGGGGGGATCGACCTGTACACGGTCCCCGGTTCGATCCTCCGGGCGTACGCGAATGCGCCCCGCCCCGGACCGTAGGCAGACGGCGTCGCAGCGCCGCGGCGCCAGCCCATCGCCGGGGACTGCCGGCGCCGGCGGAGGGCTCGCGTCCGCCGCTAGGACTCCGCCTCGACCTGGATCGACAGGGTCGCGTTGACCTCGGGGTGCAGCCGCACCGTGACCTCGTGCGTGCCGAGGCTCCGGATGGGCTCGTCGAGATGGATGTCGCGGCGGTCGATCGGCTGGTCCGCCTGCCTGGCGATCTCCTCGGCCAGATCGGCGGTGGTGATGCTGCCGAACAACCGTCCCTCCTCGCCCGCCCGCGCGGAGACCACGATGGGCTTCGCCGCCAGCCGGCCGGCCACCTCCTCGGCCGCCACCTTCGTCTTGTTCACGCGCGAGTCATGGGCCCGGCGCAGTGAGTCGATGTGGCGGACGGCGCCCTTGGACGCCGGGATGGCGATGCCTCGCGGCACCAGGTAGTTCCGCGCGTAGCCGTCGGCGACCGTGACGATGTCGCCCGGCACCCCGAGCTTCTCCACTTCCTTCTGCAGGATGATCTTCACGGGCTCCTCCTACCGTGTGCTGTACGGCAGGAGCGCCATCTCCCGCGCGTTCTTCACCGCCGACGCGACGTCGCGCTGGTGCTGGGAGCAGTTCCCCGTCACCCGGCGCGCCCGGATCTTCCCCCGCTCCGAGACGAACTTCCGCAGCAGGTTGGTGTCCTTGTAGTCGACGTGGCTGACCTGGTCCTTGCAGAACTGGCAGAACTTGCGCTTGCCGCGCTTCGCCCAGCCCTTCTCTTCCTTGGCGTCCTTGCGGGGACGCTTCTTCGTCGACGTGCTCGATCTACCCGGCATCCAGTGGTGTCTCCTCGTCTCTGCCGACGCCGACGGCCACCCGGTCCTGCGATGCGGACCACTCGCCGCCGCCGGACCGGCTCTGCTTCTCCACCTTGGCGGTGGCCCACCGCAGGCTCGGCCCGACCTCGTCGGCCTCGATCTCGATCACGGTTCGCTTCTCTCCGTCCTGGGTCTCCCAGGACCGCTGCTGCAGCCGCCCGACGACGATCACGTTGGCGCCGCGGGTGAGCGACTCCGCCACGTTCTCGCCGAGCGACCGCCACGCGTTGACGGTGAAGTACGACGTGTCGCCGTCCTTCCACTCACCGGACTGGTCCTTGTACCGCCGGTTCACCGCCACGCGGAACTTGGCCACGGCCGCGCCGTTCGGCGTGTACCGCAGCTCGGGATCGTCGGTCAGGTTGCCGACGATCGTCACCTGTCCCATCGCCATCAGAACCACCACCTTCTCGCCAGCTCGTCCCTCCCCGAACGATGGCGTTTCGGGGAGAGGGGGAAGCTCCTGCGACCGGTCAGGCCGCCTTGTGGACCACCTTGAACCTGATCACCTCGTCCGCGAGGTGCAGGACCCGCTCGAGCTCGGTGATCGCATCGGGCTCGGCGTCGAGGTCGGCGACCAGGTAGTAGCCCTCGGACTGCTTCGCGATCTCGTACGCGAGGCGCCTGCGGCCCCAGCGGTCGAGCTTCCCGACCTGGCCCTTGCCGTCGGCGAGGGTCTGGTTGATCCGGTCCACCACGCGCGTCACGACGGCCTCGTCGGACTCGGAAGGCAGGATCAACATGAGCTCGTACTTGCGCACAGCCACCTCCTGTGGACTGAGACGGCCCCCGAAGGGGCAGGAGTGGACCCCCCAAGTCTACAGATCGCTTCATCGCCTCACCTCGGGCGGACCCTAGCAGGAGGGTCCGACACGCCGATCGTGGGCCCGACGCCTAACTCCCACGGCCCGACTTGGAGGACGACGCCCGCGACGAGCCCTTCGACGAGCCGTCCTTCCTGATCCAGCGCCGGTACACGAACCGCCCCCCGAAGAACAGCACGATGAGCGCCAGGAGCCCCCACCCGAACCGGGAGAGGACGGTGTCGATCGTGTGGATCTGGGATTCCAGGAAGTAGCCCAGCAACGACACGCCCACCGCCCACACGGTGACCGAGGGGACGTCGAACAACAGGAACCGGCCGTAGCGCATCTTCGACATGCCGGCCACGAACGGGAGGAAGGTGCCGGCAACCGAGACATAGCGCCCTATGAACACCGTCTTGCCGCCGTTCCGGCGGAAGAAGTCCTCGGTCTTGGTGAGGTCGTCGGCCCACCGCCGCAGGATCGGGACCCTCCGCAGCAGCCGAGCCCCGTACCGGCGGCCCAGCCAGTACCCGACGGATTCCCCCGCGAGGCCGGCCGCCGCCCCCACCGCGATCACGGACGGGAGTGTCAGGACGTGCCGGGCGGCGTACACGCCCCCCACGGCCAGCACGACGTCGCCGGGAATGATCAGCCCGAGGAACGCCGAGCGGTCCGCGAACACCCCGGCGAACACGATGTAGTACCCGGCCACGGCGAACGCCGGGCCAACCCACTTCACCAGCTGCTCGATGATCGCGACCACGTCGGTCTTCCGTGAGCTCCCGGGCCCCCGACCGAGGGAACCGACGGCCTCCACGGCCGCCCGACCCCGATCGTATCGCCCCCTCCCGGCATGGCAGCCACCGGGTGCGGGTAGACTGCCCGGGAACACGCCGTGCACTCGGAAGGAGGCGCGAGCCGATGAGCATCACCGTCCGGGACCTCCGGACCTTCAAGGCGGAAGGCAGGCGATTCGCCATGCTCACCGCCTACGACTACCCCACCGCACAGATCCTGGACGAAGCCGGGATCCCCGTGCTGCTGGTGGGCGACTCACTGGCGCAGACGATCCTCGGCTACGAGACGACGCTGCCGGTGACGATGGAGGAGATGCTCCATCACACGAGGGCCGTCGCCCGAGGCGCGAACGACGCGCTGATCGTCGGCGACATGCCGTTCCTCTCGTACCAGGTCTCGGTCGAGGAGGGCGTGACCAACGCCGGGCGGTTCCTCAAGGAGGGCGGCGCCCACGCCGTCAAGATCGAGGGCTGGATGCCGGAGCTGGCCGAGGCGCTGTCGAGCCGTGGCATCCCGGTGATGGCCCACCTGGGCCTGACCCCCCAGTCCGTGCACGCCATGGGGGGCTACCGGGTCCAGGGCCGGACCGAGGAGGACGCCCAGCGGCTGGTCCAGCAGGCGTCCGGCATGGAGAAGGCCGGCGCCTTTTCGCTGGTGCTGGAGGGCATCCCCTCCGAGCTCGGGCGAGAGATCACCCAAGGGCTGCAGATCCCGACCATCGGCATCGGTGCGGGCCCCGACTGCGACGGCCAGGTGCTGGTGCTCACCGACCTCCTCGGGATCAACAGCGGCAGGTACCCCAAGTTCGCGAAGCCGTACGCGAACCTCCGCGAGGAGATCGCGAGGGCGGCCCGCGCCTACGCGACCGACGTGGAGGGGGGCCGGTTCCCGGACGAGGAGCACTCGTACAGCTGAACCGCCCTGTTGGGATCGCCCGACATCGCGGTGACCGCCGGTCAGTGGGATAGTTGGCCGAACGGGGAGACCGGCGAAGCGCGACGGGAGGCGCTTCGGGTCCCGTCCGCTCGCTGACCGGAAAATCCCCCGCCGGGCGTGACATCACCATTAGACTCCCCCGGACGCGTTGAGGGGCGGCGTCTGTTCGCCCCTGTGGAGGTTCAGGTGGCGGACAGTTCCGACGGCCGGATCACGCTGCTGATCTGTGACGACCACAAGCTGTTGACGGATTCCCTGGCCACGGTCGTCAACGCCGAGCCGGACATGGCGCTCGTGAGCGACCCGGTGGACGACCCGGCGGCGGCGGTCGAGCTGGTGCTGGAGCGGCGCCCCGACGTGGTCCTCATGGACGTCGGCTTCACGACCTCGCCGATGGATGGGTTCGAGGCCACCCGGCGCATCAAGGCGGCCTCGCCCGAGACCAGCGTGATCATCATGACCGCCTCGACGGAGGAGTCGGACCTGGTGGCGGGCGTCGAGGCGGGCGCTGCCGCATTCCTCACCAAGACCGAGGCCGTCGAGGAGGTCCTCGCGGCCGTGCGAGGCGCGGCGGACGGGGAGATCCTGATCGACCCCCGGCTGCTGTCCCGGGCCCTGCACCTGGTGGCCCGCGACCGGGAGGCCCGCCGGCACGCCGAGGTGCTGCTCGGCCAGCTGACCGGGCGGGAGCGGCAGGTGCTCCAGCTGCTGGCCCAGGGGAAGCGGAACGAGGGCATCGCCCAGGAGCTGTTCATCAGCCAGCAGACCGTGCAGACGCACGTCCGGAACATCCTGGCCAAGCTCCGCGTGCACTCGAAGCTCGAGGCGGTCTCGTTCGCGATCCGCCACGGTGCCGTGCACGTCTGAGCTTCCGCCCGGCCGTGCGAGATGATGCGGCCGATGCAGGAGGCACTCGAAGAGCCACCCGAAGCTTCGCCACGCGACCGTCGGCGACCCCGCGAGATCTGGCTGGGGCACGTGCTGATCGCCGTCCTGGTGGCCTGCCTGGCGGGGCTGTGGCTGAAGAGCCAGCCGGACCCCGCCCACGGGTTCCGGGTCGACTGCGCCGCCGGGGGGTGGAGCGGCCAGCAGTACTCGCACCTGTGCTACAGCGACATCGTGCCCCTGCTCGGGACCGAGCACCTCGACGGCGGCCGCCTCCCCTTCCTGAACGGGTGCCCCGACCAGGAGACCTGCGACGAGTACCCGGTGCTCACCATGTACGTGATGCGCCTCGCGGCGTGGGGGTCGAGCGGCTACGCGGGGTTCTTCTTCGCGAACGCGCTGTGGCTGGCCATCGCCGCGGGCGTGACGGCCGTGTGCCTGTACCTGGTCGCCGGGCGTCGGGCGCTGTGGTTCGCGCTCGCCCCGACGCTCGTGATCTACGGGTTCATGAACTGGGACCTGCTGGCCGTGGCGTTCGCCGCGGCGGGGATGCTGGCGTTCTTCCGGGGGCGGGACGTCGCCGCCGGTGCCCTGTTCGGGCTCGGCGCCGCCGCCAAGCTGTTCCCAGCGCTGCTGGTGATCCCGTTCGCCGCCGAGCTGTTCCGCCGGCGCGAGCCCGACCGGGGGATCCATCTCGCGTGGGCCGCGGCGGGGACGTGGGTCGCGGTGAACCTTCCGTTCGCGCTGTTCGGGTGGCGGGGATGGACGGAGTTCTTCCGGTTCAACGCGAAACGACCCACGGACTTCGACAGCCTGTGGTACATCGGCTGCCACCTGGCCGGGCACGACGGGTGCGTACCAGTGAACGTGGTGAACGTCGTCGCGATCGCCGCGTTCTTGGCCGGAACGGCCGGCCTATGGGCCTGGCGGCGGACCCGGGACCCCGGGTTCCCCCGGTGGACGCTGGCGCTTCCCGCCGTCGTGCTGTTCCTGCTGACGAACAAGGTGTACTCGCCGCAGTACGGGGTGTGGCTCCTCCCGCTGTTCGTCGTGGCGCTCCCGCCGCTCGGGACGATCCGGCCGCTCGCGCTGTTCGTGGCGTTCGAGGCGACGGACGTCGCCGTGTTCCTCACCCGGTTCACCTGGTTCCACACCATTGCCCCGTACAACGGAGGTGGTGCACCATTCGGGGCGTTCGAGGCGGCGGTGCTGGCCCGGGCCGCCGTGCTGGTGCTGTGTCTGGTGGCATGGGTGACGGGACCGTTCGACGAGTTGAAGGGACCCGCGATGGCCGGTGAGGATCGCGCGGGACGGCGGGCGGCGGTGGGGGCCGGCGCGTGAAGGCGACCCGGGCGGCGAGCGTCGGCGTGAGGAGGACCGAGCGGTGGCCGTGACCGCACGAGCCGGCGCGGCGGCCACCCGGATCCGGGGGCTGTTCGCGCGGGCCGGCGGCGGGGGTTCCTCCCCGTGGGAGGGCATCCGGTACTGCCTGCTGGTTTTCCTCGGGATGCGGGTGGCGCTGGGAGTGCTGGCGGTGGTCGCCCTGGGAACGCTCCCCCACCCGGCGGCGTCCGTCGGCGTGCCGGGATGGCCGGCGCCCGCGTTCACCCCCGGGCCGCACAACTTCGTGACCGGGTGGGAGCGGGCCGACGCGCTGTGGTACCTGCGGATCGCCGACGGGGGGTACAGCGCGACGGACGGCAGCGCCGCCTTCTTCCCGCTGTATCCGCTGGCCGTCCGGGGGCTGTCCTGGGTCCTCGGCGGGCATCCCCTCGCCGCCGGGCTGCTGGTGGCGAACGTCGCGCTCCTCGCCGGACTGGTCCTGCTGTACCGGCTCACGGAGCGGGAGTTCTCGACCGCGGTGGCCCGCACCGCCGTGCTGGTGGTCGTGCTGTTCCCGGCGTCGTTCTTCTTCCTGGCGCCCTTCAGCGAGGCCCTGTTCCTGCTGCTCGCCGTGGCCTCGTTCTCCGCGGCCCGGCGGCGACGATGGGCATGGGCCGGGGCGTTCGGGGCGCTGGCGGCGCTCACCCGGAGCGTGGGCGTCGCGCTCGCGCCGGCGCTGATGGCGGAGGCCGTCCACCAGTTCCTCGAGGCCAGGCACGGCGCGGTCGTCGGCCTCGGCGACGGCCTCCGGGCCCTGGACGGGGACGGGAGGGGGACGCCCTCGGCGCACATCGCGCTCCCGGCGGCCGGCGGCGTGGACGCGTCGACGCGGCGGCTCGCAGGGCGCATGGCGCTGGCCACCCTGCCCGTGGTGGGCCTGGTGTCGTACCTGGCCTACTGGGGGGCGCGGACCGGCGACTGGCTGGCTCCCTACCACGCCCAGGTGCAGTGGCAGCGAACGGCCCAGCTGCCCTGGGTCACGGTGGGCCACGCCACCCAGCAGGCGTTCGCCGGGCTGGGAACCTTCCCCGACACCTATCACCTGCTCGACTGGCTGGTGGTGATCCCGTGCCTGGCCGCCGCCGGCTACGCCGCCTGGCGGTTCCGGCCCGCATACGGCATCTTCACCTGGGGATGCCTGCTGCCTCCGCTGTCGTACATCTTCGCCCCGCGGGCGTTCATGTCCGACCCCCGGTTCCTCGCGCCGCTGTTCCCGGTGTTCTGGGCCGTCGCGGTGCTCGTCGAACGAGGCCGGCTGCCCCGTACGGCCGTCCTGGCGCTCTCGGCCGCCGGACTCGCGATCATGACCTCGCTCTTCGTCGCCAGGTACTACGTCTTCTGACGGAACCCGAGCCCCGGTCAGGCGCCGGGGCGGGCGGCGGCTCTTCGTCGAACTTTTCCCCGAAAGCCTTCAACTCCGGCGCGGGGCATGCCGAACGTAGAATGGACATGATTGAAACCATGCTGCAACAGGAGCCCGCGCGCTCGGAGGAATCCCGCGTGACGATCAGGGTTGCCATCGCCGACGACCACTCTCTGGTGCGCCAGGGTCTCCGGCGCTATCTGGATACGGCCGGCGACATCGACGTCGTGGGCGAGGCGTCCACCGGCCAGGAGGCAGTGGCGCTGGTCGACTCGGAGTCACCGGACATCGTCCTGCTCGACATCCGGATGCCGGAGATGGACGGCCTCGAGGCCGCCCGGAAGATCCGGGACCGGTTCCCCAAGGTCGGCGTGATCATGCTGACCGCCTACGACGACCGCCAGTTCGTGGTGGAGGCCGTCCGCGCGGGTGCCCGGGGCTACGTGCTCAAGGCGCGCGACGCGGAGCACCTGATCCAGACGGTGCGGCTCGTCGCCGGCGGCAACATGGTGATCGACCCCCAGCTGGTCGTGGCCCTCGCCGAGGAGCTCTCCACCGTGAAGGAGCGCGACCGCAAGGCCGACTCGCTGACCGCCCGGGAGATCGAGGTCCTCCAACTGCTCGCCTTCGGCCACACGAACCGCGACATCGCGGAGAAGCTGTTCATCTCCCCGGACACCGTGAAGACGCACCTCGAGCACATCTTCGAGAAGCTGGGGGCGTCCGACCGGACCGCCGCGGTCGCCGAGGCACTGCGCCGCCGCCTGATCGAGTGATCCCGCCCGGCCCCCGGGCCGGTGACATGGATGTCGGTGTGCGGGTTCCCGTCGGCTTCGGTATGCGTGCTGCGCCGGTGAGCGACCTTCCCCTGCCCGGTGGTGCGCCGTCGGCCGGTCCGCCACCGAGCCGATCTGCTCCGGACGAAAGCCCCCGGAAGCCCGATCGGGCTGAAGCGGCGCCCCGTTCCGGCCGATACGTCCCAATGAGCCCATGCAGAGATCACTGTCCGGCACCAGTCGAGGTTCACGCACCGTGCGCCCGACGAAACGGGTACTCCACGCCGCGCCGGGCTTCCTGCCGGACGCGGAGGATGACCCCGCCGCGGCTCGCCCGAGACCGTCACGCGCCCCCCTCGCGCTCCTCGCGCTGAGCGCCGTCGCGCTCGTGTCCGCCCAGGTCCTGATGCCGAGCGGATTCCGCGGCCGGGCCGTGGTGACGTCCTCGACCGGCATGGTCGCCGGCGCCGTGGCGGCCGGCGTGGTCCTCCTGGCGTCCCGCCGCCCGGACGCCTGGGCGTCCGCCAGGCGGTACGGCCTGGCCCTCGTTGCGCTCGTCCTCGCCCAGGCGGCGTTCCTGGTCACGGCCGTCGTCGCGCCGCCGCACGGCCCCTACGGCTCCACCTGGCTGGTGGATCTCGCCGTGGTGGGCATGGCCCTCCTCCTGTTGCCGCTGTTCTGGTCGGAGCTCCGGGAACACTTCCCTCGCGGGGACCGCCGGGAGGTCATCGCCGACATCGTCCTGCTGGCCGCCGCGTCGGGGACGCTCGTGTACCTGCTCCTCCGGCCCGACGGCCCGCAGCCCGCGACGACCTCGGCGTCCCTGGTCGTCTGGGTCGGGGTGGTGATGACCGGCGTCGTGGCCTGGACCGCGCTCGCCATGTGGCTCCCCTCGCCCGTGCACATCGGGCTGAGCGTGTTCGTCGCCTGCCTCGGCGTCTCCGGGCTGGCGTTCGGCTCCGAGTGGTTCCGGGGGCACTACGTGCCCGGACAGCCCTTGGTGAGCCTGCCCCTGGGGCTGGGGGCGCTGCTCCTCGGCGCGTTGCTGTGGGCGGAGCCCCGCCTGGTGTCCCCGACGCCGGCCCAGCCCCGGACCAGGTGGGGACGGGCGCTCCTGACCGCCGTCGCGGTCGGCGTGTCCTGCGCCAGCCTCGCGTCGGTGGCCCTGACCGGCCTGAACGGGACGACCAGCGAGATGGAGACCGCGGTGGCTATCAGCCTCCTGGGAGCCGCGGTCACTGCGCGGACCCTGTTGAACCAGATCACGTCGACCCGCGCGTCGGAGCAGGTTGCGAGGGCCCTCGGCGACAAACAGGGGGCCCTGGAACGGGCCGACGGCGCGCTGCTCCGGCTGCGGGAGCTCCATCGCTCGCTCTCGGCGTCGGAGGAGCGGCTGCGGCTGCTGCTCGACGTGGCGGCGGACGGGATCGTGGAGCTGGACGGCTCGCGGGTGATCCGCAGGGCCAACGAGGCCTTCTGCGCCCTGCTCGCGGTCGATCCGCGCGAGGCGGTGGGCGTGCCGTGGCCGCGGCTGGCCGCGGCGGTCGAGGGCGGCGCCTCGCTCTTGGAGCTGCCCGAGACGGGCCGGGCCACGCTCCACCGCCGGGGCCAGGACCTCCACCTGGAGGCCCGGACCAGCGCGCTGCCCGCCGCCGGTGAGCTGCTGATCGTGCGGGACGTCACGGCCGCGAGGGTGGCGGACCAGACCATCCGCTCCCTGCTGCAATTCCTCCAGGATCGCGACGAGGATCGCACCCGCCTGCTCCGGCGGACGAACGCGGCGATCGAGTCCGAGCGGAACCGCATCGCCCGGGACCTCCACGACGGCCCCGTCCAGGGGGTCTCCGCCGCTTCGCTGTCCCTGGAGGCGGTCCTGATGATGCTCCGCAACGGACACGTCGAGAAGGCCGCCGACACGCTGGAGAAGATCCGGGGAGAGATCTCCGAGGAGAACGAGAGCCTCCGACGCCTGATGTCGGACATGCGCCCGCCGGTGTTGGACGAGCGGGGGCTGGTCCCGGCCCTGCAGGAGATCCTGGCCCGGTTCGGCCGGGAGACCGGGGTCGAGAGGAACTTCCAGTCCCGGGCGCTGGTGGACGTGCCGCCCGACCTCGAGACGCTGGCCTACCGCATCGTGCAGGAGGCCCTGACGAACGCCACGAAGCACGCGCACGCATCGGAGGTCGGGGTTTCGGTCGAGGCGGTGGCCGGGTCGCTCCGCATCGAGATCGAGGACAACGGGGTCGGATTCGACGCGAACCGGGCGCGGGACTTCCTGCGGGCCGGCCGGGTGGGCCTGGCGTCGATGCGCGAGCGAACCGAGCTCGCCAACGGCTCGTTCATGGTCCGCTCCGCGCCGGGCCAGGGGACGTCCATCGTGGCCACCCTCCCGCTCGACGTGGCGGCGCCCCGCGGGGGCCCCGAGACGGCCTGAAGCTGCAACCGCCCGGTCAGGCGGGGGATCGGGCGCGGGGGGCGGTCCGGCGCGCCGCCGCGCCCGTTCTGGCCGTTCCCCCGGAGACCGGGACCGGACTCGCCGGGGCCGAGGAGGCGGGCAGCGTGGTGGGGGGCGTCGGCGACGGCAGCGTGGGGGACGGCGGGGGCGATGGTGGCGTCGTGGGCGGCGGCCCCGTCGTCGGTGGCGGGGGCGGGATCGGCGACGGCGACGGCGACGGCGTGGGGGACGGTGGCGGCGGCGGGGAGGGCGAGGGCGAGGGCGGCGGCGGGGGCGCAGGCGAGGCAATGGGTCCCTGACGCGTGTAGCCCACGAAGCTGGGCTGGTGGAAGTCCACCGCAGGGAGCCCCAGCTCCTGCGTCGTCTGCGCCATGAAGTCGTGCCAGATGGCGGCCGGGATCGTTCCTCCGAACACGTCGGAGACGCCCTCGATGCCGTGCATCGGCTTGTTCCCGGAGTGGTAGCCGACCCACACGCAGGCGGCGAGCTGGGGGATGTACCCGCAGAACCACGCGTTGGCCTCGTTGTTCGTCGTGCCGGTCTTGCCGGCGACCTGCCGGTCGGGGAGATCGGCCGCCGTCCCGGTCCCGTAGGCCACCACGCGCTGCAGCGCGTAGGTGACGAGGTCGGCGTCGTTCGCGTCGAGGACCCGGGTGCCCTTCGTGTTCGGCTTCGTCTCGATCGAGTGGCCGACCGACTTTACCTGCGAGATCGGGGTGGCCGAATGGCGGACGCCCCGGTCGGCGAGCGTGGCGTAGGCCCGCGTCATCTCGAGGGGCGACACCTCCTGCGTCCCCAGGGTGATCGAGCAGACCGGCCGCAGGGGGCTCTCGATCCCCATCGCGTGTGCGGTCGAAGCCACGTCCTTCGGGCCGTTGTTCAGGGCGGTCACCAGCTGGGCGAAGACCGTGTTCACCGAGAAGGCCGTGGCGTTCAGCAGGGAGAACGTCCCGGACTCCTCGTCGGCGGCGTTGGACAGGGTCCAGGGCCCGTATTTCCCCGTGGTGGCGTCGGTGGTGTAGCACCGGCGGTCGGGGATGGTGATCTGTGAGGGGCCCTGCCAGTACGAGTTCAGGCTGAACTTCTGCTTCATCGCGGCGGACAGCGTGAACGGCTTGAACGCCGACCCGGCCTGGCGCCGCGACGGTGCGACCGCGAGGTTCTCGTTGTTGGTGAGCTGGTCGAAGTCCGGTCCCCCCACCATGGCCCGGATCTCCCCGGTCCGGGGGTCGATGGCGACGAGCGCAGCGGACGGGTCGGACTTCGCCTGCAGGTGGTCGGCGATGGCGGTCTCGGCCGCGTGCTGGACCCGGCGGTCGAGGCTGGTCGTGACCCGGAGGCCGCCCGCGTAGGTCAGCTCGTCGCCGTACTTGTGCAGCAGCCACTGCCGCGTGTAGTCCATGAAGTAGGCGAAGTTCTGGCGGGTGCGGTTCGGGTCCCGGAACACCCTGACCGGCTTGGCCTCGAGCCGGGTCGCATCGGACGCGCTCAGGTGTCCCTGCTGGACCATCTGCTGCAGGACGTAGTTGCGGCGGTCCTTGGCGGACGCCGCGTGCTCGACTGGGTCGAAGCGGCCGGGAGAGGCGATCATGCCGGCCAGCGTGGCCGATTCCAGCACGTCGTCCTTCCGCGCAGAATGGTGGAAGTAGGTCTGGGAGGCCGCCTCCACGCCGTAGGCGCCGTGCCCGAAGTAGATCGTGTTCAGGTACTTCTCGAGGATCTGGTCCTTGGAGAACTTGTGCTCGAGCTTGATGGCGTACAGGGCCTCCTTGACCTTGCGGAAGATCGAGCGCTCGCCGTTCGTGTAGACGTTCTTCACGTACTGCTGGGTAATCGTCGAGCCACCCTGGACCGCGCTGTGGTGCAGGAGGTCCTGCCATGCCGCCCGGACGATCCCCGACACGCTGATGCCGCCGTGGTGGTAGTAGCTCTTGTCCTCGGTGTCGATGACGGCGTCCTGCAGGACCTTCGGCATCTGGGAGAGGGGGATCTCGGTGCGGTTGTAGGCGCCGTGCAGCTCGCCGATCTTGTCGCCGAACCGGTCGTAGATGAACGTGGTCCGGGCCGGCGGGGGCTCGTTGGGCAGCTGGATGTGCGCGTACGCGTACATGAGCGTGACGACGAGCGCCAGGATCAGGGCGAGGGGCGTGGCGACGAAGGCCCACCAGTACCGCCGGAAGAATCCCCGCTTCCTCGGCCGGGCGCGCTTGCCGTTCGGCTGCCCGGCCGACCACGCCTTGCCGGGAGTGGCCTGGACCGGCATCTTCGCGCCCTGCCGTTGGGGGGTCTTCCTGGTCCTGGAGGCAACGTGCTTGCCGCCCCGCGAAGGGCGCTGGGAAGTGGAGTCGAGGGCCAAGACTCCGATGATCTTACCCAGGGGTGTCCAACAGCACATGGCAATCGAGGCTGCGGATCGATGGAGATTCGAGGCGCTCTGTGCAGGTCGTTCGGGTCGTTTCGCGTTGATTGTCGCGGAGCGGGGCGGGCCGGGGCGGGCCGGGTCAGCCGGCGGAGGCCGAGCGGGCGCGGTACACCTGGGACAGGTGGTTCCAGGAACAGCCGGTGCACACCTCGACCACGTAGCACGCGCCGCCGCGGTGAGCGGCCGCGACGTTGAGGGCCTCGGAGAGCTCCCACACCCGCCCGTTGTCGGCCCGGAGATCGTCGGCGTACACGTAGGCGAGCAGCCGCAGCTCCTCCTTCTTGCAGATCGGGCAGGCCCGGTTGGTCCGCCGCCCGACGTACTTGGCCGCGCGCAGCAGCTCCGGATGGGCGTCGCAGATGTCCAACCTGGTGAGCAGGCCGCTACGGAACTCCCGCAGCAGCGCGCGCTTGGCCAGCGTGTAGTCCACCGCGCCGAACGGGCGGCGGGCCCCGCGCAGAGGCCTGGTCGATCGGGCTACTCGATTCACAGCCCGGCCATTCTACGGGTACCCCCCCTTCCTGCGCCCCCGACTTTCGGACCCGGTTCCCGGGCCGGACGGCGGGGAGCGGCGACCGGGAACCGGCACGGCCTACGCGCCACCGCCGGTGAGGTCCACGACCGCCCGGGCGGTTCCCGTCGTCTGACGGCCCGATCGGAGCAGGAGGAGCCCCGAGATCTCGACCCGGACCGTCACGACGGCCTCGGACCCGCCCACCGGGCAGTCGCAGCTCACGAGCTCGGCGCCGTTGGCGGCCGCGTAGCGATCGGCCACTGCGGCCGGATCCTCACCCGAAGGCTCCACGATCTCCTGGGCCGCCGCGAGAGCTGCCGCGTCCGCGGCCGACTGCGCCCGCGCCGCCGCGGCGAGGGCGCGAGTGATGTCGGCTGTCGCGAGGACCATGACGAGCACCATGACCAACACGCCCGCGGCCAGCAGGCTGATCGACCCCCGCTCGGATCGCGTCGTCATCCGAACTCCTGGCGCATCGTCGTCTGGGCGTGCAGCGTCATGGTGGACGGGAGCAGCCACGCCACCGCCGGAATGGACGTCGAGTCGTCGTACGTGAGCGAGACCGTGACTGGCTGCCCCCGCCCCCCGTCCCGCCCGACCTCGACCGAGATGCGGTCGGTCACCAGCGTCGCGGCGGCGGCGTCGACCGCGGCCCGGATCCTGCCGTCGTCGTCCGTGACCGCCGCCTCGCGCGCCCCCGCTCGAGCCGCGTTGGCCAGGGCGAGCCGATCCCGGACCACCAGCCCGACCTGGACCAACGCGAGCGTGACGATCAGGAGCAGAGGCAGGACCATCGCGAACTCCAGGGCGGCGGATCCCCGCTCACCCTCGAGTCGTCCGCGTCCCGGCCTCGGCCGCCGATCATGCGGATGGAGACGCGTCAGGCGTTGCTCGAGACGCTGTCGATGATCTTGTCGAAGAAGGCCGGAAGCTTGCCGCTCGACCTGGCCCAGGCGATCAGGACCACCGCGACGGCAACCGCCGCCAGGATCACCAGCGCGTACTCCGCGGTGGTCTGCCCCTCCTCCCGGACGAACATCGTCTGCACGCGGGCGTAGAGCTTCAGCAACATCGCGTTCACCTCCTCTCATCGGACCGACCGGAGCGTCGAGAGCAGCACCGGCACGACGGTGAGGAGGAGGAATGCGGGCAGGATCATGAACACGAGCGGGAACAGCATCTTCACCGGCGCCTTGCGCGCCAGCTCGGCCGCTCGCGATCGCCTCGAGTCCCGGACCTCGTCGGCCCGGTGGCGAAGCGACTCGGCCAGCGGGGTCCCCAGCGATTCGGTCCGGGCCATCGCCATGACGGCACGGTTCAGGTCGGCCAGCTCCAGGCGGGACGCCAGCGCCCGGAGCTCGGGCCGCCACCGCGCGCCGAGATCCACCCGGGCGAGCAGGATTCGGAGCTCCTCGGCGAGCGGGGCGGCGATCGACGCTGCGGCCCGCCGGAGCGCCAGCAACGCGGAAAGGCCTGCCGTCGACCCCGCGGCCAGGAGGTCGAGGAACTGGGGAAGCTGGGCCTCGATCTGTCGCCGGCGCCGGCGCACGAGACGGGCGATGACCACGTCGGGGCCGGCCAGGGCGCCGGCCGCGAGCAGCGGAGCCAGCAGCGGTGCCGGCGGTGGAGCGGGGAGGACCGCCCCGACCAGGACGATCGCGGCAACCCCCTTCCACCCGACGTACAGGTCGGGTTCCAGCCGCACGTGGGCCGCTTCCAACCGGGCTCGGGCCAGCTCGGCGCGGGCCATCCGCGAGATCCACCTCGACCTGCCGACCGCGATCGCGATCCGGCGGGCCACGCCGGCCGGGGATCGTGGTGCGTGTGGAAGGCGCAGCCGGCGGATCACGGTCGTGTCGGCGCGCGTTCCGGCGGCCGAGACGAAGGCCGCAGCCGCGCCACCGCACAGGAGCGCCCCGGCCATCGCGGTGATGCCCGGGATCGCGTGCCCGTTCATGGCGTTCACGAGGCCCCTCGAAGAAGGTGGCGGATCCACAGGAACGCCGATCCGTCGAGCGCCAGGCCGAGGGCAGCGGAGATCAGGCCGAGAGGCGTCGACAGGGCCGCCGTGACGTCGTGGCGCGAGATCACGGACATGAACAAGAAGAAGCCGATCGGGAGCAGGCCGAGGATCGTCCCGGACAGCCGGGCCTGCGCCGTGAGCGACCGGAGCTCCCCGGCCGCCGCGACCCGCTGCCGGAGCGTCCGGACGGCGTCGTCGAGGATGACCGGGGCGTCCCCACCCACCCGATGCTGCAGCTGCAGGACCGCGACGGCCAGGCGGACGTCGTCTCCGGGTTCCTGCCGGGCGAGGACATCGAGCGATTCGTCGAAGGACATCCCGAGCGACTCGCGCTGGACCACGGCCCGGAGCGAGTCGGAGAGCGGCGGCGAGCCCTCGTCGGCTGCGAAGGCCACCGCTTGCGACGGCGACATGCCGGCCCGGAGGGCCGCGGCGATCCCGTCCATCGAGTCCGCGAGCTGGCCCTCGATCAGCTCGAAGCGGCGTTCGGAACGCCGGGCCCGCCGCCACCGGGGGACCCACACGCCGATCGCCGCACCCGCGACCGCGCCGACGGGACCCGCGAGCGCCAGCCCGGCGACCACCCCGAGACCAACCCCCGCAAGGGTCGTCACGACCGGCCGCGCCGGCCGTCTCGCGCGCCGACTCCCGGGCAATGTTCGGATCCGTTCCCGAACACCGACCCGCGGCGATGCGCCGCCAGTCTTGGCTCCGGCACGTCGCAGCAGGCGTTCCCGCTCGCCGGTCGCCACGGCCCGGCCGGCGAGCACCACGGCGGCTCCGGCCAGGACCGGCGCCAGCGCCTGGGGGGTCACGGGATACCCTCCCGCTCGGGCGGTTCCGGCGCCGGGCCCCCCGCCCCGATCGGGATGCGCTCCCAGGCAGCGTGAGGGCGGCCGGCGTCTTCCTCGCTCCTCATGCGGTCCGTATCCGGACCCGGGACGAAGACGTGCGGCGGAAGCGGCGCCCCCCTCTCGGCGAGGACCTCGATCAGCTCGGGGATCTCCCCCGTCGCCACGAACTCCCCGCCGGCGCCGCCACCGCCGCGCAGCCGGAACGAGAACGCCTCGCGCACCACGGGCTCGCCGTCCCGGCACCCCTCCACCACGCTCACGTGCAGCGCCACGCGCCGCCCGTCGCGGAGTCTCGCCATGTGCACCACCACGTCGACCGCAGCCGCCACCTGTTCGCGGATGTGGGCCGCGGGCAGCTCCACATCCGACATCAGGGCCATGGTCTCCAGGCGCCAGAGGAGGTGATGCGGCGAGTTCGCGTGAGCGGTGGAGAGTGAACCTTCGTGTCCGGTGTTGAGCGCCTGGAGCATGTCGAGCGCCTCGGCGCCCCGGACCTCGCCGACGATGATCCGGTCCGGCCGCATGCGCAGCGCGTTGCGCACCAGGTCCCGCACGGTGACCTGGCCTCGCCCCTCCACGTTCGGAGGCCGCGCCTCGAGGCGAACGACGTGCGGCTTGCCGAGCCGGAGCTCGGCCGCATCCTCGATGGTGATCAGCCGCTCGCCGTCCGGGATGAACGACGCCAGGACGTTCAGCAGCGTGGTCTTCCCGGAGCTCGCCCCGCCCGACACGATCACGTTGGCCTTGCCCCGGACGCAGGCGGCGAGGAACCGGAGCATCCGCGGACCCAGGGTCCCCTGCTCGACGAGATCCCGGGCCGAGAACGGGATCAGCGAGAACTTCCTGATGTTCAGCACCGGACCGCAGAGCGAAAGGGGCGGGATCAGCGCATGGACCCTGCTGCCGTCAGGAAGTCGCGCGTCCACCCAGGGTGACGATTCGTCGACCCGAAGACCCAGCGGGGCCACGATCCTCTCGATCACGTGCAGCACGGCCTCCTCCCCCTCAAACAGGCCACGCCCCACCCTCTCGAGCCGCCCCTTCCGCTCCACGTAGACGTCGTCGGCCCCGTTCACCATGACCTCGCTGACCTCCGGGTCCCGTAGCAGGGACTCGATGGGTCCGAGGCCGACGACACGATCCGAAACCTCGTTCACGACGCGGGCCAGCGCCTCCTGGGGCAGCAGATGGCCCTCCTCGCGCAGCACGGCGAGCGCCTCCTCACGGATTAACAGGCGCCTGGCCGCCGGATGCAGCGTGGCGATGCCCCGGCCGCCGACCCGCTCCATCAGCGCGTCATGGAGTCGCCGCTTGATCGGGGCGAGCGGGTCCCGGACTTCTGCGTCGGCATCCGCGTGGGCGCCGGCGACGGCATCGGCCCCTCGCGACCCGTTCGCCGTGGCGGGCCTGACGCTGGGGTGCTTCCACGGTCCGTTCACGCCGCCACCCCCGGGCTGGGGACCGCCACGCGACCGGCCAGCCGGACGATCGCTCGTACCGATCGCCGCCTGCCGCCCAGCAACAGCCCCCGGTCCTGCATCCGGCAGACCTTCCGGTCCTCCGGGATCACCGCCAGGGGCGGCCCCCCGAACGCCCGCTCCGCGTCACTCGCCGAGATGTCCGCTCTCCTCGCCCGGTTGATCACCATTCCCAACCGCGGACCCAGGCCCAACCCGTCGAGCGTCTCGAATGCCCGTCGCCCGTCGCGGAACGCCAGGACGTCGAGCGTGAGCACCATCAGCACGCGCCCGGACGCCAGCAGCACCGCTGCCGCGACGTCGTCGATGGGCCTGCCCACATGGACCACCACCGCGTCGGCCATCCCGGCGGCCACGTCGACCAGGGCTCGGTACGCCGCGGGTCCCGAGCCCTCGACCGAGGCCGACCCCGAAGGCGCAAGGAGGACGTCGAACCCCGCCGGATGGCGCCACAGCACCTCCTCGAGGTGCTGGTCCTCCAGCTCTCCGGCGACCGGCTCCAGGTCCTCGATGGTTCGAACGGCTTCCCCGTCGGGAACGCCGAGCGCGACCGTGAGGTCGGCGAATCGCCAGTCGGCGTCGATCACGATGGTCCGCGACCCCGACCGGGCGAGCGCCGCCGCGAGGTGCGTCGCCACGAATGTCGCGCCGACTCCGCCCCGGGGGCCGTAGACGGCGACGACCGACGCACGCCGCGGCGGCGGCCCGGCCTTGGTCGGAGCGCTGCCCGCGGCCGCATCGGCCAGGGCCGCGCGCTCCGACGGCCACAGGAAGAAACCTCCGGCCCCGAGTTCGATGGCTCCCCGGAGGGCCGGCAGGGTCTCGGCCGTCTCGAGCGCCAGGAACCGGCTGCCGTTCACGCCACCCGCCGCGCGGACCAGCTCGGCCGAGCCGACGACCGCGTGCGGTTCGTGCTCGCGGATCGCCGCTGCCAGGGCGGCTGAGGAGGCGGCGGACGCAACCACCCGCGATCGCCCGCCGCGGTCCAGGAAGTCGACGACCTCCTCCGCCAGCTGCGACGAGTCGAGCCCCAGCACGATCCTGGCCACACCGTCCACTCCGCCCTCCCTTCGGGCACGTCGAAGTCCACACATCCACTGCTGAGGGGAAGCCCGGGGAAGTGACCGACTGCCGGAACCGATTCCGGACCGCCCGTGGAGGCGCGGGGCCAGTGGCGGCGGACCGGTCTTCGGTTCGTGCCTCCCGGCCCGGGGAAGCGACGGGCCGTCGAGGCAGCGCCCACGTTAGCCTCATGGCCGCCTCGCGCCAATCCCCGAACCGGCGGGTTTTCCACAGGCCGGGGGGGAGGGGGTCGCCGGGTCGCCGGGGGATCTCCCTATGGCCGGAAATGACTAGTCGGTTCAGGCCATGCCGGCCTCACGAAGCCCGGTCCTCACACCCCCGAGCCTTCGAATTAGGGTCGCCTTGACACGAACGACGGAAGGCCCATAGTGTTATTTTCGGTCGATTTGTGCAGGGCTCCGTCCCGTATGGCTATCCGGGTGGAGGTTGCGGCCGTGGGCGTTTCCAACTCTTTGGTGTCCGAAACCTTGCTGGATGACACTCGGCCGTGCGCGGCCGGCACCGACTTGGGCAAGGGCCCCAGGGCTTGCGCCATGCGTTCATTCCGGAACCCGTCGTCATCGACCCTGACTTGCATCCCACACGCTGACGATTGCGCACGGCCGCACATCTTGCGGCCCATCCCTGCACCTGTTTGGCCCGTCTCCTCGAGTGGTCCCGCTCAGCAAGGGAGGCCCCGATGTTCAGCGCGGTCGTCGATCTCGTAATCGGCCTCGTCCTCGTCTTCTTTCTCCTCAGCCTCGTGACCTCGGGTGTGAACGAAGTCATCTCGAAATGGCTGAATCGGAGGAGCAGGTACCTCGTCGCGGCACTGGGGAAGCTCTTGGGTGGCCTGACGCCTCAGTTCCTCGGGCACCCACTGATCCAGGGGCTCGCGAAGAACGCGGATCGGCCCCCGTCCAAGCCGGCGACGGTGGGGACGAAGGCCGCTCCGCCCAATTCGAGTCCCGAAGTCAGCACCGACCTCAAGAACCTTCCCTCCTACATCCCCGCGCGGACCTTCGCGCTTGCCGTGATCTCGCTGGTGGCCGGCCAGGGAGGAGAAGCTCCCGCCCCGAGCGGAGGTGGAGGTGAGCCGACTACGGCCGACATGATCAGCAAGCTCCAGGGCTGGATCACTTCTCTCCCCGAGGATCACCTTCGTCGCTCGCTCCAGCTCCTCCTCACGGAAGCCGGCAACGACTTCAACCACTTCCTGAGCAACGTCGAGACGTGGTTCGACGACGCCATGGACCGGGTGTCGGGCTGGTACAAGAGAAAAACCAAGCGAATCATGCTGATCATCGGGTTGGGCGTTGCCGTGGCCCTCAACGCCGATACCCTGCTGCTCGGCAAGACCCTGTGGAACAACGGACCGCTCCGGGACAGCATCGTGGCCCAGGCCCAGAACGCCGTCGACACCGGAAGCGGAACAGGGACCCCGACTGGAACCCAGGTGGGTTCGGGTTTGCCGACCGCATGCTCCACATCGCCGGCCCCGACTCCCTCTCCCTCAGGCGTGTCGGCTGTCTCACAAGCGTCGCTCAAGTGCGTTGCAGCCGAGGTCAAGACCTTGAAGGAGCTGCAAATCCCGCTGGGGTGGTCCACCAGGGCAGGAGACCCGCGCGTGCCTCACAACCTCGTTCAATGGCTGTTCAAAATCCTTGGTCTCCTGCTCACAGCCATGGCGCTGTCGATGGGAGCTCCGTTCTGGTTCGACCTTCTCAACAAGGTGGTGAACTTCCGCCTCTCGGGCGCCCCTCCACCCAAGAGCGCCGACGCCACACCACCACCAGCCGTTCCCATTCACTGAAGCCCCGCGCGTGTCCTTCGAGTCGGGACATCGTCGCCCAGGGACCAGGTCGACAGGATGGCCCTGGGCCCCGTCAGTCGATCTCCACGCGCTCGATGCCCAGCCGGTCGAGCCTCGCCCGGTGGCGTTGGAGCAGGTTCAGCACCATGGCCTTCTCGCCCTCGTCGCCGCCGAGCAGTGCGCGCAGCCGGGTGGCCTGCTGGAGGGCCCGGCGGGTCTGGGTGAGGGCCTCGCCGGCGATCCTGCGCGAGTAGGCCGCGAGCCGCTCGGCCACCGTCGGGTCCTCCTCCATGGCCCGGACCAGCTCCTCGAGCGCGAAGGACTCCTGCCACTCCCGGTCCCCCAGCGTCACCCGGATGATCTCGGCGGACACCGGGTCGAGCACCTCGACCAGCACGTCGGCGAAGTCCGAGACCAGCGCGTCGCCCACGTAGTGGAACGCCTGGGCCTCGACCCAGTCCGATGGCTCCGTCCCGTCGAAGAACGCGTCGAAGAACGGCCCGAACCGACGGGACAGGTCCTGCGAGCCGAACTCCCCCAGCCTGGCCTCGATCAGCCTGGAGTTGCGGTCCTCCCGGTCGGCGATGCCCACCTGGGCCTCCCGCCGGCGCTCGTCGGAGGCGAACCGGGCGTTGTCACGGGCCCGGGCCGCCGCGGCCCGCTCCCCGTAGGCGAGCGCGGCCAGCAGCTCGGCGATGGCGTCGCGTTCCACTTCCCGGGATTCTATGGGCGAAGCGAGGCAGGCAGCCGTCGCCCGGCGCCTGCGATCGGGCCTGCTGCCTGCGTGAACGCCAGGCCGGCCGGTTCGTGTCGGACCCTCCACCTACGCTTCGAGCCATGGGAGAGGTCGTGTCCATCGAGGGATACCTGCTGGCCCGGGCAGGCCGCGGAGCCGTCGCGTCCGCCGGGGGCGGCGACGACGCGACGGTCTCGCGGCTCGAACGGGCCGTTCGCGCACTCGAATCGGCCCTGGAAGGAGCCGTGGGAATCGGGGATCTGGACGAACCGGTCGTCCGGCGCGAGCTGCTCGCCGTGAACGGCGCGGTAGCGGTCGGCCGCTATGCGCTGGCCGCCGAACGGACGGAGCGCCTCGTCACGCGGCTCCGGCGCCACTGAGCCGATCGGCTCGCGGCCGAGGAGGCCCGCCGCCGCCGCCGGCCGCCGGCCGGAGGGGTTCCGGGAAACAGCGAAGGGAGCAGGGATCATGCGCTGTCTGCTTCTCCCCCGGGTACCTCGGGATCGCTCCCCAGGGGCCCGGGTGTGCCTCCCGCGGCATGACGCGCGTGGGTGTCTGCTCCCTTCGCGGGGCCGTCACAGCGGCCTCGCCGATTCTACGCCCGGCTGGGCGCTGTGGAAAAGTCCGCCGCCGACGCTGGGGAGGCGTGGAAAACCTGTGGACGAGACACTATTGTCCGACGCGTCCCTCGGCCCAGGCTTGGTCAGTCCTCCCGGGAGCGCCTCGGGCGGAGCAGGATCCACGCCAGCGCGATCGCCGCGACGGCCAGGCCCGCCACGGCCGCCGCCGGCACGGACGGCTGGGGGACGGCGCCCGCGATTCGGCTCCGGAGGCGCACCGGCCGGCGGAAGTACCGGATCTGCCATTCACGCTTCTCGGCCTCCCGGCGCAGGTCGCGGTCGGGGTTCACAGCGACGGGATGGCCGACCAGCTCGAGCATGGGCATGTCCGTGACGGAGTCCGAGTATGCGTGGGACCCGGCGAGGTCGATCCCGTGCTCCTCGGCCAGCTCCCGGATGGCCTCCGCCTTGCCCTGGCCGTAGGCGTACCGCTCGAGGCTGCCCGTGTACCTGCCGTCGACGATCTCGGCGCGGGTGGCGATGACCCCGGCCACGCCGAAGTGCTCGGCGAGCGGCTTGACCACCTCCTCCGGCGAGGAGGAGACGACGTACACCTCCCGCCCCAGGGCCTTGTGCAGCGCGATCAGGTCGAGGGCCTCCTGGTAGACGTACGGGTCGATCAGGTTGATCAGCACGTCGCGGACGATCTCCTCGACCGCGGTCTGCTCCCACCCCTTCGACAGGGCGATCATCGCCTCCTTGGCTCGGTCCATCCGCTTGTCGTCGGCCCCCATCAGCAGGTAGACGAGCTGCGCGTACGCCCCCCGGAGCAGCTGGGAGCGCGAGACCATCCCCGCCCGGTACAGGGGCCGGGTGAGGGCCAGGGAGCTGGACTTGGAGATGATGGTCTTGTCGAGGTCGAAGAACGCGGCCTCCATGCGCCCCATGGTAGCCAGGGAGACCCGGCTGGGGAACCATCGACCCCGCCCCTTCCGGAGGAAATTCGTCCAAGGAAATAGGCCCTGACCAGCAGGTTCGTGAATGGGCGAAAAAAATTTGCCAGAAACCCTCGTTTGATCGTTTGGACACTTGAGACTCGGGGTACTCTGGCGCAAGGCGCAGACCCAAGAACCTCCCCCCCTGCGCCCTTTCCGAGGCTCCTCCACACCCCCCCGGAGGAGCCCTGTCCAATTTCAGCGGAGCAAGCTCCCGGTGGCTGGCGTCAGACTGTCGTCGACAGTGATCCGAGCGAGGCGGCGCGGATGCAATGCGGCCAGTGGCGGATCGTCAGGACTGCTGCCGGTGAAGCCGGCCCACGTCCCTCCGCAGCGCGGCCAGCCAGGCGAGTTCGGTGCCGGCCAGGTGCTCCTGAAGCTCCAGCATGCGCCGGGCCACGGCGTTGGCCGGGCCGGCGGCCGACTGCAACCGCGCCCGGTCCTCCGCCGATGCCTGGGCGAGGGCCCTCAGCGCGGCCTCCCGCTCCCCGATCGCCGCGCGGGCCTCGGCCGGACCCAGCGCGTGGACCAACCCAACCGCGACCGCCGCATCGGATCGATACCCGGCCTCCGTCCCGAACCGCTCCAGCAGGCCCTTCCGGAGCCGGTCCCTCCCCGGCCGCGTGATCCGGTACACGCGCCTGTCGGGCCCCTCCACGCCCCCCTGGGCCTTCCCGGACACCAGGCCGGCGTCCTCGAGCCGCTTCAGCGCCTGGTACACGGAGGCCCGGGCGACCTCGGTCCATCGCCCCATGCCCCGGGACCGGAACCGCTCGATCAGCTCGTAGCCGTACACCGGTTCCTCGGCCACCAGCCCCAGCACCACGACCTCCACCCGCGCCACGTCCATGCAGTTCCTCCAGCTCGGCCGGCTGCGCGGTGACGGTACCACGTCCACTAGTCCGCCCCAGACTAGCCGCGAACAGGGATTCAGGGGCGGTTATCCTCCTCGGCGGAGGCGTCCGGGCGCCTGGTGGGCCCCCCGGTCTTCAAAACCGGTGAGGGGGCGAGAGCTCCCTGGCGGGTTCGATTCCCGTCCGCCTCCGCTAGGCAAGGTGAAGGGGAAGGCTAGCCGGGATCCGTCACCTGGATGTCCAACTGGCGCACGATCTTGTCGCCCTTGATCTCGAAGATGGTGTTCGACATGAGGGTTCCGCCGCCGGGGAACTCGCATGTGATCGTGCACGCGGCGCGCTCCTGGGACGACAAGGCATTGTCGAGGCGAAGCTTGATGCCGGCCTGCGCGATGCCGGTGAACGCCTCTCGGAGACCGTCCTTCCCTGAAACTCGCGGCGACCGCGGCGGCGCCTCTGCGTCGATCTCCACATGCTCGACGTCGTCGGCGTAGAAGCCCAAGATGGCTTCCGTGTCGACAGTCTCAAAGACCTTCTTGAAGGCGGCGATGTCCAACGCCATATGCCGCTCCTTTCACAGTCGAACAGCGGACCAAAGCCGATGATAGCGGCGAGGACCGTGAGTCGGGAGGCTACCGAGGTTCCGTTCGTGATCGATCAGCTCGCCTAACGATCGCGCTTCACAAGGCTCGTCCCCAGTCCCGAAGGGTCACCCACAGTGCAGGACCGAGCTCGCCTTGGTGCGTATGGTCCAACCCCCGCCTCCGCTGCGTCTGACCTGCAGAAACGCTCGAGCGAATGGAACAAGGGGGACGGCCGGGGGCGGGCGTAGAGCTGGTACCGCCCTGCAACTGGGAGCTGCCCCACTAGGTAGCGGCCGTGGAGAGCGGGCGGGACCGGGTGCGACTAGCGGGCGGGGGGCCCTCCTTCCAGGGAGCCGACCAGCGCGCGGAGCCTGCCGATGCGTTCGGCCAGGACCGAGGGCCCCGAGGAACGGGCCCGATATTCCACGGCCGGGTACTCGAGCCACAGGGCCGCGTTCCCCGGAGTCGCGGCGGCCACCACGGCCGGATCGCGCTCGATCTTCTCCAGCGCGTCCACCAGGGCCTGCGGGTACCGGGTGAACCCCACGGCGAACATGTCCCGTTGCATGGCCTGGCGCCAGAGGACACGGCCCTGGACCCACCTCGCCACGAGGGAGGGGCCCAGAAGGGCCAGCTTCGCTGAGATCCGGCCGGTCCGGCGGTACAGGTCGAGGGTTCGGCCGGCCACGGCGACCGTCCATGTGGACAGGGCCGTATCGAAGCTCACGACCCGGCTGAGCTCGTAGGCCAGGACGGCCTCCACCTCGTACCGCCCGAGCTTCTCCACCAGGCCGGTGGTCACGACCACGGTCGAGGTCTCCGGCCTGCGGCCCACGGAGTAGGAGTTCGGCGCGGGGTCGTCGATGAAGGCGACGCCCGGCGGGGGAACGCCGGCGGCGATGGCCAGGCCCTCCAGCATGCCCTGGACGACTCGGTCGGGGGCCGGCCGGGCCCCGGTCTCGGCCAGGACCCGGGAGTCGACAGAACGCAGGCGCCCCACGATGAGCGCCAGGCCCACCAGGCTTCCGGCCACAACGAAGGCCAGCACCACGAAGCGCGCCGCAGTGGTCGCCGCCCACCCGCTAGTCGCGAGCCAGGACACGGCCCGGGGAACCGAGCGAAGGAGCGCGAACAGGAGGTCGAAGTCGGCCGCCTCGAATACGCCCTCGACGATGAGGGCCAGGACGGCACCGACCACCACGGCGAACGTGAGGAGGATCGCGCCCACCCAGAAGTTGAGAACGCCGACGACCGCCAGCGCCCAGATCCGCCGCCGGTTCCGCCGTACCGTCCCTTCATCCAGGATCGCCGCCACCGCGCGATCTTCGACCAGCCACGCGAGGGCGGCAAGGTTCTCGGCCGCATTCGCGGGCGCGGCACGCCTCACAGGAACAGGGGTGGGCTGAGACTCCTCCAGCACAGCCACGAGCCCTCGAGGAGTTCACGGACGAAGAGCGAGCGGTCGTGGCCCTCGTTGGCGAGGGGCGGTCAGGCGCCGGACGAGCGAACGGGCTCCCTCGAGATCTCACTCGCCCCTGCGGGCCGTGTGGAGGAGGAGGGGGCTCGACAGGCCCTTCAACTCGACCGGCCCGATCTCCGCGAAGCTCACCGGTATTCCGTCGGCCGCGTCCACCACGTCCTGGCTCACCAGCACCTCGCCGGGCCTGGCGTACTCGGCGATCCGCGCGGCGATGTTCACCGTCCTGCCGAAGTAGTCGCCCTCCTGGAAGATCACCCGCCCGGAGTGGATGCCCACGTGGGCGGGCGGAATGGCTTCGGCCGCGACCCCCTCCACCATGTCGAGGGCAGCCAGCACGCCTCGTCCCGGATCCGGGAAATAGAACATCACGCCATCGCCCAGCCATTTCACCGGCTGCCCCCCATGTTCCTGGGAGCACCGGCGGACCAGGGTGGCGAGCCTCCCCGCCAGGTCGGCCGCGGCCTCATCCCCCCGCTCCTCGGTGAGCCGGGTATAGCCGGTCATGTCGACGAAGCACATCGCCGGGAGACGGTGCAACCGACTGAACAGTCCTGCCTTCTCCAGGGCGCTCTCCACGCTCTCGACGTGGTTCTTGCTCCAGGCGTATTCCTGCTGGCCATGCCAGATGGCCAGGAGGGTCTGCTCCATGAGGGGAGCCATCTGGGACCCGAGATCCGCCTGGGCCTCCAGCATCTGGACCTCCGTCATGCCCTGCTCGAGGAAGGGGAGCTCGACCTCGGTGTGCCACAAGTCGGTCTCCGTCTCGGCGATGCGGCGGAGGCTGTCCGCGCAGACCCGGAGCCAGCGCTCGATGACGACAGGCCGAAACCCCCTCGAGAGCTGGAGCTCGATCGTCCGCACGACCGCCAGCTCGTCCTCGCGAACAGCGTCCTGTGGCTGCGCCTGGGCGGAGCCGCTGGCCTCGCGAACCACCTTCAGGAGATCCATGGGGATGCCCGTCCGTGCGCTCAGCTCATGGAATGTCGTCCCGCTGACCTCGGCGAACCGATCGAATGCGGAGGCATCCAGGAACGAGAATGAGAGCGACCCATCCCGAACGGCGGCGGCCATCCGCTCGAGCGGCACCCCGGACCGCTCCAGGCCGTGCACCCACCGCGCCTTGCGCGCGTCACCCTGGGAGAACGCGCCTCCCGCTTCGGGCTTCAGGATCCCGAGCTCGACCAACCGGTCGACGTAGCTGGGATCGACTCCGGCCCTCCGGGCCACCTCCGGGCGCGTGTGCTCAGTCACGGGAAAGCGATCGTAGCCGTAGCCCGCGTTCCCTGGTCGCCCCGATGAGTCTCGGCACCCGGACGGGTCGTACCTTCAGGCAAAGGAGGAGCGGTGGGCAAGCTTCGATCGACCATGGCGACGTCGCTCGACGGGTTCGTGGCCGGCCCGGACCAGAGCGTGAAGGATCCTCTGGGCGTCGGCGGCATGCGCCTCCACGAGTGGATGGTGCCGCTGGCCGTCTTCAGCGAGATGCACGGCGAGAAGGCAGTGGGCGAGGTAAACGCCAGCACCCCCGTGGTTCGAGGCTGGTGGGAGAACGTGGGTGCCGTCGTCATGGGCAGGAACATGTTCGGCGGTGGCCCCGGCCCGTGGCGAGGGGACTGGCGCGGCTGGTGGGGCGAGAACCCGCCATACCACGTACCGGTCTTCGTCATCACCCACCACGCCCGCGAGCCCCTCGAGATGGAGGGCGGAACGACGTTCCATTTCGTGACCGACGGCATCGATGCGGCGCTCGAAGAGTCGACGGACGCGGCCGAGGGGAAGGACGTGTGGCTCACAGGCGGGGCCAGCGTGATCCGGCAGTACCTGCGGGCCGGCCTGCTCGACGAGATCGAGATTTCGCTTGCGCCTGTCCTCCTCGGTCGAGGCGAGCGGCTCTTCGCCGATGTCGATGGATCTGAGATCGAGCTCGAGCAGATCCGCGCGGTCGGGGCGCCGGGCGTCACCCACATCAGCTACCGCGTCAAACACGGCGGCTGAGTGGCGGCCTCGTCGAGACGATGGCGCGGCGCGAGCACGGCTTCGATGGTCCGACACTCGACCCCGTTCGCGGGCGCTCACCCAAGGAAGCTGGCCCGCCGTCCATGATTCTTGGTGGCCGACGTCATCGGACTCGGCGGCACCAGCGACCGCGTTGATCGGGAGAAACTCAGGAGAACATCAGCGCGCTTCGAGACGGGAGAATCCTGTGTGGGGTGCATGTACCGCGAGTACTGCGTTCCCCAACATCCGAGCCTTGGTCCTCAACTGGCCCAGCAGCCTGTCGCTCGGCTTCCCGTAGATATCGATCCTCGAAGGGCGAGGAACTCCGACAGCCTGGGAAACGCCGGGCCTGCCACCTTCATGTGGAACTCCATGGATGCGGACCGTCATCCGGGTACCGTGCTCGTCGATATACACGTAATACGCTATGGGTTCGGGCTCGTTTGCATCAACGAACCCGACCAGGTCCTCCATGGCCTGCTTCAACGCCTCCAGCTTTCCATCACGGATCTCAGAGACGTCGATCGAGACGATGGGCTCTGACATGTCCAACCTCCCTTGCGGTCGGAGAAGCGCCATCATCCTTCGACCCGTGGCAGGCTTCCAGGGGCCTTCGCCATGGTGTGACCTCCGCCTCCGCGTGGAGAGAACGGGGAGGAGCGTGGAGGCTTGACGGACTCCGCGCCCCTCGCAGCGGCCGAATCTCGGCGCTGAACTGAATCGCTGGGAACCGGTCGGGCCCCTGATTTGACAGATACAGTCCGCGAAGATAGTCTTCGCATAGATCGTCTGTGGACAGGGAATCTGGGCGAAAGGAGGAGCTCCATGTGGTCGACCGAGCACAGCGCCGAGACGTCGGCGGCGCCCGAGGCGGTGTGGCGGGTGTGGTCCGACGTCGAGCGGTGGCCCGAGTGGAACGCCGATCTCGAGCGGGCCGAGCTGTCGGGGCCGTTCGCTGCGGGGAGCATGATCACCATGCACCAGCAGGGAGGGGACCAGATCCAGCTGCTGATCGCCGAGGCCGTGGAGCCGGAGCGGTTCGTCGATGAGGCGGATCTCGGCGACGTGGTGGTTCGCACCACCCACCGCCTCGTGCCGCTGGGCGAGGGCCGTGTCCAGATTCTCTATCGGATGGAGATCACCGGACCGCGGGCCGACATCCTCGGCCCGCGGCTCGGTCCCGAGATCAGCGCCGACTTCCCCCAGGTGCTGGGGGCGCTCATCGAGCAGGCGGAGCGCTGATGCCGCTTCACCCCGGCGAGAGCCCCGGATTCCTGCTGTGGCATGCCACGCTCCGGTGGCAGCGGGACATCGCCCAGGCGCTCGCCCCGCTCGGGCTCACCCACGTCCAGTTCGTGCTCCTTGCCTGCACCTGGTGGCTGAACCGGCAGGGCCAGGATCCCTCGCAGGTGGCGCTCGCCACGTTCGCGGGGACCGACGTGAAGATGACCTCGCAGGTCGTGCGCAGCCTGGAGCGGAAGGGACTCCTCGAACGGGCGATCGATACCGCGGACACCCGGGCCCGACGGCTCCGCGTCACTCGACAAGGGACCCGACTGGCCCCCGGGGCCATCGCCGCTGTCGAGAAGGTGGACGGCGACTTCTTCAAGCAGGTCCCGCCTGGAGATGCGCGTCGCCTGCTCCGGAAGCTCGCGCGGTTCCCAGAGGAGGGGGCGGCCCTGCCATGACCCGGGCACCCGAACTGAGCACCGGCAAGATGTCCGCCGTCCGCCTGGTCTCGCCACGAGGCGTCGAGGGGCTCGCCCTCGAGGAGGTGGAGGTCCCGCGGGCCGGACCGGGGGAGGCGCTCATCCGGGTTCACGCCGCCGCGATCACCCGCGACGAGCTGGAATGGCCGGTCGACCGGCTGCCCGCGATCCCCTCGTACGAGCTGTCCGGTGAAGTCGCCGCCCTGGGACCAGATGTCTCCGACCTCGAGGTCGGAGACGCCGTGTGGGCGCTCACCGGCTTCGACCGGGACGGCGTGGCGGCGGAGTACGCCGCAGTCCCCGCATCCCTCCTCGCCCCGAAGCCCCGCTCGACAGGGCATGTGGAGAGCGCGGCGATTCCGCTGGCCGGTCTGACCGCGTGGCAGGGGCTGTTCGACCACGGGCGCCTTCGGAAGGGCGAGCGGGTGTTGATCCACGGCGCGGCCGGCGGGGTGGGGCAGTTCGCCACTCAGCTGGCGCGCCGCCAGGGTGCCCACGTCATCGGGACGGCTTCCGGCGGCGCAGGGGTGAAGGACGTCCTGGCCTTGGGAGCGAACGAGGCCATCGACCGCACCGCGGTCTCGTTGGAGAAGGCCGTCTCCCCCGTCGATCTCGTCTTCGACACGGTGGGCGGCGAAGCGCTGGCACGCTCGACGGCGGTGCTGCGCGAGGGGGGGAGATTGGTCTCGGTGGCCGAGGAGCCGCCGGCTACCGTCACCGAGAGGGCGGAGGCGACCTACTTCGTCGTCGAGCCCAGGCGGGACCAGCTCATCCAGCTTGCCCGGCTGGTCGACGAGGGCACCCTCAGAGCCGTCGTCGACTCCGTCTTCCCTCTCTCGGACGCGCGCGCGGCGTTCGAGCGGGTCATGAAGCCCGGCAAGCGCGGCAAGGTCGTCCTTCAGATCCGCGATTCGTAGGGAACCGCGCTCTCGCGGCCCTGCGCGCCCCTCACAGGAACAGGGGCGGGCTGAACGGGATGAACCGGTCGAACTGCCCGAACGGCCGGTCGGACATGAGGAAGTTGATCCATCGGTCGAAACGGAAGCCTCGGGCGAGGAGGTGGCGGATGCCGAGCTCGTTCGGCGCGGGCAGCTGGAGCTCGATGCGCTCGAGGCCGATCGAGCGAGCCACACCCTCGACGTGGAGCAGGATGTCCGGCAGGTCCGACGGGTCGAGGGCGCCCATCGGTCCGGTGCCGTCGGGCCCGAGGAACGAGAAGCCGACGTATCGATCGGCGCGCCGGTAGAGATGACCTCGCCGCCTGGCCAGGAGCCAGCCGATCTCGGCCTCGGAACGCCGGTGTCCGAGCACGCTGCGCTCGATCTCGCGTTGGGCCTCAATCGACTGATCGCTCTCGATCGGCTCGGCCGACAGATCGCCGAAGGAAGCCGGCTCGCCCACGACGCCGCCCACCGTGAAGAGCGGAAAGCGGGCGACCGTGCCGGCCCCGTAGTAGCGGGCCTGGGCTCGAACGTCCGAGGTCGCGATGATGGATCGGACCTCGCCGCGGCCGGCCGGAAACGCGCGCTCGATCAGCTCGCGACCGATGCCCTTCGCCTGCTGGTCGGGCAGGACGAAGAACTCGGTCAGCTCGAAGAGGCCGTCCCGCTCGATCGAGCGCGCGAAGCCGACGAGCCCTCCCGACTCGGGCAGCTCGGCCACCCACCACTCGGCGGCCACCTCCGCGAGCAGCCGCTGGAGCGGCTCGCTCGACCGCCACCATTCCTTGGCGGTCCCCTCGAGAGGCGTGCCCTGTCGCGTCCCGAAGTCCGTGACCGACGACCACATCAGGTCATGACAGGCGACCAGGTCGTCGGGCGTGGCTCGCCGGTACCGGGGTCCCGTGTCAGCCGCCATCGGCACCGCGCGTCGCCGATCTCGATCCGCGTGATGGAACCGACGCCCGTACGATCCCGTCCATCATCCCGAGCCTATCGGCTCCGAACCTTCGGAGATCGCCGAGGAGTTGCGGGCGCCCCTGGGTCGGGGAAGCCGACCGTGTCGAGGCGCCCGCCGCGACCTCCTCTCCTACCGGAGTGCGTTGGTGCGCGTGAACCCCGCTTCGTGGATCGGCATCTTCGTCACGGTCACGCCGGGGCCCTCCCACTTGGCCAGCGTCTCCGACAGCGACGCGGACATCGGGCCGTAGTACTGCTCGCTCACGATGCGGTCGATGACCTCGAACGCACCGCTCAGGTGCTTGGAGATGAGCTCCATGTGGAACTCCATGGAGTCCGAGTCGGGGTGGACCTGCACCACGCTGGCCGTCCTCCCCTCCTCGTCGAAGTAGACGTGGAACGCGATCAGGCGCGGCTCGTTCGGCTCGACCAGCTCCCGACAATGCTCGGCCAAGGCTTTCCGGGCCTCTTCGAACTTCCCCTCTTTGATGGTCCACGTCCCCACGTAGACAAACGGTTCGCCCATTTCCTCCTCCTTGCTCTCGTGCGCTGCCCTGGTCCCGAGACCGATCGAGCAGATCCTGAGGCCGGCCACTAACGGATCGCTAACGGCGGGCGACGGAGGGCGTCGTGCTACGGTCTGGCCCTCCGGGGCGGGAGGGGCGAGGTGGAGTTCCGGATCCTGGGCTCGATGGAGGTCCTGGACGGAGATCGTCGCATCGAGCTCCCGGCGGGCCGGGGCCGAGCGTTGCTGGCGATCCTCGCCCTGAACGCCGGAGCTACGATCTCCTCCGAACGGCTGATCGACGAGCTGTGGGGCGAGTACCCGCCTGCGACCGCCAGCACGGTCGTCCAGGGCCTGGTCTCCAAGCTCCGCAAACGGCTCGACCCGGCCCGCGGGAGGAGCGAACCGGCCGGGGTTTTGGAGACGGCCGGGCCCGGGTACCGGCTGGCGGTCGACCCCGACGCCGTCGACGCGAACCGCTTCACGCGCCTGCTGGACGAGGCGCGCCGGGCAACCGGCGAGACGCGATCCGCCACACTGGCCGGCGCGCTGGCGCTGTGGCGGGGGCCGGCGCTCGCCGACTTCACGTACGAGCCCTTCGCGCAACGAGCGATCGCCGCGCTGGAGGAGCTCCGGCTGGGCGCGACCGAGGACCGCATCGACGCCGACCTCGAGCTCGGCCGGCACGCCGAGCTCGTCGCCGAGATCGAGGGCCTGGTTGCCGCGCATCCGTTCCGCGAGCGGCTGCGAGGCCAGCTGATGTTGGCCCTGTACCGGGCGGGTCGACAGGCGGACGCGCTCGCCGCGTTCCGCGCAGCCCGGGTGTCGCTGGTCGAGGAGCTCGGAATCGAGCCGGGCCCCGCGCTGCGAGACCTCGAAAGGGCGATCCTGACCCAGGATCCCTCACTCGACGCGTATGTATCGACACCCCAATCCGAATCCTCCGAGTCAAGCACCGCCGAGCACTGGCTCCCTCGCGAGCGCAGATTGGTGACGGTCCTCTACGCCGACCTCCCCCCATGGAATGAGACGGACCCGGAGGTCCATCGCGCGGCCGTTGCGCGCTCCATCGACGTCGCGGCCGGGGTGCTCGACCGCCACGGCGCCCGGGTCGAGGAAGTCGTCGGTGGCCTGCTCGTCGGATTCTTCGGCCTTCCCGTGGCCCACGAGGACGACGCCCTGCGTGCGGTGCGCGCCGCGGTGGAGCTGGGCGGGGCGGCGCCTTCCCCGTGCCGCGTCGGCGTCGAGACCGGCGAGCTCGTCATCGGAACCGGAGGGTCGCTGTCGGCCCGGGCGTACGGGCCTCCCTTGACCGTTGCCGCGCGGCTGCAGCAGGCTGCCACCGAGGGCGAGGTGCTCGTCGGGCCGGCTACCCAACGGCTGGTCCGGGGGGCCGTGGTGCTGAAGGCCGCGGGTCCCCTCGCTGCCTGGCGAGTGCTGGAAGTCGTGCCGGGCGCCCCCTCGATCGACCGCCGCCTCGACGCACCGATGGTCGGACGGGTGGCCGAGCTCACCCGCCTGCGAACCGCGTTCGCGTCGGCGGCTCGCGAGAACGCGGCCGGGCGGCTCACCGTGCTCGGCGACGCCGGGATCGGCAAATCGAGGTTGGCGCGGGAGTTCGCCGAGTCGATCGTCCCGGGCCCTCGGGTCGTCACGGGCCGGTGCCCCGCCTACGGCGAGGGGATCACGTTCCTGCCGCTGCGAGAGACCGTCCTCGACGCAGCCGGCCCGCGCGGTTGGCCGGCGCTGGCCGAGCGGCTCGCAACCGAGGAGGACGGCGCTGAAGTGGCCGACCAGATCGCGGCCGCCATCGGCCTGACGTCCCGGCCCGGCCGACCGGACCACCTCTTCCCAGCGGTCCGGCGCCTCCTTGAGTTCCTCGCGACCGACCGTCCCCTCGTGGTGATCATCGAGGACGCCCATTGGGCGGAGTCGACGTTCCTCGATCTGATCGAGTACATCGGCGTGCGCGCCCGCGGTCCGATCTTCCTGCTCTGCCTGGCCCGCCCCGAGCTGGTGGAGCGGCGCCCGGCATGGAGGGACGGCGCGTTGACCCTCGACGCCCTCGAGGCAGGCGACGTCGAGCAGCTGATCGTCGATCGAGCCGAGGCTGCCCCGGCTCCGGAGGCGCTCGCAAGGATCGTCCAGGCCGCGCAGGGCAACCCGCTGTTCGCGGAGCAGTTGCTGGCCGCGTTCGAGGAGCGCGGCATCGAGACGATCCCGGAATCGCTGCAGGGGCTGCTCGCGATGCGGCTCGACCGGCTCGGCCCGGGCGAACGGGACCTGCTCCGCACCGCCGCCGTGATCGGGTCTGACGTGTCGGAGGAGGCCCTGACTGTGCTCGTCCCCGGTCACGCGCGGCCGTTCCTCGAGCGGCACCTCCAAGCGTTGCAGGCCAAGCAGTTCATCGAACGCGACGCTCGCGGCGCTCGGTTTCGGCACGCGCTGATCCGGCAGGCCGCGTATGGGAGCATGACGCTCTCGGACCGCGCGCGCCTGCACGAGCGGTTCGCAGACTGGCTCGAGCACGAGACATCCGAGCCACCGCCCGAGCTCGACGAGATCGCCGGGTATCACCTGGAACAAGCGGTGGAGCACGGCCGGGCGATCGGGCTCGACACCGGTCGGCTCGCCGTTCGCGCCGGGGAACGGTTGGCGAACGCGGGCGAACGAGCGCTGGGCCGGGCCGACCTGGCCGCCGCGGAGGGATTGTTGTCGAGCGCCCGATCCATGCTGCCCGTGGAGCACCCACGTCGAGGCCTCGTGACCCAGCGTCTCGCGGAAACCGGACTGCCCCTCGGACGCCATGCGCGATCCCGGGAGCTCCTGGACGAGATGGTCGAGGCCGCCCGGGCCGCCGGCGACCGGTCCGCAGAGATGCTCGCCCGGCTCGAGCTGGCCAGGGTCGAGCTGCGAATCGGACCGGATCCGATACCCCTGGCCACGTTCCGCCACGAGGCCGATGAGGCGATCGCCCACTTTGCCGAGACCGCGAATGAGGGCGGCTTGGCCCAGGCCGTGTTCCTCACCGCCAACGTCGAGGAGCGTGCCGGGAGGATGGCTGCCATGGAGGAGCGCTATCGCACGAGCCTCGTCCACGCCGACCGGTCGGGGCAGATGCGCGAGATGCTCGCCGCTCGGTGGATGCTCGCCGACGCGCTCACGCTCGGTCCGGTGCCGGTGTCGGAATGCATCGACCACTGCCGGGAGCTGCTCTCCGTCCGCGGGATCGAGATTCCGGGCGTACGCATGGCGCTCGGGCTCCTGTCGGCAATGGCGGGACGCCTCGACGAGGCGCGCGAGATGAACGATCACACTCGGTGGAGCATCGAAGAGCGGATGCGGGTGAGGCGGCTGCTGAAGTTCGTCGCGCTCTCTCGTGGGACGATCGAGCAGCTGGCCGGCAACCTGCGTGCGGCCGAACGGGAATTTCGGGCCGCGCTGGAGATCGATCGTTCGTTCGGGGAGGAGCGCGACGACCGCTCCCAGGCGGCCGCACGGCTCGCGCTCGTGCTGCGTCGGCAGGGTCGAGACGACGAGGCGGCCGAGATGGCGGCCATCAGCGCGGAATCGGCGCCGTCCGAGAGCGTTGCGGCGCAAGCGCTGTCGGGCGCTGCCCGCGCTGGGGTGAGTGCGGACGCCGGGCTCGCCCGCAGCGTCGTCGAGAAGGTGCCCGACGACATGCCGAACCTCCGGGGCGACGTGCTGGTCGAGCTGGCGGCGGCACTTGAGCGGAGCGGGGACAGCCAGGGTGCCCGGGGTGCCCTCGACGAGGCGGTCGCCTGCTACAAGAGCAAGGGCAACGTCGCGGCCATCGAGCAGATCGGCCAATGACCCACGACCGCGACCCGCGCCCCGTTATCCGCCCGAGCCCTCGAGGAGCCGCTTCAAGTTCGCAAGGAACCCGTCGTTGCTCTTGGCGATCATCCGCTTGATCAGCGGGGTCATCACGCGCATGGCCCCGGGTGGTTCCAGGTCGACGCGTCGGGTGACGCGGGTTCCCTCCGCCTCCGGTTCGCAGATGTTGGTCACCGTCGGAGCCATCTTTCCCATCCGGCCCTGGAACTCGATCAGCCTCCCCGGCTCGAACCGCGTGACCGTCATCGTTCCCTCGGAGACGCCCATCGACGGTTTGACCTTGACGTCGAACACCGTGCCGGCCCCCACGACGTCGGTCGACGAGTGCACCTCCAGCACGTCGGTGTGCCATGACGGGTCGTTTCGAACGTCCGCCATGAACGCGAAGACGTCCGCCGGTGGTCGCTCGATGGAGATCTTCCGTTCGATTCTCATCTCCCCCCCTGAAGCGTTGGCGCCTCCCGCTGCTCGTTGAGGCTACGCCAATCGGCCCCTGCCGTCGGTTGCTCCGCCTCGTCGACGGCCGCGAACCGGCCGACTCGATCGCACATCGGGCGCGTCGCAGGGTCGGAATCCGAAACCGGGTCGCCCGGGCGGAGCTCAGAGCAGCCGTTCCAGCAGCATCGCCGCCGTGGCATTCGGATCCGTGGCCTGCAGGCGGGCCGCATGCCCGGCGGATCGTTCCCTCATCTCCTCGTCGGCGAGGACCCGGTCGATCGCGGTCGACAACGTCTCGCGAGCGGCGTCTTCGCGTGGAACGACGCGGGCAACGCCCAGCGCTTCGGCCCTCGCGGCGACGCCCGGCTGGTCACGCCCCCACGGCACGAGCACCATCGGACGCCCGTGCCACAGGGCCTTCATGACCGATCCGTGGCCCGCGTGGCTGACGAGGAGGACGCCCCGCTCCAGTACCGCCGAGTGGGAGACCACGCGCTCGACGCGCGCGTTGCCCGGCACCGTCGACAGGTCCTTCGGAGCCCGGTCGGCGCCGACGGTCGCAACGACCCGGAGCGGACGATCGGACAGCGCCGCGAGCGCCGCCTCGGCGAGCTCCGTGTCGTCCTGCAACTGGGAGCTGATGGTCACGAGCACCCACGGGTCGCCGGGCTCGTCGAGATACGGGCTCGGCTCGGCGGGGGGCTCCCAGATGCCCAGCGGTCCCACGTAGTGATGTCGGGAGGGCAGCCCCCCGAAGCCGAAGTCGAACACGGGATCCGTCGCGTGCAACACGAGGGAGGCCGAGTCGAGGAGCGCCGCGTAGTGCCGGATGAGTGGGATGGCGCGAGGGGCCAGGTCCTCCTCCAGCGCCCTGGGAGCGCCCGGCCCCACGTAGAACGTGCTGTTGACGACCGCCCAGGGGGAGAGGGGCGAGACGGCGTCGAGGACCTCCACCCCGAACAGCGACGTCACGAGGGCGTCCGGGCGGGCGTCGCGGACCTCCTCCGCTACCGGCCCGGCGACGTCCCGAGCCCAGGCGGACATCCGTTCCAGCACGATCGGCCCGGCCGCGCGGGCGTCGCCGCCCGACTCCGCCATGGCCTCCCGGACGGCGGCGACGAGGCGGGGTCCCAGATCGAGCTCCGCGGGCAGGACGCCGACCTCCAGGCCGAGGCCATCCAGCGACCGCTGCACCGACTGGTCTCCGAGGAACAGCGTCTCGTGACCACGGTCCCGCAGACCCATGGCCGACGCGATCAGCGGCTGCAGGTCGCCGCCGGCACCAGCCGTTGCCACGATGAGGAAACGCCCCATGTCAGCGACGCGAACGCTAGCCGATCCGGAGCCCTCGATGGTTCATTTCGATGGGGCGTCCGCCGGAAAGAGCGTGAACATGCCCCCGTTCAGTGGGAGGAGAGCTCTGAAGTGTCGCTCGTCGAACGTCAACACTCGTCGGGTGCGATATCGGCCCGCGACGACGACGGCGCTCACATCCGCCAACCCCACGTCGAGGTCACGGTAGCGCCGCTCCAACTCTGCGACCAGAAGGTGGTCGTCCGGCTCGAGGCATGCCACCGTGAACCGGCCGGCCGCGAGATCATCGAGGAAGGCGAGGCGCGAGGCGCGGCCGAGACGACGTCCCAGCAGGGAGTCGACCTCAGCTGTGACCGGAGCCGGGATCACCAGCTCCCCGGGCTCGTCTCGCAGCAGCGCTTCGATCCGAGGCCTCGCCGGGTCTCGCCGATCGGCCACGGCCACGAGGGGCGCGGCGTCGAGAACCAGCGTCAAGTCCCGAAGCCCTCGAGCAACTCGTCTTCGGTGAGATCGGCCACCGGGTCGAACACGACGTTGCGCTCCGGCGTCGCGAAGATCCCGAGGTTCCCGAGGTGCGCGTCGCCGCAGAGCTGCACCGCGATGCCCGAGCGAGGCATGCGAGCGAGGTCGTCGGCCATGACCAGCGCGGCGCCACGGTAGAACGCGAACGGCGAGGATCGCATCCTTCCGTAGCGGATCGGCACGAGCTCCGGGATCCGATGCCGGGACTGGCTCTCGAGCAGGTCGATGGGGTGGACGGTCGCTCGATGGGCTCCAGACGGCGTGGCTCTGCCGAGGCACGCGCTGGCGGAGCGCCTGACCCGCAGCCATCCGTTCGTCGACGCTGCTCGACCCTCGGGTGGTCATTCTCTGCCTTCCTCCTGGGCCAGCCAGTCCGTGAGCAGCCGCCGCAGGAGGGGCGCGAGCCGCGGCCCGGCCGCGACGACCTGGGGGCGGCCGAGGGGCCCCTCGTCGATCGCGAGCTCGCCGCCGGCCTCTCGGACGAGGAGCGAGCCGGCTGCCCAGTCCCACGGGCCGGGCAGGACCTCGAAGAACCCGTCGAGCCGGCCACACGCGACGTCGGCCAGGTCCAGGCATGGTGAGCCCGGGCGGCGCACGTCTCGAACCTGCCCGACCACCCCTCCTACGAGCGAGCCCTGGACTCGGCGAAGCTCCGGGTCCGGGCCGAAGCCCGTCCCCACGAGCGCCCGGTCGAGTCGTTCGACGTCGTTCACGCGGATCGGCGCCCCGTCGAGGAAGGCGCCGTGCCCCCGCACGGCGGTGAACAGCTCGCCGTTCGAGACGTCGAGCGTGCAGGCGACGAGCTCGCCGTCGGCGTCGCGGCACGCCACCGAGACGGCCCATCGCTGGCGGCCGTACACGAAGTTCGTCGTGCCGTCCAGCGGATCCATGATCCACGTCAGCCCGGTGGCGCTCTCGCGTGCCGCGCCCTCCTCGCTGACGACGCCGTCGTCGGGGCGCGCCGCCTGCAGGATCTCCAGGAGAGCCCGTTCGGACGCCCTGTCGGCATCGGTCACCAGGTCGTCCGCGCTCGACTTCGTCCGGACGCCGAACCGGCCGCGGCGGGCGATCTCCACCGTCGCCTCGCCGGCGGCCCGGCACGCGCCCACCGCGAGGTCGAGGAGTGCACGGGGGTCGACCGGCGCCGGCCCGGTCACCGCTCCGATGCCGCGAGCCCCAGCGTGGCGAGGAGCTTGTCGGTGCTCTCCCCGGCGGCCCGCACGTCGAACCACAGGGAGGCCATCCCGACGGCCTCGGCGCCGCGGCAGTTCACCCGCATGTCGTCGACGAACAGGCACTCGGTCGGGTCCGCGTCCAGCGCCTCGGCCGCCGCGAGGTACGGGCGTGCGGCCGGCTTCCGCTCGCCGATCGTCGCGACGTCCACCATCGCGTCGAACCAGCCGGCCGGCTCCCACGTCTCCCACCAGCCCGGGCCGAGCCACGTGCTGGCGTCGTTCGTGAGCACCGCCTGCCCGTGGCCGGCCCGGTGAATCGAACGGATCGCGTCCCAGACCTCGCGGCGCTCCTGGCTCTGCCAGTCGATCGTGCGGGTGGGATCGTCGTCGATGCCGACCGCTCGGAGGCGCGCCACGACGATTGCGAGGTACTCCGCCTCGTCGATCTCTCCTTCCTGCATCCGCTCGTAGTCGGCATCCGGAATCTGGCGGGTCGGACCGAGCGGCACCCCATCGATGGGCCACCCGCGTTCCGTGCCACGCTCCACCATCACCTCGGTGAAGTAGCGGTACACGATCCCGCCCATATCCCACACGACGTGCGGCAGCGTCACCGTTCCGCCGTCCATTCCCGGGCGTGCTCGAGGAGCCGCTGGCGCATGGACAGACCGGGCGGGCGGTCCGGGATCGCCACGCGGACCGCGTCGCCGTCGCGCTCCACCGGGTACCGGCGGAGGCACAGCCAGGGCGAACCGACGCGCTCGCCAGTGCGCAGGTCGTACCGCCACCAGTGTTCCGCACAGGTGACGCTGCCTTGGTGGAGATAGCCGCGCGAAAGCGAACCGCCCTTGTGCAGGCACCGGTCGTCGAGGGCGACGAGCTCGCCGTCCACGTCGAACACGGCGACGGCCGTGTCGCCCGACGCGATCCGCGCCGCACCGCCGGGGGGAGGCGCCGCCCCGCGCACCCAGACCTCGCGCGCCGGTTCAGCCAAGCTTCATCACGACTGCCTTCGACTCCGTGAAGAACTCGTGAGAGTAGTCGCCGCCCTCGCGGCCGACGCCCGAGTCCTTGTAGCCGCCGAACGGCGCCCGGAGGTCCCGGATGAAGTAGCAGTTGACCCACATGGTCCCCGTCTTGACCTCGCGGGCCACGCGGTGCGCCGTGTTCAGGTTCGTCGTCCACACCATGCCGGCCAGGCCGTAGCGCGTCTGGTTCGCGATGGCGATGGCCTCGTCGATCTCGTCGAACGGCATGACCATCTCGACCGGCCCGAAGATCTCCTCCTGGCACACGCGCATCGAGTTGTCCACGTCGGTGAAGATCGTCGGCGCGACGTAGTTGCCCTTCGCCAGCTCGCCGTCGGTCAGTCGATTCCCGCCGGTCAGCAGCTTGCCGCCCTCCTCGTTCGCCAGGTCGACGTAGGAGAGGACCTTCTCCATGTGCTCCTCGGTCACCAGCGGCCCGAGCTCGGTCGCCGGATCCCGGGGGTCGCCGACCCGCATGCCCTCGGCGCCCTCCACGTAGCGGGCGACGAACTCGTCGTAGATCGGGCGCTGCACCAGGAGCCGGGTTCCGGCCAGGCAGACCTCGCCTTGGTTCGCGAAGCTCCCGGTCATCGTCCCGTCGATCGCGGCGTCGAGGTCGGCGTCGGCGCACACGATGTTGGCCGACTTGCCCCCGAGCTCGAACGAGAGCTTCTTCAGCGTCTTCGCCGCGTTGGCCATGATGGTTCGCCCGGTGGCCGACTCGCCGGTGAACGTCACGGCGTCGACACCGGGATTGGCCGTGAGCTCCTCGCCGGCCGCGCCGGGGCCGAACCCCTGAACGACGTTGAACACGCCGGGCGGCACGTCTGCCTCGGCCATGATCTCGGCGAGGATCGACGCCGTGATGGGGCTCTGCTCGGCGGGCTTGGCCACGACGGTGCAGCCGAACGCGAGTGCCGGCGCGACCTTCCACGTCAGCAGCATCAGCGGGAAGTTCCACGGCGAGATGGCCGCGACGACGCCGAGGGGCTCGCGCAGCTCGTAGGTGAGGATCTTCGCGGCGGACTGGTCGAACGCCTTCGTGGCGAGGTGCTCCGCGTAGTCGGCGAAGAACCGGAAGTTGAACGCGCTGCGGGGCATGTCCCTCGTCGTCGCTTCCGCGATCGGCTTGCCCATGTCGACCGTCTCCCACTGCGCGAGCTCGTCGGCGCGCGCGGCGATGCCGTCCGCCACGCGGTGCAGGACCCTTTTGCGCTCCGACGGGCTCAGCCGGGGCCATGGACCCTCGTCGAACGCCTTCCTGGCGGCCTCGACGGCGCGCGCCGCGTCGGCCCGGGTGCCCTCGGCGACGTCGGCGACCTGCCGGTTGTCGATCGGGCTGATCGACGCGAACGTCCCGCCGTCGGTCGAGTCGACGAACGCGTTGTCGATGAAGTGCTGCACCTTCCGCATGGTTACTCCCTCTTCCCGTCGGCCGCCGGCGCGGCGGCGGAGCCCCACTCCGACGCCGGCACGCCTGCCCTGCCGTAGTGGTCAGGAGGGATCTCGCGGATGACCACCCGGACACTCTCCGGATTGGCCTCCAGCGCCTCGCACACCGCGTCGGTGACCATCCGGATCAGCCGCCGCTTCTTCTCGACGTCACGACCCTCGAGCATGTCGATCTGGACGATGGGCATCCGCTTCAGTCCTCCATCTCGGCGAACCCGCGCAGACGCGGATCCGATGCCTGATTCAGCGACACGTGACCTCGACCACCCCGATCCGGTCGAACGTGGCCCGGACCACGTCGCCGGGCTCGACCGCGACCGCCGCCGTGAGCGCGCCGGCCAGGACGGTGGTCCCGGCAGCGAGCGACCGGCCACGACTCGCCAGCTCGCCGGCGAACCACGCGACGGCGGCCGCCGGATGATCGAGCACCGCCGCGCCGGCCGCCGTAGCGACGAGCTCGCCGTTCTTCTCGAAGACGCAGCCGGTCAGCCGGAGATCGAAGCCGCCGGGTGCCGCGCCCGGGCCCCCGACCACGTATCGAGCGGCCGAGCCGTCGTCCGCGATCACGTCGGGCAGCGTGAAGGTGTATCCCTCGAACCGCGAGTCGAGGACGTCGAGCGCCGGGACCACCCGCTCGGTGGCCGCCAGCACGTCGTCGACGGTGGCCGGACCGGGGACGTCCCGACCCAGGACGAACGCGATCTCCGGTTCGACCCGCGGCTGGATGAGGTCGGCCACGACGAGCGGCTCACCCCGCTCGAGCCGTGCCCCGGGCACGAGCCAGGCCGACAGCGGCGAGCCCACGTTCATCTGCCGCTGCTTCGCCTTCGACGTGAGGCCGAGCTTCGCGGCCTCCCGCCCGCCGAGCGCCTCGACGACCAGGTCCTGCACGCGGTACGCATCCTCGACGGTGAGGTCGGAATGCTCCGTCGTGAGCGGGGGGATCGGAATTCGCTCCCGGATGGCCTGCAGGAGCCGGCCGGCGAGATCTTCCAGCCGCTCGGTCGTGTCGAGCCCTTCCCGGGTGGCCATTCAGACCGCCGCCCCGTCGTGGGTGCGGTCACGAGCGCGGGCCAGCTCGAGCGCGACGTCGATGATCATGTCCTCCTGCCCGCCGACCATCTTCCGCCTGCCCAGCTCGATCAGGATGTCCTTCGCGTCGACGCCGTAGCGAGCCGCGGCCCGCTTCGCGTGCAGCAGGAACGACCCGTACACGCCCGAGTAGCCGAGCAGCAGGCCGTCCCGGTCGATGACGCCCATCTCTGGCCGGATCGGCCGGACCACCTCCTCGGCGGCGTCCATCATCTTGAGCGGGTCGATCCCGGTCTGGATGCCCGTCTTCGTGCAGACCGCGATGAGGAGCTCGGTCGGGCAGTTCCCGGCCCCCGCGCCCAGGCCGGTGGCGCACCCGTCGAGCTGATCGACCCCCTCCTCGAGGGCGGCCATCGAGTTCCCCACGGCCAGCGAGAGGTTGTTGTGTGCGTGCAGTCCGACCTGGGCAGACGACAGGCCCGCCTTGAGCGTCCCGACGCGACGCCGCGCGTCGTCGATCGTCATCGCGCCCGCTGAGTCGACCACGTACACGCAGTCGGCGCCGTAGGACTCCATCAGCAGGGCCTGCTCGAGCAGCAACGCCGGCTCGGTCATGTGAGCCATCATCAGGAACCCGACGACCTCCATCCCGAGCTCCTTCGAGAGCTTCATGTGCTGCTCGGAGATGTCGGCCTCGGTGCAGTGGGTGGCGATCCGGGCCACCGTCGCGCCCGCCTCCGCCGCCCGGCGGAGGTCCTCCTTCACCCCGATGCCGGGCAGCATGAGGACCGCGATCCTGGCCCGCTTCGCCGTCTCGACGGCCACGCGCACGAGGTCCATCTCGTCCGTGGCCGAGAACCCGTAGTTGAACGACGACCCGCCCAGCCCGTCGCCGTGGGTCACCTCGAGCACCGGGACGCCGGCCTCGTCGAGGGCCGCGACGACCGCCCGGACCTGCTCGGGCGTGAACCGGTGGGCGACCGCGTGGGAGCCGTCGCGCAGCGTCGAGTCGGTCAGCCGGAACGCTGGCCGTACGCCCGTCCGGGCTCCGTCGTCGGCCGCGGTCACGCCGGCACCATCTCGATCTGGTTCGCCAGGGCCTCGCCCACCCGGACGGCGGACGCCGTCATGATGTCGAGGTTCCCGGCGTACGGAGGGAAGTAGTCGCCCGCGCCCTCCACCTCGAGGAGCGCGACGACCCGGGCCGGCACGACCCCGCCCGGCGTCGCGTACACGTCCTCCTCGATCACGGGCTCGGCCTTCAGGCGGTACCCGGGGACGTAGGACGAGACCTCCTCGACCATCGCGAGGATCGAGCCCGTCACCGCGTCGCGGTCGTAGCCGTCCTCCATGGCGCAGAACACGGTGTTGCGCATGAGGATCGGCGGCTCGGCCGGGTTGAGGATCATGATCGCCTTGCCGTGCGCGGCGCCGCCGACCTCGACCAGCGCCGAGGAAGTGGTCTTGGTGAACTCGTCGATGTTCTGCCGCGTGCCCGGGCCCGCGGACTTCGACGCCACGGTCGAGACGATCTCCGCGTACGGCACCCGGGTGACGCGCGCCACGGCGGCGACGATCGGGACGGTGGCCTGGCCGCCGCACGTGATCAGGTTGACGTTCGGCGCGTCGAGCTGCGCGCCGAGGTTGACGGGCGGCACGACCAGCGGCCCCATCTTCGCGGGTGTGAGGTCCACCACGCGGATGCCGGCCTCCGCGTAGCGCGGCGCGTTCTGCCGGTGCACCCATGCCGACGTGGCCTCGAACACGATCGGGTACCGGTCGGGCTGCTCGAGGATCCGGTCCGCGCCTCGGTCCGTCGCCTCGATGCCCAGCTCCTGGGCGCGGCGCAGCCCGTCCGACTCGGGGTCGATGCCGGCCATCAGCGTGACCTCGAGCACGCGGGACCGCCGGAGCTTGTACATCAGGTCGGTGCCGATGTTGCCGGAGCCGACGATCGCGCACGGAACCGTCATGCAACCTCCTCCTCGAATCTCGCGGTCACGGAGCCGAGCCGGTCGAACTCGGCGTGCACGATGTCGCCGGGCGCCACAGGGAACGCGGCGTGGAGCGCCCCGGTCATCACGAAGTGGCCGGGCTCGAGCGTCACGTCGAAAGGGGCCAGCGTATTCGCCAACCAGGCGACCGCGGACACCGGGTCGCCGAGCGCAGCGGCCCCGGCGCCGGTCCCCTGCACCTCGCCGTTTTTGGCGACCACCATGCCCACGAGCCTGGGGTCCCAGCCCTCGATCGGGACCACGTGGCGTCCGAGGACGATCGCCGCCGACGACGCGAGGTCCGCGACGGTGTCCACGAGCTTGATCTTCCAGTCGCTGATCCGGCTGTCGACCACCTCGATGGCGGCTCGCGCTCCCGCGATCGCCGCCGCGGCGTCGGCGACCGTCACGCCGGGACCGCGGAGCGGCCGCTCCAGCGTCAACGCGATCTCCGCCTCGGCCTTCGGCTGGATCAGCGTTGTGGACGCGATGGTCGCGCCGTCGTCGAACACCATGCTCGACAGCACGGGCCCGTAGTCCGGCTGGTCGACGCCCAGGAGCTGCTGCATCGGCCTCGATGTGAGCCCCAGCTTGTACCCGACGACCGACCCCCCCTCGCGGAGGATCATCGCGACGAGCTCCTGCTGGATCGCGTACGCGCCGGCCGGACCGAGGGACGTGTCCGCGTCGCTGATCGGCGGGATCGGAGCGCGGTCGCGCCGGGCCGCGTACAGCGCCTCCGCCCACGCCGTGGGAGTCCGCGAGCCCGTCGCCGTCCCGGCCCGCTCCGCGGAGGTCATGCCACGCCCCCCCGGTAGCCCATCCGTCGCGAAGCGGTAGCGGCCGCCTCCACGACGGCCTGGATCGTCTGGCTCATCACCGGGTCCACCCGCGAGCCGGGCCCGGCGACGCTCATCGCAGCTACCACGTGCCCGGTGGCGTCGCGCACCGGCGCGGCGACCGAGAGCACCCCTTCCTCGAACTCGTAGAGGTTCTGGGCCCACCCGCGGTGCCGGATCTCCTTGAGCTCCTTCCGGAGGAGGTCGTGATCGGTGATCGTGAACGGCGTCCGCGGCTGCAGCTCCCATCCGTCGAGCAGCCGGTCGAGCTGCCGCTCGGGAAGGTACGCGAGCAGGCACTTCCCGGTGCCGGTGCAGTAGGCCCAGTTCCGCCGCCCCACCTCCAGGAACAGCCGAAGCGTGTGGGGGCTGTCGAGCCGCTCGGTGTAGACCACCTCGCGCCCGTCGAGCACCGCCAGCTGGACGGTCTCGCCGGTGACGTTGCGCAGCTGCGCCATCGGCGGGACCGCCGCCTCGTGCATGGCGAACTGGGTCGAAACCGCCCCGGCGAGGTCGTAGACGGCCAGGCCCAGGCGGTACTTTCCCGTCTCGCGATCCTGTTCGAGCAGGTGCTCCGCCGTGAGGGTCGACACCAGGCGATGCGCGGTCGACTTCCCCAGCCCGAGCCGCCGCGCGAGCTCCGACACCCCGAGCTGCCGCTCGTGGTACGAGAACTGTTTCAGCAGGCGCGCCGCGTTGCGCACGCTGTCCAGCCGGCCGCGATCCTCACCCACGGCCGTCGCCCTCCGGGGCGCCCGTCGAGGCGCGATCTCCCCGCAACGCGCCGAGCACCGCCTTGCGAAACTCCGCCGGGGGGGTTCGTTCGTCGAGAGCCTTGAGAGCGTCGTCCCCCGGAGCGAGCTCGCGGGCGAGCAGCAGCCGGGCCCGAAGCAGCCCCGCCTGCGAGGCGCCCTCCATCTCGTCGACCAGCGCCTCGCGGCCGCCGGCGTGGGCGCGCATCTCCTCGAAGTCACGCGCCTCGGCCGAGTGGGCGTTCGCCAGCCCCGCCCCCGCGTGCCCGGCGTGATGGCCGGTGAGCTCCGACCCCGGCTGCACGATGAGGTGGTACAGGTACGTCGAGAGGCCCAGCGCCCGCCGCACCCGGTCGCCGGCCGCGCCCCCCGACTCGTCGATCATCCCCAACGCGGGGAGCACGACGGGATCGAAGAACCGCAGCGTCCACCGCATGCGGGGAAGCTGCTCCTCGACCTCCACCTCCGGCCCGACGGGCGCCGCCAGCCGTTCCCGGGTGGCGACGACGTGGAGGTTCCGGACGCCGGCCGCGACGACCGTGAACGGCCCCCCGAGGAGCGGCATGCGGCCCCGGACGGCCGGAGGCTGGAGCTCCGCGACCGAGGCGTAGGACTGGTGGACGGTCCGCACGTAATCGCCCATCGCCTGACGCATGTCCTCGGGACGCGGCCGGTCGGTCACGCGGGGCATCATAGAGGCGGCGTTCCGCAACGGGGGAAAGCGTTCCTCTGAACGGAACGTCAGCTTGGACCAAATGCCAGAGGCGCGGACCCGCCGACCGGCTCGGACTCGAGTTGGTGTCCCGCCCTGCGGGACATCTTCCCTCGACGCGGAACGGTGTGGGTATCGTCGCGGCCGATGGGAATCCTGCGGCTCTCGCACGTCGACATCGCGGTCCCCGACCTCGACCTGGCATCGGCCTACTACACGCAGGTCATGGGCCTGTTCGAGACCCACCGAACCCCGGATCGCGCCTTCTTCAAGTGCTGGGACGAGGAGGACCACCATTCCCTGGCGGTCCGGTACGACCCTCGCGTCGGGATCGACCTGTTCTCGTTCAAGGTCGAGGACGAGGACGACCTGGAGGACCTCGAGCGGCGCGTGGAGGCCGCCGGGACCCGCGTCCACCGGGTGTCGGCCGGCGAGGAAGTCGGACAGGGCACCTCGATCCGGTTCGAGACCCCCTCCGGGCACACGATGGAGCTGGTCCACGAGGTCGAGAGGGTCGGCGGGCTCCTCGGCAAGGTGAACCCGCGGCCCGCTCCCGAGGGGACCCTCGGGATCGCGCCGCCCCGTATGGACCACCTCCTGGTCACCGCCGAGGAGGTGCCGGAGGCGAACCGGTTCTACATGGACGTCCTCGGGTTCCGCCTCACCGAGCAGCTGCTCGACGGCGACGGGCACCAGATCGGCGTGTGGCTCGAACGCTCGCATTCGCCCCACGACCTGGCCGTCGTCAGCGGGACCAACGGCGGGCTGCACCACTTCGCGTACTGGCTGGACGACTGGGACCACGTCCGCAGGGCCGCCGACATCCTGGCCTACAACTCGATCCAGATCGACGTCGGGCCCACCCGCCACGGCGTCACCCGCGGGAACACGATCTACTTCTTCGACCCGATGGGCACGCGCAACGAGGTGTTCACCGGGGGCTACCGGCCTGACCCGGACTTCCCCACGATCACGTGGACCGAGGACAACATCGGGAAGGCGATCTTCTACTACGAGGGCGACCTCAACGAGCGCTTCATGAAGGTGCACACGTGAACCGGGCGTACGCGTAGTGGGCATCCTCCGGCTGTCGCACGTCGAGATCCGGGTCCCCGACCTCGAGCTGGCGACGGCCTACTATACCGAGGTCCTCGGGCTGATCGAGACCGACCGGGAGGCCGAGCGGGTCTTCCTGAAGTGCTGGGACGAGCACCAGCACCACTCCGTGATCCTCAAGTACGCGCCGACCTACGGCCTGGAGACGATCGGGTTCAAGCTCGGGGAGCGCGGGGACCTCGACGGGTTCGCCGGGAAGCTCGACGGGGCGGGCGTGGTGGCGAAGCGCTTGGCCGCCGGCGAGCTCGGCCCGGGCAGCGGCGAGACGCTCCGGTTCGACGCCCCCTCGGGCCACACGGTCGACCTCGTGCACGGGATGCAGCAGGTGGGGAACCTCCTGCCGCTCACGAACCCGCCGCCCGAGCCCCTGGGGCTGGTTGGGATCCATCCGCCCCGCATCGACCATGCCTTCCTCATGTGCGAGGACGTCGACCTCGTCACCCAGTTCTTCCGCGACGTGCTCGGGTTCCGGGTCACCGAGCAGATCATGGGGGACGACGGCCATCGCCTCGTCAGCTTCCTCGAGCGCACCCACACCTCGCACGACCTCGCGTTCATCACCGGGCCCAACGGCGCGTTCCACCATGTCGGGTTCTGGCTCGACGACTGGACGGGGCTCCGGCAGGCCGCCGACATCTGCTCGTTCCACGGAGTCCGCATCGACGCCGGGCCCACCCGGCACGGCGCCACGCGCGGCTGGGGCCTGTACTTCTTCGACCCGGCGGGCAACCGCAACGAGGTGTATACCGGCGGCTACTGGGCGGATCCGGATCGCGAGCCGGTCACGTGGACCGAGGCCGAGATGGGGCGGGCGATCTTCTACTACGAGGGCGCGGTGGACCAGAAGTTCCTCACGGAGCACAGCTGATGGACGACGAGCGCTCCCCCGACCTGCCGCACACCGACCGATCGGACGCGCCGATGTACCTGGCGCGGTACCGCGAGCGACGGGCTCGGTCGGAGCCCGCCTCGGCGAACGGCGACGGTCAGACCATCGAGGACGACCGGCAGGTCCCGCTCTACCTGCAGCGCTTCCGCGAGCGGCGCGTCGAGGGCGCGCTCGACGCCCCTCCCCCGCTGTGGCGCGACCGGGACCTCCCGTTCCAGCAGGCGCTCTCGGAGGACAACCGGAACAAGGAGATCTCGGCGCCCCCGGAGGCCCGCCCGCGCATCGCGAACGAGATCTACCTCGTCCGCCACGCCGAGACCCAGGGCTACTCGACGGAGTCGGGCATCACGCCGCTCGGGACATGGCAGGCCCATACGTACGGCCACACGCTGGCCAAGCGCGCGCGGACCGGGGAGCGGATCGTCATCGCCACCGCGCCGACCAACCGCGCGGGCCAGACGGCCGAGAACCTCCACCGTGGCCTCCTCGACGGCCTGGCGATGTTCGACAAGGACGTCGAGGTCGCCCCGCCCGAGCCGATGGAGGAGTTCGAGAACTTCCGGGTGGCCACGCCCGACGGCTTCCGCGACGTCACGGCGGCCTTCCGCGAGTACTACTCGCTGCTCGAGGAGTTCGAACGGACCGCGCTCGGCGACCGCCCGATGTGGCTCGTGGAGGTCGACCGGTTCTGGCGCACACAGCAGGGCGGCGGCGACCCGATCCAGCACTGGCTGACGATCCCCATGCTCCACTTCGAGCCGCCGGCAATGGTCGTCCGGCGGTTCTGGTCCGGGCTCCGCCGCCTCGCCGCCGACCACCCGGGCGCCCGGCTGGTGGTCACGACGCATTCAGGGCCGATCCGGGCCTTCGCCATCGCGGCGTTCGGCTACGACCCGGGCGAGCCGTACAACACCGAGCACGTCCGGGTGAAGCTCATGGAAGGAGGGCGTGAGGCCCTGGTCGCCTACCGGAACCGCGTGCAGGAGGTCCACGTCCCGTCCACGGAGGACCTGCCCGAGTGGACCGTGACCGCCGACCCGTCGCTCGCCGCCTCGTCGTCCGCGCAGGAGGACTGATGACCGACTACATCGTGTGGTTCGACCGGTACACCGACGAGCACCACGCGAGGGTCGGCGGGAAGAACGCGAGCCTCGGGCAGATGATGGCGGCCGGCCTGCCAGTCCCTCCCGGGTTCGCGGTCACCACCGAGGCCTACCACACGCTGCGCGACCACTCCGAGCTGCGGGCCGAGGTCAGCGGGCTGCTCGCCATGATCGACCTCGCCGACGCTGACGGGCTCGAGCGCATCTCGGCGCGGGTCCGCGCGATCATCGACGGTGCGGAGCTCCCGGACGAGCTCCGCCGACAGGTCGCCGAGGCGTACGCCGAGCTGTGCGAGCGGTGCGAGGTCCAGGACGTCCCCGTGGCGGTGAGGTCGTCGGCCACCGCCGAGGATCTGCCCGACGCGAGCTTCGCCGGCGAGCACGACACGTTCCTGTGGGTCCGCGGCGCCGACGCCGTCCTCGAGAAGGTGCGCCGGTGCTGGTCGAGCGTCTTCACGGCCCGGGCCATCAGCTACCGTCAGAAGACCGGACACGACCACGACGTCATCTCGATGAGCGTCGGCGTGCAGAAGATGGTCCAGCCGCGCACCTCGGGCGTCGCGTTCACGCTCAACCCCACCGACGGCGACCGGTCCTCCGTGGCCATCGACGCCTCGTGGGGCCTGGGCGAGGCGGTCGTGGGCGGCGAGGTGAACCCCGACAACTTCCTGGTCGACAAGGTGATGTTCGAGATCGTCCGGCGGAGCATCTCGAGCAAGTCGATCGAGTACCGGGTCGGAGCCGACGACCGCGTGGAGCACGTCGACGTGGAGCCCGAGCGCCAGCTCGCGCCCTGCCTCACCGATGACGAGGTCAAGGCGGTGGCTCGGCTCGCCCGCAGGGCCGAGAAGCACTACGGGCACCCGCAGGACATCGAGTGGGCCCTCGACATGCACCTGCCCGCAGGCGAGAACGTCGTGCTGCTCCAGAGCCGTCCGGAGACCGTCTGGAGCCGCAAGCCGAAGCCACCGATCGCCCGTCCCACGGGTATGGACAGCATCGTGTCCACCCTGCTGTCTCCACTGAACAAGGCGCGCAAGGAGGAGGGCGCCGGGCAGACGCACGCGTAGACGGCCATTCGATTCGTGAGGAGGGGAAGTGGCTGAGCAGAGGTTCCCGAGCCCGTTCGAGATCGAGACGCCCGAGGGCGCCGAGGGGTGGCAGGACCTGTACACCTACTCGCTGCCGTTCAGCGAGGACCGCCGCGAGTACGAGGAGTCCGCGTTCTGGTTCCAGGACGGGATCCATTGGGGCCAGGTCCTCCACCCGTGGGACTCGACGTTCCTGGAGTTCGCGCTCGCGTCGCTGTCGCAGTACAACACGCGCCACTACCTGATCCCGCCTGCGCTCGGCGTCGACTTCCGGGTGCTGAACGGCTACGTGTACCTCGCCCCGGTCGGCGTGGCCGACCCCGCCGAGGTCGAGCGCAGAGTGCCGCACTTCCTGGAACGGGCCGGGTTCTACTTCGGCAACTGGGGTGACCTGTACGGGAAGTGGCTCGAGAAGATCCGGCCGCTCATCGAGGAGATGGAGGCCCTGTCGTTCGAGCCCTTGCCCGAGATGGAGGACATGGAGGTCGTCACCAGTGGCCGGGGGATGGGCTCGGGCTGGGACATCCAGGCCTCGTACCACCACCTGGTCGACCTCGCCCTCAAGCTGTGGCAGTACCACTTCGAGTTCCTCAACCTCGGGTACGCCGCGTACCTCGACTACTTCGGGTTCTGCAAGCAGGCCTTCCCGAACATCCCGGACCTCGCCATCGCCAAGATGGTGGCCGGCATCGACGTCGACCTGTTCCGGCCGAACGAGGAGCTGAAGAACCTCGCGAAGTCTGCCGTCGAGCTGGGGATCGCGGACCAGCTGCTGCAGGGGTCGGCGGCGGACGCGCTCCGGTCGCTCGAGGGCTCGGACGCGGGCAGGCAGTGGCTCGAGCAGTGGGAGGCGGTCAAGAACCCGTGGTTCAACTTCTCCGCCGGCGGCGGCTTCTACCACAGCGACGACATCTGGATCGAGAACCTCGAGGTACCGCTCGGCTACCTGCGCGGCTACGTGGCGAAGGTCCAGAAGGGCGAGGACATCGCCCGCCCGATCGACGAGGTCGTTGCGGAGCGCGACCGCATCGTGGGCGAGTACACGGAGCTGCTCGGGTCGGACGAGGACCGCGAGGCGTTCGAGCAGAAGCTGGGCCTAGCGCGGGTGGTGTTCCCGTACGTCGAGAACCACAACTTCTACGTCGAGCACTGGGGCCACTCCGTGCTGTGGCGGAAGATGCGTCAGCTCGGCCAGGTGTTCGTGAAAGAGGGGTTCTTCGCCGATCCGAACGACGTCTTCTCTCTGAAGCGCGACGAGGTTCCCGAGGCGATCTGGGACATGTACTCGGCGTGGGCCGTCGGGACCGAGCCCCGCGGACCCAAGTACTGGCCGCGCGAGATCGAGCGCCGGAAGGGGATCCTCGACGCGCTGGCGAAGTGGTCGCCGCCGAAGGCCCTGGGCGAGCCGCCCGACGTGGTCACCGAGCCGTTCACGATCATGTTGTGGGGCATCACGACCGACTCGGTGAACATGTGGCTCGGCGCCGGGGACGGCGGTGAGGACAGCGGCGAGCTCCGCGGGTTCGCGGCCTCGCCGGGCACGGCGGAGGGTCCGGCCCGGGTCATCCACACCGCCGACGAGATCGGCACGGTCGAGGAGGGAGAGATCCTCGTCGCGCCGATCACGGCGCCGGCGTGGGCTCCCATCTTCGGCACGATCAAGGCCACCGTGACCGACATCGGCGGGATGATGTCCCACGCCGCCATCGTGTGCCGGGAGTACGGGCTGCCCGCCGTCACCGGGACGGCGTTCGCCACGCGCGACATCAAGACCGGACAGCGCATCAGGGTCGACGGGAGCAACGGGACGGTGACGATCCTCGACTGAGCGGGCGCCGGGGAGGCGTACACCCGACCCGGCCGCTGGAAGGAGCGCACGCATGCTGACGAAGGAGGCGAACGAGCGGCTCACCCGGGTGGGGCCGGGCACCCCGATGGGCGAGCTCATGCGGCGGTACTGGTACCCGGTCGCCTTCGTCCGCGAGCTGGACGAGTGGCCGATCAAGAAGGTCCGCCTGCTCGGCGAGAACTTCGCGCTCTGGAAGACCCGCGACGGCGGCTACGGGATCCTGCAGGAGAGCTGCCCGCACCGCGCGGCGTCCCTCGTGTACGGCGTGATCGAGGAGGAGGGCCTCCGGTGCGGCTACCACGGCTGGCTGTACGGCACCGACGGCCAGTGCCTCCAGCAGCCGGCGGAGCCCGCGACGTCCACGTTCAAGCACAAGATCAGGGCCCAGGCCGGCGTCGCGCGGTCACTGGGGGGGATGGTGTGGGCGTACGTCGGCCCGTCCCCCGCGCCCGAGCTCCCGAGGTTCGACGTCTTCGTCATGGACGGCGTCCGCGACATCGGACACTCGGTGCTCCCGTGCAACTGGCTGCAGATCATGGAGAACTCGGTCGACCCCCACCACGTTGAGTGGCTGCACGGCAGGTACTTCAATTTCCTGGCGCAGACGAGCGGGTTCGAGATGCCGTCCGCGTTCACGAAGGCCCACGTGAAGGTCGGGTTCGACGCGTTCGAGTGGGGCATCATCAAGCGCCGCCTGCTCGAGGGCCAGAGCGAGGAGGACGACGACTGGAAGGTCGGCCACCCGATGATGTTCCCGTACTGCATGCGGGTGGGCGGCAACGGGATCGACCAGATGCAGATCCGCGTCCCCGTCGACGACACCCACACGTGGGCGATGTTCTACTCGACCCACAACCCGCCGGGCCTCGACAGCTATCCCGAGCAGGTGTACCCGTTCGACTACGAGTACCAGTGGCGAGACGAGAACGGGAGACACATCGTGGACTACGTCGAGGGGCAGGACGTGATGGCGTGGGTCTCGCAGGGCGAGATCACCGACCGCACGGCCGAGCACATCGGCAAGTCGGACATCGGCGTGACGATGCTCCGGCGGATGTTCCGCCAGAACATGGCGGCCGTGGAGCAGGGCCGCGACCCGATGGGGGTGATCCGCGAGCCCCGCGACCGGATCGACCTCCCCTGCGAGCGGTCGAAGTTCGGGGCTGGCGCGGAGTTCGCGCTGCAGTGGATCGACCGGGGGTCGTCCCGGTACTCTCCCCACGCCGACATGCTGAAGAAGCTCCACATCGCCGCCGCACAGGCCCGCGGCGAGCCGGTCCCCGCGGGAAGCCCGTCGTGACCGAGCCGGATCCGGACCCCTCGCCGCAGGCCGGGCAGTCCGGAGAGGGGCGCCTCACCGGCGAGCACTGGTGGGACCCCGACCGCGACGCCCACGTCGACGACCTGCCCCGGCACTGCCCGCGGTGCGCCTCGGTCCTCGACCTCGAGACCGGCATCTCCGTGGAGTACTGGGAGGGCGACCGGCGCATCTACCACACGTGGTGTCAGTCCTGCGGATGGACCGGCGACATCATCAAAGTCGACCGGATGGTCGGCCACGAGGCCGAGGACTGAGGGCCTCGGCGAGGCCCGTCGCCTCACCCGCCCGGTTCCATCTCCATCGCGGCCGGGATCACTTCGCGCGCCATGACCTCGAGCGGCTCGATGCGATCGACGCCCACGACCCAACCGATCACGGTCTCGATACCCATGCCTGCAAACCCCCGGAGCTGCTCGATCACCTCGCCCGCCTTCGCCCCGTCCTCGCCGACGTCGAACCCGAAGGGAGCTGTCTTCTCGATCGCGTCGTAGTCGCGACCCTCCCGCTCGCACAGGCGGCGGAGGCTGTCGAGCTTTCGCAGGAGCTCCGGCGTCGGCGGGATGTTGCAGGCGTCCGCGTAGCGGGCGACGAGGATCGGCGGATGGGGGCGGCTGAGGCTCTGGGGGAGGTTCAGCGCGCGCCCCATCCTGACGTGGCGGCCCTCGCGCGCTCGGTGCCTCGCTCGCCCGACCACATTGACCCGCGACTTGCCCTTCGTCGCGGTCGAACCACGACGGAGGGTCAGCCCAGGGGCACCTGGTCCTCGGCCACCGACGCCTGGTCGAGCAGGGCGTCCCGCTCCGGGGGCTCGGCCTCGATCCGGTCGGCCGGCTCGTTCAGGGACCGGAGTCGGCCGAACAGCGGGACGGCGATGACCGTGGCCAGGCCGCCGACCACGAATCCCGCCGGGATGGACCGCTCCTGGGACAGGAAGCCCAGGCCGGTCTGGCCACCGACGCTGCCAAGGCTGCCCAGGAGCGAGTCGAACGAGACCAGCGTGGCCCGTTCGGTCGTCGGGATCGAGTGATGAAGATACGTCTGGCGGACCGGCTGGATGAGGCCGCCGGCGACGGCGCCGAGGAGGAAGATCGGCACGGTCACCCAGAACGACCGGATCACGCCGGTGCCGACCATGGTCGCGGTCGAGACCGCCGCCGCCCCCAGCATGATGGTCGTCCGGCGCCGGCCGGGCTTCGCCAGCCGTCCGACCAGCGCGTTCCCGGCGATGCCCGCCAGCGAGAACAGCGCGGCGATGAGGCCCGACAGCCAGATCGCATCCTTCCCGTAGAGCTGCAGGAAGTAGGGCTGCCACGCGTACCACGCCCAGGAGAAGAACCCCCAGGTCACGAACGACTCCAGCACCAGGAGTCGGACGGCCGGTTTCTGCCAGCCGTACGTGATGCCGGCACGGCCGACCTTCCGCATCTCGCCGACGATGCCCCGCAGGTGCAGGGCCCGGGGGGTGAAGCCGATGTCGTGCATGGTCCGGAACCCCACCGCGAACGCCATGAGCACGAACGCGGCGCGCGCGATGTACGGCAGCGAGAGGTTGATCTGCCCCAGGAGCCCGCCGCCGACCGTCCCCACGATCATGGCGATGCTGGACACGATGGAGGCCCTGGCGAACACGCCGTCCAGCTCGCGCTGGTAGCCGGTCGCCTTCAGCGCGTCCACGGCCCACGCCTCGACGGCGCCCGAGTAGAACGTGTAGCCGAGACCCAGGATCACCCCGGCCAGGCAGAACAGCAGCAGCCCGCCGTGGATCGCGGCCACGCCCACGTAGGCCAGCGTCCCGACCGCCAGCGTGGCCTCGGACAGCAGGAACGACGCGCGGCGCCCGACCGTGTCGGCCACGACCCCCGTGGGGACCTCGAACAGCGCCATGGCCGCCGTGAACGCGGCGTTCGCCACGAACACCTCGAAGATGCTCAGGCCGGCGTGCAGCAGGAACAGGGTGTTGATGCCCCAGATCAGCGACGCGGACAGCGTGAACAGCCCGGTGATGACCAGGTAGCTGCGGATCACGCGCTGGGGATCCATGCTGTCCTCGAACAACCCAGTTCCTTCGTCGGTGATTCCACGCTACCCGTCCACACGTCAGGCCGGGATGAGGTGCTCGGCGACGCACGGTAGGGTGAGCACCCACCTTCGACCATTGGAGGACGACATGCCAAATCGACCCGGGCACTTCGAGATCCCCGTCGAGGACCCGGACCGAGCCGAGCAGTTCTACGGCACGGTCTTCGGCTGGTCGTTCCAGCGGTATCCGGGCGCGCCGGCATACTACGGACTGGCCACCACGGGCGACGCCGTGCCGGGGATCAACGGCGCGCTGTTCCAGCGCACCGAGGGCTCGGTGACGACGCTGACCATGACGGTCGACTCGATCGAGGAGGCCACGGCGGCCGTCGTGGCGGCGGGCGGCACGGTGCTCCAGGACAAGGCCGCCATCCCCAGCATGGGGTGGTTCGCGACCTGTGAGGACACCGAGGGCAACAAGTTCGGCCTCTACACGAACGACCCGAACGCCGCATAGCGCACTACGGCCAGGGGCCGGGAACGCCTCGGGCCGAGGCTCGCGGTTCAGTGGGGCGTCGGAAGGACCCCGGCGACGGTGGTCCCGGCTCCGGGGCTGGACCGAACGTGGAACTCCCCGCCGACGGCCGAGAGCCGGTCCGCCATGCCCTGGAGCCCGGTCCCGTAGGACGTCTCGGCCGCCTCGAAACCGACGCCGTCGTCGGTGACCTCGAACCGGAGCCGGCCGTCGCCGTCGGACAGGCGCACGGTGGCCCGCGACGCCCCCGCGTACTTGGCGACGTTCTGCAGCGCCTCGAGGCACGAGAAGTAGACCGCTGCCTCGAGCTCCCGCGGATACCGGCCGAGGGCGTGCGCTTCGACGGTCACGGGAACCAGCGACCTCCGGGCCTGCGACTCGAGCGCGGCGACGAGACCCTGGTCGGCCAGCAACGGCGGGTAGATGCCCCGGGCGAGGTCGCGGAGGTCCTCGAGCGCGCTGCTCGCCTCCGCCTGGAGCGCCGAGGCGGTGGCCCGGGCCTTCTCCGGATCACGCTCGATGAGCTGTTCCAGCAGGCGGAGCTTGATCGCGAGCGCGACGATCTGCTGCTGCGCCCCGTCGTGCAGGTTGCGCTCGAGCTTCCGCCGTTCCTCGTCCTGGGCGCTGACGAGGCGCTGGCGGGAGGCCCGGAGCTGCTCGACGTTGTCCATGAGGCGCTCGGTCAGGGCCACGTTGCGCATGACCAGCCCGACCTGGCCCGCCAGGTCGCGGACCAGCCGTTCCTCGAGCGGCGTCAGCTGCTCACCCGGCTTCTTCCTGATCGACAGCGCGCCGAGCAGCTCGCCCTGATGGCGGACGGGCTCGAACATCGAGGTTGGCGACACCGCCTCCTCGGAGCCGTCGGCGACCGGGATGGGCGCCTCCGGGACCGCGTCCTCGGGCCATGTCGCCTCGGGCCGAATGTGGTCGCCGATGCGCAGCCACACCTCGGCCCGACCGGCGCCGGTCCCGGCCGCGAGCGCGCCCGCGATCCTCGGCAGCAGCTGGTCGATCGCGTAGGTGTTTCCCAGCCGTTCCGAGAACTCGGACAGGACCTCGTACGGGGTGGCGCGCTTGCCGTACACCAGCCGGTCGGCCAGCCGCTGGGCCCGCCGCCGGGCCGGCAGGAACGCCAGCGCGACGACGGCGGCGGCGGCGGCGGAGAGCACGGGATCCGCCTGACTGCCGGCGACCGCGCCGACACCGACCACGATCGCGACGTAGACGGCGGTGATGAAGACGGCGAGCGTGCCGAACAGCAGGGCGCGGTTGACGACGACCTCGATCTCGAACAGCCGGTAGCGGAGCACACCCACACCGATCGCGACCGGGATGAGGGCGAAGGACACGATCGCGGCGCCCTGGAGGACGTCCACCCACGCCGGCGTCGTGCTCGGCTCCCAGCCGTAGGAGAGGCCGACGGGAATCGCGATCGCGTAGAGGACGCCCACGATCCCCGCGGCGATGACGAGCAGCCGGAGCTGCAGCCGCTCCACCCCCGTGGAGCGACGGAACCGCTGGACGAGGCTGACGACCGACGCGACGATGCCGACCGGCAGCAGGACCACCAGCCCGAGCGCGACCGAGACGAACGGTCGCAGCCACTCGATGCCCAGCGGGTTGTTCTCGTTGGGGACCAGGCTGTTGTCGAGCTTCCCCGGGCCGAACAGGATTCCGAGGAAGAGGAGCGCCAGCCCCGCGCCGAGGACCCGCGCGAACCACCGCCACCGCGGCGACGGGAGGTGACCGTCCGGGAACAGCAGCAGCAGGAACGTTGCGGGGGGAGCGACGATCGCGACCCAGAATGGGCCGTCGATCGCCGCGGCCAGCACCCCCAGGCTGCGGCCACCCGCCCCGCCGTGGACGGCGTACGACGCGTACGAGTTCAGGAGGAGGTCCATCGAGAAGGCCGCCCCGACGCCGGCGAGCAGCCACCCGATGGCGTTGTCGGGGCGCCGCGAGGCCAGGGCGTAGCCCACGACGGGGGTGGCGACGAACGCGATCAGAAAGGGAAGGTCCGACAGCGACAGCAGGTTGTTCGCGGACCCGCGGGCGTTGTCGTGGAGGACCTCGAGGACGGAGAAGGTGAGCCCGGTTCCGGCCAGCGCGATCGTGAGGCCCAGGATGCCCCGAGCCAGCAGCGGCCGGGGCCGGGGTCTGGCCGGGGTGTCGCCGCGGCCGTCGTCGGTCGGCATGCCCGGATGTTGGCACGGCCGGGGGTGCCCGGCCAAGGAGGTCGGCCCGCTGCCTGGGTGCGGAAAATCCTCAGGAGTGGGGGATGACAGCACTCAGTGGACCCTGTGGCGCCCTCCTGGGCGAATCCCGGGCGATGGCCGGACCGGCACGGGCACCCGCCCTCGTGCCGGTCGGGCCGTCCCGCCTCAGGGCTCGATGTTCTGGTTCAGGTGGAACAGGTTGTCCGGGTCGTACTTCCGCTTGACGCCGGCCAGCCGCTCGTAGTTGCCGCCGTAGTTCGCCCGGATCCGGTCCTGGTCGTCGCCGGCCATGAAGTTGACGTAGCCGCCCTCCTCTGACAGCGGCGCGGTGGCCGTGTAGTAGTCCCGCACCCATTTCGTGTTCGCCTCGTTCTGGGCGGGGTCGGGCCAAGCGCCGACGATCACGGTGGCGAAGTTCGCGTCCCGGTGGCCGAAGGCCGTCGCGTCCGGCGCCACCTCGTGCACCGCGCCGTTGATCGGGTAGATGTGCATCGTCGAGCTCACGTACGGCACCTCGGGCCCGTGGACCTCGTGGGCCGTGATGGCCTCGTCCGTGAGCTCCTTCACGAAGTTGGCCTTCCAGTAGTGCTGGAGGCCGGCAGGGAGCAGGCCGTCGAACGCGCTGTTCAGCGCCGGGTACGGCATCGGGCCGACGTGCTCCGCGACGACCGGCGCCACGTCGTGGAACGGCCGCAGGGCCTTCTCGCCCTCGTCGATCGGTCCCGCCCAGCACGCCACCATCGCGATGAGCGTGTCGCCGTGGCGGTCCTCCGGGATGAACGGGAGCGGCGGGGCGATCTGGAAGGCCGGGAATACTCCCATCTGACCCGGGGCGTCGGCGATGTACTCGCGGTAGAAGCGCAGGACGTTCCCGACCTCGCTGAGCTCGAAGAACATCGGCCCGCCGTAGATCTCCTTCACGGGGTGCAGCCGGAACTCCAGCGAGGTGACGACGCCGAAGTTCCCCCCGCCGCCCCGCAGCGCCCAGAAGAGGTCCTCGTTCTCGCGCTCGCTGGCAGTGAGGAACCGTCCGTCGGCCGTCACGACGTCCGCCGACAGGAGGTTGTCGACCGACAGGCCGAACCCCCGCGCCAGGTACCCGATGCCGCCGCCGAGCGTCAGGCCGGCCACGCCGGTCGTCGAGATGATCCCCCCGGTGGTCGCCAGCCCGAACGCGTGGGTCGCCGCGTTGAAGTCGCCCCACGTCGCTCCTCCCTCCGCCCGGGCGGTGGAGGCGGCCGGGTCCACCCGGACGCCGCGCATCCCCGAGAGGTCGATCACCACTCCCCCGTCCGAGGTTCCGAATCCGGGGACGCTGTGTCCGCCGCCCCGGACCGCCAGCTCGAGCCCGTTCTGGCGGGCCAGGCGCACCGCGGCCATGACGTCGCCGGCATTGGCCGCACGCACCACCGCGGCCGGCCGGCGGTCGATCATGCCGTTGTAGACGCGCCGGGCCTGGTCGTACCCCTCGTCCTGCGGCGAGATCACGGCCCCCCGAACCTGCCCCCGGAGCAATTCCATCTCCTTCGGCGTGTCGATCGTCGGTGCGCTCATCCTGCCTCCTTCCGCACGGCCCTTCCGGGCGCCCTCGAGCCTCGTGGGCGGGAGGACCGTAGGGGGAGGGCGTGTGAGGAGCCGTGTGAGGCCGGAGGGCTTGTCGGAATCGATCCGTGCCCCCAGGATTACGGCATGCCCATGGCCACGCACCTCCTGGGGCCGCCGCACCTCGTCCGGGACGGCGTGGTGTACCCCGCGCCGAGAGGACGGAAGGTGTGGGCCCTGCTGGCGTACCTGGCCCTGTCCGACCGGGCGCCCAGCCGCCAGCAGCTCATCGACCTGCTGTTCCCGGAGGCCGAGGACCCGGCCGGGGCCCTCCGGTGGAACCTGTCCGAGCTTCGCCGCCTGCTGGGCGGGCCGGACACGGTCGGCAGCGGGACCGCCGTGCGACTCCGCCTGCCCGCGGGTTCGGTGATCGACGTCCACGTGCTGATGGCGGGGACCTCGCGGGAGGCGGTCGAGCTCCCCGGCCTCGGCCGGGAGCTGCTGGAGGGGATGGACATCGAAGCCAGTCCCGGGTTCACGGCATGGCTGCTCGGCGAGCGCCGCCGGCTGCAGGCGCTGGGGGGGGCCGTGCTCCGGGAGGGCGCCCTCCGCGCGCTCGCCTCCGGAAACGGCCACGCGGCGGTCCAGCTCGCCACGCGCCTCGTGGCGGCCGATCCGCTGGACGAGGACGCGCACGTGTTGCTGATCCGGGCGTTCGCCGGAGCGGGAGACCGCGTCGCCGTCGAGCGCCAGCTCACCGCGTCGGTCGAGCTGTTCCGCCGGGAGCTCGGGGTCGAGCCCGGCCCGGAGCTCGCGGAGGCCGCCCGTCCGGACGTCACCCGGCGGGGCGCCGGCGCCATCCCCGGGCGGGCGGCGCTGCAGGCCCTGCTCGAATCCGGCGAGGCCGCGGTCGGCGCCGGGGCGATCGAGGCGGGGCTCGAGCGGTTCCGGGACGCCGTCGCCGGCAGCGGGGAGGCGGGCGAGACGACCCTGGAGGCCGAGGCCCTGTTCGCGCTCGGCTCGGCGCTGGTCCACGCGACCAAGGGGAAGGACGAGGAGGGCGCTGCCGCGCTGCACCGGAGCATCGCCGTCGCGGAGGCCTCCGGACGGCGGGAGGTGGCCGCCTCGGCGCACCGGGAGCTGGGGTACGTCGAGCTGCTCCGGGGCGACTACCCGCGGGCCCGGACCTGGCTCCGGACCGCCGAGGAGCTGGCCGACGGGGACCCCCGCGAGCTGGCCAGGATCGGCGCCGTGGTCGCGACGTCCCACGCGGACGTCGGCGCCCACGACCAGGCGGAGGCCGCGTTCCGGGAGTCGATCCGGCTGGCCGAATCGACCGGCGAGGTGAAGCAGCAGGCCTGGTCGACGACCGTCCTGGGCCGGACGCATCTCCTGCGAAACGACCTCGGCCGGGCCGAGGAGATGCTGGAACGGGCGCGGGGGCTTGCGAAGAGGGCGCGGTGGACGGCGTTCCTCGCGTTCCCCGAGGCCCTGACGGCGGAGGTGTGGGTCCGCCAGGGCGACCTGGACCGGGCGGCCGACGAGTTCGAGCACGCGTACGCGCTGGGATGCCAGGTGGACGACGCCTGCTGGGAGGCCTACGGGGTCCGGGGGTTCGGCCTGCTGGCGGCCGCGCGCGGCGATCTCGAGGGGGCGGTGGGGGTCCTGGAGGACGCCCTGACCCGCTCGGCCCGCCAGCGCGACACCCACCTGTGGCTGCGCGGATACGTCCTCGACTCCCTGTGCGCCGTCGCGGTGGCGGCGCGACACCCGATGGTGGCCGGCTGGGTCACCGACCTGGCCTCGCTGGCCGGCCGGTCGGGCATGCGCGAGTTCTCCGTGCACGCGTACCTGTACCGGCGCGACCTGGGCGACCCCGAGGCGGTCGACGCTGCCCGCGTGCTCGCCGTCGGCATCGAGAACCCCCACCTGCACGACCTGATCGACCCCGACGGCCCTCCGCTCCTCGACGCCCTGCTGGGCAAGGTCGGCGGGTCGTAGGGGAGGTCTTCACGCCTCGGGCGTGATCTCGATCTCGTAGCTGGCCGCTCGAAGGCGAACCTCGAACCACCGAAAGAACCCTTCCTGGCCGAGCAGGTGAAACGCCAGCGGCCACGGGTCGCAGAACCACACGGGGGCCTCCCAGGTCACCTCGCCCAGCGTGAGCTGCACGAATGCCCGCCGCGCCAAGGCGACGAAACCCCCGACCCCGAGGCGCTCTTCGTCGGCGTCGGACAGATCGATCCCCGCGGCATCGGCGACCCAGGCGGCGAATCGGTTGTGGAGCGCGCCCGTGTCCAGCAGGCAGAGCTGTGGAGCGCGGGCGATCCCCTCCACCGTCACCGGGACAGCAGGGCGAAGGTAGTCGTTCGACATTCCCGGCAGTTCCTTGAACTGGAACTTCACCCGGGTGCCACGCCGGTGGCCTCGGCCTCGTCGCCTGGAACCCGGAACATCGCGTCCGCCTTCTGGTTGTGCCGCTCAAGCCATTCCAGCACCCCATGTGGCGTGTCCGCAGCAACGACGACCTCGAGCCCCCGCTGGGCCACCCATCGCCCCGCGAACGGCCGGAGGAGGTCGGCCTCCCGGCCGCGGTGCGGGCCGGGCCGATCCGGTGAGACGGAGGCGGGCTCGCGGCTCCGCCGCCCCACCGTGAATCCGAGCCGGCTCAGGATCCGGCGGGCCTGATGCGTGTTGAAATCGGCTCGGTCGAGGCCGGTCACCAGGCTAATGACCTGTTTCGGCGGGAAGCGCCTGCCGGCGACGACCACGTAATGGTCGCCCAGCGGTTCCGGCAACACGTTCCGAAGCTGCAGCTCGACGTCGCTGGCGTCCAGGTCGAAGCCCTGCTGCGCGATCGTGGCGTGTACTTGATTCATACTTACTGAATAGCACTTACAGTGCCGTACCGCAATCGTGCCACCCTGGAGCGCGGTCTCGGCGATACCAGATTCCTGAGCTGGCTCAGGCCTCTACGGGACGGACCGGGCGTTCATGTTCATGCCGGCCGCGTCGGTCCCGCCCTCCTCCAGGCCCCAGGACACGATCCGTCTCGGGCGGATACGGATGAACTGGGAGGCGAACTTCGGGAATCGCGGATTGATCTCGTTCCCGCCGGTCTCGTGCGCCTCGGCGTCGCCGCGGATCTCGAGCGCCCGGGCCCGGCGCGGGTTCGACAGCACGTCGTCGACGAGCAGCGTGACCTCCCGGTGGTGCTGGGCGTCGCGCCACTTCTTGGTGTTCCCGAAGAAGATGCCGCCCACGTCGACCGCGTCCTCGTCGGAGTTGAAGTAGAAGGTCACCGGCGTGATGTGGGGCCGGCCGTCCCGCCCGACGGTGGCGACGCGACCCAGGGTCTGGTCGCGCAGGTACCGAATCTCGGCATCGGTGAACGCGCTCATCGCTCGAACCTTCCTCCCGGAGCCGGGCGCCTCGCCGATGATGCCCCGGGGAGGCCAGGCGTGCGAATCGCGACTCCTGGCGGGACCGTCTCAGGAGGATCCGGATACGATGAAGTAGCCGCCGCCGGTCCGGCACGGCTCCGGGATGCCGCCGATCGCCTCGTGCTCCACCAAGCGGAGCGGCCCGCCGCCCCCGCCCAGGCTCACCTCGTCTCCCAGCCCGCCGACCTCCTCACCCACCGGATCGATCAGCACCTGACGGCCGCCCCGGTCCACGAGCGCGTACCCCCGCGGCCACAGCACGTAGGTCGCCTCATCGGGGCCACTCCCAAGGTTCCCGATCCCCAGGCAGCCGTTGAGCACCGCGAGCCGGCCGCCCGCGAGGGCGGTCATGGAGACCCCGGTGGGTGCGTACGTGAGGACATGGACCGGTCGCACCACGGCGTCGTCGGCGACGCGGAGCGTGCCGACTGGCGACGCCAGCGCCAGGTCGGGGAGACACGCGACCAGGGCGTAGGTGCCAGGACGCAGAGCGGCCAGGCTCGCGCCCAATGCCACCGGAACCGCGGTCCCCGAGCCGGGCGCCAGCCGGAGGTCGCCCGCCGGCCGGAAGACGTCGTTGGCGCCCGACCCGACCGGCTGTCCGGTGGCCGGATCGAACAGGTGCGGGATCGCGGCGAACCGCTCGATGCTTTCAGGATCGCCCACCCACGGGGAAGGCCGGTCGTTCACGACCTCGAGCGGATGGTTCCACGCTCCCGCCTGGAGGACCAGGTCCCCGCTCCACCGAAGCTGGAGGTCGTGACCCAATTGCGCCGGGGTCTGGCGCCGCTCGGCGATCTCCTCGTTGATCGAGCGCCACGTGCCTTCGTGGCTTTCGAATGCCTCGATCCACCACTCGCCGGCGCTGAACGGAGCGGCGAACGTCACCGCAGTCGGCGATGTCGAGATCGCGCGCCACCCGTCCGTGGGAGCGTTCTGCGCGGTCGGGGTGGCCAAGCGGGCGCGCAGCGCATCGGCCGCCGGGCCGTCGAGCGCCGATGCCGGCGTGCCCGTCTCGTCGAGCACGTTCCTCGGGTATTGGACGGTCTCGTTCCCCACGAGCAGCGCCACGTCCGGGTCGTAGGCCGGCACCCTGCAGATGGCCGCCGGGTCCAGGGCCGATGGCTGGGAGGCCCCGCTCGTCGCTGGGGTGGGCGGCGGGGTCGTGGACGACACGCGGGGGTGGTTCCCCCGGAACACGGTCACGACCAGCGCGAACGAGGCGACCGCCACGGCCAGGGCCACCACGGCGGCCACGAGGCGCCGGCCGGAACCCGGGTCCCCGCCGGGGAGCCGCGGGCCGCGCTCTACGAGCGACCGGATCCGTTCCCGGTCGGGCTCGGCTCGGCCCAGGCGCCCGAGCTTCTCGCGCCAGCGCTCAGTCATCGTCGTCCCGCAGCATCGCGGCCAGCTTCCGCCGTCCCCGGAGCAGGTGGATGCGCACGACGCCGGACGACGTCCCCATCAGCCGCGCGACCTCGTCGACCGGAAGGTCCGCCTGGTACCGCAGGAACACCGCGGCACGCTGCCCCGGCGACAGGCGGCGAAGCGCGTCGAAGACCTCGGCCAGCCCGGGCTCGTCCCACACCGCGCGGTCCGGGATGTCGCGGAACGACGGAGAGCGCCGGAGCTCCCTCGCCGCCAGGCGGAACGCGACCCGGAAGAGATACGCCTCGGGGGTCCGGATGTCGGCGCCGCGCTTGAGCGTTCGGGCGAATGCCTCCGCGACGACGTCGTCGGTGACGTCGCGGTCGCCGCCCGTGTAGGCCAGGACGGCCCGCCACAGTCGCGGCCCGACCCGGGCGTACAGCGCGTCGAAACCCAGATCCTCGTCCAGCTCCAACCCCACTCCCCTACAGAGCCTCCGTAGCGCCCAGGCGTTATCGCAAGCATGGAACGAGACGGCCCGGAGGCACGACGATCCGCTGCAGGCCCGTCGCCCGAGGTTCGGTTCCGGGAGGGCGTCGCCGGCCGCGGTTACCGGCCCAGCAGGGCGCCGCCGTTCACCTGCAGCACCTGCCCGGTCACGAACGAGGCCTCCGGCGAGGCGAGGTAGCGCACCGCCGCGGCCACGTCCTCGGGACGGCCGGCGCGCCCCACCAGGGTCTGGCCGATCAGCCGGGCGCGCCGCTCCTCGGTCATCGTTCCCCCGAAGAACTCGGTGTCCTCGACGAACCCCGGTGCGACGACGTTGGCCGTGATCCCCTCCGAGCCCAGCTCCGTGGCCAGCTGGTAGGTCCATCCGATCAGCGCCGCCTTCGCGCCCGAGTACGAGTCCCCGCCGCCCCGCAGCGCGGCGATCGAGCTGATGTTGACGATCCGCCCCCCGGGCCGGCGCAGCCCCGGTTCCAGGGCGGTCGTCAGCAATACCGCGGTCAGGACGTTGGTGGCGAGGTCCCGCTCCCAGCCCTCCCGGACCTCCTCCAGGCTCGCCGGACCGGAGCGGTCGACGCCGCCCGCGTTGTTGACGAGCACGTCCAAGTCGCCGATCCGCTCCGCCAGCGGCTCGACCTGTTCCGGGACGGACAGGTCGGCGGCGGCCCACGTCACGAGTGACCCGCCCGCCTCGGCATTCATCGCGTCGGCGGCCTCGGCGAGCACCCCCTCGCGCCGCCCCAGGATCACTACCCGGTCGCCGTCCAGCGCGAACGACCTCGCGATCGCGCGGCCCATCCCCGTGCCGCCGCCGGACACGACGACGACGCGCGACACGGTCAGTCCTTCTTCAGGTGGCGGTCGAACCAGTCCAGGATGATCTCGAAGCGCTGGATGCGATGGACCGGGGAGCCCGACCTGGTGAGCTCGTGGCTCTCCTCCGGGAACCGCACGAGCTCGACCTCCTGCTTCTTGAGCCGCAGGATCGTGAACAGGTCCTCGGCGTGCCCGACCGGGCACCGCAGGTCGTTCTCGCTGTGCAGGATGAGGGTCGGGGTCGTGATGTTCGCCGCGTATGTGCTCGGCGAGACCTGGAGGTACGCGTCCGGCCGTTCGAACCAGAACGCGCCCAGCTCCCCCTTGAACATCCAGCCGATGTCCGCGCTCCCGCCCTCCAGCAGGAAGTTGTTGCACGAGCGCTCGCTGCAGGCGGCCCGGAACCGGTCGGTGTGCCCGAGGATCCACGTCGTCATGTAGCCGCCGTACGACCCGCCCAGCACGCCGAGGCGCTCGCCGTCGACGAAGTCGAACCTGCGCACGGCCTCCTCGGTGACCGCCATCACGTCCTCGTAGTCGCGGGTCCCCCACCCCGGGCCGCCCTCGACCGGTCCCCGGATGGCCCGGCCCCACGCCTCGCTGTAGCCCGAGGAACCGCGCGGGTTGCAGTACACGACTGCGTACCCGGCGCCCGTGTAGACCTGGAACTCGTCGAAGAACCGGTTCCCGTACTGCGTGAACGGCCCGCCGTGGATGTTCAGCAGGGTCGGATACTTCCTGCCGTCCTCGAGGCCGACCGGGCGCATGATCCACGCCTCGACCTCGGTGCCGTCATCGCTCTTGGCGGTGAACCGCTCGGGCGCGCTCAACTCCCGCGCCGCCGCGAAGTCGTCGCCGACTGCGGTCAGCCGGCGCTCGCCCGCGAACAGCTCGCTCAGCCGGGTGGGCGTGGTGGCGGCGTGCGCCACGCGGTCTCCCGCGGAGTCGAATCCCGTGACCTGAAGGTCGCCGCCCACTACCAACTCCGGATCGCCGGAGCCATCAGAGGCGACGCGGTACAGGTGTGTGTTCCCGGAGTCCTCCACCGCGAACAGCACCGAGTCGCCGTCCCAGGCCGGCTCGCGCATGGGCGGGTAGGGGTTGCAGTTCCGGTCGAGCGCCCCGGTCAGCGTGCGGCGCTCCCCCGACGCGACGTCGAGTACCGCGGCCTGGCCGTGCCGCGGCTCGTCGAAGATGCCCGGTTGGAACAGGTATGCGATCCGCCCGCCGTCGGGCGACCAGGAGGGGTGGGCGGCGTACCCGTCCGCACCGGTCAAGCGCTCCGGCTCGCCGCCGCCCGCGTCCACCACGTAGATGTCGCGGACGGTCGTCGTGTCCCAGTCCTCGTCCCGGGCCGACGCGAACGCGATGCGCTTCCCGTCGGGCGACCAGGTCGGATTGTCGTCCTCGAAGTCGCCCTCGGTCAGCTGCCGCGCCGCCTCGGAGCCGTCGGCCGGGACGGTGAACAGGTGCTGGCGACGGTCCCCGGTCCATCCCTCGTTGTCGAGCTTGAACTGCAGCCGGGTGAACCGGCGGGGAGCGCGCTTCTTCGCGTCCTCCTCCTCGTACGCCGGGTCGGGGGCCCGCGAGACGAATGCCAGCCGCGAGCCGTCGGGCGACCACGCCGGCTCGGTGGCGTCCTCCTTCAGCGAGGTCAGTTTCTCGGGCTCCCCACCGGCCACCGGCATCACGTACAGCTGCGCGGCCTTGCCGTCGCGGTCCGAGGTGAACGCGATCCGCGAGCCGTCGGGCGACCACCGCGGCGAGCCGTCGCGCTTCGTCCCGGACGTGAACTGCCGCGGCTCGCCGTCGCCGTCGAGCGGCGCCAGCCAGATCGCGCTGCGGTACTCGTTCGCGCCGCGGTCGATCCGCCACACCACGTACGCGACCTGGTTCCCGTCCGGCGACACCCGGGGGTCGAGCACCCCGGTCAGCTCGCCGACGTCACGCGGCTCCATCCCACCCACTTGGCTTCCTCCCCTGGAACGACGAAGCGGCCATCTTCCCACGCCGCCGGTGCGGCCCGACCGGCGACTGGGAGGGAGCTCGGCCGGGGCCGGGGCCGGTCAGATCATCGCGGCCGTTCCCGAAGGACGGACATGCGCTGGCGGTATTCCTGCTCGGTGATCTCCCCCCGGGCGTATCGCTCCCCCAGCGCCTGCTCGGCGGGGCCGCCATGCGAGTGGTCCCACCGGCGCCGCCGGAACACCACCACCAGGGTGACGACCACCGCGAGCCAGAACAGCGGGAACAGCAGGAACCAGGGCCCTCCCCAACCGTGTCCCCATGCGTGCCCGAACCACACTGCCACCATCGCGCTCACCTCCATGTGAGTCCTCGTCTCCCTCCATGGTGGCGAGCGGGCGGCCGGACGGCGTCGGCCCTCGGGCGCGAATTCGACTACCCCACCGGGCGCACACGCCGGCGGACCCCTACCGCCGGGGAAGCAGGCGCACCCGCGATGCTACGAGACGGCTGGGTGGCCTCCGGAGAGCCCTTGCTCGGCGGCGTAGGCATCGAGACGCTCGGCAAGCTCCTTCGGGCGGCTGAGGGCCGGCGTATGCCCGCCGTCGATCTCGTCCGGCGTGATGCCGAGACGCTCGCGGGCCACCCGACGAAGGTAGGAAGCCGGGAACAGGCGGTCGTCGCGACAGAGGAGGACGCGGGTGGGGACGCGGGGCCATGCCTTCATCGGGGATGGCTCCCCCATTCGAGCTTCGGACTGCGTGCGGCCTCTCCCCAGTGCCTCGGAGGCGAGCTCCGGCGGCACGTCCTGGTAGAAGAGGGCGACCTCGTCGTCGTACCGCTCGTGCGCCTCCTCGTCGTATCTCGTGTTCGCCCAGTAGTCGGCGGGCGCCTCGCCCGGAGCCGGGATCATCGGCGCGACCAGGACGACCAGCTTCACCGGCACCCGTTCGCACACGAGCGGCGCGGTGAACCCGCCGGCCGACTGGGCGACCACGACCAGTTCGTTCCGGTCCCCGATCGCATCGACCACGGCGTCCGCGTACTCCGTGAGACCGGCCGCATCGTCCTCGCAGGGCAGGTCCGGGGCGACGGCGAGGTGGCCTCGTTGACGCAGCTCGGCGTCCACCAGGTGCCAGTACCAGCCAACGTCGCCGGCGCCGTGGATCAACACGAACGTAGCCATCGCTCGACCTCCTTTCGCGGATCAAGTACATCGCGATCGCATGGAGGCGCGGGTGGCCTCAGCCCGCCCAGCCAGGACGGACGAGGCCCGACTCGTAGGCGATCACGACCAGTTGGGCCCGGTCGCGGGCCCGGAGCTTTCCCATGGCCCGGCTCACGTGGGTCTTCGCCGTGGCCGGGCTCAGGAACAGCCGGGCGGCGATCTCGTCGTTCGACAGCCCCTCGCCCACCAGGGCGACGACCTCCCGCTCGCGGTCCGTCAGCTCCTCGAGGCCCTCCACGGCCACAGGCTCCTTCGCCTTCGCCGCGAACTCCTGGATGAGCCGCCTGGTCACGCTCGGCGACAGCAGCGCGTCGCCGCCCGCCACGACCCGAACGGCCTGGACGAGCTCCTGCGGCTCCGTGTCCTTCACCAGGAACCCGCTGGCGCCGGACCGGATGGCCTCGAAGACGTACTCGTCCAGCCCGAACGTAGTCAGGATGACCACCCGGACGTCCTCCAGGCGGTCGTCCTCCGCGATCCGCCGGGTGGCGGCGAGGCCGTCGACCCCCGGCATCCGGATGTCCATCAGCACGACGTTCGGCGTCAGCTCCGCAGCCAGGCGGAGGGCTTCCTCGCCGTCGCCGGCCTCCCCGACCACCTCGATGTCGTCCTGCGCGTCCAGCAGGGAGCGGAACCCGGCGCGCACCAGCGCCTGGTCGTCGGCCAGCACGACCGTGATCATCGGGTCCCGCCCCGAGACCGGCGCGTGCGAAGCCGGTGGCGGATCATGCGGAACCGAGGTCCTCCACCGCGAACAGCCGCCACCGGTCCGGGACGCCCTTGAGGTCGTGCTCGCCGCGGTCGACGAACCCGATGCCGGACCCCGCCACCAGGTCGCGGACCGTGCTCGACACCACCACGTCGCCCCCCGAGCCCGCGGCGGCCACCCGTGCACCGATGTTCACGGCGATCCCTCCCACGTCGTTCCCCCGCAGCTCGACCTCCCCGGTGTGCAGCCCGATCCGGACCTCGATCCCCAGAGCTCGGAGGGCGTCCCGGACCGCGGCCGCGCACCGGATCGCCCGGGCCGGCGCGTCGAACAGAGCGAGGAACCCGTCGCCGGTGGTCTTGATCTCGCGCCCCCCGTGGGCGTCGAGCTCCCTTCGGACCAGGTCGTCGTGGCGATCGAGCAGGTCGCGCCACCGGCGGTCTCCGATCTCCGCGGCCCGTTCCGTGGACGAGACGATGTCGCTGAACATCACGGTGGCCAGGATCCGGTCGGCGCCCGAGCCGGGCGGGAACGCCGGGGCCTGGCCTCCGGCGAACGCCCCGATCAGGCGGCGGGTGACCCCGGGCGAGAGCTGCGCGTCCCCCGCGGCGACGGCCCGCACGCCCTGGAGGAGGAGGTCCGGCTCCGTGTTCTTGACCAGGAATCCGCTGGCGCCGACCCGCAGCGCCTCGAAGACGTACTCGTCGACGTCGAACGTCGTGAGGATCACGATCCGGGTCCGGTCGAGCCGCTCGTCGTGCACGATCCTCCGCGTGGCCTCCAGCCCGTCCATGCCCGGCATCCGGATGTCCATCAGCACGACGTCCGGCGTGAGCTCTCCGGCCATCCGGACCGCCGCCTGGCCGTCGTCCGCCTCGCCCACCACCTCGATGTCGGGCTGCGCGTCGAGCAGCGCCCGGAACCCCGCTCGCACCAGCACCTGGTCGTCGGCGAGCAGGACCCTGATCACGCGGCCCCGTCCAGGGGCAGCCGCGCCCGCACCCGGAACCCACCGTCCGGCCTGGGCCCGGCCTCGAGCTCGCCGCCCAGGGCCGCCACCCGCTCCCGCATGCCGACGATCCCCCGTCCGCCCCCCGCTGGAACGGATGATGCGGGGCCACGCCCGTCGTCGTCCACCTGCACCGTGAGGTCACGTTCTCCGTAGGAGACGCGAACGGTCGCCGTGGCCGGGCCGGCGTGGCGGGTGACGTTCGTCAGCGCCTCCTGCACGATCCGGAACGCCGCCACGTCGACGCCAAATGGCACCGGGCGCACCTCGCCGTCGGTCTCGGTCCGAACCTCGAGTCCCGCGGCCCCCGCCTGGGACACCAGGTCGTCGAGCCGGTCCAGCGTCGACGTGGGCGACCGCGGCGCCCGCTCGTCGTCCTGCCGGAGGATGTCGAGGACCGACCGCAGCTCGGTCAGCGCCTCCTTGCTGGCCTGCTTGATCGCGGTCAGGGAGCCCCGGGTCTGCTCCGGGAGCTGATCGCCCAGATGCAGGGCCACCCCGGACTGCACGTTGATCAGGGACAGGTGGTGGCCGAGGGCGTCGTGGAGCTCCCGGGCGATGCGCAGCCGCTCTTCGCTCGCCCGCCGGAGCGTCTCCTCCTCCCGGATGCGGGCCGCCTCTCCCACACGCTCCCGCCGGATCCGCACCGCCTCGCCGACGCCCAGCAGCACGATGAGCCAGGCGGCCAGGGCCGCCACGGCACCCGCTGACGGAGCCGGCCCCCGGTCGAACAGTGCGTCCATCCACAGGAATGCGGGGAGGCCCGTCACCGCCACGACCGCGGCGGCCAGCCGATGGCCCCGGACCACGGCGGTGACGTAGGCGACCACGAGGGCGATCCAGATCGGCCCGTTCGCGTACCCGACGGCGCGGTAGGCGAGCGTGGCTCCGAACACCACGGCCAGGACCGCCACCGGGAACTGGCGCCGCCAGGCCAGCGCGCCGGCCGCGACGACCACCAGCGCGATGGTCCCGGCGTCGAACGGGCGGCTCGGCGGCTGGTGCTCGATGGCCAAATACGACCCCGCCGAGATGAAGACCATCAGGGCGGCCGCGAGGCCGCAGTCGTAGAGCAGGCTCATCCGCGGCGTCGTCTCCACCTGAGGACTCACACGCACGGAGCTCATGCGAGGAGCGTAGGTCCGCGCGCCCAGCCCGTCATCGCGCGAGGAGGGCGTCGGCGGATACTCCGGGTGGCGCAGGTCGTGGTCGCCGGCTACGACCGCCGTCGTACCCCCTCTGCGCGGAACGGCCCTCGGCGCTCGGCCGATGGCGCCACCCGACTCAGGGTCGGATGTTCTGGTTCAGCCGGAACACGTTGTCGGGGTCGAAGGCGCGCTTGAGCGCGACGAGGCGCTCGTACTTGGCGTCGCCGTAGACCGAGCGGACGACCGCTTCTCCGGTCTCGACCATGTCGTTGACGTAGTGTCCCGCCGCGGTGAACGGCTTGAGCGCGTCCCAGGCCGTCCTGCCCCAGGAGACGAACTCGTCGTCCCGTGCCGGGTCCTCCCAGAAGGTTTCGGCGCCGATCCAGAAGGCCGCGTCCCGCCCGGTGAACGCCATGGCGTCGTCGGGGATTCGGGAGATGGCGCCGCCCTGGCCCCAGAGCGAGATCTCGCAGTCACCGGGCGCATCCGCGACGTGCTCCAGGCAGGCGTCGACCACCTCGTCCGTGATGGCGTCCGCGAACCCGCCCCTCATGTAGAACCGCTTGCCCCACGCCATGGCCTCGTCGCCGGAGACCTGGAGGGACAGGTACGGCTTGGGCTCGAACGTGTCCGCGAGGGCGCCACCTGCTCGCAGCGATCGGAGGTCGCGCTCGGCGTCCTCCACCGGGCCGCAGTGCGTCCCGCCCAGCCGGACCACCGTCTGACCGACGAGGCTGGGCCACGGATCCTCCGGCGACACGGCACCGAAATTGATCGACGGCATGAACTCGTGCGGGGCAGTAGCTGCGAACTCCGCGAAGCGCGCCACGCTCTCGTGGGCGCGGTCGGCAGGATAGGCGACCCATCCGTGCGTCACGAGCGGCCCGATCGGGTGGAGCCGGAACTCGAACGACGTCACCACGCCGAAGTTCGCCCCGGCGCCGCGAATCCCCCAGAACAGGTCGGCTTTCTCCTCCTCGCTGGCACGGATCAGGCGACCGTCCGCGGTGACGAGTTCGACGGACAGCAGGTTGTCGATCGTGAATCCCAGCTTGCGCTGGAGCCGGCCCATGCCTCCGCCGAGCGTGAGCCCGGCCACCCCGGTGTGCCCGACGACGCCGACCGGACAGGCCAGGCCGAACGCCTGTGCCTCGCGGTCCAGCTCGCCGAGGTGCGCCCCGCCGTTCACCCGGGCCACGCGCCGTTCCGGGTCCACCCGGACCCCCCGCATGCCGGACAGGTCGATCACGATGCCGCCGTCGCAGGTGGAGAAGCCCCCCACGCTGTGCCCCCCGCCGCGGACGGCGACGACCAGGTCCTGATCGCGGGCGAACCGGACGGCGGCGATGACGTCGGCGGTTCCGGCGCACCGGGCCACGATCGCCGGGAAGCGGTCGATCATGCCGTTCCACACGACCCGCGCGGCGTCGTAGTCGGAATCCCCGGGCACGACGACGTCCCCGCGGAGCCCATCCCTGAGGGCGGCCACGGCCGACTCCTCGAGCTGCGTACGCATGGCTTCCACCACCTCGGCGGCTCCCCCTGACGACGTCCCCAAGCCGTGCAGATGCTCCCCAAGCAGGCCGGTGGCGTCAACCGGACGAAGGAGGGCCTTCCACCCCAGATCGGCGGGCGGCTGGCCGGCCGCGGGTCAGGCCTCGCCGTCCGCCCGGGCTTCTCGGAGCGCCTTCGCGTCGGCCTCGGCGAGGCCGGCGACCGGGCTGGGGGCGTCGGCCGGGTCCGGCCGCCCCAGCGACCCGGCCCGGTGCGTGACCACATCGGGGATGTGCCGCACGAACGCGGCCGCCGTGTCGAGCAGCGTGGGGATGCCTGCCGCGTCGACGAACTGGCAGTACACCAGTGCCGAGTGCCCGACGACCTCGAAGCCGTAGTCGCCCCCGGTCGACAGCAGCCACGCCATCATCCGCTGGTCGACCAGCTCGGTGGCGAACCTGGCGTCCGTGGACCGCACCCGGAACAGGCGGTCGAACGCTTCCGACTCGAACGGGATGTCCCCCAGGCCGAGGTGCTCGGCCACCGTCACGGGGAAGGCCTGCCGGTCGATGGCCACGCGCGGGCACCGCGCCCCCACCCCGAGGACGGCCAGGGAGTACTGGTGGCTCGAGCTCTTCCGACGCCGCCGCCGCATCCGATAGGGGTTCGACGGTCGCGAGCCGCCGAACCAGTAGTCCGCCACGACAACCGGGATGCCGTTCCAGGGCCCGGACAGGACGTTCATGAACATCCGCGTGTCGCCGGCGCGCAGGAGCCTGAACCGGTAGTCGCCGAGCGACCCGGCGAACTGGCTGTACGTCATCCCGTGCTGGGCGGCGAGGCGCTCGAGCGCGCGCTTCCGCGACGCCATGCCGGACCGAGTCCCGACCGTCCACCACAGGATTCCACCGCCGACGACGAAGAAGGCAAGGAGGCCGAGCGCGTACTGGGCGCCAAGGGTCACCCGCGGAGTATCGGCCCGCAGAGGCCGCACCGCCACGACCCGCCGGCCCAGCACGGGGGGTGTCTCCGATCGCCCGCGTCAGGCTGCGCGGCGCTGCTCGGCCTGCGGCTCCTCCTGGGCCTCGGGGCGGCGCGTGGCCAGCACGGCGAACCCGGAGCACGCCCCCAAGGCCACCGCCGCCAGGCCCCACCACGCCCCACCGAGGCGCCATCCGAGCGCCCGATCCACGGAGGTCGCCCCAGCCCCCGTGAACGCGAGCGCCACCGCGCACCAGGCGTAGGTGAACGGCAGCTCGAACCCGCCCTTGGTCGCCCACAGGCCGTTGCGGGCGCTCGCGGCGGAGGCGTTGACCATCCCTCCGATCACCGCAGCTGCCGCAAGCGGCGTCAGCAGCCCCAGCGCCAGCAGGAGCCCCCCGCCCGTCTCGGTCATTCCCGCGGCCGCCGCGGCGAGCCGCGGCTGGCGGTACCGGAACTTCGCGAACATCGGCACGGAGCCGTCGAGGCCCCCACCGCCGAACCAGCCGAACAGCTTCTGGGTGCCGTGGCCGATCAACAGCCCGCCCAGCACCACTCGCAGGATCAGCAGCCCGATGGACACGGATCCCTCCCTCCGTCGAGGGCGTTCACCCGACGCATGTACCCGCGTCCCGCCCGGACCGAACCCGTACGCGCCGGGGCCCGGCTGCGGGTCAGGCCGGAGCGCGGGAGCGGCGGCCGGCGCGGGTCCGTTCCAGTTGATCGAGCAGGACCTTGCGCAGCCGGACGGAGTGCGGCGTCACCTCCACGCTCTCGTCCTCTCGGATGAACTCCAGCGCCTGTTCGAGGGACAGCTCCCGGGGCGGGATCAGCCTGACCAGCTCCTCCGAAGTCGACGAGCGCATGTTCGTGAGCTTCTTCTCCCGGGTGGGGTTCACGTCGATGTCCTCGGCGCGGGCGTTCTCCCCGACGATCATGCCCTCGTAGACCAGGGCGGCGGGCCCGACGAACAGCTGGCCGCGCTCCTGGAGGGTCAGCAGCGCGTGCTGCGTGGTGAGGCCCTGCCGGTCGGCGACGAGCGACCCGGTCGGGCGGGTCCGGAGGTCGCCGTGCCACGGCTCGTAGCCGTCGAACACGTGGTGCAGCATGCCGGTGCCGCGGGTCTCGGTCATGAACTCGGTGCGGAACCCGATCAGTCCCCGGGCGGGTGCGACGTAGTCCATCCGGACCCAGCCCGTGCCGTGGTTCACCATCTGCACCAGCCGGCCCTTGCGCAGGGCGAGCAGCTGGGTGACCACGCCGAGGTAGTCCTCCGGGACGTCGATCGACAGGCGCTCGACGGGCTCATGGACCTTCCCGTCGACCACGCGGGTCACCACTTGGGGCTTCCCCACCGTCAGCTCGAACCCCTCCCGGCGCATCATCTCGACCAGCACCGCCAGCTGGAGCTCGCCGCGGCCCTGGACCTCCCAGGCATCGGGCCGGCCGGCGTCCAGCACGCGGATCGAGACGTTGCCCACGACCTCCTGGTCGAGCCGGCCCTTCACGAGCCGGGCGGTGAGCTTGTCGCCGTCCTGGCCCGAGAGCGGCGAGGTGTTGATGCCGACCGTCATCGACAGGCTGGGCTCGTCGACGTTGATCACCGGGAGCGCTCTCGGATCGTCCGGGTCGGCCAGCGTCTCGCCGATCGTGACCTCAGGGATGCCGGCGATCGCGATGATCTCGCCTGGCCCCGCGGAGTCTGCCGGGACGCGGTCGAGTGCCTCGGTCACGTACAGCTCGGTGACCTTCACGCGGTCGATGGAGCCGTCCCGGCGGCACCACGCCACCTGCTGGCCCTTGCGGATCTCGCCGTGCAGCACGCGGCACAGCGCCAGCCGGCCGACGTACGGCGACGCGTCGAGGTTCGTGACCAGGGCCTGCAGCGGGTGCGCCGGGTCGTGCTCCGGCGCCGGGATGTGTTCCAGGAGCGATTCGAACAGCTGCTTGAGGTCGGAGCTCGGCGTCTCGGGGTCGGTCGAGGCCCACCCGGCCCGGGCGTTCGCGTACAGGATCGGGAACGCGATCTGGTGCTCGTCGGCGTCGAGGTCGAGGAACAGGTCCTCCACCTCGTGGACCACCTCGTCGATGCGGGCGTCGGGCCGGTCGACCTTGTTCACCACGAGGATCACCGGCAGGCGGGCCTCCAGCGCCTTCCGCAGAACGAAGCGGGTCTGGGGCAGGGGCCCCTCGCTGGCGTCGACCAGCAGCAGCACCCCGTCCACCATGGTCAGGCCCCGCTCGACCTCGCCGCCGAAGTCGGCGTGGCCGGGCGTGTCGACGATGTTGATCTTCACGCCGCCGTACCGCACCGCGGTGTTCTTCGCGAGGATCGTGATGCCCTTCTCGCGCTCGAGGTCCATGGAGTCCATGACGCGCTCGTTCACGTTCTCGTTCGCGCGGAACGAGCCGGTCTGCCACAGCATGGCGTCGACCAGCGTGGTCTTGCCGTGGTCGACGTGCGCCACGATGGCCACGTTGCGGATGTCGTCTCTGGTGGGCATACGGAGTCCTCGTAGGAAGGAAGGGACCCCTTCAGTGTACGGTGCCCGAGCCCTCCCCCCCGGGAGCGGGTGGTGGGTCGGTTTGGATCAGGGCGTCGTGGCCTCAGTTATGAAGTCGGCGGACGGTTCCGTTTGCCAAACTGAGCCCCCGGCGACAAGAGGAGGCTCGATGCCCAGGATCATGGCGCTCGCCCTCGTGGCGATGATGGGGCTCGCCGCGTGCAGCCATGGCGGGGACGCCAAGGACTCGGAGGAAGAGCAGGGAGCGCCGACCGCGGCCTGCCCGGCGGCCTCACCGGCGCTCGCCACGACCCCGAAGCTCCCCGCCAAGTTCCCCTCGCCCCGGGAGGCCACGTACACGGCCTCGTCGAAGCCCGGACCTTCCTTGGTCGTCGTCGGGTACTTCAGCGACGACCTTGACGGCGCGTTCGCCGCGTACAAGGACGCGTTCCAGAGCGCGGGCTACACACTCACGAAGAGCGAGCAGGACCCCAGGGACGCCGAACTCGACTGGTCCGGTCAGAACACCACCGGAGAGGTCAAGATGGATTGGTCGTGCACGGGCCGAACCGAACTCACGATCACGGTCAGACCCGCGTAGCGGGAGCTAAGCGAGCAGCTGGTCACACTCTGACCCAAGCCCGGGAGCGGTCTTCCTGGCTACCCTCGCCGGATGTCGACGTCCCCGTCGCCCTCGTCGTCGACGTCGGGGAGGGCCTCCGTCAGGAAATCGATGTCGTCGCGGGCCTCGTCGCCCACGCCGGTCGGCGTGAGCCACCCCGCGGCCTGGTCCGGCAGCGTCCGCTCCCGGCGGAACCGAAGGTGAACTCCTCCACCGTCTGGGTCCCGGATGATCTCCACGGCCAGATCGACGCACTCGTCGCAGATCCGGACCCCGGAGCCGAACACCATGGCCCGGACCTCGTCGCTGCTCTTTCCGCAGAACGAGCACGATGTGAGGTTGCGGCGGGCGATCGTGCCGAGTCGCGCCATGTGCGCATCACCTCCGGCCACGTGGGTCGTGTCGACAGCGCCCGATGGTACCGCGGGCCGCCCGACCGCGTCGGCGGGGGCTACCCGAAGCAGAAGGGGGGCGTCATCCGGCCCACCGACGGGGAGGAGGCGCTCGCGACCTTGCCGCCGTCGGCCTGAACGGAGTAGATCGGCGTGCTCGACAGTGGGAGGTCGCGGTCCACGAAGGCGGTCGCGTCGCGGCCGTCGAGCCGTGCCGCGAGCTCGGGCCAGGAGTCGGGCGAGTCCTTCCGGTACACGAGGTAGCCGCGCACGCCGGGCGATCCCACCCGGTTCCAGCGAAGCGCGACCGCGGTGCGGCCGACGCCGAGGCAGAACGAGCGGGCGCGGAGCCACGTGGGAGCCGCCGGCGCCGGGCGGGTCCGGTCCCCGCGTGCCGCCGCCGGATCCGAGCGGAACACCGACGGACCGAGCAGCGCGCCGGTCACGGCGAGCACCAGCACGATCGACGCACCCGCGCCCCGCCTCCACCGGCGGCGGCGCGACGGGAGGTCCGGCGGATGGTCGGCGAGCGGGTCCAGGACGGTGGGCGAGCTCCGGGCGGCGGAGTGCCGAACCGTGGCCCAACCGCCCGGCGGCGTCTCGGCCAGCGGCGCCGTCCCGACCGGCCTGGTGGCCGACGGGTCGTCGACCGGGGCGCTCACCCCGGCGGCGGCTCCCATCCGGGCGAACCGCAGCGCGGCCCGCAGGGGGCCAGCGCCGTCGTACCGGTCCCGGGGATCCTTCGCCAGGCATCGGAGGATCACGCGCTCCAGCTCCGCCGAGGCGTCGGGGCGGAGCGAGGAAGGGCGGGCCGGCAGCCGTTCCAGGTGCTGGTGGGCCACCGCGACCGGGTTCTCCCCCACGAACGGGACCCGGCCCGTGAGCAGCTCATACAGGACGACCCCCAGGGAGTAGACGTCCGAGCGCCCGTCGACGGCCCACCCCCGGGCCTGCTCTGGGGACAGGTACTCGGCGGTTCCGTGGACCCTCCCGCCGTCGGTGGCCGGCGTCCACGACGCCGCCAGCGCGATGCCGAAGTCGAGCACCTTGACGTGGCCCCACGGGGTCAGCATCACGTTGGCCGGCTTCAGGTCGCGGTGGACGATGCCGGCGCCGTGGGCGAATGCCAGCGCCGCTGCCACCGCCTCACCGATCTCGGCGACGCGCTGCCACGGCAGCGGTCCGTCGCGGCGGATCACCTGGTCCAGGGGCTGCCCCACAATGAGCTCGGTGACCAGGAAGGGCCGGGCCCGGGCGATGCGCCGTCCGTCCGCGACCTGTTCCTCCTCGATGGTGCCGACGTCGTGGATGGCCACGATGTTGGGGTGCGACAGGGCCGCCACCGCCCGGGCCTCACGGCGGAACCGGGCCACGGCGACGGGATCGTGCGCCAGGTGCTCGCGGAGTACCTTCACCGCCACGGGACGGTCGAGGACGGTGTCGGCTGCAGCGAACACCTCGGCCATGCCGCCTTCGCCGACGAGCGAGCGCAGGACGTACCGGCCGCCCTGCAGGCCGGCCTGACGGCGCGCCGAACGGCGCCCCCGGTGCACGACCCCGCGCTCCGCCACGTCCGGAATCCTGTCACACCGGACGGCGTTCGAGGGGTCCTTCGCCCGCCGCGTTCCTCCGCGAGAGGCCCGGTGGACACCTCCAATCGCATACCTCGCCGTACACTCGCGCTCCCATGCGGAGGACGCCTCGTCGCCGTGCGCTCGTCCTGGTCCCGATGCTGGTGGTGCTGGCGGCATGCGGGAAGGGGGGCGCCGAGCCGACGTCGGGGAAGCGGCTGCTGATTGCCGTCGACGCCCCGTTCTCGCAGGACGCGTTCGTCGGAACGACCATCGCCCGGGGTGTGCGGCTGGCGGTAGACCAGATCGCCCGCCGGGGAGGCATCCGCGTCGGCGACGCCTCGTACACGTTCACCGTGAAGCGCTACGACAGCGGGCTGTCGGCGGCCAAGGCGGTGGCCAACGTCCGGCAGGCCGTCGAGGACGGCGCCGTCGCGATCGTCGACGAGGGAACCGGGATCGACGCGTCGTGGGAGGTCGCCGATGCCGCCCACGTCCCGATCTGCGTCGTGTACCAGGGAGGCGAGGGCCAGGTCGATCCCGTGGCCCGGCCCGACGTGTTCCGCATCGCGCCCACCGACCACGGCGTCTCGTTCCGGTACGCCGAGTACCTCGAGCCGAAGGGGCTGAAGGTCGCGCTGATGACAGACGACACCGACTACGGCCGCCAGGGCGCGGTCGCGCTGGCCGACGCGTGGGACCACATCCCCAGGGCTGTCGCGGCGAAGATCACGGTGCCGTCGTCGGGCACCGACGTCGCGCCCCAGGTCCTGGAGGCCCGCCGGGCCGGGGCCACCGCGCTCCTGGTGTGGGGCCGGGCGGCCACGGTCGCCGAGGTCCTCCGGGCGGCCCGCAGCAGCGGATGGGACGTGCCCGTGTACGCACCGCCGTCAGGCGAGGACCCCCTGGTGCGCCAGCAGCTCGCCGACCACCCGGAATGGGTGGACGGACTGACCTTCGCCGCCGGTCGCATGACGGCCGAGCGGGGGGCCGGGCCGTTCCTGCGATTCCAGCGGGCCTACGTCGCGGCATTCGGACGCGACGACACGGGCGTCACGACCTCCGACGGAGCGAAGGTGTTCCAGCCGCCGGACTACGCCATGTATCCGTACGACTTCGTGAACGTGCTGGCCAAGGCCGTCGAGGCCACGCACGGCCAGGCCGGAGCGCCCCTGGTCCAGGCCCTGAACGAGGTCGAGACCCGCGGCGCGAACGGCGACGAGCGGGGATTCAACGAGAAGAACCACGAGGGCGTGATCGACGATGACATCTACTTCGCGACGTTCCGGGACATGACCTACCGCCCGGTGAGGGACGACCCGCTGTCGTCCACGCTGCCCACCATCGACCAGACCGGCTGACCGGAGGGGGAACAGGTGGCGCGGAGCCCGGTGGGCCGCGGTTCGGTGTGCCGCCGCGTGGCGGTCGGCGCCGCCGTGGCCGCGCTGGCGGTGGGGCCGGCGGCGACGGCCCGGGCCGAGCAGGGGACCACGACGGTGAAGCTCCCGACGGCGACCGACGCCATCGCGGTGGCCATCAACATCGAACGCGTCCTGAACGGACCCGGGGGCGTCGAGACGCGGCTCCCCGGCCCTGTCGCGGACGCGGAGCGCGTGCGGGTGGGCTTCGACCTCGACGGGTCGCCGGCGCGTGTAGTCGACGACCAGCAGCTCGACCTGTCGGGTGTCGGAGACTTCGAGTTCAAGATCCCCGGACCGGCGTCGGACGTCGCGGCCCTGCCCGGCTCGGAGTCGGAACCAGGGCTCCGTCGGGGCTCGGTCCTGTGGCAGGGGTTCTGCTCGGGCACGAAGTCGCTCGGGGCGCGGCTGGACCTCATTCCCGGACAGGAGGAGGTCCGCCTGCCGATCCGGGTCGCCCTGTCGATGACCGTGGACGGGAAGCCGGTGGAGCCGGGCCCTCCCGTGTCCGGGGAGCTGCACCTCCGGATGATCGTGACGAACAACTCCGCGGTCCCCATCCAGGTCGTGGATGGGACGGTCGACCCGGCCCGGGGGGCTGCGGTCCTCGACGCGATCCGCGACGACCTGCGGGCCGGCCGGCGGCCGTCGCCGGGGACGGGCGGCGTGCCGGGATCGATCGAGGTCTCCGGGGCGACGTTCCGCACCGTCCGGCTCGAGGCGCCCTCCCGGGTACGCGGTTCGATCGACCTGACGGCGCGCGCCCTCCACCTCGAGCGCACGTCCGGAGTCAGCGGCGTGGCCCCGGCCGGCACGGTCGCGTTCGACGCGGTGCTCGGCGGGGGAAGGCCGCTCCGTCACACGGTGGAGCTCACCGCACGGGTCCGGGACCTCCGGCTCCCGGCGATCGGGCTGTCGGTCGAGCCGGCGTTGCCCTCCCCCCAGGTCCTGGCGCCGCCGACGAGTTCGACCTGGGAGCGCGGCGTCCGCACCGCCCCCGGGACCTTCGACGGACGCCGCATGGCCGCCCTGATCCTCGACACGATGTGGCGCACCGCGAGGCTCCGCCAGTTCGACGCGTACCTCGGCAACCCCGACCCCACGGGCCCCGCCCACACGACCTACGCCTTCGAGCTGTCCCCACCCCCGCGGGTGGCGGCCGCGCCCCCCGTGCCCGCGTCAGACCATGGGCCGCTCGGGACGGTCGCCGTCGCCGCGGTGGCCCTGCTCCTGCTGCTCGGCGCGGTCGTCGCCTGGAGCCGCAGTTGATCGCCGGGCTACGGCGAGGCGGTCGGGTTCACGGCCGAGCCCGAGGCACTGGGCAGGACCGGCAGGCCGGGGCTCTGCTCGGCGAAGACCAGCAGCATCCTCGAGAAGCCGGGCGAGCAGTACACGGACACCGCCTTGAACGCGCCGACGGTCGGCGCCTTCAGGAACTGGTCCTCGACCTCGCCCGGTTCCGCGTCGCCGCGGCCCAGGACGTAGCCCGCCTTCGGCCATTCCTCCAGCACGAACTTCGTCCAGGTGGTGAGGTCGCTGGGGATGACCATCAGGGCCCGGTGGTATCCATCCGAGTCGCTGAGGTCCTGGTACGTGTACACCCCCGCGGGGAACGGGAGGTCGGTCGGCAGCCAGTCGGGAGTGGCGATCCGTGCCGGGAACTTGCAGGCGGGGAGGTCGCCGGAGGGGGCCGCGGTAGGGCGGGTCACCCCGCCACCGCCGATGAGCGACTGCTTCGTGGGGCTGGACTGCGTCGAGGGCGCCGTCCGGGGGCGATCGGCGGAGCAGGCCACGAGGAACACCACGCAGCCGACGAGCGCGGCCGAGCGCAACGAGGCCCGCAGCCCGGTGGGGCGCGCGCCGGTCGGGAGCGCGGTTCGGAATCCGGGCAGCACGGCACGGCTATACTCCGGCGACGCTTCGCCCAGCGTCAACACTGGCCCACGTCCCGGAGCGCGCGTGTCGCTGATTGTCCAGGTGCTGGTGAGCGGCCTGGCCGCCGGGGCCGTGTACGGGCTGGTGGCCGTCGGGACCTCGCTGGCCTACCGGCTGACCGGCGTGGTGCCCTTCGCGCTCGGTGACCTCGTCGGGCTCTCGGTCCTGGTCACGCTGGCCGTGGCCGGAGGCACGGGTCCGGTCACCGCGACCAACGTCTCCCCGGTCCGGTACGGGCTGGGCCTGGTGGCCGGCCTGGCCGTGGCCGTCGCGGCGGGCCTGGCGCTGTACGCGTTCGCAGTCCGGCCGTTCCTCCGCCGGCGCTCGACGATCGGGTGGGTCGGCGCGATGGTCGCCGCGGCGTTCGCGGTCCATGGGTTCCTGGCCGCCGCGTTCGTGCGGGACTCGTACGTGTTCCCCGACCTCCTCCCGTTCGACCGGATCGGGCGGGGCGGCGCGATCTCGGTGGGCGGCGGCGCCACCGTGCAGGCCCGGGCGTTCCTCGTCATCGCCGTCGGCGTGGCGCTGGCCGCAGGGGCCGTGTTCGTGCTGCGGCGGAGCCGGCACGGGCTGGCGCTGCAGGCGGTGGCCATGGACCTCGACGCGGCCGACGCCGTCGGGCTGCCGGTGGATCGGCTGCTGGCCCTCGCGTTCGCCGGAACGGGCGCGATCGCCGCCCTGGCGGCGGTGCTCGCCGCCCCGGGGGCGCCCGTGAGCGCGGACACCGGCGCCCTCATCGGGCTGAAGGGACTGGCCGCCGCGCTGCTCGCCGGGTTCGGCTCGCCGTGGCGATCATTCGGCGGCGGCCTGGTGGTGGGCCTGGTCGAGGCGGGGGTGGTGACCCTGCACGTCGGAGCGCTCCGGCTGGGCGCCCAGTGGCGCGACGTGGCCCCGCTGGTGCTGGTGGTGGCGGTCGCCGTGGCGTCCGGGGGTCGGGGCCGAGCCAGGCGGACGCGCAGGGCCCGGACAGCGGGGCGGGAATCGTGAGGGCTCGGGAGCGCGTGGGGGTGGCTCGGGGGGTGCGCCTGGCGGTGCGAGGCGCGGCGGCCGACCTCCGCTCGGGCTGGAGTCCGGCGTCGTGGGCCTGGCTGTCGCTGGCCGTTACGGCATTCGCCGCTCCGTCGGTGATCGGGACGGCGCGGACCGGGGACGCGGCCGGATGGATGTGCACCGTGCTGGCCGCGGTGGGCTTGAACGCGGCGGTCGGCCTGGGGGGCATCCCCGTGCTGTCCCAGGGAGCCTTCATGGCGGTGGGGGCGTTCGCCGTGGGGCGGCTGACCGGAGTCTCCGGCTGGGACCCCGCGTCCGCAACCGCAGTTGGCATCGCGCTGGCCCTCGCGGCGGGGGCAGTGGTCGGCGTGGTGGCCACGCGGCTGCGCCCGGCCTTCGTAGCGGTGGCCACCTGGCTGGTGGCCTGGCTCGTGGGGCTGGCGCTCACTGCGTTCCCGGGCCTGTCCGGCGGGGCCCAGGGACTGGTCGTCAGGAACGTGCCGTTCCGCTTCGCGGGGTTGGGCCCGGCTGTGGCGATGACCCCGATGATCCTGTACGAGACGGCACTGTCGCTGGTGGTGGTGGCGTTGCTGGCCTACCGCACCGCCGCCCGGAACCGCCCCGGCCTGGGGCTCGCCGCCCTGCGCCAGGGCCCGGCCGCCGCGGCGGCGCTCGGCGTGCCGGCGGAGCGGCTGGAATGGGGCGCGGTGGTGGCGGCGGCCGGCGTGGCCGGGGCCGCCGGCGCGCTCGCCGTGCAGGTGGCCGGCGTGGCCGACCCCGCGTCGTTCGGACCGCTGCGGTCCGTCGAGCTGTTCGTGGCGGTCCTCCTCGGTGGTGCTGGGACCACGCTCGGGCCGGTGGCGGGGGCCGCCGTGCTGGCCGCGCTGCCGCGGATCTCCGCGGCGCTGGGGAACGCTGCGGGCGTGGAGCGGGAGCGGTTCGAGCCGGTCGTGGCGGCCGTGCTGCTGCTCGCCGCGCTGCTGCTGCTGGGCAGGGGCGGCCTGGTCCGGCTGGGCGCCGACTGGTGGCGCCGGCTGAGACGGGTGGCCCGTCGTGCAGCGGAGCCGCAAGCCCCGACCCGGGAGACGTCGGACGCGAGCGCCCGGGCGGCGCGCGGGAGCGCGCCTTCGCCCTCGCCGGACGCCACCGTCGGGCCGGTGCTCGAGGGCCGGGGCCTCGTGCGGTGGTTCGGCGGCGTCGTGGCCGTCGGCGGGGTGGACCTCGCGCTCGTCCCCGGCGAGGTCCGGGCCCTCATCGGTCCCAACGGTTCCGGCAAGACCACCCTCCTCCGTCTCCTGGCCGGGGAGCTGGCGGCGGACGAGGGCAGCGTGATCGTCGACGGACGAGACGTCACGTCCCTGTCGACGAGGGAACGCGTCACCGTCGGCGTCGTTCGGACCCTCCAGGGCACGGCCGTGTTCCCCGACCTCACGGCCCTGGAGCAGGCGATCGCGGGCACCGAGGTCCGCCGAAGGGACGCGGGCACCGTCAGAACGATCCTCGCCACGCCCCGCGCCCGGGCTGACGCCGCGGACGCCCGCGAACGGGCAGTGCACGCCCTGGCCGAGGTCGGGCTGGGCGATCGGGCGGCAGTGCCGGGCGAGCGCCTCACCGCGACGGAGCAGCGACTGCTGATGGTGGCGGCCGCTTTGGCGTCGCGGCCCCGAGTCCTCCTGCTCGACGAGCCGGCCGCGGGGATGGCGGCGGCCGATCTGGGCCGCCTCGCGGAGATCCTCGACCGGCTCTCGGCCGGCGGCCTCGCCGTGCTGCTCGTCGAGCACAACCTTCGCCTGGTGCGGCAGGTGGCGGCGGCCGTGACCGTGCTCGACGCGGGGACGGTGATCGCATCCGGCCGGCCCGACGAGGTGTCGGCCGACCCCGCCGTCCGTCTCGCCTACCTGGGCCGCGCGGCGCTGTAGGCCCGGGCGCGCTTGTCGCTCCGGATCGGTTGGGTCAAACTTCGCGCCGCGGACGCGACGCGCGTCCCGTCGGAGGTGAGGACGTGGCGAAGGAATCGAAGGGACTGGCCGAGACCGCGGCGAACATCCTGTCCGGGATCGCGGACCGGGCGCCCGCGGTGGCGAAGAAGGCGGCGGACGTGGGCAGGGCCGTGGCCAAGAAGGCGCCCGGTGTGGCGAAGACCGTCGCGGAGAAGGCGCCCAAGGCCATCCGGGGCCTCGCGGAGCGGGCCCCCGACGTGGCCAGGAAGGCGGCCGACGTGGGGAGGACCGTGGCCAAGCGGGCGCCCGACGTCGGGCGGAGGGTGGCCGACGTCAGCAGGAACACGGCCGAGCGGCTCCCTGGCCGCGCCCGGGAGGCCCGCCAGGCCGCCGGAAAGGCGGTCGACGCGGCGAAGACGGCGGGCGCGTCGGCGGGAGCTGCGGCGAAGGACGCTGCCGCGAAGGCGAGGTCCGCGGCGAAGCCCGCCGCGTCCACGGCCAGGAAGCGCGCCACGGTCACCCGGGGCGGCGCCAAGACGTCCCGCGCGAAGCGCTCGGGCGGCACGACCCGCCCCTCCGCCTAGCCCGGATCCCGCGGGGCGGCCCGCCGCCCGCCGCCGGCTGTCCGGCTTGCGTTTCGAGCCTCCCGACCCGGGGGAAGAGTCCTCCGCGGTCCGTCCGTGGACCGACGTCCGCATCCCTGCGAGGAGGCCCCGATGAGAAGGATTGCCCTGGCCGCGGCGGGAGCCCTGATGCTCTCCGCGATCGGGCTCGCCGGAACGTCCGGCGGAGCGCTGGCCGCATCGACCACCCGGACCCAATTCGGTGCCCCGGTGAAGGTCACCCCGACCGGCGGCGGGGGCTACGAGCCCGGCGTCTACACCGACGGCTTCGGGAACATCTTCGCCACCGCCCACAAGGAGAACGCGGAGCTGCTGCTGAGCCCAGATCCCAACTCCCCCACATACACGCGCAGCATGTCGTGGGACTGGTACTCGGCCGACGGCGGGAAGACGTTCCACGACCTTCCCGGCCTGTCACCCGCGTCGCTCGAGCAGCACGACTTCGGCGACGAGGGCGACATGTCGATCGACGACGCCCACCACCTGTACTTCACCGACACGAACGTGGGCGACGTGACGTTCACCCGGTGGACGGTCTCGGGCCTCGGACAGTACAGCCTCGACTTCCACCGCCCGGTCGCCCCGGCCGGCGAGCCCGTCGACGACCGCCCGTGGGTCGTCTCCCACCTGGACGGGCACGTCTTCTACTTCGGCAACGAGGGCGACAAGGTCACGTACACGGGCGGGCAGGGCCAGCCCGGCAGCGGGAACGGTCCGGGCCGGTACACCGTGTACCAGTCCTACGACGGCGGCCAGACGTTCAACCTCACCGGGTACACGTTGAACGACTCGGGCTGGTGCCGGCCCGCGGCCGAGAGTGGCACGAGCTACGTCTACGCGTTCTGCACGAACGACGGCGGCTCGGACGACTTCTCGACGCCCGTGCAGGCCAACGGCACGCTGTGGGCCTACGTCTCCTCGGACGACGGCCGCACGTTCTCCAGGTACAAGGCGGGGTCGTACAAGGCCCTCGACACCACCACCAGCTGGCCGAGCGTGTACGTCGCACCCGACCACTCGATCTGGGCGCTGTACGTCGACGCGACGAAGCTCGACGCGAACGACGACCCGGTGGGGAACAAGCTCGTGCTGTTCCACTCAACCGACCACGGGAAGACGTGGAGCCACCAGGACATCACGCCGCAGGCCGGCCGGTACCACTACGCGTGGCTGGCGGTCTCGCCGAGCGGCAAGCGGCTCGGCATCGACTACTACTACCGGCCGAACGACAGCCAGCCGTGGTACGTGTACGGCGCGATCTTCTCCCCCAGCCAGAAGCCGGTGCCGGTGTCGCTCGACCCCCAGAACCCGGTGGCACCCGCCGACCACGAGCCGCCCGGCGACTTCCTGGAGTGCGCGTTCAACGCGGACGGGACGCTCGACGCGATCTGGACCCGGGACGTCGTGACCACGCCGGTGGCGACCCTGTTCCGCGACATCTACTTCGCGCGGTCGCTGACGGGCTGAGGAATCCAACCCCCACAAACGGGCGGCCGCGTCGGGCGCCCTCCGACGCATTCTCCGCATATGTGCGGGCCTGCGCTCCTCACCCGAGAGGCACCCAGGTCCCACAGTCGCTCGAGCTGAACCCGGCGTCCGACGCTTGGATGGTCACGACGACGTGTGGGCTAAACCCACCGTTTGCAATGATGTCGTTCATCCCGCCGCCGAATCCGCTCAACCGCTCCCAATAGCAGCCCGACCCGCCAGAGGCCCGGTAAGTACCTGCGGAGACCTCCGATCCGATTCGGTAGGTGCCATCGCCGAAGGAATTATGGTCGATTGCTCCCTGCTCAGCCTTAACGGCCTGCTCTCGCTGCGTAACGTCCCTCTCGCGTTGAGCAACCGCGGCCTCGCGATTGGCGAGGCGGCTCTTGACGGTCCGGAGAGCACGTGAGTAGGCCGAATCGGCGGCATGCTGAGCCACGCGCACGCTGGATTCGAGCGAGTCTATCTGGGCCCCCAGGGTCGAGATCCGCTGGTTCAGGTCGCTCACCCGGACCTGCGTCTCGGCGACGGTTCCCCGCGCTGTTGAGAGGGAATCTACGGCCGTGGACAGCCGCCCCCGGGTCGCGTTCAACGAGGCCTCGTCCCGTACGGCGCGCCCCTCCGCCGCGATGGCGCGATCTCGCTGCTGATAGGTCGTCTTGACTTGAAGCCAGAACGACAGGCCTCCGCCCACCAGTGCAGCCGCGACGAGGGCCCAGATGATCACCCACCGCCTCCGATTGGAGGGCTTCCCCGAGCCGTTGCCCAGGAACCCAGTTGACTGCGTGGTTGCGACCTGCATTGTCGTCCCCCTGACGGATGGCCAGCTCCGAACCGGATCGAGGCCAGCAGGTCTGCTGGACGGCCTGCGGGCACCGGGATCATCAGATGTGATGAGTGCCGCCCGCAATACCGCGGTGGTCTCAATCCAGTGTCAAAAACGCCGGCTACGCGACCTTCGGGTTGATCTCGGTGAACACGCCGGCGGGGTGTGGCGACCAGATCCAGGCGTGGAGCAGCCACGCCGTCTGCTTCTGGAATGCGATCCCGCCGACCGCCTTGCAGGAGGCGTCGTCCCTGGCGATCGTCACCGAGCCGCCCTTCTGAAAGCACAGGTCGTTGTGGTAGTGCCACACGTCGGAACCGCCGGCGAACCCGGCGGGAGGTGTGTCGTTCCGGTGGAGGAACTGGTAGGCCACGCCGACCAGGCGCATGTCGCCGTTCGCCTGGGGGTCGTACAGCAGGATCTGTGGCCGAGCCGGGTCGAAGGTCGTATTGGGGATGCCGAGGTTGACCATGTGCAGCCCCAGGCCCGGGATGAACTGCGTCACCTGGAAGTACCCGTCGGCGCGGGCCACGGCGATGTCGTGGTACTTGGCGGTGGCCGCCTTCGCTGCGGCGAGCTGCCGGTCCAGGACCACGCGCTGCGCCGCCGACACGGGTCCGGGTTGCCCGTGCGAGTGCCCGCCGAACGCGGAGCCACCCTCGCCCTCACCGGCGACCGTCCCACCGTGCTGGTGGACGACGGCGGGCTGGTGGCCGGCCGCCGCCCGGGCCGCGGGATGCGAGTGCGCGGCCGGCGTGGCGTCGGTTCGGACCGCCGCCCAGCCGCCCAGGGCGACGGCGGCGACGAGCAGCAGCGTCATCAGCCCGCCGAGGAGGCCGCCCCACTCGCTGGGCTGGCGCACCGCCCACCGGATGCCGCCCGCGGCGGTGAGGACGATGCCCGCGAAGAGGATCAGGTGCCAGGGGTTGATCGACGAGAAGCTGATCAGCTCCTCGTGGTCATGGGCCGCCGGGTCGAGCGTGTGCGCCAGCAGGTCGCCCACGAGCCCCGCCAGCGAGAGGATGACCCCCGCCGGCGTCAATGCGGCACCCAGCGCTCCGCGGCGACGGGGGCCGGCGCGACGCGGCCCGACGGTCTCCTGCATGGTGACCACAAGGTACACCAGGCCCCGTCGCTCGAACCAGAGCGAGCTCCTTGCCGCGTTTGCGCTCGCCCGCCACGTGGCGTCAACTACGCTCACAGCCGAGCCGGTTAAGGAGGGTGGAGCCATGGTCGATCTGTACATCTTCGCAAAGGAAGCGGATCCGGTTGTCGTCGACGAGAAGCGGGCCATCGGGACGGATCAGCCGCTCCGGTTCGTCGCGGCGACCACCGGGCGGTTCCCATTGTTCGCCGTCCTGGAGCTCGAGAAACTGAGTGACACCGCACGCATGCTGCAGGAGACATTCGGCAACCCGGGTCACGTGGCGGGGTTCGACACGTCGTACTCCCTCAAGGACGGGGGCAAGCAGATCCGATGGACCAAGCAGTACGCGCACATAGCGTTCAGCCGGATCCGGGCAAAGCCGGGCCGGGCGCTCGAGGTACTTGCCGGCACCTCGGTGGTCCCGGGCTACAACGGATCGGCGATCGTCGCCGGGTCGTACGACGTGCTGGTCGAGTACGGCGCCGACGAGTTCGACGAGCTCACGGGAACGCTGCTCAACGGCCTCCACGTCATCCCCGGTTCGGCGTGGACCGAGACCTTCGTCGTCACGAACTACTTTTACCGCGGACGGCGGGGGGACGCCGAGTCCTGAGCCGGGACGGTCACCCGACGGTCTCGAGCAGGTCGCCGGCCGCGACCAGCTCGCGGAGGGACCGGACCCGGTCGAACTCCGGGATGATCGCCTCGAGCATCCTTCGGGCCTCCGCGCGATGCTGCGCGACCCCCTGCGCCAGCGTCCGGGCGAGGTGCAGCCGAGTGGCCGCGGATTCCCACGCCGCGCCGAGGTCGGCGAACCCCTCCGCGGCGCCGGCGAGGAGCCTCGTGGCCGTGTCACGGTCGCCCGCATGCGCCGAGGCCAGCCCTTCCAACCGGCCGACGACGTGGGGCAGGGCCAGGAGGGCCGCCTCCGTCGCGTGCTCCCTGGCGGACGTTGCGATGGCCGGCGCGGCCGCCCAGTCCTCCCCGTCGGCGGCCACGTCGCACCTGGCCTCGAGCAAGTAGTCGCGCCCGTATCCGCGCGAAAGCTCCCTGGCCCTGTCGAGGATCTCGGTGGCCTCGGCGAGCTCGCCGCGCCGGGACAGCGTGCGGGCCGACCACAGGGCCCACGCCGGTGACGGTCGTTCCTCGGCGCGTTCCAGCCACCGGATCCGTTCCAGGAGCCGGTTGGCCTCGCCCTGGTCCCCACGCGCCTCCATCACGAAGGCGCGGGCGGCGAGGTTGTCCGTCGCATATCCGGGCGGCGTGTCGAACCGCTCGCCGAGCAGCTCCTCGATGAGCCGCGAGTCGGCGAGCATGCCGTCCCAGTCCCCCAGCCGGAACTTGGCGACGGCCCGGAAGTCGAGCGCGTCGAGGGCGACCAGGATCGTCGCCGACGAGGCGGAGGCGAACCCCCGTTCCGCGGCCTCCAGGGCCTCCCGGTACCGGCCCACGTGCACATGGACCCAGGACGCCATCGAGTGGAGGTCGGCGAGCTCCATGGGATCGGCCACCCGGGCGGCGAGATCGGCCCGCCGCCGGAGCACGCTGGTCATCCGCCCCCACAGGCCCTGCGCGATGTAGTAGCTGCCCACCCCGTCCAGCGCGGCCGAGGCGAGGTCCGGGCGGCCGAGCCGCTCGGCCATCGCGGCGGCCTCCTCCCCGGCGGCCAGCGCGGTATCGAGCGCCTCCCGGTCGCCGGGACCGTCGCGGAACGCGTACGGCCAGAACGACCGCGCGACGAGCAGGCGGACCCGGTCCTCGCCGTCGCCGCCGGGAAGTCCCTCCTCGCCGAGCTCCAGGTATGGGCCGGCGTCCGCCACCGACAGCCGGTGCCGCATGCTCCCCCGGAACCGGGTGACCACCTCCAGGGCCGAGGAGCACAGGGCGGCGACCTCCGCCGCGTTGGCGCCGGGTAGCGACCGCTGGAGGTCGATGGCTTCCCGGAGGCAGTCCCACGCGAGGTCCCCCCGCGAGCCGTGGGAGTAGGCCCATCCCAGCGCCGCGAGCGCCCGCGACCGCTCGAGCGGCGTGACCGAGACGGCCAGGGCGCTCTCCGCGTGGCGCTCGGCGGCCTCCAGGACCAGCCGGGCCCGGGCGTCCTCGGAGGCAAGCAGCGCGAACCGGTAGGCCCCCACTCGCAGCGCCTCGAGCCGCGCGGCGTCGGGCCGGACGTCCTCGCGGACCACCCGGTACGCCTCGCCGTAGTGGTGGGCCAGCAGCTCGGCCGACTCCCGCGCCCGCTCCCCCGCCCGCTCCTCGAGCCACGCCGCGACCGTGGCGTGGGCGCTGGCCCGTTCCCTGCGAGGGAGGCTCTCGTACGCGACGTCCCGGGTGAGGATGTGGCGGAACTCGTACTCCCGCTCGCCCTCCATCGACGACGCCAGGCGGGCGATGACCAGGCCCCGGTCCTCGAGGGCGGCGAGCACGGCCGGGAGCGTCCCCGGCCCCCCGCCCAGCAGGCGCTCCACGGGGCCGGACCAGAACACCCGCCCCACCACCGCCGCCAGCTGCAGCACCCGCTTCTCGTCGGGACGAAGCAGGTCCATCCGCGCGGCCAGCACGGCCTGGACCGTGTCGGGGACCTCGACGTCGAGCTCGTCGGCCGAGGCGCGCCACCCCTCCTCCTCGGCGATCCGCTCGCGTTCCTCGACCAGGTGCCGGACCAGCTCCTCCAGGAAGAACGGGTTCCCGCCGCCCCGCTCGATGATCCGGTCGCGCACCACCTCGGAGACCTCCTCGGCGCCGAGCAGCAGGTCGACCAGGACCTCGGAGTCCGCCGCGGCGAGGGGTTCGAGGAGCAGGGCCGAGAAGTTCCACCGCCCGCCGCCCCACCCCGGGCGGCGGGCGGTGAGCTCCTGGCGGGCCGGGCACACGAACAGCAACGGCCCCGGCGCCCGCTCGGCCACGTCCTCCAGCAGGTCCAGCATCGCGGGATCGGCCCAGTGGATGTCCTCGATCACGGCCACGGCGGGGAACCGGCCGGCCAGGCCCGAGAAGAACGCTCGCCAGGCCTCCAGGACGCGCCCCCGGACCGTGTGGGGGTCGGCGCCCGTTAGCTCGGATCCGGTCTCGCGCAGCCCCACGGTGAACGCGAGGGCCTCGGCCACCTCGCCGGGGTCCGGCCCCGCGCCGCCCCCGTCCGCGAGGAGCTTCGCGATGGCCTCCCGGACCCGGTCGATGGCGGCGTCCGGCCGGTCGGAGTCGAGCACTCCGCAGTATGCGCGGAGGATCTCGGCCAGCGGCCAGTACGTGATGCCGTCGCCGTAGGGCAGGCACCGGCCCCGCACCACCACCGGCGGCACCGGCATCGTCCCGGCCCGCCGCACGAACTCCTCGACCAGACGGGACTTCCCGACCCCCGCCTCGCCGTACACGGTGACGAGGGCCGGGCGGGACTCCTCGACCACGCGCCCGAAGACGGCATCCAGCACGGAGAGCTCGCGCTCCCGGCCGACCAGCGGCACCCGCTCGCCGTCGGCCCCCTCCGCGCCCTCCCGGAGCCCGGGCTCCGGCAGTGGGACGTCCTCTTCGAGCTCGTAGGCACGGACGGTCTCCTCCTTGCCCTTGAGCTCCAGCGCGCCAAGCGGGCGGAGCACGAGCCCCCGGGCGGCCCGAGCCGTGCGCTCGGCCACCACGATCTGCCCCCCGTCCGCGAACTGCTCGAGCCTCGCCGCCACGTTCACCGCGTCGCCGGTCACCATCCCCTCGCCGGGCCGGGGGGCGATGACCGCGACGACCTCGCCCGTGTTGACGCCGATCCGCATGTCGAGCTCCACGCCCTCCTGCTCCCGCAGCGAGTGGTTCAGCCGGCCGAGGGCGCGGCGCATCCGCAGGGCGGAGCGGAGGGCCCTGGTGGGATCGTCCTCGTGCGCGGCGGGAACACCGAACACGGCCATCACTGCGTCGCCGATGAACTTCTCGACGGTGCCGCCCTCGGCCTCGATCTCCCGGCGCATGGCATCGAAGTAGGAGTCCATGACCTGCTTGAGGCGCTCCGGGTCGAGACGCTCGCCCAGCCCCGTCGACTCGACGACGTCGGCGAACAGCACGGTCACGAGCTTCCGTTCGTGGCCCGGGCCGGTCCGCTCCTCGCGCCGGGCGACCTGAGCCCCGCACGACGGACAGAACCGGTCGCTCTCGGACAGGGGCTGCCCGCATCGGGCGCACGCCGGTCCCAGCGAAGTCCCGCACTGGGCGCAGAACCTCGCGTCGTCCGGGTTCGAGGCCGAACAAGCCGGGCAGGGGCGCACGGGGCGAGTCTAGGACCGCCCGGTGGCGATTCCCAGAGCCCGACCGGCGGGTGCCATCGCCCGCATCGCCATCTCGGGCGGGCGGTACCCTCCGGCCGTGCCCTCGTCGGTGACGCACCTGACGTGCTCCCGGTGCGGCCGGACGCACGACCACCGGGCCCAGAATCACCTGTGCCCGTGCGGCGGGCCGCTGCTGGTCGAATACGACCTCGGCGACGTCGCCCGCCGAAGCTCCCGGGACGAGGTGGCCGCCCGGGCGACGCTCGGGATGTGGCGGTATCTCGAGCTGCTGCCGGTGGAGGATCCCGCCCGGATCGTGCACCTCGGCGAAGGGTGGACGCCGCTGGTCGAGTCCGCCCGCCTGGCCGCTCGCCTCCGGATCCGGTCGGTACACGTCAAGGACGAGGGACTGAACCCCACGGGCACGTTCAAGGCGCGGGGGGCGGCGAGCGGGGTGACCGCGGCGGCCGAGCGGGGAGCCGGCGACCTCGCGTTGCCGACCGCCGGCAACGCCGGCGTGGCGTGGGCCGCGTACGCGGCCGCGGCCGGCCTGTCGGTGCACGTGGCCATGCCGAGGGACGCCCCGGACCCGAACGTCGCGGCGACCCGGCTGTTGGGCGCCGACCTCACGCTGGTGGACGGGCTGATCTCCGACGCCGGTCGCGTCGTCGCCGAGGGGGTCGCGTCGCGCGGTTGGTACGACGCCGGGACCCTTCGCGAGCCCTATCGCGTCGAAGGCAAGAAGACGCTCGGGTTCGAGATCGCGGAGCAGCTCGGGTGGCGGTTCCCCGACGCTGTGGTGTATCCGGCGGGCGGGGGCGTGGGGCTCATCGGCATGTGGCGGGCGTTCGCCCAGCTCCGGGACCTGGGATGGGTGCTCGGGAAGGTCCCCCGGCTGATCGTGACGCAGTCGGAGGGCTGCGCGCCCCTCGTCCGGGCCTTCGAGTCGGACGCCGACGCCGCCGAGCCGTGGGAGGGGGCGGCGACGATCGCCCACGGGCTGCGGGTGCCGGCGCCCCTGGGCGACCGGCTGGTGCTGCGGGCGATCCGCGAGACCGGGGGCACCGCCGTCGCCGTGGCCGACGAGGAGATCGTCGCCGCACAAGGCCTGCTGGCCTCGGCCACGGGAGTCCTGGCCTCGCCCGAGGGGGCGGCCCCGCTCGCGGCGGCAGTACGCCTGGTCGAGGGCGGCGACCTCGAGGCGGACGACCGCGTGGTGCTCGTGAACACCGGCACCGCGCTGGCCGCCGGGTCGAGCGACGACCGGCCCTTGCCTTGATTGAAGGTCGTGAGCCCGGGCCGGTAGTCTCCCCCGGATCGTGCCCAGCTCGATCCGCTCTCCCCATGTGCCCCGGCCGGCGGCCCTCGCACTCCTGGCCGTAGCCGTCGCCGTGCTGCTCGCCGCCTGCACGTCGAGCGGCCCGGCCCCACCCAGCCGGGGATCGCCGTCGGCCTCTGCGACGTCGGCCTCGGCGACGTCGCCCCCCGGGTCCTCCGTCCCCCCGGCGGCCTCGCCCACGCACAAGCCGCCGGGACCGTTCCGGTTCCGGCTGGAGGGAGTCAATCCGTCGCCGACCGGCAAGCTCCGTCACGACAAGGCTCGGCGGACGGCCCACCTGGCCGCCCAGAGGATCCGGGACCGGTTCGACTCGCTGTTCCGGACGACGTTCGTCGACGCGCGGTCGTGGCGCCCGGGGAGCTACGGGAAAGCGCTCACCCAGAGCTTCGGCGGGCACGTCCTCCCGGTGGCCCGGCGCCATCTCAAGGCGCTGAGCCTCGGCCTCGCCGCGGGCCGCCGGTTCGAGCGAGTGATGGGGGCGAGCGGCCACATGAAGGTGAACGTGCTGATCGGCCCGAAGGCGACCGTGGTGACCGCATCCGTGCACGCCGTGTTCCAGGAACGGGCGATCGCGAAGAACGGCCGCACGACCATCATCGTGAGCGACGGCCACTACTTCGTCCGGCCCGGCAAGCGGGGCTGGGTGATCGACGCGTTCTCGGTCCGGCGCCACGACCACCGTCCCCCGGGCTGACCACGCCCTGAATCCCGGCTACCGCAGCTCCCCCAGCCGCCGCTCGAGCACCCGCCGCTCGGCCTCGTCGTGGACCAGCGCCAGCGCCCGGCGGTAGGCGTCGCGGGCCTCGTCGGCGCGACCGAGGCGCCCCAGCAGCTCGCCCCGCGTCGCGTGGAGGTAGTGGTACCCGTCGAGATCGAGGCCCTCGACGATGGCGAGGCCGGCCTGCGGGCCCTCGGCCTCGGCGACCGCGACGGCCCTGCTCAGCTCCACCACGGGTGAGCCGGTGAGGCGGGCCAGCTCACCGTAGAGGGCGGCGATCTGGGGCCAGTCGCGCGGCTCGTCGGCATGCAGCGACGCGATCGCCGCCTGCAGCACGTACGGTCCGCGGCCGAGCAGCGCCACGGCTCGGTCGAGCGCGACCCGCCCGTCGGCGATCTGCGCAGCGTCCCACAACGAGCGATCCTGTTCGTCGAGCAGCACCAGCTCCCCGTCGCGGAACCGGGCCTCGCGGCGAGCGTCGAGCAGCAGCATCATCGCCAGCAGCCCGTGGACCTCGGGTTCATCGGGCATCAGCTCGGCCAGGGCCCGCCCCAGCCGGATCGCCTCGGCGGCCAGGTCGCCACGGCCGCCGTACCCCTCGTTGAAGATCAGGTAGACGACCGCGAGCACCGCGACGAGCCGGTCGGGCAGCAGGTGGCCGGGGGGAACCCGGAACGGGATCCCGGCCGCCTTGATCTTGCGCTTGGCCCGGACCAGCCCCTGCGCCATCGTCGGTTCCGGAACCAGGAAGGCCCGGGCGATCTCGCCGGCGCTCAGCCCGCCGAGGGTCCGCAGCGTGAGCGCGACCTGCGCCTCGGTGGCGAGCGCCGGATGGCAGCAGGTGAAGATGAGCTCGAGCCGCTCGTCGGGAAATGTCGTCGGTTCCACCCTGCGCTCCGCCTCCTCCAGCATCGTCGCGAGCAGCCGGGTCTTCGCGGCCAGCGTGCGATCGCGCCGGAGGCGGTCGATCGCCCGGTTCCGAGCCGTGCTCACCAGCCAGGTCCCCGGGTTGGCGGGCGTTCCGTCCCGCGGCCAGCGCTCCGCGGCGATCGCGAAGGCCTCCTGCGCGGCTTCCTCGGCGAGGTCGAAGTCGCCGAGGAAGCCGATCAGGTAGGCGAGGACGTATCCCCACCGCTCGCGGAAGACCTGCTCGAGGGTCGCTACCACTGCACGGTCGGGCGCACCTCGATCGCGCCACCCAGCCGGGCCGCCGGGATCCGAGCGGCCAGCTCGATCGCGGCGTCGAGGTCGTCGGCCTCGAACAGCAGGTAACCGGCGATGGCTTCCTTGAGCTCGACGAACGGCCCGTCGGTGGTCAGGGTCTTGCCGTCCTGCACCCGCACGGTGGTCGCGTCCTCGGGTGCGGCCAGCCCGGCGCCAGGGGTGACGCCCGGGGTCTTGTTGATCGCCCCGTAGTCGGCGTACACGGCCTTCTGCTCGTCCTCCGACAGCGTCGCCCACGCCTCGGGGTCCTGGGGCGTCGGGGCGCTGCCCTGGTGGATCAGCAGCATGTACTGCACGTTCCCTCCTTCGGGTCGGGGTCCCGGATTGGACGAACGGGGGGATGGGAAATCGACAGCATCGCGAAACGGCTGGCCGGTCGCGCTTGTGCCGCCGGAACGCTCAGGGGTTCTGACAGCCCGGGTCGTTGAGGACCTGGTCCTGGTTGCCCTGAGAGTTCTCGTCGCAGACGGGAGTGGTCGTCGCCTGCTGGGAGGTGAAACCCTCGAAGAAGTTGTTGAAGGCAGGGATGTCCGGAAACTCGTTCACGCTCGCGTCCGAGCCTCCGTGGTCGGTGAACTGCGCCCCGCCCGGAACCGTGATGGTGGCCGTGTACGCGAGAGCGTTCTGGATTCCCGTCGCCGCGGACCGCTGGGCCGGGAACAGCACGTCCGCGCCCTTGCAGATCCCCGGGAGCGAGGGAGCGCTCGGCTGCAAGGTCTTCGTCCCGCGTATGTTGCCCACCGGCGAGCTGATGGTGAAGCTCGCCGTCCAGCTCGTGAGGGTTCCGTTCGGAGGTGTACCGGGAATCGTCTGGGGACCCATGCTCACCGTTCCGATCTCGGTGAACGTGCCGGGGTACGGTCCTCCGGCGGGCCCTGACGCCTGATAGGTGAAGGACGAGGTGCCGGTTGGGTCACAGTTGGCGGACGTGACGACGACGGAGCTGGTCCCGGGCGCGAAGAGTCCAGCCAGCAGCGTCTCACCAGTGAGGGTGGGCGGAGGAACCTGGGCCGAGGCGGCGGCGCTCGGGAGCACCAGGGCGGCCACTGTCGCGCACGTAGTCAAGAGGAGCCTCGGAACTCGCCAGGACCTGCGAACGGCAAACCCGTCGGTGCCCATCTCATCGACCTCCCGAGGCGCCCAGTGGTGAGCCGTTGGCGTGGCCGGCCATTGGTACCCGCTGCTCAGCCCGGCAAAACTCACAGCGGGACCAGCTGGAAGAAGCTGGGCGCGATCCCCGGGGAGCCCAGGCGAGGCCGTGGCTGTTCGGCGTCGCCCGTAACCACCTGTTGAAGGACGCCAGCGCCGTCGTTCTACGGGGTGCTGGTGGAGCGTCTCGCCGGTGAGCTGCGAATCTCAGGCCGCGGCCGACAGGCGGTGGACCGTCATCGGCAGCCCGCCCCGGGGGCGAAGCACGAACAGGCGTTCCGGGACCACGGTGTGCCCCTCCGCCAGCCGCAGGTCGAAGCGCTGCGCGATGGTCGCGATGATCAGCTGGGCCTCGAGCAGCGCCATGTTGTGCCCGATGCACAGGCGAGGCCCTCCGCCGAACGGGAAGTATGCGAACGGCCGGCGGCGGGCGGCCCTGGACTCCACCATGCGGTCGGGGTCGAACCGCTCCGGCTCGGGCCAGTACCGGGGGTTGCGGTGGGTGACGTACGGCGACAGCGCCAGCACGCTGCCGGCGGGGATCGCGACGTCGCCCAGCCGGTCTTCACCCAGCGCCCGCCGGCCCAGGATCCACGCCGGCGGGTACAGCCGGAGCGACTCGTCCAGCATCCGGCGCGTGTACGACAGCGCCCCGAGGTCGCGGAACCGCGGCTCCCGCCCCCCGAGCACGGCCGCGAGCTCCGCCCGGACGTTGGCCAGGACCTCCGGGTTCTGCGACAGGAGGTACCAGGTCCACGACAGGGAGTTCGCCGTCGTCTCGTACCCCGCCAGGATCAGCGTGACGACCTCGTTCTGCAGCTGGGCGTCGCTCATGGGCTCGCCGGTGTCCTCGTCGCGCGCGTCCATCAGCATCGTCAGCAGGTCGAGCTCGCCGTGCGGGGCCGCGCGCCGCGCTGCGATCATGCGTTCCACGGTCTGCACCAACCGCGCCTTCGCCGACGCGAACTCGGGCTTGTCGGGGGCGGCCAGCATCCTGGCGCCCACGGCGATCTGCCGCCCGATCTCCTCGACGTCCTCGGCGATGTCGGCGCCGAACAGCGACCGCGCGGTGATCGTCATCGTCAGCGAGCCCATCTCCTCGGTCATGTCGACGGTCTCCCCGGAGTCCGCGAACCCATCCCACGGCTCGAGCATCGCGAGCGTCGCTTCGGTCATCGACGCCGCGAGCGAGTTCAGTCGCTCCACGTGGAAAGCAGGCTGCATCAGCCGGCGCTCCCTGCGCCATTCCGGCCCCTCGAGGGTCAGCAGCCCGTCGGCGACCGCCAGCTTGAACTGGGAGTTGATGAACGTTCCCTTGGAGTAGTTCGCGTGGTTGTCCGCGAGCACGTGGCGGATGAGATCGGCGTCGTCGACCAAGAACGCACGTTCGGTCCCGGCCCGGTAGGGCGCGACGGGTCCGTGCGTGCGGGCCAGCCCCATGAGGTACCGGAACGGGTCCCGGACGGGCCGCTCGGCCTGCTGGTCGACGGTGGTGTCGGACATCCCCGGCAGTCTAGGGACGCGGGAGGGGCCCGTCGACCTTCCACGTGTCGATGAGCCGGAGGATCGCCCGCATCAGGTCCCCGACACATGTGAAGGATCCTCGACGGAAAGCCTGGCGGGTGATTATCGAGAAGAACGCCTCCGCAAGGTTATCCAGCTCGCTCCTGTTGGGGTGAAGTGCAGGTGGATCGGGGGGTGCTCGGCCAGGAACGTCTTCACCTCCGGGTGGAACGGCCATCAGAATCTCCGCCCCCTCCCGTGGCTGTATAAGGAGGGAGATGACTCGGGCGCCGCGCAGCCGTCGGATTTCCCGACCCTTCGCAAAAGCGAGTAGTGCAATTTCCGGGACCTTCCTCGCTGTGCTGATGGGGGCCTGCTTTGGGGCGAGCGGCGGCGACCGGTTCACGGTCTCACTCCATCGGGTCCCCGAAACCGTCACCTCCTGCGCCCACGATCTGGTGAAGGTGGTGCCCATGCTCGCAAGTCCTCAGCGCTGCCCACGCCTCGTCAAAGTCGCGACCTGGTTCGAGGCCACCGTCAAGAACGAGGGACCACACTCGCGGTGGGCCGTTGAGTGCACGGTGACCGGCCTCAACTCCTCGGGGGAGTCGGTCTTCCGGGGCAAGCTCCACGTTGGGAACTATTCGGGCGGCATCGAGCTCCACCCGGGCCAGACTGCGACCTTCAGGTACTACACGTTCGGCCCGCATGGGGGTTTCGCTAAGGCCCCTCCCTCGGCCGCCACCTTCTCGGCCCATTGCGACCCGGTGGACTATGGTCAATGGGGACCTCCAGTCTGTCTGGCCCGTGGGACGTTGATCGCCACACCCCACGGGCCGGTCCGGGTCCAGGACATCCGCCTAGGGATGACCGTGTGGTCGACCGATCGGAGAGGACGCCGCATACGGGCGAGAATCGTCGCTACCGGCAGGACACCGGTTCCCCCGACAGTACGCATCGTGCGGTTGCACCTGGTCGACGGCAGAACGGTGTGGGTATCGCCTGGCCACCCCACGCCGGACGGCCGACCGATCAGTTCACTTCGGCCCGGTGACCGGCTCGACGGTGTTCGAGTCATCAGCGTTCGTCGCGTTCGCTACCGCGGAATGCTCACGTACGACGTGCTTCCCGCCGGACCGACGTCGACGTATTTCGCCAACGGAGTCCTTCTCGGGAGTACGCTCGCTGACGTGCCGGGTTTGGTGAAGGTGGCTGACTCCCACCCTGACCAGCAGCGATGATTTCCCGGTCGTTTCGGGGCTGGTCTCACCCCATCTGTTCCCCCAGCGGAATGGGTGTCAGGCACCCCTGTCACAGCATGGTTTGCGCGCCGGCTCGAGGAGCTTTAGGACGCGAGGAAGAGGGGGCCTCGTTGTCACGCCTCCAAGCCCTCTTCCGCGGCAGCCGGTGTCAGCCGTCCGACGGCCCCGGGGCGGCCACGTCCGCCGGAGGATCCCCCGGAAGGAGCGCCTCGGCCCGGGCCCGGGCGGTGCCCCGCAACCGCCGGATGTCCGCCATGATCCGCTCGGTGAGGGCCCGGACGTCGAGGGGGTTCCGGGGGTCGCCCTCCGCCCGGATCGACGGGCCGAACACCAGGACGACCGGCGGCCGCAGGGGCAGACCCCTGCGCAGGCCCCCCTGGGGCCACCGGTAGTTCGACCCCCAGATGCCGGAGGGGATCACCGGACATCCCGCGTCGAGCGCGATCCGCGCAGCTCCCTTCTGCCCAGCGAGCTCCTCGACCCCGTTCGTCACACGGCCCTCGGGCGACATGCCGGCGAGCGCGCCGGACCGCACGACCGCGGCCACGGCGTGGATGGCGTCCCAGTCCCCCGTGCCCCGGCGCAGCGGGATCTGTCTCGTCCGCCGCAGCGCCCACCCCAGGACGCCCGACTCGAACAGCTCCGACAGCGCGAGGAACCGGACGGGCCGGCCCCGCCGGGCGCCGGCCATCCCGACGAAGACCGGGTCCAGGACCGAGACGTGATTCGTGCAGATCAGCGCGCCGCCCGAGACCGGGATGTTCCCCAGGTCCTCGAACCACAGCTGGAACGCCGCGCCGAACAGGCCCCCGACACCGATCCGGCCGACGTGGAACCACAGGTCGCGCTCGCCGTCCATGCCGGCGCGCAGGATAGCCCCGGAAGCGCCCGGGGCTCGCCGCCGCCCGGCTGGTTCAGCCGCCGGCGGGGTGGGGATCGTGGCCGATGGGATGCTCGGACTCGACCGACCCGTCGCGGGAGTGGACCACGAGCGTGCTCGGCTGGTCGGCCGCGGCGTAGGCCTGGGCCCGGCGCAGCGCGTTGGCCCGGGAACGCCACCGGCCGAGGAGGCGCCCGCCGAGCTGCACGCCCCAGCCGATCCCCTGGGGGACCACGCGGTAGACGTTCCTGGCCATCGTGGACGGTCGGTCCCGCGCTACTCGACGGCCGCCCGGCGCTCGCCCAGCCGGGCCACGGCCTGGGCGGCCAACGCGGAGGCCGCGTGGAAGTCCTGGTCGGGCATGCCCGGCACGTGGTCGGAATCGGCGGCCACACCGAACTCGAGGTCCCGGGCCCGGTAGAACAGGCTGCGGTCGTCCGGATCCGTCAGCAGGGCAACCCTGATCGCCTTCATCGACACTCCTCCCGGTCGTGCCTCCACCCTATCGGGGCGCACGGCCGGAGGGAACGAACCGAACCGAGAATCCACCCGTTCGTCGCACGGATGTCACATGGGCGCCGATCCCGACGCCCGGCGGCGCCGGTGAGCAGGCCGATTGAACAGAGGGGCTTGGACCCCATAGACTCGCCGTTTCCCATGGCCGGGAGCTAACTGAACATGCTCTTCCCCACGATCGACTTCGCGATCTTCTTCGGCGCGGTCTTCCTGGGGCACTGGCTGCTGAACCATCGGCCGGTCCCGTGGAAGCTGTTCATGATCGCGGCCAGCTACTTCTTCTACGGGTGGTGGACGCTCTCCTACGTCTGGCTCCTGGCCGCGTCCTCGACCATGGCGCAGCTCGGCGCCCTGGGCGTCCACCACGCGAGAACGGACCGGGGCCGCAGGTGGGCCATGATCGCCGGCGTCGCCGGGCCGCTCGGGCTGCTCGCGTACTTCAAGTACTACGGGTTCTTCGCGCTCAACGTCTACAACACGCTGAACCGGTTCGGGATCCACTCCCCGTTCCGGGTGCTGAGCGTGCTGCTGCCGATCGGCATCAGCTTCTACACGTTCATGGGCATCAGCTACGTCGTGGACGTGTACCGCCGCGAGACGAAGCCGGCAAGCTGGCTGGACGCGTTCGTATACCTGTCGTTCTTCCCGCACCTGGTGGCCGGGCCGATCGTGCGGACCGAGGAGCTGGTCCCCCAGATCCGGGCGCGCCGCGATCCCCGCAACCTGGACTCCAGCCGGGCCGCCTACCTGATCATGGGTGGGCTGTTCAAGAAGGTCGTCTTGTCCTCGTACGTGGCCACGGCCATCGTCGACCCCGTGTTCAAGGCGCCGGTGCAGCACTCCGCGCTGGAGATCCTGTTCGGGATCTACGGGTTCGCCGTGCAGATCTACTGCGACTTCAGCGGCTACACCGACATCGCGATCGGCATCGCGCTGCTGCTCGGATTCAAGTTCCCGCAGAACTTCGACCGCCCGTACACCGCCCGGTCGCTGCAGGACTTCTGGCGGCGGTGGCACATGACCCTGTCGCGGTGGCTCCGCGACTACCTGTACATCCCGCTCGGTGGATCGCGGGGATCCCGGTTGAAGACCTACCGCAACATCATGCTCACGATGCTCCTCGGCGGCCTCTGGCACGGGGCCGGGTGGCTGTTCCTGATCTGGGGTGGCATCCACGGGACCGGACAGGTCGCCGGGCACTGGCGCCGGAGCCGCCGGCGAGAGCTCGGGCTGCCGGAACAGGACGACCGCCCGGTGGCCAGGGTGGTGCAGCGAATCGCCACGTTCCACCTCGTGTGCCTGGGATGGGTGTTCTTCAAGGTGGGATCCGACCCGACCGCCTCACTGGGGACCGTGTGGACGATCCTCGGCCGGCTGCTCACGGCGTGGGGACCGGCGCCCCTGGTGACCCCCTTGCTGCTGGGCGTGATCGCGCTGGCCATCGGGATGCAGTACGTGCCGGAGGGCACCGGCGAACGCGTCCGCGTGGCCTTCTCGCGAATGGGCGTGGCCGCCCAGGGGGTCGCGCTGGGGACGGTGCTGTTCGCGATCACGACACTGGGGCCGCAGGGCGTGGCCCCGTTCATCTACTTCCAGTTCTGACATGGACAAACGAACCCACGACGCGCGCAAGGAACGCGAGCTCCGACGGAGGCGGGGGGCCCGGACGGGGCCGGCGTCGGGCGTCCCGTCGACGCACCCAGGCGCCGAGCCTCCGGCCCCGGCGGCGGGGTTCGCGGTGCCGCCGCCGACACGGAAGGTGTCCCCCGAGGCGACCGAGCGGGCTCCCGCAGTCGCCCCCGAGGTGGGCTTCGCGGTCCCCGCGCCGGCCCGGCTCGCCACGCGGACCGGGACGCGCGGCCACGGCCGGCACGAGGCTCCAAGCCGGCACCTGTTCCTCAGGAACCGGGCCCGGGGCGTCGCGGGGACCCGCCGGTACGGCCTGGCCGCCGGGCAGGTCCTGGTGGCCATGGTCGTGTGCATGGGGGTGTGGACGATCCTCTCGGCGCACGCGCTGCACAAGGCGGCCGAGGCCTCGCCGGTCGGCAAGCGGCGAACCGCCGCCCTCACGGTCCTGGGGCCCATCGACGCGCTGAGCCACCTGTTCTTCGTCGACCAGATGGCCGGGGCGCTCCAGCGGGCGGTGGGGCACGACCCGAACGAGGTGGCGCCGGGCGGCGGGGGGATCCTCGCCGACGGGCCTCCGCCGCCGCCTCCATCCCCGCCGCCGGCCGTGACCGTCACCCCGCCCGGCAGCACGGCCGGCCACGGGCACGGCGCCGGCCATCAGCAGGGAACGGGCGGGACCTCGAATCCCACGCCGACGCCGCATCGCTCGGGGCAGCAGCCCCCTGGCACGGGGGCGAAGACCGTGCCGCTCCGCGTGCCGACGGCCGCGAAGCCGCTGCGGGTCCTGGTGGTGGGCGACAGCTTCGCCGAGGACGTCGAGATCGGCCTGGCCCCGGTCACCGACTCCCACTACGTCCGGATCATCCAGAAGGGGATCCACTCGACCGGGCTGTCGCGGCCCGACTACTACAACTGGCCGGCCGCGCTCCGGTCATTCATGGCGCAGTACCACCCGGACGTGGTGATCGTGATGATCGGCGGCAACGACCCGCAGGCGCTGCGCACCGACGACGGGCACGTCGTCGCCTGGGGGGACCCCCGGTGGCTGAAGATCTACCGCCAGCGGGTGAACGAGATGATGGGGATCGCGTCGGAAGGCGGCGCGCATGTCGCGTGGATCGGCATGCCGATCATGGGGATCCCCGGGTACAACCAGCACATCCGGGCGCTCGACGACATCTACCAGGAGGAGGCCGCGGGGCGGCCCGACTTCCTGTTCCTCGACACCTGGGACATGTTCGCCGGGCCGGACGGCAAGTACGCCGACTACCTCCCCGACCACAACGGGAGCCTCCACCTCGTGCGGGCCTCTGACAAGATCCATCTCTCGTCGACGGGGAACCAGCGGATGACCGGCGCCCTGATCAGGGCCATGAAGCATCTCTGGAAGCTGTCGGCGAGGGCGCTCGGGTGACCGACCGGTAGCATCCCTGCTCGCCTCCGGGATCACGCCGCAGGACGTCCGCCGCGCGGTCGACGAGGGCAGGGTGTCGTTCGGGTTCATCGGCGACCTGTTCCCCGAGCCGGTGGACCACCTCCCGGACACGACGATGGGCCAGTTCGCCGCCGCGAACGGGGTGCCCATGGACCTGGTCCGCCGGGTGCACACGCGGTTCGGCCTGGCCCAGCCGGGCGAGGACGACCCGATCCGGGCCGACGAGGCGAAGTACATGCCGCTCGCGGCGCTGGCCCTGGGAGCCGGGTTCGACGACGCGGCGCTGGCACATTTCTCGAGGGTGATGGGCGAGAACCTCCGGCGGCTGGCAGATGCCCAGGTCCACTTCTTCATGACATCGGTGATCGACCCGTTGATCGGCGGCGGGCTGCCGCCGCTCAAGGCGTGGGAGCTGTCGACGGCGATGGGAAGGGAGATGCGGCCGCTGTTCCGGGAGCTCCTGCTGTGGGTGTACGAGCGGCACCAGGAGACGTACATCCTCGACAACGTCATCGAGCACATGGAGGACGTCCTGAGGGGCGAGACTCCCGGCGGACGGTCGAGGATGCGGGACCAGGCCATCGCATTCCTCGACCTCTCCGGGTTCACGCGGCTGACCGAGGAACGGGGCGACGAGGCCGCCGCGGAGCTGGCGGCGACCCTGGCCGACCTCGTGCAGGACGCCTCGCGGCCGCACGGCGGGCAGCCCGTGAAGCTCCTCGGGGACGGCGTGATGTTCCACTTCCCGCTGGTGTCCTCGGCCGTGCGGTGCGCCCTGGAGCTGGTCGAGCGGGCGCCGGCCGAGGGGCTGCCCCCGGCCCACGTGGGCGTGAGCTCGGGGCCCGTCGTGTTCCGCGACGGGGACTACTTCGGCCGGACCGTGAACATCGCGGCGCGGGTGGCCGACCGGGCCGGACCGCACCAGGTTCTGGTCACCGACGACGTGGTGCGGGCATGCGGCGACGAGGCGACGTTCGTCGAGATGGGCCGGTTCGAGCTGAAGGGGCTCGCCGAGCCGCTCACCCTGCACCAGGCGAGGCCGGCCGGGAGCGGTTGATCCGGCGAGATCCGATCCGCCGCCCAGGCCGGATGCCCGGCGAGGGGGTGCCGGGTGTCCGGCGCGGCCGGGCCGCGGGGGTCGCGACCCTGCCCGCGTCGGCCGCGACTCCCGAGGGCCCGTGGGCGGACCCCGAAGGACCCATCCGATTTTTCCTGTACCCAGGCCGGGCGCGGGCCAATCGGCCCGCCCACGGCCGGAGTCGAACCGGGAGCCGAGCCAGTCGAGGGCCCTTGGCCGATGGGACGGGCGGGTCTAAAGTCGGCCCCTCGGCGCGGCCGATCCCATAACCATGGAGTCCGCAGCGAACCCTCTCCCGCCCACCCGCCGCCTGGCCCTCGCGTGGGTGGCCCTCGCCGTGGTCGCCGCGGCGGTCGCGGGCATCGGGACACCGCCCGCCCACGCGACGACGGGCAGCTTCCTCGAGGGAGTCGACCTCTCCCACTACAACGGGACGATCGACTGGCAGGCGCTGAAGGGCGCCGGCATCAAGTTCGCCTTCGTGAAGGCCACGGAGTCGAGCGGCTCCTACCCCTACACCAAGTACTACGACGACAACCGGGCCCTCGCGGCGAAGGCACACGTGGCGTTCGGCGCGTACCACTTCGCCCGACCGAGCGGCTCGACTCCCACCCAGATTGCCGACGATGGGAGAGCTGAGGCTCGCTACTTCATCTCCGTCGCGAAACCCCGGCAGGGCGACCTGCTCCCTGCCCTCGATCTGGAGTGGCGGAACGACGGGTTGTCGATTTCGCAGCGACAGTCGTGGACGTGGGCCTTCCTCAAGGAGGTCGAAGCCCTGATCGGGGAGAAGCCGGTCATCTACTCGGGCTACAGCTTCTGGCGCGACTACATGGGCGACACGACGGAGTTCGCCGACGCCGGGTTCAGGCTTCTGTGGGCACCCAACTGGTACGTCTCCTCGCCCAAGATCCCGGCGGTGAACTGGGGCGGCTACGGCTGGACGTTCTGGCAGTACACGGACAAGGGCTCGGTCCCCGGGATCTCCGGTGGCGTCGACCGCGACAAGTTCAAGGGAACGGATCTCTCACGAGTCGAGATCGGGATCCCGCCCTCGAGCTCGGCCCCGCCCACGGTGAGCGGGACCCCGGAGGAGACCGCCGTCCTCACCGCGTCGAACGGCCAGTGGACCGGCTCGACGCCGCTCTCCTTCACCTACCGGTGGCGCCGATGCGACTCCGGCGGCGGGTCGTGCGCCTACATCCCCGAGGCGACCGGAAAGACGTACACGCTGACCGCCGCCGATGTGAACACGCTGGTGTCGGTGGAGGTGACGGCGACGAATCGGCTCGGGAGCGATTTCGCGGGGTCCGCCCGGACCGCGCCGGTGGCGCCGTACGACGTCACGCCGCCGAGCGTTCCGGTGTTCACGGCGCCCGCCACCCGGTACGTGATCTCGACCGCGGTGCCGGTGGCGTGGTCGTCGACCGACGACAAGAGCGGGGTGGGCGCGTATGCCGTGCGGGACCGGGTCGCGTCCGCCACCGGCGACTTCGGGCCGATCACCACCCTGGTCCCGGCCACGTCCCAGACGACCGCGACCCTCACGGCCATCCCGGGGCGCTCGTACTGCCTGGCCGCGAAGGCCACCGACCGCTGGCACAACGTGTCGGCGTGGTCGGGCGAGCGGTGCACAACGGTGCCGTTCGACGACCATGCGCTGATGCCCTCGACGGGATGGACGAGGGTGCGCGGGCCGGGATTCTTCCTGGGGTCGGCGCTCTCGACCACGACCCGGTGGGCCGTCCTGACCCGGGACGGCCTCCAGGCCCACCGCATCCGCGTGCTGGCCGAGACGTGCCCGACGTGCGGGCAGATCCGGGTCCGGTGGAACGGCCGCCTGATCGGGACGTTCGACCTGGTGTCGCACGCGACGCTGCACCGGCGGCTCCTCGGCGAGATGGTCCTGCCCGCGGTGCAGACCGGCACCCTGCGGATCCGGGTGACCACGGCCCACCGGCCCGTGGTGATCGACGGCGTGGCCGCAACCCGGCTCTGATGGCGTCGGTCGTCGCCCGGGGATAGGGTCACGGCAGTGTCTCGCGCCCGAGCTCGCCTCCCGATCCACCTGGTCGTCCTCGCGATCGTTCTGCTCGGCGCTCCCGTCGGGCGCCGGGCCGCCCCGCCGGCGAGTGCCGGTCGTCAGGTGGCCGCTCGTCCGGTCGCGGCCCGCGAGTCCTCGGTTCCGGCCGGCTCGGTGTCGATCTCGTTCGTCGGGGACACCATGCTGGGGGACACGCCGGACCTCCCGCCCCACCCGGCGCACTACCTGGACCGGGTCCGCGACGCGCTGAACCGGAGCCGGATCGTGTTCGGGAACCTCGAGGGGACGCTCACGACCTCGACCGACTCGAAGTGCGGCGCGAACCCCTCCCCCGCCTGCTTCGACTTCCGGGTGCCGCCTCGGTTCGGCGGCTACCTCCGGCACGACGGGTTCGACGTGCTGAACAGTGCGAACAACCACTCCCACGACTTCGGATCGAAGGGGGTCACGCAGACGTCCGCGGCGCTCCACGACGCCGGCATCGCGCAGACCGGGCTGCGGCACCAGATCGCCGTCGTCGACGACTGGGGGACCACGGTCGCCTTCGTCGGCTTCGCGCCGTACTCGAACGTGTGCAACCTGCTCGACTTCGCCGCGGCGAAGTCCTTGATCCACGCGGCCGATCAGGCGGCCGACCTGGTCGTCGTGTACATGCACGCGGGCGCCGAGGGCGCCGACAAGACCCACGTCACCGGCAGGGAGGAGTACGCCTTCGGCGAGGACCGGGGGAACCCGAAGAAGTTCGCGCACATGGCCGTGGCCAACGGCGCGGACCTGGTCCTGGCGAGCGGCCCGCACGTCCTGCGGGGCATGGAGTTCTACCGCCACCGGCTGATCGCGTACTCGCTGGGCGACTTCGCGAGCTGGCACAACTTCGGGACCACCGGGATCGTCGGACTGTCCGGGATACTCCAGGTGACGGTCGGTCCCCACGGGTGGTTCGTGGCGGGGCGCCTGGCGTCCGTTCGCCTCAACCGAGACGGCCGCCCGTGGCGCGACTACTCGGGGGCGTCGGCTCACCTCGTGGCCCGCCTGTCGACGGAGGACTTCGGCGACCGCGCGGCGCGGATCGCCGCCGACGGAACCATCACCCCTCCGGCGTAACGGAAAGCCACCCCAAAGCCGAGCCGTCACTCGCCGAACGGGTTGTCTCTTCGTGGGCGGGCAACCTCTTCTCGGAGATGACGGAGGGGACAGTACTGGAATCGACCCCCGTCGCTCCTCCGCCAGCGGGAATGCCATGACCCTCGGGGCCAAAGCCCACAGGGAAAGGGGGTGCCGCACGCGGACTAATGCTGTTCTGCCTCATCGAACCGGAACCGCGTCTGGGCGAACTCACCCTTGGCGAAGGCAAGGATCTTGGAGGGCCGGACTTCGAAGACGTGGGCGATGCCTGCGTCGTGATAGAAGGCGCCGTCGCGCACGTCGAACCGCCAGTCACCCTCGTACTTGTCTTGCCACCGTTCGGCCAGGTCACCGAGGAGTTTGACTTCGGTCACGCGTGTCGCGCCGCCTTCCACGACAACGTCGAGGCCAGACTTCCAGTGGTTGGTGCCGGTAGTGAGGACGCAGTGCGGGTTGGCACGCAGGTTCACAGCCTTCTGCTCCTGCGGCCCAGTGCAGAGGTAGAGCGCCATGTCGTGCCACACCGCGGGAAGGGGGGTGACGTGCGGTCGGCCTTCGGGCCGGACTGTCGAGATCCAGAACAGCTCTGCGTCCCGTAGCGCTGCATGGACGTCTGCCCAGGGAGTCGGCATCGCGTTGGGTGCGCTGAAGCGGGTGTCCAGTTCGGGTGTGGGCGTCCTCGGGGCCACCGCCGTCTCCTCTCAGCCCTTCCATCGTAGCCAGTCGCCCCGGCAGAACTTGTCGCCGATGAGGGCCGCCGTGGCATCGGCACTACGGACGGTCGTCCGTCCGAATACCCTCGCTTCTTCCCCGGAAGTGTCTACATCGCGAGCAGCTGGTCGCCCTGCACCAGCCCGCCAGCGATCGCGTAGTACGCCTGCACGTCGGTCGGTGGCAGTCCCGGCCAGGGAAACCTGCCCGAGGTGTCCGTCGGGATCGCTTGGGAGCAGGAGCGGACCAACGCGGCCCTGGGACCAACGCTGGGGGACAAGAAGTCCAGCGGCAGATGCGGACTGGAACAACCCGGGGTCCACGCACGCCCGTCACTCGACCCAACCCCAGTTGCAGGCGGTTGCCCACACTTTCCGGCCTGCGGCGTTCGGGTTCTTACAGGCAGCGGAGACAGGGGCGACTGGAAGGTAATCTCCGCGACGCCGTCGATCTTGCGTTCGACGGGGATGTCGGTCTCGACGCCGGGGGTCGCTGGCCACAGCCCCGGGTTCACCTCGGCGAGATGGATCTGCCGGGACTCCTCCAGACCCGGCGTGGCCGAGATGAGGTGACTTGCTCATTTCAGTCCTGCTTTCCTTGTTGCAGTCGCGGTGGTCAGTGGCCGAGGAACTCGACGGCGACGGGGGCGAACTTATCGTGGAACTGGAAGATGCCGCCGTGCCCGGAGTCGGGGTAGATGATCAGCTCGGAGCCCTCGATGCGCCGGTGCAGGTCCTCGGAGAGCGTCGAGGGCACCATCCGGTCGTTGTCGCCGTTGGCGATGAGGGTGGGCTGGGTGATCTTCGACAGATCGTCAGGCGCGCCGCGTCCCCACTTCTTGATCGCCTTCAACTGCGTCCGGAGCGCCTTCACCTTGATCGGGGCGTCACGGTCGACGGTGCGCTCCTTGAGCCGGTTGACGAACGCGCGCGCGGCGGGCTTGCCGGTGGCGTTGCGGTTGAAGAACAGGAACTCCTTCGGATCCGACCGGGTCAGGGTCGCCCGCAGGATGTCGAAGTAGGTGATGCCGGCGACCTTGTCGATGTCCTTACCGCCCTTCGGGCCGGTACCGGTGAGGACGAGCTTGCGGACGAGGTCGGGATGCTTCACGACGAGTGCCTGGGCGACGAAGCCGCCGAGGGAGAAGGAGAAGATGTCGATCTTGCTGAACCCGAGGGCCTTGACGAAGGTGTAGGCGTCGTCGGCCATGGCCTCGACGGTGTCGGGCACCTTGCCGGTGGAGGCGCCGACGCCGCGGTTGTCGAAGGCGATGACGTGGTGGTTCTTCGCGATGGGGTCGATGATGCGCGGGTCCCAGTTGTCCAGCGTCGCGGCCAGGTGGACGAAGAAGATCACCGGGATGCCGCCCTTCGGGCCGAGTTCACGGTACGCGTAGGTGACGCCGCCGGCGGTGACGGTACGCGCCGGGGCCTGGGCGTACGAGGTGATGACACCTTCGTTCGGGGTGTCCTTGGTGCTCACGATGGTTCCTCTTTCCGTGTCTTGAGCGTGGTCCGCCGCGCGGTCCTCGATCTCGAGGTGGCCCTCTTCTTGCTCCGTCATGGCTTCCTCCTCCCGTGATCGCTGCTACTATAACGAAGTTACAGAAGGATAACCACGTTATGGAAAGGTGTCAAGTTGGGGATGAGGAACATCGGAGGCACGTCAGGGGATCCGACAGGCGATGGTGTCCCGGAACGGGTCGTTCTTGCCACGATCAGGCTGCTTGCCGAGCAGGGACCTTCCGCCATCAAGGCGCGCACGGTCGCGTCCGCAAGCGGGCTGTCGACGATGGCGGTCTACCACCACTTCGGCGGGATCGCCGAGCTCATCCGCGCCGTTGCCGACCGTGGATTCACGGAGCTTGCCCGGGCGTTCTCGCAGGTCCCGGTGACGGAGGATCCGGTCGCGGACCTCTTTGCCATGGCGTTGCTGACTCGGCGGGTAGCCCGCGAGAACCCCCACCTGTATGACCTCATGTTTGGACTGTCCACTCGTCGCGCGACCTACCGACCGTTGTCGGATTCGGACGTTCGCTCGAGTGGACGCTCGCCTGCCTTTCAGGGCGCCTACGTTCACCTCGCTGAGGCGTGCGCACGGCTCGTGAGCTCCGGCAGGGTCGGACGACAAGAACCTGAGGCCGTGGCTGCTCAGTTGTGGAGCTACGTGCACGGGTGCATCACTCTCGAGCTGGCTGAGCACTTCGCCGAGTTCGACGACCCGGTTGCGCAGGTGCTGCTCCCGATGGGTGTGAACCTCGTCGTCGGGCTGGGCGACGACCGGGAACGTGCCCAGGCCTCACACGAGGCGGGAGCGCGCCTCTACGACTCGACCACGCGGAGTAGCGAGGGTCAGGCGGGCGCTGAGTGAGATGCTGCTCACGGCACGGACCCCGCCGGTGACCCAGGCGGTGTGCGTCCATGCATCCGGGCCGCTTCGGGTGTGACTCTCGGCCACGTCCGCCAGACCGCGATCCCAAAGAACGTCCGGTCCATCCCGGTGGCTCCTCTCCGTTCCCTTTCATGAACGCCTGTTTCCAGAAGGGGGTCACGGCCGGGACACGAGGAGGCTCTGGGCGCCGGAGCCGAATCGGCCTCGTTCGTCCCACAGGGTGCTCTGTGCGACGCCCAGGCCCGATCGGCCGAGCCGGCTGATCGCGTCGAGGCACACCCACTCGCCCTCGGGCATCCGGGCGAGGTGGACCGTCAGGTCGAGGTTCGCGAACAGGAACTGTCCCAGCGGGAGCTCCCAACTGATCCCGTTCGCGGAGTCGGCCGCGACCAGCGCTCGCGACAGGGGCGCAACCGGTTCGCCCGGCAGGAGGTCGACGCGCATCCGCATCCACAGCGCCGCCGGGCCGGGCCGCAGAAAGTCCCCGCTCGCTGTCCGGCTCTCCATCGCCTCGAAATAGCTCGGCTCCCAGCCCGGGTGGAACAGCTCCACCGGCGAGCTATCAAGCGGAGCCGGGAAGCCGTGGGCCTCCAGGTTGTGCTCGCTATCCAAGACCTGATTGGGACGGATCCGCCACGCGGCTGCCCGGGCCACCTCTGTGTCTCCGTCGTGGAGCAGGGCCTCGGCCAGCTGCACCCGCTTGCCCGGGCGCACCACGGCTGCCCGTACGGAGAGTGGCCGCAGCGGAACCGGCCGGAGCACCTCGATAGCGAACCGGGAGACGAGCATCTCGGGCCCGGCGGGCTCCAGCGCCTCGAGCGCCCGGGCGAGCAGCGCGGCGGGCGGGCCGGCGTGCGCCGCCTCGGCGGTCCACGGACCCCGCGCCCAGTCGGTGGCCACGAAATGCTCGCCGTCCTGAACGAAGAACGAGTCCGCCATCGCGCCACACGCTATCCGGTGGCAGGACGCCGCATCCGGATGATCGCGCCTGGGTGTGGCCCGGTCCTACTCCTCCCGGCGTCCGGGGGCCACGCCGGCCGCCGGGTGGGCGGAGACGGCGCTCGCGCCGGCCGCCATCCCCGTGCTCAACGGACACCACGGGTTGACCGGGACGTTGACGCAGGGGTTGGGCATGGATGGCTCGCGCGGGATCGGCATGAGCTTCACCGTCGTCGGCCTCGGGTAGTCCGCTGCCGGGTTCTGGGGGCACGGGAACAGCAGCTCGGTCGCGCACAGGGCCTCGGCGACGAGCGGGCCCTCGTCGCCTCCGTTGGGCTGACCGCAAGGATTCCACGGCGGCCCCTGGATGCCCGGGGGGTCGCTCGTGAGCCCGTCCGGGTCGGTGTTCCCGTGGAAGCAGTTCCCCGGGTCGTGGGGGATCGCCGCCAGTGCCAGGTCGCCGTTCGTGGGATTCCCGAAGAATCCGTTGTGCTGCAGGAAGTTTCCTGCGGTCTCGTTCGCGAAGGCCTCGTAGTAGCAGGTGTCGTCCGGCCCGGGGATGCCCCCCTGGCAGTGCGCGCCCGGCGGCGGATTCCCCTGATACGGCACGTCGACGATCAGCACGCCCCACGCGCCGTTGTGGACGATCCGGTTGTGGATGATCGTGTCGTGGCGCCCGCCGGCCACCACGATCCCGGTCCCAACCGGCGCCGCCCCGGCCAGCCCGGAGCCCGCCCCCGGCACGTTCGGGTTGTTGTTGTCGTGGATGTCGTTGTGCCGCCAGATCTCGCAGGAGGTGGTCCCGGTCGGGCCCTTCTCGCCCGCGGGGCAGATGCCGTCCTGCGGCGACGGCCAGTCGTCGTTGTTCTCGGAGTCCGTGGTGATCCCGGTCTTGTTGTGGTCCCACTCCGAGTTCTGGATGATCAGGTGCCCGCCGGAGTTCGTGCCCGAGTAGCCGAGCGCGCTGTTCTGCGCGTGGGCGCGATCGAGCACCGCGTTGCAGTCCGGGCACGCGCCGATGTAGTAGGCCGCGTCGCCCATGTTGCTGGCGTACGTCCGGGTGATGACTCCGGGCCCGTTCGCGTTGCTGACGAAGATGCCGTAGTCGCCGAAGGGAGGCTTCACCCCGTTCGTGTACGTCGAGCTCGCGGTGAGGTAGGAGCCGAAGTAGCGGTGCATGTGGATGTGGCCGGAGCCGTCGCCGCCGTTCCACCAGATCTCGTTACCGGCGTCGCCGTTCGGCGTCGTCAGGAAGTTGCACACGGTGAGGTTCTGGATCGTGACGCCGCTCGTCTCGAACACCTCGATCCCGTTGCGGCCTACGTGGTGGCCGTCCTCGATGGGCCCGAGGGTCTGGTCCTCCTTCCGTGACGAGCAGGGCACGGCCGCGGTGCGCTTCGTGCCGTCGACGATCACCCCGTTGCGGTTCATCCCCCGCAGGTGGATGTGCTTCGTCCGGATCAGGACCCCGGCCGGGAGATCGGGATCGGTGGAGCCGTGCTCGCGATAGTCGCCGGGCCCGATCAGGATCCAGTCGCCGGGTTGGGCCGCATCGACCGCGCCCTGAATCGAACGGAACTGCCCCCGGATGCCGTGGTAGGAGCCCACGCGGAGGACCCGGGGCCCGGCGGCGGTGGCCGGAGTGAGCTGGACTGCCATCAGGGCGATGCCGGCCAGGACGGCGGCGGCAAAGGCGCGGCTCGAACGGCCGCGGGAGCGGCTCATGGCTCCCCTCGGCCGCGGCGAAGTCGGGTACGGGCGGCCATTTCAGGCGATCGCGCGGGCACGGAGGAGGCATTCCCCGGGACGCGCGCCAGGAAACGGTGAGAGTCAGGGCGCGAGGCGCACGATCCGCCATCCGCCGGCCCCGTCCGGCTCGTACCGGAGGCGGTCGTGGAGGCGGTTCTCCTGGCCCTGCCAGAACTCCCACGCCTCCGGCACCAGGCGGTAGCCGCCCCAGGTGGCCGGGCGGGGCACGTCGTCGCCGGGGTGGCGCGCGTCCATCTCGGCGAACGCCCGCTCGAGGGCGCCGCGGTCGGTGATCGGCTCGCTCTGCCGGGAGGCCGCGGCGGCCAGGCGGGCGCCGCGCGGGCGCTCGTTCCAGATGGCCTCGGATTCCTCCTCGGAGCAGCGCTCGATCCGCCCGGCGACCCGCACCTGGCGGTGGAGGTCGACCCAGTGGAAGGCCACGGCCGCCCGCGGGTTCGCCTCGAGCTCTCGGGCCTTCTGGCTGCCGAAGTTCGTCCCGAACGTGAGCCCCCGCCCGTCGAACGACTTCACCAGGACCATCCTGACCGAGGGCGCCGCATCGGGTGACGCCGTGGCGAGCGCCATCGCGTCGGGCTGGCGCTCCGCCCGGCGCGCCTCGGCGAACCACCGCCGGAACTGCTCGAGCGGGTCGGCCGCGACCTCGCCCTCGATCAGGCTGTTCACGATTGCGGAAGCGTACCGGCGCTTGCGCCTCGGGCGGCCGGGGAAGGAACCGGTCGACGCTGCGGGCGAAGGTGAAGGAGGACGTGGGTGGACTTCCAGGCGATGGGACGCGTCGGGCTGACGGGGGTGCGCGGCCGGGTCGGGCGCCGCGCCGCGAAGGCGGTGTCGAACCGAACGGACCTCGACGAGGAGATGGTGGCCGCCGTCATCGGAGGCGCGCTGCTCGCGCTGTGGCTGTACCAGACCGTGAAGACCTTCCAGGCCGTCCTCGAGGCGGGACGGGGGGAGCGGCGGCCGGACCTTGCGGCCGAGGACGACTGAGCGCACTCCTGCCTGTCCGATCGGCCTAGGACCGAACCGCGGCCGAATACCCGCCGAATGACCGGTGCACCTTTTGTCCGAATCTGAGACACTCGCCTCGTCCGCGGCCCATCATCTCCGGAGGTCTTCATGCGACGTTGGTTCTCGGCGGCCGGTGCCGTCACCGCGCTGCTCACGGTCGTTCTCGTCTCGCCCGGCCCGGCGTTCGCAGCGAATGTCCACGCCTCGGCGCGAGCAGTCTGTCCAGCCCCCAACGCCGGCGCGGCCCGGTGCCACGCCCTCGTCGTGACCGACGCGCGGGGAAACCCGCTGGCGACCACGTCGCCCACGGGGTACGGCCCGGCCCAGTTCCATGGGGCCTACAACCTCCCGACCGCGGCGTCGGGCAACCAGACCGTCGCCATCGTCGACGCGTACGACGACCCCACGGCCAAGGCGGACCTCGACGTGTACGACAGCACCTACGGGCTCCCGTCGTTCCCGACCTGCGGCGGGTCGGTCACCACGGCCTGCTTCCAGAAGGTCAACCAGAACGGGAGCACGGGCGGGCTGCCCCGCAAGAACTCCGGGTGGGCCCTGGAGATCGCGCTCGACGTCGAGACCGCGCACCAGATCTGCCAGAACTGCAAGATCCTGCTGGTCGAGGCGAAGTCGAACAGCTTCTCCAACCTCGCGGCCGCGGTGAACAGGGCGGTGCTGATGGGCGCGAACGTCGTGTCGAACAGCTACGGCGGTGGCGAGACCAGCTCGACCCTTGGCGGCGCGTACGACCACCCGGGCGTGGCCATCACGGCCAGCTCGGGAGACGGCGGGTACGGCGTCGAGAGCCCGGCGTCGTTCAACACGGTGGTCGCCGTCGGCGGCACGACCCTCAACCTCGGAGCCGGCAACACCTACGGCAGCGAGCGGGTGTGGTCCGGCGCAGGCAGCGGCTGCAGCGGGTATTTCTCGGCGCGGTCGTGGCAGACCTCCACGTCCACGTGGGCGCAGACGGGCTGCGGCTCGAAGCGCGGCGTGGCCGACTTGAGCGCCGACGCCGACCCGAACACTGGCGCGTCGGTCTACGACAGCACGCCGTACCAGGGCCAGGCCGGGTGGTTCCAGGTCGGCGGGACCAGCCTGTCGGCGCCGCTGATCGGCGCGGTCTACGCGCTGGCCGCCAACACGGGCACCGCCTCGTACCCGGCGTCGATCCCCTACGCGCACACCTCGAGCCTGCACGACGTGACGTCGGGCTCGAACGGGAGCTGCGGCACGATCATGTGCACGGGGGCGGCCGGCTACGACGGCCCGACCGGGGTCGGCACGCCGAACGGCACCGGGGGGTTCTGAGCGCCGTCCCCGCTGTCACGCCCGCGGGGGCCGTGAGACAGTTCTCCGCCGATGGAGGACGCCGAGCGGGCCCGGCTGGACGACGACATGCAGTGGCGGCGGTGGGGGCCGTATCTCGCCGAGCGGCAGTGGGGGACGGTCCGCGAGGACTACTCCTCCGGCGGCGACGCGTGGGAGTACTTCCCGCACGACCAGGCCCGCTCGCGCGCCTACCGGTGGAGCGAGGACGGGCTGGGCGGGGTGTGCGACATCCAGCAGACCCTGTGCTTCGCGTTCGCCTTCTGGAACGGCGTCGACCCGATCCTCAAGGAACGGATCTTCGGGCTGACCAACACCCAGGGGAACCACGGCGAGGACGCCAAGGAGTACTGGTGGTACCTCGACTCCACGCCGACCCATTCCTGGATGCGATGGCGGTACGTCTATCCGCAGGGCGAGTTCCCGTACGACCGCCTTGTCGAGGAGAACGCACGCCGGGGGCGAGGCGACGACGAGTTCGACCTCCTCGACTCCGGCCTTTTCGATGGGGACCGGTACTGGGACGTCACGGCGGAGTACGCCAAGGCGACGCCGGACGACTTCTGCATCCGCCTCCAGGTCCGCAACGCCGGTCCCGAGGAGGCCACCCTGCACGTCCTGCCGACCATCTGGTTCCGGAACCGGTGGTGGTGGAACGAGGGCGTGGCGAGGCCGGAGGTCGTCCTGGAGGACGGCGTGCTGGCGGCCACACACCGGGCTTTGGGCCGGCGGGTGCTGGCCGGTGACGGCGCCCCGGAGGCGCTGTTCTGCGAGAACGAGTCCAACCTGGAGCGGCTGTTCGGGCAGCCGAACGCGTCGCCGTACCCCAAGGACGGCATCAACGACCACCTGATCCACGGGGCCGAGACTGTCGACCCAGCGCACCGGGGCACGAAGACCGCAATGCACTACGCGCTGACGGTCCCCGCCGGCCGGTCGCGGGAGATCCGGCTGCGCTTCTCGGACGGCGACACCGACCTGGGCGTTGAGTTCCTGCGGGTCCTCGACCTCCGCCGGCATGAGGCCGACGAGTTCTACGCGTCGATGGCGCCGGATGCCACCGACGAGGAGGCCTCGGTCATGCGCCAGGCCTTCGCCGGTCTGCTGTGGTCGAAGCAGTTCTACTTCTACGACGTGAACCGGTGGCTGGACGGCGATCCGACGCAGCCGCCGCCCCCGCCGGAGCGCCTGTCCGGGCGCAACGCCGAGTGGCGACACCTCAACAACTTCGACGTGATGTCGATGCCGGACACCTGGGAGTACCCGTGGTACGCGGCGTGGGACCTGGCGTTCCACTGCGTCGCGCTGGCACACGTGGACCCGGCGTTCGCCAAGCACCAGCTGCTGCTGCTGTCGCGCGAGTGGTTCATGCACCCCAACGGGCAGCTGCCGGCATACGAGTGGTCGTTCGGCGACGTGAACCCGCCGGTCCACGCATGGGCGGCGCTGCGCGTGTTCGAGATCGACGGCTCGCGCGACATCAAGTTCCTGGAGCGGATCTTCCACAAGCTGACGCTGAACTTCACGTGGTGGGTGAACCGCAAGGACGCCGAGGGGAACAACGTGTTCGAGGGCGGGTTCCTGGGGCTCGACAACATCGGGCCGTTCGACCGGTCGCAGAAGCTGCCGGGAGACGTGCACCTCGAGCAGTCGGACGGAACGGCGTGGATGGCGATGTTCTGCCTGAACATGCTGGAGATTTCGCTTGTGCTGGCCGAGCACGACTCCGCGTACGAGGACATGTGCACGAAGTTCTTCGAGCACTTCACGTACATCGCCACGGCCATCAACGACCAGGGGCTGTGGAACGAGGAGGACGGGTTCTACTACGACGTGCTGCACCGGTTCGACGTCGGCGAGGAGATCCCGCTGCGGGTGCGCTCGATGGTGGGGCTGATCCCGCTGTGCGCGACGACGACGCTCGGGCCGGACACGCTGGCGAAGCTGCCGGAGTTCTCGTCGCGGCTCCAGTGGTTCCTGCGGTACCGGAACGAGTACGCGAGGGTGGTCGCGCAGGACGACCTGGGGAACGATCGCATCGCACGGCTGCTGTCGATCGTGTCGCCGGAGCGGCTGGTGCAGGTCCTGCAGGAAATGCTCGATCCGGAGGAGTTCCTGTCGCCGTACGGCATCCGCTCGGTGTCGAGGTACCACCTGGAGCACCCGTTCGAGATGGACATCGAGGGGATCACGGCGCGGGTGGGCTACGAGCCCGGCGTGTCCCTGTCGGGCCTGTACGGCGGCAACTCGAACTGGCGCGGCCCGGTGTGGTTCCCATTGAACTACCTGCTGATCGAGTCGCTCCGGCGGTTCCACCGATACCTGCGCGAGGACTTCACGGTGGAGTACCCGACCGGATCGGGCCACCACTGCACGCTGGGCGAGGTAGCCGACGACCTGGCCCGGCGGCTGGTCAAGCTGTACCTGCACGACGCCGACGGCCGCCGCCCCGCGTTCGGCCGCATGGAGAAGTTCCAGTCAGACCCGGCGTGGAACGACTCCCTGCTCTTCTTCGAGTACTTCCACGGGGACACGGGCGAAGGCCTCGGCGCCTCCCACCAAACCGGCTGGACCGCCCTGGTGGCCGACCTGATCCTGCACCTCTCGAACCGCGACTCGGTCTCCCCGACGTGAGCCCTGATGCCGATCGACCCGTCCATGATCGGGTGGTGGATCACCCAAACTCGACGGCAGCGATGACCTCATCCTGGATGACCTGCTTCATGAACCGGAAATAGGCGAGTCCAAGAACTCGTGGCCTGCGACGGAAACAGACGTCGCGTCGCCCCGTATCGACGATGACTGGGTGGCAGAGGACAGCGAACTTGACCGGGTTCGCATTCGCAGCCCAATCCCTGGCCTCTTCGGATACCGAATCAGCCACGGCGACGGGGACGACAGCCTCCCCGGCGTTCAATCCAAGAGGACGACCAGTCCGACCGGCAAGGGCATCGCTGATCGACATCTCGGTGAACTGCTTGAGGGATGGATCCCGTGACCGCATCAAACGTCCTTACGGCGACGTAAACCTCGAGCCGAGCGAATATCCGCGAGAAGGAGCGCCGTCCAGCGTTCCAACTCAGGCTGCCCATCGACGCCTGCCCCATCTCATACCCGCCCTGTGACAACCGGGCCCGTATGTCCGAGGCGACGCTCTCCGGTGAAGAGTTCATCAGTCGACCTTCCGCCACGCTTCACGCGATGTCACCCCTACCCGCTGCCGCTCCGCCCGTCACCCATGCAGGGAACTGAGGACTCGGGCCATCCGGGGCGAGTCCGGACTCTGCGCTGAACGGCACCACGAAGGTTAGGGTCCCCAGGTGAGCAAGGTTTCGAGTCGTCGTTTCCTTGTGCCAGCTTTGCTGCTCGTCGCGTGCTCCTCGTTGTTGCTCGCGGTGTGGTCATGGCAGCACATGACCAAGAGCCAGTGCATGACGAGGATCTGCGACCCGGTCGTCAGCTCGGGTCCCGGCTCGCCGCTGTTCACGGTTGCCATCGGCAGCATTTCCCTCGCTGCCGTCCCGACCCTCACGGCTCGACAACTTCGCCGCCGGCGGAATGCCGACGACGCTTCGAGTACGACCGAGTAGAGACGCGGACCATCAGACCGGCCCCTGTCGGTGCAAGATGGGGCACCGTGGTCAGCTCCGAGCCGGAACGGTCGAGGCGGATCCTGTTCGCCGGCGTGCTGGTGTTCCGGTGGGCAGCGTTCGCGTGGATGACGCTGCTGAACCTGACCGCGAGCGAGCCGTTTCGGCATCCCGTGGTGGCATGGGGGCTGGTGGCCGCCGCGGGGGTGTTCACGTTGTGGGTCTCGGTGACCCGGGCCTGGGATCGGCCTGCCGTTCTGGTCGTGGACCTCGCGCTGTCGTGCACGCTGATCGTGCTGTCCGGTTACGTCGTCCAGTCCGGTGAGGTGGTCGCCGGGCGGCTGTTCTTCGCCACGGCCTACCCGGTGTCGACCGCGCTCGCGTGGGGGGCGGCTCGGGGGCCGTTCGTGGGGCTCGCGGCTGCGCTCGTGCTCGGAGTCGCGGGGGCGTTCAGCCGGCCACTGAACGATGTCGGCTTGGGTGACCTGATCGCCGGGCAGGTGCAGAGCCTGGTGAACGGCGCCGTGAACTACGCGCTGGCTGCGGTGGCGGCCGGCGTCGTGAGCCGCGTGCTGACGCGCACGTCGGAGGAGGTTCGGGCTGCGAACGAGCAAGCCATTCGGGAGCGCGAGCGCGCGGCGCGACTGGCCGAGCGGGAGTCGCTGGCTCGGGCCATCCACGACTCTGTGCTGCAGGCGCTGGCCCACATCCACAAGCGAGGACGCGAACTGGGCGACGCCCCTGAGGTTTCCGGGGTGGAGGTGCGGCGGCTGGCCGAGATGGCAGCGGAGCAGGAATCAGCGCTGCGGTCGCTGATCCTCCGCGAGCCCGCCGAGGCGCCGACCGGGACGGCCTCCCTGCGCGACCGGCTCGAGGAAGTCGCCCGCCGCACTGCCGGCGTTCCCGTGATCGTCTCGGCCGTGGGACCCATCTGGCTGCCGGCGGCGGCCGTCGAGCAACTGGCAGCCGCGGTCCAGCAGGCGCTGGAGAACGTCGCGCGGCATGCCGGGGCGAGCCGGGCGTCGGTGTTCGCCGAGTCCGAGGGCGGATGGGTGGTCGTGTCGGTGCGCGACGACGGCCGCGGGTTCGACTACGACGAGGACGGGATGCGTGCCGCCGGCAAGGTTGGGATGCTCCACAGCATGAAAGGGCGCATCGAGGAGTTGGGCGGGCACATGCGGGTCGAGACTGCACCCGGGGCGGGGACCGAGGTCGAGTTCCGCGTTCCGCTGGCCGCGGGCGAACCGGGGCCGGATCGGTGACGGACGCGCCGGCCGAGCCCGAGGCCGCCGAGCCAGTTCGGGTCATGGTCGTCGACGACCACCCGATGTGGCGCGACGGCGTGCGCGCCGACCTCGAGCGCGACGGGACCGCACGGGTCGTGGCCGAAGCCTCGGACGGCGGCGAGGCCGTCGAGCGGGCCCGCGAGGCCATGCCGGAGCTGGTGGTGATGGACCTCAACCTGCCGGTCGTCGGCGGGGTCGAGGCCACCCGGCGCATCGCCGAGGAGCTTCCCCACGTCCGGATCCTCGTGCTCTCGGCCTCCGGCGAGGAGCAGGACGTGCTGGAGGCGGTCAAGGCGGGCGCCTCCGGCTACCTGCTCAAGAGCGCGACCGGGGCGGAGGTGGCCGACGCCGTCCGCCGGGTCGCCGCCGGCGAGCCCGTCTTCACGCCGTCGCTCGCCGCCCTCGTGCTCGGGGAGTTCCGGCGGCTGGCCGACCGAGACCCGGCCGAGCCCGCCCTCAGCCCGCGGGAGAACGAGGTCCTGCGCCTCGTGGCCAAGGGCTACACTTACCGCGACATCGCGGAGCGCCTGTTCATCTCGGTCCGGACCGCGCAGAACCACGTGCGGAACATCCTCGCGAAGCTCCAGCTGCGCGGCCGCTACGAGCTGATGCGCTACGCCATCGAGCGCGGCCTGGACCGTACGGTCGAGGAATAGCCCGCCCGCAGCCGAAAGCACCCACCCGGATCTGAGCACTTCCCGCACCCGGAATGAGCGCGTTTGCCGATGTTCGCGGGCCGCCGGCACCTCAAAGCTGGTCTCAGGAGGTGGTCCCGATGACGAACGACGGACGGGGAGTGGGCATGTGGGGGAACCTGCCCCCGGAGCAGGACCCCGGACTGGGGGTCGCGCTGACGCCCCCGCCCCGGCCCGACGTCCCGCAGTCTCCCCAGCACGACCCGTGGCCGTGGGAGGCCTCACACGCGGAGCGGCGTGCGCCATGGCGGCCCGACGGCGCGCACCGCGCGAGCACCATCGGGCTGGAGGAGCGGTTGGTCGGGTCGTGGTTCCCGAGGCTCGGCGCGCTCGCGGTCGTCGCCGGCGCCGGGTTCGGTGTCGCGTACGCGGTGCAGCGAGGATGGATCGGCCCCCTGGCGCGGGTGCTCGCCACCGCCGCGGCCGGGGGCGTGGCCATCGCGGTCTCCGAGCGAGCCCGGCGCAGGGACTGGACCGCGCCGGCCCAGGCCCTCGCCGCCGCCGGCGTCGCGCTGCTGTACCTCGCCGTCTGGTCCTCGTCGCGGATCTACGGGTTCGTGCCGCTCCCCGCTGCGCTCGCCCTGCTGTCCGCGGTGACCCTGGGCGCAGCGGCGCTGGCGGTCCTCCACGACTCGGAGCTCCTCGCGCTGCTCGCCCTCGGGGCCGGGTTCCTCAACCCGTTCACGACCGACGCGCTGGCCGGACCCTCCGCGCTCGCGTACGTCGCGGTGATGGCCGCCGGAGCCGTCGTGCTGGCCGCGCGCCGGAACTGGGAGCTGCTCGAGCGCGCCGCATTCCTCGGCGCGTGGGCCACAGCGTTCTCGTCCGGGCCGATGGCCCGCCCGGCCCAGGTGGCGTGGGCGGGCGCGATCTTCGCGCTGTTCGCCGTCCGGCCGTTCCTCCGGAACTTGGACCCGGGCCTGGCCCGGGACCGCGAGGCGCTGCAGTCGGTGGCCAACGGGTTCGTCTTCCTCGTGTTCTTGGAGGTCGCGCTCACGGTTGGACACCTCGCGGCGGACCGGGGGCCCGCCGCGTTCGGGATCGCGGCGGTCTACGTGCTTCTGTGGCTGCTCGCCCGGGCCTCCGCGCCGGACGACACCGAGCTGTCCCGGATCTTCCAGGGGATGGCCGTGGCCATGGCCACGATCGGCGTCTTCTTCCAGGCCCACGGGCTGGCGCTCGGCACCCTGTGGTCCGTGGAGGGCGTGGTGCTCCTGTGGCTGGGGAGCCGGTCGCCGCGCGAGGACCTCCGCCGGTACCTGGGGCTTGCGCTCGTCGGCCTGGGGTTCGTGCGAACGATCGTCGTCGGGCTGGAGCTGGGCGCGGCGTACCTCCCGGCGCGGCTCGTGATCTCGCCCCAGTCGCTGGCGGTGGCCGCGCAGGTCGCCGCGCTGGCCGCCACCGTTCGGCTCCTTCGACGGGGGGAGCCGTGGGAACGGACCGCGCGGCTCACCGCCCTCGTCACCGCGAACGCGGTGGCCCTCGGGTGGGCCAGCGCCGAGGCCCACGCGTGGTTCGTGCGCCGGGGCGACGGCCACGTCGACCGGCTGGCGTTCGCGTACTCGGCCATCTGGGCCACGTACGCGGCCGGAGCCTATGCGGTCGGGATCGCGGTCCGGAGCCGCGGCGTGCGGCTCGCCGCCGCGGGCCTGTTCGCGGTCACGCTGGGGAAGATCGTGCTCAGCGACGCCTGGCTGCTCGGCTCCGTGCTGCGGACGATCGTGTTCGTCGGCGTGGGCGTGCTGCTGATCGTGTGCTCGCTGGCGTACCACCGGTTCCGGGGGATCCTCGTCGGCGAACGCGACGCGGCAGAGGCGGTGCGCGCCCGCTAGAGAGCGGACCAGCGCAGGATCGCGCCGACGTCGTCCTTGGGGCCGGCGTCGCGGGGGACGACCCGGACCCCGCCGCCGGTCCCGAGGGTGCCCCGGACGAGCACGTCGACCAGCCGGGCCTCCTGGATGTCGCCGGCGCCCGGCCCGAGCGCCTCGAGGTCGCCCCGGCGGGCGCCCACGTGCGTCGGAGCCGGCCCGAACCAGGCCGTGCGATCGTCGTCCGGATCGTCCGCGACGAGCAGGACCTCCACCTGGGCCCGTCGCAGCGCTTCCAGCACCGCTTCGGGCCCGTCCGCCGCGCGGTCCTCCTGGCCTCGCTCCATGTGGAAGTGCTCGATTAGCGCGGCGGTCTCCTCGGCGGGAACCTCCGAGGCAGCGTCCTCGACCTCCCGGGGGAGGTGCCCCGGATGGGCGGCGCTTTCGGGAACCCGCCGGTGGATCTGCCGGACCAGGGCGCGCCACCGCTCGGGCAGCGCCTCGCGGACCAGCGACACGGCCCGGACGTCGCCGGAGAGGATGACGACCTTCGCGTCGACGGTCCCGGCCAGCTTCGCCGCCTGCTCGGCGACGTCGTGGGCGTTGTGCTCCCACGTGTTCTCGGCGCGCTGCTGGTAGCGCCGCTGCGACCACCCGCCGGGCCCCACCTTGCTGATGGGGAAGTCGCTCCCCTCCACCTCACGCTCGATCTCCGGGCCCTCCAGGCGGACGCCGAACAGGTCGGCGCCCGTTCGGTCGGTGAGGATCGCGACGAACGGGATCCGATCCTGGCGCCACCGGACAATCGGCAGGAGGTCCGGCAGGGGCGACCACCGCGCCCGGTCGCGCGGCTCCGGCCGCTCGCCGTACTCCACGTGGATCATGTCCTTGGAGTTCGCGATCGCGCCCAGGCTGTTCCCCCGCCGGTGCGCGTCCGGCACCACTTGGTCGATGGCCCGCAGCGGCGCCTGGGGGACACCGGCGTCCTCCAGGCGGTCCCGTAACGACTTCCATCTGGCCTGGGAGCGCTGGGACGCGTTGTCGATCGCCGCCTCGGTCGCGAGGTAGACGGACGCGAATGGGCCGGGCTGGCGGCAGGCCAGCTCGACGAGCGCGGGCGCCGTGATGCCTCCCGGCGGCGTGGCTGCGGCAGATTCCATTGGACGCTCCTTCCGTCCGTGGGCGCGCCCCGGTAGCGGGGCGTGCCACCTTCCTCGCCTACCCGCTTCGGCGCGCGCCCAAAACGGGAAAGATGAACCACCGTGCGAGCTGCCGTGGTGGGGCACGTCGAGTGGGTGGACTTCGCCCGGGTGCCTGCCGTGCCGGCGCCGGGCGAGATCGTCCACGCCTCGGAATGGTTCTCCGAGCCGGCCGGCGGAGGCGCCGTGGCGGCGGTCCAGCTGACCCGGCTGGCCGGCGGCTGCACGTTCTACACGGCGCTCGGCGACGACGACTTGGGCCACGCCTCCGTCGACCGCCTGCGGGAGCTCGGCGTCCGGGTCGAGGCCGTCTTCCGGCCGGTGCGGCAGCGCCGGGGGTTCACGTTCCTCGACGACCGGGGCGAGCGGACCATCACGGTGCTGGGCGAGCGCCTCGGGCCGGACGGCGCCGACCCCCTTCCGTGGGAGGAGCTGCGCGACGCCGAGGGCGTGTACTTCACGGCCGGGGACCGCGCCGCCCTCCGGCGGGCCCGGGACGCGAGGGTGGTGGTGGCGACGACGCGGGTCATGCCGGTGCTGCGGGAGGCGGGCGTGCGCTTCGACGCCGTGGTGGGCAGCGCGCGGGACGCCAGCGAGCGCTACGAGCCGATCGAGCCGCCCCCGGGCGCCGTCGTCATGACCGAGGGCAAAGCGGGCGGCGGCTGGACGACGGAGGACGGCCGCTCGGGTCGGTGGGAGCCGGCGCCGCTCCCCGGCCCGGTCCGCGACGCGTACGGCTGCGGCGACTCGTTCGCCGGAGGCCTCACCTTCGGCCTGGCCTCGGGCGAGCCGATCGAGGACGCCGTGGCGCTCGGCGCGGTGTGCGGCGCGACGTGCCTGACCGGCCGGGGACCCTACGAGCGCCAGCACATGCTGGGCTGAAGGCGCCGGCCGGTCCCGAGCGATGCCGCTGCTACAGTCGGCGGCCGATGTCAGTCCAACGACCGCTTCCCCTGGAACCGAGCCCGGACGAGATGCGGCACATGGCGGCGGCGGTCACCGAGCTCCTGGTCCAGCACATCGAGTCGCTCCCCGGCATGCCCGCGGCCGACTTCGACGGGGTCGAGGACCTCGTGGAATCCCTGCGCGAGGCCGCCCCCGAGCGCGGCACGGCGTTCGACGACCTGGTCCGGCAGGTCGGCGAGGCCGCCGTCCGGGGGTTCAACACCGCCGGGCCCGGCTACCTCGCGTACATCCCCGGCGGCGGCCTGTGGTCGGCGGCCGTGGCCGACTTCCTGGCGGCCGGCCTGAACCGGTTCGTCGGCGTGTGGAACGCGGCACCCGCGCTGGTGCAGATGGAATGGCAGGCGATCCGGTGGCTGGCCGACGCGTTCGGGTACCCGCCGGCAGCGAGCGGGATCTTCACCAGCGGCGGCTCGATGTCGAACTTCTCGGGAATCGTCACGGCCCGCCGGGCGCTGCTCGGAGAGGAGACGGCCGGCGGCACGATCTACGTGAGCGAGCAGGCCCACGTGTCGGTGCTGAAGGCCGCGGTCCTGGCCGGGTTCCCACGGGCGAACGTGCGCGCGCTCCCGCCGGACGCGGGCCTGCGCCTGGATCCGGGCGCGCTGCGAGAGGCCGTGCGGGCCGACCGCGAGGCGGGGCTGCGCCCGTTCCTGGTGGTGGCCAGCGCCGGCACCACGAACACCGGCGCGGTCGACCCGATCGGCCCGATCGCCGACCTCGCGGCCGATGAGGGTCTGTGGCTGCACGTGGACGCGGCGTACGGGGGGTTCTTCCGGCTGACCGAGCGCGGCCGGACGGCCTTCGCCGGCATCGACCGGGCCGACTCGATCACGCTCGACCCGCACAAGGCGATGTTTCTCCCGTACGGCACGGGGTGCCTGCTGGTCCGGGAGGGGCGCCGGCTCCGCGAGGCCCACGACGTGCACGAGGCCGAGTACCTCCAGGACCTGGCCAGCGACGAGCTCACGCCGAACTTCACCGACCTGTCCCCGGAGCTGTCGCGGGACTTCCGGGGCCTGCGGGTGTGGCTCCCGCTCAAGCTGCACGGGCTGGGGGCCTTCCGCGAGGCGCTCGACGAGAAGCTCGACCTGACACGGGTGCTGTACGAGGGCATCCACGACGCCCCGGGAATCGTCGTGCCGTGGGAGCCGGAGCTGAGCGTGGTGGCCTTCCACCTGGAGCCCGACGGGGCTTCGGCGGCGGACGCCGGGGAGGCGACCCGGCTCCTGCTGGAGCGGATCAACGCCTCGCGGCGCGTGTTCCTGTCCAGCACGACGATCGACGGACGGATGATCCTGCGGGCCTGCATCGTCAGCCACCGCACGCACCGGGACCGCATCGACGAGGCCGTGGACATCATCTGCCGCGCCGCCGGGGAGCTCGCCACCGGACGCTGACCGGCCGGAACGCGGCCCTCAGCTCGCGCGGCGGCGCGGTTCCTCCCCGGACCGGGCGCGGAGCGGGCCCGGAGCCTCCTCCAGCCGGTGCTGGCCGCGGCGCACCATCCACGAGCCGCCGCACCGGATGCTGCGGCTGGGGCGCCGGACCGTGTCGACGTACTGCCAGTCGGCCTGGACCCGCTCCGGCGTGACGTCCACCAGCAGGAAGCCGTGGCTGTCGAGCTCGCAGAACGCGATATGGGGGTTGTCCTCGACGATCTCCCGCTCGATCGGGACCGAGCGGGTCCGGGGCTCCCACCCCGCCTCCTCGTCCAGGTTCTCGGACGTGGCGCTCGTCGTGCAGAACTCGACGGCCACCGAGCGCTCCTCGGGGTCGTGGGAGCCGAGCTTGAGGTCGCACGCCCAGGACGAGTGGACGTCTCCGGACAGGAACACGACGTCGCGCACGTCGTGGTCCGTGATGTCGTGGATCAGGCGCCGCCGCTCCGCCGGGTAGCCGTCCCACTGGTCCGGCTCGGGCCCCTGGTCCCTTGGTGTCAGGACGCCGAGCTCGGACAGCGGCTCACCGACATCCTCCGGCATGTAGTCCGTCCTGACCTGGCCGATCATCACGCCGTTGCCGATCAGCCGCCAGGCCGCGCGCGACTGCGTGAGCTCACCGGTGAACCATTCGAACTGCTCGGCGCCCAGCAGGGTGCGATCCTCCCGCTCCACCTCCGCCCCCGAGGCCTGGTGGTCGCGCCGGGTCCGCGTGTCGAGGAGGATGAGGTCCGCGAGCTCGCCCAGATGCATTGTGCGAAAGAGCCGCGTGGCGTCCTCGGAGTCCGGCATCCGCACGGGCATCCACTCCCGCCACGCCCGGAACGCGTCGGCTCGCCGCCGGTCCCACCGGCCGTCGGCCGGGGGAACGTGCTTCTTGGCACCGCCCCGCCACGCGTTGTCGGCGAACTCGTGGTCGTCGGGGATCGCCACGACCGGATGGCGGAGGTGCATGCGCTGCATGTCCGGGTCCCGCCGGGACTGCGCGTACCGGCGCCGGTAGTCCTCGAGCGTCCGGCACCGGTGGGCCGGCTCGAACGGGCGCCCGATCCGCGTGCCGAGCCCCTTGTCGGCGTTCCCGTATTCGTAGATGTAATCGCCCAGGCACAGCACTAGGTCGAGGTCGTCGAGGTCGGCCATCCTGGCCAGGGCGTTGAAGTACCCGGCGGTGAACTTGGCGCAGGAGAACACCGCGATACGGAGGTGCTCGACCGCGCCCTCGGGGGTCGTGCGGGTCCGGCCCACCGGCGAGCGCTCCTCGCCGTCGTCGAAGGCGAAGAAGTACGTGGTCGCGGGGTCCAGGCCGTCCGCGTCCACGTGCACGGTGTGGTCGCGTTCGGGCAGGGCGAGGGCCTCGCCCCTGGCGACCACGTGGCGGAGGTCGGGGTCCCGGGCGACGACCCACGTGAGCGCAACGGGGCCGAGGCTCGGCGGGACGCATCGCGTCCAGAGCACGACCCGGTCGGGCAGGGGGTCCCCGCTCGCGACCCCTGAGGTGAACATGCTCCGGACGTTCCCGCGGGGCGCTGCGGTCATTCCTCCGCCGGGATCGTGAACGAATTTCAGCCCCGGGAGATCGCCCCTGCCAGGTCGCGCATGCTGACCATGCCGATCACCCGGTCGTCCTCCACCACCGGGAGGTGCCGGAACCCGCCGGTCAGCATGCGGTCGAGGGCCTCGCCGAGGGTGGCGCCGGGGGCGATGACCTGGGGGTCGGGAGTCATCCGGTCCCGGACCAGGGACGTCCGGCCGTGGTCGGAGGTCCCCGACAGGGCGCGCACGATGTCTCGCTCCGTGAAGATGCCGATGAGGCGGTCGCCGTCCATGACCAGCGACGACCCCGTGCGCCGGGCGTACATCCCGCTCGCGGCCTGCCGCACGGTGGCGCTCGGGGTCACGACGACGAGGTCGGGGTTCATCACGTCGCGAACGGTCGTCATCGAGCCTCCCGGTCTGACTCTGCGAAGCCTAACCTCCGCCCGCCTGGCGCGGCGCGGGGAAGAAAGAGCGACAAGACCCGTTCCCCGGCTTGACCGCGGCGGGCGGCGTTCGTATCGTTCGTGACGGAAACCGCTGGGACCTTCGGGTTCCGGCGGTTTCCATTTTCCGTGCCCGCTCGCACACGTCGGACTGCCAGCCGTGCCCCTTCGCGAGAGTCACGGCCCCTCCTCACGGCGCCCTTCGGAAGGCTCCCCGGGATGCCCGCCCGCGGCCTTGTGACACATCTGACTGCTTTCGTCCTCGCTGCCCCGGGTACGAATCAATCAACTCCTTCCGGACGGAGGCCTGCCATGGCCGCACGAGCCCACCAACTCCTCGACGAAGACATCATGCTGGCGAGGTACGTGGAACGGGCCGAGCGCCACGAACGCGCCCGGGTGGAGTCCGCAGCGAATCCGGACGGCACGAGCGACCTCCTGCTGGCTCGGTACCTGCGGAACCTCCAGCGGCAGCCTCGCCCGGAGGGACCGAGCCTGGAACACAGCGACGTGCGGACCTGCGCCCACTGCGGCGCGCACGAGGAGTTCCTCACCACCCGCGGCAGCTGGGCCGAATGCCCGGCCTGCGGGCACATGGCCTGAGCCCTCGAAGCTGCGCGTTCGGCTGTCCGCTGATCCCTCCGACCCCGACCGACCGGCCGCCCGTCCGTATACGCTCGTGTCGTTCGGCATCCAGGGGAGGACCATGGCCGCCAGTCCGGTGTCCGAGAGCAGTCGTCGCATTTTCGAGACCGCCCGCTCATTCGTCTCGTTCTTCGGGGAGTACGAACAGTGGATGGCCAGGGCCGGCCCGGAAACCTCCGACCTCACCGCGGGCAATCCCACCGAGCCGGCCATGGAGTCCTACGGCGAGGCGCTCCGGGCGGCCAGCCGATCGGACGACCCCCAGTGGTTCGCGTACATGATGAGCCACCCCGACGCCCAGAAGGTGGCCGCCGCGGCGCTGAACGCGCGCCTGGGCACGGAGTACCGGCCCGAGGACATCCTGATGACGAACGCGGCCATGGCAGGGCTGGCCGTCACGCTCCGGGCCGTGTGCGACCCGGGAGACGAGGTCGTCATGGTGAGCCCGCCGCACTTCCTGTACGAGCCCATCCTGATGGCAACGGGCGCGTCGGCCGTCCGGGTGCGGATGCGGGAGGACTTCGACCTCGACGTCGAGGGCATCCGCGACGCGATCACCGAGCGGACCCGCGCGATCATCGTCAACTCGCCGCACAACCCGACCGGCCGGATCTACCCGCCCTCGACGCTGCGGGCGCTGGCGGACGTGCTGACCGAGGCGTCCGAGCGGAACGGCCGCACGATCTACCTGCTGTCCGACGAGGCCTACCAGCGGATCGTGTTCGACGGGAACACGTTCGAGACGCCCACGAAGTTCTACGCGCCGTCGTTCCTCATCTACACGCACGGGAAGACGCTGCTGACGCCGGGACAGCGGCTCGGGTACGTCGCGGTGCGGCCGGACTTGCCGGACCGCGAGGACGTCATCGGGGCGATCACCGTGTCCCAGCTGGTCAACGGGTGGGCCTGGCCGAACGCGCTGCTGCAGCACGCGCTGGGGGACATCGAGGCCATCACGATCGACGTCGGACACCTGCAGGAACGCCGCGACCGCATGGTTGCGGCCCTGCGCGAGGCGGGGTACGAGCTCCACGTTCCCGAGGCGGCGTTCTACCTGCTGGTGCGCTCGCCGGTCGAGGACGACGAGAAGTTCGTCCGGATGCTCGCGGAGCGGGACGTGTTCGTGATGCCGGGGTCGCTGCTGGAGTGCCCCGGGTTCTTCCGCATCTCGCTTACCGCCTCCGACGCGATGATCGAGCGCGCGTTGCCCGTGTTCGCCGAGGCCCTCGCCGAGGCCGGCGCGTCCGCGTGACGCACGCGTCGCTCCGGCCGTGACGACCCACCTGCTGCTCGACACTTCCAGTCTGATGTTCCGCGCGTTCTTCTCGGTGCCGGTCTCAGTCGTGGGCCGGGACCGCCGGCCGGTGAACGCGGTGCACGGCTACCTGGACATGACTGCCCGGCTGATCGACCGTGTCCGGCCCGACGAGTGCGTCCACGTGTTCGACAACGACTGGCGGCCGGCGCCGCGCGTGGCCGAGTACGAGGGCTATAAGGCCCAGCGAGCGCCCGACCCCGAGGGGCTGCCGGAGCAGTTCGAGCTGCTGCGGGAGGTGCTCGAGGCGATGGGGCTGCCCCACGCCGAGGCTGAGGGGTGGGAGGCCGAGGACGCGATCGGCGCGCTGGCGGCGCGAGGGGGCCCGGACGACCGGTTCGAGATCGTCACGGGCGACCGAGACCTGTTGCAGCTGGTCCGCGACCCTTTCGTGCGGGTGCTGTTCACCGTCCGCGGGGTGTCCGAGCTGCGGGAGTTCGACGAGGCCCGGGTGCTCGAGCACTACGGCGTCCCGGCCTCTCGGTACGCGGACTTCGCCACGCTGCGCGGGGACCCCTCCGACGGCCTGCCGGGCGTCCGCGGCGTCGGCGAGAAGACGGCCCGGGCGCTGGTCACGGCCTACGGGAGCCTGGACGAGCTACTGGAGGAGGCGCGTGCGGAACGCCGCCGCCCCGGGCCGCTGCGAGGCGCCGGGCGCCTGGTGACGACGCTCCGCGAATCCGAGGAGTACCTCGACGCGATGAGCCGCGTCGTGCCGATCCGCACGGACCTGGACGTCGATGTCACGCGCACCGACCCGGACCCAGAGCGCCTCGACGAGCTCTCGAAGGCCCACCGCCTGGTCGGCCCGGTCGAGCGGCTGCAGCGAACTCTTGCCGGGGTGCGGCCGTCGCGCTGAAGCGTCAGCGCTCCCGATTCGGCAGGGATCGGCGCACCGGGGAGGCCGATTCGAATGGAATGGCGCTCGCCCCTACAGTTCACGTGTCGATCCGACCGGCCCATCGGAAGGGAGCTGGGATGTCGAACACGCTCGCCCTGTCCGCCACGCGGGCGCTGCTCGGTCCGCCCCGGAGTGACGTTCGGCGACTGGAACGGGACGCGGTGCTCGTCGTGGGGGGGTGCCTGCTCGTGGCCGGCGCGGCCCAGGTGAGCATCCGCCTCCCGTTCACGCCGGTCCCCGTCACCGGCCAGACCTTCGCGGTGCTGCTGGTGGGAGCGTCACTGGGGTCCGCGAGGGGGTTGGCGAGCCTCGCGCTGTACCTCGCGGTCGGGGTCGCTGGGCTGCCGTTCTTCGCCGGTGGGGCCTCGGGCGGCCACGTCCTGGTGGGCGCCTCGGGCGGCTACCTGGTCGGGTTCGTCCTCGCCGCGGCTGTCACTGGCGCCCTCGCCCAGCGGGGATGGGACCGGACGTTCTCCAGCGCCCTGGGGGCCATGCTCACGGGCAACGTGCTGATCTATCTGATCGGGGTTCCTTGGCTGGCCCACTCCCTGGGCGCTTCGCCGCTCGACCAGAACGTCCTGTTGGCCGGGCTGTACCCCTTCATCCCGGGCGACCTGTTGAAGCTGTACCTGGCTTCTGCCCTTCTGCCGACGGCCTGGAGGCTGGTCGGGCGTCGGGAGCCCGACCGGTTCGAGGAAGAGAGTAGGAGCTAGCGGTCGCGCTCGTCTTCGACCGGCTCGACCGTCTCATGGCTCTCCCGGCGTTCGACCTCGAGGCGCTCTGCGTCCGCCGTCGCGAGCGGCGGCGTCGTGACCTCGTGGCCGCAGGTATAGGTCTCGACGATGGGCGACTCGGGGCGCTGCATCCGGTCGGCCTCTTCGGATCCCAGGTGGCGGAGCACACCCTTGCCGCACACCGGACAGCGCCGTTCGGTCTCCTCGGCCATCGCTCCCCGAGCCTACCCGGGACCGTCCGCGGCCGACCGGCCCGAAAGAGCGACAAAACCTGGGGCGGGGCTTGACCGGGAACGCGCCCGCCCCCTAAGGTTCGCGACGGAAACCGCTGGGGCCCTCGGGCTCCGGCGGTTTCCATTTTTGGCGCCGGCCGTCCGCCCGGCGCCGAGATTCTCCAGCCTTCGCTGTGCTCCGAACGCCGCCGTCAGACGTCCGCGAGCTCGCGCTGGAGCACCGGGAGTGGCAGCGAGCCCAGCTGAAGCAGGCGGTCGTGGAAGTCGGGGAGCGAGAAGTCCGGGCCGAGGCGCTGCTCGGCCTCCCGGCGGTACCGCTGCAGCTCCCGCTGGCCGATCTTGTAGGACAGCGCCTGGGCCGGCCACGAGATGTAGCGGTCGATCTCGATCTCGGAGTCGGCCCTGGATCCGCCCGTGGCGCGGTTGAGGTACTCGACCGCCCGCTCGCGATCCCAGCCCAGCGCGTGGATCCCGGTGTCGGTCACCAGGCGCGCCGCCCGCCAGGCCTGGGCCTCGAGGAGGCCGAGGCGCTCGTAGTCGTCCGCGTACAGGCCCAGCTCCTCGGCCAGGCGCTCCACGTACAGCCCCCAGCCCTCGATGAACGCGCTGCCCAGCAGGAGTCCGCCGAACCTCCGCAGGGGCGGCCGGTCGGCGAATTCCTGCTCGATCGAGATCTGGAAGTGATGGCCGGGGTTGGCCTCGTGGTAGGAGACGGCGGCCAGGGTGTGCAGGCGGCGCTCCCCCGGCGAGCCGGTGTTCACGTAGTAGATCCCGGGGCGCGAGCCGTCGCCGGCGGGCGCCTGGTAGTAGGCGAACGGCGTGTCCTGTTCCCGGAACTCCTCGATCGCGCGGACCTCGCACTCCGCACTGGGCAGCCGCCCGAACGCCCTGGGAGCGGCCTCCCACCCGCGACGGACGTGCCGCTCGGCGAGGCGCAGGATCTCCTCCCGGCCGGACGGCGCGTCCCGGCCGCTGGCGGCGTGCTCGGCCAGGGCCTCCTCCGCCGAGGCGAACCCGAGCTGTTCGGCGATCACCCGCTTCTCATCCTCGATCGTCTCCATCTCGTCGAGGCCGATGCGGTGGACCTCCTCGGCGCCGAGGCTCACCGTGGTCCAGGCCTTGATCTCGACCGCGTAGCGCTCCTCGCCGTCGGGGAGGTCGGCCATACCGATCGAGTCCCGGGTCCGGCCCCGGTAGGACCGGAGCATGTCGAGGTAGTCGCGATACCCCGGGTACACGGTCTCGCGCACCACGTGAGCCACGCGTTCCTGCGCCTCCGGTGCCGCCGTGGCCACCGGCCCCATCGCGGCCGAGCGCTCGGGCGGAATGTCCAGCATCCGCTCGATCTGCCCGATGGTTCGGTCGACGACGAGCGCGGGTTGCGAGACGCCCTCGTCGAGGCCGGCCATCGCGGCGTCCCGCAGTCCGCCGAGGAACGCAGGAAAGGCGGCCAAGCGGTCCACGTACCGGTCCACGCGCTCCGGCGAGTCCGCCCGCTGGATCGAGCCGAGCTGGACGAGCACCTGGCCCGGGCCCAGCAGGTGGGTGACCGCGGCCAGCCGGTCGGACCGCATCCGGATGGCCTCCAGCGCCCGGTTGGCCACGGCGTCCAGCACGTCCAGGGTGGTGCGGGCGGCCTCGTCGAGGCCGGAACGGTCGATCGCCGCCGCCTTCTCGAGGGCGGAGCGGTGGGCGGCCTCCGACCGGGCGATGCCCTCGTCCGTTGTGTCGGGCATCCGGTCCGCGTACCGGTCGTCGCCGACCAGGGTGGCGAGGATCGGATCGAGCTCGAGCAGCGCGTCCCAGTACCGGCCCGCCAGGTCCACGGCGGTCGCAGCCGCGGGCTTGGCAACGGCCTGGGTGGCGGATCCCTCTTCTGGTGGATCGGTCGTGGCTGGCACCGGGCGCAAGGCTACGACACGGCCGTGTGCGGAGTCGGCCTCGAGTCCGCGCCGTGGGGGGGAACCCGAGCCCACGTGGCGGTGTAGGAGAGGGTGGAAGCGAGGCGAGGAGGTGGGCATGATGCGTAAGTGGGCAGTCGGGGTGCTGGCGGGGGTGGCGGTGCTCGCGCTGGCGGTCCCGGCCCAGGCCAAGGGCGACGTCAGCCAGGTCACCGTCACCAACGCGGGCGGTTCGGGGTCCGGCGGACCCGGCATCGGGGGTCCGGGCTCCGGCGGTTCGGGTTCGGGCTCGGGCGGGTCCGGCGGCGGTGGTACCGCCCCGGCGGTGCTCACGGCGCCCATGCACCTGCAGGGCGTCGACGCGTCCGGCTGGATCGCCGACACGGGAATCTTCCAGGAATCGCAGATCCACCCGGCCGCCAGCACACTGGGGCCGGCGCTCGACGCGCGGGTTGCCTACTCGTGCGGCGCGGGCGGGGATGGGGTCCTGTCGCAGCAGCTGTACCCCTACGCGAAGGGCGGCGCGGTGGCGCACACCCCGGCCGGCCAGCAGTTCTGCGACGGAGGCCTGCCGCAGACGTGGTGGCGAATCGGCGACACGACGATGAGCGTCCTGCACGAGAACGGGCTCCCGGCGACCATGCCCGGGGTCGCCCAGCCGGCCGCAGGTTCGGCGGCCGGGGCGGGCGCTGGTGGATCGGCCGCGCACGGTGCCGCGACGGGCGCGGGGTCGGCCGGCGGAGCCTCCGTGTTCCCGCTGGTGCTCGGCCTCTCGGCGGTCATGGCGATCGGTGGATTCGCGCTGATGCAGGCGCGGAGGCGGAGGACGGTCGCGGCGTAGCCACGACCGTCGGGGATCGGTGAGCGCGGCCGGCCGGTGGCCGGCCGCGCTCGTCTGCGCGGCCCTCACGGCGGCACTGGTCGCGTGTTCCTCGGAACCGCATGAAGCCGGCCCGCCGGTCATCCACGTGCCGGCCGACGCCCCCACCCTCGCCGCGGCGATCGAGCGGAGCAGCCCCGGCGACGTCATCCTGCTGGCTCCCGGCACCTACCGCGGCGGAGTCATCGTTCCGCCGGACCACCTCGGTATCACGATCCGGGGCGAGGATCGCAACTCCGTCGTGTTCGACGGCCACGACCGGACCTCGACGGGGATCGCGATCGCGGCCGACGCCGTGACGGTGGAGAACCTCACGATGCACTCGTTCCCGGGCAACGCGCTGGTTTGGAAGTCCGTGGACGGATACAGAGCCCGCTTCGTCACCGTGTGGAACGTCGGCGGCTACGGCATGTACGCGGTGGACAGCCGCAACGGCGTGATCGAGCGCTCCCTGGTGTCGGGGGCCGCCGACGCCGCGTTCTACGTCGGCGAGTGCCACCCGTGCCACGCGCTGCTCCGCGACGACACGGCGATGCTGTCGGGCATCGGGTACTCGGGGACGAACGCAGGCGGGGAGTTGGTGGTCCGGGATTCGACCTTCGACCGAAACGGGACGGGGATCCTGCCGAACTCCTTCGACGACGAGCGCGATCCGCCGCAACGCGACGCCGCGTTCCTGAACAACCGGGTCGTGGGCAGTGGCACCGTGCCCACTCCGGCCAGCGATCCCGTCGACGGGCTGATCGGCCTGGGCATCGGCGTTGCCGGTGGCGTGGACGACGTGGTCCGGGGCAACGAGGTGGAGGGAAGCGACCGGTACGGCATCGCCGTGTTCGCGACGATCCAGCCGGGCGGCGGGTCCTGGCGCCCCGCCGGCAACTCGGTCCGGGACAACCGGGTGCGCGGCAGCGGCGTCGCCGACCTCGCGCTCGCCGCCGGAGCCGCGGGCGGGAACTGCTTCACGGAGAACCGCGCGACGACCTCACTCCCGACGGGCCTGGAACGGACCCACCGCTGCGGAGTCGCGGCGCCAACTGGCGGCGACCGGAGCGTGTCGCGCGATCTCGAGATCAGCACGCCGCAGGCGTTCGAGCGCTCCGGCGTCCATCCGTCGTACCGGAGCATGCCGCCGCCCGGCGCCCAGCCGCAGATGCCCCCACGGCCCGAGGCGAGCGCTGCGACCATGGCACGCCGGGCGGGACTCGCGGACGCATACACGCCCCGCCGTCAGAGCTTGTAGCCGAACCGGCGCAGGAGCTCCTTGCGGTCCCGTTCGTCGTCGTCGGTCTCGACGCCGACGGGCGTCTCGCCGTCCACCACGCCCACGATCCCCCGCCCCAGGTCGGTATCGGCCACGAGCACCTCGGTCGGATTCGCCGTGGCGCAGAACACCCGGCAGACCTCGCTCACCATCTTCACCGCGTTCAGCACGTTCACCGGAAACCCGTCGCGGAGGAACACGATGAACGAGTGCCCGGCGCCGATCGCGGTGGCGTTGCGAACGGCGAGGTCGACGAGCTCCGGGTCGTTCCCGCTCCGCCGCACCAGCCTCGGGCCGGAGGCCTCGCAGAACGCCAGCCCGAACCGCAGCGACGGCGAGGACTGGGCCAGCGTCTCGTGGAGGTCCTCCACGGTCTTGATGAAGTGCGAGTGCCCCAGGATGAAGTTCAGGTCCTCGGGCTTGTCGATGCGCACGGCGTGCAGTTCCACGGCGGCCTCCCCGGTCTGTGACCCATGAAGGATAGAGACCACCTTCATGGTTCTGGCATGGCCGGTATTTGGCGCCGTGAGTGACCGGTGATGCGGTCGACCATGGCGTCGGCGGCCGCGAGACCCGCCGCGACCCCGTCGTCGCCGGGCTGCCCCAACACGACCCCGGTGATCGTCGTCCGCTTGCCGTCGATCCAGCGGATGGCCCGGAAGGCGAAGCAGCCGCCGGCCGCATCATCCGAGCCGGTCTTGACGCCGACGAACCCGTCGTGCCCGAGCAAGGTGTCGGTGTTGTGCACGGTGCCTGCGACCGGCAGGGTCGCGCTCGGTGTGCCGACGATGCTCGCGAACACCGGCAGGCGCATGGCCCGATCGACAATGCGCACCTGGTCGGCGGCAGTCGACACGGTTGCGTCGTCGTAGCCGCTCGGGTCGGTGTAACGGGTGTGGGTCATGCCCAGCGACCGTGCGACGGCATTCATCCGGGCAGCAAACTGGTCCACCGAGCCGGCATCCCACCGTGCCAGAACCGCGGCGATGTTGTTCGCCGACGGCAGCAGCAGTGCCTGCAGCGCCTGCAGTTGGGTCAATTGCTCTCCGGCGGCAATGGACACGACCGACTCCTGCTGTCGGCGCCGGCGGTCGGTGTCGGCGACGTCGGCGTCGGTGAGCGTGATCGTCGGCCCATCTTCGCCGGGCCGTAGCGGGTGGTCACGGAGGACGAGATAGGCCGTCATCACCTTCGCGACGCTGGCGATGGCGGCCACGTGCTGGTTCGGGCCCGCTTGGATCTGCGACTGTCCTGTTTGCATGAACGCGGCTTGGCCATATGCCGGCCACATCGTGCCTGGCGGCGCTTCGCCAGGCGCGCCACTGTGCTCACTGCGAAGGACGTCGATGGATGATGCGGCCCTCGAGGACGAGGACGCCAGCGACTCGTAGCCGCGGGCGGCGGCGATCGCCGCGATGACGACGAGCAGGCCGGCGACAAGGATCCCGGGAATCCGACGGGTCGTTGTTCGTACTGGTTCGCGGTAGGTCATGCCGCCATTCAAGGCAGCGTGGTGTTGCCAGCACGTATGGCTTTTTCGATATGCCGACGATATGCGGCAGCTCGTAGCATCGGGGCATGCGGGTGTTGATCGTCGAAGACGAGCCCTATATGGCCGAAGCCATCCGCGATGGGCTACGTCTGGAAGCGATCGCGGCAGACATCACCGGTGACGGCGACACCGCTCTGGAGCTGCTGAGCGTCAACGACTACGACATCGCCGTCCTCGACCGAGACATTCCCGGACCAACCGGCGACGAGATCGCCGAACGCATCGTCGCCTCCGGCCGCGGCATGCCGATCCTCATGCTCACCGCGGCCGACCGTCTCGACGACAAGGCCACCGGGTTCGAGCTCGGCGCCGACGACTACCTCACCAAGCCGATCGAACTCCGAGAGCTCGTGCTACGTCTCAGAGCGCTCGACCGCAGGCGCGCCCACAACAGGCCGCCCGTGCAAGAAATCGCAGGCCTGCGGCTGGATCCGTTCCGCCGTGAGGTCTACCGCGACGACCGCTACGTCGCGCTGACCAGGAAGCAGTTCGCGGTGCTCGAGGTCCTCGTCGCTGCCGAAGGCGGAGTAGTCAGCGCCGAAGAGCTCCTGAAACGGGCGTGGGATGAGAACGCAGACCCGTTCACCAACGCCGTGCGCATCACCGTCTCGGGACTCCGCAAACGCCTCGGCGGACCTTGGATCATCGCCACGGTGCCCGGCGTCGGCTACCGCATCGACACGCAACCAGACACCGCGCATCAGGGGGGAGTCGGTGGATAGAGCCCCCGGTTTGAGCGTTCGCCTCAAGCTCACCCTCAGCTACGCCGGCTTCCTCATGCTCGCAGGTGCGGTGCTGCTCGCCGCCGGGTACTTCTCCCTTTCGCGTGGTGTGCACCCTGGTGTGATCTTCCTGGTGCGCAGCCACGCCGAGCTCCTGCGCGATTTCGCTCCGGTCGCGGCCATCGTGATGGCGTTCCTGCTGGTATTCGGTCTGCTGGGAGGGTGGCTTCTCGCCGGCCGCATGCTGGCTCCACTGACGCGCATCACGGACGCCACACGCATGGCAGCGACCGGATCGCTCTCCCATCGGATCGAGTTGGAAGGACGTCAGGACGAGTTCCGCGAGCTCGCCGACAGCTTCGACGCCATGCTCGCACGGCTCGAAGCACACATCGCCCAACAACAGCGATTCGCAGCCAACGCCTCACATGAACTGCGCACTCCGCTTGCGATCTCGCAGTCACTTCTCGACGTGGCCCGCAACGATCCGAACCGCGACACCGTGGAACTCGTCGACCGCCTCCACGCCGTCAACACCCGAGCGATCGACCTCACCGAAGCACTGCTCCTGCTCAGCCGCGCCGACCAACGGTCCTTCACCCGAGAACACGTCGACCTGTCCCTCCTAGCGGAAGAAGCAACTGAAACGCTCCTCCCCCTCGCAGAGAAACGCGGCGTCACCATCGAGACCTCCGGCGACATGACCCCTACCATCGGCTCACCTGCACTCCTGCTGCAGTTGAGCACGAACCTCGTGCACAACGCGATCGTCCACAATCTGCCCGAACAGGGCACCGTGTGGGTCACGACCAGCGTTCAGCCCAAGACTGTGGATCTCACCGTCGAGAACACCGGCGAGAAGCTCACCCCCCAGTTGGTTGCCACGCTTGCCGAGCCGTTTCTTCGCGGCACCAAACGCATACGCACCGACCACGCAGGTGTCGGCCTCGGCCTGGCAATCGTCAAAAGCATCACCCAAGCCCACGACGGAACCCTCACCCTCACCCCCCGTACCGCCGGGGGGCTCCACGTCAGGGTGCAACTACCAGCCGCGCCACGACTCAGCTCGAGTCGCAGCCTCTCGGGTCGGACCTGACGGGCGCTCGCGCGTCGCAATGACTCGCCGCCTGCTGAGGGTACGGAGGCTCAGGGTCCCAGCTCCTATCCCGGAGCGAGAGGGACCAACAACGGGCCTCCAACACACGCGGGGCGTGGAGTCGGTCCCGGGGTGAACTCCAGGTCACACGTGCCGCCGACCATCACGCTCCGTTGTCCTCCGATGAGAACGGGCCTCGGACGTGGGCCCGCCGACAGCACGAGGTCCACACGGTCAGCGGCTGCGAGGGACCCGGCTCTGACGCCCTGCGACAGGACCGTGCCGCTTTCGTAGGGATCCGCGCGGGCCACGAGATCCCCGACGGTCAAATGCATGCTCACCAGGACCTGGGCGGCCTGGGAAAGGGAGAGGCCGGCGACATCGGGAACGACCTCGAGGTTCGGGGCCGTCCGCTTCGTGCCGGGTGTGCTCACCGTGGGAGAAGACCGAGGCGGCGACACACTCCGCTCAGGGACCGCCCTGGTCTCACGTCCGTAGATGACTCGACCCGACACCAGTCCCCCGGCGAACGCCGCAAGAGCAACCACGACCGTGACGACGACCATGCGACGCGACATGCGTGCCTCCATTGAATCCGACGGCACTCCGCGGCGCGTCGGTTTCTCGTTGGCGTGACAGTAACGAACGCTCGCGTGGCCAGCGTTTCGTCGCAACCGGCGGCGAAGGGCGCTGGCGCTCAAGAGTCGCTGGTCGTCGCGTTACAACCCCAGGTCGGCGGCGGCCTCCGGTTCCGGGGCTTCGGCCGCGGTCGGCGGGGGTTCCTGCCCGGCCGTTGGTTCGGGCTCGGGCGGAGACAGCGGTGGGGCAGCCGCCGGGCCGGTCGGCGGGGCTCCACGCCGGGCCCGCCACAGCGCGACGGTGGCGGCCCCCAGTCCGTACAGCGCCGCGAGGAACCAGGTGATCCCGCCGACGTAGGGCACGAACCCCACCGCGCGCAGGATGACCCACCCGGCCAGGAACGCGGTCACCCGCCGGGGCCCGCCGTGGCGCGATCGCCGGATGACCGCCCGCCCCAGGATCCACGCGGCGTACGCGTAGCCGATGGAGTACAGCAGCGCCAGCCCCAGCAGCAGGCCGATCCCGAACGGGATGCCGACCAGGCTGACCAGCAGCAGGAACCCCACCACCGGCAGCCCGAACATCAGTGCCGCTCCCCATCCGATCGACTTCCCGACTGCCTCGCGGCCCGCCCGGTCCACGGCGTCCGCGGCGCGCGGGCCGAGCAGCAGGAGGAGCAACCCCAGCAGCAGCGTCGAGACGGAGATCGCGATCCAGAACCCGAGCCGGGTGACCAGCGTCGCCGGCGACAGGAACGACAGCCCCCCCCGGTGGACGTCGCCGTCGACCTGGGCACCCACCTCGACGTCGAGCGTTCCGTGCGCCAACCACACGTCGCCGGTGACGTGGGCGCCGCGGAGCAGCCGAACCGGGCCGTCGAGCGCGACCACGTCGCCACGGACCAGGCCGGACAGGACCACGTCGCCGTCCACGACCACCACGCTCCCGTGCACCGCGCCCGCGACCCGGGCCGAGCCGTGGACGATGACGACGTCCCCCGATACCTCGCCTTTCGGGACGGCCACGTCCCCGGAAAGCACGACCCGGTCCCCCACCACTGAGTGCGCGCCATGCTTCCCGGCCGGCCGCGCCGCACCGGAGGCGGCCAGCGCGCCGAGACTCAGCCCAACGAGGGCGACCGCCACCATGACCCCGGCCCGCGCCGCGTCCCGTCCGGATGCCGCGGGCGTGGCCACGCGGAGCCTCACTCCGAGGTGCCCACCAGCGCGTCGCCCGCCCGCGCGATCAGCCCGGCGAGCAGCGTGACCCTGGGAACGACGCTGGCCAGGTCCAGCCACTCCCCCTGGGCGTGGGCGTCGCCGCCGATCGGCCCCAGCCCGTCCAGCGTGGGCACGCCGAGCCCGGAGGTCGTGTTCGCATCGGAAGCCCCCCCGGTAGCCGTATCGGCCACCGAGAACCCCAGCTCGCCCGCGATCTGTTGAGCCAGCGCTACGAGCCGCCCGGACGCCTCCGATCGCTCCATCGGCCGGTGCCCGCCCATCAGGCGGACCTCCGCGGTCACGTCGGGCACGGTGTGCGACTCGGCGATCCGCGTGGCCTCGGCCTCCGCCTCGGCGAACGTGTCCTCCCTCGGGGAACGGATGTCGATCTCCAGCGAGCAGTGGTCGGCGACGACGTTCGGCCGCGTGCCTCCCCGGACGACGCCCACGTTCACGGTGACCCCGGGCCACCGGCCGTTCAGCGCCTGCAGCGCCAGCACCTTGTGCGCCGCCTCGAGCACGGCGTTGCGTCCCTTCTCCGGCTCGACGCCCGCGTGCGCGGCCCGCCCGGAGATCTCGACGCGCATGTCGGTGATGCCCTTGCGCGCCGAGACGATGTTCCCGTTGGACCGGGCGCACTCCAGCACGAAGCACACCTCGGCCGACCGGGCGCGTTCCTCGATCAGCGCCTTCGAGAAGACCGAGCCGATCTCCTCGTCCGGGTTGCACACGTAGGTCACCGGCATCGACAGGCCGGCCGTCGCCTCCAGCGCCTCGAGCGCGAGGAACCCGGCGAGCAGCCCGCCCTTCATGTCCGACGCGCCCGGGCCGAACGCCCGGTCGCGCTCGACGCGGAACGGCCGGGTCGCCGCCGTCCCGTCAGGGAACACCGTGTCCATGTGCCCGATGAGCAGCACGCGGGGGCCGGCGCCGTCGCGGTGCCCGACGAGGCAGTCGCCCAGCTGCGGGTCCCCGGGGGCGGGGCGGTGGGGGTGCCGCTCGACATCGAACCCCAACGTCGCGAACCGCTTGGCGCACAGGTCCGCGATGGCGTTCACCCCTTCCGGGGTGTACGTCCCGCAGTCCAGGTCGACCATCTGCCGCAGGTCGGACACGAACGAATCGAACCGCCGATCGACCTCGCGACGGATGACATCGAGCGCGGGAGCCGTCACAGGCGCGAAGCTTACACAGCGGCCGGTGGCGGCCCGGCACCCAAGTGCCCCCGGGGACCCGGGCGCTCGCCTGGTCACCCCGAGGGCGCCGCCCACGGACCCAGGCCGCCGATCCGCTCGATCGCGATCCGCGTGACGAAGCCGGGCGGCGGATCGGGCATGGCCGGGAACACGACGTCCGGTCCCAGGTACACGTGGGCCAGGCGCTGGAGCAGCTCGGGGGCGCCGCCCTCGGTGACCCGAGCGGCCCCCCGGATCACGAGGTACTCGTCCAGCCCCCATTCGTTGCGCCGGTCGGCCTCGATGCTGAGCGCGACCCGCGGGTCGCGGCGGACGTTCCGCAGCTTCGGCTGGTCATGCAGCGTCCCGATCACGACCTCCTCGTCCTCCAAACCGACCCACGCACAGCTCACGTGCGGCGAGCCGTCGGCGTTCAGCGTCACGAGGTGGGCGATCCGGCCCGATTCGATGACCGCGCGGGCAGATGACGGAGTGGGGACGGGCATGGCCGAGGCCTCCTGGTCGTGTAGGGAGACACCACGATGCCACGGAAGCGGCCGGCGGACGGAGGCGGGCCGCTAAGGAGGCGTTCCCGACGTAGCATCCCGGGGTGCCGGCCGCACAACCGACTCCGCCCGAGCCCGAGCCCACCGAGGAGGCTCCGGACTTCCCGCCTGACCGCGCGAGCCGAGACCCGTGGTGGACCGCCGGATACTGGATCCTGGGCGCCCTGTTCCGGTTGCTGTTCCGCATCCGGTACCTCGGGCGAGAGAACGTCCCCCGCGCGGGCGGCGCCATCCTGGCCTGCAACCACGTCAGCGTGCTGGATCCCGTGATCATCTCGATGGGCGCGACGACCACCGGGCGGGCCGTGCGGTTCCTGACGGCCGCGGAGTTCTTTCGCCGGCCGGTGATCGGGTGGGGGCTCCGGCGGATCCGGCAGATCCCGATCCGCCGCGGCGCGCGCGACCGTGGGGCGCTGGAGGAGGCGGCCCGGATCATCCGCGCCGGCGCGCTGGGCGGGATCTTCCCCGAAGGCATGCTCAGCGCGGACGGCCGGCTGTTGCCGGGGAAGGGGGGAGTCGCTCGCATCGCGCTGGCCAGCGGCGCCCCGCTGATCCCGGTGGGCATCTGGGGCACGCGGGCCCGGTGGCCGAGGGGCGGGATCCGGTGGCAGCGCCCCCTGCGGCCCCGGGTCGTGGTGGCGTTCGGCACTCCCGTCGAGCCCCGCGGCGACCTGGACGACCCCGCGGCCGTGCAGGCGCTCACCGAACGCATCATGGAGGCCATCGCCGAGCAAGTCGAGATCGCGAGGGCGGCCGTGGAGGGTCGCCGAAGGAGCTGACTTCAGCCGCGAGCCCGGCGTACCGACCGTGAAATCCGACCCTTCCCGATCGTGCGGGCTATCGTGAAACACCGGCCCGCCGCGCGAGGGCGAAACTGAGGGCGGGCACCGCGACGAAGGAATTCGTGAGGCGCATGGCCAGGGTGAAGCCGGCGGACGACCCGGAGGACCGCGGAGCGCGCGCGATCCCCTCACTGGCGCAGGTCCTCCCTCCGACCGTCGCGCCGGGGGCCTCCGTGGGCGAGGGCCGGCGCCGCGCGGTGATCGAAAGCGTCTCGCCGGAGATCGACGGCGGACGGTTCCCCGTCAAGCGTGTCACCGGCGAGGGCGTCACAGTGGAGGCCGACGTGTTCGCGGACGGCCACGACGAGCTGGCCGTCGAGCTCCGGTGGCGTCGGGAGGACGAGCGCCGGTGGCGCGACGCCCCCATGGCTTCGCTGGGCAACGACCGGTGGCGCGGCTCGTTCGCCGTGGAGGAGCTCGGCCGGTACCGCTACACGGTCCGGGCATGGGTCGACCGGTTCGCCTCCTGGCACCAGGGGCTGTTGAAGAAGGTCGAGGCGGGCCAGGACGTCCGGGTCGACCTCCAGATCGGGGCCGAGCTGGTCGAGGGCGCCCTCGGTCGGGCCCGGGGCAGGGACCGGCAGCTGCTCAGACAGGCTGCCGCCTCGATGCGGGAGGGCTCCGTGGAGACGGTGGACCCCGTGCTGGCCGCGGTCATGCGCCGGTACCCGGACCGCCGCTTCGCCACCCAGTACGACCGGGAGCTGATCGTGTGGGTCGAGCCCGAGCGGGCCCGGTTCAGTGCGTGGTACGAGCTGTTCCCCCGCTCGACCGGCGCCGGGGGCCGGAGCGGCACGCTGGCCACCACCATCGAGCGCCTGCCCTACGTGGCCGGGATGGGCTTCGACGTGCTGTACCTCCCGCCCGTCCACCCGATCGGCACGACCCACCGCAAGGGCCGGAACAACAACCCGAGGGCCGAAGCGGGGGCGGTCGGCTCCCCGTGGGCCATCGGCGGACCCGAGGGCGGGCACACGGCGATCCACCCGGACCTCGGCACGCTCGAGGACTTCGACCGGCTCGTCACCTCGACGGCCGACCACGGGCTCGCCGTCGCGCTGGACGCCGCGTTCCAGTGCTCTCCCGACCACCCGTGGGTCCGCGAGCACCCGGACTGGTTCCGCCATCGCCCGGACGGCACGATCCAGTACGCCGAGAACCCGCCCAAGAAGTACGAGGACATCTACCCGCTCGACTTCGAGACCGAAGACTGGCGGGGGCTGTGGGCCGCCCTCCGCGGCGTGTTCGAGTTCTGGGTCGGGCACGGCGTGCGCATCTTCCGCGTCGACAACCCGCACACGAAGTCGCTCGCGTTCTGGGAGTGGTGCATCGATTCGCTGAAGCGCGAGCACCCCGACCTGATCTTCCTCAGCGAGGCCTTCACGCGACCCCGGCTGATGGAACGGCTGGCGAAGCTGGGGTTCACCCAGTCCTACACGTACTTCGCGTGGCGGACCCAGAAGCAGGAGCTGATCGACTACTTCTCCGAGCTGACCCAGACGGAGCTGCGGGAGTACCTCCGGCCCAACCTGTGGCCGAACACGCCGGACATCCTCACCGAGCAGCTCCAGACGGGCGGCCGGGCCGCGTTCATGCACCGGCTGGTGCTGGCGGCGACCCTCGGCGCCTCCTACGGCATCTACGGGCCGGCGTTCGAGCTGATGGAACACGCGCCTGCAACACCCGGCAAGGAGGAGTACCTGCACTCGGAGAAGTACGAGGTGCGGGACTGGAACCTCGACGATCCGCGATCGCTGTCGAAGTTCGTCGCACGCATCAACGCAATTCGACGCGAGCATCCCGCGCTGCAGTCGAACGACGGGCTGCGGTTCCACGACGTCGACAACGACAACCTGATCGCTTACAGCAAGATCACCCCGGACCGCGAGGACACGATCCTCACGATCGTGAACCTCCATCCGGAGGCCCGGCAGTCGGGCACCGTCCACCTGTGGCTGTACGACATCGGAGTCACCGAGTACGACCGCCCGTTCCAGGTCCACGACCTCATCACGGACGCCAGGTACGTGTGGCGGGGGAACGACAACTACGTCGAGCTCGACCCGGCCAAGGTCCCGGCGCACGTGTTCCACGTCGTGCCGCACGTCCGGGACGAGCGCGACTTCGAGACGTACCGCTGATGGCGAGCCGCCGCCCGACGACCCGCCCCAGCGACGAGCGGGAGTTCTGGTACAAGGACGCGGTCATCTACGAGCTCCACGTCAAGGCGTTCGCGGACTCCGACGAGGACGGCGCCGGCGACCTCCGGGGCCTGATCGGCAAGCTCGACTACCTCCAGGATCTCGGCGTCACCGCGCTGTGGCTGCTGCCGTTCTACCCCTCGCCGCTGCGTGACGACGGCTACGACATCGCCTCGTACAAGGACATCCACCCGTCGTACGGGATGCTGCGCGACTTCCGAGCCCTGCTGCGCGAGGCGCACGAGCGCGGGCTGTACGTGATCACCGAGCTGGTCATGAACCACACGTCGGACCAGCACGAGTGGTTCAAGCGGGCACGGAAGGCGCCACCCGGCTCCTCGCAGCGGGACTTCTACGTGTGGAGCGACACCGCGGAGAAGTACACCGACGCCCGGATCATCTTCCAGGACTTCGAGCACTCCAACTGGACCTGGGACCGCGAGGCCCAGGCCTACTACTGGCACCGGTTCTACTCGCACCAGCCGGACCTGAACTTCGACAACCCGGAGGTCCGCCGGGCCATGTTCGGGGTGGTGGACTTCTGGCTGGACATGGGCGTCGACGGGCTCCGCCTTGACGCCGTGCCCTATCTGTTCGAGCGGGAGGGGACCACCGGCGAGAACCTCCCCGAGACCTTCGACTTCCTTCGCGACCTGCGCCGGCACGTCGACGACCGGTTCCGCAACCGGATGCTGCTGGCCGAGGCCAACCAGTGGCCCGAGGACGCCGTCGCCTACTTCGGGAAGGGCGACATGTGCCACATGGCGTTCCACTTCCCGGTCATGCCGCGGATGTTCATGGCCATCCGGATGGAGGACCGGTTCCCGATCATCGACATCCTCGAGCAGACGCCGCCGATCCCCGAGCCCGCGCAATGGGCGATGTTCCTCCGGAACCACGACGAGCTCACGCTCGAGATGGTCACCGACGAGGAGCGCGACTACATGTACCGGGTCTATGCGAACGACCCCCAGGCCCGCGTGAACCTGGGGATCCGCCGGCGCCTCGCGCCGCTGCTCGGGAACGACCGCAACGTCATCGAGATGATGAACGGCCTGCTGTTCTCGCTGCCGGGGACGCCGGTCGTCTACTACGGCGACGAGATCGGCATGGGCGACAACATCTACCTGGGCGACCGCGACAGCGTTCGGACGCCGATGCAGTGGTCGGGCGACCGCAACGCCGGCTTCTCGCGGGCGAACCCCCAGCGGCTGTACCTCCCGGCCGTCATCGACCCCGAGTACCACTACGAGGCGCTGAACGTCGAGGCGCAGAACCAGAACCCCAACTCGCTCCTGTGGTGGATGAAGCGGCTGATCGCGCTGCGGAAGCGGTACCGCGCGTTCGGGCGGGGAACGCTCGAGTTCCTGTACCCGGACAACCGCAAGGTGCTCGCGTTCCTCCGGAGGTTCGAGGACGAACGGATCCTGGTGGTCGTCAACCTGTCGCGGCACGCGCAGTACGTGGAGCTCGACCTGTCGCAGTTCCGGAACTCGATGCCCGTCGAGCTGTTCGGCCACACGGAGTTCCCGAAGATCGGCGACCTGCCGTACTTCATCACGCTCGGGCCGTACCAGTTCTACTGGTTCTCGCTGGTGCCCGAGCGGGCGCCCTCGGTGGCCGACTCGCGGCTTCCACTGTTCGACCTCCCGGACTCGACGTGGGACGAGATGTTCGCCTCGCGACGGGACCGGGCGATGCTGGCCGAGGCCCTGCCGGCGTTCCTCCGGGGCCGCAGGTGGTTCGGGGGGAAGGCCCGCCGGATCCGGTCGGTGGACATCGTGGAGGCGATCCCGGTCGCCGCGGCATCGAAGCGGGCGGACGGCCGGCCCGTCGCGTTCCTCACGCTGCTTCGGGTCGAGTACACGGAGGGCGACCCGGAGACCTACGCGCTGCCCCTGTCTACGGTGGGATTGATCCGAGCGAAGGACCTCGTCGACTACCACCCCGGGGCTGTCGTGGCGCTCCTGAAGACGAGGGAAGGAGACCGCGCGCTGGTCGACGCGGTGTGGGAGCCGGAGTTCGGACGCGCGCTGCTCGCCGCAATCGCCCACCGGCGCCGGTCGAAGGGTTCGACCGGAACCCTCGCGGCGACCCCGGAACCGTCGTTCTCCGAGGTCAACGGGGCGAGACGGCGCGCACCCTCGCCGACCGTCCTGTCGGCCGAGCAGAGCAACACGTCGCTGCTGTTCGGGGACCAGATGATCCTGAAGCTGTTCCGGCGGCCCGAGGAGGGGGTGAACCCGGACCTCGAGATCGGGCGGTTCCTGACCGAGGATGGCGGGTTCGAGCACGTGCCGCCGGTGTGCGGCGCGGTGGAGTTCCGCCGCGGGCGCTCCGCGGAACCAATGACGCTGGCGGTGCTCCAGGGGTTCGTCCAGAACGAGGGCGACGCGTGGACGTACACGCTCGACGCGCTGGGCGGGTTCTTCCGGGAGGCCGCCGCCCGGCGCGACGGCGGGCTGCCGGAGGAGGTGGAACGGCTGCTGCCGGGCCGCCCGACGCTGTTGGAGATGGCCGGCGCCGAGCCCCCCGAGTTGGCCAAGGCGACGATCGGGCCGTTCCTCGGCTCGGCAGCGCTGCTCGGGCGGCGGACGGCCGAGATGCACGTGGCCTTGTCGTCGTCCCGGGAGAACCCGGCCTTCGCTCCGGAGCCGTTCTCCACGCTGTACCAGCGGGCGCTGTTCCAGTCGATGCGGACGCTCGCGCTGCGGACGTTCCGGCTGGTTCGCCGGGCGGGGGTGGACGACCCGCTGGTCGCCGGCGTGCTGGAACGCGAGCAGGAGGTGGTCGAGCGGTTCGAGGCGCTGCTCAGGACGAAGATCGACGCGGTCCGCTCCCGCATCCACGGCGACTACCACCTGGGCCAGGTGTTGTGGACGGGGAAGGACTTCGTGCTGATCGACTTCGAGGGCGAGCCGGCACTGCCGCTCGGCGAGCGGCGCATCAAACGGTCGCCGTTCACCGACGTGGCCGGGATGCTCCGGTCGTTCCACTACGCGGCCCACACGGCGCTCGCGCAGGACGCCCCGGCGATGTCGCCCACCGGCGAGCCCGGGCCGCTCGAGCCGTGGGCGGAGTTCTGGTACCGGTGGGTCGGCGGGGTGTTCCTGCGGGGCTATCTGAACCGGGCGGACGGCGCGGAGTTCGTCCCCGCCGACCACCACCAGCTGGACGTGATCCTGGGAACGTCCCTGCTGAACAAGGCGGTGTACGAGCTCCGCTACGAGGCGAACAACCGTCCCGACTGGATCAGGATTCCGGCGAGGGGAATCCTCGACCTCCTCCAGGCCGACGGGTGACCTCGCGGTCCCGGCCGCGTGAAGATCTCGACCGGCTCTCCAGTGAGTTCGGAATCCAGCGTTCGTTCCGGGACGTCGACAAGCAAGTGCGACGCGCGTCACCGCAGGCGCTGAGCGCGGTGCTCAGCGCCCTGAGGGCCGGAGGGGACTCCCCAGGCCGGATCGAACCGGAGGCCGGCCACGCAGAGGTCGCCGCTGTTCCGATGCCGCGCATCGAACGACCGGGATGGGGCGCCTTCCTGCCCCTGTACGCGCTGCGGACCCGCGGAGAATGGGGAGTCGGTTCCTTCGGCGATCTGGCCCGGTTGGTCCGGTGGATGCGGTCGCTCGGCGGATCCGTGGTCGGAACGCTGCCGCTGCTAGCGCAGTTTCTCGAAGAGCCGTTCGAGTACTCGCCGTACTCTCCCGCGTCGAGGCTGTTCTGGAACGAGCTGTTCGTCGACGTCGAGGCCACGCCGGAGCTAGCGCGGAGCGCCGAGGCCCGGGAGTTGGTGGCGAGGACCGACACCGCGCGGCTGCGTCGGGGGCGCCTGGTCGACTACCGAAGGGCATACGCGGCGAAGCGACCGGTGCTGGACGCGCTCTCGCGGGCATTCTTCGATTCGGACGGCCCCCGCGATCGCCGCGGGGCCTTCGAGCGGTACCGGCGGGAGACGCCGCATCTCGACGACTACGCCCGGTTCCGGGCCTTCGGCGAGCGGACGCGAACAGCGTGGCACGACTGGCCGGCCCGCCAGCGCGCGGGAGAGCTGACCCCCAGAGACGTCGACCCTCACGCAGTCCGGTTCCATCAGTACGTGCAGTTCGTCGCCGACGAGCAGCTCGGGGCGATCGGGAAGACAGCGCCGGGCGAGGGGCTGTTCCTCGACCTGCCGCTGGGGGTGCACGGCGCGTCGTACGACACGTGGCGGTTCCGGGACTCGTTCGCGGACGGCGTCGCCGGCGGCGCTCCACCCGACACGTTCTTCACCAAGGGCCAGAACTGGGGGTTCCCGCCGCTGCACCCCCGCCGGATCCGCGAGAACGGCTACGCGTACGTCCGGGCCTGCCTGCGGCAACTCATGAAGCACGCGGGCGTGATCCGGATCGACCACGTCCTGGGGTTCCACCGCCTGTACTGGATCCCCGACGGGATGCGTCCGACCGAGGGCGTGTACGTGCGGTACCCGGCCGAGGAGCTGTACGCCGTGCTGTCGCTCGAGGCGCACCGGGCCAGCGCCGCGGTGGTCGGCGAGGACCTGGGGACCGTTCCCCCGATGGTCCGCGCGGCGATGGCGCGGCACGGCGTCCTCCGCAGCCACGTCGCAGAGATGGAAGCGCTCCTCGACCGCCGCCCCCCGCTGCCACCGGCGCCGAGGGAGTCGCTGGCCGCGCTGAACACCCACGACATGGCGACGTTCGCGTCGTTCTGGGAGGGCCGCGACGTCGACGACCGGCTCGAGCTCGGGCTGATCGACGAGGGGGAGGCGAAGCGGCAGCGAGGGGAACGAAGGCGGCTCACCCACCTGCTGACCGGACAATTCCGGGTCGAGGGACACCTCCCGAAGCGAGGCCCGCAGGTGGCTCCTACCGCCCTGGCCGCGGCGGCCGCCCACGCCCATCTGGCCGCCGGACCCGCCCGAGTGCAGATCGTCAACCTCGAGGACCTCTGGGGGGAGACCGAGCCGCAGAACCGCCCCGGGACCTACCGCGACCGGCCCAACTGGCGTCGCCGCGCCGCACGAACGTTCGAGGGCTTCCGGTCGGACCCCGAGATCCTGGGTAGGTTGGAGGAGGTCAACCGCCTGCGGGCAGAGGCGGCCGAACGCGAGCGCCCCGGCCAGGGACGCCGGCGCCGCGTCGAGGAGGCGAGCACATGAGCACCACCAGGCAGGGTGCGCCCCCCGTCCGTCACGACGTCTCCCCCATCACGGAGGACGACCTCCACTGGTTCAACGAAGGGACGCACACCGGGCTGTTCGCGAAGCTCGGCGCGCACGCCATGACGGTCGACGGGGAGGAGGGCACGCACTTCGCGGTATGGGCGCCCGCCGCGGAAGGCGTTTCCGTCATCGGCGACGTGAACGGGTGGGACCCCCGCGCGCACCCGCTCAGAGCGCGCGGAGCGTCCGGCATCTGGGAGGGGTTCGCGCCCGCGTTCCGCCACGGCACCATCTACAAGTTCCACGTCGTGGGCCGCGCCGGCGGCTTCCGCGCGGACAAGACCGATCCCTTCGGCGCGTTCTACGAGCACCCGCCGAAGACCGCCGCGGTCGTGTGGGATCTCGACTACGAGTGGGGCGACGCCGAGTGGATGCGCACCCGCGCCGGCGCCGCTTCGCTCGAGGCGCCGATCTCGACGTACGAGGTCCACCTGGGCTCGTGGATGCGCGACCCGGCCGACCCCGACCGGTTCATGTCGTACCGCGAGCTGGCCCCGCGCCTGGCCGAGTACTGCACGAAGCTCGGGTTCACCCACGTCGAGCTGCTCCCGATCATGGAACACCCGTTCTACGGCTCGTGGGGGTACCAGACCACCGGGTACTTCGCGCCGTCGTCACGCTTCGGGACGCCGCAGGATTTCATGTGGTTCGTCGACCACCTGCATCGCAACGGGATCGGGGTGATCCTCGACTGGGTCCCGTCGCACTTCCCGACCGACGACTTCGCCCTGGGGAACTTCGACGGGACGCACCTGTACGAGCACGCCGACCCGCGGAAGGGATTCCACCCGGACTGGAACTCGTACATCTTCAACTACGGCCGCAACGAGGTGCGCTCGTTCCTCACGTCGAGCGCCATGCATTGGCTGACCACCTACCATGCGGACGGACTCCGGGTGGACGCGGTGGCGTCGATGCTCTACCTCGACTACTCGCGCAAGGCCGGCGAGTGGATCCCGAACGAGCACGGAGGCCGGGAGAACCTCGAGGCCATCGCGTTCCTCCGCCACCTGAACGGCAGCGTCTACGCGCAGCACCCCGGCGTGCAGACGGTCGCCGAGGAGTCGACCGCGTGGCCGATGGTGTCGCGCCCGATCTACGTGGGAGGACTGGGGTTCGGCTACAAGTGGGACATGGGGTGGATGCACGACACCCTCCAGTACTTCTCGAAGGACCCGATCCACCGCCGGTGGCACCACAACCTGCTCACGTTCCGGAACCTGTACGCCTGGAACGAGAACTTCGTGCTGCCGCTGTCCCACGACGAGGTGGTCCACGGGAAAGGCTCGCTGATCGGGAAGATGCCGGGCGACGACTGGCAACGCTTCGCGAACCTCCGCGCGCTGCTCGCGCACATGTGGTGCACGCCCGGGAAGAAGCTGCTGTTCATGGGGGGCGAGTTCGGCCAGTGGCGCGAGTGGGGCCACGACCGGGGGCTGGACTGGCACCTGCTGGAGACCGGGTGGCACGCCGGCTTGCAGCGGCTGGTGGCCGATCTCAACGGGTTGTACCGCTCGGCGCCGGCGCTGCACCAGCTGGACATGAACCCCGACGGGTTCGAGTGGATCGACGCCAACGACAACGAGTCCAATGCGATCTCGTACCTGCGGAAGGACCGTGACGGCGACGCTGCGGTCGTCATCTGCAACTTCACCCCGGTCGTCCGGCCGGGGTACCTGCTGGGGGTGCCGGCCGGCGGATTCTGGCGCGAGGTGCTGAACACGGACGCCGAGGCCTACGGCGGCAGCGGCGTCGGGAACATGGGCGGCGTCGACACCCTCCCCTTCGGCACCCACGGCCGCGACCACGCGCTCAGCCTGACGCTCCCCCCGCTCGGCGTGGTGGTGTTGCAGCCCGGCGAGCGCTGACGGCTTCAGACGACGTCGAGGCCCTCAGCGGCCGCAGCGGATGCCTGCTCGGTGTCGTGCGTCGCGAACGCCAGCGCTCCTCCCGACATCGACCGTCCCTCGTCGAGGGCCACGGCGAGATGCAATGCATCCAGAGATCGCAGCCCATGCTTCGTGACGAGGCGGTGGGCGCTCGGAAGGACGGCCTCCGGTCGCAGCGCGAGCAGTGTGATTGGACCGTCGCTCCCACAGTCCGCATCGAACGCGCCGAGGTAGTCGCCCACGGCGTCGTTCCTGTTCGCCCTCATGGCCCTGGTGACGGCGCTTGCGAATTCGAGGCGTGTGACCTCGGACGTGACGACTCCGGTCCCGCCACCGAACACCAGCTCCAGTGCAACCTGGTTGTCCGGTTCATCCGCGAGATAAGCACGCACTAGGACGCTGGTGTCGGCGTAGATCCGGTTCACTGGCGGTCGCGGTCGCGCTCGAGTTGGTCGCTCACGATCGGGCCCCACCCGCGGGACCTGTCGAGCAGGGTTTCACGGTCGGGGGTGTGCTCGGGCTGGGGAGGGACGACGACGCGGCCCTCGGCGATCATCCGTCGCTTCCACTCCTGCGGGGTCTCGGGGCGATCGCGCTCCTCGACCGCGCGCTCCAGGGATTCGACCACAAGGGAGTTCACCGAGCGCCCCTCCCGCTTCGCGACCCGCTTCAGTCGCTCGTGCAGTAGGTCGTCGATCCGGGCGATCAGTTGTCGCACGTCCTCGATGATAGCATTCCCCCCTTTCGCTGCTATCACTCGGCACGCGAGCCACCGACATGCTTGATTGCGGCGATCGTCGGGGGTGGTAGCGTCGGCGCTCGCCCGACATCGGGAACGGAGCCCGCGTGGCCGGGCAAGGGGGACGAATGCGCCTCGAGGGGAAGGTTGCCCTGATCACCGGCGCCGCCGGGGGGATCGGGAAGGTCGCTGCGGAGCTATTCGCCGCCGAGGGGGCCCGCGTCGTGATCGCCGACGTCACCGACGACGCGGGGGAGGCCACGGCGGACGAGATCCGCGCCTCGGGTGGAGAGGCCGAGTACGTGCACGCCGACGTCTCCACTCCGGCAGAGACCGAGGCCATGGTCGCGAGGACCGTGGACCGGTTCGGCTCGCTCGACGTGCTCTACAACAACGCCGGGATCATGCACGGCGCCGACGAGTCCGTGACGACCACCCCGGAGGACGTCTGGGACCGCACGATCGACATCAACCTGAAGGGCGTGTTCCTCGGATGCCGGTTCGGGATTCCCGCCATGCTGGCCTCCGGCGGGGGCTCCATCGTGAACGTCGCGTCGTTCGTTGCGCTGATGGGCGCCGCGAACCCCCAGATCGCCTACACCGCGTCGAAGGGCGGTGTGCTGGCCATGACCCGCGAGATCGCCGTCGAGTTCGCACGTCGGGGGATCCGGGCGAACGCCATCTGCCCCGGCCCCATCGAGACGCCGCTCACCTCGCAGATCCTCGACACGCCCGAGAAGCGGAACCGCCGGCTCGTGCACATCCCGATCGGCCGCTTCGGACGCGCCGAGGAGATCGCGCGCGCGGCCCTGTTCCTGGCCTCGGACGACTCGTCCCTGATGACCGGCGCCGCCCTGGTCGTGGACGGCGGCATCACGGCGGCCTACCTCACGCCCGAGTAGGCGCCCGGGCGTCGGCCGGGAGTGGGCGCCCGGCGTCGGTCAGGTCGCGAACTCGCATCCGTCCCAGTAGGCCCTGACGCGCCTCCGGCGGCCCCGGGCGTCGAGGTCCAGCCGCGACGGGAAGCGCCGCATGCGGGGGCGACAGGAACACGAGGATCCGGCCGACGCGGAAACGCAGGTAGTCGAGGGCGTCCTCCGGCACGTCGGTCGAGGCCCGGAGCAGGGTCACGCCCCCCATCAGGCCGCGGTGGACCTTCGGCCGGATGAACAGGAGCCCGCCGCGCTCGCGAATGACGGACTCGGCCTCGGTCGTCGGGACGATCGCGACGGGGGCCGGCTGTGGGACGCACTCGTCGGGCATGGTTGTCGTGGACCTCCCCCACCGACGTCCCGGTTGACACGGAAGGCGCCGGGACTGTTCCCCGAGGTGGCTGGGTACCATCGGGGCATGGGCCCATTGCTCGCGACCGGCGGCACGGTGCCATTCAACCCGGCGTCCGGACACATCGACTTCTCGCCGTTGGTGACCGTGATCCTCGCGCTGGTCGCGGTCCGGCTCATGTTCGGCATCCGCCTCACGGGGCCGGTGGTGGGAGGCGTCGCCCTCGGTGGAACGCTCCTCAGTGGCGCGATCCAGGCCTGGGGCGTGGCGATCCCCACCGCCGTGGCCCTCGCGGCCGGCGCGATCACCAGCTCGCTCGTGCACCGGCAGGCGCGGGGCCGTCGCGCGCCCGCGTAGCCGGCGTCAGCCCGACGCGAACACCGGCCGCAGCGCGTAGTACACGTCACGGTACCGGCGGTAGGCCTCCTCATACGCCTCGGCCGAGCCCCGATCGGGGACGTGCTCTTCGGGCCGGAACGCCACGAACGCGTCGACCGCGTCCGCCACGCTCGAGCGTATCCCCGCTCCCACCGCGGCGAGGATGGCGGCGCCGGTCGCCGTGGTCTCGACAGACTCGGGAACCCGGACCGGCAAGCCGGTGACGTCGGACTTGATCTGGCGCCACAGCGGGCCCTTCGCGCCGCCGCCGACGATCGTCAACCGGCGGACCGCGAGCCCCGCGCCGCGCATGGCCTCGAGGATGTCGCGCAGCCCGAACGCGCTCCCCTCCAGGATGGCCCGCGTGAGGTGCTCCCGCCCGTGCGACAGCGACAGGCCGTAGAAGACGCCGCGCGCGGCGCCGTTCCACTCCGGCGCCATCGCCCCCTGCATCGCTGGGAGGAACACGACCCCGTCGGAGCCGGGCGGGACGCGCTCGGCCTCCTTGCACAACAGGTCGTAGGCGTCGCCTCCGCCGTCCCGCTCCGCCTCTCGCTCGAGCGGCGCGAACTGGTCCCGCCACCACCGGAGATTGCCTCCCGACACGAACCCCGGGTTCTCCAGCAGCCACGCGTCGGGGTCGGCGTGGGGATGGCACTCGACGAGCATGGTGGGGTCCGACCGGGGCTCGGCCGACGCGGCGCACACGGGCTCGGCCGTCCCCACGACGTCACAGACCTCCCCCGGCGCGAACACGCCGGCCCCCAGCGTCGCCGCCATCTCGTCGCCGCACCCGGCCACGACCTCGGTCTCCGGGGAGAGGCCCGTCACGTCCGCGAACCACGGCGACACCGTTCCGACCGACTGCGTGGCAGCCACCAGCTCGGGCAGCGAGTCCTCCGAGATGCCGAGCGCATCGAGCGCCTCCGCGGACCACCGCCGGGTAACCGGATCCAGCAGCGCGAGGGAGGAAGCGTTGGAGTGGTCCACGGCCTGCAGCCCGGCCGCCCGGAACAGCACGTAGGAGCCCGGCGGCATCAGATGCGTCGCCCGGGCGAAGGCCTCGGGCTCCTCGTCCCGGATCCACAGGGCCTTGAACGCCGCGTGTGAGGAGTCGAGGTTCGCGCCGACCCAGCCGTAGAACTCCTGCCGACCTACCCTCGCCTCGACGGCCGCGGCCTGGGCCTCGGCCCGGCGATCCATCCAGATCAACGCCGGCCGGACCGGCTGCCCGCCGGCGTCGCACGCGACCATCCCGTCGAGCTGGGACCCGAACGAGATTCCCCGCACCGCGCCGGCCCCCTCCGGGACCTCCGCGAGCAGGCGCCCCACCGTCGAGACCACGGCATCGATCCACAGCGCAGGGTCCTGCTCCGCCCACGCTGGGCGGGGATGGGACACGTCGTACGCCTGATAGGCGGAGGCCACGAGCGTCCCGTCCTCGGCGTACAGCACCGAGTTCGTCCCCTGGCTTCCGACGTCGCAGCCGATGACGTACGGGCCGGTCACGGCACGACGACGACCTTGAGGCCGGCCCCCGACCGGATCGTCCGGAACGCCTCCGCGATGTCCTCCAGGCCGAAGCGGTGGGTGACCATCCGCCCCAGCTCTTCCTGGCGGCGGTCGAGATACCCCATCGTGATGCGGTACTGGCGGTGCGTCGCCCCGTACGCGCCGAGGATCGCCAGCTCCTTGTAGTGGAGCTGGTTCATGTCGAGCGGGCTGACCGGATCGTGCTTCGGCAGCCCGGCGAAGTACACGACCCGGGCGCGGCGCCCCGCCATCTCGAGGGCGGCCTGCTGGGCCTGCTTCGAAGGCGCCGCGACGCTGACCCGATCGGCGCCGTCCCCACCGGTGCGGGCCACCACCTCGGCCACGCCGTTGTCCTCCCCGGCAACCCATCCCCCGTCGAGGACGTGCCCGGCGACCGAGAGAGCGAGCTCCAGGCGTTCCGGGCTCGCCTCGATCAGGAACACTTGCGCCGCCCCCCGGTCCCGGGCCATCAGGGACTGCCAGCACCCGATCGGCCCGCCGCCCACGATGACCACGGTGTCCCCGATCCTGACGTCGAGCATCTCCATCCCGTTCAGTGCGCAGGCGAACGGGTCGGCGACCGTGGCCAGGTCCGAGGGCAGGTCGGGTGGGAGCGGGATCAGGTTCTTCATGGCGATCGGCGGGACCGCAGCGAGGTCCGCGTACGCCCCGGGGAAGGGGTCGTAGCCGAACAGCAGGTGGCGCTCGCACAGGTTCTGGAGCCCGTCCAGGCACCATCGGCACTCGCCACAGGTCAGGATCGATCCCAGGAACACGCGGTCTCCGGGCGAGATCCCCGGCGGAAGATCCGCCTCCGGGCCCACCTCCTCGATGACTCCGACGGGCTCGTGGCCGAGGACCCACGGCGCCGGCGCCCGCGGATCGCCGTTGAAGAACGTCCGGGCGTCCGTCCCGCAGATGCCACAGGCCTGGACCCGCAGCAGGGCCCCCGCGGGATCGAGCTTGGGCTCCTCGGTCTCCCGGACCTCCACGGAGTCCGGGCCCAGCATGAACGCCGCCCTCACGACGTGACCTCCTCGAGCAGCGCCTCGTGGGCCTTCTCGGCCGTCCACCGGTCGCGGATCACGCGGGACAGCGCGCGGGTGATGGCCTCCGGGGAGCGGTGCATGAAGATGTTGCGCCCGACCGAGCAGCCGATGGCCCCCGAGGCGACGGCCTGCTCCATCCGCCGGAGCAGCTCCGCGTCCTCGAGCCGCGAGCCCCCCGCCAGCACCACCGGAACGCCGTTCGTCGCCTCCACCAGCTGGGCGAACAGGTCCTGTTCGCCCGGCCAGTTCGTCTTCACGATGTCCGCGCCGAGCTCGGCGCACAGCCGCACGTTGCGGCGCAGGTAGTCGAACCCGTACTGCGCCGACAGCTCCTCCACGGAGGCATACGTCGTGGGGAACTCGGCCTCGGCAATGAACGGCATCCCGAGCTGCGCGCACTCCCGGCCGACACCGGACAGGATCTCGATCATGCCGGGCTCGGTGTCGCCGCCGAGCGCCGTGAACAGGACCACCGCGTCGGCGCCCAGCACCAGCGCCTCCTCCACCTCGGCGATCTGGACGATCTCCGGCCGGTCCCCCTGCGGGTTCGCGGACGCCGACAGCAGCAGCGCGAGCGAGGTGGCAGCCGAGAACGCCGGCTCCGCGATTCGGATCATCCCTTTGCTCATCATGATCACGTTGGCCCCGCCAGCCACGGCCTCCGCGGTGCGTGACGCGATGTCGGCGAGCGGCTCGAGGAACGTCGGCGAGGTCATGCCGTGGTCCAGCGCACAGATGACCGACACGCCCGACCCGTCGATCACCCGCTTCAACCGCATCGCCTTTCCCACCTGCGCGGTCACGTGACCCTCCTTCCAGGACCCCGGCGAACGAGCGTGAACTCGAAGGCGTCGGCCAGGTGGTGCTCGTGCGACGACAGGACCGGACGCCCCGCCTGGTCGTAGTCCACCTGGCGGAGATACAGCAGCAGCGCGCCGCGGGCGACCCGAAGCTTCGAAGCGAGCAGCTTCGACGCGCGAACGGGCGTGAAGCTCGCCACCCCGTGGTGGATCGCAACGCCGAGGTCGCGCTCCATGGTCTCGTAGATCGATCCGGACGCGAGCCGCTGGATGATGTCGGGCCGGCCATCGAGCAGCCGGACGGGGAGGACGTCCCTCGTGAAGACGATTGGGCGCCCGTCCGCCGTACGGACGCGTTCGACGACGACCACCTGCTCGTCCGGCCCCAGCGCCAGCCGTTCCCGCTCGTCTGACGGGGGCCGCTCGATGCTCGTGACCGCAGTGATCGCCCCGGGCTTCATCCCTGCCTGGCGGATCGCGTCGCTGACGCCGAAGTTGACGTCGAGGTTGTTGCGAACCCTCGGTCGATGCGAGAGAAAGGTCCCCGACCCCCGGGTCCGGGTGACCACGCCCTCGTCTTCGAGCGAACGCAGCGCCTCCCGGAGGGTCGGTCGCGAGACGCGGAGCTCGCCGGCGAGTTGTGGCTCCGGTGGGAGCTGGCCGCCCGGCGGGATCTTGCCCAGCGCGATCCACGCGAGCAGATCGTCGCGGATGGTGCTCGACCGCGACGTGGCTCGCGAGGTGCTCCGCATCCGTCTCCCTCCGTCCCGCCGGTTTCTGGGGAGTTTGTGTCAGACAAGAGGCCCGAATGTCAAGCGCCTTGTCTGACACAAACTTGACTCTCCGGTTCCGGGGGCTCAATATCCGGGACGTCCTTCAGCCTCGGAGGGGAGGTACGCGTGGCGGAGAAACGGCGGATCGGGTCGGTCACGTACGAGGAGGTGGGGCAGGACTACTTCCAGAATCGCGGCTTGCGGCGACACGCGGGCATGTGGTCGCTGTGGGCCCTGGGGGTCGGGGCCGTTATCTCCGGGGAGTTCTACGGCTGGAACTTCGGACTGGGCACCGGCGGATTCGGTGGCCTCGCGGTCGCGGCCGTGTTCATGGCGATCATGTACTACGGCCTGGTCTACTCGATCGCGGAGATGTCCCCGGCGCTCCCGCACACCGGCGGCGCGTATTCCTTCGCCCGCTCGGCCATGGGCCCGTGGGGCGGCTTCCTGACCGGGCTGGCCGAGAACATGGAGTATGTGATCACGCCGGCCGTCGTGGTGGGCGCGATGGGCCTGCTCGCGCAGCAGATCGTCGTCGGGCTGTTCAGCGCGGGCGGGCATTTCGACAAGACCGGAAACGTGGTCAGCGCGGCGTGGTGGAACAGCCTGCCGTTCTGGTGGGCCCTGTTCTACGTCATCTTCGTCGGGATCAACATCATCGGGATCGAGGCCACGATGCGGTTCACGGTGACCATCACGGTGCTGTCGATCGCCGTCCTGGCGTTCTTCTTCCTCGCCGCGATCATCTCGGGGAAGCTCGACTTTTCCCTCTGGACGAACGTCTCGAACCACGTCGCGCCCGACGGATCACTGAAGGAGATCGCGGGAGGAGGCGGTTCGTTCTTCCCCTTTGGCATATCGGGGATCTTCAAGTCCCTGCCGTTCGCGATCTGGTTCTTCCTGGCCATCGAAGAGGTGCCGCTCGCGGCCGAGGAGTCGATGGACCCCCGGCGGGACGTCCCCCGAGGATCGACGCTCGCCATGCACACGCTGCTGATCGCCGCGGTCCTCACGCTCGTCTTCAACACCGCGCTCCCGGGCGGGGCGTTCCTCTACGGCTCGTCGGGGTTCCCGTTGCTCGACGGCTTCAAGGCCATCTTCGGGGGTACCGGGAAGACCGCGTACCTCCTCGGCCTCCTCTTCGAGATCGGGCTCATCGCGAGCTTCTTCACGATCATCTTCGCGTACGGCCGGAACACGTTCTCGCTGTCGCGGGCGGGCTACTTCCCGAAGTGGCTGTCGAAGACCCACGGCCAACGGAAGACCCCGCACGTGGCGCTCATCGCCGGCGCCGTCGTCGGGTACGCGGTCGCGGTGCTGGTGTACATCCTGCAGCAGCAGCATCTCGGCGCGAAGATCGTCGCGGCGCTGCTGAACATGGCCGTGTTCGCGGCAGTGATCTCGTACATCCTGCAGATGACGTCGTTCACGCTGCTGCGGCGCAGGCTGCCCAACATCAAGCGCCCGTACCGGAGCCCGGTGGGCGTCCCCGGGGCGGTGGTGGCCGGGTCCCTGGCGGCGATCTCCCTGGTGGCGATCTTCCTGAACTCGGCATACCGGCCCGGCGTGTACGGCGTGGCCGCGTACTACGTGCTCGGCGTGCTGTACTTCGCCATTTCGGGGCGGCACAAGCTGGTGCTGTCCCCCGAGGAGGAGTTCGCCATGACGCAGGGCGAGCACGGGCATCCCGAGAGCGAGGGGTACGGGACGACCCACGTGGAGGACGTGAAGGAGACGGCGTCAACGGCGCCGGCGGAGCGGCCGGCCGAGCCGATCGGATAGCGAACCGGGTAGGCGGTACGTACGCGGCGGGCGCGGGGAGCCCGCCGCGTCGCGTTTCGCCGGAGGGCCTGAGGAGGCGGGGGACATGGAGCGGGGGATGCTGGACGCCAAGACAGCCGCGGAGATGGTCGGCCGCGACGAGCTCGACACCGTCCTCATGGTGTTCCCCGACCAGCAGGGGCGGTTCATGGGGAAGCGCCTCACCGGCCGGTACTTCCTGGACGACGTGCTGGAGGGCGGCGAGGGCGCGATCCACGCCTGCAACTACCTGCTGGCCGTCGACATGGAGATGGAACCGATTCCCGGCTACGCCTACGCCAACTGGGACACGGGGTACGGCGACCTGGCCATGAAGCCCGACCTGGCCACGATGCGGCTGGTGCCCTGGCTGGACAAGACGGCGCTCGTCATCTGCGACGTGTTCGACGAGGAGACCGGCGAGCCGGTCGAGGTCGCGCCCCGGCAGATCCTGCGCCGGCAGGTGGACCGGGCGAAGGCGGCCGGCTACACGGTGAAGTGCGGGTCTGAGCTCGAGTTCTACATGTTCAAGGACTCGTACGAGGAGGCCGCCGGGAAGCGCTACAGCGACCTCCGCCCGCACTCCGACTACATCATGGACTACCACATCCTCCAGACCACGAAGGACGAGTTCATGATCCGGCAGTTCCGCAACCACATGGACGCGGCCGGCGTGCCGGTGGAGTTCTCGAAGGGCGAGTTCGGCCGGGGCCAGCACGAGATCAACCTCCGTTACACGGACGCGCTGGAGATGGCCGACCGGCACACGATCTACAAGAACGGCGTGAAGGAGATCGCCGCGTTGAACGGCCGCGCGGTGACGTTCATGGCGAAGTGGACGATGGCGGAGGCGGGCTCGTCGTGCCACCTCCACTCGAGCCTGTGGAGCGAGGACGGGTCGAAGTCGCTGATGTGGGCGGACGACGGCGACCACCACATGAGCGACCTGTTCCGCGGGTACCTGGGCGGGCTGATGTCGACAGCGCGGGAGCTGGCGTGGATGTTCGCGCCGAGCGTGAACTCCTACAAGCGGTACCAGGCCGGGTCGTGGGCCCCGACGGCGATCGCGTGGGGACACGACAACCGGACCTGCGGATTCCGGCTGGTCGGCGAGCACTCGGGCCTCCGGATCGAATCGAGGATCCCGGGCGCCGACGCGAATCCCTACTACGCGTTCGCGGCGACGATCGCCGCCGGCCTCCACGGGATCGAGCACGGCGTCGAGCCGCCGGAGATGTTTCACGGGAACGCGTACGAGGCGAAGGAGGTGCCGCGCGTGCCGACGTCGCTCCACGAGGCGATCGCGGAATTCGAACGGAGCGAGGTCGCGCGAAAGGCGTTCGGCGACTCGGTCTTCGAGCACCTGCTCAACACCGCGCGGCAGGAGCAGATCATCTTCGACAACACGACGGTCACGGACTGGGAGCTGACGAGGTACTTCGAGCGGCTCTGAGGGGTGATCAGACGGGCCGGCGGGCCGAGTAATCCCGCGCGTGGTGAGCGAGCGCGTCGAACAGCGCCTGCTGGGCGGGATCGTCGGCCGCGGTGTCCTCTGGATGCCACTGGACCGCGACGGTCCAGCCCAGGGCCTCCTCGTGCTCGAGGGCCTCGATCACACCGTCGTCGGCACGGGCGGTGACGACCAGCCCATCCCCCAGCCTGTCGACCGCCTGGTGGTGATGGGAGGAGCAGACCAGCGTCTCGGAACCCGTCACGAGAGCGAGCCCGCTTTCGGGCGAGACCTTGACGTCGTGCATGACCGGGGTCCCCCGGCCCGGGCCGTCGTGCTGGAGGAGTCCGGGAAGGTCGGGAAGGTGCTGGACGAGGGTCCCGCCGAACGCGACGTTCACGACCTGGATGCCGCGGCAGATGGCCAGGATCGGCATCCCGCGATCGACCGCTGCCCGCACCATGGCGATCTCGACCGCGTCACGGTCCCGGTCGACGCCGTAGACCTCGGGATGCCGCTCGGCGCCGTACAGGGACGGATCGAGGTCGCCCCCGCCGAGCAGCATCAGCCCATCGACCTCGTCGAGCACATGTACCGCCGGCTCGGGCTCCGATTCCATGACCGCCAGCGGGGTGGCCCCGGCCCGGCGCGCGGCGAAGACGTACAGATCCGGAACGGCGAACGCCCCGGCCCTCCACCCCTTGACTCGCTCCGCGGGAAGGCGATACGCGGGAACGGCGATCAGCGGACCCGACACGAGCTCAGTCTACCGGCGAGCAGGACACGCCTTTCTGCCCTACTACGCCGAAGACACGAGCGCGCCGGTCGGGAGCCCTAGGAGTGCCGCCAGGCCACCGAGAACGCGGTTCCGTCCGGCGAGAGCGCGGACGGTTGGGCCTTCACCGTCCCTCCGTTCGTCACCATCGTGATGCTGTCGTTGGTCCATGCCGTGTCGCTGATCGATCCCGTGTGCCCGTTGCCCGTGGCGAACGAGCCGGAGAAGTTCACGGTGCCGAAGTTCGCCAGTGGCTGGATCTGGCAGGAGACTCGGCACAGTGACGGCGCCTCGGCCACCCACTCGGCGGAGGAGTTCGCCAGCCCGCCCTGGGACTTCGACGTCGTGAACGACTGGCCCGTGGTGACGTTCCTGATGGTCAGCGTGTAGGTGGACCCCGACCGTGCGACCTCCGCGGACATGCTGTCGCCGGGATGCACGGTGAACCCAGAGATCTGCACCGAGGCGGCCGGATACATCTCATACCAGGCGTAGTACGAGGCGCGGTTCTTGCCCGTGCAGTCCGAGTCGGTTCCGGTCTGCTCGACCGAGTTCGAGTTGTAGCCGTCGATCCCCACCCAGAAGCTCGAGTACTGGGCCTTTCCGGAGGGGCACGTGACGGACGGAGCCGTCCAGTTGGCCTTCACGTCGGTGAACGTGGTACCCGACGCGAATGCGGAGTACCCGGACCAGTTGAGGCTCGCGGCCGATCCATGGCCCAGGTGCCGCACGATCGCCGGGCCATGGGCCGCAGCGGAAACCGCAGGCCCCCCGACTGGGAGGATCGCCGCGACGATCCCGGTCACGAGGATGGTGCGTCGCACCGTTGTCTCCTTTCCGGGGCGCGGTCCCGGCGGGCATTGGACAAGACGATCGAACGATAGCCCCAATCCGGGATGAATGCACCGGCCCGATCTACGGCTCTCGGGCTGCGTTCCAGCGATCGACTGGCGAGTGCCCCTCGTACGGCCAGCCCGCAGGCGTCACAATTCAGCTATGCGCCCCGAGGACGTCATCGAGCAGCTTTGGCCCGGCAGGGCGTTCGCCATCAAGCCCCTCGCTGGCATCACGAACCACAACTTCAAGGTCTTGCTGGAGGCCCCGGACGAGGCGGTCGTCGTCCGCATCGCCGGGAAGGACACGAACCTGCTCGGCATCGACCGGGCGGTGGAGAGCGCGGCGGCGCGCATGGCGTCGTCGATCGAGGTTGGCCCCGAGGTGGTCGCGTTCGTCGACCCGCCTGGGTGGCTCGTCACCCGGTTCATCGAGGGAGTACAGGTCCCGCCGGAGAGGATGCGCGAACCGAGGAACCTCGGCCGCGTCGCCCGCGCGCTCAGAGCGATCCACTCGGCGGATCCGATCCCCGGCCGCTTCGATGCGCACCGTGTCGTCGAGACATACGCGGAGACCGCCTCGAGCCGCGGGGTGGAACCCCCGCCCGACTACGCGTGGGCGAAGTCGATCTCGGACCAGATCGAGACCACGAGAGGACCGCAGCCGCCGATCCCCTGTCACAACGACCTACTGAACGCGAACTTCATCGACGACGGCGAGCGCATCCGCATCATCGACTGGGAGTACGCCGGCATGGGCGACCGCTTCTTCGACCTGGCCAACTTCAGCGTCAACCACGAGCTCACCGAGGACGACGACCGCCAGCTCCTCACCGCCTATTTCGGCGAAGCAACCGACCGCGACCTCGCCTCACTGCGCCTGATGCGCTTCATGTCCGACTTCCGTGAAGCGATGTGGGGCGTGCTCCAGCAAGCGATCAGCACCCTCGACTTCGACTTCGTGACCTACGCCACCGACCATTTCACCCGCCTCCGCACGACCGCCTCCGCACCCCAGTTCGACAACTGGCTGCGAGCAGCCTCACCCGTCAAATGACATGACCCTGGCGTGGCCGATTCACATGGCCCCGAAAAGGCAGGCTACGCTGCAGGGGTGAGACGGAAGGGACGCGATAGCCCGATTGGTGGCCATCCGCTTGCCCTTGACCCAGAGGCTGCGAGCGCCTCCGACTCCCTCCCCGCCTTTCTCGCCCGTCCCCGAGGTGCTCCCGTCTATCACGGGTTCCCGATTCTGGACGGGACGGAGGTGGAGGGCTTCCGGCTCGGCATGATCAGCGACTGGGAGACCGAAGGCGACGCGACCAACGGCGATGCCTTCGTGGTCGCCCCAGACGGGAGTCGAGCAGGCCTCGCTTGGGACATCGGCGAGCGAGCACAAGTTGAGGCGATCAGCCCTCCCGAGCCGAACCGCTGGGGAGTATGGGCGGTGACGTTGCCGGGACCCATGCGAACACGGGACGACGCCCGCCGTAACCTCGCAGCGGTGCTCCCCCTCCTTCGACCCCATTGGGATGACTGGCGCTCGCAACAGGATGGGCATGCCGCCGAGTGACATTCCTGAAGACTGGCGTGGCCCGTACCTACGTCCCGGGCGCGTCACGCCGGTCCGGGGAGGCTTGCCATTCCCAATCGGATAGGGCCTGGCTGAGAATGTCATTGCAAAGCTCCACGCAGTCCGCGCAGATGTCGAACCCGTCAGGCCCAGCGATCACGTAGCGACCCGTCTTCGCGTTCTTGCCGCACCATGAGCACTGAGGGGCTGGTCTGGTCACCGTTCGGCTCGTCATGCGCCCGAGCTTAGTCCGCGGAGCAGTCACCACTTGCTTCGAGGATATTGGTTAGACCCTGGCGTGGGCTACCGGATAGGTGACGGGCACCTAGTCAGGGGCTTCCGGCTCGATTGGTCGCATAGGCGTCCCTCGCCCGCCGAGTTCGAGTGGCATCTTCACATCCGAGGGAAAGGTCGTTCGGTGAACTCGCGGAGGGCTTGGACCACCTCGGCGCGGGCGGGTTCGTCGCGTTCCAGCTTCTCGAGGAGCTCACCGAGGTGACGGGCTCCTTCGGTTCGGTAGCACTGGGCGATGATGGCCGCCCGCACGTGGCTCGGGGCCTGGAGTCCCAGCAGCAGCTCGTCCCTGGCCGCTTGGCCGATCTCTGCGAGGAAACGCAGCAGCTCGGCTCGACCTTCGAGCACGCTGGGTCCTGGCTTCGGTTTCACGCGAATGGCCTCCTGATAGGGGTGCGGGCGCACCCGCAACTGCTCCACTCTTCACTGTACGCGTTCGAGTCTCCGGTCCGGCCGCATCACGCACGGATGCGCGATCCTTCGGGGTCGAAGAGCGGCTCGGCCGCCACCCGGCCCGGGATCCATTCGCCGAAGATCTCCACCTCGACCGGCTGGTGCACCGAAGCGTGCTCGGCCGGGAGGTAGGCGTACGCGATCGAGTGCTCGACCGTGTAGCCGTAGCCCCCGCTGGTGACCCGGCCGCAGATGCGGCCGTCAACGCGGACCGGCTCCTCGCCGAGCGCGACCGACCTGGGGTCGTCGAGCACCAGGCACGCCAAGTGCTCCTTCGGCTCGGCCTCGCGCGCCGCCACGAGCGCCTCGCGGCCGATGAAGTCCACCCCCTTGTCGAGCTTGACCGCGAAGCCCAGCCCGGCCTGGTACGGCGTCACGTCGGGGGTGATGTCGCTCCCCCACACCCGGTAGCCCTTCTCCAGGCGCATCGAGTCGATCGCGCGGTAGCCGCCGGCGACCATGCCGTGCGGCCGGCCCGCCTCCCACAGCAGGTCCCACAGCTTCAGCCCGAACTCCATGGGGCAGTACAGCTCCCAGCCGAGCTCGCCGACATAGGTCACCCGCAGCGCCAGGCACGGAACCGGCCCGACCGACAGCTCGCGAGCCCGCATGTACCGGAACGACTCGTTCGACAGGACCGCGTCCGCCACCGGCTTGAGGATCTCCCGCGCCGCCGGGCCCCACAGGCCGAGGCACGCATACGCCGAGGTCACGTCCGCCACCGTCACCGAGCCGTCCTCCGGTGCATGGGAGCGGATCCACGTGAAGTCGTGCTGGCCGAAGGCCGTCCCGGTGACGATGCGGAAGCGCTCCTCGCCGATGCGCGTGACCGTGAAGTCGCACTCGATGCCCCCTCGCTCGTCCAGCATCGACGTGTAGGTCACGGTCCCGACCGGCCGGGCCACGTCGTTGTCGCACATACGCTGGAGGAAGGCCTCCGCTCCCGGCCCGCCGACCTCGATCTTCGCGAACGACGTCTCGTCGAACAGGGCGGCCCGCTCCCGGCACGCGAGGTGCTCGGCGCCGATCGCCGGCGACCAGATCTCCCCTGCCCACCCCCGCGGCCGCAATGACGGGTCGCCCGCCGCCGCGTTCGACTCGAACCAGTTCGCCCGTTCCCAGCCCGACTTCTCGCCCCAGGACACCGCCAGCTCCTCGAACCGCGCATAGGTCGGCGACACGCGAAGCGGCCGTCCGGACAGCCGCTCCTGCCCCGGGTAGCGCACGTCGTAGTAGGTCGCGTAGACCTCGACGGTCCGGGCCAGCCGGTAGTCCAGACCGGAGTAGTGGCGGCCGAACCGCCGGGAGTCCATGTGCCACACGTCGAACGCCGGCTGGCCCTCCACGATCCATTCGGCCACCAGCTGGCCCATCCCGCCCGCGCCCGCGATCCCGTGGGCGCAGAAGCCGGCCGCCACCCAGAACCCTCGGACGTCCGACTCCCCCAGGATGAACTCGCCGTCCGGCGTGAACGCCTCGGGCCCGTTGATCAGCTTCACGACCTCGGCGTCGGCCAGCGCCGGAACCCGGACCACCGCGTTCTCCATCAGCGGCGCGAACCGCTCCCAGTCCGGGGCCAACAGCCGCGCGTTGAAGTCGTCGGGGATCCCGTCGAGCCCCCACGGCGCCGGGTCGCGCTCGTAGCCCCCGGCGACCAGGCCCCCCACCTCGCCCCGGAAATACACGAGCAGCGACGGGTCCCGCATCGTCGGAAGCCCGGCGGGCAGACCCAGCGGCCGAGTGATCAGGTACTCGTGCGCCATCGGCACGATCGGCACGGTCACCCCGGCCATCCGGCCGATCTCACCGGCGAACATCCCGCCCGCGTTGACCACGACCTCGGTCTCGATCGGCCCGCCCGAGGTCTGCACGCCGCGGGCCCGTCCCCGCGATACGTCGATCGCGGTCACCCTCGTCCCCGTGGCTACCTCGACGCCTCGCGAGCGTGCCCCCGCCACCAGCGCGAACGTCAGCTCGGACGGATCGACGTACCCGTCGGTCGGCAGGAACGCCGCGCCCAGCACGCCGTCCGCGGACATCGCAGGGAACATCTCCTGGGCCTCGCGGGCGGACACGATCTCCAGCGGCAGGCCGAACGTCTTCGCCCAGCCGGCCTGCCGCTTCAGCTCCTGCATCCGCTCCGGCGACGACGCCAGCCGGAGCGACCCGACCTCGTGCCACCCCGGCGTCCGCCCGACCTCGTCGCCCAGCGACCGGTACAGCTCGACGGACCGCATCATCATCTTCGTGAGCGACAGCGATCCCCGGAGCTGCCCGACCAGCCCGGCGGAGTGAAAGGTCGAGCCGGACGTCAGCTCCGAGCGCTCGACGAGGACCACGTCGGACCAGCCAAGGCGCGACAGCCAGTAGGCGATCGACGCCCCGCCCACGCCGCCGCCGATCACGACGGCGCGTGCGGACGTCCTCACGACGCGCGCCTCGACCCGGGCCGGACGGCGGCCCGTTCCCCTATGCGGTGGACCCGCCGACCGGCGCCTCCGGCGGGATCGTCGGCGAGTCGGTCGGCGCGGCGACCGCGGCCGTCAGTGGAACGTCCTCGTCGGGCGGGATCACGGGCGTGAACGGCTTCTTCCGTTGGAACCCGACGTAGTAGATCGCGCCGACGATTAACACGACCGCCACCAGCAGCTCGATCACCGGGATGTCGTTCAGGAACCCGGGGAAGTGCACGAACGGCCCGGTTCCGTAGTAGTCCGTCTGGCTGGCCTTCGGATTCGAGACCACCCGGTTCGTGCTGTCGTTCGTGAACCAGAGGAAGTTCACGAGCATGCCGGCGCCCCACAGGATGCCGAGCACGTTCACGACCTTGCCCCACCGGCCGAGGCTGAACGGCGCCTTCTTCTTCGGCCATCCCCGCATCCTCGCGCGCATCACGGCGATGTTCCCCAGCAGATAGCTGATGTAGATCATCGCAGTCGCCGCGACCGCGATGATCGTCGCGCCGGCGAACTGGATGAACGGGATCGCGGCGAGCAACGCCACCGCGATGCACGACCAGATTGGCGTGTGCAGGCGGGGGTTGACCTTCGACAGCCGCCTCGAGAGGGGCAGCTGGTTGTCGCGGGCCATCCCGAAGGTCAGCCGGATCGTCGAGGTCATGATCGCCATGCAGCACACGAAGATCGCCGCGGAGACGACCAGCAGGTAGACGGTCGAGTACGCCTTCGAGAAGTTCGACTCGATCACGGCCTGCGGCCCGCCGGCGGCCGCGATCAGCTTGTTGAAGTTGGGGACCGCCATGAGCGTGCCCCACAGGAAGATGCCGCCGATGACGAATGCCCCGGTGATCGACGCCAGGACGGCCTTCGGGGCCTCCTTCCTCGGGTTCTTCGTCTCCTCCGCCAACGTGGATGCGGTGTCGAAGCCGTACACGACGAACAGGCTCATGAACATCGCGATGAGGAACGTGTGGATGTTCAGCGCCTGGCCCTGGGTGTGGAGGATCACCGTGACGCCCTGGTGGTTGTGGGCGATCGCCATGATGATCGCGAACACCACCATGCCGAGGATCTCGAAGACGACGCCCGTGTTGTTGACGATGGCCACCAGGCGGACGCCGTAGATGTTCAGCACCGTGATGATCCCGAGCGTGATCGCGGCGATCACCAGCTGGTCCGTGCTGCCGAGCGTGTTGTTCAGGCTCCACCCGAACATGTTGTTGAGCGCGGGGATCAGCGCGAGCGGCAGGGTCGCCACCACGGCCGCGACGGTGATCACACCGGCGAACAGGTACACCCACCCGGTGAACCAGGCGTAGGTCCGCCCGGAAAGGTACTTCGTCCACTGATAGACCGAGCCGGCGATCGGGTAGTGGCTCGAGAGCTCGGCCCAGTTCAGCGCGATGAAGAACTGACCCAGGATGACGAGCGGCCACGTCCAGAACATGGCGCCACCGATCGTCACTGCCAGATAGAACAGCGTGAAGATGCCGGTCGACGGCGAGATGTAGCTGAACGCGACCGCGAACGAGCTGAACAGTCCCAGGGTCCGCTTCAGCTCCTGCTTGTAGCCGAACCCCTCGAGATCCTTGGCATCCCGTTCGTCGGTGTGGGCCGGGTCCTGCACGGCCATCAGGCTCCCCCTCTCGAGGAACGTTCGATGAAACGGACCGTCCGGCGCATCGGACCCCCTTCCCAGCCCCTGATCCGCCGAGGCTACGCCACCCGCAGCCCGGAAATCCAATTCCGGGTCGGCCTGCCTGACCGGCACCTTTGCTCCGCTTCGGACCGGAAGGGGACGGCCGTGCAGCGAGGCATGGTCGCCTGTGCGCGCGTGGAGGTTCGGGGCCGTGGGTAGGCCGTACGCCGTGGGAGATTCCTACCGGCTGCTGACCGAGGGGACCCTGGGCGCCGCCGTGCTGTCAAGGGGCGGCGTGCGGTTCCGGGTCTGGGCCCCGTTCGCCGACCGAATCGACGTGGTGGTCGACGGACGGCGACTGGAGATGGAGCCCGAGGACCACGACTACCACGCGGCGGTCGACGCGGACGCCGGCCCGGGAATGCGGTACGGGTTCCTGTTGAACGGCAGCGAGCCACTGCTCCCCGACCCGGCCTCCCGGTCGCAACCTGACGGCGTGCACGGGTTGTCGGAGGTGGTGGCGCCTGCCGATCCCCCGCCCGACTGGCCGGGGATGGACCTCCGCGACTCCGTGATCTCCGAGGTCCACGTGGGCACGGCGTCGAAGGACGGCACGTTCGACGGACTGGTCGAGTACGTCGACCACCTGCGGGCGAGCGGGTTCACCGGCGTGGAGCTCATGCCGGTCGCCGAGTTCCCCGGCGAGCGGAACTGGGGGTACGACGGCGTGTTCCCGTACGCCGTCCACCACGCCTACGGTGGGCCCGAAGGGCTCCGGCGGTTCGTGGGGCGGTGCCACGACCGCGGCCTGGCCGTGATCCTCGACGTGGTCTACAACCACGTCGGGCCGGAGGGGAACGTGCTCCGCGAGTTCGGCCCGTACTTCACCGACCGCTACCGCACGCCGTGGGGCGACGCGGTCAACTTCGACGGGCCGGGCAGCGACGAGGTCCGCCGGTACTTCGGCGGCAGCGCGCTGATGTGGCTCGAGGAATTCGGCGTCGATGCGCTGCGGATCGACGCCGTGCACGGCATCGTCGACACGACCGCGCGGCCGTTCCTCATGGAGCTGGCCGAGGCGAAGGAGGACCTGGCCCGGCGCCTGCGGCGGCCCCGATATCTCGTCGCCGAGACCAACCTGAACGACGTCCGGATGGTCACCCCGCTCGAGGAGGGCGGCATCGGAATGGACGCCCAGTGGAACGACGAGTTCCACCACGCGCTGCACACCCTGGTCACCGGGGAGCGCGACGGCTACTACGTCGACTTCGGGTCGATGCAGGACCTGGCCGACACGTTCCAGCGCGGGTTCGCCTCCCGGGGCCGGTACTCGGCGTTCCGGAGGCACCGGGCCGGCAGCGACTCCAGCCACGTCCCACCCGAGCGCTTCGTGGTCTTCGCGCAGAACCACGACCAGATCGGCAACCGCGCTCGCGGCGACCGGCTGGCCTCGAGCATCGACCTGGAGACGAGGAAGGTCGTCGCCGGCCTGACGATGCTGCACCCGGGCGTACCCCTGCTGTTCCAGGGCGAGGAATACGGCGACGAGGCCCCGTTCCCGTACTTCGTCAGCCACTCCGACCCCGAGTTGGTCGAATCCGTTCGCCGCGGGCGCCGGGAGGAGTTCTCGTCGTTCGAATGGAGCGGCGAGCCCCCGGATCCCCAGGCCGAGGCCACGTTCGAGTCGGCCCGGATCGACCTCACTCGCGCCGCGGAGGACGGGCACGCCGTGCTCCTCGCGTGGCACCGAGAGCTCGTCCGGCTCCGCAGGGAGGCCCCGGCAATGCGCCCCGGCGTCCGGGCCCAGGCCGAGGCCGACGAGGGCCGGCGGGTCCTGACGGTCCGCCGCCGCGGCGCCGATGGAGAGGCGCTGCTGGTGGCGAACCTCGGCCCGGAACCGGTCACCGCGGGCCCCGAGGGCGACGGCTGGACGAGGGTCCTGCACAGCGCCGACCGGCGGTGGGGCGGACCCGGCCTCGACGTGGCCGGCCGCGGATCCGAAGTCGAGGCATCATCGGTGCTCCCACCAAGATCCATGGCGCTGTGGCTGAACCGGTAGGCTCGACGCCCATGCGCATCTGGCCGGGGTTCCCCTACCCGCAGGGCGCGACGTGGGACGGGGAAGGCGTCAACTTCGCGATCTTCTCGGAGCACGGCGACGCGGTCGATCTCTGCCTGTACGAACGCGCGGACGACGCCCGGGAGACCCACCGCATCCGCCTCCGGGAGCGGACCGACCTCATCTGGCACTGCTACCTGCCGGACGTCCGGCCCGGGCAGCTGTACGGCTACCGGATCCACGGTCCCTACGAACCCGCGCACGGGCACCGGTTCAACCCGAACAAGCTGCTGCTCGACCCCTACGCGAAGGCGGTCTCCGGAACCATCCAGTGGAGCGACGCGCTCTACGGCTACACGATCGGGCACCCCGACGGCGACCTGTCGTTCGACGAGCGGGACTCCGCGGGTGACATGCCCAAGTCGGTGGTCGTGGACACCGCGTTCACGTGGGGCGACGACGCCCCCCCGGACGTCCCGTGGAACCGGACCGTCATCTACGAGTGCCACGTCCGGGGCATGACCATGCGCCACCCGGGAGTGCCGCGCCGGCTGCGGGGGACGTTCCTCGGGCTGATCTCGGATCCGATCATCGACCACCTCCATTCGCTCGGCATCACGGCCCTCGAGCTGATGCCCGTCCACCAGTTCGTGCGGGACCGGCGCCTGAACGACATGGGCCTGACGAATTACTGGGGCTACAACACGCTGTCGTTCCTCGCCCCGGAGGTGGGGTACGCGACCGGCGGGATCGGCCACCAGGTCGACGAGTTCAAGACGATGGTCAAGGGGCTGCACCGGGCCGGGATCGAGGTCGTCCTCGACGTCGTCTACAACCACACCGGCGAGGGCAACGAGCTCGGCCCCACGCTGTCGCTCCGGGGCGCCGACAACTCCGCGTACTACCGCCTGCTCCCCGACGACCCCCGCCGGTACATGGACTTCACCGGTACCGGCAACAGCCTGAACATGCTCCACCCCCGGACGATCCAGCTGATCATGGACTCCCTGCGGTACTGGATCACCGAGATGCACGTGGACGGGTTCCGCTTCGACCTGGCGCCGGTGCTGGCCCGCGAGCTGTACGAGGTGAACCGGCTCGGCACGTTCTTCGACATCATCCAGCAGGACCCGGTGATCTCCCAGGCCAAGCTCATCGCGGAGCCGTGGGACGTCGGCCCGGGCGGCTACCAGGTCGGGAACTTCCCGGTCGGATGGGCGGAGTGGAACGGGAAGTACCGCGACGCCGTGCGGAGGTTCTGGCGCGGCGACCACGGCCTGGTCCCGGAGATGGCATCGCGCCTCACCGGCTCCTCGGACATCTACGAGGCCACCGGCCGGCGCACCTACGCCACGATCAACTTCGTGACCTCGCACGACGGCTTCACGCTCAACGACCTGGCCAGCTACGAGCAGAAGCACAACGAGGCGAACGGCGAGGGAAACCGGGACGGGACCGACGCCAACTACTCGCGGAACTGGGGCGCCGAGGGCCCAACGGATTCCGCCTACATCCGTCGGACGCGCGAGCGGATGAAGCGCAACTTCCTGGCGACGTTGATCTTCTCGCAGGGGGTCCGGATGATCCTGATGGGCGACGAGATGGGCCGGACCCAGCTGGGGAACAACAACGCGTACTGCCAGGACAACGAGATCTCGTGGATGAACTGGGAGATCTCCGGGCGGGACCGCCGGCTGCTCGAGTTCACGCGGCACGCCCTGGCCGTGTTCCGGTCGAACCCCATCCTGCGGCGCCGGTCGTTCTTCACCGGCAGGCCGGTCGCCGCCGACGGCTTCAAGGACGTGGCGTGGATCCGTCCGAACGGCCAGGAGTTCGACGAGCAGGACTGGGGCGACCAGGACAGTCAGATCATCGGCATGCTGATCCAGGGCCGGGCCACGGACGAGGTCGACGAGCGCGGACGGCCCGTGTTCGGCGACACCGTCCTGCTGCTGCTGAACGGCGGCGGGCGGTCGCGGGTGTTCGCGCTGCCCCGCATGGAGCGGTCCGGAGCGTGGGAGGAGGTCATCAACACCGCGCGGCACGAGGCGGCGTCCCGTCCGGTGCGCAAGCCGACGGTGAACCTCACGGCGCACTCCGTGATCATGCTCCGCTACGACGAGCGGCCGGCGTCCTGAGCGCCGTTCGATGAGGGTTCCCACCTCGACGTACCGGCTGCAGCTCGGCCGGGGATTCTCGCTCGACGACGCACGCCGCCTGACTCCCTACTTGCGCGCGCTCGGCGTCGGCGACCTGTACGCGTCGCCGCTGCTGGCGGCGCGGGCGGGCAGCACCCACGGCTACGACGCGGTGGACCCGACGCGACTGAACCCCGACCTCGGCGGCGAGGAGGCGTTCGACGCGCTGGCCGGCGAGCTCGAGCGCCGGGGCATGGGGCTGCTGCTGGACATCGTCCCCAACCACATGGCCGCGTCGGACCAGAACCCCTGGTGGTGGGACGTCCTGCGCCACGGCCGGCGCTCGGGGTACGCGGAGTTCTTCGACATCGACTGGGCGGCGGGCGGCGGGCAGGTGCTGGCGCCCGTGCTGGACGGTCCGTTCGGAGCGGCGCTGGAGGCCGGCCGCATCCGCGTCGAGGTCGAACGCGGCGAGCCGGTCGTCCGGTACTCCGACCTGCGCTTCCCCGTCGACCCCCGGTCCTTCCAGGGCTCGCCCGAGGACCTCCTCCACCTCAACGGAACCCCTGGCGACCCGCGCTCGTTCGACGTGCTCGAGGCCCTGCTGAACCGCCAGCACTACCGCCTGGCGGACTGGCGGATCGCGACCCGCGAGATCGACTACCGGCGGTTCTTCGACATCTCGGACCTCGTGTCGCTCCGGATGGAGGACCCGGCGGTGTTCGACGCCTGGCACGCGATGGTGCTCGAGCTGGTGCGGCGCGGTCAGGTCACGGGCCTGCGCGTCGACCACGTGGACGGGCTCACCGATCCGGCGGGCTACCTCCGGCGGCTGCGGACGGCCGTCGAGGACCGCACGGGCGACGAGGGCTACGTCGTGGCCGAGAAGATCCTGGGCCGCGACGAGCGCCTCCGAGACGACTGGGCGCTCGCGGGGACGACCGGATACGAGTTCGCGGACGTGGCCGAGGGCCTGTTGGTCGACCGGGCCGGCGCGGAGCGCATTCACCGCGCCCACGCGGCCCTGGTGACGATGGGCCGGGGGGGCCCCGCCCCGGAGCCGGACTTCGATCGGCTGGCGGCGAGGTGCAAGCGGCTGGTGCTGGAACGGTTGTTCGCCGGGGAGGGCGGGACACTGGCCTCGCAGCTCCACGCCCTGGCGCTCGAGGACCGGGCGGGCCGGGACATCGCCGAGGAGGACCTGCGCGCCGCCCTGGTCGAGGTCATGGCCTGGCTGCCCGTGTACCGGACGTACACCACGTTCTCGACCCCGGTCGTCAGCCCGCAGGACCGGCGGGTGATCGAGGACGCGGTGCGCGAGGCCGCCTCGAGCGTGCGGCCGAGTCGCCGCCGGGCCGTGGCGTTCGTGGGTCGGGTCCTGATGCTGGAAACCGCCCCGGGGGCCGACTGGGACGAGGTGCGCGCGTGGACTCGCTTCGTCGTGCGGTGGCAACGCCTCAGCGGGCCGGCGGCCGCGAAGGGGGTGGAGGACACCGCGCTGTACCGGTGGGACGGGCTGCTCTCACGCGGCGAGGTCGGCACCGACCCCGGCCGCCCGGCGATCCCCGTCGAGGAGTTCCATCGGCGCATGCGCGAACGGCGCCAGCGGTGGCCCGGATCCCTGAACGCGGGGTCGACGCACGACTCGAAACGGAGCGAGGACACCAGGGCCCGGCTGCACGTCCTCTCGGAGGTTCCCGACGAGTGGGTGCGCCGGGTCACCCGATGGCGGCGGATCAACGGCCGGCACCGGCGCCTGGTTCCCGGCCGCGGCGAGGTCCCGGACGTGTCGTTCGAGCTGCACCTCTACCAGTCGATCCTGGGGGTGTGGCCGCTGGTCGCGTCGGAACGGGCCGACGCGATCCGCCGGCTGCAGGCCTACGCCGTGAAGGCGGCCCGCGAGACCGATGCACGGACCTCGTGGCTCGCGCCCGACGCCGCCTACGAGCGAGCGCTGCGCGGCTGGCTCCGCGCGGTGCTGGCCCCCGCGAACGGGGCGTTCCGCCGCGACCTCGAGATGTTCGTCGAGCGGGTGGCGATGCCCGGCGCGGTGAACTCGCTGGCGGGCGCGGTGCTCCGCGCCACGGCGCCCGGCGTCCCGGACCTCTACCAGGGGTGCGAGCTGTGGAACCTCTCGCTGGTCGACCCGGACAACCGGCGGCCGGTGGACTTCGAGACCCGGCGCCGGCTCCTGGAGGAGCTCGACCAGGGCCTCGCCGACCGACCTGCCCTGGCGCGGGAGCTGGCGGCCTCGTGGAGCGACGGCCGGGTGAAGATGCATGTCCTCCGCGAGCTGCTGTGCCTCCGGCGCTCCCAGCCACGGTTGTTCTCGGCGGGCTCCTACGTCCCGCTCGAGGTCGCCGGGAGGCGCCGAGCCAACGCCGTGGCGTTCGCCCGCCGGCACGGGCGGTCGTGGGCCGTCGTCGCCGTGGCGCGGCTGACTGCGGCGCTCGCGCCGGCGCGCTCGTTCCCCGTCGGCGAGCGAGCCTGGCCGGCGACCGTGCTCCACCTGCCGGGCCGAGCCCCGGACCGCTGGACCGACGTGTTCACGGGCCGGCAGGTCGAGGCGGCCGGCGGCTCGATCCGCCTCGCCGAGGCACTGGCCATCCTCCCGGTGGCGGTCCTGGTGCCGAGAGCGGCGCGGGCGAGGGTTTCCTCCGCCGGCTGAACTTCAGGGGCGCGGTCGTGGGCGAGAATGCGCGCACGGTGGAGGACCAGGCGCAGTCGACAGGACCACCCGGCCCGCCGCTCGAGGAGCCGGACGAGCGGTACCGGCGGCGGCTGGTCGGCATGCTGTCGGCGGCCACGTACTTCGAGGGCTACGACAACTTCGTCCTGGCGCTGGTGCTCCCCCTGGTGCTGGCCGACCTGGGCGGCTCCGAAGCGGAAGCCGGCCTGATCCGGGCCATCGTCGGCGTGGGAGCCGTTCTGGGCTTCCTGCTGGCTGCCCAGGGCGACCGCATCGGGCGCCGGCGGCTGTTGCTGATCACGATCGTCGGCTACACGGCCGGGACGATCCTCACGGCAGCCTCGCCGAACCTGATCTGGCTGACCGTCGCCCAGTTCGTTGCCCAGGTGTTCCTGGCGAGCGAGTGGGCCGTCGCGGTGACCATCGTGGTCGAGGAGTTCCCCACGTCCGAGCGGGGCAAGGCGCTCGGGATCGTCACCTCGATGAACACACTCGGCGGCATCACCGTCGGGCTCCTCGCGTTCGCCGGACTGCAGCACTCCCCGCTCGACTGGAGAGGATTCTTCGTGGTGGGGATCGTGCCGCTGATCCTGGTCGCGATCGCCCGCCGCCGGATGCGCGAGACGCACCGGTACACGTCGGTCCGCAACGTCTCCGGCGCCGCGGGGCTGAACCGCACCAGCCTGCTCGAGCCGTGGGAGCCGCAGTTCCGCCGCAACGTGCTGGCGGTCGGGCTGATGCACTTCTTCCGGTTCGCCGCGGTCGCGTCCGGCGCGTTCTGGTGGCCGTACTACGCGCAGCAGGAGGCCGGCATGTCGCTGTCGCTGACCGGCCTGTACCTGGGCGCCGCCGGCCTGGTCGGTGCCGCGGGGTTCGTGTTCGCCGGGCGGATGATGGAACGGTGGGGCCGGCGGCCCACGTTCATGCTGTACATCTCCGGCGCGGGGGCGTTCGGCATCCCGCTGTTCCAGATCCGGTCGCCGGGACTGATGCTGCCCTTCCTGTGCCTGGCCATCTTCTTCGGGCTGGGCTCCGCCGCCGTGACCTCCGCGTTCTCGACGGAGTTCTTCCCGACGTACGTTCGCAGCCGGGCGGCGGCCTGGTGCCGCAACGCCTTCGAGATCCCCGGGGGGATCGTCGGGCCGCTCCTCGTCGGGGTGCTGGGGGACCATCGCACCGGGCCAATCGGGTCGATCGGCGACTCGATGAGCGCGCTGTTCATCGTGACGCTCCTGCCGGCGCTGTTCATCGCGTGGCGGTACATCGGAGAGACCCGCCACCTCGACCTCTCCGCGCTCGACCTCCTCGCCGGGGAGGTGGGAACGTGAGGAGGCTCGCCGCGGCCGCATTCCTGGCGACCGGCCTGCTCGCCGCCTGCGGACACACCGACCGCCCGGAGGGCGTGGTCGAACGCTGGCTGGTCTCGCTGAACCAGGGCAGCGCGGGCCGGCCGGACCAGTATGCCGCGGGTCGTGTTTCCGACCAGATCCTGCCCGGGTGGCAGCGATGCGATCCGGGAGCGCTCGAGGTGATCGAGGTCGGGATCGGCGGCATGTTCCCAGCCCGGGAGGGCCAGGTGGCTCTGGCCCCCTACCGGGTCCGGTACTCCCACGACATCGCCGACCTCTGCGGCCGGCCGGTTCCTGCCGCCGGCCCCACCGACGGATTCGCGGAGCTGTTCCGGCGCCCCGCCGGCGACTGGTCGGTCGTGCGGCTCATCGAGCGCCGACGCGGCGACGAGACCCTGCCTCTGCCGAGCAGCGGCGGCCCTCCACTTGCGGAGGCGCCGGAGGAGATCTGGCTCGCCGCGACCCTCGCCGGTCTCGCCCTGTGCGGGCTGGTCGCCCTGCTGATGGCGGCGATGCCCAGGCCGGCGCCCGTTTCGACCGAGCCGGCGGACACGACCGAGGCCCGGGGACTCTGACCGGAGACGCAGATGAGGCCCGCGGCCTCCGATGGCGACCGCGGGCCTCGACGGCCCGACCGCTCCCCCCCGAGCACGTCGGACCGGGTCGTGCAGTCCTTTTGGCCCCCCCAGCCGGTCCCCCGCGATGGCGGGCTGCCAGGACCCATGGTGACGGCCCAGGGGATGGCGTGCCACGGCCCTTCGGGCAGTCCGACTCGGCCATTCGGTCATGGGAGGTCGCAGGCCTTCCGGCCCATTGGACCAGGCGAATGCCGAGGAGCGGGACGAGGAACGCGCTTCGGGACGGACGGTCAGGCGGGTTGGGGGAGGCGCCGGAGCAGCCTGCGGAACACGCCGCGCAGCGTCCACTTCCCGTATTCGTGGCTGGGGCTGTTCGTGATCATCACGGCCGCGGCGATCCGCATGCCGCTGCGTTCGATGAACGCGATCTGGTGGTCCACGGCGCCGGTCCCGGAACCCCACCCTCCCTTGAAGAACAGCTTCCACCCGTCCAGGTCCACCTGCCCGATCCCCCATCGCTGGGACGGCGTGATGTGGGCGAGGAGGTACCGCGCGTACGCCTCGTGCCGGTCCGGGATGTAGCGCTCCAGGCGGTACATGAACCGGGCCTCCTCCCCCGAGGTGTCGCTCGAGAGGCCCCAGGGGTGCGGCACGAAATGGAAGTGGTGCAACCCCGCGACGGCCGCGAGACGGTACAGGCGGCGGGCGCCCACGATCTCCGACACCCGCGTCGCCGCGGTGTTGTCCGAGCGCTTGATCATGGGTCCCAGCAGCTCGCGGTCGGAGTCGCGGAGGTCCCGGTCCCGCACCGACGGCAGGCGGAGGTACGCGACCATGAACATGACCTTCACCGTGCTGGCGAGTGGCACGGCCCGCCACCCCCGGTACCCGTACGTCCCGCCCTTCGGCCCGATCACCGTGAACGAGACTTGGCCGGCCCGCGTCGCGATGTAGGCCTTCGCCGCATCCGTCCCGGGACCCCACGCGCTCGCCTCCCGGGCGCCCAGGGCGACGACCACCGATGCCACCGCCACCACCACCCACGCGCGCCGCATGACGGCGTGGATCCTACCCCGGCATGCGAAGAGGCCGGGCCCGTGAAGGGCCCGGCCTCGTTCGTGTCGTTTCCGACGGCGCCGCCGTTGCCTACAGCGCGACCGCTCCGGCGATCTCCTCGGAGTCGCGGAGCTTGCGCAGGGCCTCGCGCTCGATCAGCCGGACGCGCTCGCCGGAGAGGCCCAGGACCTTCCCGGTCTCGCGCAGGCTGAGCGGGCGCCCGGTGTGCAGCCCGTAGCGCAGCTCCACGACGTGGCGCTCGCGCTCGTCGAGCACGCGCTCCACGGCGTCGCCGATCTCCTCGCGGAGCAGGGCGTCCTCCACCTCGGCGAACTGCCCCTCGGAGTCGGCCTCCTCGATCAGGTCGCCGAGCTCGGTCTCCTCCCCCACCGGAGCCTGCAGGGACAGCGGCTCACGCCGCCCCATCTCGGTGAGGTCGTCGATCTCGTCGACCGTGGTGTCGAGGGCCTTGGCCAGCTCCTCGCGGCTCGGCTCGCGACCCATCTGCTGCGCGAACTGGAACCGGGTGCGGTTCAGCTTGCGCAGGCGGTCGTGGATGTGCACCGGCAGGCGGATCGAGCGCGAGCGATCGGCGATCGCGCGCGTGATCCCCTGGCGGATCCACCAGGTGGCGTACGTGGAGAACTTGAAGCCGCGGCGCCAGTCGAAGAGCTCGACCGCGCGCATCAGCCCGATGTTCCCCTCCTGGATGAGGTCGAGCAGGGGCAGCCCCTGGCCCTGGTACTTCCGGGCCACGGAGACCACGAGGCGCAGGTTGGCCATGATGAACCGCTGGCGGGCGGCCTCGGCCTGCCGGATGTCCGCTCGGGCCTTCATGATCGAGCGGTCCGAGCGCAGGCGGCCAGCCTTGATGCGATCCTCGGCTTCCTTGCCCTTCTCGATGGTCATGGCGAGCATGACCTCCTCCTCCTTGGTGAGGAGAGGCTCTCGGGCCGCGGCCTCCAGGTACAGTCGAAGGTCGTCGGCGTCGTCGGTGCCCAGAGGGCGAGCAGGTTCAGCCATGTCGTTTTTGGGTTTCCCTTCCTTTCAATCTGCACCTTGTCCAACAGCGCAGGTCCAGCCGGAATTCCGGCGAGGCGCCTCAGCTTCCGCGTGGGCAGACTGAAATGGGCCTCGTGCGGCCACCTGGACGCAGGCTAACACGGAGTGTTCCCCGAACTCAAGAGACTACGCTTCGGGGCGATCTTGCGTTTCCGTGGAGAGCGCTCCCGGCGTGCCCGATTCGGCTTGGTCCGGGCCCCCGGAGGCGGCCCGGCGCTCGGCCTGGCGTGCCTGGGGAAGGCGGCGAAGCGCAGACGGGGAGGCCCGGAACGACGCCCGGACCGCCGCCGTTGCCGCACCGAAGGCCCGCTCCCGGCTGCGGGTCCACCGCAGGCCGTACGCGCGGCGCAGCGTCTCGGGGAGCAGGCCGACGGTGATCGAGCGCTGGAGCGTCGCGAGGGGGCGGAGCGCGACCGGCAGGGGCGGGGTCAGGATCGCGGGCGCTAGGCGCCGGGCGTCGTCGGTCACCTCGAGCCCGCCGAGGGTGCGATCGACGTAGGCCTGGAACGCCGTGAGGTCCTTCGGCAGGACCCGGGCCGGAGCGTGCATGGCGAGGGCCAGGGCCAGCATGTCCGCGACGTAGCGGCCCTCATCGGCCGGGCCCAGTCCGCCGATCAGGCGTCGATGGGTGACCAGCGCGCTGTCGACGAGCGTGGCCCACACCCACAGCAGCAGCTGGGGGTCCAGCGCCGAGTAGGCCGCACCCGAGTCCGTCCGCCCGGCCACCCTGCGGTGGACCGCGGTCACGGAGGCGGCCGCGGCCCGGGCCTGTTCCGTGTCGCCGAAGGAGATCGCCAGCGTGGCTCGGAGCGTCCGCCCGAGCCGCTCGAACGCGTCCGCCGGGAAGTCGCTGTGCCGGGCCACCCCAGCCGCGACGAGCGGATGGGCGAGTTGCATGAGCAGCGCCCGAGGCCCGGCCACGAAGAGCACGGCCTCGCCGTTCACCCGCCAGGCCATCGACTCCGGCCCGAACAGCCCCGGGTCGCCCGGCCGTCCCGGAGGAAGCCCCCCCGCGAACGCTCGAAGCAACGCCGGCCTCACGGCTCCAGCATGGCGCGGGTCCCCCGCCTATGCACGGGGATCGACGAGGACCTTGATGCCTCCCCGTCCCTCGGACAGCTCATCGAATGCGAGCTGGATCTCCGACAGCGGGCGGACCCCGGTGATCACGCGGGCGGCGTCGGGGTTCCGCCGGAGCAACTCGAGGGCCGACGCCATCGAGGCCATCGACGGGCCGGTGATGGCGAGCGCCCGCTGTTCCTTCACCGCCATCACCGCCGTGATGAACATGGCCGGCTCGAACGGCAGCCCCAGGAGCACGACGGTTCCCATGTGCCCGCATGCGTTGAACGCGAGCTGGACCGCCGAGGCCGCCCCCGAGCACTCGAACGCGAACCCCGGCCCGTGGAGGTCGACGGCGAGCGTCTTCCAGAAGGGGTCCTCGGCCACCGGGTCGAAGGTCAGCTCGCACCCGAACTCCTCGCCGAGGGCGCGCCGGTCCTCGCGGACGTCGGAGCCGACCACGCGCGCTTTCCGGTCGACCAGGCCGGCAACCACGAGCAGCCCGATGGAGCCGAGCCCGGACACGTAGCACAGGTCGCCCTCCCCCACCCCGGCGTCGTCGATGGCGCGCAGGGCGACGCCCAGCGGCTCGGCCAGGGAGGCCGACCGGTCGTCAACGTCGTCCGGCACCGGGACCAGCAGGCGGGGGAGGACCGCGACGGTCTCCGCGTATCCGCCCCACAGGTTCGGCGGGTTCAGGCAGTACCGGGGGTGACCCTCGGTGCACCACATGCACTCGCCGCATCCGCGGCCCGGGTAGTAGGCGACCCGGCTGCCGGCCTCGAGCGTGCCGGTGGGGTCCTCCTCGACCACTCCGGAGAACTCGTGTCCGGGGACGCGGTCGTCGCCGGCCATCACGCCGACCTTCCACAGCGAGACGTCGGACCCGCAGATGCCGTTGACGGCGACGCGGACCCTCGTCTCGCCGGGCCGCAGCTCGGGCGGCTCCACGTCCCGGACCTCGAAGGTGCGCGTGCCGGTGAAGAACGCCGCCCGCACGGCGGCCATCGTACGCCGGCACCCCGCGGCGCTCCGAGCTTGCCGAACTCATCGGGCGCCTGATTCGGCAGTAGGCTTCGCGTCCGTGGAGATCCGGCCGATCCGCCGCGAGGAGGTCGCTCTAGCGCTGCCGCTGTTCGCGGGGTACCAGCGGTTCTACGAGGTCGACGAGCCAGACGATGAGGCGAACCTGGCGTTCTTCACGCGGTTCTGCGAGCCCTCGGACGAGGGGCTGCTGCTCGGGGCGTGGGACGGCGACGACCTGATCGGGTTCGCCACGCTGTACTGGACGTTCTCCTCGACGCGGGCGGCCGACGCAGCGCTGATGAACGACCTGTTCGTCGTCGAGCGGGCTCGGAGCGGGGGCGTCGGCCGGGCCCTGATCGCGGCGGCGGCCGACGCCTCGCGCGCCCGGGGCTGCCACCATCTCGAGTGGTACACGGCGCCCGACAACGCCACGGCGCAGCGCGCCTACGACGCCACCGGGGCGGAACGCTCCGAGTGGGTCTGCTACGAGCTTCCGCTGCGCTGAGGCATCCGCCACGCCGGCCAGCGGTTCCTTCCGGACGCCGGATTACACTCGCGTCCCGGCGAGATCGGAGCGGTTCGGTGACGGAGCACGGCGGGATCCTGGCTGCGCGGGCGCTGCATGAGGCTGGCGTGACGACGCTGTTCGCGCTGCCGGGGGGGCACAACCTGCCGCTGTTCGAGGGGGCGCGGGTGGCGGGCCTGCGGCTGATCGACACCCGCCACGAGGAGAACGCGGTGATGATGGCCGAGGGGTGGGCCCTGGCCACCGGCTCCGTCGGCGTCGCCTCGGTCACCGCCGGGCCGGGGTTCACCAACGCGGTGCCCGGGATCGCCGAGGCCCACAAGGCCGGAGCGCCGGTCGTGGTCATCAGCGGGCGGACCTCGCTCCGGCAGCGGGGGCGGGAGGCGGTGCAGGACCTCGACCAGCTGGCGGTCGTCGCGCCGATCACGAAGTGGCGCGAGCAGTGCCTCGCGCCAGAGCGCATCCCGGCCTACGTGCGAGCGGCCGTCCACCACGCGCGAGCGGGCGCCCCGGGCGTCGCCTACCTCGAGATCCCCCAGGACGTGTTCGGCTCGCACGCGGAGCCGGCGGCGAAGGCCTGGCCGGAGGGGTTCGTCGATGCCCGGCCCGGGGCCGACCCGGGGGAGGTCGAGCGTGCGGTCGAGGTGCTGTCGGCCGCCTCCAGGCCGGTGGTGGTGGCCGGATCCGGCGCGTTCTTCTCCGGCGCGTCCGAGACGCTGGTCGGTTTCCTCGACCGGACGGGTATTCCGGTGATCACGACCAGCGCCGCCCGAGGGCTGGTGGACGACGACCACCCCCGGTGCCTCGGCGGGCTGGTGCACGCGGGGATCGCGCTGGCGTCGTCCGACGCCGTGCTGGTGCTGGGCTCGCGGTTCAACGCCAACCTGCTGTGGGGGGGCGCGCCCCTGTTCCCGCTCGAGGGGCGCATCGTGCAGGTCGACGTCCGTCCCGAGCATATCGGCGGCGAGCGGTTCCCCGACTTCGGGCTGGCCGGCGACTGCTCGGTCGTGCTGCGCCAGCTCACGGAGGCGTGGGTGAACGATCCCGCAGCGCTGGACGGCTGGGTCGAGCAGGCACACGGCGGGGCCCGGATGTCCCGCGAGCAGTGGTCCGCCGAGAGCGACCGGCCCGCGAAGGGCCTCCACCCCGGCCGGCTGGCCCGGGAGACGGCGGCCTTCGCCGAGTCGCTGGGGCCGTGCACGACGGTCAGCGACGGCGGCGACAGCGTGCTGTGGGGCATCGCGTTCTTCCGGGCACACCGCCCCGGGACGCACCTCTACATCGGCTCGGCCTTCGGCACGCTCGGCATCGGCCTGCCGTTCGCCGTCGCCGCCAAGGCGGCCCGGCCGGACGAGCCGGTGATCCTGTTCACGGGCGACGGCGCGGTCGGGCTGTCGGCCATCGAGTTGGACACCGCGGCCCGCCACCGCCTCCCGGTCGTCGTGGTGGTGGTGAACAACGGTGGGTGGGGCGACGTCCGCCACGAGCAGCGGGCCTTCTACGGCGAGGAGGCCGACACCGGCGCGGTGCTGTCGGGGATGCGCTACGACCGGCTGGCCGAGGCCGTCGGGGGCCACGGCGAGCGGGTCGAGTCGCCCGAGGAGTTGCGGCCGGCGCTCGAGCGAGCGGTCGCCTCCGGCACGGTGGCGGTGGTCGACGCGGTGACCGATCCCGACGTGATGAGCGACCTCATGAAGAACCTCGGCGGCATGGACGTGATGTAGCACCAATTGCAGGCTGGGCTGTCGGCGGAGCCGGGAACCCGTCGCCGTTCGGTCCGAACGCCGCGTAGGCAGTGGCGCCGAGCTAGGCCGCGATCTTCCAGATCCCCTCTTTGGGGCTGGTGCCGCACTTGATCCTTGTGAAGAACAGGCGGTCGGTTCCCGGGACCTCGTGGACGTAGGTGGGTCCGATCTCGATCCCGTTCGCGAAGCCGGTGAGCTTCCTGGAGGTCCCGGCGTGCCACCTCCGGAGCTCGGTGTGGAACCCACACCTCGACGGGCTGCCCTCGACGTAATACAGGTTCCCGTTGGAGTCGACCGTCGAGTAGTAGTCGGCGCGGCCTCCGTTGGGAAGGCTCAAGGTCCCTCGCGTCGAGATCCGGTACCGGAACACGTGGCACTTCAGGGTCGATGGGCAGAGCGTGTACGTCGCGAAGTCCCCGTTGACGCGATCGGCGAACGCGGATCCTCCCCGAGGGGCCGACGCGATCTTGCGCAAGGTGTGGGAAGAGAACGTGTAGAGATAGATCGCGGTGCTGAAGCGCTTGCTCTTCGGGCCGCGCCCGAACAGCAGATGATTTCCCGAGACTGATGGGTACCGTTCCGCGCTCGTCGCAGTGTTCACGTTGCTGGGCACCGTCAGCTTGCGCCGGTGCGCCAGGTCCCAGAACGCGACGTTCCAGTTCCCCAAGATCCCCGTGTGTCCGACGACGGCGTACGCGAGGATCCGGTGCCCGCCGTGCCGCCCGATGTTCCCCACCCTGGCATTCGTCCCGGTGGGGTTGACGACGTACGCCCGGCGGGACGACGGCTTGACGTGGATGCGCAGCACGTAGCGATGCGCGGGGGAGTCGACGGCCCAGGCGGTGACCCCGTTCTCGACCGCGACCGTCCATTCGTTGTTGGACGTGTCGATGAATCTCGACGGCGTCGCCGCGCTCGCCATCTGCGGAACGACCAGCATCGTCACGGCTACCGCGCCCACCGCGACCATCCGACGCATGGCTCTCCCTGGATATGCTCCGTCCTCCAGCCGAGTCGCCGATCGATCCGACCCGACACTTGTGACCCTACGCCTCCGGGCGGATCCTGCAAATCCGGATACCCGGGGCCGCGTTTGACTCGCGGGCCGGGCCGGGTAACCAGGAAGGGAAGCCCCGCATCCCCGAAAGGAGTTCGCGCATGTCCCGGACGCGAACCGTCCTCGTGCTCGCCGCCATCGTCGCCGTGTCACTGGCGCTGTCCCCGACCGCCGCCCGGGCGGACACCTCGGATCCGCCGGTCCCCGGCGCGGAGCCGTTCGAGGGCGGGTGGGCGGTCCCGGTGTCGACGGACGGGCCGGCCTGGTTCGACCTGGACTTCTACGACCGGGTCATGCAGGCGGGGACCGAAGGGGTCCGTGCCCCCGACGGCGCCGTGCTGCCGACCGCCGTCGGCCTGGCCACGCCCGGCATTCGCCCGGGGCAGTGGCTGGTCACCGTGACCACCAATCCGGTCGGGTTCGCGTGGTGCACCGCCAACTTCGTGTTCCTCAAGAACGGGACGTACGGGATCGGGACCGCCGGGCACTGCGCGGCGAAGGATGCGCTCGGGGCGTACCCGGACGTCACGGCGTACGTCGTGCCGCCGGTCGGCTCTGGCCAGCTCCCCGGCTTCTACCACATCGGGCAGTTCGTCCTGTCGCGCAACAACGGAATCGGGGACGACTTCGCGATGATCCAGATCTATCCGCAGTACCAGTCGTGGGTGAGCCCGACGATGCCGGTGTGGGGTGGCCCCACCGGCGTCTACACCTCGACGACGCCGACGCTGGCCAAGCACTTCGGCCACGGCGTCGCGCTGGGCACGGGCGGAACGCCGCGCGCCGGCGTGTGCCCGATCCTCGACGCCCGGAACGGCGACGCGTTCGCCTGGTACGGCGCGGGCTCCCCCGGCGACTCGGGCAGTGGCGTCGAGGCGGCGCTGGGCGAGGCGCTCGGCGACTTCACCCACATCGTGATCTACGACGGCAGCAACGGGAACCCGACCGGCGAGATCCTCCCCGGCATGCTCGCCGGAACCACCATGACCAAGATCGAGCAGATCGCGAGCGGCTGGACGCTGCAACTCGGAGGCCTGATCCCGTTCTAGAACCGCGTGACGCCCCAGACCGCGACGGAGTCCTTCCCGATGCGTAATCACAGACGAACGGCATTCGTAACGGGGGCCATATTCCTGGTGCTCGGGCTCTGGCCCGCCGCCGCCGGTGCGTCCTCCTCGGCGCTGAGTACGGCTCGTACGGCTGGGCAGAATATGCCCTCGCTGACCACCCACCCGGCGACGTCGAGGCCGGCCCCCACGGCGCACGTTGCTGGTCGCGCGTCGAGGGCGAGGGTCACCCCCTTGACCCGGAGGGCCGCCCGGGGCGCCACCGACCGCCCTCGGCCCGCGCACGCCGCAGGGACGAAGACGGCGTCCGCCCCGCCGGCGCCCGGAGCGGAACGGTTCGCCGGTGGTTGGGCGGTGCCGGTCTCGACCAGGGGGCCGTCCTGGTACGACCTCCGGTTCTATCACCGGGTGATCGCCGCCGGACCGACAGGCGTGCGGGCCCCCGCCGGCGCGCGGCTGCCGACGGCGGTCGGGCTGGCCTACCCGGGCATCCGTCCGGGCCAGTGGCTGGTCACCGTGACGACCAGGCCCGTGGGGTTCGCGTGGTGCACGGCCAACTTCGTGTTCACGAGGAACGGCATGCTCGGGCTCGGGACGGCCGGGCACTGCGCCGCGCACGACGCGCTGGGCCGGTACCCGGACGTGACGGCGTACGTGGTGCCGCCGCCGGCATCCGGCAAGCTCCCCGGCTTCTACCACATCGGGCAGTTCGTCCTTTCCCACAACAATGGGATCGGCGACGACTTCGCGATGATCAGGATCTATCCGCGCTACCGGTCCTGGGTCAGCCCGACGATGCCCGTGTGGGGCGGGCCCACCGGCGTGTACACGTCGTCGACACCCACGCTCGTGAAGCACTTCGGCCACGGAGCCGCGGTGGGGACGGGCGGCACGCCGCGAGCGGGCCTGTGCCCGATCCTGAATGCCCGGCACGGCACCGCGTTCGCGTGGTACGGCGTCGGGGCGCCCGGTGACTCCGGCAGCGGAGTTGAAGCCACGCTCGGCCCGGCCGTCGGCAACTTCACTCACATCGTGATCCTCGACGGGCACATCCTCCCCGGAATGCTGGCCGGCACGAAGATGACGAAGATCCTGAAGATCGCGTCAGGCTGGAAGCTCAGGAAGGGAAGCCTGATCCCGTTCTGACCAGGACGCCCTGCGGCAAGCCGGCTATAGCCAAGTTCCCTGGGCATGGGCAATCCTCGAGACCGGGACCCGAGTCGAATTTACGTGCGGACACTTCTGGGGTACGGTTCCTGCACTTCCGACCAGGGGGGTAACGCGAGTGGCGCGGCAGGAACGTTTGTCTCGCTTGTCCGCGCTCCGGCGCGTCCTGATAGTCGCAGTGGTCCTCGCCAGCTTGCTTAACGGAACGAATGCTCACGGTGCGACTTCCTGCTCCATAACGTGGGATGGTGGGGCGGGCACCTCGTCCTGGTTCGATGGGGCCAACTGGGATGCGCCTGACACGACGGGAGGCAACCGACTCCCTTCCATTGCTGACGATGTTTGCATCCCCGACCTGGTCCCAGACGTCACAGTCGAGCTTGATCAAGCGCAAGCTGTAGAGATCCATAGCATCGACAGTCAGCAACGAATTCGCATCGATCAAGCCGATTTGACGCTGGACGACGGCTCGGCGGACGCGTCCAAGGTCACGAGCTTGAAGCTCGCCGGTGGATCACTCGGTGGAGCGGGTTGGCTGGATGTCACGGTCGGGTTCTCGTGGTCTGACGGACGGCTCGGGAGGACGAACGATCCTGGAAGGCTGGTGGTGCTCGCTGGAGCCTCGGTCGAACTCGGCGGAAGCTCATCCCATGTTCTGGACTGGTTGATTGATAGCAAGGTGCCTGTGATCATTCCCGCAGGGGTCGCTGTCACGCTCGACTGGGATTGGACGGACGGAGGTCATCTCATCTCGGCTGGTGAACTGCTCATCGAAGGGACGTTGGAGGTGGCCAAAGGATCCTTCGGAGGTCAGCCGGTTGTGATCGGCCCCGCAGGCAAGGTTCACATCACAGGAGACGCCTATTCGGATTGGATCGAAAACGAGGGGAAACTCCAAGTCGAGAGTGGAAACTTGAGGGCCAGACAGATCAAGAACGTCGGCTCCATCGAGCTAGGTCCAGGAGGCTACATCGCCGGTTGGGAGGGACAAGGATTCAGCCTAGAGAATTACGGCCTCGTCGTTGCGGGTACCAGGCCCGGCGAGTATGACGTGGTCGGGCTCATCTCAACCAACACCGGCGTGGTCCGAGTGACAAGCGGTCGTCTTATTTTCGGCGGCGACTACCGCGACACGTTGTCGGGCCGACTCGAGGCGGACGGGGGCGCGACCCTGGAAGTCCAAGGGTCCCCCGACTTGTCTGGTGTCGATGCCTTCGTGGGTCCGGGGACGATCGAGCTTCCGGGGAATACGACGATTTCCGGAACCCTCGCGATGGAGGGCGGGGTCAGCATGGTCATGCCCCCGGAGTCGGGCTCGCTTGGGGGCTCGCAGCGGATCACTGGTGACGGTCGGTTCGTTTGGCAGGGCGGGTCGTTCGCTGCGGGGACCACGACCATCGATCCGGGAGTCACGTTCGTGGGTGGCTCCAGCGCGCCCTATGACCAGCTTCACGCAACCTCGAGGACGTTCGTGAACAACGGGACGCTCGTAATCGACCGGGCGAGCATCCGCGACGACGGGGGAAGCGCCATCGAGAATGAAGGGATCCTCGCGAGCACGGGATGGAGCGCCACCGGCCCCCCCATATCAGGGAGCGGCGAGATAAGGGCCGAGACTGGAACCCTGCAAATTGGCGGGAGTTACGTGAATGACGGCATGATGTCCATCGCGCCCCGAGCCGTCATCGAGGTTACGGGGGACTACACGCAATCATCGAATGGAACGTACGAACCCAGTGTGCAGGCTGGGTTCCCGCCGGCGTCCGGCCGCCTCGTTGTGGACGGAACCGCCGCTCTCGCCGGCGCGCTCGCAATCGACAACGCCACGGCGATCCCGGGGATCGTCAAGGTGCTTCATGCCGCGACCCGGGCGGGCACCTTCGGCTCAGTCGAGGGTCCATACACACTCACCTACGACACCGCTGACGCGTGGCTATCGGGAGACGAGAGCACGCAGCCAGAACAGATCCACCTCTCCATCGATCCGCCGGTGACGACCGACTGGGTCTGGCGCGGGCGCGCGCCGTTATGGGTCAACTTCAGCGTGTCCGACCAGGATGCGCACAGCGTCGCCGGCTATTCCTGGGTCTGGGATCATGATGCGGCCGGCTCGCCTGATCTGGTTGAGGACATGTCGTGGGGTCAACCCTACGTGTACACGACGCCGCCCGAAGGGCAGCACGTTTATTTCCACGTTCGAGCCGAGAGTTTCGACGGCAATTGGACATCAGCAGCCACGCTGGGGCCGCTCAAGGTCGACCTGACGCCTCCCACGCCGGTGACGTTCCTCCCGGGGGAGGTCGATCAGCTCTTCCAAACGGATCGCGACATCCAGCTCGCCTGGACCCGGCCCCGCGACGTGACGAGCGGCCTCCAATGGGCACCTTACGGGCTGGTGATCCACCAGACCCGCGACGACGCCTCCCGGGAGTCCTGGTCCGGCACGGAACCGGGACTGGAAGCCGAGACCTGGGTCGTCCACGCCTCACCTGGCTTCACCTATTGCTTCACCGTCCTAGCCAACGACCGTGCGGGCAACGAGTCCCCGGCAGGGGACGTTCGATGCACGGATGTCCCGTTCGACGATGTTCAGCTACGCGCAGATGGGGTGTGGCAGCGGGATCGTGGCCCAGGCTACTACCTGGGCACCTACTCGCAGAGCATTCGCCAGGGCAGCGCTCTGGTAAGGGCCCACGTCCATGCCCGGAGGCTCTTCCTCGTGGCGACCCGCTGCCCTTCGTGTGGGCGCGTGGCCGTCTGGATGGGAGACCGGAAGCTCGCCACCGTCGACCTGTACGCATCCCGTACTGCAAAGCAGAGAATCATCCGGGTCGGTTCCTTCCAGTCCCCCCACGTCGCCGACGTCCGTCTGGTGGTTGTCTCATCCGGGAAGCCCGTTGACGTCGAGGGGTTGGTCGCGGAGCGAAATTGATATCCGGCCTTTCGAGTTTGGTCTGCTCCGTAGGTCAGCGCAGCGCGGCCGCAAGCTCGCGGGCCAGGCCGCCGCGACCCGCCACCCGCACGTCACCGCCGAGTCCGAGCCACTCCGAGAGCCGCTGCAGCTCCGACGCGAGCGGAGGCACGACCTCGCCCCCAACGCGGTGGTCCTCGAGGTGGGCGGCCTGGACCAGGAGCACTCCGTTCTTCCGATCGGACTTGAGGTCCACGCGGGCGACCAGCTCGTGTCCCAGCAGGAAGGGCAGCACGTAGTACCCGTGTGTTCGCAGATGGGCCGGGGTGTAGATCCCGATCCGGTAGTGCATTCCGAACAGCCGCATGAGGCGGTCGCGGAACCAGACGAGCGAGTCGAACGGCGACAGCAGGGCGGCGGTGGGCACGGATCGCGGCGTCCGAGCCTCCCGATGCGCGTACGCGGGGCGGCCCCACCCTTCGACCTCCACGGGGACGAGCGTGCGCTCCTCGACCAGCTCCTGGATGCGGGGGCGGGCCTCCGGCATCCTGATCCGGAAGTAGTCGGCCAGGTCGGCGGCCGTCCCGACGCCGAGCGACCGGCCCGCGATGTTCAGGAGGGCGCGGTGGGCCTCCTCGGTGGTGGGCTCCGGCGCGTTCAGCGCCTCCGGGGCGATGACCCGTTCCGGCAGGTCATAGCGGCGCTCGAACCGGACCCGCGACGCGGCCGCGACCTCCCCCGCCCAGAACAGATACTCGATCGCGACCTTGCCTGCCTTCCAGTTCCATCCCCACGAGTCGCCGATCCGTTCTCCGGGGTCGTGCAGGTCCCGAACGGCGATCGGCCCGTTCCTCCTGACGTCGTCGAGGACGGCGCGGACGTACTCGGGGCGCTCCCGGATCATCTGGTTCATGCGGCCCCACGCGAAGCCCGTGCTGGCGCGGGCCATGTGCCACCGGAACAGCGGATACATGCGCATCGGGATCAGGGACGCCTCGTGACCCCAGTACTCGAACAGCTCCCGGTGCCGGTAGGCCATGTCATCGAGCAGCTGCCGCGGGTAGGGGCCCAGCCGCGAGTACGGCGGAAGGTACTGCGAACGTGCCATGACGTTCACCGAGTCGATCTGGATGAGCCCGACCCGGTCGAACACCCGCCGAAGATGCCGCCGGTCGACGCGCCCGGCCGGCCGCGGGTCGGCAAAGCCCTGCGCCGCCAGCGCCATCCTGCGCGCCCGAGCGATCGAGAGGGAGTCCACGAGCGGCGAAGCCTACCGACCCGGACCGACAGGCACCCCGGGTCGGCGGTTCAGGTGGATGTGCGGACCGAGTAGATGGGCGGGAGGTGGTCGGTGACGAGACGCCAGGTCCGGCCCTCGTCGGCCGAGCCGAAAACCTCGCCGGACTCGGCGCCGAAGTACAGCCCGAGCGGGTCGGCCCCGTCGTGGCCGAACGCCTGGCGAAGGATCGTCAGGTAGGCGTCCTCCTGGGGGAGTCCGTCGGTCAGCGGTTGCCAGGACTTCCCCCGGTCGCCCGTCTCGTACACGCGCACGTGGCCGTCCGGCGTGACGCGGTCCTGGTCCGCGACCAGCGGGATCACGTAGGCGCGGTCGGGGTCACGCGGGTGCACGACCATCGGGAAACCGAAGTCGCTGGGGAGCCCGGTGTCCGTTCCGATGTCGGTCCAGGTCTCGCCCGCGTCGTCGGAACGGTAGACGCCGAAATGGAACTGCAGGTAGAGCGTCTCGGGATCCGGGGAGCGGTGCAGGTTGTGCACGCAGAGGTCGAGGGTGTCCTCGCGGGACTCCTCGGGCACGTACCGCGGCACGAGCCCCTTCACGCCCCGGTGCCAGGTCCGGCCGCCGTCGTCGGTGATCCACACGCCGACCGCGGAGATCCCGATGGCCAGCCGCTGCGGCTCGCCGGGCCACGGTGCGACCGAGTGCAGTGCCAGGCCGCCGGCGCCGCCGTTCCACTGCGGTCGTGTGGGGTCGTTCCACAGCGCCCGGTTGAGCTCCCAGGTCCGGCCGGCGTCCTCGCTCCGGAACAGTGCCGCCGGCGCCACGCCCGCCCACAGCACGCCGTCCTCCACCCCGGGCTGGATGACCCAGGTCCGAGCGACAGCGGCGTCGGCATCCTCCGGGAACGCAGGACCGTCCGACTGCTCCCACTCCCCCGTCGGGTCGTCCGCCAGGAAGATCCGGGGGCCGTGCTGCCCGTGGGTGACGCTCGCGTAGTACGTGCCGGACCTCGGATCCCGCACCGCGTACTCGACGTCTCTTCCCTCGAAGGCCCTGGCGGCGACCTCCATGGGGCCGCCCCGCTCACCGCGGAGCACGAACAAGCCCTTGTGGGTCCCGACTAGCAGCTCCGCCCGGTCCGCGCCCCCGGAGATCGCGGGCAGGATGTGGATCCGGTCACCCACCCGGACGGCGGCCTCGAGCGGCGCCCGTTCGCCGTTCAGGAAGACGTTCACGTGCTGGCGGATGTCACCCCGCTCGTCGCGGATCCATCCCACCAGCCGTGGATACTCTCCCTCCAGGCGGCCGAGCACCTCCCCGACCGTCCCCCCGCCGACGTCGACGGACGACTGGCCGGCGGCCAGGTCTCTGAGCGGTGAACGAAGATGAACCGTTGCCATACGCCCTCCAGCGATCCGCGTCTGCATGGGGGGCATTATCCGACGCAGCGCGGGATCGCCGCACCCGCGCTGGCCGGAGACGGCAGATTCAGGCGGCAACGGCGCGGTCGGTGGCCCACGCGCGGAGCGCGGCGACGTCCTCGGCCCGCGAGCGCGACAGGGGAACCGTTCCCTTCAGCTCGGCCACGATCGCGTCGGTCGTCACGTCCGCCCCGGATGCGAACGCCCGGTACAGCGCGCCGACCACGGCCGCCTCGATCTCGGCGCCGGAGAACCCCTCGCTGGCCGCCGCCAGGCCCTTCAGGTCGAACTTCGCCGGGTCGCGGTGCCGCCGCTCGAGGTGGCACCGGAAGATGGCCTCGCGCTGGTCCGGCCGGGGAAGGTCCACGAAGAAGATCTCGTCGAACCGCCCCTTGCGCAGGAACTCCGGCGGCAGGTGAGAGATGTCGTTCGACGTCGCCACCAGGAACACGCCGGGCTTGCGTTCCTGCATCCACCGCAGGAACGTGCCGAGCATCCGCTGGGCGACCCCGCCGTCCGAGTCGCCGCCCACGGCGAACCCCTTCTCGATCTCGTCGATCCACATCACGACGGGCGACATGGCGCCGGCCTGGTCGAGGGCCTGCTGCAGGCGCCGCTCGGACTCGCCGACGTAGGAGCCGAACAGGCGAGCCGGGTCCAGCAGCGCGAGCGGCATCGCCCACGCGCGGGCCACGGCCTTCGCCATCATCGACTTCCCGCAGCCGGGGACGCCGGTCAGCAGGATGCCCCGGGGGGGATCGATCCCGAACTGGGCCGCCCCCGGATCCATGGCCTTCTTTCGAACCGCCAGCCACTGCTTGAGGCGGTCCATGCCGCCGACGTCGTCGATCGATTCGGGGGTGTCGACGATCTCGAGGGTCCCGGACTCGGCCGCCAGCTCCGCCCGAGCCGTGCGGATCCGCTCGACGTCGCCGGCGTCGAGGCGGCCGTCGTCGGACGTGGCCCTGCGGATCAGCCGCTCCGCCTCCCCGGTCGACAGGCCCCGGACGGCGTCGACGAGCCGGGGGAGGTCGGCGGGGCCGATCTGAACGGGAACGCCCGCCGCCAACAGGTCCGCCAGGACGCGCCGCACCGTGGCCTCCAGCTCGGCGACGTCCGGCGCCGGCTCCACCCACGGGAGCGCCAGGTCCGCGAGCTCGTCGGGTACCTCGTGGCCGCTGCCCGTGATCACGAGTGTCTGGCCCCGCCGGGCCGCCTGGGCGATCTCCTTGACGCGGCGCAGGACCAGCGGGTCGGTGAACAGCCGCTGGGCGTCCTCGAACACGAAGACGCCGGGACCGGTCAGCGTCTGCACGAAGACCAGGGCCTTGTTCGGGTCGACCGTGTCGTACTGGGACTGGTATCCCATGCGCGCCAGCCCGCGCGTGGCCGACCACGTCCACAGCGGGGCCTCCACCGCGTCCGCCGCTCCACGCAGGAGCAGCAGGAACCGCGGCTCGTCCCGCGATTCCACGACCAGCAGCGGATAGCGCGAGGCGAGCAGGGACTTGAGGTCCGCGGCCGCATCCATGGCTGAGCAGTATGCCGCGTCCCGCGAGCCGGCCGAGGGAACGCCGGAGCCCGGCCTGCCCGCGCCCCGGCGGTACCCTGGAATTCGATGGGCGCATTCGACGACCTGCCGGAGATGCGAACGGAGGATCTCGATGGGCCGGTCGCCTACCGCGAGTGGGGCGAGCACCGGCCGGGGGACCCGACGTTCGTCTGCGTCCACGGCCTGGGCGGCTCGCATCTGAACTGGATGGGCGTGGCGCCGGGGCTCGCGCGCTCCGGCCGCGTGCTGACCCCCGACCTGGCCGGGTTCGGCTACACGCCGAGGGCCGGTCGGAGCTCGAGCCTGCCGGCCAACCGCCTGCTGCTGTCCCGGTTCGTCCACGAGCTGACCGAACCGCCGGTGGTGCTGGTCGGGAACTCGATGGGCGGCGCGCTGTCGCTGCTCCAGGCGGCGTACGAGCCGGCGAGCGCCCATGGCTTGGTGCTGACCAGCCCGGCGCTGCCGTGGACCCGGGGCGGCATGCCGTCGGCGCTGATCCTTGCCGCGTTCGCGATGTACCGGATGCCCCGGCTCGGCGAGTGGTTCGTACGCGCACGGACCAACCGCCTGGGACCGGAGCGGCTGATCGAGGAGGGCTTCAAGATCGTCATGGCCGATCCCGACAAGGTCGACCCGGCGCTCGTGGCGGCCCACGTCGAAACCGCCCGGCTCCACGCCGACGACCCCGACTCCACCCCGGCCTTCCTGGAGGCCGCCCGGTCACTCATGCGGACCGGCGAGCAGAAGGAGTTCCTCGCGGAGCTCGTCGAACGGGTGCGGGTTCCGGTGCTGGTGATCCACGGGACGAAGGACCGGCTGGTCAACGTGTCGCTGGCCCGCCAGGTCGCCGGGGGCCGCCCCAACTGGCGGCTGGCGGAGTTCGGAGGAGTCGGCCACGCCGCCCAGATGGAGGCCCCGGACCGGTGGCTCGCGACCGTCGAGCAATGGCTAGCGAGCACGGGTCTGGTCGAGGCGCCAGCGGCCAGCGCGGACGTCGTTCCTGGCTAGAACCCTCCGGAAGCCAGGGGCACGAGGTGCTGGATTCCAGCCGGCGATGCGCCGGTCGGAGCAGCGCCCGCGGAGCACCTCGGGGCAGCGAAGAGGATCAAGACCACACACAAGGCCAGGAGCAGTGTCATCGCGACGAGCCTGGCGAGGAGGACCCGGTACCGCGACGACCGTCCCTCCCGAGCCGCCCACGCGAGCGCTGCAGCCGCTGCGGTGATCCCGACCGGGACCGCGATCGCCGCGCCGGACCAGCTCCCACAACCCGAGAGCGTCCAGGGGAGCGACGACCAGATCCCATGTCGCACGAGCACGGCCAGGGCCGCGAGCGGGACCGCTGCTACGGAGATGGCCAGGGACAGGTTCTCGGGCGAGGAACGTCGGGCGATCGCCCTCACATCGCCCACCCAGAACGCTGCAGGGTCCTGCGTCCAGGCATCCGACTGGCTCCTCTTCAGACGCCGGCGGCCTTGGCCAGCTCGTCGACCGCTTCCTCCAGCGAGGCCGCGAGGAAGTCGATGTCGGGCATCAGGTCCCAGTCGCCGGTGAAGCCGAATCCCATGGTGCCGGCCAGCGAGGTGACCGCGATCGAGAGGCCGACGTTCTCGGCCGTCGGCATGACCGGGTAGTTCGCGAGGAGCCGGGCGCCGGCGACATACATCGGGACCTGGGGCCCGGGCACGTTCGAGACGACGAGGTTGAACCACCGACCGCGCGAGACCAACCGGGCGGCCAGGGCGTGGAGCGTGGGCGGGGCGTACGTGCCGAGGTTCATGATCGCGTCGGCGCCGACCGCCATCATCGAGTCCTTCAGGCCCTTCGTGCGCTCGGTGATGCGGTGCAGGCGGTTCACGGGATCGATCGGCCCCACCGGGAGGTCGACGAAGACCATCGACACCCGGTTGCCGAGGGCCATCTTCTCGTCTTCGGTCCGAACGCTGACCGGGACCATCGCCCGGAGCGTGCGGCCGCGGGTAGGCTGCCGGCGCGCCTTGAGCAGCTTCGACAGGGCTCCGGCGGTCGTGGCCAGGATGACGTCGTTCACCGTGCCGCCGGCCGCGTTCTTGATGTCCTTGAACCGCTCGACCGGCGAGTCGGCCATCGCGAACCGCCGGTTGGGGCCGACCCTGCCGTCGAACGGCCCCTTGGGCGGGGCCCCCATGCCGATCAGCTCGCGGACCCCACCCAGCGCGGTGCCGACGCCGGAGAGCATGCGCACCGGGGTCCGCAGCGCCGCCTGGACGGTGCCGGTTGCGGCGGAGAACGGGTTGCGGACCTGCTCGGCCACGGCGGCCCGGAGCAGCTCCGCGCGCGATGGTTCCCGCTCGGGGACCCACGGCTCGGGGACCGGGATCTGGGGCTCCGGCGTGAAGTCCAGCAGCACGGTGGCGATGTCGATCGCCGAGATGCCGTCGATCATCGCGTGGTGGACCTTGGTGAGGATCGCGACCAGCCCGTCCTGGAGCCCCTCGACGAAGTACATCTCCCACAGCGGCTTGGTGCGGTCGAGCGGCCGGCTGGCCACCCGCTGGACGAAGTCAGTGAGCTCCCGGCGGCCGCCCGGCGCGGGGATCGCGGCCCGCCGCAGATGGAACTCGACGTCGAAGTCGGCGTCGTCGACCCACGCGGGCCGGGCGACGTTCCCGGGCACGAACACGACCTTCTGCCGGAACCGCGGCACGAGGTGAAGCCGGGACGTGATGACGTGCGCGAGGTCGTCGAACTTCAGCGTCCCGCCCGGCCGCTCGGACGGGTCGAGGATGCCCACGCCGCCTACGTGCATGTGCATGGACGGCCGCTCGAGGTACAGGAACGACGCGTCGAGCCCGGACAACCGCGCGGGGGCCACGCGGCTACGGTACGCCGCGCCCGGTGGACCCTCAACCCGGCTGGATCCAGCCTCGACCCTCTTCAGCGCTTGGGCAACCCGCTCAACTGTTCACTTCAAGCTGTGGCTGAGGATCGGTCTCACAATCGATGCCCGTCTGGTCAATTAGCTGGATCCACTCCTGGGTTACTTCGCGAGCCTCAAACATGTTCGTCAGCCCCTGCCTCATCCGGCGAAGGGGCGGCCGCAGGTCGCGAGACGCGGATTCAATTGATCCGAGCAAGTCCAAGAGGGCCTGCAACGCAACAAGCCCCTCCTCCACAGAATGAGACATTTCGCGGAGGGACTGGAAGAACTCGCAAATTTGCGTCCTTGATTCAGCATCGGCCTCCACCTGCGACGGGGCGAGCTGGATGATGGTTGTGAAGGCTTCATCTACAGTGTGCATGTGAGAGGCGAACTCATTTCCTAGGCCGTAAATCCGCTCGCTTGGTTCGCCCAATCTCTGAGCAAGGCGCCTCGCAACCGCAACTCTGCCTGCAAAACCTCCTCCGCGCGCGTCTGCCCGCCGGGTCTCCGTTGCGCCCTCCTCCATGAACTGACCAAGTTGTTGAATCTCAGTTCCAAGGGCCGTAAGCGTCTCGGTCCAAGCTGGCATGGCAGTCTCGGCCGCCGCTAGACGATCGAGCAGGCCTGGACTCTCATCCGGTTCTCCGCCGGGCGCGCGATCCCGTTCGATGGCCAACTCGGCAAGACTCACCTGCTCGGCTTCGACGTTGGCCTTCACTAACCGTTCGGCGAGACCCGCAACGGCGCGTCGATAAGCCTCAGAGTCGCGTGCCGCGAAACGAGTGTCCCGCCAGTCAGCCCAGTTGTATGTCCTGATCAGGGCAGCCAAGTCATCGGCAGGGAGGGCGTCGTGCAGCGCGGCAACGTCCACATAGAGGATTGGCAGCACAAGTTCCTTGATACCAAGTTCGGTCGCGCGCCGGGCGAAGAACTGGAGTTCGCGCCGGCACTCTGCACTCTTGAAGTACCTCGGAGTCAGAGCGGGAATAAAGAACGCAACCGAGGCAAGACTCGCGTCAATCGACTCGCGCCAACGATCGCCCCACTCAATGGCGTCGTGGTCAAGGAAGAGGTCGATGGACTCGCCCGTCAACAACTCAAAGGCGGAAGCAATATCCCTTGCCAGCCAGGCGATGCGACCGCCCTCCGCGTCGTCGTCCGCATGGACGTAAGACCAAAACCCGCTTATGGTCGCCACAGGACCTACCTTAACCAGGTAGCTAGTATTCTCCAACAGTTGCCCACCCACGCGAGTTAGTTGCCTGGGGAGGAACCCAAGCAGATTGATTGGCTATCGCGGACTTGGTTGCTAGTCGTCGCTAACTCCGTGGGTCGGGATGGAACAAGCGCGGCGAACTGACGGCAACGTGGTACGCATCAATGCAGGGTGGCCCGGGGCGGTCGCATCGAGAGCCAGAATGGGAGGCCGACCGCGCGTGCTAACGTCCGGCGCCGGGATCGGCTGACGGCCGTGGGGAGGTTCATGCGTCTGGATGGGCGGCGCCTCGGCGCCTTCGCGTTCGTGCTCGCACTGATGGGGGCGGTCGTCGTCGCGGGCGGGGTCGTGGTGAGGGCGCCCGCCGCACGGGCCGACGACGCCGGGGCTCACGTCGAGGCGCAGGACGACTACTTCCAGCAGGAGTTCGTGCGGGTCCCGGTGGGGGCGACAGTCGACTGGGAGAACACCGGGCGGAACCCCCACAACGTCATCGCCGACGACGGCTCGTTCGCATCGCACACGCTGACGCCGGGGTCGGGCACGTTCCGGGTGACCTTCGACCACCCGGGCGCGTTCCGGTACTACTGCTCGTTCCACGGCGCGAAGGGCGGCATCGGCATGAGCGGGATCGTCGTGGTGGGGAACGCGAAGGTCCCCGGGAGCGCGTCCGGCGTCGGGCCCGGCCGGGAGCAGCCGCCGGCGAAGCCCGGCACCACCATCCGCGTCCCCCGGGACCGCCCGACGATCCAGCAGGCGGTCGACGCCGCCGAGCCGGGCTCGCTCGTGCTGGTCTCTCCCGGCGTCTACAACGAGGCCGTGCTGGTCACGAAGCCCTTCCTGACCATCCGGGGCACCGACCGCAACCGGGTGATACTCGACGGGCAGTTCCACATGCCGAACGGCATCCACGTCGTCGAGGCCGACGGCGTGGCCGTCGAGAGCATGACCGCCCGGCACTACCTGGCCAACGGGTTCTACTGGTCCAGCGTGTTCGGGTACCGGGGCTCGTACCTCACCGCGTACGACGACGGCGACTACGGCATCTACTCGTTCAACTCCCGGTACGGGCAGTTCGACCACTCCTACGCGAGCGGGCACCCGGACTCGGGCTTCTACATCGGGCAGTGCCAGCCGTGCGACGCGGTGATCAGCGACGTGCTGGCGGAGCACAACGCGCTGGGCTACTCGGGGACGAACGCCGGGGGGAACCTGTCGATCGTCAACAGCGAGTGGCGCGACAACATGGCCGGCATCGTGCCGAACACGCTGGACTCCGAGAAGCTTGCGCCGCAACGGAACGTGCTGGTCGCCGGGAACTACGTCCACGACAACAACGACGAGGGCGCCCCGGCGAAGTTCGACGAGTACGCGGCGTTCGGCATCGGGATCCTCGTGGCCGGCGGGCGCGACGACACCGTCGCGAACAACCTCGTCGAGGACCAGCGAACCTTCGGCATCGCCGTGCTGCCGAACATCGACCAGCGCCTGTGGACGACCGAGCGGGACGTCGTCCGGGACAACGTGGTGCGGCGGTCCGGACGGGCCGACCTCGCGCTCGGGGCGCCCGCCGGCGAGCACGACTGCTTCTCCGGGAACGACGTCCACACGAGCCTGCCGCCGGCCGTGGAGCTCCTGTACGGGTGCGGCGCCAAGCTCGGCGCCATCGGCGGGGGCGACCTCGCGCCAACGGTCGGATCGATCCTGCGGTTCCTGCAGGGGAACTCCGGCGACTACCCCCACGGCGACTGGCGCGACCAGCCCCGGCCGCCGCCCCAGCCCCGCATGCCGGACGCCGCCGACGCCCCGCCCGACCCGGCCATTCCCCAGACGGCGGTTCCCCAGCGAATCCAGATCCGCGACGCCCGGACGCTCGACGTGACGAGCGACGGGCACGACGTGAGCCAGGAGGTCACCATCATGGGCATCCCGACCGGCACCTCGTGGTGGGGGCTGTTGATCGGCATCTACGGCTACCTGCTGCCGCTCGTCCTGTACGCGGCGTGGGTCTCGATCGCGCTGTGGGACCTGCTGCGGCAGGACTCGCTCCCGAACGGGCGCCGCATGGCGTGGATGGCCGGAATCCTGCTGATCCCGTTCCTCGGCCCAGTCGCGTACTTCGCGTTCGGCCGCTCGCCCATCCCGAGGTCCCTACGGCTCATGCTGGTCGCCGGCGGGCTGGGCGCCTACCTCGTGTTCGCGATCATCGGGGCCTTGGCGGCAGGCTGAGCCGGCTCACGGCAGGAACCGGGCCACGGCGAAGTCGGATGGGCCGTTTGGCTCCCGGCCCACCACCACGATCTTGCCGCCCGACGCGAGCGCCATCCCGTTCGCGGTGGCCGGCGATGCGAAGTTCGACGGCGCGAACCCGCCCGTGCCGAAGGCCGTGTCGAGCTTCCCGTTCGCCAGGTAGCGGGCCACGACGAACTGCTGGGGGGATACGGATTCGTCTCCCGCCGCCAGGATGCGGCCAGTCGGATCGACGGCCACGTCCTCCAGCTCCCTCGACACGGAACCGGGCGTGATGACCACGCCGTCGCCGCCACCGAAGGTGGGGTCGAGCGATCCGTTGGAAAGATAGCGAACGAGTCCGAAGTGACGCACCGTCCCATCGTTCGTGTACGCGCCGGCCACGATCTTGCTGCCCTGGAGCGCCACTCCACCCGCCCAGTCGTTCTCCCCCTGGTAGATCTGCGTGATGACCTTGCCGTCGCCGCCGAACGTCCGGTCCGGCTTGCCGGCGGGCGTGTACCGGGCCAGGGCGACGTCGTTGGAAAAGGCGTTCGAGCGCTCCTCCGCCCATCCGCCCACCACGATCCGGCCCTGCGAGTCCACCGACATGTGCCAGGCCCCGTCGTGGCCCGCGAGGAACTGGGTCGTCACGAACCCGTCCCCGCCGCCGAAGGTCGTGTCGCGCGTCCCGTTCGGGCGAAGCCGCGCGACGAAAAAGACAGAATCCAGGTTCGTCAAGTTGAGCTCGCCCGACACGAGCATCTTGCCGCTCCCCAGCACGGCGAGGTCGTATCCGTACAGGTCGTGGCCGTAATCGATGGCGAGCTTGCCGTCACCGCCGCCGAACGTGGAATCCGGTGCGCCGGTCGCCGTGAACCGGTAGACGGCGAGCCTTCGGCGGCCGGTCCCCTGGGTGTCCCCGGCTACTACGATCCTGCCCGAGGGGAGCACCACGATGCCGTTGTAGACCTGCTCGTCCCCCAGGAAGTTCACGGTCACGATGCCGTCCCCGCCGCCGAAGGCCGTGTCCGGCAGCCCGCCGTTGCGGTACTGGACGAGGCCGACGTCGTCCCTTGTCCGCCCGAGCACCAGCAACTTCCCCCCCGAGAGCCCGACGACGGACTTCGCCACCTCGTTGAAGTCTCCGAGGTCGGTGTTCTGCATGCCGTCCCCGCTGAAGGTCGAGTCGAGGTCCCCCGGCGCGGCCCGGGCGATCAGCGGGACGGCGAGGACGAGGACCGACGCGAGGGCGAGTGCCGCGAGACCACGAGGTGGCGAAGCGTTCATGGAGAACCTCCCTGGACGTCCGGGACCGACCCGCGTAGGCGCGCCGACGATTCCGAAGGGGCGGTCACGGCAGGAACCGGGCCACGGCGAAGTCGCCGGCGGTGGTGCCCCCCACGACCACGACCTTGCCGCCGCTCGCGAGCGTCATCCCCTTGACGAACGTCGACGTCGCGAAGCCCGCCGAGGAGAACCCACCCGTCCCGAAGGTCGTGTCGACCTTGCCGTTCGCCTGGTAGCGCCCGACCCAGAGCTGAGGGGTCGAGTCCTGTCCCGCCGCCACGATGCGGCCCGTCGAGTCGACGGCCACGTCCTCGATGTCCGCCGACACCGGCGTGAGCACCTCACCGTCCCCTCCGCCGAAGGTCGGGTCCAGCTTCCCGTTGGGCAGATAGCGAAGCAGACACGGCTCAGTCCTCGATCCGTCGTCCGCGTACACGCCGGCGACGATCTTCGAGCCCTGCAGGGCGAGCCCGTTGAGATAGTCGTCGCCGTTCTGGAACACCTGCGTGACGAGCTTCCCGTCGCCGCTGAACGTCGTGTCGGGGGCTCCCCCCGCGGTGTACCTGGCCGCGGCGGCGTCGTAGGAGGAGCTGCCCACTCCCTCCTTGGACCAGCCGCCGACGAGGATCCGCCCAGTCGAATCCACCAGCACGCGCCACGCTCCGTCGAAGCGGGGACCGACCTGTGTCGTGACGAACCCGTCCCCGCCTCCGAACGAGGTGTCGAGCGAGCCGGTGGGGCGAAGGCGCGCGACGATGAACTTGGAGTCGGAGCCCGACACGTAGAGCTCGCCTGAGACGAGGATCTTCCCGGATGGGAGCACCGCCAAGTCGTACGCGTCGAAGTCGTGGCCGAAGCCGACGGTGAGTTTGCCGTCGCCGCCGCCGAACGTCGTGTCCGGAGCCCCGGTGGCCGTGAACCGGAGCAGGCCGAGCTTCTGGACGCCGGTCCCCTCAGTCGCCGCCGCCACGAGGATCTTGCCGCTGGGAAGGACGGCGAGCCCGTTGTACGGGTGCTCGTTCCCCAGAAGGTCGGCCGTCGTGATGCCGTCGCCGCCCCCGAAGGCGGGGTCCGGGTGCCCGTTGTTCCGATATTGGACGAGCGCAACGTCTGTTCCGGTCCTCCCGAGTACGAGGAGCCTTCCTCCGGACAGCGGGACAGCGGTCGTCGCGCCCTCGAAGTCTCCCAGATCGGTCGTCTGCATCCCGTCGCCGCTGAACGTCGGGTCCAGATCGCCGGGCGCGGCCCAAGCGACCAGCGGAAGAGCGAGGACGAACACCGAGACCAGTGCGAACGAGACGAGACCACGACGAACGGTACGGACCACCCGCAACCTCCCCTAGATACCCGCCCGGGACGGTACCCTCCAGCGCCGGCCGGCGCAAGGGGTCGGTCGCTCCGAGGAGATCTGTCAGGACACCGTGGACCGCGTCAGGAGTCGTGGGGGTGGGGGTGGTCTTCCGCCTCGGGGCCCCGACCGGGGCCCTGGTCGGCAGGCATTCAGCAGCCGGGCTCGCCGTGGTGGCCGCAGCACCCCCCGAGCGTCACCACGGCGATGGCGCGATTCCTGACGGTCTTGGCGATCTTCTCTGGAAGCGGGTCCGTGCTGGTGCGCCAGTTCTCCGCGTAGTCCTGGACGTAGTCCGAAAACCTGCGGCCGCGAGGTTTCCCTTTCATGGGGAACGCAGCGTACGCCGCACCGAGCCGGCCCGCTTCACGGGAGGTCGGGCTCGGTGGCCGGGGTGCGGGCGGCGCGGGCCAGGCTGGCGGCGACGGCGCCGACCAGGATGAGCGCGCCGCCCTCCACCACGCCCGGGCGGATGGGTTCCGAGAGGAACAGGAACGCCAGCACGGTCGCCGCGAGCGGCTCCGAGGCGGCGACGACCGCGGTCCGCACCGGCCCCAGCCGCCGGAGCCCCGCGAACAGGCACACGAACGCTCCGGCCGTGGCCGCGCCCATCCCCACCAGCGGCGCCCACTGCCGCAGGCCGTCCGGCGCCCGGGTCTCGCCGGCGACGACGGCGTACACGGCGAGCGCGAGCGAGGCGAACAGGCTCACCCACATGGCCCCGGCCAGCGGCTCCGTCCGGCGCAGGACCCGGTCGGCTCCCAGGAGATACCCCGAGTACACCCCGGCGGCTCCGAGGGCGAACGCGACCCCCAGCCCCGCGATGGCGAGTCCCCCACCCGACAGGATCACCAGCGCCGAGCCGGCGAGCGCGCAGGCCAGGCTCCCCCCGACCAGCAGCCCCGGTGCGCCCTGGCCGAGGGCCATCGAGCCGAGCGTCACGAAGATCGGGTACGTGAAGAACAGCAGCGTGACGGCGGCGGCCTCGCCGTGGCGGGTGGCGAGGAAGAACAGCGAGGCCTCGACCGCGTAGCCGGCGACGGCGAGGCCGGCCAGGGGGAGCCGCTCGTCGCGCACCGGGAGCGCCGGTCGGCGGAGTGCGGCGAGGCTGCCGAGCAGGAGGACCGCCGCGACGCCGAACCGGATGGCCAGCATGGCGGGGACCGGCATGCCCCTCGGCCCGTCCTCAACGATTCGCCCCAGCACGACGACGACGCCGAACTGCAGCGAGGCCAGCAGGATGAACAGGCCGCCGGCGGCGTCGGTGCTCCGGGCGGTCCGCGTGAGAGACACTGAGCGCGCATCGTACCGGGGGGCCGCCCCGGGACTCCGGGAGTGCCCGGCACCGGACCGGCGGGCGCGGAGGGCGCGGGCCGAGGTTCCCAGGGCCTCCTGCGGGGGAATGATGGACGACACGGCCGCGTTCCAGGGGTGCCGCCGGAGGCGCGGCCATCAGCCCATGACCGACACCGACCGCGACGAGATCGTCGTGTACTCGACCAGCTGGTGCGCGGACTGCCGGCGCGCCCGCCGCGTGCTGGACCGCCTCGGCGCCCGGTACCGCTGGATCGACGTCGACGAGGACGAGGCGGCAGCCGAGATCGTGATCCGGATCAACGGGGGCCTGCGGAGCGTGCCCACGATCCTGTTCCCCGACGGATCCGTCCTCGTCGAGCCCTCCGACGCGGAGCTGTCGGCGAAGCTGGCCGGCTAGACGGACCCGGACGTGCGTCCGCTGCCGGCCCGAGCGGGACGGAGGTGGCGAAGGCGATGAGCGCAGCGGCCCGATCCACGAGCGGGGTGGTCGTGCACCGCCCGGACCAGGAACGCGCCCCGGGCCCCGATACCCCCCTGGACGTCCCGAGACGGGGTTGGGTGGCCGCGACGAAACGGACGGTGAAGGAGATCAGGAGCGACCGGGTGTCGCTCACGGCGGCCGGGGTCGCGTTCTACTGGTTCCTGGCGGTGTTTCCGCTCCTGATCGCCGCGGTGGGCATCCTCGCGCTCGCGGGGGCCAGCCCGCACCTCGTGAACAGCATCAACGACGGCATCCGGACGGTGCTCCCGGGCAGCGCGGCCACCGTGCTCACCCAGGCCGTCGGGCGGGCGACCACCCGAGCCGCGACCGCCGGCGGGCTGACCGCGGCCGTGGTCGGCATCGCGCTCGCCCTGTGGAGCGCGTCGTCGGGGATGGCGGCGGCGCAGGCCGGACTGGACGTCGCGTACGACGTGCCGGAGGACCGCAAGTTCCTCAAGAAGCGCCTGGTGAGCATCGTCCTGCTGCTCGGCGCGATGGTGCTGGGAGGGATCGCCACGGCCCTGCTGGTGTTCGGCCAGCCGATCGGCGAGGGGTTGAAGGGCGCGCTGCCGCTCGGCGGCGCGTTCCTCGTCGTGTGGACGGTCGTGCGGTGGGCGCTGACGATCCTCGCGCTGCTAACGCTGTTCGCGCTGTTCTACTACCTCGGTCCGAACCGGAAGCCGCCGTCGTGGAAGTGGATCTCGCCGGGCGGGGTGGTGGCGATGGTCATCTGGCTGGCGGCCTCGGTCGGGTTCTCGCTGTACGTGTCCGGGTTCGGGGGGTCCTACGGGACGACGTACGGCTCGCTGGCGGGGGTCGTCGTCCTCGTGCTGTGGCTGTACCTGTCCGCGCTCGCGCTCATGATCGGCGGTGAGCTGAACGGCGAGCTGGAGCGGGAGAAGGCGCTGCGGGACCGCGGCGCCGCCGAGACGCCGGACACCGCCGAGCCGGCCCGGTCGACGGCGCCGCGTGTGGCCGCTGCGTTCGCCGCCGGGCCGGTCGGGCGCATGCGGCACCGCCGCACCGCGTAGGCCTCACCCGATCCCCCCGCCGGGCTCCAGCCCCGGAGGCGGGTACGGCGCGCGCATCGGGAGGAACCGGGAGTCCTCCTCCCCGAGCAGGTCCGCGGTGTCGAGGAGCAGCCGTTCCCGTCCTCTCCCCGCGATCAGCTGGATGCCGAGCGGCAGGCCGTCGCCCGACAGTCCGCTGGGGATGGCCAGGGCGGGCAGTCCCGCCAGGTTGACCGGGCGCGTCAGGGCGGAGGGCCCCCCCCGGTGGATGCCCAGGTACACGCCGTCGCGGATCTGGACCTCCTCCGAGTCCGCGGGAGGCGCCGGGAACGGGGTGCTGGGCGCGATCAGCACGTCGACGGCGCGGAGCCGCTCGGCGAACCAGGCGCCGACCTCCTCGGCGCGACGGCGGGCGGCCATGCGGCGCTCGCCGGACAGCGACGCGCCGTGCTCCAGGTACGACCGGGTCAGCGGGTCGAGCAGCTCGGGCTGTCCGAGCAGGTTCCCGTGCACGTCCGCGAACTGCGACCAGGCGAAGTCGGTCCAGGCCTGCAGCGCGTCGTCCAGCCCCGAACCGTCGACCGGTTCCACGGGGACGCCCAGGTGCTCGAGCGTCCCGGCCGCGGCGCGCACGCCCTCCACGACCTCGGGCTGGATCCGGTCGAGGAACCACCCGCCCAGCACGCCGGCCCGCGCCGGACGCTGCGGCGGCGCGTGCGGGTCGCCCCCCGCCGCGCCCCCGGAGAGCACGTCCCATGCCAGCCGGAGGTCGGCCGCCGATCCGGCCATCGGGCCCGGACAGCCCATCGACGGCGCGAGCGGCATCACGCCGTCCAGCGGCAACGCGCCGTGCGTCGGTTTCAGCCCGCCGATGCCGCAGAACGAGGCCGGGATCCGGATGGAGCCCCCCGTGTCGGTCCCGAGCGCGATGGGCACGACGCCGGCGGCGACCGCCGCTCCCGACCCCCCGCTCGACCCCCCGGTGATGCGGTCGAGGTCCCACGGGTTCGCGGTGGGGCCACACGCCGAGACCAGGTTGGTGGCCCCGGCGGCCAGCTCGTGCATGTTCGTCTTGCCCACGACGATGGCACCGGCCTCCTTCAGCCGGCGAACCACGGCGGCGTCGGACGTGGCGATGTTCCCCCGGTAGGCGAGCGAGCACCCCGTGGTCTCCTGCCCCGCGACGTCGAACAGGTCCTTCACGGCCACCGGCACCCCGCCGAGCGGCCCGACCGGTTCCCCGTCGGCGACCGCGCGCTCGATCCGCCGGGCCTCCTCCAGGCCCGCGCCGAACATCAGCTGGGTGAACGCGTTCGTGGGGTCCTGCCACACCTGCACGCGGGACAGGGCCCGCTGCACCAGCTCGACGGGCGAGACCTCCCCGGCGGCGACCGCCGCGGCCATCCCGACCGCGGTCTCGAGGTCCCTCATCCCGCGAGGAACTCCCGCACCCGCTGCACCAGCATCGGGAGCGCGGCGAACATCTCGGCCTCGTCGCCGAGCACGACGAGCTCGGAGCTCGGGAACAGGTCGTCCAGCAGGCGGGCCAGCGAGGCGGGATGGATGACGTCGCCCTCCCGGGCGATGAGGAACACCGGCGCCTCCACCTTGCGCAGCAGCTCCCGGTCGCGCACGGGGAAGTCGGTCACGATCCCCCGGATCGCCCGGCCCAGCGCGGCGGGGTCCGCCAGGTCGTCCCACGACGTCCGGTCCAGGTCGCGGAGCCACGGCGTCTTGACGTAGAGGGCCACTCGGTCGGGGTCGTCGAGGATCCGCTCGACGGCCTCCTCCTTCGGCAGGGTCTCCAGGGCGTCGGCGTACCGCAGGAACCGCTCCGGATGGCGGAACGGCGCGTCCAGACCGGCCGGCAGCAGCAGCACGATCCGGTCGAACCGGCCGGGCCGGTCGCACAGGACGTGGCAGATCGCGCCGGCCCCCATCGACGTCCCGATGGCCCGCGTGGCCCCGTACGCGGACGCCACGGCCTCGAGGTCGCCGGCCATGTCGGCGAACGTGAACCCGTCCGCCGGCGCCCCCGAGTGCCCGTGGCCCCGGAAGTCGAAGCGGACCTTCGTGCCCGGAAAGAGCGACGTGAGCATGGCAAGCTCCCGGCAGGAGTTGGTCAGGCCGTGCGCCAGCACGGTGACGGGGTCTCCCTCGCCGTCGACCTCCACGTGCAGCCGCACGCCGCCGTTGTCGATCTCCGCCACGCCAGCCTCTCCCGGTCGCCCGGCAGCGTACGCCCGCCCTCCCGTGGAGGCCGGGCCCGGCGGGCGGGGGGGCGTCGAACGCCGCGGAATCCGGTCATCGCGCCCGGCGTCAGGTCTCGCTGGGCTCCTCGACGTCCTCGGTCAGGTCGCGCTCGCGCCGGTCCGCCATGTGGGACTCGCCGACCGTCTCGTCGTCGAACCGGACCTTGACGTCCTCCTCCGGGCGGCGCTCCTCGGCGATCGCGGCCCGGCGGTAGGCCCGGCGGTCGGCCTCCGACAGCGGCGGCTGCACCAGGCTCCGCGGCCACAGCCGCTCCTTGCGGACGACGTTGACCTCGGCGGCGTACAGCGTGAGCTGCGCGCCCAGGTACATCCACGTCAGCAGTCCGATGACCAGCGCGAACAGGCCGTACACCTGGCTGGCCGACTTCAGCTGGTGACCGACGACGTACCCCCCGACGCCCTGGAGCACGAGCCACGCCACCGCGGCGACCAGCGCGCCGGGGAGGACGTCGCCCCACGACAGCCTCCGCGCGGTGAGGATCCGGAACGCCAGCATGAAGACGCCGAGGTTCAAGGCGAGCGACAAGACGTACCCGCCGACCCTGGCGACGGGCGACGTCCCCCCGGCGGAGGCGATGCCCGCGACGACGGCCGAGCCCACGCTCGACACTCCCAGGAGCACCAGCATCAGCAGCGCCCGGACCCGGCTCTTCCAGAAGTTCGGGCGCTGGCGCATCGGCACGTCCCACACCCGGTTCATCGCGGTCTGCAGCGCCTGCATCACGCCGAGGCCGCCCCAGAGCGTCCCCAGGATCCCGACGAGCATCGCCAGCCCGTCGCCGCTGATCGAGTGGACGTTCCTCCTGATCTGGTCGCCGATGATCGGGAACTCGGCGAGCGCCGAGTTGAGGATCGACCGACCCAGGCCGGAGTTCTTGTCGAGGAAGATCCCCAGGATCGTCACGAATACCAGCAGCAGCGGGAACAGCGAGAAGAACCCGTAGTACGCGATGAGCGCGGCGAGGTTCCCGGCCTGGTCGTCCCCGAATTTCTTGACGACGGCGAAGGGGAACGCGATCGCGCGGTGCCGCTGCTGGAACGCGTCGATCCGGCGCAGGGTCCGCTCGACGGCGTTCATGACCCGATGCTTCCCTGTCCCCCCGCTTCCGCAAACGCCCTGCTAGCGCGGGGTCGTGGCCCGCTCGGGCGCCTCGGGCTCGCCGGCGCCGGGCTCGGGCTCCGGCGACGCCTCCGTCCCCGGGTCCCCGGGCGGCGCGAACGCATCGCGCCCCAGCCGCCGGGCCCACGCGGCCGTCAGGGCGCCGCCGGCCAGGAACAGCACGCCGGCCCCGATCATCAGCGCCCGGGCCCCGCCCTTGCTCCACAGCGCGAACAGCACGAGCGCCGGCGCGATCCAGGCCAGGTTGTACGCGACGTCGAAGAAGCTGAACCCCCGCCCCCGGTACTGGTCGGGCAGCGACTGCTGCATGATCGTGTCCGCGGAGATCTTCCCCACGAAGTACCCGAGCGCGGCGACGAACGCCACGACGGACAGCCCGAGCGTCGAGCGCACCCCGCCGAGGGCGACGAAGCCGACCCCCGCTGTGACCATGGCCCCCACGATCAGCCGGGGCGGCGCGACCCGGTCCTTCAGCATCTGCGCGGCGACGAACCCCATGGCGGCGCCGACCGCCGCGGCCAACCCCGCGATGATTACCGCGCTGTTCGACGACTTCCCGCCGAGGATCTCCCGGGCCTGGAGTGCGAACACCAGCGATCCGAACGACACCAGAGTCCGGAGCGTCAGGAACGACACCACGCCCAGCGCGGCCGGCGGGCGCCGGCCGACCTGGCGGATGCCCTCGGCGACGTCGCGGAGGATGCGCCGGGCCTCCTCGCCGAACCGCGTCGTGCGCCTCCCCTCCGCCAGGTCCCGCGTCCGCGACGCGAACCCGGCACCGACCGCATACACGATCGCCCCGGCCACGATGACGACGCCGGCCGACACCAGCTTGGTGCCGACCAGCGCGAACCCCGCACCGGCGAGCTGGAATACCGCCTGCCCGGCCTGCGAGATCGAGTTGCCCTGCATGAGGTTCCGGCCGCCGAGGACGCTCGGCATGGCCGCCGACTTGATGGCCAGCACCAGCCGGGTGGACGCCAGCGTGAGGACCAGCGCTCCGATCAGCACCGGGTCGGGCAGCGAGTTCGCGCCCAGGCCGATCACCACGATCACGGCGGCCCGGAAACCGTTCGCCAGGACCAGCAGCTTCCGCCGGTCGAACCGGTCGATCACCACGCCCATGAAGGGGCTGATCACCATGTAGGGCAGGTAGGTCAGCAGGACGAGCCCAAGGATGTGCCGGGGCGACCGCGCCTCGTCGAGCGAGAACCCGGCCTTGCCGCCGAACGCGATGGTCTTGGCCAGCGCCCCCTGGACGACGCCGTCACCGAGCACCGCCAGGAACACGGCCCCCATCAGCGCCCCGAAGTTCCGGTTGGCGAACAGCGAGCCCGCCCGGCGGGCGAACGGGACCACGACGGCCCGGCCCCGCTCGCGGCGGCGGGCCAGCACGTGCAGCACGCCCGCGGCGCCGCACGCCACCACCACCGATGCGACGCCGTCGGCCACGCCGAACGGCGTCCGGTGCACGGCCTTCACGAGGAAGGCCGCCGTGATCGTCATCGCGAACGAGATCCCGGGGACCAGCGCGAGCCTCGACGGGAAGTCCTCGAGCTGGAACCACCGCATCGCGATCAGCCCGGGCGCGACCAGCAGCAGCGCCAGCACGAACAGGACCCGCAGGATGTGCAGCGGCTGGGCGAACAGGGCGTCCGGGGTCGCCAGCGCCCGGGCCTCGGAGCGGCCGGCGGCCCGGCCGGCGGCCAGCGCCCGGTCGTCGACCGGCGCCAGGTTCGGGCCGGTCACCACGGCGACGTCCTGAGCGAGCTTCGGGTACCGGGCGAGCGCCGGCTCGTTGACGCTCCCCACGTTGAAGCGGCCCACCAGGATCGCCGCGGGCGCCTCGTGGAACGGCGCCAGCTGGTGCCGCAGCTCACGGAAGAACCCCGCCGAGACGCAGTCGTACACGCGGTCCAGCGGCGCCGGCGTGCAGCGGCCGAAGTCGATGTGCCCCGACGGCCGGTTCGCCAGGAAGTCCGGCAGGTCGCCGAAGTAGATCGCCGACCGCAGCGCCTCGTCCCCCTCCAGGCCGGACCGGGCCACGTTCGAGAACGTCTTGGCCCACCCCCACGCCTTCCGGTCGTGCCGGTAGTCGATGACGAACACGACCGGCTGGCGCGGATCGGAGTTCTCCACGTAGGCCTGAGCCGCGGCCAGGCCCGAACGGGTTCCCGGGTCGAGGAACCGCGCGGTGAGGGCCTGGGAGTTCCAGTTCGACTCGTCGAACCCCCTGACCATGACGAAGCCCAGCCCGGCGAGGATCACCAGCGCGACGACCACGCCGGCGGCGCGGCTCCGCCGGGCCGCCCACCGGGTGGCGACCCAGGCCCCCATCCCCGTGAGGAGCATGATCGCGAGGGTGGTGTTGAAGAACCGGTAGTAGGGATAGACCAACCCGGCCACCCAGCCGAACAGCCCGAGCAGCGGGAGCAGCCACAGCAGCGACATGCGCGGGTACTCGTCCATCGGCACGCCGCGCTTGCGCTCGCGCCAGGTCGTGGCGGCCACCGAGCCGATGGCGACGGCCGCCAGCGGGCCGGTCACGACCGGCTTCAGGCTGCCGACCCACTGCCACAGCGTGTCCTTGAACGCGCCCATCGGGTACGGCGGGGGCAGGGCGGCGTCCGCGAACGGCGACGAGACGCCCCACGCGCCGAGCTTCCACATGGCGAGCCCGGCCACCACGCCCGACCCCGCCGAGATCAGGATCGCCGCGTCCGACCGCCACGTGTCCCGGATGGAGAGCCGGCTGGTCACGAGGTGGAGGGCCGCGCCGGCAATGAGGACCGCCGAGAAGAACGCGGTCGTGGTGGGGTGCGTGATGGTGGCCACGAACATCAGCAGCACGATGGCCGACCGGGCTCCCCACGAGCCCTCCCGGGCCGGGCGCATGAAGGGCAGCGTCAGTGCCAGGATCCACAGGCAGGTGACGTTGTCCATGTACCCGACGTAGGGGATCGTCAGGAACAGGGCCGCCGACGCGAGGAACGTCATCAGAAGGGCCACCGGGTCCCGCCGGTGGCGCCACGCGAAGGCAGCCAGCGCCAGCGATCCCAGGGTGGGGATCCCGACCATGACGAGGATCGAGAACGAGTACCGGTGGATGCCGCCCATGCGCATCAGCCACGCGCCGGTGAGCGGCATCGAGACCCGGTAGCCCCCGGAGAACATCCCGAACGGCCCCCACTCCCGGACGATCGAGGACGGCGCCGCGGCGGTGAGCAGCTGCGCCCGCCACGTGTACCAGGCGGGGTCGCGGGTCGGCGCCGACAGGGTCGGATGCAGCAGGAAGTTCCACCCGAACAGCCCCAGCACCAGGATCGCCGACGCCACCAGCAGCCACGGGCTCGCCAGGAACTTGCTCCCGGCGCGTCGCGGCTCCTCGTCGGGCCCGGCCGTGCCAGCAGGTGCGGCCTCGGTCACCGCAACGTCGGGTTCCATCGTCATCAGGTCGGCCGTTCCTTCGAGCGTTCCGGGTCCGGCGGGTGCGGAGTGGGGCCCGCCCCGAAGTCCGGCCCATGGTACAGGCTCGCTGCCGCCGCCCGGACCATTCCATCAATCGGCTCGGCGGCCCCAGCGGGGCCCCGGGGCCTCCGCCGAGGCCCCCCTGTCCGGCCTGGTAAACGTGGGGTGTTTCGCCCAGAATGCCCCCATGGGTTTGGGGGGACCTGAGCGCCCGGCAGGGCGCGCAGCCGACGACTCGCCGGGCACGGCGATCAAGGCGTTCCTCATCGCCGACGTCCGCGGGTACACGCTGTTCACGCAGGAGCGCGGCGACGAGGCGGCCGCCAAGCTGGCCGCGAAGTTCGCGACGATCGCCCGGGAGGCCGTGGCCGCGCGGGGCGGCGAGGTCATCGAGCTCCGGGGCGACGAGGCCCTGGCCGTGTTCGACTCCCCCCGTCAGGCCATCCGGGCGGCGGTCGACCTCCAGGACCGGTTCGTCGACGAGACCCTGGCCGACCCGGCCATCCCCCTCACGGTCGGCATCGGCCTCGACGCCGGCGAGGCGGTCCCGGTGGAGGGCGGGTACCGGGGCGGCGCGCTGAACCTGGCGGCCCGGCTGTGCGGCCAGGCCGGGCCCGGCGAGGTCCTGGCCAGCCAGGAGATCGTCCACCTGGCCCGCCGGATCGACGGCATCCGCTACGCCGACCGGGGCCAAGTCCGCATGAAGGGGATGTCCGAGCCGGTCACGATGGTCCGGGTGTCGTCCGAGGAGGCCGACGCCATGGAACGCCTCCGCCCCGTCGCGGCCGCGCGCCGGCCGGCGGCCGGCGAGGAACCCCCGCGACGACCGTCTGGCCCGACCCGCCGCCGCGTGCTGATCGCGACGGTCGCTCTGGCGGTCGTGGCGGCGGGCATCGCCATTCCCCTCTCGATCGCCGGGGGCGGGTCGTCGGAGCCGCCGACGGTCGCCGCGCGCCCCAACTCGGTCGCCCGCGTCGACTTGACCACCGGTGGCGTCGTGGCCGACACCCCGCTGCAGTCCGCGCCCGGCGCGGTGGCCACCAGCGGCGGCGCCATCTGGGTCACGGAGCCGGACGCCGGCAAGGTCGTGCGGCTGGATCCCAGGGACGGCTCGGTGGCCGACACCATCGACGTGGGAACCGATCCTTCCGGCATCGCGGTCGGCGCCGGCTTCATCTGGGTGGTCAACAGCGGCGACCCCAGCGTCTCCCGCATCAGCCTGCAGACGGGCGACGTCGTCGACCCTATCACCGAAGGCATCGGCAACGGGCCCCAGGGCGTCGCGGTCGGTGCGGGCGCCGTCTGGGTCACGAATCGCATCGACGGGACGGTGAGCCGCATCGACCCCGACAGCGGGCAGGTCACGGACACCATCCCGCTGTCCGACACGCCGACGGGGATCGTGGCACGCCCGGACGGCGTCTGGGTCTCCGGCCCGACTACCGGAACCGTCGCCCGGATCGACCCCGCGTCCAACTCGGTCGCCGGGACCACGAACGTGGGGAACGGGCCGGGCGAGGTACAGACCGACGGCAGGGGCGTCTGGGTGGCGAACACCCTCGACGGCACGGTCAGCCGGATCGACCCGCGGAGCGGCTCGGTCGACGCGACCATCGCGGTCGGCGACGGCCCCGCGGCGATCGCCTTCGGCGGCGGTTCCGCGTGGGTGACCAACGAGTTCGCCGGCACGATCTCGCGCATCGACGTCCGGACGAAGGCGAGCTCCACCCTCCCGCTCGGCAGCGAGCCCCGGGGAGCGGTGGTCGCGGACGGCAAGTTGTGGGTGGCGGCTCGAGGAGCGGCCATCGGCCACCGCGGGGGCACGCTCCACCTGATCGGCGACCACCCGCCGGACTCCATCGACCCCGCGGTCGCCTACGACGTGGTCGCCTGGAACTCGCTGATCCTCGTGTACGACGGCCTCGTGGGCTTCAAGCGCGTGGGGGGCGCGGACGGCGGGCTCCTCGTCCCGGATCTCGCGGAGGGTATCCCGGCAGCCACGGACGGCGGGCTCACCTACCGCTTCACGCTCCGCAAGGACACCCGCTACTCGCAGGGTGCTCCGGTGCGGGCCTCCGACTTCCGGCTCGCCCTCGAGCGCGGATTCGAGATCCCGAACACAGCGGTGCCGCTGCTGTACGACGTCCTGGACGGAGCGGCGGGCTGCCGTCCGGGCCACGCCCCGTGCGACCTCGCCGATGGGATCGAGGCCGACGACCGGGCCGGCACCGTGACGTTCCACCTGACCCATCCGGATCCGTCCTTCCTCTACAAGCTGGCGCTGCCGTTCGCCGCCGCGGTGCCCGCCGGGACGCCGCCGAGGCCCGCCGGCACGACTCCCATTCCGGGGACCGGGCCGTACGTCATCTCCTCCTACCGGTCGGGGAAGGACCTGGTCCTCGACCGGAACCCGCACTTCCGGGAATGGTCCGCGGCGGCGCAGCCCGAGGGGTTCCCCGAATCGATCCACTGGACGTTCGGCCCCACGCCGGACCAGGCCGTCGACGCCGTGGAGAGCGGCACCGCCGACTGGTACTCGGGCGCTCCGCCCACCGACCGGGCACAAGAGGTGATCACCCGCTTCGCCGGCCAGGCACACGCATACCCGAAGGAGGCGACCCACTTCTGGGCGATGAACACGCGGCTTCCACCGTTCGACGACATCCGCGTCCGGAGGGCGGTGAACTATGCCACCGACCGCGGCAAGCTCATCGAGACCTACGGGCAGCTAGGCGCCCGGATCACCTGCCAGGACCTGCCCCCGAACTCGCAGGGCTACGTCGCGTATTGCCCGTACACCGTGAACCCGGGGCCGGGCGGGCAGTGGACGGCACCCGACATGGACCGGGCTCGCGGGCTCCTCCGCCGGTCGAAGGAGGCGGGGACGCCGGTCACGGTGTGGATCACCGACGCCTTCGGCCCCACGCTCGTCGCCCAGGCCAGGTACTTCGCCGGCCTGCTGACGCGCCTGGGATTCCCCTCCCGTGTGCACGTGGACCCGGACTCGCAGCACTTCATCGAATCCGTGTACGTGTCGCCGTCGCGCATCCAGTTCGCCTTCTCCGGGTGGATCGCCGACTACTCTGCGGCCTCGGACTTCATCGCGACCCAGTTCACCTGCGACAGCATCCGGCGGAACGCCCCGGGGGCCAACCAGAACACCTCGCAGCTGTGCGACGCGGCGCTCGACCGGAAGGTCGCCGCCGCCGAGGCCGCCGAGTCGCAGGATCCCCAGCGGGCCGGACACCTGTGGGCGGCGGCCGACCGTGCGGTGGTCGACGTGGCGCCGGCGGTGTTCACGGCGACACCGGAGGGGCTCGACTTCGTGTCCACCCGCGTCCAGAACTATCAGAGCAACCCGCAGTGGGGGATCCTGCTCGACCAGCTGTGGGTGCGCTGACCGCGCCCGGTTGAGCGTTCCGCCCGATCTCGCTACCGTTGCCGGCCATGGCCGTGAAGGTGGGGATCGGGCTGTTCACGGGGCAGGTCCCGCCCGCATCGGACCGGACGTTCAACCGGGAGTACCGCGAGGTGCTCGAGATGGCCCGGCTGGCCGAGACGCTCGGGTTCGACTCCGCGTGGGTCAGTGAGCACCACGGCGCCGGGGACGGCTATCTTCCGTCGCTCCTGCCCATGCTCGCAGCCGTGGCGTCGGCGACCGAGCGGATGCAGCTGGGCACCGGGGTGATGCTGACGCCGTTCCACGATCCGCTGCGACTCGCCGAGGACGCCGCGTTCGTCGACCAGCTGTCGGGCGGACGACTGATCCTGGGCCTCGGGCTGGGGTGGCGCGAGGAGGAGTTCCGCATGTTCGGCCAGGGCGTGTCGGAGCGCCTGCGCCGGACCACCGAGACCATCGAGGTCCTGCGCAGGGCCTGGACCGGCGAACGGTTCTCGTTCGAGGGACGGCACTTCCGGTACGAGCGGGTCCTCGTGACGCCGCGGCCGTTCCGGGAGGGCGGCGTGCCGATCTTCATCGGCGGCATGACCGAGGCGGCGATCCGCAGGGCCGGGCGGATCGCCGACGGCTACATCCGGACGCGCAGCAACCCGAACACGTGGCGCGACGCGTTGTCGCTCGCCGAGGACGGCGCCCGCGAGGCCGGCAAGGACCCGGCGCAGCTCGGGTACGCGCAGCTCCAGAACGCGTTCGTGTGGGACGACGCCGAGAGCGGCTGGCAGGTGGTCAGGGAGGGCGCGGCACACCAGATGGGCATGTACGCCGCCTGGGACGAGGGCGCGGACACGCCGGAGAAGGGCTTCGTCCTGAAGCCGCCGCCGGAGGAGGCGCTGCGCCACATCACGCCGACCGGGAGCCCCCGGGAGATCGCGTCGCTCCTCCGCTCCCAGGTCGAGCCGTTCCGCGACCGGACGGAGTTCCATCTGATCGTCCGGCTGCACTACCCGGGGATGGAGTTCGACACGGCCTCGCGGGCGATCGAGCTGTTCGGCGAGCAGGTCCTGCCGGCACTGAAGGGCTCGTAGCCGCGATTCAGCCCGGCGCCGCCGTCACCGCGGCGAGCGTCGCACGGGCCTGTTCGAGGTGGAACCGGTCGTGGCCGGCGAGCATCCGGAACGTCACCTCGAGGCTCTCGGCCCCGCGCTCCCCGTGGATGCCGTATCGCGAGCGCTGCTCGACGGGGACGCGCTCCCACAGGACCAGGTTGGCCTGTCGCAGCGCGGTGAACGTGGCCAGGAGCTCCTCCGGGCCGGCCTCCCGGTGGTGGAGACGGTCGACCCACAGTTCCTGGTCGTAGGGCATCAGCTCGGGGGTGTCGTGGGCGACGATCCAGCGATACCGGCCCGAGACCACGAGCTCGGCATCCGTGAAGTGGCCGAGGAGCTCGATCATCGACCACTCCCCCCGCGCCGGCGGCGTTCGGAGCTGCGGCCCGGCGCGAAACACCAGGGGCCGGAGGTCCTCGATGGTGGCCCGCTGTACTGAGGCCGGGTCGTCCTCGCCGACCAGCGACAGGAGGAGGTCGCGGTACTCCGACGGCTGGGTGACGGGGTCGGGGGCGGCCGCAGCCGGGGATGCGCTCACGAACTTCCGATGCTACCCGACGCCGCGGACACGAACCGTCGGGGCGTGCGCCGACCGGCTCAGGCCTCCGCGCCGGCCTGGCGGGCCCGGGCCCGCCGCCACACCAGCAGCGCGAGCAGTGCCAGCGCGCCGAGGGGCAGCAGCACGCCCAGGCTGACGACGATTCCGTAGATCATGCCGAAGAACACGGCCTTGGCCCGGTCCCAGGCCTCCGACAGCTGGGGGCTCCCGATCCCGGCGGTCTCGGCGGGCCGGTGGGCCGGCAGGCCCGGCTCGAACAGCTCCACCTGGATCGTGCCCAGCGCCGCCTGGTTCTGCAGCGAGCGCTGCTGCCCGACAAGCTCCTCGATCTGCAGCTGGACGTCGGACAGCGTCCGCTGGACCTGGAGCGTTCCGGTCACCGTGGTGGCGGTGTGCAGGATGCCGAGCAGGACCTGCTCCTGGGCCCGGGCGTTGCGGATGCGGGCCGCAAGATCGACGAAGCGCGAGGTCACGTCGCGGCCGGTCACCGAACGCAGGCGGATGTCCCCGAGCCCGGCGATCTCGGACAGCGCCGCCTCGAAGCGGTCCGCCGGGACCCGCAGCGTCAGCCGGCCGGAACGGACCTTCGCCCCCTCGGTCGATGACGACTCGACGAAGCCGCCCTGCTCGCCGGCGATCGAGGACGCCCGGTCGTAGGCCTCCTGGAACCCGCCCCGCTTCACCTGGATGGACAGCCGGGCGGTTTTCACGATGCTCGGACCGACCTGCGGCACGCCGGCCATCACGGCGACGTCCCCACCGCCCGGAGGAGCCCCGATGGCCGGCCTCGCCGGCGCGCTTCGTCCCGGCACCGGCTCGGCGGCCGAGTTGGCGCCGCCGCCGCCGCCCGCTGTGCACGCCGCGGCCGCGAGGGCCACGATCCCGGACAGCATCAACAACCGGCTGGTTGCACGCGCGAACTGCGTCATGGCCGCCTCCCTGACCTCGGTTGGCCGACGGTGCGCGGCGGGGTCGCTCATCTCGTTGTACGAGATGGCGACGGGATGAGACTTGGACGGCCGGCGGCCGGGATCCGTTCCCCTGCCGGAGGATCAGTCCGGGAGCCGAACCCGGCCGCGTGCGCTCCCGGCCAGGGCGGCCGGCCCGGCGGCCACCACCCCGTCGGCATGCAGCCCCCGCACTGCGGCCGCCACCCGGTCCTCGGGCCGGCCCGTCGCCGACACGAGCCCGCCGAGGGTGGCCGTCCCGACCAGGCGCAGACTGGCCAGGACCAGCCCGCGGACCTGCCGCATCGACCCCGCGAAGCCGGGCTGTCGTCGGGCCGGGCGTTCGGGCGTCCCGCCGGTCAGAAGAAACCGGCAGCCGCCGGCGAGCGGGCACACGTCGCACCGGGGCCGCGGACGGCACACGGTCCGGCCGAGGTCCATCAGTCCCTGCAGCACGTCGCCCGGAGCCCGGCCGGCCAGCCAGCCCTGCGCGGCCACCCGGAGCTCCACCTCCGCAACCCGATGCGGTTCGAGGCCGAGCACCGCCCGGGAGGTCACCCGGCGGACGTTGGTGTCGAGCGCCGTGACCGGCCGGCCGTAGCCGAGCGCGGCGACGGCCGCGGACGTGTACGCCCCGAACCCCGGCAGCCCGCGGAGCACGGCAGGATCGTCCGGGACCCGCCCACCGTGGTCCCGGACCATGGCCCGCGCCGCCTCCGACAGCGCCACGGCCCGGCGGGGATAGCCCAGGGTCCCCCACGCCCGGATGACCTCGCCGCGGGGAGCCGCCGCCAGCGCCTCCACGGTCGCGAACCGTTCCAGGAACGCCGGATAGGCCGGCACCACCCGCGCGGCCTGGGTCTGCTGGAGCATGACCTCGCTGACCCACACTCGGTACGGGTCGGCATCGCCGCGCCAGGGGTACGCGGTTCGCCGGGGCCGGTACCACCGCATCAGGGACCAGCGAAGCGACGCGTACGCGTTCCCGTTCGCGACCGGATTTGCCTCCCCGGAGGCGGCGAGTAGGCTACGGCTCGAAGCCATGGCGACCGTCGGCGAGGTCATGAACCGCGACCTCATCACGGTGGACCCCTCCGCGACGGTGGCGGAGGCGGCGACCGTGATGGGGGGCAAGCACGTAGGGTCGGCGCTCGTCATGGACGGCGAGCAGCTCACGGGGATCTTCACGGAACGCGACATCGTCCGCGCGCTCGGCGAGCACTTCGACGCGGCCGGTCATCCCGTCTCCCACTGGATGACCTCGAACCCCCAGACGATCGAGCCCGGCGCCACCACCGAAGAGGCCCTCGACGCAATGCTGCGTGGGGGGTTCCGACACCTCCCTGTCGTCGACGGCGACCGGGTGGTGGGCATGCTCTCGCTCCGGGACGTCGCGGCGTCCGAGTAACCCTGACCAGGGCCGGCGCGACGGCCGGCTATCGGCCGAACCCGGGGATCCCCTGCTTGTCCGGAAGGTCCTCGGCCGCCTCCTTCAGCGCCGCCCACACCTCCCGGAACACGTCGCCGGCATAACGCGGATCCTTCGCGTTCTCGAGGCCCATCGTGCCCCGGAGCGCCGACGCCGTGATCTCCACGGCCTTCTCGAACAGCGACCAGTCGTTGTCGCGCGCCACCGTCGAACCTCCTCGTCGATCCTCGGAATCGGGTGCGGGCGACCAGCCTACCGGCTCCTCCCGCGACCCTCGATCCGCGGCTTAGTGCACGTGCTCGTCGGCCTCCGCCGGCGGCGTGAGGTGCCAGTGGCGGGGCAGGACCAGCTCGTCGGCCTCGACCGGCCCCCATGAACCCTTCTCGTAGAAGTGGACGGGCGGGGGTTTCGAGAGCACCGGCCCGATGACCTCCCAGGCCCGCTCGACCTCGTCGGACCGGGTGAACAGCGTGTGGTCGCCCGCCATCGCCTCGAGGATGAGCGTCTCGTACGCCTCGATGAGCGGCGTCTGGTACGCGCTCTGGTAGTCGAAGTCCAGGTCCGCCCGGTCGAGCTCGAACCCGATCCCCGGCTTCTTGATGTTGAGGTGCAGCGACATGCCCTCGTTCGGCTGGACCCGGATCACCAGCGCGTCCCGGCCGAGCGGGACCGCGTCGGTCCCGCGGAACACCGAGTACGGAACCTGCCGGAACGACAGGGAGAGCTCGGTGACCTTGCGGTGGAGGTTCTTTCCGGTCCGGAGGTTGAACGGCACGCCTGCCCACCGCCAGTTGTCGATGTAGACCTGCAGGGCCGAGTACGTGTCCGCCTGGGAGTCCGGGGCGACGTCCGCCTCGTGGCGGTAGCCGATGTACTGGCCCCGCACGACCTGGTTGGGGTCGATGGGCTGCATGGACCGCAGGACCCGAACCTTCTCGTCGCGCAGGCGGTCGGGATCGAACGACACCGGCGGCTCCATGGCCAGTACGGTCAGCATCTGGAACAGGTGCGTGGCGACCATGTCGCGGATGGTCCCGGTCTGCTCGTAGAACGAGCCCCGGCCCTCGATGCCGATCTCCTCGGCCACCGTGATCTGCACGTTGTCCACGTACCGCCGGTTCCAGATCGGCTCGAACATTCCGTTGGCGAACCGCAGGGCCAGGAGGTTCTGCACGGTCTCCTTGCCCAGGTAGTGGTCGATGCGGAAGACCTGGGACTCGTCGAAGACGCGGTGGATGTCGGCGTTGAGCTCCTTGGCGGTCTTCAGGTCCCGGCCGAAGGGCTTCTCGATGACGACCTTCGCGTCGGCGTGCAGCTTGCTCTCGCCCAGCCGCATCACGATGTCGGGGTACGCGGCCGGCGGGGTCGCGCAGTAGTAGAAGCGGCCGCCGTTCGTGCCCATCGTCTGGTCGAGCGTCTCGAGGTGCTCACGGAGGTGCTCCATCGCCATCTCGTTGGCGAACTCCCCGGGCACGTATGACAGCCGCTTGGCGAAGTCGTCCCACCGCTCGCCCTCGGGCTGCTCCCTGGCGAACTGTTCGATCTGCTCCCGCGCGTAGGTGCGCCAGGCCTCGTCGCTCATGTCGGTGCGCGAGTAGCCGACGATGGCGACGCCCTCCGGGAGCAGCCCCTCCACCCACAGGTGCCAGAACGCGGGCAGCAGCTTGCGCCGGGTGAGGTCGCCGGACGCCCCGAAGATGACGATGGCCTGCGGCTCGGCTGGCTTCAGCGCCATCTGTTCACGCTCCCTCGATCGCTCATCCCGTCCTCCTCGCGCTGTGGTCTCGGGCTCGATCCGCTCGTTACTGGTCGGCGCATTCTCCCTACCCAGGCCCGCTCCGGTCGGGCCCTACGCGACGGCGACCTCCAGCCAGCCCCGCTCGACGCGCACCGCGAACACCGGAATCGGGTCCTCCGCGGGCCCTCGGAGCGGCTCACCGGTCGTGAGGTCGAAGGCGCTGCCGTCGTCGGGGCACGCCACCGCCTCGCCGTCCTCGATGGACCCCTCCGCCAGCTGGCACCCCTCCACCGTGCACTCCCCGCCGAACGCGTGGAACCGCCCGTCGACGCACGTCACAGCGATCCGGACTCCCGGCAGGTCGAACTCCCGGATCTCCCCGTCGGGAACCTCCGCCGCGGCCCCCACCCGCACGAACTCCGCCACGCCGGCATCCTTCCACGGTCCGGCCCGGGCCGACCCGCTCAGGCCTGCTTCTCGGCGTGCCCGCCGAACTGCTTGCGCATGGCCGACAGGACCTTGTTCGCGAAGTCGTCGAGGTCGCGGGAGGCGAAGCGCGAGTACAGCGCGGACGTGAGCACCGGCGAGGGAACCCCCTCGTCGATCGCGGCGATCGACGTCCACCGCCCCTCGCCCGAGTCCGACACCCGGCCGGAGAACTCCTTCAGCGTCGGCGACTCGTACAGGGCGGCCGCAGTCAGGTCGAGGAGCCAGGACCCGACCACGCTGCCCCGGCGCCACACCTCCGCGACCTCGGTGGTGTCGACGTCGTACTGGTAGAACTGCGGCTCCTCCATCGGCGCCGTCTCGGCGTCCTGCTCCCGCTGCACCTTGCCGGCGTTGGCGTTCGCCAGGATGTTCAGGCCCTCGGCGTAGGCGGCCATGATCCCGTACTCGATCCCGTTGTGGACCATCTTCACGAAGTGGCCCGCGCCGACTGGCCCGCAGTGTAGGTACCCGTGCTCGGCCATGGTGGGGTCGCCCGACCGCCCCGCGGTCCGCTCGGCCGAGTCGACCCCGGGAGCGATCGAGGCGAAGATCGGCTCCAGGTGGGCGAAGACGTCCTGCTCGGCCCCGATCATCAGGCAGAACCCCCGCTCCAGCCCGAACACCCCGCCGCTCGTCCCGACGTCGACGTAGTGGATGCCCTTCTCGGCCAGCTCCCCGCTCCGCCGGATGTCGTCCCGGTAGTAGGTGTTACCCCCGTCGATCACGATGTCGCCCTCGTCCAGCCGATCGGCCAGGTCCGCGACCGTCCGCCCGGTGATCTCGCCGGCAGGCACCATGACCCACACGGCCCGGGGCTTCGACAGCTTGCCCACGAAGTCGTCCAGCGACGAGGCGCCGGTCGCGCCCTCCGACTCGAGCTGCTGCACCGCATCCGGACTCCGGTCGAACCCCACCAGATCGTGCCCGTCCCGCATGAGCCGCCGCGTCAGGTTCGCCCCCATCCGGCCCAGCCCGACCATCCCCAGCTGCATCGGCCTGTCGGTCGCCATGTGCTCCCCTTTCCCCACGTGTCGTGACCGCGGAGCGCCCGCAGCCCACGCCCTACCGTCCGTCCAACCCTCGGGGCGTTTCTAGCACACGCCCTGTCGATGCCCCCGCGTGGCACCCGATGGGGTTCAATTCGACCCGATGACTGGCGACCGGTTCTTTCGCGATTGGCCGGCCCGGGAGCGGAAGGCCGCCGTCGCGCTGGTCCCCGGGCTCGCCGAGCACTCGGGCCGGTACGGCCACGTGGCCGCCCGGTTGAACGAGACCGGGTACTCGGTCGTCGCCGTCGACATCCGCGGCCACGGCCGGTCCGCCGGCTGGCCCGGGATGGTCGACGGCCTCGACGACTGGGTGGCGGACGCGGAGGCGGCGATGGCGCGGGCCCGCGCGGAAGCCGGCGACCGCCCCGTCTTCCTCATGGGTCATTCCCTCGGAGCGCTGATCGCGGCGACCCACGTCATCCGGTCGGGCGACGAGGGCCTGGCCGGCCTCGTGCTCTCCAGCCTCGCGGTTCTCGCGGGAACCGCGCTGCTGGAATCGATGGGCGACCCGGAAGGCCAGGGCATCCCATCGGCGGCCCTCAGCCGCGACGTCGAGGTCCAGCGTGCCTATGACGACGATCCGCTGGTCTTCGCCGACCGGGTCCCCCCGGAATCAACCGCGGCCGCACTCGAAGCAGCGATCGAAGTCAACCAGGGCGCTGGCGCCATCACGCTCCCCGTGCTGATGTTCCACGGCGAGCTGGACGCCATCGCCGACCCGGATGGCGCCAGGTATTTCTTCGAAGCCCTCGGATCAACCGACAAGCGCCTGCGCATCTACGAAGGCCTGCTCCACGAGACGATGAACGAACCAGAGCGGGACGTGGTGCTCGACGACCTGATCGCCTGGCTCGACGAGCACGCTCCATAGATCGCTCGCGCAGCCCCGCAGGCGGGGCCGAGACGACCGCCATCGTGGAGACTGGTGCCAGTGCCGGAGCTTCCCGACGTCGAGGGCTATCGCCGATTCTGGGTCGAGCACGCCGTGGGCCGGACCGTCCGGCGGGCCGTGACGACCGATCCGGCGATCGTGCGGAACGCCTCGCCCCGGGCGCTCGACCGGGCGCTGCGGGGGCGGACGTTTGCCGATCCCGTGCGCCACGGCAAGTGGCTGCTGTGCTGGACGACGGATGGACCGTGTCTGCTGATCCACTTCGGGATGACCGGGTGGTTCCTGTGGGCGGACTCGGCCGAGGAGCGCCACCGCCACGACCGGGTGATCGTGGAGCTCGAGGGCGGCGGCGAGGTCCGGTACCGGAACATGCGGAAGCTGGGCGGCGTGTGGCTGGCGCACGACGACGCGGAGGCGGCGGCGATCACGGGAAAGCTCGGACCGGACGCCCTCGGCGTGGACCGGCGGCGGTTCCGGGAGCTGCTCGCGCACCGCCGCGGTGGCGCGAAGGCCGTGCTGATGGATCAGATGTTCGTCGCGGGGATCGGGAACCTCCTGGCCGACGAGATCCTGTGGCATGCCCGCATCCATCCGAAGCGCCGGATCGAGGACCTGTCGATCGAGCAGAGGGAGGGGCTGTTCGAGGCCGTGCGGAAGGTCGTCCGCGAGTCGGTCGCCGCGCACACCGACTACATCCCGAAGAAGCGGAACTGGCTGCTGTCGGTGCGCGGCGAGCCGGGGGCGGTCTGCCCGAGGTGCGGCACGCCGCTCGCACGCACCGTGGCGGCGGGGCGCACCACCTGGTTCTGTCCGCAATGCCAGCCGGAACCGGAGGCCGGAGCGTGAGGCGAAGCGCCGGGCTCGCCGCCCTCGTCGCGCTCACGATGATCGTGCTCCCCGGGACCGCGCAGGCCGTGCGGTCGTTCCAGGTCCCCGCTTCGGCGTGCACCGCGGACGGCGACTCCGCGCCCGCCATCGAGCGGTTCCTGGCGACCGTTCCGAACGGGTCCGTCGTCGTGTTCCCCAAGGACGCCACGTGCCGCGTGGACCGCACGGTGGACCTCGGCGTCCCCCCCTCGGGCCAGGACAAGCGCGAGCACACGGTGCTCGAGCTGAACGGCGCCACGATCCTGCGGACCTCCGAGCCGTCGTGCCGGAAGATCGACGAGTGCAACGGGCCGGTGGTCGCGCTGAACCTCGTGGACGGCGTGACGCTGCAGGGCGGCTCGATCCGGGGGGGCCAGCACGTGGAGGGCCTCCCCCAGTTCGACTCGACCCGCGAGCACGACCACGGGATCGCCGTGCACGGTTCCATGAACGTCGTCCTGTTCGGCCTGCACATCTCCGACGTGGCGGGGGACTGCGTCGACGTCGACAAGCAGAACAAGGACGTCGCGGGGAACATCCGGCTGATCGGCACGCCCGGGCGCCCCTTCGTCTGCGAAGGGGCCGGGCGGCAGGGCGTGTCGGGCAACGCCGTGACCGACCTGCGCATCCAGGGGCTGACGTTCGACCGCATCGCCTCGACGGGAGTGGACCTGGAGCCGCGCCACAGCGGGTACATCGACACGGCCGTGGTGCAGGGCAACAGGTTCGGGTGGGTGGGGAACTACGCGATCGCCGGGATCGGCAGCGGCGAGACGTGGAAGGACATCCGCATCGAGCACAACGTCCAGACCGATCGCGCGCACACCGGCGACGCATTCCTGCGCGCCGGCAACTCCCTCGACCGTGGCCCGGTCATCGTGGTGGGCAACCGCATCCGCAACCGCATCCAGCTCAACCACACGAGCGGGTCGGCGGGGGGCAACGTCCTACTCCCGGGTGCGGACCAGCCGAAGTGCATGTTCGAGCTGTTCAACGACCCGCCGTTCGTCGTCGCGGACTCGAACCGCCATCCACGCGACGTCCAGCTGACCTGCGCGCTCGAGGGGAAGATCGCGAACGGCGGCATCCGGGGGACGGCGAAGAAGCTGCGGAAGTTCCTGGTGCCGGTGCTCGTCGTCTTGGGGGTGCTGATCGCGGGCGCGGTCGCGTTGGTCGTCACGCGGCGCCGGCGGGCGGCCGCCTGACCACGGCTCAGCGCGATGTCCTCGTCCCGACCTGGGCCGGCGGCGGTTCCGCGGGCGACGGGGGCTTCGACAGTCCCTTCCAGGCCGACCAGACGCGCTGCGCGATCGTGATGCTCCCCAGACCGGTGAGGATGACGAGCACCGGCAGCAGGGCGCCCGGCGCCGTCAGCCCGATCATCAGAGCGACGTAGCGCTCCAGGCGCTGGAACACCCCCTCGCTGAGCCGCACTCCGAGCGCCTCTCCCTCCGCCCGGAACTGGCTGACCACGAGCGAGATGGACAGCGTCGACAGCGCCAGGATCGCCGATGCATGGTGGTCCTGGCCGGCCTCCGACCAGAACAGGCAGCCGAACAGGATGCCGTCCGAGACCCGGTCGAGCGTCGAGTCGAGGAACGCGCCCAGCCGGCTGTCCTCGCCTCGCAGCCGGGCCACCCCGCCGTCGAACACATCGAACAGCCCGGCCGGGATCAGCAGCATCCCGGGGAGGAACCGCTGCCCGTCGACGAGGAGCCACCCGATGACGACGTTGGTCAGGAGCGACAGGATCGTCAGCTGCCAGGGGCGGACCCGCGCCTTGTACAGCCCGATCAGCGTGACGCGGTACGGCCACATGAACACCCGCTGGAACAGCGGTCCGATGACGCTCTGGTTCCTGCGTGGCCCCGGCGCGTCGCGGATCCGCGGAGCCTCGGCCGGGCGCTTGCCGTCCATCGACGCTCAGGCTAGCTCCGCGCGAACCGGAGCGCGACCAGCGGCTCAGGCCGGGGGGCGGAAGCCGACGATGCGATAGCGGAAGCTGCCTCCGGGGGCCTGGTACACGACCTCGTCGTCCTTCGTGGCGCCCAGGAGGGCGGACCCCAGGGGGGACGTGGTCGTGACGGTGCGGACGCCGTTCGCCCGTTCCTCGGCCGAGTCGGCCAGGAGGTAGTTCTCCTCCTCGGGGTCGTCGTCGTCGAGCGGCAGCACGGTCACGAGCATGCCGGGGGCCACCGCGTCGGCGTCGACCGGGGCCTCGACGATCTCGGGGTCGCGGAGCATACGCTCCAGCTGGCGGATGCGCGCCTCCATGAGGCCCTGCTCGTTCTTCGCGGCGTCGTACTCGGCGTTCTCCCGGATGTCGCCGTGTTCCCGGGCGGCCTTCAACCGCTCGGCGATGCGCGTGCGGCCCTCCAGCTTCAGGTCGTCGAGCTCGTCTTTCAGCCGGTGATAGGCCTCGAGCGTCAGCGTCGCACTCGGCGCCGTCCCCGCCGGGCGCGGCGGACGGGCGGCGAGTTCGTCGGGAAGTCGCATGGACCGAACTGTATCAGCGGCCCCACCGGCCCCGAAGGCCCGATTTGACGATGTGACAAGGGTGGTTCTACTGTCACACCGGTCATGGACCTCACCGGTGCGGACAGCGACGAACGAGTCGGGACCAGGGGGCGGATCCTCGACGCCGCCTTCGACGCCCTGCGGGACTTCGGGCTGTCCCGCGCCACGGTCGAGGACGTGGCCCAGCGGGCCCGGCTCTCCCGGCAGACTGTGTACCGGTACTTCCCGTCGAAGGACGCGCTGATCGTCGGGCTGGTGGCGCGGGAGGAGGAGACGTTCATCGCCGGCGTCCGGGAGGCGATCGAGGGCCAGGAAGAGCTGAGGCCGGCCATCGCGGACGGCGTGCGGTTCGTGCTCCTGTTCGCCCGCGAGCACCCGCTGCTCGACCGGCTGCTGGCGACCGACCCCCACGCGTTCCTGCCGTACCTCACGACCCGGGGGCTGCCCGTGGTCGTCCGCGCGCGGGAAGCCATGGTCGAGATCTTCCGGCCGCGCGCGCCGCATCTCCCCGAGGACGCCCTGCGGGGCGCGCTCGACGCGGCCACGCGCGCGATCGTCTCCTACGTCATCACACCGTCCGAGCGACCCGACGACTCGGTCGCCGCGGACCTGGCGGCGATGCTCATGGCCACGCTCCGCGATCCGGCACACGTCGACAAGCGAAGGAGGTCCCCCCGATGACCACACGCCACTACGTCGTCCCCGTCGACCAGACCCGGTGGGCCGTCCCGGGGACGAGCGAGACCGTCTTCTCGTTCGACTACGACGACGGGCGTGACCGCCTGCTCTCCCTGTACGAGAAGGGCAAGGAGAAGCAGTGGAACACGAACACCCGCCTGGACTGGTCGATCGACGTCGACCCCGAGTCACCGGAGAACTTCCCCGACTTCTACATCCCGATCTACGGCTCGGACACCTGGGAATCGATGGACGAGAAGGGCCACGCCCAGCTGCGCCACCACATGAGCTCGTGGATGAACTCGCAGTTCCTGCACGGCGAGCAGGGCGCGCTGGTGTGCACCGCGAAGATCGTGCAGACCGTCCCGGACGTCGACTGCAAGTTCTACGCGGCGACCCAGGTCATGGACGAGGCCAGGCACATGGAGACGTACTCACGCTATCTGCGCGAGAAGGTCGAGCTGGCCTACCCGATCAACCCCAACCTGAAGTCGCTGCTCGACGACATCGTGGCCGACGGCAGGTGGGACATGACCTGCCTGGGGATGCAGATCATGGTCGAGGGGCTGGCGCTGGCCGCGTTCGCCATGGTCCGCGACTTCTCCGACGAGCCGCTGGCCAAGGCGCTCAACGCGTACGTGATGCAGGACGAGGCCCGGCACGTCGCATTCGGCCGGCTGTCGCTGCGCGACTACTACCCGCAGCTCACCCAGGCCGAGCGCGACGAGCGGGAGGAGTTCATCGTCTACGCCTCGTATCTCATGCGCGACCGGTTCCGGGGCGACGAGGTGTGGGAGCACCTCGGCCTCCCCTACGACGAGTGCATCGAGTACGTCGAGAACTCGGAGATGCTCGGCGAGTTCCGCAAGATGCTGTTCTCACGGATCGTGCCGACCGTGAAGGACCTCGGGCTGTTCGGCCCCAAGGTCCAGCAGGCGTTCGTGGACATGGACGTGATCACCTACGCCGACACCAACCCTGACGACCTCTCCGCGGCCGACGAGCAGATCGCGGAGGACATGGAGCAGCGCCGGGAGCCGGCGGGCGGCAACGGGTCCGGAGGGCTCAGCGACGTCGACCCGGACCGCGCGACCGAGGTCGCCGCGACGATCGAGGCGGGTCGCGAAACGTAGCCTCGAGCCGCCGGTGCGGTGGAGCGTCCTGCCGGATCTCAGTGCAGGCGCCAGGAGGCGCCCGCAGCGACCGCGAGCGCAGCCAGCGTTGCGAGTGGAATCGCGAAGCGTGCGAGCCTCTTCATCGTCCCCTCCCTTCGGCGATATCGGGCGCCAATGCTCCGAGTGAAAGCGAACCGCAAACCGACTCCCATGGATATCGGCAGACCGGGGGGATTCTTGGATCGGTCATTCGGACTAGCGCCCATCCCCCATCTGGCCGATCCCCGGTCCGGGAAGGGGCGTTGACGAGGGATGCACCGGTCGTCCAGCATGCTGGCGAGCACCGTGCAGTCGACCCGACAGCCCAGGACGGAGGAGCAACCGCCGGCGCATCCGGAGCCCCCGTCACTCCGGGTGTTCGAGGCCGTGGTCGCCATTCCCGTGCTCGGCGTGGCCGTGTACGGGGCCGCCCGGCATCCCGACGCGTTCGTCCACCGCGGGCTGGTGCTGTGGATCGTCCTGGTCGCCGCGGTGGACCTCCTCCCCGTCGCGGCCTGGCGCGGGATCGAGATGCTGCTCGACTTCCCCCTGCTGGTGGCGGTCGCGATGCTGTACTCGCCCGAGGCGGCCTGCGCGGCCCTGTTCATCGCCTCGTTCGACACGTGGGAGTTCAAGCGACGGGTGAGCCTCCTCAGGGCGGGGTTCAACCGGGCGCAGGTGGCGGCGTCCGCCCTGGCGGCGAGCGCCACGTTCCACGCACTGGGGTCGGTGCACGACCGATGGCCGATCGTCGCCCTGGCCGGCACGGCGGCGATCGTTGCCGCGTACCTCGTCAACGCCGGGCTCGTCGCGGTGGCCGCCAGCTTCCTGTACCGCGAATCGATCCCGTCCGTGATCACGCGCCTGCGAATCGGCCGCCCCCTGGAGTTCGTGGTCGGCCACCTCGGGCTCGGGGTCGTCGGCATCGCCGCCGCGGAGCTGTACGCGGATGTGGGGTTCTGGGGCGTGGCCCTGGTGATCGTCCCGCTGGCGCTGGCCCGGCAATCCTTCTTCCGCTCCCTCGCGCTCGAGGTGGCGCAGCGGGACCTCTCCGCGGCCTACGCCGCGGAGAGGAGGCGGGTGGAGGAGCTCGAGCGCCTCGACCGGGCGAAGGCTGAAGTGGCCCAGGTGCTGACCCACGACTTCCTGCATGCGATCGCGACGCTCCGCACCTACGTGACCGCGCTGAACAGGAAATGGAGCCGCATCGACGATCGGGAGCGGCTCGAGGTGATGGGGTGGATCGCGCGCGAGACGGAGCGGTTGAAGGCCCTGGCCGAGCAGTCCGTGTCGATCATGTTCGGGGACGCCGAGGGCCCGATGCTCTCGGTCCGGCCGGAACGGGCCGCCGACCTCGTCGAGGAGGCGGCGGACGCCATGAACCGCCTGGACGGGCGCCTGCGCCTGGACGTCGCGCCCGAGGAGGGAGGGCTGTCGGTGCGGGCCGACCGCGTCCGCGTGCTTCAGGTCTTCCGCAACCTGCTCGGCAATGCGGCGGCATACTCGGAGCCGGGCACTCCCATCGAGCTCGTGGTCCGGGCGGCGGGGGACGAGGTCCGGTTCGAGGTCCGGGACCACGGAGCCGGCATCGCGGCGGAGCACACCGAGCTGCTGTTCCGCCCCTTCTCCCGCCTCCCCGGCCTGGCCGAGGCGACCCCCGGCTCGGGCCTCGGCCTGTACATCTCGCGGGCGATCGTCGAGGCGCATCACGGCCGCATCGGCGTCGAGAGCGAGCCGGGCGCCGGCTCGACGTTCTGGTTCACGCTGCGGCGGGCCGAGACGTGACCGATCCGATCCGGGTCATGATCGTCGACGACCACCGCCTCTTCTCCCAGGCCCTCGAGCTGCTGCTGCGCGGGGAGGACGACATCAAGGTCGTCGGGACGGCCGCGACCGGAGAGGAGGCCCTGGACATGGTCCGCGCCGTCCCGGTCGACGTGGCCCTGGTCGACATCGACCTCCCGGGGATGGACGGCATCGCGGTCACCTCCCGCCTGCGGGAGTCGCACCCGGACGTCCGCGTCGTCGTCATCACCGCCTTCCAGCAGCCGAACGTCATCGCGCGGGCGGTGAAGGCCGGCGCGAGCGGCTACGTCATGAAGACGGACCTCGCCGACACGCTCGTCGCGGCCATCGGGATGGCCATGTCGGGAAGCATGGTCCTCCCCGCCGGCCGGCTGGCGCCGTCGCTGTCGTCCCTGGCCCCGTCGGAGGGGCCTGAGGCCGAGGAACGACCTCCACCGCGGTCGGCCGGCGGGGCCGAGCGGTCCGCGGGCGTGCTGTCCGAGCGGGAAGGCGAGATCCTGCAGGCGCTGGCCAGCGGCTGGACCACGATGGAGGTGGCCGACGGCCTGGGGATCAGCGCGCACACGGTCCGCACCCACGTGAAGCGCATCCTGGCGAAGCTCGACGCGCGCACGAAGGCGGAGGCGGTCTCGAGGGCGGTCCGTCTCGGACTGATCTCCACCGCACCGACAGGCGAGCCGTCACCGGAGGACTGACGCCATGGACATCTACCGGACACCCGACACGCGGTTCGACGGCCTGCCCGGGTACGCCTTCGGGCCCCGGTACGTCGAACAGGACGGCCTGCGCATGCACTATGTCGACGAGGGCCCCCGGGACGGCCCACCGGTGCTGCTGCTGCATGGCGAGCCGACGTGGTCGTTCCTGTACCGGCACATGGTCCCGGTGCTCACCGGGGCGGGCCTGCGGGCCGTGGCCCCCGACTACTTCGGTTTCGGTCGGAGCGACAAGCCCACCGACCGGGAGTGGTACACGTACGACCGCCACAGCGACTCGGTGGCGGAGTTCGTCGATCAGGTCGCCCTCTCGGGCCTGACGGTGGTCGTGCAGGACTGGGGCGGGCCGATCGGAATGCGCCTCGCGGTCGAGCGGCCCGAGGTGGTCGACCGGCTGGTCGTGTTGAACACGGGGATCTTCAGCGGCCGGCCGCCCTCCGAGGGGTGGCTGCAGTTCCGGGACTTCATGCGCCGCGTCGAGCTCGAGATTCGCCCCGGGCAGCTGGTGAACATCAGCTGCGGGAACACGCTGCCGGAGGACGTCGTTCGGGGCTACGACGCGCCGCACCCCACGCCGGAGTCCCGGGTCGGCCCGGTGATGTTCCCCGAGCTCGTCCCGACCTCGCCGGACCACCCGGCCGCCGCCAGGATGCTGGAGGTCCGCGAGGGCATCAAGCGGTGGGACAAGCCGGCGCTGGTGCTGTTCAGCGACGGCGATCCGATCTTCTCGAAGGAGGCGGCCGAGAAGATGGCCGACCGGATCCCGGGTGCCGGCCCGGCCGAGTTCGTGCAGGGCGCCGGCCACTTCCTGCAGGAGCAGAAGGGAACAGAGATCGCCGAGCGGGTGGTCCGGTTCGTCTCCGAGACGACCTGAGCGGCCCCGTCAGTCCTCGAGCGAGATCACGTAGCCGACCAACAGCAGCGCGTTGGCCAGGAACAGCCACACGGCGAACAGGACCAGCAACGCCATTCCCATCGTCCCGAAGTGCTGTCGCTCGGACCCACCCGAAGCGCCCACGAACAGCGTCATCCCCAGCGACACCACCGAGATCGTCGCGGCGCTGAACAGCGTGCCCTTGAGGATGGAGCTCGGCGGCATCCGCTCCGGCGGGAAGATCCGGTAGATCAGGAACACCCCGATCGCCGCCGCCACGAATCCGGTCACCAGGGCCAGTACCACACTGAGCGCAAACGCGATTCCTGAGTCGCCCAGAATCTGCGTGCCGACGAACGAACCGGCCAGGCTCCCCACCACGAACAGCGGCAGCAGCACCAGGATGGCCAGGCCGCGCCCCCGCAGGCCCTTTGCCTCCCGGGGGTTCCGCGAGGAGAGGCGGTCGAACGCCCGCCGGAGCCCGGCCCCATACGACGATGCCGGCCACAGCGCGGTGAGCACCGCGGTGACCCCGATGGAGGTCCCGGCGTCGGCGACCGCCCTGACGAACGAGCCCAGCTGCACGCCGCCATGGGTGGTCTGCTGCATCTCCGTGGCCAGCTGGTGGATGCGGCTGTCGCCGAGGATGAGGCTCGCCACCCACGCCGCCACCACCGCGAGCGGCGCCGCCGACACCAGCGCGTAGAAGGAGAGCCCCGAGGCGTACAGGAGGATGTCCGGGCCCCGGACCTTGTCGGCGACGTCCCGGGGCAGTCGCGGGAGGCGGTCGATCAGGCGATCGGCCCAGCGCTGTTCGCGCCTGGCGGCGCGGGCGGCCGCCTTCCTCGGGCGCGCGGAGGAGGGGGAGCGGGAACGGGTCCGGGTGGCCACGACGAGGTGTATTCCCAGGAAACCCCGGCGTCACCCGGGCCGGGCCGCCCTCGGCTTCCGTCGCCCGGCGCCCACCCCGTATGCTCCGGGCATCCATGGGGAATCGTGACCTGGCCTCCCAGGTGGCCGTCGCCCGGGGCGACGCCCCGGCCGACGCGGTCCTCGCGGGTGGCCGCGTGCTGTCGGTGTTCACCGGCGAGCTCCTGGAGGCCGACGTGGCCGTGGCCGGCGAGCACGTCGCCGCGGTCGGAAGGCCTGGGACCTACCACGGCGCGCAGACCCACGACGTGTCGGGCCTGATCCTCGTCCCCGGCCTCATCGACGGACACATGCACGTCGAGTCCACGAAGCTGACGCCGGCGGAGTTCGGCCGCGCGGCGCTCCCCCACGGCACGACGACCGTGGTGATCGACCCCCACGAGGTCGGGAACGTCCTCGGCGCCCGGGGCATCCTCCAGCTGCTGGCCCTCACCGACGGCGTCCCGCTCGACTTCTACGCGATGGCCTCGTCGTGCGTCCCTGCGTCGGCGCTCGAGACCTCGGGTCACACCCTCGACCACCGCGACATCGCCGCGCTGCTGGAGGCCAATCCCCGGATCATCGGACTCGCCGAGATGATGAACTTCCCGGCGGTCGTCGCCGGGGACCCGGAGGCCCTGGCCAAGATCGAGGCAGCGGGCACCCGCCACGTGGACGGCCATGCTCCCGGGCTGTCCGGCCGGGGACTGAACGCGTACCTGGCGGCCGGTGTGCAGTCGGACCACGAGTGCACCCGGCTGGAGGAGGCGCTCGAGAAGCGGCGCCTCGGCATGTGGGTGATGATCCGCGAGGGGTCGGCAGCCCGGAACCTCGAGGCGCTGCTGCCACTCGTCCTCGAGCTCGGGCCGGACAACTGCATGCTGGTCACCGACGACCGGGAGCCCCACGACCTCATCCGCGATGGCCACCTCGACAACGCGATCCGCAAGGCGGTCGCCCTGGGGTGCCCGCCAGAGCACGCCCTGGCCATGACCACGCTGCACCCCGCCCGGTACCACCGGCTGCGGGGGCACGGGGCGGTCGCACCCGGCTACCTGGCCGACGTCGTGGCGGTGCCCGATCTCGGCGAGTTCCGTCCGGCGCGGGTCTGGAAGCGCGGCCGGCTCGTGTTCGACGGCGAGGCGGTGGCGGACTTCCCCTCGCCCGAGGTTCCCGACTGGATGCTGCACACGATGCACGCGGCGCCCGTCACCGAGGACATGCTGCTGATCCCGGCGGGGGACGGCGCCGGTCTGGTCCGGGTCATGGAGGTCCGGGCGGGACAGATCGTGACCGGGGCGCTGACCGCCGAGCCGCGGGTCGAGGCGGGAGCCGTCGTGGCCGACCCGGGGCGGGACCTGGCCAAGATCGCCGTGGCCGAACGCCACCGCGCGAGCGGCAGGATCGGCATCGGTCTGGTGCGCGGGTTCGGCCTCCGCGAGGGAGCGCTGGGCTCGACGGTCGCCCACGACGCCCACAACGTCATGCTGGTCGGTACCAACGACCGGGACATGGCCGTCGCCGCGGCCCGCCTCACCGAGCTGGACGGCGGCCAGGTGGTGGTGCGCGACGGCGCCGTGATCGCCGAGGTGGGGCTCCCGCTCGGCGGGCTGGTCTCGCTCCGGCCCGGCGGGGAGGTGGCCGCGCAGGTGATCGCGCTGGAGGCGGCCGCCGAGGCCTGCGGGGTCACGCTCCGGGCGCCGTTCATGGCGCTGTCGTTCCTGGCGCTTTCGGTCATCCCGGAGCTGAAGGTGACCGACCTCGGGCTGGTGGACGGCGTGAAGTTCCAGCTGGTCCCGCTCCGGGTGTAGCCGGCGGCAGACCTATCGGGCCGAGGGCAGGGGGCGCGTCCCCGACGTCGATGTCCGCCGGAACAGGCGCCCCCACCTTCCGGCGCCCTCCAGCCGCTTGACCAGGCGGACCTCAGTGCCCGGCCGCCGGGCGGACCCCCGCCGGACCGAGACCTCGTCCATCAACGCGGTCATCAACGGGATGCCGTTGCCACCCAGGTCCTCGCCGCGCGAGGACAGGCCCCCCAGATGGAACCGCCCCTGGTCGCGGACCCGGGCCTCGGCCCGGTCGACCCGGCACCGCCAGATGACCTGGAAGACCCTGCTCCGGGAGTGCAGGACCGCGTTCGTGCAGGCCTCGGACACGGCGAGGAGGATGTCGTCGGCGGCGGTCCCCGAGATGCGGGCCTCGTCGCACCGTTCCCGGAGGAACCGCCGGACCTGATGCAGGGACTCGGGCGCCGCGGAAAACACGCGCGAGCGCGCGGTCGTGGGATGCACGGCGGACGACATGGAGTTCCTCGGAGACCCTCCCTGGCTCGATCGGCCGGGATGCTCGTTCCCGCGAATCCATGCGGCGAAACCCCCTGGTTCGCATACACAACACAAGTGACCGAGGGGCACGGACCGAACGGACCGGACGAAACGGGCCCTTCGGCTTGACGATGTCGAAGCGGCGGAATTACCGTCCGGGCGATGCGCCTCGCCGACCGGATGAACCGCCTGGGCACCGAATCCGCCTTCGAGGTGCTCGCGCGGGCCCGGGCGCTCGAGGCCACGGGCCGGACGGTGATCCACCTCGAGATCGGCGAGCCGGATTTCGGCACGCCGGCCCACATCGTCGAGGCGGCCGCCGAGGCCCTCCGGGCGGGGCAGACCCACTACGTCCCGGCCCCGGGCATCCCGCCACTGCGCGAGGCGGTCGCCGCCTTCCTCGGACGCACCGGCCGGCTGCAGTGCTCGCCGGACCAGGTCGTCGTGATGCCGGGCGCCAAGCCCGTGATGTTCTTCACGATCATGGTGCTGTGCCAGGAGGGCGACGAGGTCCTGTACCCGGATCCCGGCTTTCCCATGTACGAGTCGATCACGTCGTTCGCCGGGGCTACGCCGGTGCCGATCCCGCTGCGCGAGGAGAACGGCTTCCGCATGGACCCGGCCGAGGTGGCGTCGCTCGTCACCGACCGGACCCGCCTGCTGATCCTGAACTCGCCCCACAACCCGTGCGGCAGCGCGATGACGAGCGGCGAGCTCGAAGCCATCGCCCGGATCGCCCAGGAGCGCGACCTGGTGGTCCTGTCCGACGAGGTCTACTGGGCGATGCCGTTCGACGACCGGCACCACAGCGTCCTCGACATCGACGGCATGGCCGAGCGCACGGTCCTGCTCGACGGCTGGTCGAAGACGTTCGCCATGACCGGATGGCGGCTCGGGTTCGGGGTGTTCCCCCAGCCATTGGTGGAGCCGGTGACGCGGATGGTCATCAACACGGTGTCGTGCACGTCGGCCTTCAGCCAGCACGCGGCCCAGGCCGCGCTGGAGGGCCCGTGGGAACCGGTCGAACGGATGGTGGCCGAGTTCCGGCGCCGCCGGGACGTCGTGGTCGACGGGCTGAACGCCATCGACGGCGTGACCTGCGTGCGGCCGGGCGGAGCGTTCTACGCGTTCCCCTCGATCAAGGAGCTGGGCGCGACGTCGAAGGAGGTCGAGGACCACCTGCTGCAGCACGCCGGCGTGGCCTGCCTTTCGGGAACGGCGTTCGGCCGCCACGGCGAGGGGTACCTCCGGCTGTCGTACGCGAACTCGATCGAGAACATCCAGGCGGCGCTGGACGCCATGAAGGCGTCGTTGCCGGAGATCCGCCCGGCCGCGCCCGTCGCCGGGGGGGAACCGGAAGCCGCGATCTGACGGCCCGGCAGGCCGGATGTGCGAACGGCCGGCACGCCGGGCGGAACGAAAGGGGACGCGATGACCGACGAGCGGTGGCCGGTGCTGGTCACCCGCCGGCTGCCGAAGCCCGCCATGGACGCCATCCACGCCCGGACCGATGCCGACGTGTGGGAGGAGGAGGGGGCCATCCCCCGCGACGAGCTGCTTCGGCGCGTGGCCGGCAAGCGGGGGGCGGTCACGCTGCTCACGGAGAAGGTCGACGACGAGTTCCTCGTCGCCGCCGGCCCGGACCTCGTGGTCGTGGCGAACTACGCGGTGGGCTTCGACAACATCGACGTACCGGCCCTGACGAAGCGCGGGGTGCTGGCCACGAACACGCCGGAAGTGCTGACCGAGACCACCGCCGACACCGCCTGGGCCCTGATCATGGCCGCCGCCCGGCGGGTCCCAGAGGGCGACCGGTTCCTGCGGTCGGGCACGAGGTGGATCTGGGGACCCGAGATGATGCTCGGGCAGGACGTCCACGGCAAGACCATCGGCGTGGTGGGCTTCGGGCGGATCGGACAGGCCATGGCCCGGCGGGCCGGTGGGTTCGGGATGCGCGTCGTGTACTACGACCTGTACCGGCCGCCGGAGGACGTGGAGCGCGAGCTGAGCGCGGAGTTCCGGGAGTTCGACGACCTCCTGGCCGAGGCCGACCTGATCTCGATCCACGTGGCGCTCACGCCGGACACCCGGCACCTGTTCGGCGCGGAGCAGTTCCGGAAGATGAAACCGACCGCGGTGATCGTGAACACGTCGCGGGGGCCGGTCATCGACGAGGCCGCCCTGGCCCGGGCGCTGCGCGACGGCGAGATCTTCGCGGCCGGCCTGGACGTGTTCGAGAAGGAACCGGAGGTCCACCCGGACCTGCTCGAGCTGGAGAACGCCGTGGTCATCCCACACCTCGGGTCGGCCACCGTGGAGACGCGCGACGCGATGGGCCTGCTGGCGGCCGAGAACCTGGTCGCGGCCCTGGAGGGTCGGCGCCCGCCCACGCTGCTCAACCCCGAGGCTTGGGAGGCCCGAAACTCCGGCTGATCCCCCGCGGGCCGGGAACCTTTCCGCTGGACAGGCGGTAGTTCAGGGCGGCACGATCGTTTCCCGAGTCGCCCGGAGGCGGACATGAAGCGGACCCTGGCGGTGCTGGCGGTGTCGGCTGCGGTGGTGGTCGGGGCGGCGGGGCCGGCCGCGGCGAAGGGCGAGGGCCCGGTTGGTGCCACGATCACCGGACCGGGACTCAGCGGTCCCGGTGGTCCGGGGACGCCCGGAGGGTCCGGCTCGGGCGGCTCGGACGAGGGCCCCGGCGGGCCGGGCGGCACGGCCGTCGGGACCATCGAGCTCCGCGACCGCTCCTTCGCCGGGTTCGAGAACACGCCGATGTGGCGGCTCGCAACCTTCAGCGGCGCCGTGCCCAATTGCTCGGCGTGCTACGCGTTCATCGACACTTCGCCGCCGACGGACCGCGCCTCCCTCGGCCCGGTGTACCGGGTGACGTACTTCGAGGGGCGGTGCTGCCAGCACGCGACGACGCAGTTCCTGTACCCCTACGCGCCGGGGGGGCCGTGGGCCCACACGATGGCCAGCCCGCCCCGGGACTTCTTCCTCGGCCAGCAGCGGGCGGGGTGGTGGCACGCGGACGGCAGGATGGGGCAGTTGTTCCTGCGGTTCCTGCACCACATCGGCATCCCTCGCCAGGACCCGATCACACCGACCCTCGTGCCGCCGAAGCCGGCCCCGGTCCCGAAGGCAGAGGCCGCCGCCGCGCCTGCCGCGTCGGGAAGCCGTGCACCGTGGCGCTTGCCGCTGGCCGTCGCCGCGATGGTGGCGTTGCTCGCTCTGGGCGCGGTCGCGGCCCGGCCGCGCTCCTCGACCCGTCCCGCGTAGTTACCGGCGGCGGCGGGGGCGGGGACCCGGCCGGCGCGGGGGGCGCTTCCTGCGCGGAGCCCGGGGAATGGTGGCGGGATCGGGGAGCCCGACCCGGGCCTGGTCGACGGCCTGCTTGATCTGGGCGGGGATCCCGGCCGCCTCGGGCGGCGCGGTGATCATTAGCTGGAACAGCACCGAACGCTCGAGCTCCTCGACGGTGTTCACCACCACGCGGCGGTCCCCTCCGGCCCTGGCCCGCCACTGCGCGACGATGCGCCCGTTGGACTGGACCTCGACTCGCAGGGTGGTGTCGCCGATCCGGCCATCCCAGACCGGTCTGGCCTCCTCCTGCATCATCTGGTCCTCACCTCGCTTTCGGGCGACGTCGGGCCGTGGTGCGGCCTCGATCATCCGGGAGCCACTGGGTCGTCACGAGCGGAAGCGCTGTCGGGCGGGTCGCCTCCCTTTCAACCCTAGCACGGGGGCTCGCCGTGCGAGGAGGCCGTTCCCGCTGCTCAGGGGTCGTCGGCGGCCGGTGAGACTACGACCCGGTCAGGGCTCGGACGGCGCCGGGCCCCCGCCCTTGAGGACCGACAGGATCGCGTCCATCTCGGCATCGCCGACGCTCTCGGCGCGCTGGGTTCCCCTCGCCGCCGCCAGGATCGTTCGGAGGTTCGACTCCGCCATCTCGAGCTTGCCCTCGAGGTCCTTCACCCTGGCCGAGAGGCCCTGGGCCCGCCGCTCGGCCTCGTCCTTGGCCTCGCGGGCCTCGCGGGCCTCCTCGCGCAGCGTCCGGAGGGTGCCCCGGAGCGTTCCCGCCTCGCGCCCCAGGTCCACCAGGCGGTCGATTGCGGCGCGGCCGACCTCGCCGTAGGTCAGGCGGCCCCCCTCCGCGGCCCGCCCTCGGGGCGCCGGAGCGGCCTTGGCCTTGCGCTGGCGGGGCCGGCGGGGGATGGCCTCGGGTTCCCCGGGATCCACAGGCCGGGCGTCGATCAGGCGGTACGTGCCGTCGGCGACTTCCAGGCGCTTGCGGGCGAGCAGCGCGCGCACGGCCCTCGCGGCCGACAAAGCGTCGGGTAGCCCAATACGCTTGCCGATGTCCGCGGGAGGGACAGTCAGGAGCTCACCTGACGAAGTGGTTTCCGCAACTGCGGCGAGAAAGGCATTGGCCCGCTGGAGGCTCTCTTCGTTCATTGCACGTCAATGGTAGGACCGTTTGTCGCCGGACGCCACCTCTCTCCGCCGGCCCGGGGAAGGAACGACGAGATCGCGTCACCGATTTGACCTTCGCGGAGCACCAGCCTTATCTTGATGTTGGAACCGCTGGGGCTTTCGGGCTCCGGCGGTTCCGCTCTTTCCGCCCGCCTGCCTACAATCGGCGCGACGAGTTCCTTCGGGCTTCCCGGATGCGAGGAGGGCTCCCATGCGCGGGCTGATGCAGCACGACTCGCTCGTCCTCACGAGGCTGCTCGAACGGGCGGCCACGTACTCCCCCCGGCGGCAGATCGCCACTCGCACTCCCGAGGGAATCCATCGCGAGACCTACGCCGACCTCGGCGAACGGTGCGCGCGCCTGGCGAACGCCCTCCGCGATCTCGGGGTGGGCCCCGGCGACCGCGTGGCGTCGTTCGCGTGGAACTCCTGGCGGCACCTCGAGCTGTACTTCGCCGTCCCGTGCATGGGCGCCGTGCTCCACACGCTGAACATCCGGCTGCACCCCGACCAGGTCGCGTGGATCGCGAACCACGCCGAGGACAAGATCGTGTGCGTCGACGCCTCGCTGCTGCCAGTCTTCGCGAAGATCGTCCCCGCGCTTCGGACCGTCGAGCACGTGGTCGTGATGGGCGATGGCGAGCTCGAGGGGTCGTCGTCCTACGAGGACCTCCTGACGGCCGCGTCGCCCGAGTTCACCTGGCCCGAGCTCGACGAGGACGACGCCTGCGCGATGGCGTACACGTCGGGGACCACCGGCAACCCGAAGGGGATCGTGTACTCCCACCGGTCGATGGTGCTCCACACATGGCTGGTGAACCAGGCCGGTGCGCTGGGGATCGAGGAATCCGACGTCGTCATGCCGGTCGTCCCGATGTTCCATGCGAACGCTTGGGGGCTCCCGTACGCGGCGACCCTGGCCGGAGCGAAGCTCGTGTTCCCCTGGCAGTTCAGCGCCGACCCGGCCGCCCTGGCCGAGCTCATCGAGCGCGAGCAGGTCACCGTCACAGCCGGGGTGCCCACCGTGTGGATCGGGATGCTCCAGCACCTGGACTCGCACGACGCCGACCTGTCGTCGGTGCGCCGCATCATCGGCGGTGGCTCGGCGGTGCCCCGGACCCTGATCGAGGCCTTCGGCCGGCACGGGCTGGAGCTGTGGCAGGGGTGGGGCATGACCGAGACCAGCCCGCTGGCGTCGCTCTCGCGGCTGACCCCCGAGCACGCCGACCTCCCCGAGGCCGAGAAGGTCCGCGTCCGGGCGAAGCAGGGACGGGCGGTCGCGGGCGTCCGCGTCCGGGTCGTCGACGTCGCGACGGACGACGAGGTCCCATGGGACTCGAAGACGATGGGCGAGATCCAGGTGAAGGGGAACACGATCGCCGAGGCGTACTACCGGCCCGACGAGCCGGTGGAGCAGTTCACCGACGGCTGGCTCCGGACCGGCGACGTCGCGGTGGTCGACGAGCAGGGGTTCCTGCAGCTTGTGGACCGCACGAAGGACCTGGTGAAGTCCGGCGGCGAGTGGATCTCGACGATCGACCTGGAGTCGGCGCTCATGGGGCACCCTGCCGTGCTGGAGGCGGCGGTGATCGCAGTGCCCGACGAGCGGTGGGGCGAGCGGCCCCTGGCCTGCGTGGTGCTGAAGGAGGGCGCGAAGGCCACCCGCGACGAGCTGATCGACTTCATCGCGCCGCAATTCGCGAAGTGGTGCCTGCCGGAGCGGGTGGAGTTCGTCGACGAGATCCCCAAGACGAGCGTGGGGAAGTTCGACAAGAAGGTCCTCCGCGCCCGGTTCCAAGGCCCGGACCCCGACTCCCCTTCGGAGTGAGCGGGACAGCCGCCGAGCGGTGGGCGTCGCAGCTCGCCGCCTGGGCCCTGCCGGAGGAGATCCTGGCGCGGGCGCCGGAGTCGCCGTGGGGGTTCCCCGTGGAGCCGTTCCGGGCGCGAGCGTCGCGGTCCGCGGGCGAGGCCGCCGGGTCGCCCTCCGCGCGGCGGGTCCTGGAGGCGCTGCCGGCCGGCGGCTCGGTGCTCGACGTGGGGGCCGGCGCGGGGGCCGCATCGCTGGCGCTGGCGCCCCGGGCCGGGCTGGTCACCGCGCTCGATCCCTCGCCGCCGATGCTGGAGGCCTTCGAGGAGCTCGCCTCGGGTGCGGGGGTGGAGCACCACGTCGTGCATGGGTCGTGGCCGGACGACGCGGCGCTCGTTGAGCCCGCGGACGTGGTGGTCTGCCACCACGTCGTCTACAACGCTCCGGACCTGGCCGCGTTCTGCCTCGCGCTGGGGGACCGGGCGAGGCGGCGCGTCGTGATCGAGATGACGGCACAGCACCCCCGCGCGTGGATGAACGACCTGTGGATGCGGTTCTGGTCGCTGGAACGGCCGGACGGCCCCACGTCCGGCGACGCCGAGGCGGTGCTCCGGGGGGACGGGATCGACGTTCGCCGGGAGGACTGGTTGCTGCCCCGCCTCGGCGTGGGACCCCGGGCCGACGCCGTGGCCTCGGCCCGGCGGATGCTGTGCCTGACTGCCGACCGCGACGACGAGGTGGCCGAGGCTCTGGACGACCGGCTGTGGTCCGACCAGGACGGGCGGTGGTTCATCGGCCGGCGGAAGCAGCCCGTGACGACGCTGTGGTGGGACCCCGTCACCGCCGGGTGAACCCGAGCGCCCGACGCGGCCAGGATCGCCCAGAACCCTCCGCAGGGGCTTCACGGCTCCTTCACACGCGGGGCGCAGCATGGGATGCAGAAGGACGTCGCGACCAAGGAGGAGACATGCGACGCGGACTGCTGTTGGGGGTGACGCTGCTGGTGGTCGCCGCCGGGATCCTGGTCGGGGTGAGCGCCTACCACGCGGGAGTGAACCACGGCATCGACCAGGCGGATCACGCCAGCCAGGTCGTGCGGGTGGTGGGGACCGGATACGGCTTCCCCTTCGGGCTGCTGCTCTTCCCGCTCGTGATCTTCGGGTTCTTCGCCGTCGGGGGGGCGTTCCGACGCCGGCGGTGGGCCGAGCACGGCGGGCCCGGCAAGTGGGGCGGGCCCGGCGGGATGGGTCACGGTGGCGGGCCCGGGCGGTGGGGCTTCGACGAGGGCTCCGTGCAGGAGTGGCACCGCCGGCTGCACGAGCAGGGCGAGCACACGAGCGCGGGCGGCGAGCCGTCGACCGCGTAACGGCGGCGAACGGGGCGGGGGCGCCGATGCGGGTTGCCCCCGCCCCCGCCGTTCGTCACCCTTTCGGGGAGGTCTGGACCGTGAGGACGATCCTGGTCGTCGAGGACGAGATGAAGATCGCGCGCCTGGTGCGCGACTACCTCGCGCACGCCGGGTTCGAGGTGCTCGTGGCCGGCGACGGCGAGTCCGCGCTGGCCAGCGCCCGCGGATCCAAGCCCGACCTGGTCGTCCTCGACCTCGGCCTGCCCGGCCGCGACGGGCTCGACGTCACGCGAGAGATCCGGCGGACCTCGAACGTCCCGATCGTCATGCTCACCGCCCGCGGCGACGAGGCCGACCGCGTCGTCGGGCTGGAGCTCGGCGCCGACGACTACGTGGTGAAGCCGTTCAGTCCCCGCGAGCTGGTGGCCCGGATCCGCGCGGTGCTCCGGCGCACCGACTCGGCCCGCGCGGGAGGGCCGGAGGTGCTGCGGGCGGCCGGCGTCGAGGTGGACCTGCCCCGGATGCGCGTGGCGGTCGATGGACGGGCGATCGAGCTGACCCCGACGGAGTTCGAGCTCCTGGCCACGCTGGTCCGCGAGCCCGGACGGGTGTTCACCCGGGGACAGCTGCTGGAGGCGGTGCACGGCGTGGCCTTCGAGTCCTACGAGCGGGCCGTGGACGCCCACGTGAAGAACATCCGCCGGAAGATCGAGCCGCAGCCCGGGCGACCCCGGTACCTGCTGACGGTCCACGGGGTCGGCTACCGGTTCGCCGATGCCTGAGGAGCCGGGTGACACACGGCGCCGCGGGCCGCCGTGGAGGCACGGCGGGTCGGGTGGCGGGCCTCCGTGGAGTTACGGCGGGCCGCCGTGGCGTGGAGGAGGGGGCTCCGGGCGGCCGCCGTGGTGGCCGGAGAACGAGCCGTGGCCGCCGGAGGGCGGGGCCGCCTGGCGGCGGTTCCGTCCGCCCCACGTCGCCCGGCGGATCGGGTTCGCGTTCGCGCTGTTCTTCGGGCTGCTATTCCTGACCAGCGCGCTGGCAGTGGCGGTGCTGTCGGGGCTGTTCGGGCTGCGGCGCCACCACGGACTGGTCCCCCTCGCCGCGGTGCTCGGCCTGGTGCTCCTGCTGGGGCTGATCTCGCTCGGGCGGTGGCTCCGGCGCCTGGCGGCGCCCGTCGGGGAGGTCATGGCGGCGGCCGACCGGGTGGCCGGCGGTGACTACTCGGTCAGGGTCGAGGAGCGCGGACCGCGGGAGATGCGCCGACTGGCAAGGTCGATCAACTCGATGACCGAGCGACTCGGCTCCGACGAGGAACGCCGCCGAGCCCTGCTGGCCGATGTGACGCACGAGCTGCGCACCCCCCTCGCCGTGATCCAGGGCAACGCCGAGGGCCTGCTCGACGGCCTGTACCCGATGGACGAGCAGCACCTCCGCCCGGTCCTCGAGGAGACGAGGATCATGGCTCGGCTGCTCGACGACCTCCAGACGCTGTCGACGGCGGAGGCCGGAGCGCTCCGTCTGCAGCGCGAGCCGGTCACGCCGGGCAGGCTGGTCGAGGACGCCGTGGGCGCGTTCGCCGCTCATGCTGGGGAGCGCCGTGTCCGGCTGGCAACGAGCGTCCCGGACGGACTGCCGGAGCTGTCGGTCGACCCGCTGCGGATCGGCGAGGTCCTGTCGAACCTGCTGACGAACGCCGTGCGGCACACACCTGGAGGCGGAACCGTGACGGTGTCCGCGGAGCGCGGCGGCGATGGCGACCGGGTCGCGTTCGCGGTGAGCGACACTGGCCCCGGAATCGCGCCCGAGCACCTGCCACACGTGTTCGACCGCTACGTGAAGGCCACCGGTACCGGCGGCTCAGGGCTCGGCCTGGCCATCGCCCGCAGCCTGGTCGAGGCCCACGGAGGCGAGATCGCCGCCGAGAGCGACCCCGCGGTGGGCACGACGATCCACTTCAACCTGCCGGTGTCGCCGTCGTGACGATCAGCCCGCTCCGGACGACAGCGGCTCGTCCGGCTAGCCATCGCTTCAGATGCCCGCGCCGAGGAACGCCCCGGTCTCCGCGTCGACGTCAACGACGTAATCCTGCCGGATGAGGGTTCCGTCGGCCTCGTACGCGTGGCTGTCCCGGTAGGCGACCGCCCACATCCACCGCTCCGGCCCGTCGGTGCCCGGTCCCACCCTCGGGGAGCCGTGCACAAGCCGCACGTCGACCCGGGAGCCCGCCCCGCCGGGGAACCCGCTGTCGACAGCGAGCTGCAGGGCCTCGGCGCACGGGATGAACTGCGGCGGGCCGGGGTCGACGCAGGCCCCGGCCGCCCCGCCCGGTGGCGACTGGAACGAGAACTGCCCGCCAGGGAAGTCCGGGATCAGCGTTCGGATGGTCCCGTCGTCCATCCGAACGGCGGCGAGGTCCGCGCTCCGCTCGGTGCCACGCAGGAAGGCGAGCTGCGAACCGCCGTCGATCCACTCAGGCGTCCAGTTCTGATCGGGCCCGCCCACGAGGCGATGCGGCCGGTTCTTGGGATCACCGTCGAGCTGCCTGCGCGCGTCGAACGACCACAGCGAGGACGTCGTGTTGGACTCAAGGGCGCCGAACGCGAGGAGGACTCCATCCGGCCCCCACGTCGGATCGCTCACCGGGCCGCCCACCTGATCGGCACCGACCAGACGATGCGCGTCGCCGCCGTCGGAGTTCATCACCCACAGGTCGATGCTCTGCCCCAGGGTGGCCCGCACGAAGGCGATCCGCTCGCCGTCGGGAGACCACGTCGGGGTCCAGTCCTCGAAGCCCGCGTCGTGGCCTGCCGTCAGCTTGGCCAGTCCCGAGCCGTCGAGACGCACCGTCTCGATCGATCCGTAGCCGCTCGTGTCGAAGGCGATCGTCGACCCGTCGGGCGACCACGAGGGGTTGGCGGCGTTCACGCCGTGGGTCAGCCGCTCGAGATCCGATCCGTCGCCGTTCATCACGTAGAGGTCGTAGCAGCCCTCGCACCCGTCCCCCCAGTAACCGCGAAAGGCGATCCGCGAGCCGTCGGGCGACCACGCCGCATCCCACTCAGGCGTCGGCGAGCCCCGCAGAAGCCGCCTGTCCGTTCCGTCCGGACGCATCGTGCAGAAGTTCGGGGCGGACGCCCCATGGGCGAACAGCGCGCCGTCGCACTGGAACACGATCCGGCCGCCGTCCCAGGTGGTCCCGGAGGAGATCGGCACCCGCTCGTTCGTTCCGTGGCGAAGCCCCGTCACGGCGAGCCACGCGCTGGCCGTTCCCACACCGGCCACGGCGAGCGCAACGACCGCTGCACCCACACGGCGGCGGCGGTGACGCTGCCGGGCCCGGCGGTGGACCGGCTCCCAGGCGTCCGGCGGCACCAACCGTTGGGTCTCTCGTTCCAGCAGGTCCCTGATGTCACTCATAGCCCTCTCCCAGCGCCTCCTTGAACGCCGCCCTGGCGCGGTGGACGCGCGCCCGGACCGACGACGGCCGGATCCCGAGTACGCGGCCGGCCTCGGCGGAGTCCAGCCCCAGCCATTCGGTGAGGACGAGCGCCTGCCGCTGTCCCGCCGACAGGGCGAGCAGCGCCCGCATCACGTCGCTCCGGGCGGCCGCCAGCACCGCCGGATCGACGGAGGCTGGTGGGCCCTGGGCGTCGGCCTCGCGGGGCCGCAGACGGAGGCGGCGGAGCCGCCGGTGGTGCAGGTGCAGGGCGGTCCGCACGACGTAGCCTCCCGGCGACGCCATCGCCCTCACCTGGTCCCACCGCTCGAGCGCCCTGGCCATGGCCTCCTGCGCGACGTCCGCCGCCTCCGCCCTGTCGCCGGAGAGGAGGTAGGCCAGCCGGTAGACTCGGGGGTGCTCCTCGCGGAAGAACGATTCGAAGTCGAGCTCCTGCGCCGGCACCGGGGGCGCCTCCGTCACGGTGTGGCCCTTCATGTCCTCACCCCAGACCAAGCCACGGGGCGACCCGCGTGTTGCACGGGCGCCCGCAGCCGCTCATGTGGGCCCACGATCCGCCCTGGACCGGGGAGAAGCAATGGGATGGCGGGGGCGGAGGAGTCCGGTAATCGTTTCACGCTCCTAGCCGATTCCAGTAACCGGGTTCGCCTGAGCGGTCGGAGGTTGGAGCATCCCGATACCCCGGCGGTCAACGCGACGAAGATTCACGACACGGACCTGTTGGCGCTCGGACCTGCGCGTCACCGGGAGAAGACCTTGACCCAGATCCCGAACGCAAGCTGACGCCGTTCGGCAACGGAGAAATACGGCCGGAATGCGTCGATGAAGTACGCCTCTTGCTCGGCCTCGGTCTCGCGACCCTCGCGTACGGCGGCAATCCGCTCGCTGTGCGTCATCAGGTAGGCCACGAGCGCATCGAGCGTCATCGGTACCTCGAACCGGAGTTCCTCGTCCCATGCAGGAGTGACTCCCATGCCCGCCAGGCTCGTCGGCATGAACTCGTTCTTCGGGACACGTGGGTAACGCGGTCCGCACTCTTCCCTCATCCACTTCGCGAAGGCGTCCGTCCCCACCATCTCGGCGCGGAACCACACGTCGTAGACGACGAGCCAGGCGCTTCGTCGAAGGACGCGGCCAATCTCGCCGATCGCACTGGAATCGAACCAGTGGATCGCCGACGCAATGGTCGCCATGTCGAAGACGGCGTCGCGAAACGGCAAGCGCTCGGCCAGTCCGGCGACGTACCGAGCGGTGCCATCAGCCTCTCGCCTCCGAAGCATGTCGGCAGACGCGTCGACACCAACGACAAGCCTCGCGAATGCCGCCAACGGCTCGGTAGATAGACCCGTGCCGCAGCCGGCGTCGATGACGGAGCCAAGTCGCGGCAGCCGCTCGGAAAGAAGAGCAACGACGTGATGATGAAGCTGCGGTCGTGCCAGGGCGTAGCGGGTCGCAACGACGTCGCCGACAAAGGGATTCACGACGCGGCGGTCCTCTCCGTTGCGATCGTTGGCGTTGGTCACAGGAAGCGCCGCCCCCTCCGGCTACCTTGAGACTGGTGCCGCGGCGCCGGCGCGGGCCCTCGCGGCGGCGATGCGTTCCGCCGGTGCCGGGTGGCTGAACGTGAACAGATAAGCGAGCAGCGACGGGGCCAGCTCGGACAGGTTGGCGATCGACAGGTTGCGCTCCATCTCGGCAAATCCCTCCGGGTCACCGGTCAGGTCGATCGAGAACCGGTCCGCGGCGCGTTCCCACCTCCGGCTCACCGCCATGCCGAACGGGTCGCTCGCCAGCCCGGCCACCGCGGCGACCAGCAGCACGAACGGGACGACGCGGGGATCGCCGGGACCGCTCGCGTGGATCGCGTCCAGCGCGGCCGGAGACCCCAGCAGCACCCACACCAGGAACGCCACCGTCACCGCGCCGGCCGCGGCGGTCATCGTTCCCTTCATCACGTGTCCCGCCCGGCGGTGGCCCAGCTCGTGCGCCACCACCAGCCGGACCTCCTGCGGCGACCCCCGGCGGAGCAGCGTGTCGTACACCACGACCCGCCTCGTCGCTCCCAGGCCGCTCACGTACGCGTTCTCCTTGGTGGTGCGGCGGCTGGCGTCGGCCACCAGGACGTCGCGCACCGGAACGCCGGCCTCGCGCGACAGTGCCCGAACCGACTCGGCCAGCGCCTCGTCCTCCAGCGGCCGGAACTTGTTGAACAACGGCTCGAACACCACCGGCGCGAGGAACGACAGCACGAACACGACGGCCGCCGCCAGCGGCGCGGCGACCCACACCCACGTGTCGGGCATCGCGTGCGCCAGCGTCAGGAACCCGAGCAGCAGCCCGCCCGTGATCACGAGTCCAACCACAGCGCCTTTTGCCCAGTCGTTCAGCCATCCGGCCCACGACTGCGTCGCGAACCCCCACCGGCGCTCGTGCGCGAAGCCCCACGCCCGCAGCGGCAGCCCCAGCAGCGAGCCCACGACGACCACGACTCCGACGTACGCGGCCGCGCTTCCCACCGAGTCCGCGATCGCGTCGCCCAACCCCGTGAACGCCAGCGCCGCGAGGTACGCGAAGGACACCATCGCCCCGACCACCGAGCGCACGTACCCCGGGCGGTGATACCGGCGGGCGCGGTCGATCTCATCGTCGGAGAAGAACGCGCGGGGATCGGGGAGCGCCATGCCGGGCGAGCTACGACGCCCGGCGGGCCACGTAGTCGCGGACCACGAAGTCGCCGAGCGCGTCCCCGTTCATCAGGAACACCCGCCCGGCCGTCAGCCTGGCCAGCCGTTCCATGAACCGCGCCAGCCCCGGCGAGTCCTCCAGCATGAACACGTTGAGCGTGACGCCGCTCCGTGCGAGGCGCATGGCCTCCTGCAGCGTCAGCCGGATGGTCTCGGGCTCGGGCGGCCAGGCGAAGATGGCCTGCTCGCCGTGCAGGTGCGCCGTGGGCTCGCCGTCGGTGACCATGATGACCTGCCGGGTCGCCCGGGGGTGCTTCGACAGCAGCCGCCCGGCCAGGTTGAACGCGTGGTGCATGTTCGTGCCGTACACGCGCTCCCACCCGGTTGCGGTGAGGTCCTCCGGCTGCATGCGCCGCGCGTAGTCGCTGAACCCGATCAGGTACAGCGTGTCGTGGGGGTACCGCCCTTCGATCAGGGCGTGCAGCGCCAGCGCCATGCGCTTCGCCGGGACGAAGTGGCCCCGCAGCGGCATCGAGAACGACAGGTCGAGGAGCAGAGCCGTGGCGGCCTCGGTGCGCGTCTCCGCCTCCACGAGCTCGAAGTCGTCCGGCAGCATCGACGGCGTCCGGCCCGGCCCGTTCCGGACCACCGCGTTGAACACGCTGCGCTGCACGGCGATCTGCCCCGAGTCGCCGAACCGCCACGGCCTGGTCGCGCCCGTCGGCTCGGCCTGCCCGCCGGTGTCCCGGGCCTCGTGGACGGCCTCCCGGTCCTTCCGGAGGTGCTCGAACAGACGGGTCAGCGCCCGCTCTCCCAGCTTCCGGGCACCCCGCGGCGTGACCTCCAGCCGGCCGTTGCGGCGCGACATCAGCCCGGCCTGCTCCAGCGCTCGCTCGATCTTCTTCAGCTGGCGGAGGTCCCGGACGGCGTCCTCGCCGAGGGTTCGGCGCAGCGCGCCCTCGTCGACGTCCTCCAGCGCGGCGCCCGCGTAGTCGCCCTTCAGCGAGCGGTCGAGCTCCTCGTAGTCGTGCATGCGCTCCAGCGCGTCCACGGCGGCCGACATCGGCATGGCCTCGTCCCCCTCGCCCATGACCTGGTCGCCCCACGGCATCTGCGGGAACAGGCCCTGGAGGTTCTGGCCCAGGCGGTCGGCCTCGAAGGCCAGGTCCATGTCCTGCATCATCTGCTCGGCCAGGGCCTGGAGCTCCCTGCGTTGCTCCGGCGAAAGCGACGCCAGCAGGCGCGACATGGCCGCCATGCGCTGCGCCATCTGCTCCAGCAGCTCGTCGAGCGTCCGGGGGTTCCCCGGGAAGAACTGGCCGTGGCGCTGCATGAAGCCATCGAAGTCGTATGGCTCGCCCCGCTCGCGGGCCTCGATCATCTGATTCAGCTCGGCGAGCATGTCCTTCAGCTGTTGCATCTGCTCCGGCGAGATCCCCTGCATGCCCTGGGTCAACGCGCGGAAGTACGAGTTCAGCACCTCGTTCTTCAGGAACTCCAGCAGCTCGTCGAACTCCCGCTGGGCCTGCGGGTCGGTGAACCGGTAGTCGCGGAGCTCGCCGATCTTCCCCGGCGCGTCGGGCGGCAGCGCGTCGAGGAACGCCTCGCGCATCCGCGCGTCCTCGGTTGGCTCGAACGACAGGGTGGTGCGCTCCCGCTCCAGGATCTCGTCGAGCCGGCGCCGGACCTCCTCGAGAGGCCCGGCGAGGTTCAGGTGCTCCTGCTCCTCGCGGCGCCGCCGGCGCAGGCGCGCCCGCAGCGAGTCGAGGCCCGAGAACGAGCCCCGCATCCCCCGCCGCAGCAACCGCCGCATGGCGAACTCGGCGCCGTCGCCCGAAAGCAGCTCCTCCGACATCTCATCGAGGAGCTCGCCCGCCGCCATGTCGGGGCCGAACGGGTCCTGGGTGTCGTCCCACCGCGAGTACCGGAAGCGCATCCGGCATCCAGCCTACGCCGGTTCCGGCGGAACCCCGGGGGCGTCAGCGGGCCTGGCGGAACATCCGGGTGAGGGACTCGGCGGCCCGCTTCACCTGATGGGGCATCGCCGAGCGTGACCGGCCCGAGATCTCGCCGGCCAGCAACACGGACGGCAGGACCCGCACGCCCCGCATCGTCCGGGGCGCGAACACGGCGTCGCCCCGCGGGCACAGGATCGAGAACACCCCGCCCTGGACCCCGATCGCGCGGACGTGCCCCTCGAGCCGCCGGGCGGCGCGGCGAGCGCGGCGGAGGCCGGGCACCCGGAGGCCGGTCGGCAGCCCGTCGCCCTCGAAGACCACGGCGAACGAGCCCGTCGTGCCGATGACGACCCGGTCGCAGCCGACGCCCTCGCCGGGCAGGACGTGGAAGCTCCACGGGTCGAGACGGCTCAGCTCGCGCTCGCCCGATTCGGAAAGGGATCGGGGTGCCTCGGTCATCACCGCGATTATCGACCCGGTGGCAACCGCGTTGAGCAGGTCAACCGATGCCGAGGCCGGTGAACAGCGCCCGCAGCGTCAGCCCGAAACAGAAGAAGGCCGCCACCGCGAACGGGACGTGCTGGTCGCGCTCGAGGTCGCGGGCGAACACATGCGCGATCACGAGGACCGTGACCGGGAACACGGACCCGTACAGGTAGTGCAGGACGGGCCGCGCGTGGAACCCCTTGATCGACAGGAGCACGATGCCGGCGACGATTTGCACGCCCAGCACGACCTGCTCGGCGCCGAGCAGCCGCCAGAACCACGCGCCTGGGTCGCGCTTGGCGATTCGGGCCCCGAATCCCCACACCATGAGCAGGCCGAACCCGCCCACCACCGCGAACCCCAGGACCCGGTGCACCCCGACCACGGCCGGCAATGGTCCCACGCGCGCCGGAATGCTGCCGCGCGTCGGTCCGACCCAGGCCGGCTCAGATGAACAGCTGGATGTCCGAATCCTTCATCTCGAGGAGCGCGGTCGCGGCACCGACGGGTGCCTCCAAGCCGTCGATGAGGTCGTCCGGCTTCAGCCCGAGCAGGTCCATGGTCATCTGGCACGGCAGAAGCCGGACGCCCATCTCTTGGGCCAGCTCCAGCAGCTCCTGCGGTTCGGGGACCTTGTTGTCGCGGGCCAGCTTGCGCATCATCGCGGGGCCCGCGCCGGCGAAGTTCAGCTTCGACAGCTTGCCCTTGTGGGCACCGCCCGGGTTCATCACGGAGAGCATCTTCTGCATCCAGTGCTCGCCGGTGACCCGTACGCCGGGCTTCACGAGGGAGAACAGGCCCCAGAACGTGAAGAACACGGTGGCCTGCATGCCGCTCGCCGCCGCGGTCGTGGAGAGAATCAGCGTCGGCCAGATCCGGTCGAGGTCGCCCGACCAGGCGATGATCGTCAGCCCGGTCGGTTTCTCCCCGTCGGCGGGCTGAGGCGACGGTTCCGTTGCGGTCCCGGTCAGCACATCGGTCATGTCGGCCATCCCCTCACGACGCCTTGCGGACGACGAACCGGAAGACGCCGCTGTCGTCGGACTGTTCGAGCAGCTCGTTCCCGGTGAACCTGCACCACGCCGGCACGTCGGACACGGCTCCCCTATCGGTGGCGAGGATCTCGAGCGTGTCCCCCACCGCCATCCCCTTGATGGCCTGCGAGGTCTTCACGATGGGCATCGGGCACGCGGAACCTCGTGCATCGAGCGTGTGGGCGGCCATGGGTTGGAATCCTCCTTCGGGGTGGTCGGGCGACGGGGTCGAGCGCGGAGTTACGGGCGTCGTACGGCGGCCCGGGCGTGGGCACCGGGACAGCACCCGCGGAACGGGATCATGAGGGCGACGTCGCCCCAGGACCGGGTCCGGATCATTGCAACTGCAAATCCTACCCCTGAGATCGAGAAGCGGCGACCCGGCGCTTGTGCAGCCGGCGATGTGGACCTACCGTGGAGCCATGAACTGGAGTGGCATGCGTCAGGTTCCCGGCCCGGGTCAGCTCGAAGCGGATACCGTCCGCGAGCAGCAACATGACCTGGAGAAGATCGCCGAGCGCGAACGAGTGGTGGACGCCGCCGTCCCTCGCCGCCATCCCCTGCGCGCGCTCCTCGCGAAGCTCCACGGCAAGCGCTGACGACCCACCCGGGCTGGAAGTCGAAAGCCGGCCAGCCGGCGCCGGAGCATTTCCAGCTCGGCGGTCCGGACCCCGCGCGACGGGATGTCCTGGTCCCGCCCCTCCTCCATCGTGTCGAACTCGACCCGGCCGGCAAGCGCCTCCCGATTGGGAACCCCGCGAACCGACCCTGTCCGCCGGCGCCGCAGGGTATACCGTGCGGCCATGGCTCTCTTTGGTCCCACCCCACGCCCGGAGGACCTCGAGGCAGCGGCCCTCCGGGAGCGCGAGAACGAGTTGGAGGCGATCGCCGAGCGCGAGCGGCTCACCGAGGCGGGAGTTCCCCGGCCCCACCGCATCCGCGGCTTCTTCTCCAGGCTTCGCCGCAAGCACTGACGGCTTCGCTCAGAGTTGACTTGCCCGGCCGAGATCCCGGGCGTACCTTCGACCCATGCCGCTCCCGGGCCCGATGCCCCGCCCGCCGCAGGTCGAGAGCGAGATCTCGCGGAGTCGTCACGACGAGCTCGAGCACGAGTGGGCGCGCCACCGCGCCGAGGACGAGCTCATCCCCCACCGCCTCAGGGCGTGGTGGCGCCGCCTGTTCTCAGAGTCCCCGCCGGAAGATCCCGACTAGCGCCGGCCGGGGTCCGGGGCCTCGTACCGCGCGCCACCCCGGCCGTCCGTGTCCTTGTTCAGCCGCCGTGACAGGTGCAGGCCCTCCAGGCCGAACTCCATCGCCGAGGCGGCCACGCCGGGACTCTCCTCTTCGACGCCCAACCGGTCGAGGAGCTTGGCCAGTCCCGGGAGATCGCCGAACTGGTCGAGGAACTCGCCGGCCGGCATGAGGTCGTAGCTCTCGGCGACAAAACCGTCGGAGAACCTGCCGAGCAGGGGCTGGAAGTCGAACCCGGCCAGCCGGCGCCGGAACACCTCCAGCTCGGCCGTGCGAACCGCCCTTGACAGGATGTCCTGCTCCCGTCCCTCCTCGATCGTGTCGAACTCGATCCTGCCGAGCGACGACTCGACCACCGCCGGGAGGTCGCAGACCCGGGGGACCGCCTCCGGTTCGCCCGAGCGCGCCGCCCGCCGTACGGCGGCCGCGGCCAGGGTCTCCAGGTTCCCGATCGAGTAGCGGACGCTGACCCCGCTGCGGTGGTTCACGTGGGGCGAGCGCCGGAGCTCGGCGGTCAATGCCGCCAGCAGCTCCTTCATGAAGCGGGGCACGCGGACCGGGACCTTCCCGGCCGGGCTCCGCGCCTCCTGGTCCATGATCCGGACCTCGTCCGACAGCGTCTCCGGGTAGTGGGTGCGGACCTGCGTGCCGAACCGGTCCTTCAGCGGGGAGACGATGCGGCCGCGGTTCGTGTAGTCGTCGGGGTTCGCGGTCGCCACCAGCAGCAGGTCGAGCTGGAGGCGGATCTGGTAGCCGCGGATCTGGATGTCGCGCTCCTCGAGGATGTTGAACAGCGCGACCTGGATCCGCTCGGGGAGGTCGGGAAGCTCGTTGATGGCGACGATCCCTCGGTTGGTGCGCGGGATCAGCCCGTAGTGGATCGTGAGCTCGTCGGCCAGGTACCGGCCCTCCGCCACGCGGATCGGGTCGACGTCGCCGATCAGGTCGGCCACGGCGGTGTCCGGCGTGGCCAGCTTCTCCGCGTAGCGCCGATCGGACGGGATCCACGCGACCGGCGTGTCGTCGCCCCGCTCGGCGACGAGCGCCCGGCACCGGGCGCAGATCGGCCGGTACGGGTGGTCGTTCACCTCGCACCCCTCGATGGCCGGCGCCTCGGGGTCGAGCAGCTCGACCAGGTGCCTGATCAGCCGGGTCTTCGCCTGCCCCCGCTCGCCGAGCAGGATGAGGTCGTGCCCCGCCAGGATGCCCCGCTCGAGCGTCGGGAGCACCGAGTCGTCGAAGCCGATGAGCGAGGGGAACAGGTCCCCGCCGCCTCCGAGCTTTCGCAGCAGGTTGTCCCGGAGCTCTTCCTTGACCGTCCGGTCCGGGTACCCGGAGGCCCTCAGCTCACCGAGGTTCGTCGCAAGCGTCATGGCTTCCAGCCTACCCCCCGCCCCCGGAAACGGCGGCGGCGGGAACCTCACCCCGCGCGAAGGAGTCGGCTACGGTGGCGACACCGCGGAGGGCGCGCATGGACTGGCTCGACGAGGACCCCGGGCTGCCGATCAAGTTCGGCCCCTGCTCCAACGGGGAGTACGAGCCCCAACCGCTCCAGCCGGCGATCACCGAGACGATCCGCCGGGCCCGCGAGGAGTGCGAGCGCAACGCCCGGCGTCTGGGGATGTCACGTCGCGAGTTCCTGCTGTCGGCGATGGGCGCCGCGACGACCCTTCTCGTCCTCGACGCGTGTACTCGCGAGGAGGCCAGGAGCAGGACCCGCCTCCGTACCACGCCGGGCGGGACATTCGCCGTCCCCACGGAGGCCACCACGGAACCCGACGCCGCCCACCAGACGGTCGGCGGCGAGGAATTCATCCTCGACGTGCAGGGCCACCTGCTCGAGTACGACGTCAACCCGATCAGCCGCGAGGGCGAGAGCTGGTGGACCAAGTTCCCGCAGCGCAACTGCGGCGAGAGCGACCCGCGCGTGTGCTTCGACATCGAGCACTTCATGACGGAGTTCTTCCTGCGCAGCGATACGACCATGCTGGTGCTGTCGGCCCTGCCGATCGCGCCTGCGGGCAGCCCGCTCTCGCCGGAGGTCATGGACGAGACCCGGCGAGTGGCGGAGAGGCTGTGCCACGACGAGCGGGTGCTGCTGCACGCGCTGGTCATGCCCAATGTGGGGTCGCTCGAGGGCAACCTCGACGCCATGGCCGACCGGGTCCGCCGGTACCCGATCAGGGCGTGGAAGGCCTTCACGCATTACCCCGACCTGTACTCGGGCGGCGGCGGCTGGTGGCTGGACGACCACGAGCGCGGCATCCCCAGGGTCGGCGACGCGTTCCTGGATCGAACCGTGGAGCTCGGCGTTCCCGTCGTCGCGACGCACAAGGGGCTGTCGGGCGGCTCCCGGTTCGCGTCCCCCGAGGACATCGGACCGGCCGCCCGCCGGCACCCGGACGTGCGGTTCCTCGTGTACCACTCCGGGTTCGAGATCGGCGGGACCGAGGGGCCGTATCGGAACGCCACGAAGACGGTCGGCGTCAACCGGCTGATCACGTCGCTGATCGACAATGGAATCGGTCCCAATGAGAACGTCTACGCGGAGCTCGGGTCCACGTGGTGGTACCTGATGAAGACCCCGACGCAGGCTGCGCACGTGCTGGGGAAGCTGCTGAAGCACGTCGGCGAGGACCGGGTGATCTGGGGAACGGACTCGATCTTCTACGGCTCGCCGCAGGACCAGATCCAGGCGCTTCGGGCCTTCCAGATCACACCGGAGTTCCAGGAGCGGTTCGGGTACCCGGAGCTGACGAGGGAGATCAAGGCCAAGATCCTCGGGCGGAACGCCGCCGCCCTGTACGGCGTCGACCCGGCCACCGTGCCGTGCGAGTTCACCCGGGAGGAATTGGAGCGGGTCCGCCGCGAGCTGCCCCTCGACAACCGGACCTTCGGCCCGACCACCACGGCGGAGGTGGCCGCCTTCAACGACCACCACCGGGGCTGGCCGTAGCGAGGGGCTTTCCGTGAACGGATCGATCGGCGACCCGAACGTTCCGGCCGATCCGCGCGTTACCGCGTTGGTGGAGACGCGCGCCGAACCAGACACGGGGGTCCCGCCGGTGACCTTCGAGGACTTCTTCCGGGCCGAGTACCGGTCGGTGGCCCGGGCGCTGGTGATCGTCGCGGGAGACGCCCTCGGAGCGGAGGACCTGGCGCAGGAGGCGTTCGTCAGGGCCTACGAGCGCTGGGACCGGGTTCGGGTCATGGGCTCGCCCGCGGGCTACGTCTACCGCGCGGCGCTGAACCTGCACCGCAGCCGGCTGCGGCGGGCGGCGGTCGCGCTCCGGCACCGCCGGGGGACAGGGTCGCCGGAGGCGGCGGCAGACATCGGCCCGGAACTGCAGCACGAGGTGCGGGAGATGCTCGCGTCGCTGCCTCGCGGGCAGCGCGAGGCGCTGATGCTCGTGGAGTGGCTGGGCTACCCCGCGGGGGAGGCGGCGCGGATCCTCGGCGTCCGGCCGGCGTCCGTGCGGGGGCGGATCCACCGGGCCAGGGTTTCAATGCGAGCGCGATTCGGAGGCAACGGTGACTGAGATCAGGGAGTTGCTTCGCACCGCGATCGGCGACCGGCGGCCGGCGATCCCGGACCTTGAGCTGGTGGTGCGGCGGGGCGCCGCTCGCCGCCGGCGTGCACGGGTCCTCGCGGCAGTGGTGGCGCTCGCGCTGACCGCCGGGCTCGGTACCGGTCTCGCTCTTGCGCTTCACGGCGGGGGCGCGGGCGGGCCCGCCCAGGGAACGAACGTCGTTGGACCGACCCGCGAGATCTTCATTCCTTCGGTGTCGATGGAACCGACCCTGAAGGAGGGCGACACCGTCCTGGTCGACGAGGGCGCGTACGTACTCGAGGCAGGCCTGCCCTCGCCGGGCGACATCATCGCGTTCGACGTCCCCGGGGAGGCGATGACGTTCGTGAAGCGCGTGGTGGGGCTCCCGGGCGACGCGGTGGAGGAGCGCGACGGGCTGCTCTACTTGAACGGGCAAGAGTTCCCCATGCCCGCCTCACCCGTGCCCGACCGCCGCACCATGGGGCCGTGGACAGTCGAGCCCGGGCGCGTATTCGTGGTGGGGGACAACCTGTCGAACTCCAACGACTCCCGGTTCTCCGAGTTGGGCCAGATCCCGGTGGGGCAGATCATCGGCAAGGTCGTGGAGATCCTCTCCCCCGGCGACCGCCGGGCGACGGTTGGACCGCCGCCTGCGCAGAGCGCTTCCGGTCCCGGTACCGCCACTCCCAGCGAAGGCTGAGCCCCGTCCCTCGTGTCGCCCTGGCGGACCCTGGGGCGCCATTCGCGTGCGTGTCGGAGCGGCTCGGTACGATCCGCGGGTGCGACCCGATCCGGAGGCGATCCTTCATGGGCTGAACCCGGCCCAGCACGAAGCCGCCACGGCCGTGCGCGGGCCGGTGGCGATCCTGGCGGGGGCCGGCAGCGGCAAGACCACGACGATCACCCGCCGGATCGCCTACCAGGTGGCGACCGGGACGTTCCGGGCCGAGCAGATCCTGGCCGTCACGTTCACCGAGAAGGCGGCGCGGGAGCTGAAGTCCAGGCTGGGGGCGCTCGGCGTCGAGGGGGTCGAGGCCCGGACGTTCCACGCGGCTGCGCTGGCGCAGCTCGGGCGGCTGTGGGAGCGGCACGCGGGGTCGGCGCTGCCGGAGGTGCTCGACTCGAAGGCCCGGCTGATCGCACCCATGGCGAACTCGCTGCCGCCGCCGCACAAGTTCCTGCCCCGCAGCGACCTGGCCGGCGAGATTGAGTGGGCGAAGAACCGGATGGTGCCGCCGGAGGGGTATCTGGACGCGCTGGAGGAGGCCGGCCACCAGCCGCCGATCCCGGCCGAGATGATGCTCCGGCTGTACGAGGGGTACGAGCGGCGGAAGCGCGCCGTGCCCCGGATCGACTTCGAGGACATGCTGCGGCTCGCGATCCGGCTGTTCGACGAGCGCCCGGAGGCCGTCCGGGAGGTCCGGTCGCGATTCGCCGCGTTCACCGTCGACGAATTCCAGGACGTGAACGCGCTGCAGGCCGCCCTGCTCGACCGGTGGCTGGGCGGGCGTGACGAGATCTGCGTGGTCGGCGACGACTACCAGACGATCTACTCGTTCACCGGCGCGTCGCCCGAGCACCTCCTGCGGTTCGCGGAGCGGTATCCCAACGCCCGGGTGGTCTCGTTGGAGGAGAACTACCGGTCGACGCCGGAGGTGCTGACGGTGGCGAACCAGCTGGTGCCTCGGCTCGGCGGGTTCCCGAAGACACTGCGCGCCACCCGCCCTTCGGGGCCCGCGCCGACGCTGCGGTGGTTCCCCGATCAGGCGGCCGAGATCGCGTTCGTCGTCGAGGAGGTCCGGCGGCTGCACGGCGAGGGCATTCCCTACGAGGAGATGGCCGTGCTGTACCGGATCAACGCCCGGTCCGAGCCGTTCGAGGAGGCCCTCGCCGAGGCGCGCATCCCGTATCAGGTCCGCGACGGCGCGTTCCTGCGCAGGTCCGGGCCGCGCGCGGTCGTGCACCGGCTGCGGCGAGAGACGGGACCACCCGAGGGGGCGACGGAGCGCGCGATCGCGGCGCTCGGGTACCGGCCGGGCGGCGAGTTCGACTCCGCCGAGGAGGCGACGCGGCAGGCAGACCTCGGCCGGTTCCGGGCGTTGGCGACGGAGTTCGAGACCAAGAACCATGACGGCGACGTCGCCGCATTCCTGGCGGAGCTGGCCCACCGCTTCGCCACGGAGGAATCGGGGCGCGGCGTGAACCTGCTGACGTACCACCGGGCCAAGGGGCTCGAGTTCGACGCGGTGTTCCTCCCGAGGCTGCTCGACGGCGAGCTGCCGTTCCGCTCCGGCCGGAGCCGCGCGCCCGAGGACGAGGAACGGCGGCTGCTGTACGTCGGGATCACCCGGGCCCGTCGGCACCTGGTGCTGTCGTGGCCCCGCGAAGGCCGGGCCGGGCGGAGCCCCTTCGTCGACGAGATCACAGGCGGTCGCGAGCAGCAGGCACGCGCCAAGCCCGCAGCGACACCCGGCCGTCCCGTGGGCACGGCGGCCGGCGGCCCCCTGCTCGACCGACTGCGCAAGTGGCGCCTCGATCGCTCGAAGGCCGACAGCGTCCCCGCCTACGTCGTGTTCCACGACTCGACCCTGGCGACGATCGCCGACCGCAAGCCGCGCAGCACCGAGGAGCTGCTGGATGTCCCAGGGATCGGCCCGGCGAAGCTCTCGCGCTACGGCGACGAGGTTCTGGCCGTGGTCGCTGCCGAGCCCGTCTCCGATTCGTGACGGGGCGCACCCTCCGCTGACGGCGGGACGGTTGGCTGGAGGAGGAAGATCCAGACGTCCCAAGCGACGTGGCTCACGACCAGGGCGCCCATGGGCATGCCGGCGGACGCCAGCGCGCTCCAGTAGGCGCCCGCGGTGGTCGCGGCGCCGACGAGCGTGGCGTTCCCCGTGACCACGTGCGCGCCGCCGTACACGAAGGCGGCGGCGGCCGCTCCCCGCCAGCGGCCGAGCCGGTGCTGGAGACGCCGGAGCACGAACCCGCGCCAGAACAGCTCCTCGGCCGGGCCGATCACGAGCGCGAGCCGCGCAGCGATCTCGTTCCGGGGCCGGAGCGAGCGCAGGGCGTAGACGTCGTCGATCTCCTCGGCGCCGCTGGGCATGATCCGCCGAGCCATCCGGTCACCGATCCGGAACACGGCGTACAGCCCGGCCGCCGCGGTCAGGCCGAGGGCCACGTCGCGGGGCCGGACCCGGGTCCGCCGCAGCGAGGGCTCGGCGACCAGCGCCAGCGCCCCGAGCGCGGCGCCGGTGGCGGTCATGCGCTGCCAGAAGCGTTCCCGGGGGCCGCGGAACGCCGCGGCGAACGCGCCGTAGGCCCCCCCCAGTCCGCCGGCGAGCGGAAGGTCCCGGCCCTGAGACGAGGCCCCGACTGGCGCTTCGTTCAGGTCCGCATGCCACGCCACCCCGACCGCGTCGCTCACCGCAGCGCCGCGATGGCCAGGCCCGCGACGAGCAGGAACCCGAACGCGGCGTGCAACTGGGCGGTCTCGAGGTCGAGCATCGCGATCGCCCGCTGCTGGCCCATCGCGCCGAGCTCCGACGCCCGGATCACCCGGACGAGCAGCGGCAACGACAACAGCGCCAGCAGCGATTCCACGGGCAGGGCCTCGACCAGCACCGCGACGGCCAGCGCCAGGTACGCGCCGACCACCAGCGCCAGGTACCCACCGTGCGCCAGCCGCCGGCCGACCCGGATCGAGAACGTCACGCCGCCCGCCCGTGCGTCCTCGGAGATGTCGCGCCACTCGTTCCCGTGCAGGATCGCCGTGACCAGCAGTCCGACGGGCACGCTCACGGCCACCGTCGACCACTCGAACGTTCCCGTGATCACGTAGTACGCCCCGATCACGGACAGCGGTCCGAACAGCAGGAATACCAGCGGCAGGCCGAGCGCCCGGAACTTGTACTCGAGCGGCGGGGCCGTGTATCCCCAGCCGCCGAGGAGCCCCGCCAGGCCCAGCGCGATCACGGGCCAGCCGCGTTCGACGGCCAGCCACACACCGATGCCGGTCGCCGCGACGAACGACAGCAGCACGATCGCGAAGGCTTCCCGTTCCGACAGCCGGCCCTTGAGCAACGCGTGGCTGGCCCTGGGAGACGTGATGCGGTCCGCGCCCTTGCGCACGTCGTAGATCTCGTTGGTGACGTTGGTCCCGACGTGGAGGAGCAACAACGCGAACAGCGCCCCGAGGAACAGCGGCCAGTGGAACCGTCCGTCGAGCGCGGCCAGCCCGCCGGCCACCGCGGGCGGCACCGCGGACGCGGTGAAGCTGAACGGCCGGATGATCTCGAACCACGCGGCGGCGTGTCGCCACAGCCGTGTCGCGACGGGCAGGCGCTCCTCGACCAGGGTTCCGGTTCGGACACCGGAAAGCCGGGTGCCGGGGTCGCCGAGTGGCTCGTGGGCCGGGGCTGGTTCTCCGGTGGTGACGACCCATGAGGATTCCTGCCCTCCGTACAGCTCGGCGGCCCGGAACATCGCGTGGACCTGTTCCTCTTCCTGGACCACGGGCTGCAGGACCGGGACGTCCATGCCGGCCCGGTGGTAGTCGAAGGCGCGGGCGGCGACCTCCTCCTCAGTCCCGCACAGGAGGAACGCGTCCAGCATCTCGTCGGGGATGAGCTGCGCGGCCTCGTGGTAGTCCTCGTTCCGCCACAGCTGGTGGATGCGGTCGCGGAGCTCCAGGTCCAGCCCGGCCCGGCGAAGGGCCACGTCGGTCTGGATCGCCATCATGTAGATGATGAACGGCTCGCGCTTGGCCCGGTTCAACGCGGCGCGCCGGCTGGAGTCGACTAGTCCGAACAGGTAGCCGGCGATCCGGACGGCATCCTCCGGGCGCCCCGCCTCGACGCTCGCCCGCCGGATCTTGGGGACCATGCCGGTGAACGACGGCAGCGACTCGAGCGGGCGGGCGAGGTACCCGTCCCCCTTCTGCCCAGCGAGCTGCAGCATCGGCGTGCGGTAGCCCGCGACGAAGATCGGGACGTGATGGACGGGTGCGAACATCGGCTCGACCGGCGGGACCCCCTCCGAGCCGGGCGGGATCCGTTCGCCCTTCCACATCGCTCGGAGCAGGTCGATGGTGGCGGCGACCCGGTCGTGGCCTTCCTGCGGCGAGTAGGCGATGCCCATCTGGGCCAGCCGCAGCGGCAGCGCCGATCCAAGGCCGAGGACGATGCGGCCGGGCGCCATCTCGTCGAGCGCGGAGACGGTCATGGCAAGCAGGACCCCGTGCCTCGTGAACGGGTTCACCGCGCCGAGGGCCACCTTGATTCCGTCGACCTGCGACGCCAGCGCGGACGCGTACGTCACCGCGTCGCGCTCGAAGTAGGAGTCGTGAACCCACACGGACGACAGACCCAGGCGACGGGCCCGTTCGGCCCACGCCACCACGTCGGAGACCGAGCCTCGCGCGGCGAGGCCCAGCCCCACCTCTCTGCTCAGTTCGGCCACGTCGATCCTCGTGGGAGCGAGCGGTCGTGGATGGCGCTCACGCTCGTCTTGCCGTCCAAAGGGTAACCATTCCGGGTGCCAGCGATCTCCACCGGACGCCCTCACAGCCGGCGTCCACAAGCAGGTGCCCCACCTCGGCGGGCGGCGGCAGGTGGGCGAGCGAGCGGACCAGGTACCGGTACGCCGCTCGGCGTCCCACCAGCCCACCGACGGCCGGCGCCGCGACACGGAAGTAGGCGTCGAACAGCTTGCGCTGCAGGGGGTTCGAGGGCTCGGTGATGTCGACGAGGGAGATGCCGGCGCCGGACCGCAGGACTCGGGCCAATTCGCGGAACGCCGCCGGGAGGTCATCGAGGTTGCGCAGGACGAACGCGCTCACGGCCCCGCCGAAGACGGAGTCGGCGAACGGCAGCCGGAACGCGCTCCCCTGGACGAGCTCGACCGGTGTGGAGCGGCGCCGACGGGCGGACAGGAGCATCGGAAGGCTGACGTCGATGCCGACGACGGCGGACGTTCCATTTCCATGGCCGAATCGCCGACCGCGGACCCGCAGCTCGCGGGCGAGACCCTCGGCCAGCCGGCCGGTGCCGCATCCGAGGTCCAGCACCGGCGCGTCGAGCAGCGCGTGGAGGGCGCGGACCGCGGCCTTCCGCCATCGCCTATCCATCCCCGCCGACAGGACGTCGTTCACCAGGTCGTATCGGCGCACGATCTCGTCGAACATGCGCCGCACCCGCGGCTCCGGCGGGGCCTGTCTCGGTTCCCCGGCGGAGGGCGGGAGCGTCATCGGCAGCGCTTCCCGGGCGTGGTGGACGTCGTTCGGTTCCTTGTCGTGGTGGATGGCATTTCCCTGGGCGTCGCGACCAGCGTCGGCGAGCCGAACAGCGTCGCTGGCGTGACGGCCGGCGATCCGCCGCTCACGTGAGACGGGCCACCACCAGGCCCACCGCCAGCAGTGACAGCGCCGTGGCGATGGCCCGAAGTGCGCGCTCCGGTGCCGCTCGCAGCGTGGCCTCGCCGATCGGTTCGACGGTGCCGTCGTCGAGCACGAGTTGCCCGGCGACCGCGGCCGTCCTCCGCCGGAGCCGCCGGACCGGGGTCGACAGCGCGCGCTGCGCGACGGTGAGCATCAGGCAGGCCGCCGCGACCAGCACGGCCTCGACCCGCACGGTCCCCGTCTGCGCGAGAAAGGACGTGAACGCGGGAAAGGCTCCCCACGCGACGGCGAACCACCAGTCGCCGTGGAACCGGCCGCCGAGCAGCTCGAGGTTGTAGGCCAGCACGATGAACGCTCCGAACGCGACGCATGGCAGCAGCCACCACGTCACCCTCGCCGCGCCGAGCAGGCCGAGGCCGACGGCGCCGATGAGGGCCACGACCGCGACCGTCCACAGCGCTTTCGAGGAAATCCGTGTCCGCAGTGGTCGGCCCTGCAGCTCGTCCAGCGCATGGGCGGTGATGCCGACGCCGAGGAAGAACCCGACGACCGTCGCACCCAGCCTGCCGCCGTCGAACCGGGCCGCCACCGCAGCACCGAACACGACGTAGGACAGGTGCCAGGCCGTGTACGGCGGGTGCAGCAGCGTCCACCAGTCCCCCCATCCTCCCGAGCGCAGGGCGTAGAACGCCGGTCGTGCGGGCTGGTCGTCCGGAGGCCCCGAGGCGGGGGCGTCCGGACGCCGCGACGTGGGGCCGGCACGGTCGGCAGGAGCCTCACGGGGAGCGTCCCTGCTCCGCCCGAGCTCACGCATCCGGCGGTCCCGCCGACTTCGTTCCCCAGATCACGACGCCGCCTCCGAGGCTCATGGGCCGGTGCCAGACCGGCGAGATGCCGGCATTCCGCCACCACCCGCCCTGTTCCGCCAGAGGGTATCGCCGGTAGAACTCGCTGATCGACGGCCCGAGGAACCGCCCCGTCGACGACCACTCGCGGGAGGCGAGTCGACCTCCGAGCGGCAGCCCCACGCGCGTATACAGCACCCATCCCGCACGCCACGCGGGGTTCGGCGGCACGAGGAACTCGAGATTTCCGAGCGTCCCTCCCACACGGACCGTGCGGGCCAGCTCCCGGAGGGTGGCGGCGGGGTCGTCCACGTATCGGAGCAGGTACGTGAAGGTGACGGCGTCGAACGCGCCGTCGGGGAACGGTAGCCGCTCGCCCTGCCCCAGGACGAGCGCGACGCGACCGTCGAGCCCCGCAGAATCGGCCGCGGCGCGGGCACCCCGCAGCATCTCGGGGCTCTGGTCCAGTCCCACCACCCGTGCGCCCGTCCGGCGGGCGATCTCGATCGCCACGCCGGCCGTCCCCGTCGCCACGTCCAGGACCCGGCCGGTGGCGTTGACGCGAAGCCTCGACACCAGGAACCGCCGCCACCTGCGGTTCTGGCCGAACGAGAGCAGCTCAGCCATGAGGTCGTATTGGGGCGCTATGCCTGCGAACAGGCGCCGGGCGTGCCGGGTCCGGGGCGAGGCGCTCAGGCCGGCCACACCCGCTCGAGGAAGCCTTCGATCGCCGCGGTGACGGCGTCCTGTTGCTCGACCGTCGAGGAGTGGCCGGCGTCCACTGTGACGAATTCGGTCGGTCCGGCGAGCCCGTCGGCGAGCTCGCGCGCCCGGTCCATGTCGATGGCGACGTCCTCGGTGCCGTGGATGACGATCGCCGGAGCTTGGATCTCTGGCAGCCGGTCGGTGATGTCGTCCCGGCGGGTGACGGACTGGATCACCTGGAGGGCGTCGGACGTGTCCTGTGCCAGCCATCGGGCGATCCAGTGCTGCCGGACCGCATCGCTCGCGCTGGCCCCGATCAGTATCGAAGCCGCGATGCCGAGGAGGTCCTCGTTCCAGCCGGACTCCACGGCGACCTGCGCGGACGCCTCGTACATCGGGGCGCGAGTCTCGTCCTCCGGACCCGCCTGCGTGTCGATGAGCACGAGACCCGCGACGCGGTCCGGGTGCTTCAGCGACGCGCGGAGCGACTGGAAGCCACCCTGGCTGACGCCACCCCATACCGCACGCTCGATGCCGAGATGGTCGAGAAGCGCGACGTCGTCCTCCATGAGATCCCACTGGTCGTAGGGCTCCCCACCATGCTCGGACTCCCCGTGGCCTCGGAGGTCGGGAAGGACCACCCGGTACCGGTTGGCGAGCGCTTCGGCCTGTGCGTCGAACATGGTGCGGTCCATGAGCAGCCCGTGGATGAACAGGACCGCGGGCCCGGTCCCCTGGTCGTCGTAGGCGAGTCGCCAGCCGTCGCGCTCGAAATCGGGCATCCGCGAGCCTCCAGTGGTCGAATCCCGAGCAGTCATCATCGACGGACAGATCGAATCCCCGCAACCGCTCGCCGGGCGTCAGCGGCGGATGATTCGACTTCGAGGTGGCTCAGGCGGAGACGGGGACGCCGATGCGCCGGGCTGCCTGGTGGGCGGGGAGGATGTAGCGAAAGCGCGGAGGAAGGGCGGGCCGGAGGAAGCGCACCGCGCGGAGGTTGGCCCGCATGGCCGCTTCCTTCAGCGGGCTCCAAGAGACCCCGTACTGATCGCGGAGTGGAGCCGGCAGCGAGCCGAAGGCCCACCAGGCCACGGCGCGCAGGATGGGCCGCCACTCGGCTCCAGGTGGCGGGTGCCGGAACAGGTCCGCCACCTCGCTGGCTGCGTCGGTCACGAGAAGATCGCCGCTCGCCACGACGCGGTCGATGTAGCAGCGGAGGTCAGCAGCGGTTGCGGGGATCCGTTCGCGAGGGAGCTCGAGCAGCTCAGCGGCGAGCATCTGCTCCTCGTGGAATCGCTGTCTCCCGGCCTCGTCCAGCCGCCCGATGGTCCGTTCCTCGAACAACAGGGCGCTGTCGACCAGGCATGCATGCACCCAGAGCAGGAGGTCCGGATCGAACGCGTCGTAGGGCTTGCCGGTGACCTCGTCGATACCGCGAACCGAGCGGTGAACGGCGTTGATGCGGGCCGCCGCTCGCTTCGCGTCGGGGCGCGTCCCGAACGTCAGGGCGTAGGTGAGCATGAGCGTCCGCTGCAAGCGTCCCCACGGATCCTGCCGGTAGAACCCAGTTTCCCGAGCCCCAGCGATGACCAGAGGGTGCGCCGCCTGCATGAGCAAGGCCCGCGCCCCCCCAAAGAGCACGGTCACCTCGCGGTGTACCCGCCAAGACTCGCTCCCAGGCCCAAAGAACCCCTGATCCACCACCCTGGCCACGCTACTGGATCGCCATGGCTCAAGCCGCCTGACCGATGCCTCTCGGCACCCAATGGCCATTATGAGTCGGTAGCGAACGGGAATTCCACCCATGCCCGCCGCAGACCGGACATCACCTTCGGGTCACAGGTATCCGACGCCCATCAACGTCGTCGCCGAGAAGCAGATATAGGCTACTCCTCATGCTTCTCCTGGCCAGCGCCCTGATCTTGGCGATTGTCATCGGCTACTTGATGGGAGGTCGCCTCCGAAATCTGGAGGCGTTGTCGCTCAGGGTGTGGCCTCTTGCGTTGGTGGGCCTCGCCCTTCAGTTCCTCCCAGTCTCTGGAAACGCCCTTCGTAGCTTCGGTTTCGGCGCTCTCATGGCGTCCTTCGCCATGCTGATCGCATTTGCCGCAATCAATCGCCGAGTGGGCGGGATGCCCCTCGTGATTGCGGGGCTCCTGCTGAACTGCCTAGTCATTGGCGTAAATCACGGCATGCCTGTGACCCGAGGGGCGTTGGTCCGTTCCGGCCAATCGACCCTGTTGAATTACTTGATTGAGCATGGAGGAGCAAAGCATCACCTAGCGACCGACAATGACCATCTTCTCCGCCTCGCAGACTCAATTGGTATTCCGCAACCCATAGGGCAAGTTGTGAGTGTTGGAGATGTACTTGTCTATGCTGGGATCATTTGGATCATCGCAGTAGCTATGCGGAGAGACTCTGCGGCGAGGGAGACGGCTCGGCCACGGGGGAAAGAGAAGACTCGTTCTGAGAGTCCAAAACAGGATCCTCCGCCTCCTCGTCCTGAATCCACGAATCTGGGAAAGTGACCGTAACAGTTGTACCCTCTCCGGGTGCACTAACCATGTTGAAGTCCGCGCCGACTACTTGCGCACGCTCACTCATCATCGCCAAACCAAAATGGCCTTCGGGGCCGGGGGCCGAGGTATCGAAGCCGATTCCATCATCACGAACCTGGAGCTGCACACCCTCGTCTTGGCGCCGAACGGAAACCGACACCGACGACGCTCCGGAGTGCTTGAGTGCATTCATCGCCGCTTCTCGCGCGATGTGATAGATCAGCAACTGAATTGCTGGCGACAGCTTCAGGTCGACGACGTGGATATCGAATTGCACACCCGAGCCTCCGGCGATATCCGAGAGGAAGCTGGAAAGCGCCTCTCCCAAACCCTTGCGGCCCAACGGTGACCGATGAAGGTCCCGAATCAGGGCGCGAACCAAATCGGACGTCCGATTCTTGGTCTCGCGGATGCTCTCCAGATCCTCCTCCGTCTGCTCGGTCTCGCCCGAACGAAGATGTCTCTTGGCCACATCAACCTGGAGAGACAGGCGAAACAGTAGCTGAGCAAGATCATCGTGAAGATATGCAGCTATCTGAGCCCGCTCGTCCTGACGCTCCTCTGCCATTCGGTCAGAGAGTCCTCTCATCACTTGCTCTCGGACCTTCAGTGCTTCGTGCGCTTGTTCAAGGGCCCGGGTACGGAAGAACATCTGGCGTGCAAGGACTAGGGGCATCAGCACCGCGGGGATGGCCCAGACGCCAACCAATGGATCGACGTAAAGCTTTGCAAGCACGGCGCCAAAGAACCCCAAACCGATGTAGTTCACAAAGAATTCGACTGAGCGACCGATACGCATGCGGCGCAGAGACTCCACGTAGCTGATCTCATAGGCAATCGCCACAGCCCCGGATACCAGAGTGACATTTACCACATAGTCGCACAGACCAGCCAGAATGGCGACTGGTAACACGGACTCCCAACCACTCCTAGCGGTGGCGAGAGCATGGAATACGGAGCTTGCGGCAAGTACGGCCATCGCCACCTGGGATCGATTGAAGAGGGCGCGAAGGACGGTCACCTCGCGCCGAAACTCGCGCGGATCAACGGATCCTACAAACGCAACGAGAGCAGCTTGAGCAGGCGAGTGAATGATGCCTACCGCGAGCAGGATGGGGAAGCCGATGCTGACCTGCACTCCCTTCCAGAAGGGCACTTGGACGAGCTCGACGACCGCTACCACGGCCGTCCAGAGGAGAAGGTCGAGTTTCCACGGCCCCCCCATGCTCACGAGGAGGAGGGCGAGAAGCACGATCGACACCAGAGCCACGCCGGCCTGGAATACCGACAAGGGGGTGGGGCGCACGAACCGTTCTCGAGGAAGCATGATGGTTACGTCCGTTGTTCAGGCATAGAACCGGAGTCGGCCGGCTAGCATAGCTTGGTCCCGACTCGGCCGATTCTCAATCCCCCGACCAGCCTCCCCCATGGCCTACAGCATTCATCGTAGGCCGAGTGGGGCCTTGTCCCCCAGATGGGGGTCCCCCCATAGTGGGCCTCGAAGACAATAGAGTCCTACTCGCGAGAGGCAAGCCCCCAGGTCTTCTCGCGAAGGTGGAAGGAGGAGAGACATGCGGCTAGTAAAGCGCATCGCGGTCGCGGCTGGATCGCTGTTGGCCCTCGTGCTTGCGGGAGGGGCGCACTTCCGGTTCTAGCTCATCTGCGAGCCGAGATCCTTGGGGGCCCGGGCTGAGAGGCCCGGGCCCTGACTTATATGGGGGAGCCAGGGCCATCGCGCTCAAGGCGACTACTCGCAGCAGGCAACCGGGCAGCAACGAGGGTTCCCGCACCACGCGCCGACTCTACGAGTAGCACTCCTCCGATTGCCTCAATTCGTTCCCTCATGAGCTGCAAGCCGTAGTGAGTCTTAGTATCGACCGCGGAGTGGTCAAACCCTAGGCCGTCATCCCTCACGACCAGTCGGACAGCACTCCCATCCCTATCCATACCTAGCTGCACGTGAATCTCGGAAGCACGTGCATGTCGAATCGAATTCTCTAGCGCTTCCCTGGCCACCTGATAGAGGACTAGCTGAACTAGAGGTGGAGCTTCAACCGCTGCTACTTCTTGCACGAGCGTGGCCCTCGTGCGACTTGCAACGTCGTCCAACAGGAGGCGGAAGGTTGTATCGAGTTCGCCTGCTGCCAAGGGACCGCCTCGCAAGTCCCGGATTATCCCCCGCATCGCAGTAGCGGCACCGCGAGTCGCCTCTGTGAGCTGAGGCAAATCAGCCTCCAATTCCAGCAGACGGCCCTGATTCAGATCTTGGCGCAACACCTCACTGCTGAGCTCGATTCGGTAGAGGCCACCGAGCACGTCGTCGTGCAGAGCGGCAGCCACCTTGCTCCTTTCGTCTCGCCGTTCCTCCGCAATCCTAGCCGTCATCGTCAAAAGCGCTTGATTCTTGGCTGCAACTGCCAATGCTGCTCGATTCGCCTCCCGGCGATGCGCGAAAAGCTGCCTGGCCAAAGTCAGGAGGATCAGGGATGCCACCAAGCCCCAAACACCGAGCCTGACATCGGCGGTGGCGATCAATAGTCCACCCAAGCCAAAGGAGAGATATGTCACGCCGAATTCGAGTAAGGAGGGCCCTATCATCCCCTTTAGCGCCACCAAGAACCGCCTCTGGGATGCAAGCGACTGGGCCAGAGAGACTAGACACCAATTCAAAGTAGTGTCGATCACGACGCACAATACGGCGACTGGCAAAATGCCGGGCCACGATAGTAGGGAAACACCCAAGCTGTGGAAGGCGGCGGAAGCGCTGAGGCTTGAAAGCGCGATAAGGCTTCGGTTGAAGACGGCACGACCCAAGCTGATGCGACGTCTTAGCTCTCTTGGGTCAATCGAACCAAGAAAGGCTACCAATGCTACTTGAGTCGGTGTGAGGATCATCCCGGCCCCGAGTAGGACCGGGAGCGACATGGTGACCTGCATCTGATCCGAGTAACGAACGGGGGCGAGGTCTACAACTAACAACAGAATGCCCCAGGCGAGAGCACTTCCACTGTTCCGAATCGTGGATTCAAAGTGGGTTGCAAGGAGAGCAGCGAGGACGCCGAGAGTCAGGGCCCCAACCGCCCACTCAAGCACCCGAAGCTTGCGGGGCTCACGGGTGGGCGTGCTTGAATCGCGGGGAACGTCTCCGGCGTGGGTGACTGCTGAGGCTGACATTCTTTGGACCTAGGATCATGGGGCTTCGGGTTGTCGGGGGTCAAGCCACAGCCGTCCATCGGGCGGGGGATTTCTACGTAGCCCAGAAGGACTAGTCAAACTGGGAAGTGGCTGGTCAGACGGGCTTCGCGACTTCTGGGGTGGGCTCGACTCGACCGGTTGCCGGGGACTCGAGTCTGGTGACGACCTGGCGGAAGGTTCGATACGCCGAGGCGGGGTCCCAGCCGGTGCTCGAGGGCACCTCGGGGACCAGCCTCGCGACGAGCCCGTCTTCAGGCGCCCGAGTGATGGCCGCCGTCCGGAACCACTCCAGGCTCCCGGGCTGGAGCACCGACTCCCCCTTGGTCCCCAGAGGTCGGAGCGACGGGTCGTCGGCCACGACCGGACTCGGGCGGAAGATCCGCCGGATCACCGATCGCATCTCGTCGTCCGAAGCCTCGACCTGCGGCCGGCGCCCATCCCACCGCGCGAGGCCCACCACCGTTTCGGGATCGTCGGGACGGTAGAACTCAGCTCGCATGCTCAGAACTCGGCCGGAATCTCCGGGCCTCCCACGCCGACCCATATCGCCGCCGCGATCAGGACGTTCGCCGGCATGGCGGAGGTCGCGGCGGTGAGGTGATCTGCGACGTGGGAACGCCGCCCGTCGGTGAGACCCCGGCGCTCCAGCACGTCCCACTGAAGGTCCATCGGGTGCGGAAGGTCTCCGAGCACCTCGACAACTGTTCGGCGCAGCGTGGTCACCGTGGAGTTCCAGCCCGCATTTCCAGCCGCGGACCGAAGTTCTCCCGCCAGCAATTCGAGGTAGTGCGGCCACCTCCCGGCCACCCGAAGCGCCGAAGGTGTCGCCGAGAGCCCCAGAGCGGCGGTCGTGTCGTCGACGAGAGCTTCCGCCTCCTCCGACAATGCCCTCGGGGTCCCGACCAGTCCCTCTTGCCATGACGGGATCCCTCGCTTCGCGGGGGGCTCCTCCCGGCCAGTTCCAGGGATGGCCTGTCTGCGGGCGAGCATCGCCCATGCCTGGACCACGAGGTATGTTCGGGCTGCCGCGTGATGCATCGCCTGCGCGGTGCGGGTGATGCGCTCGCGCTCGATGCCGCTGAATTCGCTGCGAACCCAATCGGAGAGATCGCGCGGCCGGATGATTCGACGGGCGGCCTCCACCGCGACCCGCTGCAGCCGGTCGGCGCCGGCCGCGAAGCTGCGGGTCACGTTCGGCCTGGTCGCCGACCACGCGGCCGCCAGGAAGATCGGCTCGGCGGTCAAGGTGCGCAAGGCCGGTTCCACCCACCCCACCCGGAGCGTGCTCCGAAGGTCGTCCAGCACCGCGCCGAGGATGGCCTCCTCGGAGTGGTGCGAGCTGGCGGAGCGAGCGGCCGAGATGCCCATGCCTACCCGATCGCGGAGCGTTCGTTGTTCCGAAGCCGCTTCGCGAGCTCCTCGAGCATGGCCAGCACGATGCTCGGATCCTCCTCGAGCATCCTGCGGAACCGCTTCCGGGAGATCGTCAGTGTGGTGACGGGGGTGGTCGCGACGACGCTGGCCGTGCGGGGGCCGCCGTCGATCAATGCGATCTCTCCGAAGAAGTCGCCGGGGATCAGCCGGTCGAGGCGCCGGCCGCTGCGAACGACCTTCGCCTCGCCCTCGAGCAGGACGTAGAAGGAGTCTCCGGGCTTGCCCTCCTCGGCGAGTGAAGTCCCCTCGGAGAACTGTTCCTCTTCGCACAACCCCGCGATGTGGCGCAGATGGCGCTTGGATAAGCCAGCGAACAGGGGAACGTCGACGAGCGCATCCGGTCCACCTCTGGCCATGCGTGCCTCCTTCCCTGTCCGGTCCCGACGAGCTCGTGGAGCGTGGTCCGCGGCACGCACGACGAGCACGTTGGTGCCCGCCGCCTCGATCAGGCGAGCCAGCCGGCCCCCCCGGAGGCCGGACCCGGCCGCAGCCCGATCCACGACCAGCAGATCGTATTCGTCTGATTGTGACAGGTCCGGGACGGTCCCAACAGAGGACGATCCTTGCGCTGCACGGGATCCGCCCGGACCTGACGAGTCTCGACCGGTGAGAGGGGCCGGGGGCCCTAGCCGCCCCGTTGCCCCTCGGCCGCCTCCAGTCGCGCCGGCAGCGAGGACGCTCAACTCCGAACGCAGAGCGGCGGCCAGCGATCGGGCGACGACGGCCGCGCGTGCCGGCACGCGCGGACCGGATCGGACAACGATCCGTCGGTATGTCGGTCGGCGCCCCCCCACGGTGTCCACCACCAGGACGTCGCATGGAGCGTCTTCGAGCAACAGCCGGATCAGCGCGGGACCCGGGCGGCTGGTGTCCCGCCGGCTCCCCACGACGATGAGATCCGTCCCCTGGTCCGACGCCATGTCGAGGATGGCTCGATGCACGGGCCCGGCGGCATCCCTCGTGCGGATCCGGGCCTGCGACCCTGCCGGTCGAATCGGATCGCCCACCCCGTCGCCGGGCGAAGCCGGTTCGCTCGCGGGATCGCCTGTGGCTTCCGCCCCGCCGAACTCGGCGTCGGTCGGAGGGGCGTCGTCCGGCCTGGAGCCCTCGACGGCTCCGAGCAGACGGGCGCTCGATGGGACCGCATCGCCGAGGACCGCCCGTGCTTCCTCCTGGCTCAGCCGCGTCCCTGGGCTTCGGACCTCTTCCGATCGCGGGGCATACACCGCGAGCAGCGTCACCTCGGCATCGAGCCTCCGAGCGAGATGGAGCGCGTGAGCGACGGCCAGGGATGCGCTGTCGGAACCGTCGGTTCCGACCAGAATTCGGTTGTAGGAGGACCCGGCCGTCATCCGGTGGGCCCCTGGGGAGCTGTCCACCTGAACAGCATGCCCGGCGGGCCAGCCTGCCGCACCTTCTGACCGACCCCATCGGCCCGGTCGGTGAAGTTGAGGCCGCGACCAGCCGGGTGATCATCTGGTCCGCCTCCAACCGGCGACGTCCGTGCGGATCAGAAGTGGGCGACCCTCCCACAGCGTCACGATCCCCTGCGCCGACAGCCTCCGCAGTGCCCGGTTCACCGTTTCCCGGGTGGTCCCGACGAGCAGCGCCAGCTCGGCCTGACCGAGCGGCAGATCGAGCGCGTGACCCAGCGCGGTCGCGGTCCCATATCGGAGCGCCATGCGGCGCAGGGCGCGATACAAGCGGTCGGCCGTCTCGAGACCCCGCTCCGCCAGCGCGGTCTCCAATTCGACGATGCGCTCGTGGGCCAGGGCGTCGGCGTCGTCGCGGACCGCCGGTAACTGCTGCATCGCCGCCCGGAGCTCCTCCACCGGCACGGGGACGGCGCTGACCCACCCGGCCGCCGTCCATCCAGGCAGTTCGGCGAGAAATCGACATCGTCGACTCGCCGCCGCGGACGGCGGAACGAGCCGAACACAGGACGCGATACGTTCGACGCCGGCGATCTGACCGACGCCCCGGATCCCCACGATCACCTGACGCCCGTCGGGCAGGCTTCGGGTGGCGGTGCACCAGCCGGCGGCGACGACGAACAAGCTCGCGGCCTCCTCACCCGATGACGGCAGGTCGGTGATCTCTTCCGGGACCAGCACCGTTCCGGGATCGAACCGACGGCATCGAACCGTCCGGCACAGCTGGAGCAACTGCCGCCGCGGAAGGAACCGGAACATGGGCGCGGCAGCCAGCAGGCGGAAGATGCGGGGCCACCCGGGGACTGGCGGGTCAGCCGCCGCGGTCGCCAAGCCCGGCGGACCCGTCGGCGGGTCCGAGGGCCGCCCGTCGTCGGGCCGAGCAGTTCCACGTCGTGCAACCGGCCCCGCGTCCCCGAGGCCCCGGCGACCGGCAGCATCGGTTCCGGCCTTCGGCATCTGCTCCCTCCGTAGTCGGCTCGCAGGCCGCGGGGCGGCAGCGAGGGCGTTGCTGCATCGATGACGAGAGGGAGGCTGTGACCATATCGCGGGTCACTGACACGTACCCGGCCGCGGTTGGCGGCCCTCGGACCCTGCTTCAGGACGGTTCCTGTAGGAGATCGAGGCTGCAGCGGCGGCAGAGCCTCGATCCCTGCATCGCGGGGCGTCCGCAGCGTTCGCAGGGGCGATCCCGGACCAGCTGCCAGGTCGCCCCGTCCCCTGAACCCGACCTCCCTACGCGCCGCTCCCGTTCCAGCTTCAGAAGATGCGCCTCGACCTGGGCCGCGGCGGCCGGATGCAGCTCCACGGGAGTGTCGGCGTAGATCTCCGGGACGATGTCCCCGATCGCGCGGGGGCCCGCGGCCAGCGCCTCGAGCACCTGGTGTTCGCGCATCGTCCGATGTGCCTCGTACTCCCGGAGCTTCCCCAGGGCGTCGAACACGGTCGGGCCGTGTCCGGGGTAGATCACCCGGGGCCGGGCCTCCCGCATGCGCCGGAGCGACTGCAGGTACTGAGCCAGGTCGCCCTCCCGGGGGTCGATGACCGCGGTCCCCCGGCCGAGGACCGCGTCTCCCGTGAACATGGCACCAGTCCCCTCTGCCAGGAACGCCACGTGGTCGGCGGTGTGGCCGGGCGTGTACAGGACGCGGAGATGCGCCTCGCCCATCGAGATCATCTGCTCGTCTCGGAGCCGCAGGAAACCGTCGGCTCTCTTGAAGGCGTGCACGGCCGCGCCCGAGGCCGATGCGAGCCGCTCCGCCCCCGGCGCGTGGTCGGGATGGTCGTGCGTGATCAGGATCGCCCCCACCCGGCCGGCCTCGCCCACGACCGCCTGCAGGTGTCCCTCGTCATCGGATCCGGGATCGATCACCACGGCCGGGTCCCGTCCGACGATCCAGGTGTTCGTTCCCTCCAGCGTGAACAGGCCCGGATTGGGCGCGAGGACCCGGACGATACGAAGCATCACGCCCGCCACTCCGGCGAGACCGCCCGGGCCAGCAGCGACTCGAGGGGTGGCTCCTGCGGAACCTCCAGGCCCAGCACGTCCTCGACGCTCGAGCATCCAGCCAGCGCGTGCAACGTCCGGTAGGTCGGCCACATGAGCTCGCGCCACAGCGGGAAGCGGCGCAGCGCTTCGGCCGGGCGCAGCCACCATGCCCGGTCGACCTCGATCTGGTCCGGGACGGGGACCGCGTCCGGTCCGACGGCGACCGCGTAGAACGTCGCGTCGAACCGGAAGGCCAGGAACTCGGGCGCCATCCACCTGGCCATCTCGTGCAGCGCGGCGGGTGGCGGGGGCGCCGGATCGACCGCCCGCTCGATGGCCTCCCCCGGCTCGAGCCGCCGGACCCCGTCCGCCGTGAGGGCCAGTCGGGCTTCCTCCCCCAGCTCTCGCACGGCACATGCCCGGGTTCGCTCGGAGCGATCGCCGAACCACCGGAGGGCCAGCAGCTCGTCGCCCGCATCGACGACGCCCCCGGGGAAGACGACGTAGCCGGGGGCGAACCGGCTCGCCGGCGCCCGTCGCATCAGCAGGACCTCGACGCCGCGCTCGCCGGGCCTCGCCGCCACCCCGGTCGCCGCCGGCCTCGGTTCCACAAAGGAATTGTGCCCCACCGGACACCGAGCCGAGCGCCCGGGAACCGGCGCCTCCGGGCGCCAACCCGCCCGACGGCGGCTCGCGGGCCTGGACGGCGGCGTGGGGCGCGCTGCCGTACCCTCAGAGCGCGGAGTTCGCCCGACGGCGCGAGCTGTCGGCGCGAGCCGGACGTCCCGTAACCGCTCGACGGGCGCGAGGAGCCAGATGCTCGAGCAGGACACGGAACCGGTCCGCTCGATCCGCAAGGCGATCGAGCAGCGCGGACCGATCTCGTTCGCGGAGTTCATGGAGCTCGCGCTGTACGGTCCTCGCGGCTTCTACGAGCGCCCGCCGGTCGGCGAGGGTGGCCACTTCGTCACCAGCCCCCACGTCCATCCGGTGTTCGGCGACCTGCTGGGGCGGGGACTCAGGGCCTGCTGGAGCGAGATGGCCCAGCCATCGCCGCTCACGCTGGTCGAGGTGGGCGCAGGCGATGGGACGCTGGCCCGACAGCTCCGCGCGGGCCTGGCCGATGTCCCGAAGAGGTACGTGGCCGTCGAACGGAGCCCAGGCGCCCGCGAGGCCCTTCGATCGCTCGACCCGCCCGTCCGGGTGCTGGCCGGCCTGGAGTCAATGGACCAGGGCATCGACGGATGCGTCGTCGCCAACGAGCTCCTCGACAATTTGCCGTTCCTCTGGGCCCGGCGAGGCCGGAACGGCAACCTCCGGGAGGTCCGGGTGGCGGTCCGGGCCGGGCGGTTCGTCGCGGTGGAGGAGCGGTCGCTTGACCTGGAGGCCATGCTGGCGGCCCATCGCGTCCCACGGCGCGGGGAGGGCCCGATCCCCGAGGGGGCCCTGCATTTCGTGGACCGGCTGGCGCGGGTCCTGCGCTGGGGGTACGCGCTGCTGATCGACTACGAGGCCGGCAGGGGCTCGGAGATCCAGGGCTACCGCGGCCACCGGCCGGTCGAGGACGTCCTGGCGGCTCCGGGGACCAGTGACATCACCGCCGGCGTCGACTTCAGCGTCCTCCACGAACGGGCTGAGGCCCTCGGGTTGCGCTCATTCCCCACGGTTTCCCAACGTTCGGCCCTGCTGAGTCTCGGGTACGAGGAATGGGCCGAACGCGAACGCCGCCGCCAGGCCCTGGCCCAGGACGCCAGGTCCGGCCGCGAGGCCATCCTCGCCTGGAGCGGCCGCAACGCCGCCGAGCTCCTGGTCGACCCGGGCGGCCTCGGCCGCCTGAAGTGGTGGCTGGTCGCAAGCGGGGACCTGGGGCCTCCGAGCTGGTACGGCGATGCCCTTCGTCGCGAAGAGGAACAGCGCGGACCGATCGCACCGGGGTGGCGCTCGGAGGCGGAGATCGAACTGGAACGCCGGGCGAGAGGACTTGGCCCCGGCCCGCGATCGGGTATCTACCGGTCGACGTCGCCCACCACGAAGAACACGCTGCCCATGATCGCGATGAGGTCGGGCAACAGCTGTCCGCGGAGCAGCTCCGGCAGCACGGAGATGTTCGAGAAGGACGCGGTGCGCATCTTCAGCCGGTACGGCGACTTCCCGCCGTTGCCGATCACGTAGTAGCCCATCAGGCCGAGCGGGTTCTCGGTCCGGACGTAGATCTCACCGTCGATCTTGATCGTCTTGGGCAGCGACGTTGCGCGGTACGCGCCGGCCGGCAGCTTCTCCATGCACTGCTCGACGATCTTCAGCGACTCCCACATCCGCTGGACCAGCACCCACAACCGGTCGTAGGAGTCCCCGTGCTCGCCGATCGGGATGGAGAACTCGACCTCGCCGTACTTCTCGTAGGGGGAATCGCGGCGAGGGTCCATCGGCACGCCGCTCGCATGCAGCACGGGCCCGGACGCGCCGTACGCCACGGCGTTCTCGGGACTCAGCACCCCGACGCCCCTCGTCCGCGCGGCAAAGATCTCGTTGCCGAGGATCAGCGTCTCGAAGTCCCGGAGCTTGCTCGACACCCACTTCACGACATCGGCGGAGTGCTTCAGCCAGCCCCGGGGCAGGTCGTCCTTCAGACCCCCGACCCGGCAGAACGAGTGGTGCATCCGCGCGCCGGTCGCGGACTCCATGAGGTCCTGGATCATCTCCCGCTCGCGGAACGCGTAGAACATCGGCGTCATCGCGCCGAGCTCGAGCGAGAAGGAACCGCAGAACATCAGGTGGTTCAAGATGCGGTTCCACTCGGCCATCATGGTGCGGATCCACTGCGCCCGGTCGGGGACCTCGATGCCCGCGAGGCGCTCGACCGCGATGGTCCACCCCAGCTCGTTGTTGAACGCGGACAGCCAGTCGTGCCGGTTCATCAGCACCAGGACCTGACGGGCGTCCCGCACTTCGGAGAGCTTCTCCGCGGCGCGGTGCATGTAGCCGATCACCGGCTCCGCGCGGACGATCTGCTCGCCGTCAAGCTCGATGATCAGCCGCAGGACACCGTGCGTGGACGGGTGCTGCGGCCCGATGTTGAGGGTCATCTCCTCGGTGGCGAACCCGCCCCGCCGCTCGACCACCAGGTCCATGCCGCCGCCGCGCACCATCCACTGCTCGGCGGTGGAGCTGAAGACCGCCTGTTCCTCGGTGTCCATCGGGGAACCATTGTGCCTGACCCGGCCCCTCGACGCCCACGAGGCCGTCATCGGCCGTTGGGAAGCGGCCGAGACGGAACTGCGGTCAGTCGGTGAACTGGTTGCGGATGACCTTGAAGCCGGCCCGCGCCCCGACGAACGCGACGCCCAGCAACAGCAATCCAATTGCGACTTTCACCCGCATCTCAGGACCTCCCAGATCGGTTGCCTCAAGGCGCACAACAGGTTCCCTCAGGTGATACCCCCGCCTCCTGCTCGCCATTCGGCACTCTGGCGACACCAAACCGGGCGACTGGGCGCGATTCCGGGGAATGTCCGGCCGGTCCTCGAGCGAACCGACACCGGCCATGGACATTCTGCCTCTGGAGGCGGTTGCGCCCATGGGACACCGGGGAAGAAGCAGACGAAACGACGAGAGGGAAAGTCCGTCGGGACGAACACCGGGACGACACTGGCGTACACGCGTCGTTGGTCGCCCGGAGGGGCCACGCAACTGGGTGCGCTATCGCACAGAGGCATCGAAGAACGAGGAGGTCGCATGGAGGCCGATGAGCTCCATGGCCGGTACACCGAGCTGTTGATCGACCGGGCGCGCGAGGTCCAGTACCCGAGCAAGGGCGTCATGGACCGCATCGAGCGCACCCTCACCTTCGGCGACCGGAAGCTCGCGCTCGAGTACGCCGAGGCGCTGATCGAGAAGGCCGACACTCAGTACCCCAGCCTCGAGCTGCTGGACCGCCTGAACCGCGTGCTGTTCGTCCTCAAGGCCACGGCCCCGGACGAGGACCAGGAGGGGTAGGACGGTGGCACTCGCTCAGGTTGCCGGTGCGCAGCCCCAGCCACGCAGTGGCGGGCCGAGCGGCCTGGCCGACGTGCTCGACGTCCTGCTCGACAAGGCGTTGGTCGTCGACGCCTTCGTCCGGGTCTCGCTGATCGGCATCGAGCTGCTCACCGTGGATATCCGCATCGTCGTCGCGAGCGTCGACACGTACCTGCGGTTCGCCGAGGCCGTCAACCGGCTCGACCTGTACGCGGCCTCGAACGCCGAGAACGTGCCGACCATGATCCGGGGCGAGGCCCGGTCGAAGACCAGCAGAGCGCTCGGCGGCGGCAGGGACGGGGACGGCGCACATGGAGACCATGAGGACTCCACGGGGGAGGAGGAGCCCGGCCGGCAGGAGGGCTCCTCGCCCCGGGCCCGGGAGAGCGATGGCGAGGAGTCGGGCGGCGGCATTCGCGGGGCGATCAGCAAGGTGGCCTCCAAGGCGAGGGAGCGCGGGAAGTGGGACGACTGAGCGCCGCAGCCCGAGGGTATCGGGAGTCGTGTTCGGAGGGAAGGGGTCGACGATGAAACTCCTTGGTCGCAGGAAACAGCAGAGCCCAATCGTCGCAGGCGTCAAGGATCACGCGAACGGACTGGAACAGACGGCCGGAGCCATGGTGGGACTGGGCGCGATCTGCCTCGGGCTGGTGGGCCTCGCCAACTTCGATCCCATCGGCGCGATCCTCGGCCGCCGGTCGGCCGCGTCGCGGCTGGCCTACTCGCTGATCGGGGCCAGCGCCGCGTACATCGCCGCTCGGGGGATCTCGGAGGCCAGGAACTGACAACCGTGCCGCCACGAGCGGCCTGATCGACAGGAGATCAATCGCATGGCCGTATCGACCCTCGCACCGTCACCGAACACCCGCAGCGGGCCAAGCGGGCTGGCCGACGTGCTCGACGTCCTGCTCGACAAGGGCTTGGTGGTCGATGCGTTCGTCCGCGTCTCCCTCGTCGGCATCGAGCTGCTCACCATCGACATCCGCATCGTCGTCGCCAGCGTCGACACCTACCTGCGCTTCGCCGAGGCGGTCAACCGACTCGACCTCTACGCGGCCGGACAGTCCGAGACCCTGCCCCAGCTGTTCCGCGGCGGCGGGAAGGAGGAGGAGGCCGAGGGCGCCGTCGAGGGCGTGCGCGAGGCGCTCGGCCGCGGGAAGGGCAAGGACAAGGACGAGCAGGAGGAGCCCGAGAGATCGAGGTCGCGCAGAGGATGACCTCCGCGCGCGCCCCCCGATATCTGTACGGCATTGTCCGGGCCGGGTCGCTCGCCGACCCCCATACCCTTGGGCTCGACGACGAGCCCGTCGAAGAGGTCGCGAAGGACGGCGTGGCCGCGGTGGTCAGCCGCCTTTCCGGCGTCGTGGAAGCCACCCGCGAACGCCTTGGCGCCCACCTGCGTGTCCTCCAGGAGCTTGCTGAACGGACGACGGTGCTGCCCATGCGCTTCGGCATGGTCGTCCCGGATGACGACGCTCTCCGCGAACGCGTCCTCGCGCCCAGGAAGAGGGAGTTCCTCGGCCTGCTCCGCGACCTCGACGGCATGCTCGAGATCGACGTCAAGGCGTACTTCCGCGACGAGGCCGTCCTTCCCGAGATCGTCGCGGAGAACCCACCGATCCGGGAACTGGACGCCCGCATCCGCCGACTGCCCCGGAGCGCCTCGTACTACGACCGCATCCGTCTCGGTGAGCTGGTGGTGGCCGCGATGAGCCGCAAGGCGGAACGTGAGGGACGGGAGCTGCTGCGCCGTCTGGCCCCCGCGGCCGCGCGCGTCCAGGCCGGGCCGCTCGGGACCGAGCGGATGGTGCTGAATGCCGCGTTCCTCGTCCCCCGGGCGCGGCTGGGCGCGTTCGACCGGGCGGTGGCCGGCGCCGAGGCCGAGGCCGGCGGCCGGCTGCGCCTCCGCTCGGTGGGACCGCTGCCGCCGTCGTCGTTCGCCTCGGTGGACGCGGAGCAGGGCGCCGGCCGGGACGGACGGAGGAGACGACGCTGATGGGGCTGATCACGAAGCTCGTGACGGCGCCGCTCGCGCCGGTGCGCGGTGTGCTGTGGCTCACCGAGCGGATCGCCGAAGCGGCCGAACGGGAGCTCTACGACGAGGCCACGATCCGGCGGCGCCTCGCGGAGCTGCAGGAGGCTCACGACGCCGGAGGGATCGGAGACCGCGAATTCGCCGAGGCGGAGGATTCCCTGCTCGCGCGCCTCACCCAGGCCAGGAGGGAGCGGAGGTAGCGATGGCGGACAAGGACGAGGGCGACGAAGCGACAGGCCACCAGCGCGGCGACGAGCGGGAGGGCTCCGACGGCGGGCGTGGCTCCGAGGCCGGTCGGCGGCCCGGCGGCGGCGCCGGGTCGCGGAAGTCGAACGGCCAGCTGGGTGGGGCGGAGCTCGTCCGGCTCGCCCGCGACCAGCTCGTGGAGATGACGGGCCGACCGGCCTTCGGAGTCTCCGGGCTCGCCCATACCGACGACGGATGGATCATCCGGGTCGACCTCGTGGAGTTGGAGCGGATCCCCCCGTCGACCAGCGTGCTGGCCAGCTACGAGGTCGAGCTCGATGAGGACGGGAACCTGGTCGGGTACGAACGCACCCGCCGGTTCCATCTGAGCCAGGTCGATGAATAGCGAGTCGTGGGACCTCGAGCGCCCGGGGCGTGACGGGCCGGTCGCCGGCCGGAGCGGCGACCTCGCCGACATCCTGGAGCGCGTGCTGGACAAAGGCGTGGTGATCGCGGGGGACATCGCGATCAACCTGCTGGATATCGAGCTCCTCACGATCAAGCTCCGTCTCCTGGTGGCGTCGGCGGACACCGCGAAGGCGATGGGAATCGACTGGTGGACGTCGGACCCCTTCCTGACGGGTCGGCGCGACGACCAGGACGAGCGACGCTCGCTTCAGGAGCGGGTCGACCGGCTGGAGGCGGCCCTTTCGATCTCCGCGGCGTCCACCGGCGGCCCACCGTCAGGGAACGGGCCGGAGACGCGGGCGGAGGACGCCCGGGAGCTCCACGGCCGGGCGGAAGCCGACGGCGGCGAACGGCGAGGGTCGGAGACGTCGGGGGACGGTGGCGGCCACCTGGAACCGGCTCCGGGAAGCCGAGGACCGGCTCCCGGCGCTGACGCATCGGTCGCGACGCCGAACGGGAACAGAGCCGTCGACCTTCCGAGCCCGCCGGGGAGGACGGGTGGCTCCGTCCACTGAGGACGAGTCACTCGAGCGGATGCTCCGCGCCCTGGCCGCGCGCGACCGACGCGACGTGGTGGAGGAGGCGGCTGCCGAGGCCCGCGCGGAGGCCAAGCGCATCCTCCGCGAGCGGCTGGTGGAGCTCCTGCTCGAAGGGACGGAGGCGCCCGGCCCGACAGGGACTCAGCCGCGCGACTCCGGCCCCCCCGAGGACCGGCCCTCGGTCCAGACCGTGATCGACTCCCTCCAGCATGGCGCCGATGGCTCGCCGCCCGACCCCGATCCCGGACCCGACGACCCCGGAACCTCCGACTCCGATGCGACCGGGCTGTACGTCTACGGAATCGTCGAGCGCTCGTCGCGGCTCCCGGCTCATCTGCCACCGGGAGTGGGCGGCGCGACCGCGGTGCGCCTCCTGCCCGCCGACGGCGTGCAGGCCGTCGTGAGCGAGGTCCCCATGTCCCAGTTCGGGCGGGACGCCCTGCGCGCCAACCTGGATGACCCCACCTGGCTGGAGGCAGCGGTCCGGGCCCACGAGGCGATCCTGGCCCGGCTCCGCGACGGGGTGACGGTCCTGCCACTCCGCTTCGGGACCGTGTTCGGAGACGAGATCCATGCCACCGAGGTCCTCGCCGCCCGGAGTGAGGCGTTCCGGGCCGACCTCGAACGCCTGCGCGGTCGGGCCGAATGGGGCCTCAAGGTGCTGTCGGACTGGTCGGCGCTGGTGGCGTGGATCGAACGCAACGACGACGAGATCGCGCGGCAGCGCTCGGAGTCCGATGGGGCGACGGAGGGCCGGGCGTTCTTCCTGCGTCGGCGGCTGGAAAGCGCACGCGCCGACGAAGCCGCCCGGCTCCAGCGCGACGTTGCGACGGAGGCACATCTGCGTTTGAGCGAAGTGGCCGAGGACGCCGTTGCGCCAGACGTTGCGACCAGCGGAGGCTCGCCGGGCCCCCTTCTGGCCGGAGCCGCCTACCTGGTCGAGCGGTCCAGGGAAGGCGAGCTTCGTCGCGCCGCCGAGGAATTGCAGCGGCGATACGGGCCCGCCGGCTTCACCGTGCGGCTCACCGGTCCGTGGGCGCCGTACTCGTTCGCGTCGTCCAGTCGGGCCGATGAAACGAGCTGACGGGATCGTCGCCGTGCCGCCGCCCGGGCGAACCACCCTGGTCGACGTGCTCGACCGGATCCTCGAGGCCGGCGCCGCCGTCACCGCGGACCTGACCCTGGCGGTGGCCGACGTCGACCTGGTCCAGGTGAACCTCCGCGCGCTGGTCGCCGCCATCGAGACGGCCAGGGCACCCCTCCGGGATGAACGAGCATCGGGGGCTACCGCCTCCGGGCATGTTTCCCGTTCCGCGGAGGTGACTGGCGGGGTCGCGGGTGACCGGTCGTCGTCTTCTGTCACGGGCGCACGGGGGCCTGGGGGAGCCGCCGCCGCAGCGCTCCGGGTCGGACGGACCGGCGCCGCCGGCCCACCCGGTATCCCGCAGGCGGACCACACGCCGCCGTCGCCGGCGCTTCGGTTGGACACCGACCCGGAGCGGGTCGAACGGGGACTGGCGCAGCTGGTGATGACCGTCGTCGGTCTCCTCAAGGACCTCATGGAACGCCAGGCCGCGCGCCGGGTCGAGGCGGGCACACTCGGCGACGACGAGGTCGAGCGCCTCGGCACCACCTTCGTCCGACTGGAGGAGCGCTTCGCGGAGATCCTGGAGCGCCTCCAGATGGGCGAGGAGGACCTGGCGCTCGACCTCGGCCCGCTGGGGCGCCTTCGCTGACCGAACCTAACCGGACTTCGCCCGGGGCGCGGAGGATCCCGACCGTGAGGAGGAGCCCGTCCGCGAAGTCGACCTCTTCGCCCTGGATGAGGTTCTCGACCGCGAGGCCGACCCGGTCCGCGAGGCCGACTTCTTGGAACTCGATGACGAGGCGGACGTGCGCTTCGATGACCCCGCCCGTGCACGGCGCTGGCCGCTCGACGTCCCCCGGCCCGTGGGCGCTTTGGCGGCCGGCCGCCTGGATCGAGACGAGGTAGTGGACCCGCCCGACGACGAGCGGCGCGAGGAACTCGACGATCGGGTCGCGCCGGAGTCTTCCTCGTTCCCTCGAACCCGCCTGACGATCTCGGCCGCGGCCGCGATGCCGGCGGTGGCCAGCCCGAACCGCCGCAGGAGCTTCGGGCCCCGGCGCTTCTTGGCGACCTTTCCGATCCTGGGAGCGGCCTTCGGCAGGGCGGTGGCGACCTTCCCCAGCCCGGCGGGAACCTTCCCTACCACGGCCTTGGGCACCGACCCGACGCGCTTGGCGATCGATCCGGACCTCCCGTTCAAGGCGTTGGCCGCGGTCCCGAACGCGGCCGCCACGACCTCGGTCGTGCGGCGCCCGGCAGCCTCGAGCTTCGTCGGCATGTGATCGTTCCTCCGCCGCCTCTCGGCGCTTCGGGGGGCTGGTTGCTCCTTCAAGCATTCCCATGCGGGACCCGTCCAACCGGCCCCGCGTGGGATCACCGCGATCCGGGAACCATGCTGGCGCGGGGCCGCTCCCGCCAACGGGAGGTGACCGAGTGCGCAGGTTCCTGAGGAACAACGGTCTGTCGCTGACCTATCTCGGGGTGTTCCTCGTGACGCTGTTCCTGATGAGCGTGACGGGACACCATCAGTACAACGGCGACCAGCGGGACCACCACGAGCCGACCGTCGGGTACTGGGCGTACCTGCACACCGGCGACTTCGTGGAGGGAGTGTTCGAGAACTGGGAGTCCGAGTTCCTGCAGATGGGCACCTACGTGCTGTTCACGGTCTACCTCTTCCAGAAGGGATCCCCGGAGTACAAGCCGCTGGACGAGAAGACCCCGCAGGACGTCGATCCGCGACGCCAGCGGTACTCGGATCCGCCTGGGCCGGTTCGCCGGGGTGGCGCGGTCCTGACGCTGTACATGAACTCCCTGGCGATGGCCCTGCTCGCGCTCTTCGTCCTGTCGTTCGTCCTGCACGCGGTCGGCGGGACCTGGGCCTACAACGAGGAGCAGCTGGCACACGGCGGCCACCCCGTGTCGATCCTGACGTTCCTCACGACCTCGAACTTCTGGTTCCAGTCCATGCAGAACTGGCAGAGCGAGTTCCTCGCGGTCGCGTCGCTCGCGATCCTGGGCATCTGGCTCCGCCAGCACGGCTCGCCGGAGTCGAAGCCGGTCGGCGCGCCGCACTCCCACACCGGCGGGTGAACCGGGCGGCCGGCCCGCGCTCGATAGACTGCCGCGGACAGGAGGTCCCGGATGACGGCGGGAGCGACGAACCGGAAGGAGCAGGAGCCGGAGCGGGCGGCCGCGCCCCGCGAGGGTGCCTTCTTCGACCTCGACAAGACCCTGCTGCCGGGCGCGGCGCTGTTCCCGGTGGCGCGCGAGATGTATCGGCAGGGCGCGTTCACGACCGGGGACATCCTGCGGATCGCGTCCGACCAGATCGCGTACCGCGTGTCCGGCAAGGAGGACAAGGAGCGGATGACGCGGGCGCGGGAGACGACCCTCGCCGCCGTGAAGGGGCAGCACCAGGAGGAGGTCGCGAAGCTGGGGCGCCTCGTCGTGGAGCGCGAGCTCCTCCCCCGCTTCTACCCACAGGCCGTGGAGCTGATGAACCGCCACGAGCGGGCCGGGCGGGAGGTCTACATCTGCTCGTCGTCGCCGGAGGACTTCCTCGGGATCCTCGCCGAGGCGTTCGAGATCGACGGCGTGATCGGGACGAGGGCCGAGGTCGTGGACGGCATGTACACGGGCCACCTGAACGGCGAGCTGTGCAACCGGGACGAGAAGGCCCGGCGCGTGAAGGAGCTGGCCGACGAACGGGGCATCGACCTCATGCGGTCGTACGCGTACTCCGACAGCATCAACGACCTGCCGCTGCTGGAGATGGTGGGAAACCCGGTCGCGATGAACCCCGATTTGGCGCTCCTGCGGACCGCCCGGCAGAACGGCTGGCAGATCATCGACCTCCGGGTCGGCCGCCGCCGGACGCTGGTGGGCTCGGCCGTCGGAGCCACGGCAGCGGCGGCCGCCGCCGCGGGGTACGCCGCCGGGTTCGCCGTCGGCCGGGCGCCGCGGAAGCGGCGGATCGCCGAGCGGGTCCCGCTTCCCTCGGCGGTCCGCCCCTCCTTCCGCAAGGGCCGCATCGCCGGCAAGGTTCCGCTCCCCGCAGCGGTCCGCCGGGGCTGAGGGGCCGGGCCCCGGCCCGCCTGCGGCGGGGAGGTGCACGCTTCCGTGCCGGGCGCCCGGGCGGGGCTACACTTCGCCGCGGTGGAGTCCACCATATCGACCGACGCGACGCAGGTTCGCCGCACCAACTGGCTGATCCGGTTGATGCTGCTGGTGGGGTTCGGATTCGTGACGTTCGACTTCGTCGAGCTGACGTTCCTCACGAGCCGGACGGAGAAGTTCTTCTCGTGGACGATCGCGTCCACGCTGACGGCGGCGGTGTTCGGGTCGTTCTACCTCGCCGCGTCGGCCATCACGGCGACCGCGACGCCGCAGCGGGCGTGGGTGCGGGCACGGTCGGCCGTTCCCGGGACCTTCGCCTTGGTGACGCTCATCGAGATCGCGACGCTGTACAACTTCGCGCCGTTCCGGGAGCACCTGCACGCGCCGGACGCGATCACGAAGTTCGAGTTCTTCCTGTGGATCGGCGCGTACACGGTCGAGCCGATCGGGCTCACGATCGGCATGGTGCTGCAACGACGGATGCCCGGCGTCGACCCACCGACGGTCGAGCCGCTCCCCCGGTGGTGGCGGAACTGCGCCTGGGTGGGCGGCGTCGGCTCGATGGCGGTCGGGGCGTTCCTGTTCCTGCTGCCGAACGCCGCGGCGGGCGCCTGGTCCTGGCCGCTGACCCGGCTGACCGCCCAGGTGCTGGGATCGTGGTTCGTCGCGTCCGGCCTGGTCATGGCGTGGGCCGCGCACGAGAACGACCGGTGGCGGCTGCTGGTCCCGGCGCTCGGGTTCACGGCGCTCGGGCCGGTGCAGCTCGTCGCGATCGCCCGGTTCTCGGACCAGGTCGACTTCGGGAATCCCGTGATCTGGGGCCACCTGGCCTTCCTGGTCGGCGTCACCGTGCTGGGCGCGATCGGAACCGCGATGGCGGTGCGGGCGAAGCGGCCGGAGGCGGTCGGCCCGTCGCCGATGCCGGCCCCCGCGGAGCCCGCGCCGCCCGCGTTCACCGCCTGACGAGGCGCATCCGCAGCGGACGCTTCGGCCGCAGGGTGATGCTGCGCGCGAATTCCGGACGCCACCCGGGATCGGCGAGCTCCAGCCGCCACCTCGACGCGATCCCCGCGATCAGGAGCACCGCCTCCATCGTGGCGAAGTGGAAACCGATGCAGCCGCGGGGGCCGGCGCCGAACGGCAGGTAGGTGAACGGGGCCGGCTCGGCGCCATCCTCGAATCGCGCCGGGTCGAACGTCTCCGGGTCCCGGTGGAACCGCGGGTCGTGATGGATCCCGAACACGTTCACCAGGACGGTCGACCCCGCGGGGACGGTGCGCCGGCCCAGGACCGAGTCCCGTGCGGCCTTCCGCCGGAGCACCCACGCGGGGGGATACAGCCGAAGGGCCTCGTCCCACGCCGCACGCGTCGCGGCGAGGCGCTCGAGGTCGCCCGCCGAGGGCGGCCGCCCCTCCACCGCGCCGTCGAGCTCGGCGTGCAGGCGCCGTTCGACCTCGGGATGGCGAGCCAGCAGGAACCACGTCCAGGCCAGGGCCGCGGTGATGGTCCCCCGGCCCGCGAGGAGCAGGCTGATCACCTCGTCGCGGGCGTCGCCGTCGGACATCCGGCCCCCGGGCTTCCGCGCCGCGAGCATCGCTCCCAGCAGATCGGCGGCTGGGCCGGAGTCGGCGCGCCGCCGCGCGATGGCGTCCGCGATGTACGCGTCGAGCTCCTCCCGGGCCTTCCGGAACCGGGCGAACCCCGGGAGCGGCGTCCGTTCGAGCGAGGCGGAGGCCGGAACGACCGCGTGCCACAGCCCCGACGCCATCTCGGTGACGGCTCCGGCCAGCCGGTCGACGTCGGCGTCCGAGGCGTCGGCGAACATGGCGCGGAGCACGGCTACGGTGGTGATCGCCCGCATCTGGGGAACGACGTCCAGTACCCGGCCGTGCTCCCACCCCGCGGTCGCACGGCCGAGCGCCCGGTTCACCGTCTCCCCGTATGCCAGGAGCGGCTCGCGCGCGAACAGCGGGTCCAGCGCGGCCCGTTCCCGGCGGTGGTGCTCGCCCTCGCTCACCTGGAGCCCGCCGCCCAGCACCCGCGTCAGCCCCTTCGATCCGGCTCCCTTGCGGAAGACCTCCGCGCGGGCCTCGAGAACCTCCCGCGCCAGGTCGGGCGAGGTCACCACGAACGTGGCCCGGCGCCCTCCGGTGAGCTCGGCGAGGTCGCCCTGGCGACCGGCTTCCACGACCAGCCCGACGGGGTCTCGGAAGCCCCGGATCGCCGCGGCGATTCGGTTCACGCTGCGGTGCCCGGGCCCTCGTCGCCCCCCCGGTGGCCCAGCCGGCCGGCCTGCCGCGGGGTCAGCCGGCCCGTCGAGGCCAACCAGCGCACGGTGTCCGCGAAGGTCTCCCGGATGTCGCGGGGCTGGACGCCGAGCTCGTCGCGCGTCCGGGAGTCGTCGCACCGAGCCTCGCAGTTGAGGACCCAGATGCCCTCGTAGGTCCAGGGCAGCCGCCGCCGGACCCGGCGCTGGAGCCAGTCGGCGGCCCGGCCGAACCCGCCCAGGAACGACTTCGGCATCACGACCGACCGGATGTGCCGACCGGTGAGCTCGCCGAGCGTTCGCTGGATGCCCTTCATCGTGAGGTAGTGGGCGGCCACCAGGTAGCTGCGCGGTCCCCGCCCGGGCTCCATGACCGCGGCGTGCACGCGGGCCACGTCGCGGACGTCCGAGATCGCCATGCCTCCCCGCATGACGAACGGATAGGAGCCCTTCAGCACGTTCATGCACAGCAGCGCGCCCTCTCCGAGGTGCGGGTCGTGCGGCCCCCAGACCGCGCTGGGCATCACGCTCACGACCGGCGCGCCCCGTTCCTGGAACCGCCTCGAGACCGACTCGCTGTCCGCCTTCGACCGGCAGTACGGCGTAGGCGCGACCCCCACGGCCGACTCCGGCGTCAGCACCTCGCCGCCGCGGGGGGGCAGCAGCGAGAGCTCGCTCGAGACGTGCACGATCGGGTCCAGCCCGAGCCGGGTCGCGATCTCGAGCACGGTCTCGGTTCCGCGGACGTTCACGGCGAGCATCTCGTCGGCCTTGCGCGCGTCCATGGAGAACACGCTCGCCGCGTGCACGACCGCGTCGTGGCCCCGCATCGCCCGTTCGACCGAGTCGGGATCGGTTACGTCGCCGGTGGCCGTGGGCACGTCCGCCACGCCGAGCGGCTGCAGCGCCGGGCCGACACGGTCCGGCGACCGCGCCAGGACGGTCACCTGGTGGCCCGCGCCGATCAGCGCCGCGACCGTGTGCGACCCGACGTAGCCCGTCCCCCCGGTGACCAGCACCCGCATGGCAGCGAATCATGCTCCGCGGCCGGGCGCCGCGCCACCCGGGCCCGCCGCGCCCGTGCCCCGCGGGCTACAGTTCGGGCGCGATGGACTTCCGCGTGCCCGCAGACCTCGCCGACCTCGTCGCCTCGTACCGGTCGTTCCTGGAACGGGAGGTCCGTCCGGTCGAGGAGCGCTTCGCCGAGCGGCTGCGGCTCGACTCGTTCGACGAGGAGCTGCACGAGGAGGGCGTCGCCATCCGGCGGCGGTCCGCCGAGCTCGGCTTCTACGCCGCCCACATGCCGGAGTCCGTCGGGGGTGGCGGGCTGTCGAACCTCGGGTACACCCTGCTCGTCGAGACCGGCGCGTCGTCCGGGATGGCCTTTGCGTCGTTCGCGCTGGGGCCGCCCAACCCGGCCGCCCCGAACCCGATCCTCATGCACCTCCCCGAGCACCTCCGAGGCAAGTACGTCCCTCCGCTCGTCCGCGGCGAGACCACGATGTGCTTCGCGCTGACCGAGCCCGGCGCCGGGTCGGACGCGCAGGCCATCTCGGCGACGGCCGCGCTGGACGGCGACTCGTGGGTCATCAACGGGACGAAGCACTTCATCACGAACGGCGCCGGAGCCGACGTCGCGGTGGTGTTCGCGGTGACCGACCGGGAGCTGCGCGCCGCGGGCGGGATCACCGCGTTCCTGGTCCCGAGGGGCTCGCCCGGATTCACCGTCGGCCGGAACCAGCGCACGCTGGCCGGCGACACGAACCAGGCGGAGCTGATCTTCCAGGACTGCCGAATCCCCTCCGACCACGTGATCGGCGAGGTCGGATTCGGGTTCGGGTCGGCCATGCGGTTCCTGAACGCCGGCCGCGCGTTCATCGGCGCGATGTGCGTCGGGATCGCCGATCACCTCGTGCGGATCTGCACCGAGCAGGCGACGGACCGCGAGACGTTCGGCAAGCCCATCGGGAAGTACCAGGCGATCCAGTGGATGCTGGCCGACTCCGCCCTGGAGGTCCACGCGGCCCGGCTGATGACGTACCACCTGGCCTGGCTGGTCGACGAGGGCGAGCAACCGATCCGGGAGTCGTCGATGGTGAAGCTGAACAACACCGAGATGGTCGGCCGCGTCGCCGACCGGGCCGTGCAGATCTTCGGCGGCATGGGCCTCCTGGCGGAGGGCCCGGTGGAGCGGATCTACCGGTGGGTCCGGATGCTCCGCATCGTGGAGGGCACGAGCGAGATCCAGCGGCTGATCATCGCCCGCTCGCTGGGGCTGTAGCGCGGCCCACCGGGATGGGTTGACGGAATCGGCAACCGGGAATCCTCCTGCGGATGCCACGACTCCGCAGGTCCGATCCGTCGCTCCCCGGCCTCACCCGTAGGCGCAGGGGCCGGGGATTCGTGTACGTGGACCACCTGGGGAAACGCGTGACCGATCAAGAGACGCTCGCGCGGATCCGGGGCCTGGTCATCCCCCCGGCGTGGAGGGACGTCTGGATCTGTCCGCTGCCGTCGGGGCACCTCCAGGCGGTCGGGACGGACGCGGCCGGCCGCAAGCAGTATCTCTACCACCCCAGATGGCGGGCCCGGCGGGACCAGCAGAAGTTCGACCGCATGCTGGAGTTCGCCGCCGCGCTCCCCGGCGTCCGCGCCGCGACCAGGGCGCACCTCGCCGAGGAGGGCCTCACCCGCAACCGCGTGCTCGCCTGCGCCACCCGGCTGCTGGACCGGGGGTTCTTCCGCATCGGCTCGGAGGAGTACGCCGGGTCGAACGGCACGTACGGGCTGGCCACCATGCGCCGGAGCCACGTCCGGCTCGGCCCCGAGGGCCGCATCGAGTTCCACTACCTGGCGAAGGGGAGGAAGGAACACGTCCAGTCGGTGGTGGACCCCGAGGTCCACGAGGTCGTGGCCCAGCTCCTGCGGCGCCGAGGCGATCACGAGCTGCTCGCCTACAAGGCCGGCGGGCGGTGGCGGGACCTCCGGTCCGAGGACATCAACGCCTACGTCAAGGAGATCGCGGGCACCGAGTACTCGGCGAAGGACTTCCGGACCTGGCACGGCACCGTGATGGCGGCCATGGCGCTGGCGGTGGCCGCGCCGGCGGCGCGCTCCAGGACGGCCACCAAGCGAGCCATGTCGTGGGCCGTGAAGGACGTCGCCCAGTACCTCGGCAACACGCCCGCTGTGTGCCGGGCCTCGTACATCGACCCCCGCTTGTTCGACCGGTTCCGGTCGGGGTGGACCATCGCCGGCGTCCTGGACGAGCTCGGGACCGACCGCCTCGGCGAGCCCGAGCTCCAGGGCATCATTGAGGAGGCCGTCATCGACCTGATCCGGGGAGACGACTCTCCGGCGGTGCGGCGCGTCGAGCGGGCCGCGTAAGCCGCGACGAACAGCCGGCCCGAGCCCGAACACCTTCCGGTGCGGGCCCGTACTACGCTCCGAGCCAATGGCGGTCGAGAAGCGGTCCGGTTCCCGTCGCGGTCTGCCCTCGGTGGACGCGCTGCTGCGGTCCGGGCCCGGGCGCAAGGCGTCGGTGGAGTTCGGCCGCAACGTCGTCAAGCGCGCGATCCGTGACGTGATCGCCGAGGCACGCTCCCGAGCGGGACGGGGCCGCGAGCCCGAGCTGCCCGACCTGCTCATGGCTCGGGCCGTGGAGCGTGCGGCCCGGGTGTCGTTCGGCCTGGGGCCGGTGATCAACGCCACGGGTGTGATCCTCCACACCGGGTTGGGGCGGGCGCCCCTGCCCCACGCGGCGGTGCGCGCCGCCGCCCGAGCGGCCGAGGGGTACTCCGACCTGGAGATCGACCGGGAGTCCGGCCGCCGGGGAACCCGAACGGCGCGCGCGGAGTTCCTGCTGACCGCTCTCACCAGCGCCGAGGCGGCGTTCGTCGTCAACAACAACGCGGCAGCGCTGGTGCTCACGCTGGCGGCGCTGGCCCGGCGGAAGGACGTGCTGGTGAGCCGGGGCGAGCTGATCGAGATCGGCGGGGAGTTCCGGCTGCCCGACATCATGGCTGCGAGCGGCGCCCGGCTGGTGGAGGTGGGGACGACGAACCGCACCCGCATCGCCGACTTCCGGGCCGCCCTCACCGAACGCACCGCGCTGATCCTGAAGGTCCACCCCAGCAACTACCGCGTGGTGGGCTTCACCGACGCGGCGCCGGCGGCCGACCTGGCCGCACTGGCGGCGAAGGCCGGCATCCCGTTGGCCCACGACCTCGGGTCGGGGCTCCTCGGCCGATACGCCGGTGTCCCGGCGGACGAGCCGTCGGCCGAGGAGGCGCTCGCCGCCGGCGCCGGCCTGGTCACGTTCTCCGGCGACAAGCTCCTCGGGGGTCCCCAGGCCGGGATCGTGCTCGGGCGCGCGGACCTGGTGGAGCGGCTGCGACGCCACCCGCTGGCCCGGGCACTCCGCGTCGACAAGATGCAGGTCGCCGCCCTCGAGGCCGTGCTCCACGCGTATGCGGTGGGGACGTGGCCGGAGCTGCCGGGGTGGCGGATGTTCCGCGCCTCGGCGGCCGCCATCCGGGCCCGGGCCAGGACGGTCGCCGCGGAGCTCGGAGCCGACGTCGTCCGCGTCGAGTCGGCGCCGGGGGGCGGTTCGCTGCCCGGCCACGCGCTGGCCTCGTGGGCGGTGCGCCTCGCCACGGGGAAGCCCGCGGAGCTCGCCGCTCGCCTGCGGACGGGCATGCCCGCCGTGTTCGGCCGGGTCGACGGCGGCGCCCTGGTGCTCGACCTCCGCACGGTGCTTCCCGAGCACGACGAGCGACTGCTGCGCGCGGTCCGCTACGCGCTGGAGCAGGGGTGAGACGGGCCCCGGGCCCGGAGGACAGTCGCCAGGCGCCGCCCCAGGTCGTGGCCACTGCCGGCCACGTCGACCACGGGAAGTCGGCGCTGATCCTCCGCCTCACCGGCATCGACCCCGATCGCCTGGTCGAGGAGAAGCGCCGGGGCCTCACGATCGATCTCGGCTTCGCCTGGGCCACCCTGCCCTCCGGCCGGGAGATCGGGTTCGTCGACGTCCCGGGGCACGAGCGGTTCGTCCGGAACATGCTCGCCGGGGTCGGTCCCGTCCGGCTGGTGATGTTCGTGGTCGCCGCCGACGAGGGGTGGAAGCCCCAGTCGGAGGAGCACCTCGAGATCGTCGACGTCCTGGGCGCGGCGGGCGGTGTGGTCGCCCTGACCAAGGCCGACCTCGTCGACGAGGAGACGCTCGCGATCGCGGAGCTCGAGGTGCGGGAACACCTGGCTGGCACCTCGCTGGAGGGCGCGCCGGTCGTGGCGGTGTCCGCGCTCACGGGCCTCGGGCTGGACCGGCTGGTCGAGGCGCTCGACGCGATGGTCGCCGCCGCTCCTCCGCCGGTCGACGACGGCCGGGTCCGGCAGTTCCTCGACCGCGTGTTCTCGATCCGGGGCGCGGGGACGGTGGTGACGGGGACCCTCACCGGCGGCCCGCTGCGGCTGGGCGACGAGGTCGAGATCTACCCGACCGGCCGGCGGGCCCGCGTCCGGGGGCTGCAGAGCCACAAGCGTTCGCTCGAAGCCGCGTCCCCCGTCGCCAGGGTGGCCGTGAACCTCGTCGGCATCGAACGGGAGGACCTCGAACGCGGCGACGTGCTGGGTCGGCCCGGCCAGTGGCGGCCGACCAGCGTGATCGAGGCGCGGGTCCGGCCGGTACGCGGGCTCGACCACCCCGTCACGGGCCGGGGCGCGTTCAAGCTGTACGCGGGGTCGGCCGAGCGCGACGCCCGGGTGCGGTTCCACGGAACCGGGCGGCTCAATCCCGACCGCCCGGAGGGCGAGTTCGCCCGGGTCCGCCTCTCCGGCCCGCTGGTGCTGGAGCCGGGGGACCGGTTCGTGCTCCGGGAGTCCGGCCGGCAGGCGACGGTCGCGGGGGGTGTGGTGCTCGACACGGAACCCCCGGCTCGGCCGGGCGCCGACGTCGACGACCGCCTCCACCGGCGAGCGGCCGCCCTGGCGGGAGACCTTCCGGCGACGCTGGTGCTGGAACGCGGCGCGATCCGGGCGACCGACCTCGCGGCGCTGACCGGGCGGGCCCCGGCGGAGATCGAAGGGGCCGTGCGGGCCGGGGCGTGGTGGATCGGGGACGACGTCCTCGCCGGGTCCCGGTCTGCGGTCGCCTCGGCGCTCGGAGCTTTCCACCGGGACCATCCGCTGCTGCCGGGGGCGGACATCGCCGGCGCCCGGACCGCCGCGGCCGGCACGCTCGAACGCCGCGGCCGGGGGGCGGATCCCGGCCTCGTGGACGCCGTCCTCGACGCGCTGGTCCGGGACGGCCTCCTCGTTCGCGAGGGGTCCGAGATCCGGCTGGCCTCGCACCGCGTGGCGCTCGAGGACCGGAGCGAGGAAGTGGAACGGATCGTCCGGGCGGTGGCGGACGGCGAGCCGAGCCCGCCCACCCTGGCCGACCTGGCTGCGGCCGGGTTCCCCCGCGAGGTCGTCGAGGCCGCCGCGCGAGCGGGACGGCTGATCCGCGTCTCGCCCGACCTCGTCCTGACCCCGGAGTTCGTCCGCCGGGCCCGGGACGCGGTGGGGGACGCCGGGCCCGAGGGAATCACCGTCGGCGCGTTCCGGGAACGGCTCGGGACCTCACGGAAGTACGCCGTGCCGCTGCTGGAATGGTTCGACCAGCGCGGCGTCACCCGCCGCCGCGGCGATGTCCGGGTCCTGCGGGAAACCTAGGCGACGATCTCCGCGATCAGCGAGACCTCCACGGGGACGCCCAGCGGCAGCTCCGACACCCCGATCGCCGCGCGGGAGTGCCGCCCGGCGTCGGCGAGGATCTCGACCAGCAGGTCGCTGGCGCCGTTCGCCACCAGGGGCTGCTCGGTGAACCCCGGGGCGGAGGCCACGAACACGGTCACGCTGACGATCCTGCGGATCCGTTCGAGGTCGCCGAGCGCCTCGCGGAGCGCGGACAGGGCCTGCAGCGCACACTGGCCGGCGGCCTCGCGAGCCTGCCCCACCGTCACCTCGGCTCCGACGTGGCCGGTGAACAGCGGGGCGCCCGATGACATCGGAGTCTGGCCGGAGACGAACGCCAGGCTTCCGGACAGGACCACCGGCACGTACGTCGCGAGCGGCTGCGGCGGCGGCGGAAGCTCCCGACCGAGCTCCACCAGTCGGTCCTCGATTCGGCCCATGGCGGCGACTCCCTTCGACGAACCCAGTTCGCGGGAGCGTAGTACGGGCGGAGGGGCGGCTCGTGCCGCCCCTCCTGGGGAAGTCCTCTCGCCGGGCCGCTACCCGGCCCGGCGCTGCTCGGCCTCTCGGTCCCTGGCCCGGAGCAGGGCCCGGCGCTGCGATTCGTTCATCCCGCCCCACAGCCCGTGGGGCTCGCGGATCCGCAGCGCGTACTCGAGGCAGTGTTCGCGCACCTCGCACCGGTTGCAGAAGACCCGGGCCTTGGCCTCGCGGGCGTCCTTCTCGGGGCGCTTCTCGAAATAGTGGGGGGCGAAGAACAGCGCGGCGTCCTCGCCGCGGCACGCCGCTCGGAACTGCCAACCGAACATCCAGTCGTGCATCTCGGACGGCCGTCCGGAGCAGGAGCGGCCTCCCTCCTTCTCGCAGAAGTTGTTCGAACTATGACGAAGAAGGGATTGCGGCCGGTTCCAATGGCACCGTTTCGCAACGAGACTCTTATCCGACTCTCAGGCGCCGCGGCCGCTTCAGTCGGGCTCCGGCTCTGGCTCCGGCGGCGGCTCGGCTTCGGGCTCGGGCTCCACCCGGAGGACCAGCCCGTCGACCCGCCGGACCCGGACCCGGCTGCCGGCCGGGATCGGACCGTCGAGGGCTCGGCCCCGCCACAGCGTCCCCTTCACGTACACCGGCCCGTCGGGCGCCAGCAGTGCCCGGGCCTCGCCCTGGAGGCCCACCAGGCCGCGCTGCGTGCTCACGATGCGCTCCCGGGACTGCTGGGCCACCGTCATCCCGAACCCGTAGTACAGGAACACGACCACCGCGGTGGGCCAGATCAGCCAGGGCGAGACGTCGATGGCCGGCGCCACGGCATGGAACGTCAGGTACGACCCCGCGACGAACGCGACCATCCCCAGCAGGGTCAGCCACCCCAGACGTCGCCGCACGACGTCGAAGGTCAGCAGGATCATCCCGCCGACGAGCAGCGCCAGCCCGACGACGTCGAACGGCACGACGACCAGGCCGTAGATGGCCAGCCCGAGCGCGATCGCGCCGCTGACACCGGCGACGCCCACCCCGGCCTGGGTCAGCTCGAAGACCAGCCCCATCATGCCCAGCACGAGCAGGACGTAGATCGTCACCGGCGACGCCACGGCGTGCAGGACGCGACGCCCGATCCCGAGGTCGTGGAACCGGAGCTGCGTGTCGCTTCCCGTGGTTCGCAGGGTGACGTCGCCGTCGGTGGTCGGCACGCTCACGCCGTTCAGCTTCCGGAGCAGCTGGGCGGACGAGGCGGCGAAGTCCTGCACGACGTGCCGGTCGAGCACGACCTGCCCGGGCGCCTCGACGTTCTCGCGCACGAACGACGGGTCCCTCCCCCGGGCCCGGGCCCACGCCTCGATCGCCGCCGGTACGGCGGACGCCCCCAGGGGCCCGGTTTCGGGCCGGTGGGCCAGGTCGAGCGGCTCGATCGGCCCGACCCCGGCGCCCGGCGCGACCACCGCGTAGCTCGACGCGTACACGAGGAGCAGGCCCGCCCCCATCGCGTGAGCGGGGGTGGGACCGATCCACACGATCACCGGCACGCTCGCGTCGAAGATCCGGCGGGCGAGGGCCGGGCCGTCGATCCCGAGCGAGCCGGGCGTGTTGAGCTGGATGATCACCGCCGCGTCGCGGGACTCTGCGTCCGACAGAGCGCCGAGGAGGTAGTCGGCCATGGACCGGTCGATCACCCCGTTCACCTTCACGACGTCGAAGGCGGCGGGCGGAGACCCGGGCCCGAGCGCCGGGGGGGTGGGCGAGGCGCCGAACGCCTGTCCGGGAAGCCACCACAGCGCGGCCGCGACCAGGAGGAACGCGGGGAAGGAGCGGCGCATCGCGGTGCGCATGGTACCGGGTAGTCTCGGTGCCCTGTGTCACGCTTGTCACCCATGCCTGCCATCCATCCGTTCGACCGGCGGCTGCTGATCGTCTCCGGGAAGGGCGGGACCGGGAAGACCACGGTCGCGGCCGCCTGCGCGGTCGCCGCTGCGCGTACCGGGCGGCGGGTGCTGCTCGCCGAGGTGGAGGGCCGCGGCGGCGCGTTCGACTTGCTGGCGCTCCCCCGCTCCGGGTTCGAGGAGCGCCGGACGCCGCTGGGCTTCTCGATCCTCGGGATCACCGCGCGCGACGCGCTCCTCGAGTACCTGTGGCTGTTCTTCCGGATGCGGGCGCTGTCCCGGACGCTGTCGCGGGCCCACGTCCTCGAGACCGCGGCGGAGGGCGTCCCGGGGTTCCGGGACTTGATGGTCGCCGGGAAGATGTACGAGCTGACCACGTGGCGGGACGCCTCGATGGAGGCGGAGGCCCGGCGCCGCACCGCCTACGACCTGGTCGTGATCGACGCGCCGCCCACCGGCCAGGTGCTCGGGATGCTCCGGGCGCCGCGTTCCTACCGGGGAATCATCCGCGGCGGGCGCCCGGCCCGGCAGCTGGTCTCGATCGACCGGCTGTTCCGCGAGCAGAGCCGGATCGCCCTGGTCACGACACCGGAGGACCTGGCGGTGACCGAGACGCTGGAGACCACGGAGTCGCTCCGCGGCGCGGGGTTCCCGGCGCCGTGGATCGTCGCGAACCGGGTCCGGCTCCCCGCCTTCCCCTCGGGGACGCGCTCGCCGGGGAAGCGGCTGACCGCCGCCTCGCTGGGCGGGCTGCTCCGGGGGGCGGGGGCGGCGGTGGGCGACCAGGCCGCGGGCTGGGTGCTGACGGCCGCCCGGGACGAGGACGCCCGGGTGGATGCCGAGCGGCGGCAGCTCCGGAGGCTCCCGGTTGTCGACGTCGAGCTCCCGCTGGTGGCCACCGAGCGATTCGGCCGGGCCGAGGTCATGAGCCTGGCCGAGCTGCTCCCGGGGGCCGCATGAGGGGCGGAGGCCTGGCGGCGGACGTCCGCAAGCGGCGGATCGTCGTCGTGTGCGGCTCGGGCGGCGTGGGCAAGACCACCGTGGCGGCGGCGCTGGCCGTCGGTCAGGCCCGGGAGGGCCGCCGGACCGTGGTAATGACCGTGGACCCGGCCCGCCGGCTGGTGTCGGCCCTGGGCCTGCCGAAAGCGCCCGGCGAGCGGCGGACCGTCGACCTCGGCGGCGGCGCGAGCTTCGAGGCCCTCATGCTCGACACCAAACGGACCTTCGACGAGCTGGTCGAGCGCCACGCCGCGACGCCCGAGCGGCGCGACCGCATCCTGGCCAACGGGTTCTACCGGCGGATATCGGACTCGCTGACCGGCACCCACGAGTACATGGCCATGGAACGGCTGTACGAGCTGGCCACCGACCCCGCCGGGGACTGGGAGGCCATCGTGGTCGACACGCCGCCCACCCGGAGCGCGCTGTCGTTCCTGGACGCGCCGAAGCGGCTGCTCGACTTCCTGGGGGGGCGCATGTTCCGGTGGCTGCTGTGGCCGTACCGCCGCGCCGGGAAGGCCGGGCTGCGCGGTGCAAACCTGGGGGCGCGGGCCCTCGCGGGCACGATGGGCCGGATCGCGGGGGCGGAGCTGCTGCGGGACACAGCCGAGTTCCTGGGCGCATTCGAGGGGATGTACGAGGGCTTCAAGCGGCGCGCCGAGCACGTCCTGCGGCTGATGGGCGAGGAGCAGACCGGCTTCATCGTGGTCACCGCGCCGGAGCGGGCCTCGCTGGCAGAAGCCGGGCACTTCGTGACGCGGCTGCGGGGGGCCGACATGAACGTGGTCGGGGTCGTGGTGAACCGGTGGCGCCAGGCCCCGGAGGTCGAGATCGACGCGGAGGTCGCCGAGCGACTCGAGTCGGGGTCCGCCGAGGACCGGGCCGCCGCGGCGTGCCTGGCGGTGTCCGGACGCCTCCGCGCGCTGGAGCGCCGCGGCGCGGACGCGGTCGCGTCGTTCAGCCGCGACCACGGCGACGTGTCGCTGTCGACCGTCCCCGAGCTGCCGCTCGACGTCCACGACCGGCTGGGCATCGACCTGGTGGCGGACCGGCTCCTGGGGGGCTGAATCGGCCAACCGGCCCCGGAGCGCGCCGGCCCCGATATCCTGTCCCCGGCCCTCGGGAGGGGCCGAGCGATGGCGGTACCCCAACATCACAGGACACGGCCGTCCCGCCCCCACGGACCGCGCAGGTGGGGCGAGGCCACGTTCGCCGCGCCGCTGCGGCCGGTGCTGCTCGCCGGCACGATCATGATCACGGCCCTGGCGCTCGCCGCCACCCTGCTCCCGCCGGTGCTCGCGGTGGGCAAGGCCGCCCAGAACCTGACCGGCCAGCTGGGGTGCCAGCAGAAGTCCGACCTCGTGCTGAAGCTGCCGCGCGTGGCGCAGCGCTCGACGATCCTCGCGAGCGACGGCTCGATCATGGCCCGGCTGTACCTCGAGAACCGCAAGGTGGTCCGGCTGGACAAGATCGCGCCGATCGCCAAGAAGGCCGTGCTGGGGATCGAGGACTACCAGTTCTACCAGCACGGCGGGGTCGACGTGAAGGCGATCTTCCGCGCGCTCGTCGCCAACCTCAAGGCCGGCCACGTCACCCAGGGAGGCTCGACGATCAGCCAGCAGCTGGTGAAGGTGATCACGAACCAGCGCGCCGACACGATCGGCCGGAAGGTGTGCGAGGCCGAACAGGCCATGCAGCTCGAGCGGAAGTACTCGAAGGACACCATCCTCGAGATGTACCTGAACGAGATCTACCTCGGGCACGGCGCGTACGGCATGGAGGCCGCGGCCGAGACCTACTTCAGGGCCCACTCGTGGAGCCTCACGCTCCCCCAGGCGGCCATGCTCGCCGGGATGATCGCGAACCCCTCGCAGTACGACCCCGTCGCGAACCCCGACGCGGTGCTGAACCGTCGCAACACGGTCCTCGGCCGGATGGCCGAGGTGCACTTCATCACGCCGGCGCAGGCGCACGCGGCCGAGGCGACTCCGCTCCGGCTGGCCAAGAGCTCGTCGCAGCAGCGCCAGCCCCAGCAGCCCCTGTTCGTGCAGTTCGTCCGGCACATGATCGAGGAGAACACGGACGGCCAGTTCGACGTCCTGGGCCGGACCCGGGCGGCCAGGGACCGGGCGATGTTCCAGGGGGGACTGACGATCGACACGACGTTCGACCCGGCCTGGCAGCAGTTCGCCGTCGACACGATCCACCGGCACCTGGCGCTGAAGTCGGACCCGGAGGCGGCCATCGCCACCGTGGAGCCGGGAACCGGGGCGGTGCGGGTACTGGCATCGGGCCGGAACTTCGACAAGAGCAGGACCGACCTGGTGTGGCAGGCCCAGCACCAGGAGGGGTCGGCGTTCAAGCCGTTCACGCTGGTGGCGGCGTTCCGGGAGGGCATCCCCGCGCAGCAGGTGTACCCGTCGTACTCCCCGGCCACCGACCTCGCGGACCGGTGCAACGGGTGGGCGCCGGTCAACGCGGAGGGCGGCGGCGACCTCGGGTTCATGGACCTGTACAAGGCCACCGCGCTGTCGATCAACGCGGTGTTCGGCCGGCTCGCCGCGGACGTCGGCCCCCAGAACATCGGGAAGGCCGCCGAGGACATGGGGATCCACCTGTCGCACCCCGTCGGACCCGAGGACTGCTCCGTGACCCTCGGGACGTTCGAGACCAGCCCGCTCGACATGGCGACCGGGTACGCCACGCTGGCTGCGGGCGGGAAGTACTGCCCGTACTACGGCGTCGAGAAGATCCTCGGGCCCGGCCCGAAGCACAAGCTGATCTACCGCCACGACCCCTCGAAGACCTGCCATCAGGTCATCCGGCGCGACATCGCCTATCAGGTGACCGACATGCTGAAGGGCGTGCTGGCGTACGGGACGGGGGCCGCGCGGGCGCCGATCGGACGGCCGGCCGCCGGCAAGACGGGCACGACCGAGAACTTCGAGAACGCCTGGTTCTGCGGCTACACCCCCCAGCTGGCCTCGGCGGTGTGGGTGGGGTACCCCGGCAAGCCCAAGCCGATGCTCGGCATCGAGGGGTTCTCCGAGATGTTCGGGGGCGACATCCCCGCGCTGATGTGGCACGACGTGATGCTGAAGTTCACCTCGCGCCTGCCCCCGAACGACTTCCCCGCGCCGCCACCGCCGGCGACGGGACAGGTGCCCTCGGTGGTCGGCAAGAGCCAGAGTGAGGCGCTGAAGATCCTGGCCAAGGCGAACTTCTCGGGGACGATCGGGTCCGCGGTGTATTCCACGCTGCCGGTGGGCAACATCGCCTCCCAGTCGCCCGGAGGCGGCTCCACGGTCATCCTGGGCAGCCTGATCTCGCTGCACCCGTCGAACGGCCAGCCGCCGACGAAGTCGGTTCCGGGCGTCGTGGGCCTGTCGAAGGCCGCGGCGGCGGCCGCCCTGCACGCCGCCGGGTTCGGCGTCGCCGTGAACGTCGTCGACACGAGCGACCAGAAGCAGGACGGGATCGTCATCGCCCAGTCGCCGCACGGCGGGTCGCACCAGCTGATCGGCGCCACGGTGACGATCAGCGTCGGCAAGTTCGTGAAGCCGCCGCCACCATCGCCCCCCAGTCCCTCGCCGAAGCCCAGCCACTCCCCCAAGCCCAAGCCGACACACTCGCCGTCCAGCCACTGAGGGTCGCGGCCCGTCGTGAGCGGTCGCGCTCGCCGCCGCGAGCGACGCGACGCGGGCGAGATCGCGTCAGCCGCCGAGGCGGGCCCGGACTATGGCCTGGACCGCGGCCCCGTCGACCCGCCCCCTGGCCCGGCCCATCACGAAGCCCATGACCTTGCCCATGTCGCCCATCGTCGAGGCACCGGTGGCCGCGATGGCCTCGTCGACCAGCGCGGCGACCTCGTCGTCCGACAAGCTCTGGGGGACGAAGGCTTCGAGCACCTCGCGTTCCTCGCGTTCCCGCGCCGCGAGGTCCTCCCGGCCCGCCCGCTCGTAGGCCTCCACGGCCTCGGTGCGCTGCTTGCGCTCCCGGACGGCGGCCTCGACGACCTCCTCGTCGGTGAGCTCCCGGCGCAGCTCGACCTCGCGGTTCTTGATGGCGGCGGAGAGCATCCGGAGGGTTCCCAGCCGGACCTTCTCGCCGGCCTTCAGGGCCTCCTTCGTCTCCTCCGCGATGCGGGCCTTCAGCGTCACCGTACAATCGCCTCCGTGCCGCTCCTCGTGTTCGGCGTGCTCGCCGCCGGGTTGCTCTGTGTCCTGTACGGGATCGCGGTCGAGCACCACTGGTACCGGGTGCGGCGGTACCGGCTCGACATCCTACCGGCGAGCGCGCCCGCGCCCGTCTCGATCCTGCACGTGAGCGACCTGCACCTCCTGCGCCGGGATCGCCGGCTCCGGCGGTTCCTGGCCTCGCTGCCACGGTGCGACGTGACCGTTGCCACGGGCGACTTGGTGGGAGAGCCGGAAGCCGTCGAGGAGGCGGTGGCCGCCCTGGCCCCCGTCCGGGGACGGCTCGCGTCGCTGTTCGTCCTGGGGTCGAACGACTACTTCCGGCCCCGGCCGCTGAACCCGTTCCGGTACTTCCGGCACCACCCGGGGAGGCGCCGGCCGGCCCTCCGGGGACGCGGGACGGAGCTGGCCTCGCTGCTGGCGGCGGACGGCTGGACCCACCTGAAGAACGTCCACGGCGAGCTGGACCTGGGAGGTCTCGCGGTAGAGGTGGCCGGGATGGACGACCCGCACATCCACCGGGCCGACCTCCGGGTGACCCCCCGTCGCCGGCCCGGGCTGTTCGGGCTGGCCGTGGTCCACTCACCCGACCCGGCGCCCGAGCTGGCCGCGCTCGGCTGGGACCTCATCCTGGCCGGACACACCCATGGCGGCCAGGTGCGGCTGCCCGGCGTCGGCGCCCTGGTCACGAACTCCCACATGCCGCGGCGGTTCGCCGGCGGACTGGCGCGCATCGGCGGCGCGGTGCTCCACACCTCGCCGGGCCTGGGGACCAGCCGGTTCGCGCCGTTCCGGTTCCTGTGCCGGCCCGAGGCGGCGATCCTCGAGCTGCATCCGGCGACGGACCCTGACCACACTCCTGGAGCGCCGGGCTCGAGGGCCGCGTCACGAGCGGGCGCTTCGCCGGACTGAAACAGGCCGGTCCAACGCATTCGGGCCCCGTCCCGGGCAGGAGTCGGCCTGTCCATTCGACGGGACGCCGGGACGGCTCGCCGGCAGGCGGAAGGCGCTGAGGGCCAGCCGGTACACTGTCCCCGGCCGGCTTCCGGCCGACGGGACGTAGCGCAGTTTGGTAGCGCGCAGCGTTCGGGACGCTGAGGTCGCGGGTTCAAATCCCGCCGTCCCGACCACAGAACGGCCGCTGAGCAGGAGTCGGCTCAGCGGCCTCCTTCCATCACCTGATCCGGCGCCCCGGGTTGTCCGGCCACTGCGCGAACGGGTGCGATCTCGGCTCAGCAGGTGAGATGCGCCGCCACCGCGGTGGCGGCCGGATCCGACTCCTGGTAACGGCCGACGGCGTCGGGGGTCGGGAGCACCTCCACGTCGATCCCGCGTTCCTCCAGGGCGCGGATCGTGTCGGGGTTCGGCCGCATCTGCTCCGACGCCCCGGTCCCCAGGATCAGGCGACCCGGCAGGTCGTCGAGCACCTCCTCCAGGTCCTCGATGACGAGCGAGTGCCCGTCCTTCCGCCACCAGTTGGTCACCACCCGATCCGGCAGGACGATCAGGTCCCTCGTCTCCTCGTGCCCGTCCACGAGGATCCGGCCGAACCGGTATCCCTCGAGCTTGGCCATCGTCGATCGCCTCCTGTCCGTCCCTCGCAGGATGCCCCGGGCCGGGACGGAATACTCGTCGCGGTTGGGGCGGCGACGCCGCTACGCGCCGGCGCGGGCCGCGTGTGCCCGGAGGTACTCCAGCACCTTCGGGTCGACCCGGCCGCGCCCGACCCACCGCTCCTCCAGGTTCTCCCAGCCCATGTAGGCCTCGAGCGCCTCCCACGGATCGCCCCTCGGCCCGAGCCTGCCGAGTCGCTCCAGATGGCCGCGGATCTCCGCCTCCAGCTCGCGGTCCGCGTCGACCAGCTCGGCTTCCGGGGCCCGCCCGAAGTACAGCCGGTGGAGATCGAGCAGGCGGGCCAGCTCCTCGATCGGCTCGTCGTGGTGGTCCACGCGGAGGTCGACGTACCGGTCGTGGTTCCCGCCGTATCCGCCGCCGGGCCGCACCACCACCAGGCCCGCGGCCTCCTGTCCCCGCCGGTCGCCGCCGGCGGCCTGGCCGGCCCGCAGCGCCTCGATCAGCCGCTCGGGCAGCGGGCGGCCGGCCGTGCGCCGGAACGACTCCGCCATCCCGGCCACCACGTCCGGCCCGGCCAGGACGTTCCCCTGGCAGCAGAAGCCCTCGCCGGACTCGCCGCCGGCCCAGTCGAAGCACTCCGCGCCGGTGAACGAGGCCGACCGACCGTCCATGTCCACGATTCCCACCTGGCGCACCTCCCGCCGGTCGTCGCCGGCCAGCAGCCGGTCGAGCGCGACCTGGGGCTCCACCCCGGAGGCCAGGAGGTCCAGGCCCCGGACGCCGAACGTCACCTCGACGAACGCCTGGGTGGCCACGGCGCCGACGCCGCCGCGGGCCCACGGCACGACCGCCCCCGCGGCCAGGAACTTCGACTGCACGGCGACGCCGGCCTCGCCGGCCTCGGGTTCGACGGCAGCGATCGAGAACGTGGACGGCTGGACGAGAACCTCCCCGCGACGACGAGACGAGCGCAGCATACGGGGACGCGCGGAATGCCCGCGGCGCCCCCGTGGCTCCGGCTATTTCTTCTTCACGACGGCGTTCATGCAGCACACCCCGTCGATCGCGATCGGCGTGATGCCGGCCTCCGCCTCCGTGTTCGTGATCGGCGTGGCGGCGGTGTGGCTCCGGGCGAACGTGTACGCGCCGAAGCTGTCCAGCACCGTGCCGTCGGCCGGGCTGCCGATCACCGATCGTGGGACCCGGATCACGAACTGGTTGTTCGTGGTCACGCTGCCGGTCACGGCGGTGCCGCCGTCGGGCGGCGCCGGGTAGTCGGTGATGTGCGGGAAGCACCCCGACACCGAGCACAGCTCGTAGGAGACCACCGAGCCGGCAAAGAACGACGGCGTGCCGCTGGAACTCACCTCGACGGCCGCGTAGTACAGGGGGATCCTCGTCCCGGTCGTCGGGTCCGCGACCGGCCTGCCGGACCACCGGATCACGTAGTCCACCGCGCCCGCGCCGGTCGCCGAGACCGCGCCGGCCAGGTTCAGGAGGTCCTTGGCCGACAACCGGAACACGACGTCACTGCCCTCGCTGTGCAGGTCGACCCCCGTGAGGTCGAGTTGAGGGACGTTGCTGGTCGGGCTGTAGATCGGGTCGTAATGGGCGTCGCCGGTGGGGTCGGCCATGCTGGTGCCGCTCGCCTTGGGGCCCGTCACCGAGGTCCCGAACAGCCCGAGCCCGCCGTTCTGTCGCAGCACCGTCACGACCGGGGCTCCGCGGTGGTCGGCGGTCCCGTCGATCGGCGGCGGGATGCCCGGCCCGGACGCGACCCGTTGGGTCAACTCGTTCGACGTGTCGTCGTACGAGATCACGATGCCGCCGGTCTTGGGATCGATCCCGACCTCGAAGAAATCGGCCAGGTTCCGGTTGCCCTGCTGGGCGATGCACCCCGTTCCGGCCAGGCAGATCGTGCCGAAGTGCATCGGGTGCGGCGTGGCCTTGACCTGCGTGATCGTCGGGGTCGCCGACGCGGCGTTGGTGACGACGTCCAGGTACACGTCCCACGTCTGGTGGCTGTCCTGCGAGCTGGGGTTGTCCGTGGAGTCGTCGGTGCCGTACCACACGGCGGCGAGACGCCCGTTCGACCCCGCGACCGACCACGGCATGATGTTCGTGTTCGCGGGCGGCTTGCTGATCTGCACGGGCGGCGACCACGTCTGCCATCCGGACGCGGCCGTCGAGTACGAGTACCAGATCTGCCACGCGGTCGGGTCCTGCGACGAGCTCGGCCCGGTGTTGCCCTGGCTGGTGACCCACACCGCGTACGCGTTGCGGGCGCTGTCGAACGCGATCGTGGGGAACAGGCCGCCGACGCCGGCGCCGTTCGGGAGGTCCGCGATCTTGACCTCCTGCGCCTGGGTCAGGGCCGGATCGGAGCCGGGTTGCGAGGGGTCGCGGCGGAGGATCGCCACGCCGACGGAGGTGGAGGACCCGTTGTACCCGATGGCCTCCATCACCGTGCCGGTCTGTTGGTCGACGACCAGCGGGCCGTCGCTGCCCACGTTCCACTCCGCCGTGGGACCGGTGTACGTCAGCCCGTCGGTGGACCATGCGGCCGCCTCGCAGCACCCGAGCAGGGCCTCGGCGTACACGAGGTAGTTGACCGGGAAGGCACCCGTGTAGCCGGTGGCCGCGCGGGCGGCGGCCTGCTGTGCGGGCGACGGGTCCCACAGGCCGAACCACTGCCGGTCGACGCCGTTGGCCCCCTGGTCGGTGTTGCCGTAGAAGCTGGTCTGCAGCTGCCTCGAGTTGGGATCCCACGTGGCGGTCTTCAGCGTCACGAGCGCGGCGAGGTCCGCGTAGTAGGTCTTGCCCGTGTGGTCGATCGAGATCTCGGTGTCGCCGCCGCCGGGCCCGGCGTGCTGGGTGTCCGACTGGTTGGCGCTCGTGATCGGCGTGTCGTGGATCGGGTGGAACGTGGCGCCGCCGTCCGCCGAGTAGTCCCAGATGCTGCGCTGCGTTCCGGTGCCCCACGGACCGCTCACGTACATGCGCGAGTGGTTCGACGGGTCCACCCTGACGTCCGGCTCGCCGTACGTGTGGACGGTGTCCACGATGGACGGAGCGGAGAACGTGATGCCCGGCGACGTCGCGGCGGAGCCGGTCCCGCCGGAGGAGAACGCGACCGTGGCCACCAGGACGACGGCCACGGAGAGGACGACGGAGATTCGGCGACGTACCACGATGTGGACCTCCCGATTACGGGCCGGCGGCGCCGGCCGGCTCCCCCTCAGCGGGCCTGCGGCTGCAAGCCCGGAGGCGGTATACCCCCAGGCAGGGACCGAAAACCCGGACGCTATAGGTCGCTGCGGAGGGCCCAGAGCTCTGGGAAGAACCGCTTCTCCAGCGTGGACTGGAGGTAGGAGGCGCCGGACGACCCCCCGGTCCCGGACTTCGACCCGATCTGGCGTACGACCATCAGGATGTGCCGGAACCGCCACAGCGAGAACAGCTCGTCGTGGGTGAGCAGGTCCTCGGACAGGTGCCACGGCTCGGCGTGGCGCCCCCGGTCGCGGGCCATCTCCAGCAGGCTCGCCGCGCGGCGCTCCGGGTCGTCGGGCGGCATGGGGAGCCCGCTCGCCGACAGGTAGTCGCAGAACGCGTCCCACAGCGTGGGCTCCTCGAGACGGCGCTCGAGCCGCGCCCGTTCCTCGTCCGTGTCGGGGAGGTTGGACAGGAACCCGCGCTGCTTGAGCCCCGACAGGAACTCCACCTCGCGGAACTGGACCGACTGGAAGCCCGATGCGGGCGACAGGTGGGCGCGGAACCCCAGGAAGTCCTGGGGCGACATGGTCTCCAGCACCGGGATCTGCTCGATGAGCACCCGTTCGATGGCGTGGACCCGGGTCAGGTAGTGCCGGGCCGTCGCCAGGTCGCGCGCGAACATCCGGTCGCGCACGGACTCCAGCTCGAACACCATCTCCCGGAACCACAGCTCGTAGGCCTGGTGGACGACGATGAACAGCAGCTCGTCGTGGGCCGGGGGGTCCGAGAGCAGGTGCTGCAGCGCGATCAGCTCGGGGACCTGCAGGTACGAGCCGTAGGACAGGCCCTCGTCCTCGCCGGAGACCCGGCCCATGCGCCTGACCCGCCGCGCCGGCCCGGCGACGCCGTCTCCTCGGACTTCCTCCACCGGCTCGTCCACGATCGGCTCGGAGCCGGGATCCCGGTCGGTGGTCGCCATCGTCGCCACCGATCCTAGTCGCCGACGACCAGCCGTTCGGACGGCTGGCGCCCCGCCGTCTCGAAGGCGCGGCGGTATTCCTCGGGCCACGGCTGAGGGGTGCCGCCGATCCGGTCGAGCAGGACCGCCACCAGGCGGCCCCGGACGCAGACCTCGCCGCCCCGCCGGATCTCCACGTCGTAGGTCACCGAGCTTCGGCCCACCCGGGCCACTCGGACCTCGCAGTCGACGATGTCCCGGAACCACAGCGGCGCCAGGAAGTCCGCCTCGATGTGGGCCCGGGGATGGCGCCCGTACACGTCCTCGCGCATCCCTAGACGGTCCACCAGCGTCACCTCGGCGGACTCCATGATGTTGAACGCGGCGGAGTTGTGCCAGGCGCCCGACGCATCGGTGTCGGACCACTCGATGCGCCGCTGGATACAGATGGACGCCGGCTCACCGTCCGCGGGTATGGTCTCGCGCCCCGACATGGTCGTCCCAAGCCTACCGGTGGGTGACCACGAGGCCGTCTCGCCGTCCACGCGAACCACCGGTGTAGCCTCCGGCGGGTGGAGATCGGGGTCGGCCTGCCGAACACGGTGCCCGGCGCGACCGGCGCGCGGGTGCTGGAGGTCGCCCGCCGGGCCGAGGCCGGGCCGTTCGCGTCGGTGGGCGTGCTGGACCGTGTGGCCTACCGGAGCCTCGATCCCTTCCCGGTGCTCGCCGCCGCCGCCGCGGTGACCTCGCGTGTTCGGCTCGTGACCATGGTGGCCGTCGGACCCGTCCGCGCCACCGCCGTGCTGGCGAAGCAGGCCGCGTCGGTCGACCAGGTGAGCGGCGGCCGGCTGGTGCTGGGGCTCGCGCTGGGCGCCCGCGAGGAGGACTACGCGTACGTGGGGGCGGACCCTCGGGGGCGGGGCGCGAGGTTCGCCAACCAGCTGGCGGCCCTCCGCGACCACTGGGAGGACGCGGACGTGTGTCCGCCGCCGGCCCGGCCGGGCGGGCCGCCGGTGCTGGTGGGCGGGCTGGCCGGGTCCGCGATGTGGCGGATGGCCCGGTTCGCCCACGGCTACGTGCACGGCGGCGGCCCGCCACGGGCGTTCGCGCGGGCCGCCTCCGACGCCTTCGCCGCGTGGGCGGACGCCGAGCGACCCGGCCGGCCGGAACTGTGGGGGCAGGGGTACTTCGCGCTGGGGGGCGACGACGCCGTGGAGGCGGGCGCCGCGTACCTCCGCGACTACTACGCGTTCACCGGGCCGTTCGCCGAGAAGATCGTCGCCGGGAACCTGACGTCGCCCGGCGCGGTGCGGGACTTCGTCCGGGGGTACGCGGAGGCCGGCTGCGACCACCTGATCCTGCTCCCCGCCGTGTCGGACCCCTCGCAGGTCGAGCGGCTGGCGGAGGTGGTCGCCCCGTGAAGATCGGCGTGCTGGGGGGCGGGCCCGCGGGTCTGTACTTCGCGCTCCTCATGCGGAAGGCCGACCGGGAGCACGACGTGACCGTGGTCGAGCGCAACGCGCCGGACGCGACGTTCGGCTGGGGCGTCGTGTTCAGCGAAGAGACGCTCGGTGCCCTCCGCGATGCCGACAACGACACGTATCTCGACATCACCGAGTCCTTCGCCCGGTGGAGCGCGATCGACGTGCACTACGCGGGGAAGGTGGTGCGCTCGGGCGGCCACGTGTTCAGCGGTGTGGCCCGCAAGCGCCTCTTGCAGGTCCTGCAGGATCGGTGCCGGGCGCTCGGCGTCGAGATGTCCTTCGAAGACGAGCTTCCCGACCTGTCGCGGTTCGACGGGTTCGACCTGGTCGTGGCCGCCGACGGGGTGAACTCCACGGTCCGGCGGCTGCACGAGGAATGGTTCGGGCCGCGGCTCGACGTGCATAGGTCGAAATTCGTGTGGTTCGGGACCACGCGTCCGTTCGACGCGTTCACGTTCGTCTTCCGGAAGACCCCGCACGGACTGTTCCAGGTCCACGCCTACCCGTTCGAGGCGGGGACGTCGACGTTCATCGTCGAGTGCAACCAGGCGACATGGGAGCGGGCGGGCCTGGACGGCGCGAGCGAGGAGGACTCGATCGCGTTCTGCGAGCAGCTGTTCGCTCCCGAGCTCGCCGGCCACCGGCTGATGTCGAACCGGTCGCTGTGGACCTCGTTCGTCACGGTCCGGTGTGACAGCTGGCACAGGGGCAACGTCGTGCTGGTCGGTGACGCGGCGCACACCGCGCACTTCACGATCGGCTCCGGCACCAAGCTCGCGATGGAGGACGCCATCTCGCTGGCGAACGCCTTCGCGAAGCACCCGTCGAACCTGGAGGCGGCCCTCACCGAGTACGAGCTGGAGCGCCAGCCGGTCGTGGAGCGGTTCCAGGAGGCCGCGCGGGAGAGCTCCCGGTACTTCGAGGACGTGATCCGGTACACGGGGTTCGACCCGCTGCAGTTCGCGTTCCAGCTGCTGACCCGCAGCGGCCGGATCACACACCTCGAGCTCGAGAAGCGCGACCCTGCGTTCGTCGCGGCGGTCGACCGGCGGTTCACCGAGCAGGCCACGGCCCTGGGGACGGCGCACCGGGCACCGCACCCCGCCCGCTCCGGAGGCGTGCCGCTGATCACCCCACCGCCGCCGCTGCTCGTGCCGCTCGACCTCGCGGGGGTCCGGATCGAGAACCGGGTGGTGCTCCGCGCGGCAGACGACGAGGGCCGCGTCGTGCCCGCCGTCGGCGAACAGCTCCGGCTGGAGCCCGGCCTGGTGCTGACCCCGTTCGTGGCGGTGTCGGACGAGGGGCGGATCGCGCCGGACACGCCGACGGCCTCGCACCTCGCGCCGTTCATCCCCGGCGTCGAGCGGGCGCCGGTGTGCGTCGTGCTGGGCCACGCCGGCGCCCGGGGAGCGACCCGGCCGCGCCGACAGGGCGGCATCGACCGTCCGCTGCGCGAGGGGGGATGGGAGTTGGTGTCGGCGTCGCCGGTCGAATATTCCTCGCGCTCGGGGGCCCCCCGAGCGATGTCTCGCGGCGACATGGACCGGGTGATCCGTGACTTCGTGACGGCGGCGAAGCGGGCCGCCGACGCCGGGGCCGGGGTCCTGCTGCTGGAGGCTTCCCGCGGGTACCTGCTCGCGTCGTTCCTGTCCCCGCTGTCGAACCACCGGACGGACGAGTACGGAGGACCAGTCGACCGGCGGCTCCGGTTCCCGGTGGAGGTCCTGGAGGCCGTGCGAGCGACGTGGGCCCTGCCGCTCGGCGTCCGGTACTCGGCGACCGACTGGGCGCGGGGCGGGCTCTCGCGTGCCGAGTCGTTGGAGGTCGCGCACGCCCTCGCCACCCACGGCGCCGACTTCCTCGACCTGGTCGCCGGGGGCACGGTGGCCGAGCAACGGCCGGTCTACGGGCGGATGTTCCTCGTTCCGTACAGTGACGTGGTGCGCAACGAGGTGGGCATCGCCACGATGACCGGCGGGAACGTCACCACGGCCGACGAGGTGAACACGATCCTCGCGGCCGGCCGCGCCGACCTGGTCGTGCTCGACCCTCGCGCCTACCGGCAGGAGGTCGTGCGCGAGGGCGCCGCATGAGCCACTTCGCGGTGACGGCGATCGGCGACGACCGGCCGGGGATCGTCGCCGCGGTGGCCGGGTCGCTGTTCGAGCTGGGGTGCAACCTCGAGGACGTGTCCTCGACGATCCTTCGGGGGTCGTTCGCCATCATGCTCGTGGTCGATGCGCCCGTGGGCCTGGATCGGATCGGCCTCGAGCACCGGCTGGACACGGACCTCAACGCCATGGGCATGTCCGTGGAGGTCCGGGGCACGCCCGGCGAGCGCGTCGCTTCGGCGCCGACCACCCACACCCTGGTCGCGTACGGCTCGGACCGCCCGGGGCTGGTGGCCCGAATGGCCGCGGCGCTGGCCGACCGCGACGTGAACATCACCGACCTGTCCTGCCGCCTGGTCGGCGACGAGGATCCCGTCTACGCGATGGTGGCCGACCTGGCCGTCCCCGCGGCGACCGACGCCGACGCGCTGGCCCGAGCCATCGCCGGCCTGGCGACGGAGATGGGCGTCGACGCGACGTTCCACGCGGTCGAGACGGAGACGCTGTAGGACGTGCCGGTTCGGCCGGTCGTACGGTACCCCGACCGCATCCTGAAGGAACGAGCCGGCGAGGCCGGCGCCGTCGACGACGCGATGCGGGCGCTGGCCGTCGACCTGGTCGACACCATGCGCGCCGGGCCGGCCACCGTCGGGTTGGCCGCGCCGCAGATCGGGGTCGGCGTCCGCGCGTTCTGCCTCGACGTCGGCTCGCACCCCCGGGCCGACTCCTCGCATGGATTGGTCGTGCTGTTCGACCCCGAGGTGGTCGAGGCCCACGGCGGTGAGGACCTGCGCGAGGGGTGCCTGTCGGTCCCGGACTTCACCGCGAACGTCCGCCGGGCTCGGGAGGTCGTGCTGCGGGGAGTCGACCCCGAGGGAACGACCCGCGTCCACGCGATGGCCGGGTTCGAGGCGAGGGCGGCGCAGCACGAGCTGGATCACCTCGACGGGCTGCTCATTCTCGATCGCATCCGCTCCGCCAACGACCTGTTCCCCCGGCGCGTCTACCGCGAGCCTGAGGTGGAATAGCCTTCGTCCTGGCATGGTTCGGTCCGTTCGGTGACGAAGTCGAGGCTGGAGGCGTTCAGCGACGGCGTGTTGGCTGTGGCCATCACCCTGCTCGCGCTGGACCTCACGGTGCCCGACCACCGGTCGATCGTGATTCACCACGGACTGTGGGGCGCCATCGTGGCAGAGTGGCCGGCGTTCGCCGCCTATGCCCTGTCGTTCACCGTCATCGGGATCATGTGGGTGAACCACCACGGGCTGATGAACCGCGTCGCGATCGTGGACCGGACGCTGCTGTTCATCAACCTCCTGCTGCTGCTGTTTATCGTGACCATCCCGTTCACCACGTCCCTGTTCGCGGAGTTCCTGCGGGACGGTGGCGGCGACTCGCACGTGGCCGCGGCCGTCTACAGCGGGTCGCTGTTCGGGTGCGCGATCGGCTTCAACCTGCTGTGGCTGTGGGTCATCCGCGACGGACGGCGGCTCCACCAGGCGATCGACCCGGCGACGGCCAAGGCCCAGTTCCGCCGGTTCAGCGTCGGCATCTTCATCTACGCCGCGACGATCGGCCTGTCGTTCGTCAGCGCGATGATCACGCTCGTCGTGATCTCGGCCGTCGCGGTCTACTACGTCGTCGACCAGCTCCCGAGGGGCAGCGACCGCGAGGAGGAATCCACGAGCTGACCGGGGCGCTCCATGCCCCGGGAACCTGGACGCTCCCTCTCGTCGGACGGCTCGATCGGATCACAGGCCCCCGAGGCCCGATTGGCTCACCTGCGACCGCGGCGGCGGCTGCACGTTGACCTGCACGCCGAAGTCGAACATCTCGAGAGAAAGGCTGATGTCTGCCTGCTGGCCGCCCTTCTGCAAGTGGAGGGAGAACTCCATCTTCCGAAGCCGGCCTTGGCCGTCGATCCAGACCTCAGCTGGGATACTCGAGGTCCCGAGCTGTTGGATGGCCTGCTCCACGGCTTGGCGCTGTTGCTCGCCGAGACTCGCGACCGCCTTGCGGAGGTCCAGTTGGACCCCGAGCTTCCTCGTGTGGACTCCCCGGACGGTGTCGTCGCCCTCGTCACGGATGTTGTTCGAGGCGCCCTTCAGGTAGTCGAGGAACTGGCTGGGGTCCGAGGAGCCGAACGAGCCGCTCTGCGCCCCGAAGGTGCTCGCGTCGGTCTCGATCCAGGGCTTGTCCGACGACCCCAGCCCCGGGACCATCGCGTAGACCTTCGTGCCGATCACGCGGATCTCGAGCTGCTTGGGCGCTTGGCCGCTCCCTGTGAGGTCCGGAATCCGCATCTTCATCAGCCCGCGCTGGTCGGAATTTTCGAACGCCCCCGAGGCGGTGATGTGCACCGGGTTCGGGAACTGCGGGCTCGTCGCCGTCACGTCCATCGCGAGCCGCGCGCTCGACTCCCTCGTCTTCGAGGTCGCGTCCGAGACCAGCTTCGCCAGATCGGCCGACCCGGCGCCGCTGCTCCCGCCACACGCGCCCCCCACCACGGCCATCACCGCGACGACCACGATCAATCGGGCTCTCATCGGGACTCCCTTCGACATCCGATCAGGTATCCCATTCCTACCCATCCTCGGGCGCGGGGACCCGGCAACGGGGGCACATCGGGAGAGGCGGTTGGCCTCAGCCGCCCTGACTCCCCCGTTCCTGCGCCGAGGACGTCCGATTCCGAGATCTCTGGCACGCGGGTCAGCTAGGCGCCGAGGTCGTAGAGCTGGCCGGGGTCCATGTCGACGCCGTTCATGACCTGCCACAGGGAGGCCAGGGCCTTCGTGGCGTTGCGAAGCGCGAACGGCGGGAGCTCGTCGCCGCGCATCTCGACGATGCGGTGCAGCTCGCGATATACGTCGACCAGCTTGGCCTCGGCTTCCGACAGCTCGTGTCCCGGTATGTCCCGCATCACGACCTCCGCTCGCCTTCGGTGCCGATCACGATCCGCTCGTCGTTCAGCCGTTTCGCCTTGAGCTCGAAGCGCGGGAGCGAGCCGAGCTCCACGCTTCGGACCCCGAACCGCAGCGACTCGTGGGCGGCGGCCAGCTCCTTCGACACCGCGGCGCACACGGCGTCCGCGTCCCCCTCGGGCACCTCGATCAGGACCTCGATCTCGTCGCGGATCCCCTCGGCCGTGTACAGGTGGATCTGGAACTCGTCGACCTCGGGGTGCTCGCGCACGATCGCCTCCACCGCGCGGGGGTACACGTTCGTTCCCCGGACGAGCTTCATGTCGTCCACGCGGCCGCGGATGCCGCCGTCGTAGACGTCGAACGTCCGCCCGCACGGGCAGCTCGATCCGGGGACCCGGACCACGAAGTCGCGGGTCCGGTACCGGAGCACCGGAATGAATCCCCGTCCGAACGACGTCACGACCCGCTCCCCCATCTCGCCGTACGGGACGGGCTCGTCGGTGGCGGGGTCGACGACCTCCTCGATGTAGTGGTCCTCGATGATGTGCGTGCCGCCGGGCTGCTCGGCGCACTCGAAGATCATGATCGTGCCGAGCTCGGTCATCCCGGCCGTGTCCCCCGCCCTCGCCCCCCACTGCTCCTCGATCAGGGCCTTCGTCGCGGGGATCGAGCCCGCCGGCTCCCCCGACAGGATGAGCCGCTCCACCGCGCTGCCGGCGAGGTCGATGCCGAGGCCCCTCGCCTCCTGCGCCATCCGCAGCGCGTAGGTCGGCGTGGAGGCCACCACCGTCGCCCCCATCTCGACGATCTCCTTCACGCGCTGGTCGGTGGTCATCGCCCCGCCGGGCAGGACCAAGCAGCCCAGCTTCTCGCCCGCGTAGTGCAGCCCCCAGAACCCGATGAACTTGGAGTACCCGAATGCCACGAACAGGGTGTCGGTTGGACGGACGCCGAACCCCCACAGGCCGTAGCACCACATCTCCGCGATCCACTCCCAGTCCTTCATCGAGTCGAGGACCCGGATCGGGGTCGCGCCGGTGGTGCCCGACGTCATGTGGTACCGGACGGCCCGCTCGGGCACGGCCGCGAGGATCGGCCCGTACGGGGGCTGCTCCACCTGGCCCTGCATCCACTCCTCTCGGGTGAGGAACGGGATACGGCGAAGATCGTCAAGTGAGTTGACGGAATCCGCGGTGACGCCGCCGTCGCGCAGCCGTTTCGACTGCCACGGGACCGCCGCGTCGGCCCACTCCACGAGGTTCCGGAGCTTGCGGACCTGCAGCGCCTCCAGCTCCTCGCGCGGCATGGTCTCGTGCCGCGGGTTCCAGTACGGCGACTCGGTCATGCGGTTCCCCTATCCCGGGCAGCCGAATCGTAGCGCGGGTGGCACGGCGGCACTCCGGTGGCCCCGCCCGCGCCCTCGTGGTACAAGCCTGCCCGTGTCGTTCGCACTGACAGAGGACCAGCGCGTGCTCGCCCAGGAGGCCCGGCGGGCCGGCCGCGACGTGCTGGCGCCCATCGCCACGGGCGGGACGCCGGGCCGGGTCAATCGTGAGCTGGTGGCGGCGCTGGCATCGACCGGCCTGCTCCCGCGGCTGTTCCCGCCGGGCGGCCAGGCGTCCGCGATGGACCTCTGCCTGCTCCGCGAGGCGCTGGCCCAGGAGTCCACCGAGGCCGAGACCGCACTCGGCCTCCAGGGGCTGGGGGCCTACCCGATCCTGCAGGCCGGGAACCCCGAGCTCGCCGCCGAGTGGATCCCGCGGGTCGCCCGGGGGGACGCCGTGGCCGCGTTCGCGCTGACGGAACCGGAGCACGGGTCGGACGCGGGAGCGCTGGAGCTCCGCGCCGAGCCCGACGGCGAGGGATGGCGCCTGATCGGTACGAAGACGTGGATCTCGAACGCGCCCGACGCCGACGTCTACTCGGTGTTCGCCCGCACGACGCCCGATGCGGGCTCCCGGGGCGTCACGGCGTTCGCGGTCCCCGGCGACGCGGCGGGCCTGACCGGGGAGCCGGTCGAGCTGATCTCCCGGCACCCGGTCGGCCGGCTCGAGTTCGACGGCGTGCCGGTGGACGAGTCCCAGATGCTGGGCGAGCGCGACGGCGGGTTCCGGGTCGCCATGCGCACGTTGGACCTGTTCCGCCCGAGCGTCGGCGCGTTCGCCGTCGGCATGGCCCAGGCCGCGCTGGACCTGGCCGTTGCCCACGCCGGCGAGCGCCGGTCCTTCGGCAAGGCGCTGCGGGAGCACCAGGCCGTGTCGCAGCTGCTCGGCGACATGGCCACCCGGACCGAGGCCGCCCGGCTGCTGGTGTACTCGGCCGCCTCGGCGCACGACCGCGGCGAGGCGAGCACGAAGCGCTCGGCGATGGCCAAGCTGTTCGCCACCGAGGCCGCCCAGTGGGTCGTCGACGCCGCGGTCCAGATCCACGGCGCCCGGGCGCTGGAAACTTCCCACCCGCTCGCGCACCTGTACGCGGACGTCCGCGCACCCAGGGTGTACGAGGGCACCACCGAGATCCAGCGCGAGATCGTGGCCCGCGAGCTGTATCGGTGAGCGAGGGCGACGAGCGCCCGGCCGAGCGGCGCGAGGAGGAGCAGGCCTCCGACGTCGGGCGGATCCTCGCCGTGTCGGACGGCGTGTTCGCCATCGCCCTCACGCTGCTGATCCTCGAGTTCGCGATCCCTCCTGGGCTCTCCCGGGCCGAATTCCGCCACCGCCTCGCCGACCTCGTCCCGAACGGGCTCGCGTACGCGTTGAGCTTCGCGACGATCGCGAGGCTCTGGACCCTCCATCGGGTCGCCTTCCGGCGCGTCGTCCGCACCGACGGCACCCTGGTCGCGCTGAACTTCCTGTTCCTGGGGTTCATCGCCTTCCTGCCGTTCCCGACCCTGGTGCTGGGGCGCTACGGCGACGAGCTCGGCGGCGCGGTCTTCTATGCGGCCTGCATCACGGCCACGAGCATCAGCTCGACGGCGCTGGTGTGGTACGTGACGGCGCGGTCGGGACTCCTGCGCCCGGGGGGCGACCCGGAGGCCCTCCGAGTCGGGCGGGTCCGGTTCCTCACCGCGACGATCGTGTTCGCCCTGTCGATCCCTGCCGCGTTCCTCGACGTCCGGGTCGCGGAAGCCCTGTGGGTCGTGGTGTTCCTGCTGGGACCGATCGTTCGCCGTCTGGCGGCCCGGCGCGGCGTGCACGAGAAGGGAACCTCTTCCCGGCTCGCGCCGTAACTGACACAGAGTGGAGGGCCGACCACTGGAGGAACCCGAGCTCGTCGCCCGGGCGAGGAATGGCGACGTCGAGGCGTACGAGGACCTGGTGCGGATGCATCAGCAGGCCGCGATGCGGACGGCGTGGCTGGTCACGCGCAACGCCGCGGAAGCCGAGGACGCCGTGCAGGAGGCCTTCGTGAAGGCCTACCGCGCGCTGCGTCGCTTCCGGGAGGGAGCCGCCTTCCGGCCGTGGCTGCTGGCCATCGTCACGAACGAGGCGAGGAACCGCCGGCGCTCCGTGGCCCGGTCGGATCGCCTGACGCTCCGCGTCGCCGAGGTCCGCCCCTCGGGGGATGCGGCCCCATCCCCCGAGGCGGCGGCCCTGCGGCAGGAGGAGCGGGAGTTGCTGGTGGAGGCAATGAACGGCTTGCGCGAGGAGGACCGGCTGGTCGTCGGGTACCGGTACCTCCTCGGACTGTCCGAGGCCGAGACGGCCCACGCGCTCGGGCTGCCCAAAGGCACCGTGAAGTCCCGTCTGTCCCGGTCGCTCGGCCGGCTGCGGAGCGAGCTCGGCGCCGCCCGGGGCCCCCAGCCGGCGCCGGAGGGGACGCCCGATGGCTGACCGGCTCGTGCGCATGTCCGACGCGGAGCTCGGGGCCGCGCTGGCGGACCTCGGTGTGGCGTTCCCGGAGCCGTCGCTCGACCTCGCGGCGGCAGCCACCGAGCACCTGCGCGAGGCCCCGCGGCGCAGGGTGGGGCGATGGGTGGCCGGGGTGCTGCCTCCCCGCGGGGTGCGGCGTGGGCTCGTGCTCGCGCTGGTGATCGTGGCGCTCACCGCGATCGCGGCCGGCGCCGCCTACTTCGGCGTGCGAGGCATCCAGATCATCTTCGAGAAGGGCGGCCCCTCGCCGTCGGCGTCGGCATCACCGCTGCCGAGCCCCACGCTGCCGGGGCTGGGCGACGTCTACGAGCTCGGCGCGCCGTCGTCGCTCCCGGCCGCCCGGGCGGGAACCGACTTCCCGGTCGCCGTGCCGCAGGAGGTCCCGAGCCTCGGCGCTCCCCGAGTGTTCCTCTCGGACAACCCGTTCGGTGGACGGGTCTCGTTCGTATGGGTGCGCGGGGGCGTGCCGCAGCTGCTGCTCACGGAATTCCACGCGACCCCGGACCGGCCGTTCTTGAGGAAGATCGTCTTCGAGGGAGGGACGGTCGAACGGGTCGACGTGAACGGCCGGACCGGGTACTGGATCTCTGGCGTCCACGAGCTCGAGTACGTGGATCCGGACGGCCTCCAGTTCGGCGACCACGACCGCCTGGCGGGCGACACCCTGGTGTGGACGCGGGGGGAGGTCACGCTCCGCCTGGAGAGCGCGACCGGCCTGGCCGAAGCCCTTCGGATCGCCCGGGCAACCAGCTAGGCCCGCTCTTCGTCCGGTGTCGGGAGATCCTCGTCGCGGACGTGGCCGTCCTGGATGCCGAGCATGCGGTCCACGAACTTCATCGCCTCCAGGTTGTGGGTGGCCACCAGGCAGCATGTGCCCCGCGACGCCGCCTCGCGGATGACGCCGAACACGCCGCGGCCCCACTGAGCGTCCTGGTGGCCGGTGGGCTCGTCGGCCAGCAGCAGCCTCGGCCCCAGGACCAGGGCGCGGGCCAGTGCGGTCCGCTGCTGCTCGCCGAGCGAGATCTCGAACGGCCCCCGGTCGGCGAAGTTCGACAGGCCCAGCGCGTCCATGAGGTCGTCGACGCGCTCGCGGAGCTCGCCGGAGGAGCGCTTCGCTCCGCCGTTGCCGTCGGGCGCCCCGCCGCGCTCCCGGCGGAGGCGAATGGGGAGCTCGATGTTCTCCCGGACCGACAGCTCCTCCACCAGCCCCATGGACTGGGGCAGGATCGCCAGCTCGCCCCACGGCCGGCGTTCGGCCGGGGTGTCGCCGTGGGCCGGCCACCGAATGTCGCCGGAATCGGCACGCTCCCAGCCGCACAGGAGGTTCAGCAGCGTGGTCTTACCCGATCCCGACGGGCCCACCAGCCCCACTACCTCGCCCGCGTACAGCCGGAAGGACACGCCGTCGAGCGCGTGGACCTCCTCCGGGCCGCGCCGGTAGGCCTTGCGGACGTCGGAGGCGTCGACGAGAACCGGCCCGGTCGGCTCGGCGGGCCGCCGTGCCGGCGTCGCCGCGGCCGCGGCCTGCTCGGCCACGCGCTCGGCCGGGGGCCGCCACCGGCGGTCGTCGTCCGTCATGGCGGCGTGATCCTGATCTGGTCGTCCTCGATCGCGATCACGGCCCGGCGCTCCGGGAACAGCCGGAGGGCCTGGGGCGGCAGCTGGATGCGCCCGGCGCCGTCGATCACGGACAGCGCCCGCTCCTCGAGGTGGCGCTCGGCCTCCATGGCTCCGTGTCGGAGGAAGATCGTGCGGTCCGCGGCCTGGACGACGCCGGCGTCGTGGGTGGCGATCACGAACCCGATGCCCCGGGCGGACAGGTCGTGCACCGTCGACAGCAGCGCCTGGCCCGTCTTCGAGTCCAGCTCCGCGGTGGGCTCGTCGGCCACGACCAGCGCCGGCGCCCCCACGACGGCCTGGGCGAACGCCAGCCGCTGCTGCTCGCCGCCCGAGAGCTGGTGGGGCTTGTGGTGCAGCCGGTGGTCGATGCCGAGGGTCTCCAGCAGCTCCCGGGCCTCGACGGCCAGGTCCCGAAGCGAACCCCGCAACCGGGAAGCCAGGTGCATGTGCTGCTCCACGGTCAGGTACGAGATGAGGTTGTCCGAGGGCCGCTGGAACACGTAGGAGACGGCCTGCCGGCGGAACCGCCGGAGCCGGCCGGGGGGGAGCGCGGACAGCTCCGCGCCGCCCACCCTGACCTGGCCCGCGGTCGGGCGGTCGAGCCCGGCCAGGATGCGCAGCAGCGACGACTTCCCGCTCCCGGAGGGTCCGACGACCGCCGTCACGGCCTTCGCCGGGAACCACGCGTCGACCGCCTGCAGCGCGTGGACCTCTCCGGTGGCAGTCCAGTAGATCTTCGTGAGGCCCCTGGCCTCCGCGGCCACCCCGTCCCGGACCACGGGCATCGAGGGACCGATGGTCACGGTGGTCGGCGTCGGCTCATCCGCCGGCAAGTCGCATCACCTCCGCCACGTGGGCCTTCTCCGCCGACCGCTGCACCCGCCACGCCGAGGCCAGGGCCGCGACGGCCAGTGCGGCCAGCGTGAGCGCGAACACGAGGGCCGGCAGCCGGAGCAGTGGGCCCGGGGGGATCTGCGGCATGGGGTCGGCCTTCCGGTACAGCATCGTGGCCGCGGCCACGGCGAGACCGGCCCCGATCACGAACGCCACGAGCAGCATGCCGGCGATCTCCATGGCCACCGAGAGGAAGTTCGACCGCTTCTTCATTCCCATGCGCCGCGACAGGGCGTAGGAGACCTCGCGGGACCGCTGCCGGGCCTGGAGGTACAGCACCAGCGCGACCAGCGCGACCAGGCCGGCCAGGACCCCCAGCGCCTGCAGGAACCCGAACACCCACGACAGGGCCAGGAACCCGGGGGTCTGCCGCACCTCGTCCGCGGTGAGGGCCAGCTCGGTCGGGTAGCCGGCCCGGTGGAGCTCCGGCAGCAGGCGGCCCGCGTCGCCCTTCGCCCACAGCGAGAAGGTGCCCTGGAACGACCCCAGGGTCGACCCGGCGCTCGAGAACGCCTTCGACAGCGGGGCGATGGCCGCCACGAACAGCGGCTGGCTGGCCGGCATTCCGGGGAACGCCGATGCCTGACCCACGACGACGACCGGGATCGGGACGGTCTGCACCGTGAGGGTCGCCGGGCCCGACAGGTCCGCGCCCGCCACCAGGACGGGGAGGCGGCCGCCCGGCTCGGAGGACAGGGACCCGACCAGGTCGTCCTCCGACCGGCTCGAGAACCCCGGGTCCCAGAAGGCCGCCTTCGCGAACGTCTTCGGGTCGATGCCCAGGAGCTGGCCGTCGACCCCGCCGGGCTCTGCGGCGGCGGCGCTGAGGAGCGCCGTCGGGGTGACCGGGAAGGGCAGCTTGGGGGTCCGGTCCGGCAGCACCCCGAGCGGGATCGACACGTCGCTGCCGACCGAGACCAGGGCCTTGGTGTTCGCCGTCTCCCGGACCGAGTTCGTGAACACGCTCGCGAAGATGAGGATGCCGACGCCCAGCGCGGCGGCCGTGACCAGCGTGGTTGCGAGCTTGGTGACCGAGGCCAGGCGTCGCATCGCCAGGTACGGGGCCGGCGGGAGCCGCGACCCGACCGCCCGCAGCCGGGGCAGGAACCGCCGGAGGATCCGCACGGCCACGCCCGCCATGCCGGCGACGAACAGGATCGGGAACAGCAGGAGCAGGCGGTCCACGCTGGGCGCGCCGTTCTGCGCGACCGGCCCGGTGCCCCTGGTCACGACCTCGTAGTAGGAGGCCGCAGCCAGCGCGAGCACCACGACCTCCCACGGGAACCGGGCGGCCACGGTCCGGAGCCGGCCACCCATGCGGACCTCGCTCTCGCCCCGGGCGGCGACCGCCGCGGTCAGCCCCAGCACGACGACCGCCCCGAGGGCCGACCACAGGACCTGCCATCCGGCCGAGCTCACGGCGCCGGCGGTCACGCTGGTCGTCGGGCCCAGCCACGTCACGAGCCGGATGCCCAGCACCCATCCGGCCGCCGCCCCCACCGCGGCCGGCAGCGCCGCCTCCGCGACGGCCTTCCCGGCCATCCGGGCCGGCCCGACCCCCCGGGCGAGGAGAAACGTGAACTCCACCCGCCGCCGGGTGACCAGGAACAGCCCGGCGGCGGCGACCACCGCGAACGCGACCACCCTCCCCGCGATCGACAGCGTGTCCACCGGCCCCGTGAGCGCGCCGACGGTCTGCGTCGCCGTGGCCACGAGGTCCGGCACCGGCGAGTCGAACGCGGGCCGCTGGAAGACCGACCCGACCTCGGAGTTGGGATCCGAGATCTGCGCGGTGACGTTCGAGATGTCGCCCGACAGTCGCTGGGCCTCCGGGAGCGTGATGCCTGCGGCCTGCAACGGGTACTCCCATCGGAACTGGCCCTGGTCGCCCAGGACCGCCTCGAGCCGATAGAACTCACCGGGCGGCGCGAACATCACCGGAGGCGGGGCCGGCGCGTTCGGATTGTTCGGGTACACGAGCGCGGAGATCGGCGCCCAGTAGTCCTCGCGGGGCAACTCGAAGAGATTCCGGTAGATGCCGGTCACCTTCGCCCGGGCCCGGGGGCCGGTGCCGATGACGACGGAGTCGCCGGGCTGCAGCCCCAGCGGCCGGGCGACCGCCTGCGACACCCACACGCCGTTCCCGGCGCCGCCCTGGAGGAACCGGAGGTGGTGCTCGGCGCCCGTCCTGGTGACGAGCACGGCCTGGGGGGCGGTCGCGTTCGGGTCGAGCGGGTTCGTCAGCGACAACCTTCCGCCGACCACGGTCTTCACGGGCCGCCCCAGCCTGGGGATGGGGGAGACGAGGTTGACCAGCTTCTGGTCGCGGAAGTCGGCCAGGTCCTGCTCGATCGGACTGTACGTCGACAGGGAGATGGCCGGGAGGTTCCCGGTGGTGCCCACGACCTGCCGGATGGCCGCGGTCGACGCCGAGGACAGGAACAGCGGGCTCGCCGCCGTGGCCACGCCGAGGATCAGGGACGCCATGGCGACCGCGAACAGGATCCCGGGGAACCGGAGGAGCAGCACGGGGGTTCGAGCCGCCGAGACGACGGCCCCTCGGGGGCTGAGCCCCCGCCGGGGCGCCATCGGACCCTCGGGGTGCGCCGGTTCCTCGATCGTCGGACCGGGGGCCACACGGCCGGGCGCGCGGTCGAGCGCCGAACCCCCCGGGCCGGTTGGCGGCCGCACCCCCTTCGCCACGTCAGGCCGCCCAGTCGAACGGCAGCTCGTTGTCCACCGGAACCGCCTGGGCCCGGGTTCCGTTCGGCTCGATGAACAGCCAGGACCCGCCCCCGGCGAGCGTCGCGAGCAGCGAGCCGTCCGGGGCCCACACCGCCGCCGAGAGGCCGCGCGAGTCGGCGGCCAGGACGCGGACGTCGCCGGTTCCGGAATCGATGGCCCGCAGGATGCCCCCCTGGCCCTGGGAGAAGGTGTCGACGGCGAGGAGCCCTCCGGTGGGCTGCCACCGCAGCTGTCCCACGAAACCGGGCGCGCCGGTGATGGGGGCGACGTGGTCGGCCTGGTCGGTGTGCACCAGCACGGCGAACGCCGGCCCCCGGCTGAGCACGACGCCGAACCCGGGCGGGCCCCAGCTCATCTCGTCGATGTGAGCTCCCCCCCGGAGGCCTGTCGTGATCCGGTCGAGGTCCACCAGGGTCCGGGGGGTCCCGCCGGCCACCGGCACGGTCTGGATGGTGTGGCCGTCGGTGGAGAAGGCCAGGCTCCGTCCGTCCGGAGCGAGGGTGGCCTGGCACGCGGCGGCGACGTGCCGCCAGGAGCTCGCGCCCGCCGGGAGCACCCTCGTGTCGCCGTTCCCGTGACTGCAGGACGAGACCAGGAACACCGACCCGGCCGTCGAGACGGCCGAGACGTCACCGATCGGGTCTCCGACCGGCGAGGTGGTCCCGGACATCCCCACCTCCTCGAGCTGCAGCGTGTTCGGGTCCGAGCCCGGCTGCACGAACACGTCGGCGGTGGCGCCGGGCCGCACCCAGGCCGCGTCGAAGACCGCCGCGTCGATCGGGAGGCCCATCCGCTGGGGATCGCCGTCGGGGAGGTGGGTCGCGGTGAGCCCCTTGCCGAACACCTGGCCGCTGGAGAGCATCCACCCCCGGGGCGTCGGCGCCTTCGTGGCCGGCGCGGCCCGGCGACCGCCGCCGCCGTGGGCGGAGGTGCAGGCCGTCGCCACCAGCGGGATGAGCACCAGGATCCGGAGCGGCCTCGACGGCTCGGTCATCGGTCCGGTTATACGCAGGTTCTCCCGCGCCCGGTTCCCGCTCGGGGGGGCCGTCAAGGCGCCGCGGGCGGCACGACGGCCGTGCCGACCAGCTCGACTCGCGCCGCGGGATCGAACAGGCCGGCGACCTCGAACAGCGCCGCTGCCGGGTAGTGGGTGCCGAGGTGGCGGCGCCAGGCGTCGCCGAGGACGCCCAGGCGCTCGCGGTACTCGGCGGCGTCGGTGACGTAGATGTGGACCTGCACGAGGTGGACCGGGTCACCGCCGGCTGCCCGGAGGGCCTCGACCATGTTCGCCAGGGCCTGGTCGAACTGCTCGAGGAGCGAGGGCCCGGCGAGCGTCCCGTTCGCCCGGTGGCCGGCCTGGCCGCCGAGGAACACGGTCCGGCCCCCGGCGGGGACGACCGCGTGGCTGAACCCGAGCGGAGGAGCCAGGGTGGATGGATTGACCAGCTCGTGCGGGGTGGAGCCGGTCCCCGGTTCGGTCACCTGCCGGTCCACTTCGGTGCGCGCTTGTCCTGGAGCGAACGGTAGAACTCCGCGTGGTCTTCGCTGCGCATGAGCAGCGCCTGCGCGGCGGCCTCCAGCTCGATCGCGGTGGCGAGGTCGACGTCCTGCTCCTTGGCCAGCAGGAGCTTGGTCGCGGCATAAGCGGCGGCGGGCCCCTCGGAGAGCCTCCCGGCGAGGATCAGTGCCTCGTCCATGAGCCGTTCGTCCTCGACGACGGCGTTCGCCAGCCCGATCGTGCATGCCTCGTCGGCGTCGGTCCGGTGGCCGAGCATGAGGAGCTCGGTCGCGCGGCCGACCCCGACCAGCCGGGGAAGGAGGTACGCCGCGCCCATGTCCGCGCCGGCCAGGCCGACCTTCGTGAACAGGAACTCGAACGACGCCGACTGCGCGAGCAGCCGGAAGTCCGCCGCCAGCGCGAGCACCGCACCCGCTCCGGCGGCCACGCCGTTGACGGCCGCGATGATCGGCATCGGACACTCCCGCATGCGCTTCACCACCTCGCCGGTCATGCGGGTGAACTCCATCGTGCGGTGCGCGCCTTGATCGAGCAGGGCGCCGATGATCTCGTGGACGTCGCCCCCCGAGCAGAATCCCCGTCCGGTGCCGGTGAGGATCGCCACGCGCACGTCGTCCCGGTGGGACAGCTCGGTGAACAGGTCCCGGAGATCCGCATAGGCGTCGAACGTCAGGGCGTTCAGCCGTTCCGGGCGGTTCAGTGTGATCGTGCCGACGCCATCGCGCACCCCGAAGTCGAAGTTCCGCCAGTCGTCGGTGAACGGGGCGGAGGCGCGGAACGGCATGGCCTACGTGAAGGCCCGCCGACCGGTGACGGCCTCGCCGATCACCAGCGAGTGGACCTCGGAGGTGCCCTCGTAGGTGAGCACCGATTCCAGGTTGTTGGCGTGCCGGAGAACCGGGTATTCGAGCGTGATCCCGTTGGCCCCCAGGATCGTGCGAGCCTCGCGGGCGATCCGCAGCGCCTCGCGGACGTTGTTCAGCTTGCCCACGCTGACCTGCTCGGGTCGCAAGGTCCCGGCGTCCTTCCTCCGACCCAGGTGCAGCGCAAGGAGCATGCCCTTGTTGAGCTCGACGAGCATGTTGGCGAGCTTCTGCTGCGTGAGCTGGAACCCGCCGATCGGCCTGCCGAACTGCTCGCGGGTCTTCGAGTACTCGAGCGCCGACTCGAAGCAGGCCCGGGCCGCACCCACGGCGCCCCACACGATGCCGTACCGCGCCTCGGACAGGCACGACAGCGGGCCCTTCATGCCGGTCACGCCGGGGAGCACGGCGTCGTTCGGCAGCCGGACCCCGTCGAGGACCAGCTCGGACGTCACCGATGCGCGGAGGGAGAGCTTCTTCGCGACGTCCTTGGCCGAGAACCCCGGGGTGCCGGTGGGCACCAGGAAGCCGCGGACCCCGTCGTCGGTGTGCGCCCACACCACGGCGAGGTGGGCGATGCCCCCGTTCGTGATCCACATCTTCGACCCCTGCAGGATCCAGTCCTCGCCGTCGCGCTTGGCCCAGGTCCGCATGGAGCCCGGGTCGGAGCCGGCATCCGGCTCCGTCAACCCGAAGCACCCGATGACCTCTCCGGCGGCCATTCGGGGGAGCCACTCGCGCTTCTGCTCCTCGGATCCATAGGCGTGAATCGGGAACATCGCGAGCGAACCCTGCACCGAGACGAACGAGCGGAACCCGGAGTCCCCCGCCTCGAGCTCCCGGCACGCCAGCCCGTACTGGACGGCGCTGGCTCCCGCGCACCCGTACCCGTCGAGGTGCATGCCCAGGAGCCCCAAGGCCCCGAGCTCGGTCGCGACCTCCCTCGGAAAGCTCCCCGCCTCGAACCACTCGGCGATCCCCGGCAACACCCGATCCCCGACGAAGGTCCGGACGGTGTCGCGCACGTCCCGCTCCTCGTCGGAGAGCAGCCCGTCGACATCGAGGAAGTCGAGCGGATCCAACGGCCTCTTCGCCACGAGCCGTAGCGTACTCCCGCGCACGGGCGGCCTCCGGGGACTTTCGACGGCGCAGTCGAAATCCAAGCGCGTCGTTCGTCGCTAGGGTGAGCGGCGCCGAAGGGTGTCGCCATGGGAGGAGGCGATAGCGTGAGGTATGCCCTGTTGATCTACGCGGACGAGAGCAGCTGGGGGGATGCCTCCGAGGAGGACCGCCGAGTGGGATACCAGCGCTACTCGGAATACGGAAGGTGGCTCGGGGACCAGGGATGGATCCGAGGCGGAGATCAGCTCGCGTCGTCGGCCTCCGCCACGTGCGTCCGGGTCGAGGACGGCCGGACCGTGACGACCGACGGGCCCTACGCCGAGACGACGGAACAGCTCGGAGGGTTCTATCTCATCGAGACCGACGATCTGGACCAGGCGATCGAGGCCGCCTCCTGGCTGCCCGCGGTCGAGCGGGGGACCATCGAGGTGCGCCCCATCGTGGAGGACGGATAGCACCGAAAGGGGCCGGACCGAACGAGCGCGAAAGGAGCGAGACGTGGCCAAGTACATGCTGACGATCTGGACCAACGGCGAGGCATGGGCCCGGATGTCGGAGGAGGAGCAGCAGGGCCTGTTCGGGGAGTACTTCGAGTACTCGAACTGGCTCCAGGACAAGGGGTGGTTGCGTGAGGGCGACCCGCTGCAGGCGCCTGCCAAGACGGTGAAGGTCCGCGACGGCCAGACCGCGGTGACCGACGGCCCCTTCGCGGAGACGAAGGAGCACCTCGGCGGGTACTACATCGTGGAGTGCTCCGGGGATGAGGCGCTCGAGGCCGCGGCCAGGATCCCGGACGCCCGGTACGGGGCGATCGAGGTCCACGAGGTCATGGCGCTCGAACCTCCGCCCGGGATGGGAGGGCCGCAGTAGCCGGCCGGGTCCACGACCGGGGGCCGGTCGCCGACGCCCGAGGTGCGGTCGAGCGCCTGTTCCGGCAGGAGCACGGACGGGCGCTCGCCACGCTCATCCGCGCCGTCGGAGACTTCGACCTCGCCGAGGAGGCGGTGCAGGACGCCTTCCTCACCGCGCTCGACCGATGGCCCCGCGACGGCCTGCCGGACAACCCCGGCGCGTGGATCACGACGGCTGCACGGAACCGAGCCATCGACCGGATCCGGCGGGAGCGCCGCCTCCGGGACAAGGTCGGGCTGGTCGAGGCGCTCGACCGCCTCCGGGCCCTTCCCGACGACGAGGAGCTGCACATGCGTGCCTGGCCCGACGAACGGCTCCGGCTGGTGTTCACGTGCTGCCACCCCTCCCTGTCGCAGGAGGCCCAGGTCGCGCTGACGCTGCGAACCCTCGGTGGGCTCACCACGAAGGAGATCGCCAGGGCGTACCTCACCACCGAGCCGACCATCGCCCAGCGCCTGGTCAGGGCCAAGCGCAAGATCCGGGAGGCGGCGATCCCCTACCGCGTGCCCCCGCCCGATCTCCTCCCCGAGCGCCTGCAGGGCGTGCTGGCGGTCCTGTACCTGGTGTTCAACGAGGGGTACGCGTCCACCGAGGGTCCGCTCGTCCGGGTCGACCTGTGCGAGGAGGCCATCCGGCTGGCGCGCGTGGTCGCCCTCCTGCTCCCCGGGGAGCAAGAGGTCGGCGGCCTGCTCGCGCTGATGCTCCTGCAGCACTCGCGGCGCGACGCCCGGACCGACGAGAACGGCGACCTGGTCCTGCTGGAGGACCAGGACCGCACGAGATGGAACGCCGCCGAGATCGACGAGGGCCTCGCGCTCCTGCGCAGCGCCGAGGATCGCAGCACCGCCGGGCCCTACCTCGTCCAGGCCGCGATCGCCGCCGAGCACGCCTCCGCGCCGCACCCCGAGGCCACGGACTGGCCGGCCATCGTCTCCTGGTACCGGCGACTGCTGCAGATCCAGCCGTCGCCGGTGGTCGCGCTCAACGCGGCCGTCGCGGTGGCCATGGCCGACGGCCCCCAGGCCGGGCTGGCCATGGTGGACCGGCTCGCGCGGGCCGGCGCGCTCGATCGGTACTACCTGCTCCCGGCCACCCGGGCCGACCTGCTCCGGCGGCTTGGCCGCGCCGAGGAGGCCGCCGCGGCGTATCGGCGAGCGTTGGAGCTGGCCACGAACCCGGCCGAGCGCCGCTTCCTCGAGCGCCGCCTCGGGGAGGTCGCCCCCGACGCCTAGAACTACCCGACCGGGACTGGCGGAACGGACTCCAGGCCGGCGGCCAGCGCGTCGTCGCTGAACTCGAACTCCGGGAGCCGGTCGTGCAGGTAGTCGTCGTAGGCCTGCATGTCGAAGTGGCCGTGGCCGCACAGGTTGAACAGGATGACCTTCTCCTGGCCGGCCTCGCGGGCCGCGATCGCCTCGTCGATGACGGCGCGAATGGCGTGCGCCGGCTCGGGCGCCGGCACGATGCCCTGGGTCCGGGCGAACTGCACGGCCGCGTCGAAGATCGCGTTCTGGGTGTAGGCGCGGGCCTCCATCTTCCCGTCGCGGACGAGCAGCGAGAGCGACGGCGAGTCGCCGTGGTACCGCAGTCCGCCCGCATGGACCGGCGCGGGCACGAACGTGTGCCCGAGCGTGTACATCGGCAGCAACGGGATCGTCTCCCCGGTGTCGGCGAAGTCGTACGCGAACCGGCCCTTCGTGAGGGTGGGGCACGCCGCCGGCTCGCAGGCGACGAACGTGGCGTCGAGCTTCCCGGCGAGCTTGTCCGCCATCCACGGGTACGCGAACCCGCCGTAGTTCGAGCCGCCACCCACGCAGCCGATCACGAAGTCCGGCGTCTCGCCGGCCATCTCCATCTGCCGCTTGGTCTCCTGTCCGATCACCGTCTGGTGCAGCAGCACGTGGTTGAGCACGCTCCCCAGCGAGTAGTTCGTCTTCGGGTCCTTCGCGGCGACCTCGACGGCCTCGCTGATGGCGATGCCCAGCGACCCGGTGGAATCGGGCGAGTCGGCCAGGATCTTCTTCCCGGCGTCCGTGGTCTCGCTCGGCGACGGGATCACGGTCGCGCCGAACGCCTCCATGAAGATCCGCCGATAGGGCTTCTGGTCGTACGAGGCCTTCACCATGTACACGACCGATTCCATCCCGAAGAACGAGCACGCCAGCGCCAGCGACGAGCCCCACTGGCCGGCGCCGGTCTCCGTCGACAGCCGTTCGATGCCCGCGGCCTTGTTGTAATGGGCCTGGGCGACCGCCGTGTTCGGCTTGTGCGAGCCCGCCGGCGAGACCCCCTCGTACTTGAAGTAGATGCGGGCCGGCGTGTCGAGGGCCCGCTCCAACCGGTGGGCCCGGAACAGCGGCGTCGGCCGCCACAGCCGGTAGACGTCGATGACCTCGCCGGGGATGTCGATCCACTCCTCGGTGGAGACCTCCTGCATGATCAGCGCCTCGGGAAACAGGGGCGCCAGGAGGTCCGGCGTGACCGGCTCGTGGGTCCCGGGGTGCAGCGGCGGCATGGGCTGGATCCCGGCCTTGACCAGCGACGGCATGATGTTGAACCACGCGGTCGGGATGTCGTCCGGTCCCAAATTGAACTGCACCCGCTCGGCCATGGTGCCCCTCCTCGATCGGCTCGCGTTCCGCCGACTATCCGCCGCACCGTTCGCGTCCGTCAATTCGCGGCCGGACCAACGGTGGAACGGCGCCCTGGGGAGCGGAGTACCGTGCAGCCGAATCGGCGACCTCACCACCCGAACGATCGGAGACGACAGACAGAGCATGGTCGAATTCCGCCTCGAGACCGAGATCCATTCCAGCGCCGAGCGGATCTTCGCCGCCATCGTCGACCTCCGCGGCTACGACCGCTGGCTGGGCCGGTCGAAGTCGTTTCCGGGCATCACCGAGATCAGCACCGATCCCGTCGCAGCCGGAACGACCTTCGTCGAGTCGGAGCCCAGAGGCGTGCGGCACGGGACGATCACCGAGTTCCAGCCCCCGACGCGAGTCACCTTCCACCAACCGATGACGATGAAACCGAGGCCACTCGGATTCATCGACATCGACGTGACCTACACGCTCACGCCAAGGGGAGCCTCGACCCACCTGGGACGAGCGGTGATCCTCGGGCTGCACGGGCCCTTGCGGCTGGTCCAGCCGTTGGTGGTGCGCCAATTCCGGCGGGAAGGCCGGCGCACCATGCTCGCGCTGAAGGCCCACGCCGAGATCCCGCCCTGACGCGACGGCGCCGCCTGGAGATCAAGGAATCGTGCGGTGGCGTCGATGGAACCACGAGGGGATGAATCGATGAGCCGACAGCCCGAGACCGTAGACGAGCGGCACCGCGAGGCCGCCCGTCTGGAGGCCCTGGCCAGGGTGGCCGGGGCCGCCGCGCCGTCCAGCGGGCTCGACGCCGTTCTCACCGCCGTCGCCCGCGGCGTGGAGGAGGCGTTCGGCCTCGACGTCGTTCTCAACCTCCACGAACCGGAGACCGACCGCTACGTCGTCCGCGCCGTGACCTCCGGCCCCGCCGCGCTGGAGGGGAGCTCGTCCTCGTTCGAGGCCTTCGAGGCCCTTCTCGACCCCCGACACGAGATCGCCAGAGACGTCTTCTTCATTCCGCACGATGCCGAGGTGCCGACCGGCGGCCTGGGTGCGGTCCACGTCACGCCGCACGAGTGGACCGGGCCGGGCCACTGGCATCCCCTGGACATGTGCATCATCCGGATGCGGACCTCGTCGGGACGGTGCGTCGGCCTCCTGTCCGTCGACTCCGCGGTCGACCAGACGATCCCGGACCTCGCCACCTTCGAGCTCCTCCGGCTGTTTGCCGTCGTGGGCGCCAACGCCATCGAGAACCACCTGCTGTCCACCGAGATCGAGTCCCTGGAGGCCGAGCGGCGGATGCGGGAGCTCCGCGAGGAGCTGGAGGACGAGGTGTCGCTCCGCCGGTCGCTCCTCGAGATCGGCGGGCGGCTGGGAGCCGCGTCGGCGGGCGGCGCCGGTGAGATCTTCCCGGTCCTGGCCGACCGGTTGGCCACGGTGGTCCCCATCAAGTCGCTCACGGTGTGGTCGGTCGACGTGCCGGCGCGGAGGATCGAGGCCGCGTTCCACTCGGAGCCCGAGATCGCGGAGGCCGTCCTGGCGCACCGATTCGACTTCGGCACGGGCGCCACCGGCCGGTCGGTCGCCACCGGCGAGAGCGTGATCGCGAACGAAGGCGAGTCCGTCCAGGCCAGGGTCGACATCGCCGGCGAGGGGCCCGACGTCCGCGAGCACGTCATGGCGGTGCCGGTTCTGGTCGAGGACCGGGCCAAGGTGGTGCTGACGCTCCGGCGGGCGGCCACCCAGGAACCCTTCACGCAGGACGACGCCCGGCGGGCCGAGCTGTTCGCCCAGCACGCGGCCTCCGCGTTCCTGCTGCAGGAGCTGGCCGAGAGCCGCCGGCAGCTCGCCGAGAAGGTCGAGGAGCTCGAGGCCCTGAACCACCACAAGGACGCCTTCGTGGCCGGCGTGTCCCACGAGCTCCGGACCCCGCTCACCGCGATCATCGGCAACGTGATGACGGTGGCCGGCCTGGGGGACATGCTCGGCGCGGACGATCGCCGGGGACTGCTCGTCGCTGCAGAGCGCCAGGCCAAGCGGCTCGGAGAGCTCCTGGAGAACCTGCTGGCGGAGTCCCGCCTGGCGGGGCAGGATCCCATGTTGAGCCTCGTGTCCGTGGACGTCCGGTCGTTCGTCGAGGAGGTGGCCGAGACCGTCCGGTTCCGGGCGCCGGACCGGGCGGTGACGGCGCGGGTGAAGGGGCGGCCGACGGTCGTGACCGACCGTACGCTGTTGTACCGGATCCTTTTCAACCTCGGGGACAACGCCCTGAAGTACTCCGACGGCCCGGTCACGATGTCGGCCAAGGAGGAGGACGGCGGGGTGTGCTTCCAGGTCGGCGACCAGGGGATCGGCATCGACCCGGAGCGAATCCCCCTCGTGTTCGAGCAGTTCTCCCAGGTGGACCCATCGGACAACCGCCGGGTGGGCGGGGTGGGGCTCGGGTTGCACCTGGTGCGCGCGGCCGCGGAGGCGCTGGGGGGGAACATCCGCGTGGACAGCCGCCTGGGCGAGGGGTCGACCTTCAGCGTCTGGCTCCCGTCCCTGCAGGCCGAGTAGCTCCGAGCCGGCTCGGTCCCTGGAGGCGAGGAGTTCCGGGCCCGTTTCGTCCCGAATCCGGCTGGGTTCCTTTCACCTCGGCCGCCGGTCCCGTACAACTACGGTTGTGCGAAGAGGAACTCGATCCCGAATCCGCTCCCTGGGGCGACTGCAGGCCGTCGCCGTGGTCGTCGCGCTCGCGATTCCGGTGGTCACGGCCGAGCGGGCCCGGGACCTGGCCCCGCCGATCGGCGTGGAGATCGGGCACCGGGTGCGCTACCTCTCCCCGGACACCACCTTCGGCGACGTCGTGCGGACGTTCCACCTCCACGCCCACACCGGCGCGCTGCTCGACGTGGAGGGCGTGGTCCTCGATCCCGCGCGGTTCCCCGGCCAGATCCTGCTGAACGGCTCGCCCGGCGTGGATTCCGCCCCGCTCTCCGACGGGGACGAGGTCAGTGTGGTGAACAGGCCGGACCGCACCGAGGACACGGAGCGCATGGTCATCCCGGTCCCCGCGGGCCAGCAGGGGGACCCGCAGTTCTACCTGGGAACGACGCCCGGCGAGCAGATCGTCGAGACAGGCAAGATCTCGGGGAAGATCGCCTCGTCGATCTTCCACGCCACCGGGCCGACGGCGACGCCCAACGCGGTGGCGCTGACGTTCGACGACGGCCCGAACCCCGTCTACACGCCGCAGATCCTCGCGATCCTCCAGCGGTTCGGCGTGCAGGCCACCTTCTTCTGCATCGGGTTCGAGGTCCGGGACCATCCCGAGGTGCTGCAGCAGGAGCTCGCCGCCGGCATGACCATCGGGAACCACTCCTGGGACCACCCCACGAGCCCGCCGTTCCGCGACCTGTCGCCGCAGCGGACACGGAGCGAGATCCAGCAGGCCACCGACGAGCTCCACACCCTGGGGGTGGACCCCTTCGTGTTCCGGCCGCCGGGGGGGACTTTCGACGACCAGGAGGTCGCCATCGCCCGCGAGCTGGGGTTTCGGGTGGTGCTGTGGTCGGTCGATCCGCAGGACTGGCGGAGCGAAGCCACCCCCAAGCAGATCGCGAAGAACGTGCTCGACCACGTGCACGCCGGCTCCATCGTGATCATGCACGACGGCGGGGGGGATCAGATCGCGACGGTCCGGGCACTGCCCCGGATCATCAAGGGCATCCGGAAGATGGGCCTCGACTTCCAGCCGCTGTTCCGCTGACCTGGCTGGTCGAGACCGAGGGCCCACCTGGTCGACACCGAACGCCCGCCGCCACGCGGCCTTGACATGGTGATGACTTACTTGGCTCACCCTGAGGCTAGGAGCGTTTCTCCCGCTTCCCTTCAGCCTCTAGAGCCTGGACCCGCTGGGACAGGCGCTCCACGTCGCGCTCAAGCTGCCTGATCCGCTGGATAGGATGGCGACCCGATCCGCCCCACAAGAAACGCCTGAGGCCGGTAGCGCGTTGGGAGTAGTCAGGTTCGGCGCTGTCGTTTCTCACGACGGGCCTCGGCCTCCTGGACTTCACGCTTGGGGACGCGGACGAGCTTGCGGGTGAGGTCTTCAAACCGCTCGAAAGGCGACGGGCGCTTCCCGTTGGAGTCGGGAGCGCCCGTCTTGGCAGTGCCACCCTTGCTCTTGTCTGTCATCCCACGTCCAGGTCGGCAAGGTACTTGGAGATCGCTACGGTGCCGTCGAAGTAGTTGGCGTGTGTGATGCGGACAGTCTCGATCGAGTCGGACCCGATCAGGACGATCTCCACGTCCCGCTTGCCGCCGTACTCGCGTTCCTTCGCGGCGTAAGCCTGCACAGCCCGGTCTCCGTCGGAGCCGAACGGGATCTCCTCGACCAAGCGCCCCGCGCCATGGTCGAAGACAAGTAGGAAGTGTTGGATGTCGCTCATGGCCCGGAACTCCCGTCGCTAGGCCGTGCCACCAAGAAGGGTAGCGCATCCTTGCGGAGCGCATCGATCCTGCTCACCAGGGTTGTATCGACGGTTTCCCCCCTCTCCTCAAACTCCATGGCCTCTGATACCGCTTCCATCAGCGCCAAGACCTCCGGTGCGCCGTACCCGCTCTTCAGGTCCTGCCCTATCTTCCACCCTAGACGCTCGACTGTGAAGGCCCATTCGTGCATCGTCGGAGTACGAAGCTGTATCTCGATGCTCCGAGGCGGGTCTCCGTAGCGGACCATGACGTGGACCCCTCGATACCCGGACTGTCGTGGGTCCTTGATGTAGTCGTCTACCCTCGGAGGCGACCCGGTTCTCGCGACAGTGTTCCTTACCAGCTTCGCCTCTACGCGCCGCAGTTCTTTGACGCTCTGGACGATGGCGCGGCATCCCCCGATGTCCTGCATCGTCGTCAAGGCCATCGTCGGGTGACGTGCCAGCTTCCCGACGATCGTCTGCATCTGCTTGAGCCGCTGGGAGATTTGCGCTTGGCACCCCTGCGACTTCACAACGGACCGGAGACCCATGTTGGCGCTGGTGAGGGGCTTCCGGTGGCTGGCGCGGTAGTCCGCGATCACGTCGAGCCAGTGGAACACCTCCTCGTCAGGAAGCTCCACCTCTGCGTTCCACAGTGCGCGAAGTCGCCGACCAGCCTTGTTGACCTGGCTGATCGAGTCGGTGGCCACCTTGATCGCCGGCATGGTGGGGCCAGCCTACTACCGGGGTCCGGGCTGGGGGCCCGTACCAAGGGCCCCCAAGCCCCGGATAGGAGCCGGGGGCCGGGCCGTACCAGTAGCCTTCCCCCCGCTCCGTCCATCGAGCCGAGAAATCCGGGGGAAGGGTGCGTGCACACGCCAATAAGGGGTGCTACGCTCGCGCTGTCTCGACCCAATTATGAAATTCCCCGGCCTCCGTGTTGGTAGCACGGGGGCCGAAGTTGTCTGGTACTTCGACCGGGACCGTACACCGTGAGCAGGGCGAATAGTGGGATTTCGCCCTCCGCACTCTAGTGGCGCTTGCCCGTCAGCCCGTCCCACGTCAGCCGACGACCAGCGACCATCCCGAGCACTCCCGCGAACCGCCCGAGGTCGTCGTCCTTGCGGGCGTTGAAGCGGTAGACCTGCTCGTCCAAGTATCTGAACAGGTGGAACGGCTCGACGCTGACGTAGGTGCCCTTGAGGCCCCGCTTGAGCAGACTCCAGAAGTTCTCGATGGTATTGGTGTGGACCTGGCCCCGAACGTACTCGACCGCGTGGTCAACGGTCTCATGGTCGTAAGCGGCTTCAAGCCCGGTGTAGGACGGGAGCGCGTCGGTGTAGACCGCTGATCCACGTGCCACGTTCCCCAGCACACGGGGAGCGAGTGACTGCCTCCGAGTATCCGGAACGATCATGGCGCGGGCCCTTCCCCCGCGCTCGACCATGCCGAGCACCTTGGCCTTGTCGTTGCCGCCGGGACTCTTGATCTTGCGAGCCCGGATGTGCTGGTGCATGTTCCGGGCCTTCCCACCGATGAACGTCTCATCGACCTCAACCTCGCCCGACAACCGATCGAACGAGCCGGTCTGCATGGCGAGCCGGACACGGTGAAGGACGAACCACGCCGACTTCTGAGTGATTCCTATGGAGCGGGCCAGCTCGTGCGAGGACACGCCGTTCTTGGCATTGGCGATGAGCCAGATCGAGCAGAGCCATTTGTCGAGCGGGATCGCGCTGTCCTCGAAGATGGTCCCGACCTTGACCGAGAACTGGCGGCGGCACGTCTTGTTCTTGCACTTCCACAGCCTCCGGGTCTTGATGTAGCCGTGGTCCTGGCCGCCGCAGTCGGGGCAGATCGGACCTTCGGGCCACCGGAGGCGAGCCACGAACTCGGTCGCCACGTCGAGGTCCGCGAAGTACCTGGCGGCTTCGAGGAGGGTGGTGGGGAGGCGGTCCTTCGTGCTCATGTGGTGAGTCTACTGCCTAACCCCGGGTGTGTCAAGTAAGTAACCCTTGACATTCTCCCTCGCCGCGTATATACCGCGTATACATCGAGGGAACATCCCAGTCGGTGCGCTCGGGCCGGGGATGGGAGGACCACATGTCACTCGCAATGAGCCTGCTCGCCATCCTGGAGGACCGGCCCATGTACGGCCTCGAGCTGAAGAACGAGTTCGAGTCCCGGACAGGCTGGGTGTGGCCCGTCAACGTTGGCCAGGTGTACAGCACGCTCGGCCGGCTCGAGCGCGACGGGCTGGTGGCCACGGCGACCGGCGGCGAGGCGCAGAAGACGTACGAGCCGACCGAGCTCGGACGCGCCCGGGTGGACGAGTGGTTTGCGCGACCGACCGAACCCCGCGCCGGCGAACGCGAGGAGCGGGTTCTCAAGCTTGTGATGGCCGCGGAACGGGGCGGCGACCGCGTCCGGCATGTCATCCAGGCCGAGCGCCGGAGCGGAATGGAGGAGCTGCAGCGCTACACGAAGTTGAAGCGCGACGTGGCGGAGGACGCCGACCTCGGATGGACCTTCCTCCTCGACTCGTTGATCTTCCGGGCGGAGGCGCGGGTCCGTTGGCTCGACGCATGCGAGGGCCGCCTCGCCGCGACGCCACCCGGCCGGCCAGGGCCGGGGGGGGACCGTGCTCGCCTCGAACCAGTCGTCCGGTCGCGACTGTCCGAGGAGGTGCAGCGATGACGCCGACGCTCGAGCTCCGGGGCGTCACCCGGGTCCACGGAGCGGGGCACCTGCGCGTGGAGGCGCTCATGGACGTCTCGCTCGAAGTCATCTCCGGCGAGTTGGTCGCCATCATGGGGCCCAGCGGGTCGGGGAAGACCACCCTGCTCAGCCTGGCCGGAGGGCTCGACGCGCCGACGTCCGGACAGGTCCTCGTCGAGGGCGTCGACCTCGGATCGATCGGGGTCCCCGGGCTCGCTCGCCTCCGGAGGCGCCGCATCGGTTACGTGTTCCAGCAGCTGAACCTGATCGACGGTCTCACGGCCGCCGAGAACGTCTCGCTACCGCTCGAGCTGGACGGCGTCCACCGCCGCACGGCGCGCCGCGCGGCGTTGGAGGCCCTGGACCGCGTCGCGATCCGGGACCTCGAGGACCGGTTCCCCGACGAGCTCTCCGGCGGGGAGCAGCAGCGCGTCGCGATCGCCCGGGCCGTGGTCGGCGAGCGGATCCTGCTGCTGGCCGACGAGCCGACCGGCGCCCTCGACAGCGTGACCGGGGAGACGGTGCTCCGGCTGCTCCGGGCCCATTGCGACGCGGGCGGCAGCGGGGTCCTCGTGACCCACGACTCGCGGATGGCGGCGTGGGCCGACCGGATCGTGTTCCTGCGCGACGGGCGCGTGATCGACCGGACCGAGCCTCCCCCCGGACCGGAGTCGCTCCTCGCCGACTCCTCGAGTCGATGAACGACGCCGATCCCGATCGACCCGGGACGGCCGGCGAGACCCGACGATGACGCTCCGATCGCTCCGGCCGACCGCGCGGATCGCCTGGCGGCAGGCCCGCCGGGCGCGCGGCCGTACGGCGCTGATCGTGGCCATGATCGCGCTGCCGGTGGCCGGAGTGGCCGCCGTCTCGTCACTCACCCGAACCGGGGAGCCGACCGTCGAGGAGCGGGCGACCGCTGCGATGGGCTCGACGGACCTGCTGATCAACGAGTGGGACGGGCCGGGACCCTTCCGCCCCGCCCGGGTCGAAGCCGTGCTGCCGCCCGGGTCCACGGTCGCGTCGATCCGCGGGCTGTCCACGGAGATGGTGGTCCGCGGGAGGTACACGCAGATCTTCTTCGAGGAGCTCCCGCCGCCCTCCCACCGCGCCATCACGGAGGGCAGGTACGCCATCCTCCGGGGCAGAGCGCCCGCCCGGGTGGGCGAGGTGGCGGTGGCGCCGGCCGTCCTCGACGCGTTCGGGATCCATGTGGGCGACGAGCTCCAGTTGAGGAAGCCGCACCTCAGCCTCCACGTCGTGGGCGAGGCCGTCCTCGCGGCGCAGCTGTCGTGGAAGCTGGCGCTCGTCGACACCGGACAGCTCAGGGGCCTGCACGCCACACAGATCATGGCCTGGGCGATCGACCTGCCGGCCGGCGCGGACACCCGAGCGGCGATCGCCCGCCTGCACCGAGCCGGAGTCAAGGTGGAGACCCGGACGCAGGCCGGCCGGTTCAACAGGAAGCAGCGGCTCCTGCTCGACGCCGTGACGTTCGGGCTGGGGACGATCGCGCTGGTCGGCACGGCCCTGATCGTGGCGGCGGCGTTCCTGGTGGGGGCCATCCGCCAGCTCCGCACGCTCGGGCTGGTGGGCGCGGCCGGCGGCGAACCGCGTCACCTGCGGGGGGTGGTGGTCCTCGGTGGGGTCGTGCTCGGGCTGCTCGGCTCCGTCGTGGGGGTGGTGATCGGGATCGGCGTCGCGTTCGCGATCCACCCGATCCTCGATCGGCTGGCGGATCGCGTCACCGGGGCGATCGAGATTCCCGTCCCCGAGCTCCTCGGCGCCGTCGTGCTCGGCACTCTTGCGTGCGCAGCCGCCGCGTACCTCCCCGCGCGGATCGCGGCGCGCATCCCGACCGTCGAGGCGCTTGCGGGCCGGACGCCGCCTCCGCGCAGACCGGGGCGGCTGGCCGGCGTGGGCCTCGTCGTCGTCGGGGCCGGCGTTCTCGGCCTGGCGTTCGCGACGGTGCAGCGGAGCGTGCAGATGGTGGCCGGAGCGGTGGTCGTCACGCTCGCCGGGTTCCTGTTCGCGATCCCGCTCCTGGTTTCGTGGACCGGCCGCCTGGCCCGGTGGCTGCCGATGACGGCCCGGCTGGCCGCGCGACATGCCGCACGCCATGGGCGGCGGACCGGCGCCGCGCTGGCCGCGGCCACGCTGGCCCTGGCCCTCCCGGTCGCGGTCTCGACGATGACCCTCAGCTCCGAGGGCTACGAGGACCGTGCGCTCCCGTTGGCCGACGACCAGGCGTTCATCGGGAATCTGGGGAACATCTCGGTGGATCCCCGGGCGGCGGCGTCGGCCGGACGCGCCATCCGCACCAGATTCCCTGACGCGACCGTGGCCACCATCACATGGGCCACGTACTCGAAGCAGCAGTATCCGAAGGTGGCGCGGAACACGCAGGTCTACGCGGTCGGCGGGAAGCTCAGGAATCCGGACGGGACGACCTCCGAGGCGGGCGGCCCGGTGGCGCTGGCCTCCCCCGCCCTGCTCCGGTCCCTGCACGCCGAGACCGGGATCGACCGGATCGGGACGGCGCCGATCCTGGCCATCGGGAAGGGGTCGACCGACCGCGGCTTCGTCGAGCTCCAGGATCCGTCCACGGGCAAGCCCGAGGCGGCGCGGCGGCTCCGGGCCGAGGAGATCGCCGGCCCCCGTTTCGACTACGTGTTTCCGCAATACCTCATCGCTCCCGGCCGGGCTCGACGGCTCGGCTTCGCGGCGTCGGTCGGCGGTCTCGTGGTTCGGTTCCCGGGCCCACTCGACGGATCGTCCGTCGCGGCGTTGCGGGACATCGCCGCCGCACACCCGGGGCTGTTCTCACAGACCGATGCCGACTTCCGGCCGAACGCAGCGACGGCCCGAGGTCTTCTCACCCTGGGCAGCACCTTCGTCGCGATACTCGTGCTGTCCATCGCGGTCGCCCTGGTCAGCGCGGAGTCGCGCCGGGACCACGCGATCCTGGTCGCGGTCGGCGCAGAGCCGCGCATCCGCCGTCGCATCGTCGGGGCGAACGCGCTGGTCCTCGCAGGGCTGGCGGGCCTGCTGGCGATCCCCGCAGGGTTCGTACCGGCGGCGGTGATCCAGCTGGTGCGGGCCGCGCCCTATCCCATCGTCGTCCCGTGGGAGACGTGCTTCGCCGTGGGCGTCGCGACTCCGCTCTTGACCGGGACTCTCGCGGCACTCTGTTCCCGCCAGCCGAAGTCCTCGGCCCTGATGCAGCCGGCCTTCTGATCCTCGCCCCCGCCAAGGAGCTTCCGGTCGGCCCCCGGACGACCCCGCTGATCAGATCAGGCCGAGCTTGCGGCCGACGCGGTCGAACGCGTCGAGGGCTTCCTGGAGTTCCTCCTCCGTGTGCTCGCTGGTCACGATGGTCCGGACGCGGGCCCGCCCCCGGGGGACCGTCGGGAACACGATCGGCGGGGTGAACACGCCCTCCTCCCACAGCAGGCGGGAGAGGTCCTGGGCGGCGCGGTCCTCGCCGGCGATGACCGGCGTGATCGGCGTCTCGCTGGCGCCGGTGTCGAACCCCAGGCCCTCCAGGCCCGCCTTGAAGAACCGCGTGCGGTCCCACAGCCGTTCGACGCGGTCGGGCTCGTTCTCCAGCACATCGAGCGCCGCGATGCACGCCGCGGTCACGGCCGGCGGCGCGGAGGTCGAGAACAGGAACGGCCGGCCCCGGTTCACCAGCCACTCCACGAGGTGATGGCGGCCGGCGATGAACCCGCCGAGCACGCCGATTGCCTTCGACAAGGTCCCCACCTGCACGTCGACGCGCAGGGGGTCGATGCCGAAGTGGGAGACCGTCCCCTTGCCGTTCACTCCGAGGACGCCGGAGGCGTGGGCGTCGTCGATCATCATGATCGCGCCGTACCGCTCGGCGACCTCAACGAGCTCCGGCAGCGGCGCGATGTCGCCATCCATCGAGAACACGCCGTCGGTGATCAGCACCTGGTGCCGGCCGGGCCGGGCCGTCTCCGCGAGCAACCTTCCCGCCGCCTCGGGGTCCTTGTGGGGGAACACCTTGATCTCGGCGCGGGACAGCCGGGCGCCGTCGATGATCGAGGCGTGGTTCAGCTCGTCGGAGACGATGACGTCCTCCTTCGACAGGATCGCCGCCACCGTCCCCGCATTGGACGTGAACCCCGACTGGAACATGAGCGCGTCCTCGGCGCCCTTGAACGCCGCGAACCGCCGCTCCAGCTCGCGGTGCGACGACATGGTCCCGGCAATCGTGCGGACCGCCCCGCTCCCGGCCCCGAACTCGAGCGCCGCCTTCGACGCGGCCTCGCGCAGGCGAGGGTCGGCGGCCAGCCCCAGGTAGTTGTTCGACGCCAGGTTGATGACCTCCCGGCCGTCGAACCGGGCCCGGGGGAGCTGCTGGCCCTCCAGCGTCCGGGGGTGGATGGCCGAGCCGGCCGCCTCCAGCTGGTCCAGCTGTTCCCGCAGATACGCCAGGGGGTCGGCCATGTCAGGCGCCTCCGTCGCCCGGCGCCCCGGTCGCATCGGTTCCCTGCGAGGCGGGGTCGCCGTTCGGGAGCAGCAGGACCTTCCCGGACCGCCCGGAGTCCATGGCCGCGAAGGCCTGCTCGAAGTCCTCGAGCGCGAACCGGTGGGTGATGACGGGCGTGACGTCGACCGTGCCGCTCGCCAGCAGTGCCGACATCGTCTCCCACGTCCGAAACAGCTCCCGCCCGGTCACGCCGTAGATCCGGGCCTCCTTGAAGATCACGTGGTCGGTCAGTTCGAGCGCGACCGGCTCGGTGGGCAGGCCGAGCAGCGCGATCCGGCCGCCGCCGCACACCATCTCGGTGGCCTGGCGGATCACCGCCGGGATGCCCGACATCTCGAGCACGACCTCCGCGCCGTGGCCGTCGGTCGCGGCCAGGACGGCCCGCACCGGGTCCTCCAGCGAGGGGTTGACCACCACGTCCGCGCCCATCTGCTTGGCCAGGCCCTGGCGGAACTCGTTGGGCTCCACCGCGACGACCTGCCGGGCCCCTGCCGCGCGCACGACGGCGACCGCGAACAGGCCGATCGGGCCGCAGCCCAGCACCACCACGGTGGAGCCGACGATGTCTTCCGCGCCCCGATCGATGAACGCGGTGTGCACGGCGTTGCCGAACGGGTCGTGGATCGACGCGATGTCCGGCGGGAGTCGGTGGTCCACCTCCCAGGCGTTGCGCTCGGGGAACACGACGTACTCGGCGAACCCGCCGTCGAAGTCCACCCCGAGGATCCGCAGGCGCTCGCAGGTGTGCATACGGCCCCGGCGGCATTGGGGGCAGAACCCGCAGAACACGTGGCTCTCCGCGGAGACGAACGCGCCCTCCTTGATGTGGTGGACCTCCGGCCCGGTGGCCACCACGCGCCCCGCCACCTCGTGCCCCGGGATCACCGGCGGACGCAGGCGCTTCTGGGCCCACGGGTTCCACTCGTAGATGTGCAGGTCCGTGCCACAGATGGACGCCGCCGCGACCTCCACCAGGACCTGCCCGGCCCCGGGCGTGGGCACCGGTGCCTCGACCAGCTCCAGCCCCGGCCCGGGCGCGGCCTTGCGCAGGGCCCGCATGGTCGGCGGCACGGTCACGGCCGAAGCGTAGCTCGGGAGCGGCGCACGCGCCCTACCGGATGCGGCGCCCGGCGGGCTCCATCCAGGGCGGCGTCCACCCCCGGTCGGCCTCGTGGATCGACGTCCCCGGCGGAACGATCGCGTCGACCGCGTCGAGCGTCCCCTCGTCGAGGCTGACGTCGGCGCCGGCCAGGGCGTCCTCGAGCTGCTCCATCGTTCGGGGGCCGATGATCGCGCTCGAGACGGCCGGGTGCGACAGCACGAACGCGTGCGCCAGGTGGGTCATGGAGACGCCGGCGTTGGCGGCGACCTTCGCCAGCTCCTCCACCAGCTCGAGCTTCCGTTGGTTGTCCGGATGGGTCATGTCGAACCGACGGGCCACCGGCGAGCCCGCGAAGCGCGTCGTGTACCGCTCGGCCCGGGAGCCGGCCGGCAGGTCCTCCCCCTTGCGGTACTTGCCCGTGAGCCACCCGCCGGCGAGCGGGCTCCACACGATCACCCCCATCCCGTACTTCCGCGTGACCGGGAACAGGTCGAGCTCGTTGTGCCGGACGAACATGGAGTAGGGCGGCTGCTCGCACACGAACCGCGTCAGGCCCCGGCGCTCGGCGGTCCAGTGCGTCTCGACCACCATCCAGGCCGGGTACGTCGAGCTGCCCGCGTAGCGAATCTTGCCCTGGCGCTGGAGGTCGGTCAGGACGCCGAGCGTCTCCTCGTGGTCGGTGTCCGGCTCGGGACGGTGGATCTGGTACAGGTCGATGTGGTCGGTCTGCAGCCGCCGCAGCGAGTCCTCCACCTCGCGGGTGATCCACATCCGCGAGTTGCCCTCCCGGTTGCGTCCCTCGCCCATCGGGCCGTGGACCTTCGTCGCCAGGACGACGTCGTCGCGGCGGCCCTGGAGGGCCTTGCCGACGATCTCCTCCGAGGTCCCCTGGGAGTACACGTCGGCCGTGTCGACGAAGTTGATGCCTTGGTCGAGGGCCGCGTGCACCATGCGGACGCACTCGTCCTCGTCGGTGTTCCCCCACTCGCCGAACATCATCGCGCCGAAGCAGAACTCGCTGACCTCGATCCCCGTCCGACCCAGTTTCCGGTATCGCATGGCACTCACCTCCGGGTGGTGGAACCTCCATCATGCCGCCTTTCCCGAAATCGCCCTTATCTACCCAACTTCGAGTACCGATACATGGACGGTCAGAGCGCAACGCTCACAGGGAGGTCCACATGCCCGCACTCCGCCACCGCTCCTTGGCATTCCTCGCAGGACTCGTGATCGCGACCCTCGTCGCCGCGGCCCCCGGGGCCGGGGCGGTGGCACCCCTGGACTGCTCGAGCGCGAACCTGCAGACCGCCATCGACGCCGCGACGAGCGGCGACACGATCTCCTTCACCGGCACGTGCGTCGGCAACTTCACGATCGATTCCAAGTCGCTGACCCTCCAGGGGTCGGGCGACGCCATCCTCGACGCCAACGGGACCGGCCGGCCCCTCACGGTCCACGGCCCGGCGACGCAGGTCGTGACGCTCGACGATCTCCTGGTGAGCGGCGGCAACGTCACCGGCCTCGACGCCAACGGAGGGGGGATCCTCGCGGACGGAGGGTCGCTCGCGCTCAATCGCTCCGTCGTGAGGGGGAACTCCGTGACCGGGACAGGGATCGGGGCGGGGGGCGGGATCTCCTTCTCGCCGATCGTCGGCGGGGTCCAGTCCCTCACGCTCACCGACAGCTCGGTCAGCGAAAACACGGGGGCCGGGCTCGGGCCAGGCATCGGCGGTGGGATCGAGTACGTGAGCGCCGGCGACCCCCTCACCCTGGTGAGGAGCACGGTGAGTGGGAACACGATCTCCGGAATCGGGAGTTCGACGCTGGGCGGCGGCCTGTCCGTGGAAGCGGGGACCCTGAGCGTGACCAACTCGACCATCAGCGGAAACACGGCCACTGCGGCGGGTATCAGCCTGGCGGCGGGGGGCGGGATCGATCTCGTGAGCCCCGAAGGAGGGACGATTCTCGGCTCGACCATCACCCAGAATCAAAGTGTCGGAACGCTCGGCTCCGGAGGCGGGGTCACCCAGGAGGCCGGCGCGTTCCCGCTGACCCTCACCTCGACGATCCTCGCCGGGAACGCGGCGTCAACCGGCCCCGATTGCTCCAACCTCATCTTCCCGATCCTGTCCGGGGACGACAACCTGATCGGGAACACCACGGGATGCACCTTCGCCTCGCAGCCGGGCGACCTCCTGAACGTGCCGCAGCCGGTCCTCCCGCTCCTCAACAACGGCGGGGGCACGCTGACGCACTTCCTGCCGCTGGGCTCGCCGGCGCGAAACGCCTACGCGGCGCCGTGCGCCACGGTCACCGACCAGCGGGGGATCGCCCGGGCCCAATCCGGCAACTGCGACATCGGCGCGATGGAGGTCGAGGTGGGATTTCCCCCGCTCCTGTGCACCATCTCCGGGACCGCCGCGGGTGAGACCATCACCGGGACCGCACGGAACGACACCATCTGCGGCGAGAACGGCAACGACACCCTGAGCGGCGGCGGGGGCGGCGACCTCCTGGTCGGCGGGCTGCAGCACGACACGCTGGACGGCAACCAGGGCAACGACGTGCTACGCGGGAAGGAGGGCCGCGACACGCTCGTTGACTCCACGGGAGCCGACTGGTTCTTCGGCGGGTACGGCGCCGACAGCATCGACTCGCTCGACACGGTGGCGGACGACACGGTCGACGGGGGGCGGGGCGTCGACGCCTGCACCCACGACCTCGGGGACTCGGTCACGAGCTGCTGAGGCCCGAACGGGCTACCGGCCGAGCAGTGACTCGAGCTGTCCCGCGTGCGCCTCCAGGTGCCCGACGAGGAACGTCTCGAACACCCGGGGCGCGTCGAGGACGCCGAGCGTCGGGTGCCGGACGTGGAGCTCCCAGTCCGCCGGTGACATCTCGGCGAGCAGCTCGCGGAGGTCGTCCAGGTCGCCGCGCAGGCGAACCATCAGGCGCTCGGGAGGCGTGTCCCGATCGCGCTCGATCGCGGCGATCCGGCCGGGGTCGGTCGAGGTCCGGCCGAACGGCGGCGGCTCCCCGCTCCGGTCCCGAGCCGCGCTCGCGAACACCTCGCGGAGCCTGGCCATCCAGTAGCCCGGGAACTCGGCGAGGTGCGCCCAGACCTGGCCCCACTCCCACCGCTCGCCGGTGGGCTCGTCGGCGTCGGTGAGCGCGCCGGGCGCCGGCTCGGCGCCGGCCAGCCGCTCCAGCCGGGCCCGGGCTGCCTCCAACCGTTCCACGAAGGCCTCGGCCGGGCCGGCCGTCATTCCGGGCGTAGCGGCTCGGCCGGCCGCCCACCGGTGACCCTGCTCTCGATGCGCCCGAGCACCTCGACCTCCAGGGCGACCATGTCGCCGGGCCGGAGCCACGGGAACTCCTCCTGCCCGTGAACGAGCGACAGCTCGAGGATGCACCCGGTCCCGCACGTGCCGCTGCCGATCACGTCGCCGGGGACGACCTGCGTTCCCCGGCTCGCGTAGGCCAGCATCTCGCCGAACGACCAGTAGACGTCGGCGAGCGACGCGTCGCTGTACGCCCGCCCGTTCACGAACGCCCGCATCCGGAGGTCGTAGGCCCGGCCGGACCGGCGGGGTTCCAGCTCGTCGGGGGTCACCAGGAACGGCCCCAGCGTCGTCGCGAAGTCCTTGCCCTTCACCGGCCCCATGCTGAGCTTCATCTCCCGCCGCTGCAGGTCGCGGGCGCTCCAGTCGTTCATCACGCAGAACCCGGCGATGTGCCGCTCGGCGTCCGCTGAGGCCAGGTCCGACCCGCCCATGCCCACCACGGCCGCGACCTCCAGCTCGTAGTCCAGCTCGGCCGAGCCCGGCGGCGCCGCGACCTCGTCGTTCGGCCCGAGCACCGCCGCCGGATTCGAGAAGTAGAACACCGGCAGCTCGTACCAGTCGGGCTCCATCTCCAGTCCCCGCCGCTGTCGGGCGGTCTTCACGTGCTGCTCGAATGCGTAGAAGTCGCGGACCGAGGGCGGGCGGGGAACCGGCGCCATCAGGCGCACCTCGTCGAGGGAGTACGTCGCCGCCGGATCGGTGGTGGCGCGCTCGCCCGCCTGCCGGAGTTGGGTGCCGTCGTCGCCGAGGAGATCCAGCAGTCGCAGCCCGGGCTCCATCGCCTGGATGGTCTGCCCGAGCACGACGCCCGCGCGCTCGGCGCCGTCGGCCGTGCGGAACGTCGCCCATCGCATCGCGGCGCGAGCCTACCCTTTCCGTCGGGGGGCTCCGCCCCCCGACTTCCCCCCGGAACCCCGTGCGCCTGGGGGCTGTTCCTTCCCATGGTGGCGGGCCGCTTCGGGGCCTCCGCGCTCTAGGCCGGGGACCAGGCGGGGTCGACGTCCCGGCCGGGGTGCCGGGTGACCCGCCGGAGCTCCGATCCGTCCGACCGGACGGTCCAGATCTCCAGGTTGCCGCCGCGGCTGCTGACGAACGCGATGCGGTCGCCGGGCCACCACGCGGGGTCGCCGTCGAACCCCCCGAACGTCGTGAGCCGCCGGAGCTGTCCGGTGGCCACGGTGACGACGAAGACGTCGACGTTCCCGTCATGGTTTCGCTGGAACGCGATGCGTCCGCCGTCGGGCGACCACGAGACGTGGTCGTCGCTCGCCGAGTTCTTCGTGAGGCGGTGGGGCCGCGACCCGTCGGTCTCCACCAGCCAGATGTCGCGAGTCCCGGCGCGGTCGCTGGTGAACGCGATCCGCGCCCCGCCCGGGGACCACGCCGGGTTCGTGTCCGGCGCGGGGTTGTCGGTGACCTGGACCACGTTCGTCCCGTCCGCGCCGATGGTGTAGATGTCGCCGGCCCCGCTCCGGTCGCTGGAGAACGCCAGCCGGGAGCCGCCGGGCGACCAGCTCGGCGCGTCGTCGGCTGCCGGGACCCGGGTCACGCGGAACGGCTCGCCGCCGGCGGCGGGGATCGTGTACAGGTCGCCGCCGCCCGATCTGGCGGCGGCGAAGGCGATCGTCTGCCCGTCGGGCGACCAGGCCGGGTCGACGTCCGCGGCCGAGTTCGAGGTCAGGCGCCGGGCACCGGTTCCGTCGGCGTCGACGACGTACAGGTCCTCGTGGCCGGCGGCTCCCCTCGCGATCGCGATAAGGCTCGGCGTGGGCGACCACGCCGGGTGGTCCTCGGTCGAGGTGGACGACGTGACCCGGGCGAGCCCGGTCCCGTCGGGGCGGACCGAGTACAGGTCGCCGCTCCCCGACCGGGTGCTGGCGAACAGGATGCGGCTGCCGTCCAGCGACCACGCCGGCGAGGTGTCGTTGCCCGGCCCCCCGATCACCCGGCGCACGCCGGTCCCGTCGACGTTCACCGAGAACAGGTCGTAGGACCCCGACCGGTTGCTCTCGTAGACGATGCGCGTCCCGTCCGCCGACCAGTCCGGCTCCGCGTCGACCCAGTTCGGCGTCAGCGTGATGCGGCGCTGGCTCGACCCGTCGGCCTTCATCACCGCGACGTCGGACGACAGCGTCCGGTTGGTCGTGAACGCGATCCGCCGCCCGTCCGGCGACCAGGATGGGCTGAAGTTCTCGCCCTCGGCGCCCGTGAGCTTGCGGAGGCTCGAGCCGTCCGGATGGATCGTCCAGATCCCGAGGGTCCCGCCCCGGATGCTCGTGTACGCGATCCGGGTGCCGTCCGGCGACCAGTCCGGCTCCCCGTCGAACCCGCCGAAGGTGGTCAGGCGGCGGAGGTGCGAGCCGTCGGCATCGATCACGTAGAGGTCGCCGCCGCCGCTGCGTGTGCTCTGGAACACGATTCGCCGGCCGTCGGGCGACCACGACGGATGGGTGTCGTCGGCCGAGCCGGTGGTCAGCACGCGCAGCCCCGACCCGTCGGGCCGGGACACCGCGACGTCGGAGTTCCCGTTCCTCGTGAGGTCGAACGCGATCAGCCCGGTCTGCGACGCGGCTGCGCGGGCGGCCGGGGCCGGGGCGACGGCCAGGGACATCGCGACGGCCAGCACCGCCACGCCGAGCGCCGCGACGCGGGCGGGCGCTGGTCTCACGACTGCGGCCGCCGCTCGATCTCCACCGTCTGCAGGACATCGTTCACGAACCGAACGAGGTGTCTCCGGCTGGGCCGGTGCCCGACCACCACGTATAGGCAGAACGCGCGCCCCCGGGCGTGGAAGAAGCGCTGGATGCCGGCCTGACCGGGCAGGGTTCGCATCAGGGCCTTGGGGTCCAGGTCGGCCGGATGGAGCTTCCGGGGCATCCCCGAACGGTGGAACAGGGCGGTGGCGGCCAGCTCCGGATCGAACTCCGTGAGCGCGACGAACGCGCCGCTCGGGCCCATGGAGCCGGTGGCTTTCGCGCCGTAGTCGCCGTCTACGGCCGGCAGCTGGAAGTTCGCGGCGTGCAGCGTCGGCTCGCCACCGTCGACGCGGAAGATGCGGCCCTCCCATTTCGGCGGGAGGTCCACCGCGAGCGCGTGGGCCCGCAGCCTCACGACCGGGCTCCGTCGGTCATGCCGCGACCACCGCGAGCGCCAGGGCCCCGGCCGCCAGCACCACCTGGGCGGCCACCGCTGCGGTACGGGCGGGCGCCTCCCACCGCCGGAGCCGGGCGTCGAGCGCCGCCACCCGCGAGGGATCGTCCGCCCCGGCCGCTCCGATCAACGTGACCGCCCGGGCGGCCCCGAAGGCCGAGCCCACGAGGAATCCGGCACCGGGCGAGCCCACCAGCACGGCCGCCGCCAGCGTCGCGTACACCGCCGAGGTCGTCACGATCGTGGCCACCCCTACCCCCAGCTGGGCGCCGAACCCGGCGCCGACCACCCACCCCCGGTACCGCCCCAGCCAGTCCTCGTTCACCTGGCGCCGGATGGTGGGCAGGCGCGCCCCGGCCACCCGGAGGTCCAGCGCCGTGCCGGCCGCCACGAGCAGCGCGAGCGCCGCCAGCCGCGCCGGCGGGTCCACCCCGCGGAGGGCCAGGGACCCCACGAGGCCGAGGAGGGCTCCGGCCGCCGCCCCGGCGCCCACCGAGGCGGCGGCGAAGAACCCCGCCGTCACGCCCCACCTCGATCCCCTGGCCCGCTCCCCGAGCGGGTTGATGCTCCCCAGCATCGACTCCCCTCAGGGCGACCACGCGGACCGCAGCCCGGCCACGGTGGCCAGGACGACCGCGAGCGCGACCTCAGCCCTCATCCGTCTCGGCCCCCGCGTACAGGCTGGGGTGCCCCGGGCCGATCCCGGCCGCGGCGAGCTCGCCGTCGGCCCGGGCCAGCCGCGCGGCCGGGTCGGCGGCGGAGGCCGCAGCGCCACCCGAGCGCCGGAGCTCCGCGTCCGCGATCGCGTCGCGCAGCAGCGACGCCACCTGCGGCCAGTTCGTGGCCGTGCCCTCCCCCCGGATCCGGCCGGAGGGCCCGTCGACCAGCACGAAGTACGGGGAGCCCGCTACCCGGTACCGCTCCCACGCGTCCGAGGACATGACGAGCGGCACGCCGTCGGGGGCCAGCTCGAGGAGCTTCGAGGGGCTCTCGAACGCTGTGTCCTTCGTGACCACGACCAACCGGGCGCCGCCGGGCACGTCGAGGGATGGGTCCTCGCCGAGGGCCTCCCAGAAGGGTCCGCACCCCAGGCACCCGCTCGACAGGAACGCCAGCAGCGTCGCGCCGGGCGCGCCGGCCACGGCGATCTTCACCGCGTCGCCGGCGAGCGTGGTCCCCATCAGGTCTACGGCGTCGGCCACCGACTCCGGGGGCGGGTGGGGGAGCCCCTCGGCCAGCACCGGGCCTGCGGGCCGCGCCTCGCCCGAGTCGAGCCGTCGGAGCAACTCGGCGTGGCTGCGGAGCACGCCGGCCAGCAGGATCCCCACCACGACCAGCAGCACCGTCTCGACTCCGACCAGGATCTCCACGCGCAATCCCTCCTACAGGCAGCTCGCCTCGTGGCTGCACACCGCGTTCTCGACCTTCACCGTGCTCCCGCAGTTCAGGTAGACCTTCGCCGGGTTGACGCACTTCACGACGCGGCAAACCACCTCGGTGACACCGGCGATCTGGGTGTTGCACTGGCCGTACCGGAACACGTTGCAGCAGGTCCGCCGGTTGCTGCACCGGTCGTTCGCGCAGTGGCAGCCGTGGGGGCAGGACGCCCCGGGCGTCCGGTTGCAGTCGACGTAGTACCGGACGCCCTCCTTCGAGCACGCACCGCTCCCCCGGTAGTCCGTGCACTTCCACCATCCGCCCATGTACGAGTCGGCCGGGCACTCGTTCGCGCCGGAGTTGATCGAGCAGCAGAAGGTGGTCCACCCGTCGCAGCACGCGCCGCCGCCGCACTGCGGGCAGTAGACGATCGACTGGGCGGAGACCGGCCGCATGGCGAACCGCACCGGGGCCACCGCGATGGCCGAGCCGACGACCGCCGCCCGGGCCAGGAACCCCCGCCGGGAGGTCCTGCGCTCGAGGGCTCGGGCGGCCGCCCGAGCGAGCCGCTGGGTCACCGCGGTCTCCCGATCGCGATCGGCCGCGGCCCCGCCGGCGCGGCCGCGTGCTCCTCGTGGGCCGGCCGGTACGAGCTCCAGGCCCGGGGCACCTCCGCGACGGCGACGATCAGCAGCGCCCCGCCGCCGATCAGACCCACGACCAGAGGAACGGCGGCCGCAGGTGATGCCGCGAAGACGGCCCCCAGGCCGGCGACGGGCCAGGCAGCCACCGATCCGGCAACCGCGGCGGCGACCAGGTCGAGCGCGACGTGCAGTGCGCTCGCCGGGACGTCGCGACCGCCGAGGCACCCGCACCCCGCCGCCCCTCCGCTCCGGAGCAGGCGGACCAGGAACGCGGCGAACGCTGCGTACAGCAGGGCGACGGCTCCGGCAGTGAGCGGCCCCGGCCGCCACAGCGCCATGCCGCCGGCGACGACCTCGACCAGCCCGAGGAACCCCGCCGCGGGCCGTCCGCCCCCGAGCCCGGCCGACCGCAACGCGGCTGCGGCGGGTGCCGGCCGGACCAGCTTGCCCACGCCGGACGCGATCAGCAGCCCGGCGGACAGGAAGAACGGCGCCGCGAGCAACGGACTAGGACTCCGGGCGGATCGAGGCCGGGCCGGAACCCCGAATGCGGCTCCTGGGTGACACGGGCGACAACACTACCGATGACGTCCGGTTGGTCAAGCCCGGATACCGTTGCGACGCATTCCCGGCATCCGGGACTGCGAGCAACGATGGCGCGGTACCCTCCACGGCCGGACAGGCTTCGGCTGGCCCGCGGTCTGGCCGGACAGAGCACGGTATGATGGTGTGCTTCGCCGAATCAGATTCGACACCCGAGGGACTCAATGGCCGAACGCACCCATCCGGATCGTCCCGGTCACCGCGAGGCGCGGGCCCGGGCATCGCAGCAGGTCTTCGAGTACCCGCTGCGCCGCGAGTTCGTCGAGCCCGACTGGCGGCGGATCCCCGGCTTCCGGGACGTCACCGGCGACCAGTGGGAGTCGGCCCAGTGGCAGCGGGCCCACACGGTGAAGAACCTCGCCGAGCTCAGGCGGGTGCTGGGCGAGCGCCTCGACGACGAGCTGTACCGCGACATCGAGCGGGACCAGCAGGAGCGGGCCACGATGTCCATGCTCGTCCCGCCCCAGATGGTCAACACGATGGACGTCGACGACCTGCGGAACGATCGCGTCCGTCGGTACATGGTCCCCAGCCACCGCGACCGCGACCCCGAGTGGCCCAACCACCCGATGGCGTCGCGGGACTCCCTGCACGAGGCCGACATGTGGGCGGTGGAGGGCCTCACCCACCGCTACCCCACCAAGGTGCTCGCCGAGCTGCTCAGCACCTGCCCGCAGTACTGCGGCCACTGCACGCGGATGGACCTGGTCGGCAACGACACGCCGCAGTTCCTCAAGTACAAGTTCGAGCAGAAGCAGCAGGAACGGTGGGATGCCATGCTCGACTACCTGCGCAGGACGCCGCAGGTCCGCGACGTGGTCGTCTCCGGCGGCGACGTGGCGAACCTCCCTATCAAGCGCCTGGAGGCATTCGTCTCCCAGCTGCTCGACATCGAGAACATCCGCGACGTCCGCCTGGCCACCAAGGGCCTCATGGGCATCCCGCAGCACTTCCTCCAGGACGAGGTGCTGGGAGGCCTCGGGCGGCTGGCGGCCAAGGCGAACCAGCGGGGCGTCGACATCGCGGTCCACACCCACATCAACTGCGCCCAGCAGGTCACGCCGCTCGTGGCGAAGGCAGTGAAGGCGCTTCTGGACATGGGGTTCCGGGACGTCCGCAACCAGGGCGTGCTGCTCCGCGGCGTCAACACGACCCCTGCCGACATCCTGGAGCTGTGCTTCACGCTCCTCGATCACGGCAAGGTCATGCCCTACTACTTCTACATGTGCGACATGATCCCCAACAGCGAGCACTGGCGGACCAGCGTGGCCGAGACCCAGGCGCTGCAGCACGCGATCATGGGCTACCTGCCGGGGTTCGCGACGCCGCGCATGGTGTGCGACGTGCCGTTCGTCGGTAAGCGGTGGGTCCACCAGCTCGACGAATACGACCGCGAGCGGGGCATCTCCTACTGGACGAAGAACTACCGCACCGGCATCGAGTACGAGGATCCAGAGGCGCTCGCACGCCGCTACCCGTACTACGACCCGATCGCGACGCTGTCCGAGGAGGGCAAGGCCTACTGGCGCGAACGCGTCGCCCGCGGCGAGCTGCAACCGGCGGGCGCGTAGCCGGCTCCACTCGAGCACGACGACCCTCAGTTCCTCCGCTCGCTCGGGTTGGTAGGTTCCAGCGGCATGGCATCCAGGCGGGTTTCCCGACGGACGTTCCTCCGCCGCGCCGCCTGGACGGGCGGCGCCGTCGCCGTGGCCGGGGCGGGCGGGTTCGGAGTGAGGGAGCTGCTGTCGAACGGCGAGCGGCGAGTGCCGCCGGTCGCGGTCGACACGCGGTGGCCCATCAAGCACGTCGTGTACGTGATGCTCGAGAACCGCTCGTTCAACCACCTGTTCGGCGCGTTCCCCGGCGTGCGGAACGGCACGACGGTCGGCGTCGTGGACGGGAAGGAGGTGCCCCTGATCACGGCGCCGGAGTGGCTGCCGGCCGATCTCCCGCACGACCGCGCCGCCGCCGTGAACGACGTCCACGGCGGGAGCATGGACGGCTTCGGTGCGTACGACCCGAGCGACGTCCCGGCCGTGAAGTACGCGATGTCCCTGCACCGGCGGGACACCATGGCCAATTGGTGGCATTGGGCGGAGCGGTTCGTGCTCTGCGACCGCTTCTTCGCGTCGGCGAACAGCGCGTCGTACCCCAACCACCTCTACATGATCGCGGGCACGTCCGGGGGGGCCTTCGACAACCCCGAACAGAGCCAGCAGGTGCTCGCGGTCCGCAAGGACAAGGGCCTGGCCAAGACGTGGGGGTGTGACGCGCCCGACGGCGCCACGGTGAACATCTTCGACTACCGCGTCGGTGACGGCGATCACATCAAGCCGCTGCGGGTGACCCGGCCGTGCTTCACGTTCGACACCCAGGGCCAGCAGCTCAGCCGCCAACACGTTGACTGGGCTTTCTACTCGGCGAACGAGCGGGAGACCGGCTACATCTGGAACGCCTACGCCGCGATCGACGGGGTCCACAACTCGGACCTGTGGGACGACCACATCCGTGACGTCGATCACCTGGTTCGGGACATCGGGGCTGATCGTCTCCCTTCCGTGACATGGGTCACGCCGCGTTACGAGTTCTCGGACCACCCGCCGTACTCGACGATCTGGGCCCAGAACTGGGCGACCCAGGTGCTCTCGGCGATCATGCGCAGCCCCATGTGGGCCTCGACGGCCGTCTTCGTGACGTGGGACGAGTGGGGCGGGACCTACGACTCCGTGCGGCCGCCGACCGTGGACGCGATCGGTCTCGGCGTCCGGGTGCCCATGCTGGTGATCTCGCCGTGGGCCAACCGCGGGATGATCGACCACGAGGTCGGGGAGTTCTCCTCGCCCAACCGGTTCGTCGCCGACAACTTCGGCCTCGCCTACCTGAGCGACCGGGTGCGGAACACCCACAACTTCGAGCACGTCTTCGACTTCCGGCGGAAGACCGCAGACCTGCTCGACCCCGACCCGTTGCCGATCCTGAAGCCGGGGCCGGTGCCCCGGAAGCCCCCCGGCGACAACGTCGGCTGGCCGCCCACGATCTCGTACTGACCGGACGACCCCTGGGTCCGGGCCGTGGCGCCGCCGGCCACCCGCCGGTACCCTCGCGTCCGTGGTGACCTGCGGGAACTGTGGGACGACGAACCCCGAGGGGTCGCGGTTCTGCTCGCGGTGCGGAGCGACGCTCGGCGCGGCGTGTCCGTCGTGCGGCGCTCCGGTCGAGACGGATGCGCGCTTCTGCTCGAACTGCGGAGCCGCGCTCGTCCCCCAGGTCGCCTCGGGCGAGGAGCGCAAGCTCGTCACGGTCCTGTTCGCCGACGTCACCGGGTCGACGACGCTCGGAGAGCGCCTGGATCCCGAGCGGCTGCGGGACGTCCTCCGCACCTACTTCGACGCGATGCGCGAGGAGATCCAGGCCGAGGGCGGAACGGTCGAGAAGTTCATCGGCGACGCGGTGATGGCGGCGTTCGGCGTCCCGGCAGCCCACGAGGACGACCCCGCGCGGGCGCTGCACGCCGCGGCGCGGATGCTCCGCCGGCTGGACGAAGTGAACGAACGCCTCACCACCGAGCACGGCGTGACGCTCGAGATCCGGATCGGCGTGAACACGGGCGACGTGCTGGCCACCACCGACCCCCGTCCCGGCGAGCCGATGGTCACGGGCGACGCGGTGAACTCGGCGGCCCGGCTCCAGACCGCGGCCGCGCCCGGTGAGGTGGTCGCCTCCGAGCGCACGATGCGCGCGGTCCGGGGCTGGCGGGCGGAGGACATCGGCCCGCTGCAGCTGAAGGGCAGGGTCGAACCGGTTCGCGCGTTCCGGATCCTGGGTGAGCCCGAGATGCTGCCCGAGCGGGGCGTCCCGGGCCTCTCGGCGCCGATGGTCGGACGCGAGCCGGAGCTCGACCTGCTCACGAGCCTCTTCGAACGCGTCCGCCGGGAGGGACGGCCAAACCTCGTGACGCTCTACGGCGACGCCGGTGTGGGCAAGAGCCGGCTCACACGGGAGTTCCTGGACCGGATCGGGCTCGAGGGCCCGGTGGTGGTTCGCGGACGGTGCCTGCCGTACGGGAACGGAGTCACGTTCTGGCCCCTGGCGGAGATGCTGAAGGCGTACGCGGGCATCCTCGACACCGACCCCCCGGACCTCACGCTCGAACGGATCCGCAAGGCCGGAAAGGACCTCCTGACGGAGGAGACGGCACCCGATCCGGCGCGGGCGACGGCGGCGCTGGCCTTCACGCTGGGCGTGGAGGACCCGGACTTCCCATTCGCGTCGCTGGACCCGAAGACGGTCCGCGCGGAGGTCCACGCCGCGTGGCGCTCGTTCTTCTCCGCGCTCTCGAGCGGGACCCCGGTCGTCGTCGTCGTGGAGGACATCCACTGGGCCGACCCCGCCCTGCTCGACCTCCTGGAGGAGATGGCCGAGCGGGTCGTGGGCCCCGTCCTGTTCCTGTGCCCGGCGAGACCGGAGCTCACCGCCCGCCGGCCGGACTGGGGCGGCGGACGGAGGAACCAGACCGCGATCGCGCTCGACCCCCTGACCGCCGAGGAATCCGAACGGCTCATCGGGTTCCTGCTTGCGATCGACGACCTCCCCGTCACCGTCCGGGAACGGATCCTGGAGCGGGCCGAGGGGAACCCGTTCTTCCTGGAGGAGATCGTCCGGCACCTCATCGACGGCGGGGTCGTCGTGCTGGAGAGCGGCCGGTGGCGCGCCACAGCAGGCATCGAGGACGTCGACATCCCGGACACCGTGCAGGGAGTCCTCGCAGCCCGCATGGACCTTCTCGAGCCCCCCAACAAGCGCGTGCTCCAGGCCGCCGCGGTGGTCGGACGGGTGTTCTGGCCGGGGCCGGTGGGCGAGCTGGTGGAGGAAGCCGACGTGGGCGAGGCCATGGATACGCTCGAGTCCCGGGAACTCGTGCGGTCCCGCCTCGGTTCGTCGATGGCGGGCCAGCCCGAGTACCAGTTCAAGCACATCCTCACGCGCGACGTCGCGTACGAGAGCCTGCCGAAGCGGGAGCGCGGCCCGGCCCACGCGGCCGTGGCCGCCTGGATCGAGCGCACGGCCGGCGCGAGGGCCCGGGAGTTCGTCGAGCTGCTCGCCTACCACTACGCGACGGCGGTCGCCGAGTCCCCCGGAGCGGACGAGGACCTCCGCCGCTCGGCCTTCGAGCATCTCGTGGCCGCGTCGGGTGACAGCCGGAGCAAGCAGGTGCTGGCGAAGGCGGAACGCTTCGCGGAAGGCGCGCTGGAGATCGCGGTCGACGACCTGGAGCGCGCCGTGGCCCTCGAGGCGCTGGGCGTCGCGTTCCTCACCGACTACGACGGTAACCCGGCGTGGCGGACGCTCCGGGAAGCGGCACTCACGCGGGCCCGCGCCGACCCGCCCGACCCGAAGAAGGTCGCATACCTCGCCGCCCGGGCCGTCGAGGTTCCGGTCCGGTGGCCCGGCTCGATGCGGACGTCGCCGCCGGAGGACGAGGTGCGCGCCATCCTCGATCTTGGCTTCGCCCACCTGCCCGAGGGCGAGAGCGAGGAGCGGGCGAGGCTCCTCGCCCACCTAGCCGGTTGGCCGTTCGCGTTCCCGGAGACGACGGACGCGGCGGGGCTGGGCCCGGTCGAGGCGACCGGACTCCAGGCGGCCGAGATGGCCCTCCGCCTCGGCCTGCCGGACATCGCGTCCGGGGCCTTCGACGCTGCCTTGGGACCGTCGATCGCGACCGGCCGCTACGACCTCGCGGTCGATATCTGGCGGCGGCGCGCCGAGCTCGTGCCCCGCCTCCGTGACGTGCTCGAGCTCGGGGACCTGTGCGCCGCGGGCGCGTGGATCATGAGCGAGCTCGGCCGGTACCCGGAGGCGCGGCAGATCGCCGTTGAGGGACTGCCCCGGGTGACGGGCCTCGGGGCGAACGCCGAGGTGCACGCCACGTCCTGGCTCGTCGTGATCCTCTGGCGACTCGGTGAGTGGGACGAGGCCCTGACCCGGTTCGAGCGCGTCCGCGACCTGCTGGGCGAGCGGCGCGAGGAACCGCCGTACTTTGCGACCCACGCCTACGCAGTCGCGGGGATGATCCACGAGGCTCGAGGCGAACACCTCGAGGGCGACCGCATGGCCGATCTCGTGTCGGCGTTCGGCGAGACGTTCTCGGCGCGGCTGTATCCCTGGCTCACGCGGTTCCTCGTCGAGCGGGGCGAGAGCGAACGAGCCAGGACGTACTTCGCCCGGCGCCCGGCGGGCTGGCGCGTCCACGCAGCGGAGGTGTTCGAGGCACGTTGCGAACTCGTCGCCGCGACGAAGGCATGGGACGAGGCATCCGACGCGGTCCGAGAAGCGAGAGCGCACGCCGATTTCGGGGCGGAGATGATGGCGCCTTCTGCCGACCGCCTCGAGGGCCGCGCCGCGATCGAGGACGAACCGGCCCGAGCCGTCGACATCCTGCGGCGAGCGGTCGGGGGATTCGCCGCGCTCAGCACGCCGCACGATGAGGCGCGCACGAGGCTGGACCTTGCCGATGCCCTGTCCGCCGCCGGGAGTCCGGATGAGGCGACCAGCGAGCTCGACGCGGCCGAGGCCACGTTCGAGCGGCTGGGCGCAACGAGCGATGTCATGGCGGTTCGGGCGCGTCGCGCCTGACACGTTCCGTCGGCGTCAGGGAATCGGGTCGATCTCCAGGAGGTCGTTGCCGTACGGACAGTCGGTCCGGTACGGGAGCACCAGCGGCTTCGCCGGCTTCCTGGAGAAGTCGAGGGCGCCCGAGAGCGGGTTGGCCCGCTTGTCGCGAAGGGTCAGCGGCTTCAGCCCCCAGTTGTGCTCGATGAACGACAGCACCGAGGAGAACTCGTAGTCCGTATGGTCGACGAAGCCGCCGTCGGGGCTCGAGCCGGCCTTTGTGTACGGCGAGATGATGAGCGCCGGCGTCCGCGGGCCGAGGCCCATGATGTCGTAGTGGGGCGGCTTGACGTGGTCGTAGAACCCGCCGAAGTCGTCCCACACGATCACGATCAGCGTGTCCTTCCAGTACTGGGACTGCATGATCATGTTCACGTGCTGCACGGTCCAGTTCTCGCCGGCGCACACGCTGATGTTCCCCGTGGAGGGGTGCTCGTTGTACGGCTCCGGCGGGACTAGCCATGACACCGCCGGGAGCTTGTGGGCCTGGATGTCCTTGTAGAACTCCGTCGGGTCGCGGTCCTTCTTCCGCAGCGGCCCGTGCCAGATGTGGTCGATGGCCTGCAGCGCGTTCTGCCAGTGGTTCACCTCGGAGTAGTACGACCAGCTGATGCCCTTCTGCTCCAGCTCGTCCGGCAGCGCGGGGATGTCGACGCAGGTCGGGATGTCCTCCGTGTAGTTGAAGATCCGGACCAGCTGGTCGGTGATCGCGCCCGTGATGTGGTCCTCGAGGCCCATGATGTGCTGCTTGTCCGAGGCGCTGAGGTCCTGCTTGAAGTGGGGAACCCGTTCCGCGGGATCGTCGCAGTAGCTGGCCTCCCCTCCGGTGTTCGACTTGTTGTCGACGATCCCGAACGAGTCGGCGGCCACGGTGTAGAGATGCTCGGGGAACGTCGGCCCGAACATCGACGTGAAGAAATGGTCGGCCAGCACGTAGTGGTCGGCGTAGGACCAGTAGGCCGGGACGCACCCGCTGCCCTGCTTGACCGCGTCGGCGTCCTTCGCCGGCGAGATCGCGCAGTCGCGGCTCATGGTGGTGTAGCCCTGAAGGTCGGAACCGTCGCCGATGATGTTGTAGCCGTTCATCCGGCCGCCGTTGATGGCGTACAGCCCCGAGGCGAACCCGTGCGTGATGTCGTGCGGCTGCATGTCGTAGGCCGGCTTCAGCGGGATGTCCGGCCCCGGCTCGGTGCAGTGCTTGGGGTTGCCGCCGCACTTGACGGTCTTGCCGGTGGTGGCGCCCTCGGAGCCGTGGCCGTAGGTCCCGAAGTAGTTGTCGAAGGTCCGGTTCTCCTTGATCAGGAAGACCACGTGCTTGATGGGGGTCTTCCCCGGCGCGATGACCGCCTGCGGACCCCCGCCGCCGTTCACGGAGCCCGGCCCGGTGGTGCCCACGGGGTCGTGCGTCTTCGAGTCGGACTTGCCGCCCACGAACGGCAGCTTGTCGCCCAGGGTGAAGGCGGCGACCAGCACGACGACCAGCCCGAGCGAGCCGAAGACCAGGCGACGGCGGGCGGCCCGGCGGCGGGCGAACGATCCCCGGCTCGAAGGCGGGCGAAACAGCGGGTTGGACTTCTCCATCGACGACCGGCCTCCCCACCGGCGGCGCCCATCGTACCGGCGCGGAACGCCGCTGGGGCGGAAGGGCGCTCGCCGTCGCGAGGAAATCCCACCGCCCGGCCGGGATCGGCCCTATGATCGGCCCCCACTTCCCCGAGGTGCTCGCTCGTGTTCGACGTCGGTGACCGCCTTCCCCCCCCGCGGCGACGATCCCGCCTCGGCCGTCCCCTCGCAGCGCTGGGCCACGACCTGGCCGTGGACCTCGGGACCGCGAACACGCTCGTGTTCCAGCGGGGACGGGGCGTGGTCCTCGACCAGCCCTCGTTCGCGGCGGTGGACACGGAGACCGGCCGTTTCGTGGCGGTCGGGACGGAGGCCAAGGAGATGCTGGGCCGGGCCCCCGACCCCGTGGTGGTCATCCGGCCGCTGCGCTCGGGCGTGATCGGCGACTTCGAGGCCGCCCAGCACCTCCTGCGGGAGTTCCTGCTCCGGGTCCATCACCGGCGGCGGTTCGTGAAGCCCCGGGTGATCGCGTGCGTCCCCTCGGCCGTCACCCAGGTGGAACGGCGAGCCGTGGAGGAGGCGGCCCTGGAGGCCGGGGCGCGCCGCGTGGCCATCGTATCCGAGCCGCTGGCCGCCGCGGTGGGCGCCGGGCTCCCCATCCACGAGGCCCGGGGGTCGATGGTCGTGGACGTCGGCGGGGGGACGACGGACGTCGCCGTGTTCGTGCTCGGGGGGACCGCGGCCAGCGCGAACGCACCGGTGGGCGGCGACACGATGGACCAGGCGGTGATGGCGTACTGCCGCAAGGAGCTGGCGATCGCCATCGGCGAGCGGACGGCGGAACGGCTGAAGGTCGTCGGCGGCGCCGCCCATCCCGGCGCCCGGAACACGCTGATCGAGTTCCTGGGCCGCGACGTGGCCACCGGCCGTCCGCGAACGGTCCGCGTTCACTCGGACTCGCTGGCCGAGGGGCTGGCCGAGGCGGTGAACACCATCGTCGACACCGTCGTGTCGGTGTTCGAACGGATGCCGACCGAGATCGTCCCGGACGTCGCCACTCGGGGCATCACGCTGACCGGCGGCGGGGCCCTCCTGGCCGGGCTGGCCGTCCGCCTCCAGCGCGAGTGCGGAGTTCCGGTGACGGTGGACCCCGAGCCGCTGTCGTGCGTCGTCCGGGGAGCGGGGGCGCTCCTCGACCGCCTGCCGGCGCGGCGAGGGTCCTCCGGGGACTGAACGGTCAGCGCGTCCTTCGCCGTGCACTGCCTGGGGGCCGGCTGGCGCTGAGCATCACGGCTCCCCCGGTCACCATCAGCACGCCGACGACGGTCCACGTCAGCGTGTGGCTCATGAAGCTGCCGCCGATGACGCCGATCCCCTGGAGGAAGAACACCCCGCCCACCAGGCACATCACCACCCCGGCCACTGACAGTGCGATCCGGAGGCCGTTCACCTCCGTCACCCGTCCCGCCGGTCCAGCCAGCCGCCGTCCCGGCCGGCCCGCGCGGCCACCAGCCCCGCCGCGATCGACAGCGCGATCTCCGCGGGGGTCCGGGCCCCGACGTCGATCCCGACCGGCGACCGCACCCGCGCCAGGTCCTCGTCGCCGAACCCCGTCGCTCGCAGTGCCTGGACGTGCGGCCCCACGTGCCGCCGGCTGCCCATCACTCCCACGAATCCGGCGTCCGTCCGCAGCGCCGCCGCGATCGACTCCACCACGCCGGGCGCGTCGTGATCCGTGTGGACCACCGAGGTGTCGCCGTCGATGGACCCGGCGTCGAGATCGGTACGGACCGCGTCCGCAGCCTCACGGTGTTCCTCGAGCACCCGCTCGCTCCGAGGCTCGACCAGCACCGTCCGCCAGCCCAACAGGCGCATGATCCGCAGGAGCTCCAGCCCGACCGGCGACGCCGTCACGACGACGGCGGTCGGCACCGGCACGTCCGGCTCCAGGAACACGTCGACCTCCCCGAGGTCGTGCACGTAGGTGCGCGTGACCGGCCCGCCGCCGGCGGCGACTGAGGGGGCATCCGCGACCGCCGCGGAATCGAACTCCGCGCATCCGAGCGTCCCTTCCAGCGGTCCGCCGGGCCCCACGGCGAACTTCTGTCCGACCCGACACGGAGGGTTCCCCCGGACGGCCACGGCGGTGGCCCGCACCGTCCAGGGCCGCTCCCGAGCGGGTCTCCGGGCGGGCGTCGGGAGGCGGAGAGCACCGGAGTGGGGTTCCCGGACCCTCCCGGCGGCCGCCACGGACGGTGGCCCCTGGTCAGCCCCCGCATGTCCAGTCGCATGCTCACTCGTCCTCCCGGCGATCAATTCGAGCGCGTGCGGGAGCACCGGCAGCACGGCCTCGAGCGACTCGCGGACGCCCTTGGGGCTCCCCGGCAGGTTCAGCACGAGGGTCTGTAGCACCGTTCCCGCGACCCCCCGGGACAGGGCGGCCTGCGGCGTGTGCTCCAGCCCCGCTGCCCGCATGAGCTCGGCCAGCCCCGGCGCCTCTCGCTCCAGGACCGCCCGCGTCGCCTCGGGGGTGACGTCGCGCGGCCCGAACCCGGTGCCGCCCGTCGTGACGACCAGCGCGGGTCCGTCCGCGGCGAGCTCCCGCAGCAGAGACTCGATCCGGGCGCGCTCGTCCGGCACGACCCGCCGCTCCACGTCGCCGAACCCGGCCTCCCGCAACAGCTCGTCGGCCGCATCACCCGAGGCGTCCCGGCGCGTCCCCTGCGTCACCCCGTCGGAGACCGTGACCACCGTCACCCGGATCGCGTCGTTCACGTCGTCGCCCACGGCCCTATTGTGCCGCCCGCGGGCGCGCCGCGGGCCCCCGGCCGCATCCGGGGTACCCTGAGGGGGATGACCTCCGAGACGTGGACCCCGCCCACGGACGACGCGCCGGCCGCCGGCCCGCTGCTCGACACCCTGGGCCGGGTGGCGAACGACCTGCGCGTGTCGGTCACCGACCGGTGCAACTTCCGGTGCACGTACTGCATGCCGGCCGAGGGCCTGGTGTGGCTGCCCAAGCCGGAGATCCTGACCTTCGAGGAGATCACCCGGCTGGTCGGCGTGTTCACCTCGCTCGGGGTCCGGTCGCTGAAGCTCACGGGCGGGGAACCGACGGTCCGCGCCGATCTCCCGGTGCTCGTGCGGATGCTCCGCGAGGCGAACCCGGGCGTCGACATGTCGCTCACGACGAACGGCCTGCTCCTCGAGCGGATGTCGCAGACGCTGGCCGACGCCGGCCTCGACCGGGTCACCGTGTCGTGCGACTCGCTGATGCGCCACCGGTTCGCCGAGATGACCCGCCGCGACGCGCTGGAGCGTGTCCTGGCCGGGCTGGAGGCGGCGGAGGCCGCCGGCCTCACACCGATCAAGCTGAACGTCGTGGTCATCGGCGGAACGAACGACGACGAGGCCGTGGAGTTCGCTCGCTTCGCCCGCCGGACCGGCTACGAGGTCCGGTTCATCGAGTACATGCCGCTCGACGCCGACCGGGCCTGGGAGCGAGCAAAGGTCGTGCCGAGCGCCCGCCTGCTGCAGCAGATCGACGCCGAGCACCCGCTGAAGCCCGATCACGGACCCGAGCCCGCGACGACGTACCGTTTCGCCGACGGCGCCCCCGGCGCGGTCGGCGTGATCCCCAGCGTGACGGAGCCGTTCTGTGACACCTGCAACAGGCTGCGGCTCACCGCCGACGGCCAGTTCCGTTCGTGCCTGTTCGCGTTGGAGGAGACCGACCTTCGCGACCCGCTGCGGGCGGGGGCATCCGACGAGGAGCTGACGGCGCTGATCCGGGCCGGCGTGTGGCGGAAGTGGCCGGGCCACCGCATCAACCACCCGGACTTCGTGCAGCCCGAGCGCAGCATGTCGATGATCGGCGGCTGAGGGGCCCCCGCAGAAGCGATCGCTCGGAGCGTTCTGCACGGCGAGGCCATCGGATCCGTGTCCGATGAGCCGCTAAACGCCGCCGAGATCCGCGTACCCGGATCTCTCCGCGAATCATCACCCCGGCCAGGCGCGTCGTTGGGCTGCCTTCGGCGGCACGACCTGCCGCTCCTGAGGCTGTCGAGCGAACGAGTCTCGAACCTGCTGGAGCTCGATCTTCCGCCGTCGCTCCGCGAGCGCGGTCTCGATGGCTTGCCGTGCCACCGCGGATCGGGAGAGAGAGGCCTCGCGGGCAGCTTCGTCGAGCTCGTTCAGGGACCCCTCGTCGAGCTGAACCACGATGCGTTCCATGATGCGTTTGAAGATACGTGCACGGGACACGCGCTCGCGGTGGTGGATTGCCGGGCCCTCAGGGCCGACCACCGTGTGTTACAGCTGGGCGAGGCGGCGCAGGCCGGTGACGTTCTTGAGCACGTAGCGACGGTCGTTCTTCTCCACGAGGCCCCGGCGCTGGAACTCGGACAGGATCCTCGTGACGTTCTCCCGTGATCCGCCGCACAGGCTGGCCAGGTCCGCGTGCGTCACCACCGACGGCAGGACCACCCCGTCGGCCGGCAGGTCGTCGAGCGACGGCGAGACCAGCTGGAGCAGCCGCTTCGCCACCCGGCCCTTGAGGTCGAGGAACAGGAGGTCCTCCACGAAGGCCTCGTGCGCCTGGACCTGCTGGGACAGCACGCGGAGCAACGCCCGCGACACCTCGGGGTGGGCCGCGAGGAAGTCCAGGAACACCTCGCCGTCGAGCGCCCACACCCCGCTGTCCTCGAGCGCGACGGCGGTCGCCGTGCGGGGCATCTGGCCGAGAACCCCGAGCTCGCCGAAGAACTGCGGCCCCTCGAGCGTGGTGTGCAGCTGGCGGTGGCCGGTCAGGGACAGGGAGGAGATCTCTACCCGTCCCTCGGTGAGGAAGTACATCTGCGGGGCGTCGTCACCCTGATGGAACAGGTACGTCCCCCGGCGGTACCGGCGGATCGTCCCCTTTCCGGCCAGGTCTCGCACGGTGCCGAGCTCGACCGCGGCCAGGATCGGCGTGCCGGCCATGGCCTTGTGCAGCGAATCGAGCGTGGACGCGTCCCCCGTCGGCGTCATGACCCACGAAGCCTATCCCCGAGCCCTGCTGCGATGGAAGTCCGCCAGAGCGTTCGGATGCACCGCGACACCTCCCCCGGAACGCCGACGCGGGCCCGGAGGGGGTTTCAGGCTCCGGGCCCGCGCAGGAAATCTTGAAGTTGTGCGGCAGGACTACAGCTTCTTGAGCTTCTTGAGCTTCTTGAGCGAGACGCGCGCCGCCGGCTTCTTGTCCTCGCTCTTCTCCGACTTGGTCGCCGTGGGCGCCTTCGGAGTCACCTTCTTGTCTGCCATCTGTGTCACCTCCTCGGGGTTCCGGGCCCCGTGGGGCTTGGATTTCCGATGGGCGAATACTGCTCCTCGTGCTCCCGTGAGTCGGTGACGCCCGTCACAGAACCCGTGGTGTCCTCCGTCACGACCCCGACGTGACCCCGATCACCTGACGAACGTGACGCCCGTCACATCTCGAACACGCAATGGGTCCCGAGGATCAGAGGCCAGGAGCCTCGGGTCTGCCCCAAGTGCGAGAGCCCATACTGGGGCCGGCCAAGAAGGGAGAAGCGATGAAACTCGCGAACATGCCTTGGTGGGGCTGGTTCCTCAGCGCAGTCGTAGCGATCGCTCTCGGTAGAGTTGTGTGGGCCACCGCCTTCATCCTTTGGCCAGCGAGCGCCGTGATGATCGTCATCGGCGTGGTGAAGCTGGTGCGCGGCAGCAGCCGCGCCCAAGTACTGCCTGGTCCCTGACTTCTCTTGCAGGGTGCCCGGTTCTCGTGCAAAGTCCTCGAACACTCGAACCGGGGAACCGGGGAACCGACTTGCAGCGGGACCGCACCGCACGAGAAGTCAGGGTGAGCCCTTAGGGATTTTGACGACGCCGAGCCCACCTGCCCAGAAGCAGGAGCAGGAGCATTCCCAACGGGAGCCCGACGAGGATCCCGGCCACGTAGCCCCAGTTGATGGATCCGGTGGAGGCTAGCAACGCGCCTCCGATCGTCAGCCCGATTAGCGGACCAACCATGGCGATCGCGGCTCGCTTCGGAGTCATCGAAGCCAATCTCTGCCTGGGGTTGGGGAACACCTCGCCTTTCGTCGCTCGATACGCGAACGCGACAGCGGCGACCATCAGAAGGACGATGAAGATCCAGAATGCCGCGTCCATCGGCGTCTCCGGTGGCGGCGACGGAGTCGGGGGCTCAGTCCAGCTCGGGGACGTCGAGCGGGTCGGGTCGGGGGGTGCAGGCGCCGCAGTACAGGGCGTCCTCCACGACCAGGACCTTCGTGGTGTTCTCTGAGCGGTAGGTCTCGAGGATGAACGGGTGGACCTGGACGTGGTCCTCGCAGATCCCGCGACCGCAGAAACGGCACGTGCCCACGGCGGTTCGCTTGCAGTGCCAGCAGTCCATCCGTTCCTCTCAGTGGTGCTGCGTCCGGTCGGCCGTCGTCGTCGGCTTCAACAGGCCCTTGCGGAACCGGGCCGCGACCAGCCGGTCGAATCCGTTCCGGTCCAGCCGGAAGGCCCGGACGGGAGTGTAGGCGACGACGGTCGCCGTACGCGGCACGTCGAAGAGCAGCGCGACCTCCCCCACGTACTCTCCGGCGCCCGCGGAGGCCACCTGGTCGCCGCCGCGCTGGATGCTGACCTGACCCGAGGAGATCGCGTAGAAGTCGTCGCCGACGGCGCCCTCCTCCATCAGGACCTGGCCCGGGGCCAGGGTCACCCACTCCCCGTGGCCCAGCAGCTCGCGGAGCTGCGCGGACTCGAGGTGCGCGAACGCCGGCAGTCCCCGGAGCTCCGCGAGCTGGTGCAGGGTCGGCTCGAACTCGGGAACCGAGGCCATGTCCGCCAGCAGGCGGTCGAACGTGGGCAGGTCCACGACGAACAGCTCGGTGTCCGTGGTCGCGCGGGCGGTCGCCGAGCGGTCTGCCTCCATGAGCAGCGCGAGCTCGCCGAACGACTCCCCGCGATGCAGCGTCTTCAGCACCCGTGACTCGCCCGTCTCCGGATTCTCCTCCACGATCTGGACCTCGCCCTTGCGGACGACGTAGAACTCGTCCGCCTCGTCGCCCTGGCGGAACACGGCCCTGCCCTTCGAGAAGTCCTTGAGCTTGACCCGCCCGGCCAGGTCGTTCAGGACCTCGCCCGGGATGTCGGTGAACGCCGGGAGCGCGTCGATCATCCCCGCGGCCTCGACCCGCCACTTGAGCTGCAGCCGGAACCGGATCCTCCGCTCGAGCGCCCGGGCCTGCTTGATCAGCGACCGAATCAGGTTCAGCGCCCCCCGGATGATCGGGCCGAGGATGAACAGCCCCAGCGCGACCAGGATGATCCGGGAGACCACGCCCCCGTTCCACAACCGACGGACCAGCCCGCCGAAGATCGTCTGCCAGAAGAAGTACGCCGTGTAGAACGAGAACACCGTGAAGATCGTGCCGAGGATCGCGTACGCGGCCAGCCCGAACTCCTGCTTCGTCCACCGCTCCCGCTTGCGGAGCTTGTGCAGGAAGTCGTGGCGGAGGAACCGGAGCGACCGGGGCCGGAGGTCCGGCACGTCGATGGCCTCCGCCAGCAGCCAGTACCCGTCCAGCTCGAGCAAGGGGATGAGGTTCATCAGGATCGAGATGTAGTTCAGGACCGCGAACTTGTAGAGCGTCTCGGAGAAGGCCCAGCCCGGGTAGGCCCAGGCGACCAGCGACGCGACGGCCGCCACGACCATGTCGGCGAACGGCCCCGCGGCGGACTGCGCCAGGCGCGTCTTCTTTTCGAGCAGCAATACATCGGTACTCTCGACGAAGAACGCCGGGGCGCCGAAGTAGATCATGAAGCCCGCGCTCTTGATGCGCCGGCCGTGGTGGACGAGCACCAGCGCGTGCCCCAGCTCGTGCACGAACACCATCACGTAGTCGAGGAACAGCAGGAGCAGGAATCCGAACGCCAGCGACTTCCCGGCCAGGCTGAAGCGGTGCGAGCCCGCCGTCTTGACGAACGCCACGAACCCCACCACCGACACCACCGCGGTGAGCGCCACCACCCCCTTGTTGAAGAAGATCTTCAGCCCCCGCCGGTACAGCCACTGCACCAGCCGGTCGGCTCCGTTCCAGGAGATCGACAGCGTCCTGGCGAACGTCCGGGCCTTCCGGCGAGCGGTCGACGCCGGGTCCATCGCCTCCTTCACCGCGGCGTCGGCGTCGAAATACCGCTGCTCGAGGAAGTTCGCCTCGTACAGGCTCCGGACCATGTCGGCGACGCTTTCGAGCTCGAGGCTGCCCTTCTCCTGGAACCGCTCGAACACGATCTCCTTGACCGACCGCGTGCCGTCCATGAGGTCGAGCAGCTCGATGTCCTGCGGGGTCAGCATGATGTGGATCTGGTCGCGGGGGTTCTGGATGACCGCGTAGTCGTTGCCCCACCGCAGGCGCTGGACCTTCTTCTCGATGTCGGGCGCGAGCTTCGGCCGGAACTGCGCGGGGTCGACGAGGTCGGACAGACGCTTCCAGACGTCGCGCCCCGAGGGCTGGGCCTCCTCGATGGCCCGCTCCAGCCGCTCGTAGAACGTGGTCGCGGCGGGCGCCTCCGTCATCGCTTGGCCCGCTCCTCCTCCTGGAGGCGGCGGGCGACCGTCGCGTAGACGTTCGGCCTCACCCGGCTCCTGCGGGTCGAGAACGTGTTGCCCACGAACGCGCCGATGAACAGCGCGCCGGCCACCGCCAGGCCGATCGTCCCCCACGGGAACCCGTTGTCCGCCTTCGTGACCGGCGGGCTGAGAGGAACCTGACGAGAGGTCACGCCGCTCACGTCCGTCACCGTGAGGAACAGCCGCGCGCCCGGGGGCGGTGCCGCCACCAGCTGGACGGGAAAGGCGAGCTGGAAGCGGGTGCCCTTGGCCGTGACGGTCATCTTCGAGTCGTCGAGCTTGAAGAACGGTCCCTGGAGCGTGCCCACCTGTCCGATCGAGATGGGCGCTCCCGAGTTCACGATCACGACGGAGAATCCCGTCGGCGTCACCACCATCCGGTCGAGCGGCTGCCCCCGCAGCTCGAGGGCAACCTCGATCCCTTCGATGCGCTGCCAGCCGTGGGAGTCGATGGCCACCAGCCGAACCCGGATCGGGGTGCCGGGCACCAGGTCGCCGGCCGCCGAGCCCCTGGCGGTCACGACGGGGGTGGAGGGGGGGCTCGGTGCCGCGCCAGCGGCCGGGATCGAGACCAGGGCCCACGCGGCCGCGACCAGGCAGCCGAGCGCCAAGCGGAGGGGGAGTCGGGCCGCACGATGCCTCACGTGCGGCATCCTGACGCCCACGGCCCCTCACGACAAGGTCCCGGCCGTGGCGACGCCCCCATCTCCGGTCGGCGCTCAAGGTCGTTTTCCGACGTGCCGAACGGGGGATGGACAATAGTGACCGCCGGGATCGTCCGGCGGCGGCAGGGAGTCGTCATGCGGAGGATGCGGATCCAGCACCAGCCCCGACGGAGGGAGGACCTCCAGCGCGTGCTGCCGCCCGACCCGCGCGATCCGGACGTCCTGCGAGCCAAGCAGCTGCAAAGGGCAGAGCCGTCCCCCGGCCGACCCCCCCGCTGAAACCTCGACCGACCCATTCCGCTCACCCGGAATTCCCAGGCGTGTCGGCGGGTTGTGAGAACCTGTCGCCTCAGGTTCGTTCGCATGCCGTCGAGCCGCTGTCAGGAATCGGAACACAAGGGGGAAGTCGCATGTCCTCGAAGGTCGAACCCGCCCTCACGGAGCGGCGGAAGCTGCTGTCGCTCGTACTGCTGGGGGCGACGCAGTTCATGGTCGTGCTGGACGTCGCGATCATCAACGTGGCGCTGCCGACCATCCAGAAAGCGTTGAAGTTCCCGTTCGAGAACCTCCAGTGGGTCACGACGGCCTACGCGATCACGTTCGGCGGGCTTCTCCTGTTGGGAGGACGTGCGGCCGACCTGATCGGGCGCAAGCGGATGTTCATGATCGGGCTGGTCGTGTTCTCGGCCGCGTCGCTTTCGTGCGGCCTGGCCACGAGCAGCGGATTCCTCATCGCCGCACGGGCCATCCAGGGCATCGGCGCCGCGATCATCTCCCCGGCCGCCCTGTCCATCCTCGTGACGACGTTCAAGGAGGGCCCCGAGCGGAACCGGGCGCTCGGCGTGTGGGGCGGGATCGCCGGCTTCGGCGGCGTGGCCGGCGTGCTGCTCGGCGGGATCCTGGTGGGCTCGCTCGGATGGCGATGGATCTTCTTCATCAACGTGCCCGTCGGGGCCCTGGTGCTCATCGGGGGACTCCGGGTGCTGATCGAGAGCCGCGTGGAGCGGGACGTGCGGCGGTACGACGTCGCCGGCTCGGTCTCGGTGACGGCGGGGCTCATGGTCCTCGTGTACGCCCTCGTGGGGACTATCGACCGCGGCTGGACCTCCGGGCGCAGCCTGGGCCTGTTCGCGCTGGCGATCGGGCTGCTGGCGGCCTTCGTGGTGATCGAGTCGCGCAGCAAGGAGCCGGTCCTGCCGCTGTCGATCTTCAGAAACCGGACGCTGTCGGGCGCGAACGTGGTCGGCTTCCTGGTCGGCGCCGGCGTGTTCTCGATGTTCCTGTTCCTGTCGTTCTACATGCAGGGGGTCCTGGGCTACTCGGCGCTGCGGACCGGGCTGTACTACGTGCCGTTCGGGCTGGTGATCATCGTGGCGGCCGGCGTCTCGCAGATGCTGGTGACCAAGATCGGGATCCGGACCGTCATGGCGGTCGGGCTGTTGCTGGTCGCCGCCGCGCAGGTGTGGTTCAGCCGGGCGCCGATCGGGGGCCACTACATCCTCGACCTGTTCCCTGGATTCGTGATCGGAGCGATCGGGCTGGGGTTCGCGTTCGTGCCGGACGCCATTGCCGCATTGCAGGGCGTGCCGCCGGAGCGATCGGGCGTCGCGTCGGGCCTGATCAACACCTCCCAGCAGATCGGCGGCGCGCTCGGGGTCGCGGTGCTGCTGACCGTGGCCGTGTCGCACACCAACCATCTGATCGCGGCCGCGGCGCAGGCGGGAAGCACCGGCCGGGCGGCGCAGGTGTCGGCGACGCTGAGTGGGTACCACAGGGCGTTCCTGGTGGGAGCGGGGATGTCGGTTCTCGGGGCCCTGGCGACGGTGCTGTTCGTCCGGCCCGCAGTGGGAACAGACCTCGACGCCGAGCTCGAAGCCCTGGAGCTGGAGGTCGGGAAGCCCGAGGCGGCGCCCGAGTAGTCAGCCACACGCCGAACGACCGAAGGGGCCGGCCGTGCGCCGGCCCCTCGTCGTTCGGGCTCAGGCAGCAGCGGCGCGGGCCGTCAGGACCCGGGTGACGGCGATCCCGCCCTTCGTGCTGCGGACATCGGCGTAGCCGGCGCGGCGGAGCACCGCGGCCACCTGCCTCGAGCGGTCGGGACTGACCTCCACCAGCAGCCAGCCGCCCGGTCGTAGCCAGTCCCAGGCCTCCCCGGCCGTGCGCTCGATGAGCCCGAGGCCGCGGGGGCTGTGGTCGGTGAGCGATTCCAGCGGCTCGAACGCCAGGACCTCCGCGGGGAGCGTCCGCACCTCCCGCCGGCCCACGTACGGCGGGTGGAACGTGACGACGTCGACCCGCCCGGCCAGCCGTGCCGGGAGCGGCCCGAACAGGTCGCCCCGGTGGAACCGGACCGTGAGGCCCAGCCGGCGGGCATTTTGCCGGGCGACGCGGATCGGCAGTGCGGACAGGTCGGCGCCGTGCACCTCCGCGCCGGGGACCTCGTGGGCCACGGCCAGGGCGACCGGCCCAGACCCCGTGGCCAGGTCCACGTGCACGGGATCGCGGCGGGTCCGGAGCCTCCGGACGGCCTGTTCCGCCAGGAACTCCGTCGAGTCGCGGGGCACGAACACCCCCCGGCGAGCGATGAGCCGCAGCCCCCGGAACACGGCGTACCCCTTGATGTACGGGACCGGCTCGCCGGTGGCCCGGCGGGCGATCAGCGCCCGGAATCGCCGGGCCGCGGGGGCGGGGATGTCGTCTTCGGCCGTCCAGTCCGGGCCCACGACGTGGTCGAGCAGCTCCTCGGCCTCGATGCGCTCCCGGTCGTTCTGCCAGTGATCGATCGCGTCCGAGTCCTCCAGGACCTCCACGGCCTCGTCGATCAGCTCCTGCCCGGTCATCGGCCGGGCATCCTATCGGCTCGCATGCGCTCACCCTGCTGCCGGGCCGATGCCCCGGCGATGACCGGGGGTCAGCGCGGGTACGATCGGACGGATGGACTTCCGCGACTCCCCGGACGAGGCCGAGTTCCGCGATCGCCTCCGCACGTGGCTCGAGGAGAACATCCCGAAGGGGTGGGGCACGCCCGGCTATCGGGAGCCGGAAGGCGCCGAGCGGCTGGCGTTCTACAAGGACTGGTCCCGGCGGCTGTACGACGCCGGGTTCGTCGGGCTGGCGTGGCCGAAGGCGTACGGAGGCTACGAGGCCCCCATCTCCCACCAGGTCATCTCGCTGGAGGAGTTCGCGCGGAGCGAGGCGCCCGAGCACATGAACGTGATCGGCATCGGGATGGCCGGGCCGACGATCCTCTCTCACGGGACCGAGGACCAGCGCGCGAGGTACCTGCAGCGCATCCTCACGGCCGAGGACATCTGGTGCCAGGGATTCTCCGAGCCCGGGGCGGGATCGGACCTGGCGTCGCTCACCACCCGCGCGGTCCGCGACGGCGACCACTACGTCGTGAACGGCCAGAAGGTGTGGTCGTCGTTCGCGCACGTCGCCGACTACTGCATCCTGCTCACCCGCACCGACGCCACCGGGGCCAAGCACCAGGGGCTGACGTACTTCGTGCTCGACATGCACGCGGACGGGGTCGAGGTGCGGCCGCTGAGGCAGATCACCGGCGATTCCGAGTTCAACGAGATCTTCCTGACCGACGTGCGGATCCCGGCGGAGAACGTGCTCGGCCGGGAGGGCGACGGGTGGGCGGTCGCCATCACGACCCTCATGAACGAGCGGGCGTCGCTGGGCGTGGCGCTCACGGTCCGGCTGGAGGTGGCGCTCCGCCACCTGGTGGAGCTGGCGAAGTCGACCCGGCGCAACGGCTCCACGGCGGCCCAGGATCCGCTCGTCCGCGACGGCATCGCGCAGCTGTGGATCGACCTGGCGGCGCTCCGGTTCACGAACTACCGGGCGTACTCGTCGTTCCTCGAGACCGGCATGCCGGGGCCGGAGGGCTCGACGGCGAAACTCGTGTGGTCGGAGACCAACCAGCGCCTGACGAAGCTGGCCATCGAGATCGAGGGACCGTTCGCGCTGCTCTCGGGCGGCCCGCGTTCCGTGCTGGACGGCCGGTGGCAACGGCTGCAGCTCCGCAGCCGGGGGAACTCGATCGAGGGCGGGACCAGCGAGGTGTTGCGCAACATCATCGCGGAGCGGGTCCTCCGGCTCCCGAAGGGACGGTAGGGATGGACTTCGCGCTGTCGGACGAGCAGCAGGCGCTCCAGGCCTCGGTGCGCGAGGTCCTGGCCGACCGCTACCCGCCGGAGCGCGTCGCCGAGATCGCCGACTCGCCCGGCGGGTTCGAGTCGGCGGGATGGGCGGAGGTCGCGGAGCTCGGGTGGGCGAGCGTGGCCGTGCCCGAGGACGCGGGCGGCCTGGGCATGGGGTTCGTCGAGGAAGCGCTGATCCTGGAGGAGCTGGGCCACGGGCTGTTCCCGGGCCCGTTCCTGTCGAGCGTGACGATGGCGCTCCCCGCGCTGACGCCGGACTCCGACCTGACCCAGCGCGTCGGCTCCGGGAAGTCCGCCGCGACGGTCGCGTGGGGGGACGGCGACGATGACCGGGCCATGGAAGCGGAGCGTGACGGCGATGGGTGGCGGCTCTCGGGCGCTGCCACCTTCGTTCCGGACCTCGGGTCGGCGGACCTCGTGGTCGCGGCCGCGCGGACCCCGGACAGGCCCGGCCTGTTCGCCGTGGAGCGGGATGGGGACGGCTCGGCGTGGGAGGAGCTCCCGACCGTCGATTCCACCCGGCGGATGGGACGGCTGGAGCTGAACGACGCGGCGGGGCGCGACCTGGTCGTGGGCGACGAGGCCGGGTCCGTGGCGGCGGCCACCCGGCGCCGGGCGCTGGCCGGCCTGGCCGCCGAGGCCGTGGGGGTGGCATCCCGGGCGCTGGAGCTCGGGGTCCAGTACGCCGGCGAGCGCGAGCAGTTCGGCCGGAAGATCGGCGTGTACCAGGCCGTGAGCCACCGCCTGGCGGACGTGTACGTGGCCGTGGAGAACGCCCGGTCGCTGGCCTACTGGGCCGCCTGGGCCGTCGAGCAGGATGCCGACGACGCCGAGGGCGCGGCGGCGGCGGCCAAGGCGGCGGCGTCCGAAGCCGCCGTCGCCGCGTGCGAGGCGGCCATCCAGGTCCACGGCGGGCTGGGGTTCACGTGGGAACACCCCCTGCAGCGGTTCTACAAGCGTGCCCTGGGCACCTCGGCCTGGCTGGGGTGGCCTGCGGAGCACCGTGCGCGGATCGCCGCGACGCTGCTCGACTGATCGGTCGCTCACCGCCTCTCGGGAAGAATCCCGGCCTGGTCAGCGACAGGGCCGCCGATACAATCGCTGCATGCCTCGCGCGTCCGGCGCCGCAGCCTCGAAGACCAGCCGTTCCCGCACCCGTCGGCGCGACACCCCGGCCTCACGCACCGAGGACATCCGACTCACCGGCGACCGCCTGGTGGTCGACGTGCCGGAGAACGGCGAGCGCCGATCCCGGAGCGGGCTGCTCATCCCGGCCACCGCGGCCACGGCTCCCAAGCGGTGCGTGTGGGGGGAGGTCGCCCTGGTGGGTCCGGACGTCCGCAACGTGAAGCGCGGCGACCGGGTGCTGTTCCTGCCGCAGGCCGGGCTCGAGGCCGAGATCTCCGGCGAGGAGTACCTCCTGCTCCGGGAGCGCGACGTGCAGGCCATCTCGTCCCCTGCCCCGTCCGACGGCGAGCATCCCGCCGGGCAGTACCTGTAGCCTGCCCCCGCTCGGCTTCAGACAGGAACGAAGGTCGCCCTGATGGTTCGGGCGTCGTTCTCCCGGTTCGGGTCCACGATCACGACGCGCTGCCACGTGCCCAGCAGCAGCCGTCCCTCCTGGCAGGGGATCGTCAGCGCGGAGGCGACGATCACGGGCAGGAGATGGTCGGCTCCGTGGCCCGGAGAGCCATGCCGGTGCCGGTAACGGTCGTCCCGGGGCAGGAGGCGCTCGATCGCCTCCTCGAGATCGCCCTCGGACCCGGAACCCGTCTCCATCAGGGCCAGCCCCGCCGTCGCATGGGGGAGGAAGACGTGGACCAGCCCGTCCCCGCCCGCCTCCCGGGCGAACCCCGCTACCTCGTCCGTGACGTCGACGATTCGACGCCCGGACGTGTCGACGTCGAACGTCTCCGAGTTCACTCGCTTCCTCCGGTCTCTGAGCGGGAGCCGCCGGGGGCGTACGACGCTACGACGAGTCCGGCGCTCCACCGTTCGACGGTGGGGCCGGCGCGGGCGGCTGGGGGGCGGGACCCGGCGGCGACGGAGCGGGCCCGGGAGGCGACGGAGCGGCTCCGGGGGGCGGGGGAACGGGCCCGGAAGGCGGTGGGACCTGCCCGGAAGGTGGAAGCGGCCCGGGAGGCGGGAGAACCGGTCCGGGAGGCGGAGCCGACCCGGGTGGCGCCCACGCCGGGGGCGCTCCCGGAGGCGGCACTGGTCCACCCGCCTGCGGGTAGGGGAATCCGGCGCCCACCGGCATCGACGGCGCCACGGCCGCCTTGCCGCGCCGGAGGCCCGCGATGCCGCCGATCAGCGCGACGACCCCGCCGGCGAGGGCCACGTAGACCCCGGGGCCCCGGTTCGGCTCGAACCTCAGCGACCCGTTGTCGATCAGCTTATCCAGCTGCTTCTTCGCCTGGTCGCTCGAGAGGGCCGGGAAGCACCCCGTCGATCCGGCACACTTCGACGCCCACACGGTCTTGTAGGCGTCCTCGCTGGCCACGAAGAACACCGCGAGCAGCGACAGCAGGGCCGCGGCGACGATCGTCAGGATCGCGAGCGTCAGTCGGCCGCCCCGGGCGCTGACCAGGACGAGCAGCAGGCCGAACGCGATCAGGACGATCCCGACGCCCAGCGACAGCCCTCCGCCCTTCGTCTGGACGGCGAACTGCTGGCCGCCATTCGCCACCGCCGTCGGCTTGCCCCAGTCCATGAACGAGCTGACCAGCACGGCGATGCCGCCCACGACCGTGATCAGGCCGGCGATCCGCGACGGCCGTCCGGCCGCCGACGTCTGTGGGACCACGTGGTCTCCCTTCTCCGCCGGCCATCCACCGTGTGCGGGGCCGGGACCGCCGAAGCATAGCCGGGCGCCCGAGCCCCTCCTACTCTGCGCTCAGTGGTGGTCGTGATGGCCGTGCTCGGCGGCCGGCTCGTTCATCGCCCGGAGCATGGCCCGGCCGCCGGTGCGGAGGAAACGAACCACCAGCGCCACGGCCAGGACCAGGAAGACCACGTTCAGCACCGTCGTGTAGTTCCAGGTCACCGAGGCCTCGACGACCTTCGCCCGGACCGCGGCGTGGCTCGGCGTGAGCCCCAGGACGCCGAACAGCACCTCGATCAGGTACCCGCCCGCAGCCATGGCCGCGTACGACGTGACGAACAGGAAGGCAGTCATCCGCCACCCGTAGTACTTCCGGTAGATGTTGAGCACCGGCAGGACGATCAGGTCGGCGAAGATGAACGCGATCACGCCGCCGAAGCTGATGCCCCCGTTCCACAGGACGGCCGCCAGGGGCACGTTCCCGATCGAGCACACGAACGACAGCATCGACACGAAGGGGCCGATCAGCGGCCCCCACAGCTTCTCGAGCAGCGGGTGGCCCTCGAAGAACAGCCCCTGCCAGAAGGCGTGCGGAACCCACGCCGCCAGCGCGCCGGCCACCAGGAGGCCGATCGCGATGTCGCGCCACACCGAGGCCCAGTTCATCACGAAGTAGTGGCTGACGGCCGTGCGGCCGTCGCGGGAGGTGAGGCGGGACCACAGCGACCCGCCGGTCAGGGACATGTCCATCTCGGCGTGGCCCTCCATGATGCCCCGGAGGCCCTTCTCGGCCTGGCGTCGTGCTGCCTCGACCAGCTTCGGGGTCAGGAACGCGCGGAACAGCATCGCGAGGATCGCGATCATGATCGGACCGCCGACGAACTCGGCCAGCGTGAACTGCCAGCCGATCAGCAGGCCCAGGATCACACCGAGCTCGATGACGAGGTTCGTCGATGCGACCTCGAAGGCGATGGCCGCGGTGAAGTTCGCACCCTTGCGGAACAGCGACCGGGCCAGGGCGACCGCCGCGTAGGAACACGACGACGACGCCGCGCCCAGCACGGTTGCCAGGCCCAACGCCCGCGGCGAGTCGTCGGGCAGCAGGCGCGTCATCGTCCGCTTCGACACCAGCGCCTCGACCGCCCCGGACAGCGCGAAGCCCAGGATCAGCGCCCACAGGATCTCCCAGAACATGCCGAAGGAGAGCCGCAGGGCGTCGAGCAGGCTTCCTCCGATCGAAGCCAGCATCCCCATCCTCCCGGTTCGCCGCGCTCACACTATACCCCCTAGGGGTATGCTGGCGGCACCGGGAGAGCGACCCCGCCGACGCCGCGCTAAGGTCCGCCCGGACATGGGCGGCGGGCTGCTCACCGACCTCTACGAGCTGAACATGGCCGCGAGCTACCTCCGCCGCGGCATGGACGACGACGCGACGTTCAGCCTGTTCGTGCGGCGCCTCCCGGCGGAGCGGGGATTCGTCGTCTCGGCCGGCCTCGACGGGTGCCTGGACTTCCTCGAGGACCTCGGCTTCGACGACGAGGACCTCGGCTACCTGGGCTCGATCGGCTTCGACGACGAGGCGGTCGACGCGTTCCGTGGACTGCGGTTCACCGGCGAGGTGTGGGCCGTGCCCGAGGGCCGGATCGTGTTCGCGGGGGAGCCGGTGCTGGAGGTCACGGCGCCCCTCGCCGAGGCCCAGATCGCGGAGACGTTCCTGCTGAACCGGATCACGCTGGAGGCGACGCTGGCCTCGAAGGCGGCGCGATGCCGGATCGCCGCGGACGATCGTGAGCTGATGGACTTCGCGTTCCGCCGCACGCACGGGCTCGACGCGGCGATGGCGGTGGCGCGGACCACCGCGATGTGCGGGTTCGGCGCCACCAGCAACGTCGAGGCGGCTCGCCGGTTCGGCCTGCGGGCGGCGGGGACGATGGCCCATTCCTACATCGAGGCGTTCCCCACCGAGCACGACGCGTTCCTGGCCTTCGCCGAGGACTTCCCCGGCCGGACCACGTTCCTGGTCGACACCTTCGACACCGCGGAGGGCGTGGACGCCGCCATCGCCGTGATCCGGGAGCTGGGGCTCCGGCCGCCGCTCGCCGTGCGGCTCGACTCCGGCGACCTCGACGCGCTGTCGCGCGAGGCCCGCCGGCGGCTCGACGGGGCCGGGCTGGAGGGCGTGCGGATCATCGCCAGCGGCGGGCTCGACGACGTGGACATCGAGCGGCTGGTCGCCTCGGGTGCACCCGTCGACGGGTTCGGGGTCGGCACGCGCCTCGGGGTCTCCGCCGACGCGCCCTTCCTCGACACGGTGTACAAGCTGGTCGAGACCGGGGGGCGGGCGGTGGCCAAGCTCTCCACGGGCAAGGCGTCCATGCCCGGGCGCAAGCAGGTCTTCCGGCGATCGGCTCCGGGCGAGGACGTCCTGGGGCTCCGGGACGAGCCGGCCCCGCCGGGGACCGAGCCGCTGCTGCAGCGCGTCATGTCCGGCGGCCGCCGGAGCGCCGAGCCGGAACCGCTGGAGGCCGCCCGCGAACGGTTCCTCCGCGACCTCGCCGGGCTCCCCCCGGCGGCGCGGCGCCTGACCGATCCGGTGGCCCCCGAGCCGGCCGTCTCGGACGCGTTGCGGAAGCTGGACTCGGACGTCCGGGTGGCAATTGTTTCCCGTTCAGGTAGGGACGAATCGGACAACAACAGGGCAGGCAAGTTGACGAACCCCCGGCCAGCCGGTAGGTAAGGGTCCCATGCGAGCGAACCGGGGCCGCTCCCATGGCCGCGCACGCCGCCTCCGGCGACTCGTCGGTGCGGTGGTGGCGGCCGTGTTGCTGATGGGCGTCGTCCCCGCCGGTGCCGACACCAAGTCCCAGTTGTCCGCCGCCAAGCAGCGCCTCGTGGACCTCCAGCACCAGATCACGAGCCAGGAGGCACAGCTCGCCGACATCCAGCAGCAGGAGGCCGCACAACGCTCGCGCCTCGACGCACTGCAGGGCGAGATGAACGACCTGGCCGTGAAGCTCGACCACGCGCAGAACGCCTACGACGCGACGGTCGCCCAGGTCGCCGAGACCGAGGCCAGCCTCCAGGTCGCCAAGAACCGGTACCGGGCGCTCCGGGGCCGGCTGGACGCGCGGGCCAGGGCCGCGTACGAGATGGGCCCGGCGTCGAGCCTCGGGATCATCCTGGGGTCCGCGACCGTGGGCGAGCTGTCGGACAAGCTGGAGTTCGTCAACCAGCTCTCCTCGCTCGACGCCAACCTGGCGGCCGAGGTGCAGAACCGGGCGAACGCGCTCGAGGCGCAGCGGCTGCAGCTGGAGGAGATCAGGGCCCGGCAGGTCGCGGCGCTCAACGACCTCCATTCGCAGCAGATGCAGCTGGACGCCAAGTTCAACGAGGCCAAGGGCATCTACGACGACCTGGCCTCGAAGGCCGCCCAGGTCGCCTCGATCGCCAACGACCTGCAGTCCAAGCAGTCCGAGGTCGACTCGCTGGTCGGGCGGCTGCAGCGGCAGCTGAAGGCCGAGCAGCTCGCCGCCGCCCGGGCGGCGGCCGCGGAGGCGGCCAGGCAGGCGGCCGCGGCCAAGGCGGCCCAGCAGCAACAGCAACAACAGGATTCGGGCGGCTCCGGCGGGGGCGGCTCCGGCGGGGGCGGCTCCGGTGGGGGCGGCTCCGGTGGCGGTAGCGGGGGAACCGTGTCGGGCTCCCCGTTCTCGGTGTGTCCCGTCGATCAGCCCCGGGCCTACGGCGACTCGTTCGGCGCCCCTCGCTACGCCGGCGGGTACCACCCTCACGCCGGCAACGACATCCTGGCGCCGCGGGGGACCGCGATCCGGGCCCCGTTCTCCGGGACGGCCTCGGCCGACGCCAACGGCCTCGGCGGCAACGCGGTCATCGTGTCCGGGACGGAGGGCTTTGTGTACAACGCCCACCTGAACAGCTACGGGACGCTCGGCAGCGTGTCGGCGGGCACCGTCATCGGGTACGTGGGCGACTCCGGCGACGCGCAGGGCGGACCGACGCACGACCACTTCGAATGGCACCCCAACGTGATCCCGTCCAACCCCTACCGGAGCGTGTACGGCTACACGGTGATCGGCGACGCGATCGACCCGTATCCGTACCTGAACATGGTCTGCTAGGCGGACTCAGCCCGCCTCGAGCGACATCCGGTAGGCCTCGTCGCCGTCCTCGAGCAGGGCGACGAGCTGGACACCCGAGGCCGCCAGGTCCGGCCACCGCTCCCCCATCCACGCCTCCGCGACCTCACGGTCGTCGAACTCCTCGGAGCGCCCGGTCTCCGATTCGGCCCCGTCCAGGAGGACCCAGACCCAGCTCATTCCCCAAGCCTAATCACCACAGCGTCGACGCCCACCAGTGGATTGGCCAATTGGGGAGGCCGGCCGGTAGGGTCCTGCGGTGCGTGTGAGCCCCTTCCGCACGGGGCGCCGGCTCAAGTTTCAGCGGGCCGGGCCCGAATACGGACATGTGACACCGCGGCCCCTCCTGCGGCGGCTCTTCGCCGTCCTCGCCCTGTTCGCGATCCTGATCGCCGTTCCCACGGCGCCCGCGTTGGCCGGGGGCGGCTCGGGCGGCGCGATAGTCAACGTCAACGGCGGCGACCAGCCCGCCGGTCCCCCGGTCGAGGTCGCGACGGCTTCGACCGGTGACTCGCGGACCGCCTCGACCGCGTCCTGGTCCGACGTCCCCAGCCCCCCCTGGGGCTGGGCCAGGACCGCCATCGACACGGTAGCCCGTTCACACGACTGGATGCGCGACTTCGGGACGACCACCTTCAAGCCGGGGGCCCTCGAGAGCCGGCGGCTGTTCGCCCGGGCGGTCGTCAAGGCCTTCGCGCCGAGCGAGAAGCCCGACCCGGCCATCACGTTCTCGGACGTCCCCCGCACCGATCCCGACTTCCCCTACATGAACGTGGCGGCGAAGAAGGGCTGGATCACCGCCTCGGGCGATCGCTTCCTGCCGGCGAACCCCATCGGCATGATCCAGGTCCATCGCGCGCTGGTCTGGGCCCTCGGGCTCTCCAGCGTGGTCGCCGGCGCCAACAAGATGCACACGACCGACGGCTACCGGTTCCATCACGGCTCGACGTTCGGGACGCGCCTGATCGGAGCGGTGCTCGGCCTGCGCTACAACCACCAAGATGACGAGTCGCTCGACGTCGGCCCCGGCGACGCCCTCAACCGCGCCGAGGTGGCGTGGTCGCTGTACCGTGCCTACGTCATCAACACGTCGGAGAGCTGGAGGAAGACCCAGGTCCAGGCCTACGCGAACATCCACCTGGGACCCGTGTCCGCGGCCTTCCATCAGGTCGTCGAGTTCGGGATGCGCTACGTGGGGTTCCCTTACGTCTACGCCGGCGAGTGGAACACGAAGTCGCCGCCCGGCTACTGCTGCGGCTACCAGCCCCGCGGCGGCTTCGACTGTTCGGGCCTGATGTGGTGGGTCCTGCGGGAGGGCGACTCGATGTACGACAACACCGCGGTGCGAAAGTACCCGGGGTTCATCCTCAACAACCAGCGTTCCTCGAACGACATGGCCAAGGCCATCCCCGTCAGCAAGCGGCTGAAGTGGGAGGACATCAGGGCCGGGAACCTGCTGTTCTACGACAGCAACCACGACGGGACGATCGACCACGTCGACCTGAACCTGGGGTGGGGGTGGGCGCTGGACTCCGGGTCCAACGGAGTGACGATCGTTCGGCTCCCGAACTCGTGGTACCAGGACGTCTTCGCCTGGGGGCGCAAGCTCGTCCCGGCTTCCTGATCAGGCCCCAAACCCGCCTTCCGCGACCCCTGCGTTCGTACCTTCGGCGTGCGCGCCGGGGTGCGGCGGAGGCTTCGCGTGGTGGCCCGGGTCAGCGGAAGGATCGCAATCGTCTACGGGGGGCCGATGACCTTTTCCACGGCCTCCAGCATCTGGGCCATGTTGAAGGGGCGGCGGAGCTCTGCCTCCACGGGGACGAGGACGAGTTTGCCGGTCTCGCCTTGGGGGGCCATGAAGACGATGATCTTGGTGTCGGCGAGGGTCGGGTCCTGGCGCACGGCCTTGATGGTGCCCCAGCCGTCGCTGTCGGGCAGCTCGGCGTCGAGCATCAGGAGGTCGTAGTCGCCCTCGCGGAGGCGGGCGACGCCCTCCTCGCCAGTGGTGCACTCGTCCACCTCGTAGCCCTCGAGGCGCAGGCGGAGCACGGGCTGGTGCATGAACTCCGGCCGGTTGTCGACGAACAGGACGCGCTTCTTGCCCACTACCCCTCCCCGAGGCGCTCCACGGTGATGCCCTTCTCCGCCAGCCAGGCCACCGCGTCGGCGACCTGAGCCTCCGAGCCCGCGATCTCCAGGATGATCCAGGCGAATCGCTCGTCGACGTTCGCGCCGCGGATGTTCGTCACGACGTCGAACCGCCGTCCCAGCTCGTGGATGACGGGCTCGTCGATCAGGTGCTCCGGGAAGGTCAGGTGGAACCGGGGTCCGCCGGGCCGGGCCTCGCTCACGCCGGCGGGGCTCCCGGCGTCCCCGGCGGGTTCATGCTCCCCGACCGGAATCCCTCCAGGTCCACCGTGACGTACCGGTAGCCGAGTCCCCGTAGCGCCTCGACCACCCGTTCCCGCACACCGGGCGACACCAGGCGGGCGACCTCGTCGGCCTCCACCTCGACCCGGGCCACCTCGCCGTGCACCCGCACACGGACCTGGCGGAAGCCGAGGTCCTTCACCGCGCGCTCCGCCCGACCCACCCGCGACAGGTCCTCCACCGTGATCCTCACTCCGTGCTCGATCCGCGACGACAGGCAGGCGGATGCCGGCTTGTCCCAGGTCGGCAGGCCCAGGTCGAGCGCAGCCCGGCGGACCTCCGCCTTGGTCATTCCCGCCTCAACGAGGGGATGGCGGACGGCGTGCTCGCCGGCGGCCCGGAGCCCCGGCCGCCAGTCGCCCAGGTCGTCGACGTTGGCCCCCGAGACGACCGCCGGAAGGTCCTCCTCGACGGCGATCCGCCCCAGGACGTCGTACAGCTCGGTCTTGCAGTGGTAGCAGCGGTCCGCGCCGTTCGCGACGTAGCCCTCTCGCTCGACCTCGTGGGTTCGCACGGCCCGGTGGCGGACGCCGATCAGCGCGGCCACCTCCCGGGCCTCCCGGAGCTCGCCGGGCGGCAGCGACGGCGAGACCGCCGTCACGGCCAGCGCGCGATCGCCCAGGGCCCGGGCGGCCACGGCGGCGACCAGGGCGGAGTCCGTGCCGCCGGAGAACGCCACCACGGCGCCGCCGGTCGACGCCAGCACGGCGTGCAGCCGCTCCAGCTTCACCGAGGCCGAGGTCACCACCATGCCGACGATTCTTGCACGCGCCGCCGACAGGCCGCCCCGCCCGGCGGGCTCAGCCCGTCCCCGGGCGCGGACCGGGACCGGCCATGCGCGGCCCCTCGCAGTCCGTCCGGAGCGGCACCGGGTCCGGCGCCCGCGGGGCGCGCGAGAAGTCGAACGCCTCGCTCAGGTCGCTCGCCGACCGGTCCCTGCGCGTCAGCTTCGGCAGCCCCCAGTTCCACTCGATGAACTCGAGCACGGAGGAGAACTCCCCCGCGGTGTGGTCGACGTAGCCCTCCCGGGCATAGGGCGAGATCACGAGGAGCGGGACGCGCATCCCGAACCCGTACCGGTCGATCTGCGGCGGCACGACGTGGTCGTAGAACCCGCCCCAGTCGTCCCAGGTCAGGAAGATCGCCGTGTCCTTCCACATCGGGCCCCGCATGATCGCGTTCACCACCTGGGCGGTCCAGTTCTCGCCCCAGCACAGGCTGTACTCGGGATGGTCGGACAGCTGATACCGAGGGGTAACCCACGTCACGGGGGGCAGCCGGTTCGCGTGGATGTCGTCGATGAGCTGGTCCGTTGGGAACACGTGCTGCTGCCACTGGTTCGTCTCCCGGACGTGCCGGATCGCGTCGTACGCGGACCAGATGTAGCCCTGCTGGATGTAGGACGCCGCGTAGTAGGCCCACGGGATGGCGGCCCGGTTCAGCAGGTCGCCCTCCGTGCGGATATCGAAGCACGGCGGCACGCTCGAGACGTAGCCCTCCTCGTTCACGACGTCGACGGTCTGGCCGGGGCGGGCGTCGCAGCCCCACACCTTGCGGAACCCGCTCCCGGCCTGGATCACCGCCTGGGGGTCGGGCCGGGGGTTGTCGTGCGCGCCCGCCGACTGCGCGGCGATCGTGAACAGGTGGTTGGGGAACGACGGCCCGTTGGCCGAGGCGAAGAACCGGTCGGCCAGGACGAATCGCTCGGCCCACCGCCAGTAGATCGGCACATCGGTCCGGACCGCCTCGGTGTAGGCCGCCCGCCTCGCGAACGGGCCGTATCCGAACCCGTCCATGGCCCCGCCGTGATAGTCGGCCAGGGCCCGGGCGTAGCTGTGGTCGAGGTCCCGGGGGAGCCGCTGGGGGATGCCCCGGGTCAGCGGAACGGTCCGCCCGTCCATTCGGCCGGTGGTCGTCCCGTCGGCGCCGGGAAACAGGCCGAACAGCTGGTCGAAGGTGCGGTTCTCCTTCACCAGGAACACGACGTGCTTGATCGGCGTTCGGGTCGGGAAGCTCGCCACGTCGACGCCGGGCGGGCGCGGCTGGGGGTGGCGGTTCGACCAGTTCAGGCCCACTGTCGCGGCCAGCAGGGCCACCCCGAGGGCTCCCACGACGATCCGTGCCCAGGCTTCGCTCCGGCCCCGCATCCGCCGGGGAGTCTACGGGCGCGGATCGGATCGGGCCGGACAAGAATGAGGACCCCGACGGGGGCGCCGAGGTCCTCACAACCTCCAGGGAGGGGGGTTGCACCTGTTTTTCGACGCGGGTCGGAGGATGGTTCGGCCCGACCGGGGATTCTCACCCGGAGAACGGATATCCCACTTCCGTCTTCCAGTTCGCCGGGTCCGGGTCGTCCCGGGGGCCGGTCCAGTACACCTCCCAGGGCGGGCCGGCGGCCTGCTTGCCCCGCCCACGGAGCCATTCCTCGACCGCCCGGTGAGCCTCCGCGATGGAGTCGTACGACCCGTGGTGCCAGGTCACGGCCGCCATCGTGGCGCCCAGCTCACGACCCGTGACCCGTCCCGACGTGGGGATCGGCTCGCCGAGCGGGAACCCGATCTCCATGTCCACCGAGTCCTCGGTGTAGGCGTGGAAGATCCCGAACGCCGGCCCCTCCGGCCGCGTCCCGGCGTTCACGATCTCGGCATCGACCTCCGGCAGCACCTCGCCGAACGTCGCTCCCATCTCGTCCGGCGCCGCGGTGACCCGAACGGTCGCCACGTACCGGTCCGACAGGTCCTTCACCTCGATCTCGTAGGCCATCGCCCTCGCTCCTTCGATCCCTTCGAGGCGCCTCGGGGAACATTCCCCGTCGCGCCGCGACTCAGGCGCCCGGCGAACCCTCGCCTCGGAGGTGGGGCGGCAGCGCGTCGAACCAGGAGAGCACCGCACGCTCGTATTCGATCCCGAACTGCGGGGTGGAACGGGCGTAGACGTCTGAGCCGTCGGGGGACATCCGACCCGGCCCGGAGGCTCGATACGCCGCAGCCGCGGGCCTCACGCCGAACGAGAAGTTTCCGGGCCGCGCAGCCTTCCGGGGGGCCGCAGACTTGTCCTCGTGATGGCGGCGTGAGGATCGATCGCGAGTTCCTGGAGTTCTACGAGCGGGAGTTCGGGCCGGTGCACCGGACCGTGTACCTGCTCTGCCGGAACACGGACATCGCCGAGGAAGCGGCACAAGAGGCGTTCGTGCGGGCACTGGAGCGGTGGGGCCGGCTGGGGAACCAGCCCTGGGTGGGCGGATGGGTGACGACGACCGCCATGAACCTGGCGCGCCGGGCCCTCCGCCGCCGGCCCCCGGTTCCGGCCGACGACTCCGGCGACGGCTCGAGCGCCGACGCCGCGCTCGACGCGGTGCACCTGTGGCGCTCCGTGTCCCGGCTCCCGCTCCGGCAGCAGCAGGCGCTCGTCCTGCACTACCGGCTGGGGTTCCCGACCGCGGACGTTGCCGCCGCCATGCGGTGCGGCGAGTCGGCCGTCCGTGGCTACCTGACCCGCGCCCGGACCGCGCTGCGGGCCTCGTTCTCCGAGGAGGATCTCGATGGAGCACGACCGAATCGCCACACTCCTTAGCTCGACGCCTCCGGGGCTCCCGGAGGCCCACGCGGACGCCGGGGCGCTGCTCCGCCGGTTCCGGCGGCGGCGGGTCGGGCGGCTGATCGCGTCGTCGGTCGCGGCGACCGTGGCCGCGCTGGGTCTGGTGGTCCCCCTGGCGCTGCTGGCGGGCGTGGGGTCCCACTCCTCCGGTCACCGCCCGACCGGTGGCTCGATCGCCACCCGGCCTTCCCCGGTCCCGCCAACGAGCGGGTCCGGCGCGGGGATGCCCGACGTCGGGCGGTTCACCTGCACCACCGACGGCGTCGAGGTGGGCACCCCGGAGTTCGCCGTGCAGCCGGACGGACCTCATCTGCACGTCGACAACCCGGCCAGCGACGCCTCGCTCGTGCTGACACGAACCACCCCCTCCGGGCGCTTCCCCGTCGACCTGAGCTCCGGTGGCGCCACGGACACCGTGGAAGCGTTCCTCGCTCCAGGCAACTACCTCGCGAGCTGCGAGAGCACGGCGGGCACCGAAGGGGACGGCGCCCGCCAGGCGACGGCCGGTGTCCCCGTCCGGGTAGCGAACCCGGACGGGATCTGGGTCGACCCGACGCTGGATTGCGCGGCCACGACGCGGGCGGCGGTCCTCTCCGCGCCCGACGTCACCGTCGCGACCCGCGACGACGTGCCAGCCGTGATCCGGACGTCCGTGGTCGGAATCGAGGACGCCGACGAGATCTCGCAGGCCGCCTATCCCGAGAGCGACCAGGAAATCACGTTCCTCGTTCGCCGGGGAGGCACGGCCGTGGCGGTCGTGCGGGTCCTGGGCCGGTCGCTTCCCATCTCTCGGCCGGGTCTGGACGTGGTGGCCTGCAGCGAATCGGGGATCGCCGCCGGCCAGCAGGTCCGGTAGGCCGGTCGGGCCGTCACATGACGATCTCGTACTCGCGCAGCCGTCTCGTCCTCGCCCTCGTCGTCGTCGTCGTGCTCGCGGCCTGCACGTCGCGGGTATCGACGCCGAGCCGGCCGGCAACTCCGGTCGCCCAACCCACGCCCGCGGCGGCCGTGGCGGGCGGGCCGCCGGCGACGCCTGTCGACGCGGTCCGAGCGATCGTCGACGCCCTCCGGGACCACGCGGTGGTAGCGCTGGGCGAGTCACACAACCTCGCGAATGCGGGCGAGTTCTACGAGTCCCTCGTTCGGAGCGACGCCCTCGCGGCTGCCGCCGACGACGTCGTCGTGGAGTTCGGGAACGCCCGGTATCAGGCGCTGGTAGACCGCTACGTCTCGGGCCGGCCGGTGGCGTGGTCGAGGGTTCGTCGGATCTGGCAGGACACGACCCAGGTCGGGGCGTGGGACGCCCCGATGTACGCGCGCTTCTTCACCTCAATCCGGGCCGCGAACGAGCGCCGTCCCCCGTCGCACCGGATCCGGGTCCTCCTCGGCGACCCGCCCATCGACTGGAGGGGCGTGCACACCAGGGCCGAGACCCAGAAGTATCTCGCGGGCCGGGAGGCGTTCATGGCCCGGGTCATCGAGCACGAGGTCATCGCCGAAGGGGAACACGCGGTGGTCATCGCCGGGCTCGCGCACCTCGAACGTCCGACGGCGCCGGCCCCGCAGCAGAACGTGACACAGCGGCTCGACAGCAGCGACCCGGGATCGACGTACGTCGTGGCGGTGCATCTCGGGTTCCCGCGGGAGGAATGGGAGCAACGGCTGGCAGCGTGGCCCGTCCCGTCGATCGCGGCGATCCGGGGCACGTGGATCGGGAACCTACCGAAGGGCGAGGGCCACGCGCGGGACGCGCTGGACGCCGTCCTCTACCTGGGCCCGCCGGACTCGCTGCGCCTGTCGATCCCGCTGCCCAGCGTCTACCGGGTCGAGGGCTACTGGCGCGCACTGCGACACCGGTGGGGGCTCGAGGGATTGGGTCCGTTCAGCGCGGCGGCCCTGTTCCGCGACTTCTCCGGCGCGGTCTACCCCGGAGCGTTCAGCCCGCAGGGGATTCAGGCGACCGAGGAGTTCGCCGCGTGCATGCGGGCGCACGGCGTCGGGGCGTTCCCCGACCCGCAGTTCCAGTACGACGCTGTCGGCTTCTACGGTCCCGGTATCCAGCGGGTCCGCCACGATCCGGATTTCGCGGCCGCCCAGCGGGCGTGCTTCGCCGAGCCGGACGAGGCCTCGGCGCCCGCCTGAAGGAGACCCTCCCCGGCCGTCGACCCGGCTCCGTCGCGATCGGGGCACGAATCGGGCCCCGGCCGGTTCGCCGGGGCCCGATCGCTCTGCTCGCGAGCCTTCGCAGTCGACCTAGCTCAGGTGCTCGCAGCTCGTGTGGCCCTCCACGTTGACGCACGTGTCGTCCCCGGGACCGCCGTCCGCGAAGTCGCTGTCGCCGGCGCCGCCGTCGATGTGGTCGTTGCCCACGTCGCCCCGGAGGACGTTGTCGACCCCCGGTCCACCGAAGATGAAGTCGTTCCCTCCGCCTCCGTCGACGTGCGAATTCCCTGAGTTGGCGCCCTCGTCCCCGGCCTGGCCGTAGAGGTGGTCCACGCCGTCGTCACCGTCGATGGTGTCCCCGGTGTCACCACCCTTGATGACGTTGGCGCTGTCGTTGCCCTCGAGGGTGTCGTGGAACGGCCCCCCGACGAGGTTCTCGATCCCGGAGACCGTGTCGGATCCGCCTGCGTTCACCGTGATCGTCGTCGATCCGCTGTTCGGCAGATGAGCGTTGATCGACCCCGGAGCCGAGATGTACGACCAGGTGTCGAGGCCGGTCCCGCCGGCGATCTTGTCGTTGCCATTGCCCCCGTCGATGACGTCGTTCCCCGAGCCGCCGCACAGCTTGTCGTTGGCGCCGAAGCCGAAGATCTTGTCGTTGCCCCCCAGCCCGTTGATGACGTCGATCCCGGCGGTGCCGTTGATGGTGTCGTTCCCCGAGGTGCCGTCCTTCGTCGTCGCCGAGCCGAGGCACGAGGCCCCCGCCTGTGCCGGGACCGCAAGGATCACGACCAGCCCCGCCACCAGGGCGAGCGAACCGAATGCCGCGGCCAGCTTGAATCGCCGCATGGAATCCTCCCCTTCCTCCCCCTGCCACCCGAGCCCCTGCTCGAGCCCGGGGGCACCGTACGGCGCGGCAAGCCGCGGCGCAAGCGAACCCCCGCATTTCGTCCCCAAAACGAACGGAACCCCGGCGAAATCTCGCCAGGGCTCCGTCGCTTCGGTGCCGGTGCCGCTGAAGGACCTAGAAGTCCATGTCCCCGCCGCCCATGCCGCCGCCACCGGGCATGGGTGGCTGGGCCTTCTCGGGCTTGTCGGCGACGACGGCCTCGGTCGTGAGGAACAGCGCCGCGATGGACGCGGCGTTCTGCAGCGCCGAACGGGTCACCTTCGCGGCGTCGACGATGCCGGTCTTGAACATGTCGACGTAGCCCCCGTTGGACGCGTCCAGGCCGTGGGCGTTCTTCAGCGACCGAACCTTCTCGATCACCACGCCGCCCTCGAGGCCGGCGTTGAAGGCGATCTGCTTGATGGGCTCCTCGAGGGCCCGCCGGACGATGTTCGCCCCGGTGAGCTCGTCGCCCTCCAGGTCGACCTTGTCGAGCGCCTTCTGCGCGGTCAGCAGCGCCACGCCACCGCCGGGCACGATGCCCTCCTCGACGGCCGCCTTCGTGGTCTGCACGGCGTCCTCGATGCGGTGCTTCTTCTCCTTCAGCTCGACCTCGGTGGCCGCTCCGACCTTGATGACCGCCACGCCGCCGGACAGCTTCGCCAGCCGCTCCTGGAGCTTCTCGCGGTCGTAGTCCGAGTCGGTCTTCTCGATCTCGGCCTTGATCTGGTTGACCCGGCCCTTGATCTGCTCGGCGTCGCCCGACCCCTCGACGACCGTGGTGTCGTCCTTGGTCACGACGAACTTCCGGGCCTGGCCCAGGAGGTCCAGCGAGGTGTTCTCGAGCTTGAGCCCGACCTCCTCGGAGATGACCTGGCCGCCGGTCAGGATCGCGATGTCCTGGAGCATGGCCTTGCGACGGTCCCCGAACCCGGGGGCCTTCACCGCGACCGACTTGAACGTCCCACGGATCTTGTTGACCACGAGCGTGGCGAGCGCCTCGCCCTCCACGTCCTCGGCGATCACCGCGATGGGCTTGCCCGTCTGCATGACCTTCTCGAGCACCGGCAGCAGGTCCTTCACGGCCGAGATCTTCGAGTTCACCAGCAGGATGTAGGCCTCCTCGAGGACCGCCTCCATCCGCTCCGGGTCGGTCACGAAGTACGGCGAGATGTAGCCCTTGTCGAACCGCATGCCCTCGACCAGGTCGAGCTCCATGCCGAACGTGTTCGACTCCTCGACGGTGATCACGCCGTCCTTGCCGACCTTGTCCATGGCCTCGGCGATCTGCTGGCCGATCTCGGGGTCGCCCGCGGAGATCGACGCGACGTGCGCGATCTGGTCGGGCGTCTCGATGTCCTTGGACTGGATCTTGATGCTGTCGACCGCGAAGTCGACGGCCCGCTCGATGCCGCGCTTCAGCGACATCGGGTTGGCGCCGGCGGCCACGTTACGCAGGCCTTCCTTGACCATCGCCTGCGCGAGGACCGTCGCCGTGGTGGTGCCGTCACCGGCCACGTCGTCGGTCTTCTTCGCGACCTCCTTGACGAGCTCGGCGCCGACCTTCTCCATCGGGTCCTCGAGCTCGATCTCCTTGGCGATCGATACGCCGTCGTTGGTGATCGTGGGTGCGCCCCACTTCTTCTCGAGGACGACGTTGCGGCCCTTGGGGCCGAGCGTGATCTTCACGGCATTGGCCAGCTGGTCCATGCCCCGCTCGAGCGCCCGCCGCGCGTCTTCCTCGAAGGTGATGAGCTTGGCAGCCATCCCTTCCCTCCTCCTCTGCTTGGTCTCCCGAGCCCGCCCGTTCGAGGGGCGCGGCTCACAGCCTTCCTCGCCGACTGCTAGCACTCATCGAACCAGAGTGCTAAGGGATTGTATAGCGTCGCAGGCCGGAGTTGGCAAGCCGGTCGAGGGCGGAGGGACGCCCCGGGCCCGGCTACGTGACCTTGATGACCCCGCACATCCCGCTGCACGCGCCGTTCGACAGCGCCGAGTGGAACCGGCAGCGGAACTTGAACGTCCCCCTGGACCTGAACGTGCGCGACGTGGTCTGCCCCCGCGACAGGATCGTGTCCTTCGACCAGTTCGACGAGTACGACGTGACCGTGTGGGTGCCGCACACGCCCTTCCACACGATCCTCGCGCCGCGGCCCACGGTCGTCGACTTCGGCGAGAAGAAGTTGCAGCGGACCTTCACCGTGGTCGCGGCCTGCGCCGGCACCACCTGGCCGAGCACGGCAGCCACGACCGCCCCGCCGACGGCCAGCCTCCTGAGCCTCGCGAGCATCTCGGGATCCTCCCTCTCCAGGGCCTCCGGGGCCGTGCCGATCTTCCGGACGGGACTACGCACGGGCGTCCCGTTCGGACGTTCCCGGCCTCGCGACGGGTCCGGGCGGAGGGGAGATCCCGGCTTCCCGGGACGCGGGGGCCCGCTCTCCGCGCTCGACCTGCGGCCCAAATTTCCTGTTTGTTGCGGTTTGTTCCGCGGAATCCGGGGGAGATGTGCTTGCACACCCCCCGTCACAGGGAACAATCGTGCCTACGGAGGCCGCTCGCGCGGCCTCGAAACCTGTCCGGGCCCCTTTGGGGAAGGAGGGATCGTGGCCACCTACGAGGCCTACTGCGTCAAGTGCCGCGAGAAGCGGACGTTCGAGGGCGAGGAAGTCGAGCTGAAGAACGGCCGGAAGGCCGCCCAGGGCATCTGCCCCGTGTGCGGCACGAAGGTCATGCGGATCCTCGGCAAGTCGTCCTCCGCCGCCTGATCACGCCGACCGTCGAGCGCCCACGCACGCCGTCCGAAGGGCCGCGCGCGTGGGCGTGAAGATCGCGCCGTCCATCCTGGCCGCCGACTTCGCGCGCCTGGCGGACGACGTGGCCCGCGTGCGAGCCGAGTCGGACCTGCTGCACGTGGACGTGATGGACAACCACTTCGTCCCGAACCTCACCATCGGCCCGCCGGTGGTGAGGTCGCTCCGCCGGCACACCGACCTGTTCCTGGACTGCCACCTGATGGTCACGGACCCCGGGTCGATGCTGGAGGCGCTGGCGGAGGGGGGCGCGGACGGGGTCACGGTCCACATCGAGCTCGGTGACCCCCGGGGCCTGATCGCGCGGACCCGCCAGCTGGGCATGAAGCCCGCGCTGACCCTGAACCCGCCGACGCCGTTCGAGGCCGTCGAGCCCTACTTGGAGCTGGTGGACCTGCTGCTGGTGATGAGCGTCCACCCGGGGTTCGGCGGCCAGGCGTTCATCCCCGAGGTGCTCCCCAAGGTCGAACGGGCGCGGGAGACGGTCGACCGGCTCGGCCTGTCGTGCGACATCCAGATCGACGGCGGCATCGGGCCGGAGACCGCGCCGCGCGCCGCGCGCGCGGGAGCCAACGTGCTGGTCGCGGGCAGCGCGATCTTCCAGCAGCCCGATCCGCCGGCCGCCGCCCGGGCCATCCGCGCTGCGGCGGACCGCGCGCTCGCCTGACGCCGGACGCCGAAGTCCGCCGGCCATGAGACCCTATGCGGCCGTGGAGCACGTCCTCATCCGGCAGCTGGACCACATGACCGGCGACGCGTCGAAGCCCGCGCTGGGGTTCGCGGTGGAGGCTCGCGACCGGCCGGGACCCGCGCACAAGCAGGGTTCCTCGCCCGACGACGTCGTGTGGGTCCAGCTGGAAGGCGGCCTGTTCGTGGCCAGGGCAAGGATCCGACTCGGATGGGTGGGCGAGTTCTCCTCGATCGAGGAGGTCCGCGCCCGGACCGCCGGTTCCGCGCTCTCCGGCCTGGACGGCTTCTGGGCCGGCCGGCCCCGGTACGGCTACGCGGCGGTCGCCGCTCTGGAGCACGAACAATGGATCGAGCCGTTCTGGGCCGGCCCCCGGACGTACGCGTACGAGTGGGTGCTGCTGGAGAACGAGAGGAAGCGGGCGTCCTGGCTCGACCCCAAGCCCCCGCCGAGGGGCGGCGAGCGCCTCCGGGATCGGTTCCGCGACTGGCTCTCGGCCCGCTGAGGACCTGGGGCCGAATGCGACCGGGGCCGGGACCCCGTTGCAGGGATCCCGGCCCCGGCTCTGCCGTGTTCGATTCTCGCCTCGCGAGGTGCTTCGGCGCGCCCTCAGGCGCCCCGCCCGGTGCGACCATGTCCGGGGTCGCGAGGTCGGTGAGCTGGTTGGTTTCTGCCGGGACATCCCCGGCGACGGGCGAGGTGGTCCACCCCGGCCCGCGGGCGACGGCTCAGCAGCCAGTCACCTCGAGGGTCGCAATGCTATCTGGCAGTTGGACCACCTCCTTTCTCCCGTGCCCCCATCTTGCGACGTGAAGGGCGTTCCGGCAAGTAGCCCGGGCGGACCCTCAGGAGATCTTTCGGTATCGCCGCTACCGCCGAGGGGCGTTTCCCCGCAGACTCGGGGCCGGGCTACGGCTCCGAGCCCGAGTGCTGTTCCGGGAAGAAGTCCTGCTCAGTCTCGTCCCACACCGTGGAGTCGTCCTGGCCCTCGACGTTGAACGCGTAGTCGTAGACGAGCGCCCCGCCGTAGACCGCCCCGAACGCCACCAGCAGTCCGGCCAGCACCGAGAGGATCATCACGACGAGCGACGCGTGGTAGTCGCCGTAGCTCGACAGCCGCACCACGATGTCGATGAGCACGATCGCCGTCACCGTCAGCATGACCGTGGCGTGCCAGTTCATCGTGCGCCACACCTGCGTGTGCTTGGCCTTCCCGATGGGGCCGGTCGAATGGTCCCGGTCGATTCCCTTCCACCAGTCCCAGAAGCCGGTCGTGGCCGTCACGAGCGAGACGACCGCGCCGCCCATCATCACGTAGGTCGCTGCGATGAAGGACTCGGCGCCGATCCGGCCCACCGTCCCCGCGTGCTTGTACGTGAAGTACGAGATGACGTCGAACGCGGCCGCGAACACGTACGCCACGACCGGGAAATCCGTGAACGGCGGGTGGGAGGGCTTGCCGGCCCACCCCCGGACCCCCCGGAACCTGCGCCCTCGCAACGTGATGCCGGGCTTGATCGAGAAGAGCCGAGCCACATCGTCCTCCTTCCCGTCGGTCGTGACCTCAGGCGACGCTAGCACCGCCGCCCGCGGCGGCGCCCACCGCCGGCATCCCGGGGTCGCGAACGCGGGCAGGAAGGAATACGGTCGGGATGCGAGACGGTTCGACCGGGCAGGACGCCATCCGAGGAGGAACCGATGGACGACCAGGACGTGATCGACCAGATCAACCAGCTGGCGCACGAGGAGCACTCGCTCTACGAGAAGGCCTCCACCGACGAGGGGCTCAAGCCGCGGGAGCACGACCGGCTGAAGTTCCTCGAGGTGCAACTCGACCAGTGCTGGGACCTGCTGCACCAGCGCCGCGCCCGGCGCAGCGCGGGCATGGACCCCGGGGAGGCCAGGGTGCGGGACGAGACCACCGTCGAGGGATACGTCGACTGAGGCCGGTCCCGGTCGAAGGAACTTCCGGTCGGAGGCGCCGACCGTGCCCACCGAGCTCCCCCAGGCGCCGGGCCAGCCCGCCTGGTAGGCCGGATCAGCCCTCGGACTGCAGGCGCCGGAGGTCCTCGAGCACCTGGTCGGGATGCGCCGGGATGTCGGTGACCCGGTAGGACTTGCGGATCACGCCGTCGGGATCGATGAGATACGTCCGGCGCTTCGCGAACTCGGGGGACGACTCGTCCGGGTGCCGCTTCGTCTCGTACCTCGTGCCGACTTCGCGGTCGACGTCGGACAGCAGCGTGAACGGGAATCCCTCCTGCTCCGCGAACGCCAGGTTCTGCTCTGGAGGGTCGAACGAGGCACCAAGGAGCACGGAGCCCTGCCGTTCGAACTCGGGGGCTCGGTCACGGAACCCCTGCCCTTCCACCGTTCACCCGGCGGTGAAGGCCTTGGGGAACCACCAGAACACCACCCACTGACCCGCGAAGTCGGCCAGGGAGACCGGCTTGCCGCGCTGGTCCGGCAACGTGAAGTCCGGCGCCTTCGTTCCTTCGTCGAGCATCGGATCCTTTCGTCCCTGCACAGTCTACGGAGGGCGGCTCCTGCGGGTTTCCGCTACGTGTCGACGCCCGGAATCGAGCCGCGCCGGTCTGGGGCCGGCCGCCGCTCGTAGCCCCACAGGCCGGACAGCCGCTCGGTGCCGGTGGTCTTCTCCAGGCCCTCGGCGACCATCCGCAGCGCCTCGACGACCCCGGGGACCAGCTCGGTATGGCCGACCGTGTCGCGGGGCATGTGCCACCGCCACTCGTGCAGGGTCCCGAGCTCGATCATCGCCTCGCGAAGCTCGGTCCACAGCGCTCGGAGCCGGAACAGGGCCGCCAAGAGCCCGGACGTGGCGAAGAACGAGTAGGGCTCCAGTGAGAACAGGTGCGCCCGGAGCGCCTCCTCGTCGGTGAACCGGGCGACCTTCCCGGCGAGGTCCTCGGTGTCCGACCGCGCCGAGCACACCACCGCGTGGGGGCGGAGGTCCACGAATCCCCCGACGGCCACGTGGTAGTCGCGGACGTCGTCGAAGTCGTTCCCGAGAGGACCGGCCGCGTGCCGCTCGCGGAGGTGGCGGTCGACGGCCGCCTCGTCGGTGACCAGGAGGTCGAGCGGCGCGACGTAGTAACCGGTGCGCAGCCACGTCCGGCCGCCGCGCTCGAAGATGATCGGCGACCCGAGCGACGGAACCTGCCACACGGCCCGGACGACCTCGCCCAGCACCTCCAGCAGGGCCCGCTGCCGCTTGGGGAACAATGCGTGCTTGCGCGGCGGGGTCAGCCGGAGCAGGTCCTCCGGGGACTCGGCGGAGACCAGGGCCACGATGTCGTCGGCCAGCGCACCGAACTCCCATCCCGCGACGTCCTCGAACGTCAGCGGGCGGGAGTGCTCGACGAAGTACGAGCGGGGATCGAATCGCGCCAGGTCCACGTACGGGTCGATCCCGTCGACGTCCAGCGTCCGCAGCCGGTGCACCAGGATCAGCAGGGCCAGCGTGTGCATCTCGCCCTGGTGCTTCGCCGAGCCGAGGTCCTGGAGGGCCATCGGGTCGAGACCGGTCAGCTGCGTCGCCCTGAGCGCGGGCTGGGCCAGGAAGTCCATGACCTGGCGCGAGCTCTCCGTCTCCGTGAAGTAGCACACGCCGCCGGGGAACCACGGCCGCAGGCGGTCGTCGCCGAAGACGCCGACCGTGGCCAGCATCATTCCGAGCTCGCTGGCGCTCGCGACCCGCATCACGCGGTACAGGGCGTCGGCGTTGGCCACGCTGAAGAACCCGTTCTCGCCGCTGCGGATGGCGTAGGAGGGGACGACCGGCTCGCCCCGCTCGAACCGCGCCGGTCCCCGCGGCGGGTCGTCCCAGGGGACGGTCAGCGGGGGGTACAGGCGCAGCACCTGCCGGGCGGGAACGGGACGCCCGGCCGCGCGGCTGGCCCGGGACTCGCGGGGCTGGGATTCCTGGGAGCCGGGGAACACCTCCTCCGAGGCTTCGAACAGCAGCCGGCGCACGCCGCGGTGGAGCGGCACCTCCTCGCGCACCCGGACCTCGTCGATGCCGACGGCCGCGGCGGTGATCAGGACCTTCAGGCCCGCCTCGGCGTACAAGTCGGTCAGTTCCTTGGCGAACCGCGCCTTCTCCCCCACCCGCGTGTCCTGGGCCGCGTGGCTGAATCCCATCCGAATCTGCGGCGCCGCGCCCGGCCGGTCGGGGTCCTCGTCGTACATGCCACCGACGCCGGTGGTGTGCGCGATCAGGACCTCGTCCGCCAGGCCGGCCTTCACGTCGACCAGGTCGTCGCGGATGGCCTCGACGAACCGCCGCTTGAGGCGCTCCAGGCGGTCGGGGCCGAATCCCCCGACGTGCTGCGTGGCCAGCGCCAGCTCGTCCTGGTGGTACGCGACGAGCGACGGGACCGGGATCCCCATGACCACCGAGCGGAACCGCGCGACCCCCCGGTCGGCCAGGTGCGTCCGGAGGTATCGCTGGAGGAACTCGCCGAATGGCCGCGCGCTGGCCACGGTCTTGGCCAGGGCTTCGTGGACGGCGTCGGGGTCGTCGTCGAGGCCGGTCCCGATCGACTGCAGGAACTCCCCCGCCACGCGCCCGCGCCCCTCGGGCGGCGTCTGGGCGACCTCCCGGAGGCCGGGCACGGCCCGGACCTCGAACCGCTCCAGCGCCACGAACACGCCGCTCGCCGTGAGGAACCCGCTGCGCACCCGTTCCGGCAGGTGGTCGCTGCCGTTGCGGGACTCTACGAACCGGAACAGCCGCCGCGTGAACGCCTGGATCTCGTCGGCGGTGGTGCCGGTGGCCACCAGGACGGGAACGTCGTCCGGCTCCGGCGGGGAGACGGCGAACATCTCCTCGTACATGGAGAGCATCTGGAGCAGCGCGGTGCCCCCGACCGCCCCGGTCCCCCCCAGGAACATGTGCGCGTCGCGGTAGCGCTCCCCCGACCGGGCGGCCGCCACGAGCCGAGGGCCGAGCCGTTCCCTCTGGAACCCCACCCGTCGCTCCTCGCGTGCCAGTCGGGCCGCAGGAAGTCTAGCGTCGGCGGCACGGAAGGCGTTGTCGAACGACTCCAGCCACGGGCGCGGTAGCGACTCCTCTGCGAGCATGGTTGACTCCGTGCGCCTGCCATGGACGACGCCGAGGTCCTCATGACACGGACGCGAGTGGCTCCGGTGCTCGTCACCGGAGCGACCGGCCGGATCGGGCGCGCCGTCATCGACCTCCTCATCGACGCGGGCGTGCCGGTCCGCGCCCTCACGCATCGCTCCGAGGCGGCGGCGACGCTGCCGGGGAACGTCGAAGTCGTCACCGGCGACCTCACCGTGCCCGAATCGCTCGACGAAGGACTGCGGGGTGTCGGTGCCGTCTTCCTCGTGTGGACCGCCCCGCCTACGACCGCTCCGGCGGTTGTCGAGCGTCTCGCGGCCTCCGCGCGGCGCGTGGTCTTTCTCTCAGCACCGCACCGAACCCCGCACCCGTTCTTCCAGCAACCGAATCCGATGGCGGTGCTCTACGCCGAGATCGAGCGGCTCATCGCGGCCGCCGGGCTCGAGTCGACGATCATCCGGCCGGGGATGTTCGCGTCGAACGCGTTGTTCTGGTGGGCGCCCGCGATTCGCGCCGACGGTGTCGTCCGGTGGCCGTACGGCGCCGCCGAGACGGCGCCCGTCGATGACCGCGACGTGGCAGCCGTCGCGGCTCGGATCCTGTATCAGGACGGACATGCCGGAGGCGACTACGTCCTCACGGGCCCCGAGTCACTGAGTCAGGCAGAGCAGGTGAGCATCATCGGTGACGTCGTGGGGCGTCGGATCGAGTTCGAGGAGCTGTCGCCGGACGAGTTTCGGGCCGAGACGGAGGGAACCTGGCCGCGCCCCGCCGTGGACATGCTGCTCGCCGCGTGGGGCGCCACCATTGGAAGGCCGGCGTTCGTCACCTCGACGGTGTTGGACATCCTCGGATCGGCGCCGCGATCGTTTCGCCAGTGGGTCGCCGATCACGCCGCCGCGTTTCTGGAGGGTCCGGCCGGTGACGAAGCCTGAGACCGCTGAGACTCGTGGCGAACGGTGTTGGGAACGGCGCCGGCCGAAAACTGACCCAATGCCGGTGCGAAATCAGGCCCGAACCGGTTGTTCGAGGCCGAAGGCTTTCGACACCACGGGCTTGCGGAGCTTCCAGATGAAGCTGTCGTACCAGAAGTGCAGGATGCCGAGGGAGTACACCGTGATGAGGTACGCGTGGTTCGGCAGGGACGTGCCGAGACCCCGGTCGACCTCGTAGATCACGGCCAGGAAGGCGGCCAGGAACACCACGCGGCCCCACGTCGTGTGGACCATGCGGCCCAGGAGGGTGGTCGTGTCGTGGGTCTTGCCGTACCGGCTCTGCATGGTCTTGTACACGACGACGAAGTACTCGATGGCGTGCGCGGCGACGTACGCGATGAACCCGGCCAGCGGGTCGAACGCGATCGAGGCGATCAGCAGGAGCGACGAGGCCTGGTAGATCCACTTCGCGCGGTTGGCCTGCTCGAGGTGGGCGCGCTCCTGCCGGATCACCAGCACGGCGGTGATCGCGGCCGCGGCCAGGGCCGGCCCGAGCAGCCACAGCGCGTACGGGCGCACGCCCGCGAGGTCCGTGATCGCGTTCGTGTTGGTCTGGTCGAGCATCACTCGCGACAGCTGGGCGAGGACCTTCGGCGTGCTGCCCACGATCACCAGCGCGGCAACCATCCACGAGAACAGCACCGCGCGGTCCAGCCGGGCCGAGCCGAACCCGGCCTTCCGCCCGTAGATCCGCGACAACCCGTAGCGCTGCTGGAGCGTGTGGACCGTGTTCCAGACGGCCGCGATCGGCACGATGATCCAGAGGTCCAGCAGCACGGCCACCGTGATCAGCGCGACGGCCACCAGCGGGCTCCACGTGAACAGCTTGCGACGCAACGCGAACTGGGACTTGTCGCCGTACACGAGGGCGAGCGTCAGCGGCTGATGCAGCAGGCTCAGCACGAACGCGCCGTTGAACAGGGTGTCCAGCAGGTGGTCGTCGCCGTGCCGGCCGGTGAGCCAGTGCGCCCCGAGGAACAGCGGGACCCAGCACAGCGCGACGAACAGGTCGGCCCGGGCCCCGTAGATCCATCCGAAAAGGGGCGGCGCCGCTGAACGCGGCGCCGCCGATGCACTGGCGACCGGCTGCGAGGCCGGTACCGATGCGGTCCTCCCCACGGGCGCTTCCCCCCGGATCGAGTGCCCGCGGAGCGTAGCCCGCTCGGCTCGCCTGCTCAAGAGTCGATTATGTCCTGTTCGACCCGTTCGACCCCGCCGGGGCGCAACACGCTGTTCACGCGGCGAGGTGATCGATGGACTCGAGCTCGGCCGGGTCGAGCTGGAGAGCGGCGGCAGCCACGTTCTCCTCCAGGTGGGCCACCTTCGAGGTCCCGGGGATCGGGAGCATGACGGGGGAGCGCTGCAACAGCCAAGCCAGCGCCACCTGGCCCGGAGTAGCGTCCAGGCGCTCCACGGCCTTCGCCAGCGGCGAGCGGCCCCCGGCCAGGTCGCCCGCGGCGACCGGGCCCCAGGGCAGGAACGCCAGCCCGAGCTCCTCGCACGCGTCGAGTACGTCCTCGGAGGACCGGTCCTCCACGTTGTACCGGTTCTGCACCGACACCACGTCGGCGAGCGGCATCGCCCGATCCAGCTGGTGCATGTGGACGTTCGACAGCCCGATGTGGCGGATCTTCCCGTCTTCCCGGAGCTCGGTCAGCGCGCCAAGCGAGTCCTCGAGCGGAACCTTCGGGTCGGGCCGGTGGAGCTGGTAGAGGTCGATGCGCTCGACGCGGAGGCGCCGCAGTGACCCCTCGCAGGCCTCGCGGAGATGCTCGGGCCGCCCGTCCGGCGACCACCGGTTGGGGCCCGACCGAAGGAGCCCGCCCTTCGTCGCGATCACCAGGTCGTCCGGGTACGGGTGCAGAGCCTCGGCGATGAGCTCCTCGCTCACCTCGGGGCCGTACGCGTCGGCCGTGTCGATGAAGTTGACGCCGAGCTCGATCACGCGGCGGAGCACCCGGATGCACTCCTCGCGGTCGTCGGGCTGGCCCCAGATGCCCCGGCCGGTCAGCCGCATGGCGCCGAACCCCATTCGGTTCGCCGTGAGGTCGTCGCCGATCCGTACCGTCCCGGCGGCGGCCGCCGGTGCGTCGTGGTCGCTCACGTCACGTCGCCTCCTTCACGATCGGTGGCGGCGCCGGAGCCGTGCTCGCCCGCCGGCGCGCCCCTCCCCCCGCGCAACCCTCGCAGAAAACCCCGCAACGAGCGAACGCGCCGGGCCTCCGGTTCAGCCCATCAACAGGGCGGCGACCGACTCGACGTCCGAGAGGTCGGCCGCCACACCGTCGGCGTCGAGCGGCTCCAGCTCTCGGAGCTCGATCCGTCCCGTGGCCACCAGCAGGCACCGGGCGCCGCTGGCTCGCGCGCAGGCCAGGTCAAGCGCCGTGTCGCCCACGATCCAGGTCTCGGCCGCCGTGGGCGCGTGTCCGTAGCGCTCGCGGACCCGCCGCCGGGCCACGGGAATCAGCAGCTCGCGATCGGACTCGTCGCTCCCGTAGGCCCCGACGTCTAGGTCGAGGAACCGCTCCAGCCCGAACGCCCCCACCTTGGCCCGGGCGTTCACCGCGAGGTTGCCGGTGAGGACCGTCTGGACCACGTCCGGCTCGGCGTCCAGACGCTCGAGCACGTCCGTCACGCCCGGATGGACGTGGCCCTCGGCACGGATCCGCTCCCTGCCGGCCGTGAGGTGGCGGGCGAGCGCGGCAAGCACGTCGGGGAGCAGCCGGCGCGCCTCGCCGTCCGGCACCCCGGCGCGTCGCATGATCTCCAGGGCGATGAGGGGATCGGTCTTCCCGCTCATCTCGACGCGGAGCCCTGCCGCCTCGATCGCGTCCTCGTTGCCGAAGTCGCGTCGCAGCACCTCGCCGGCACCCGCATAGAAGGCCTCCCGTCCGATGGGCCCGGCCGACAACAGCGTGCCGTCGACGTCCCACAGGATCAGCCGCCGCGGACGGACCGGGTCGGGCTGACGCTCTACGGAGGACATCCGTGGAAGGGTACGCGCCCGCCCCGCACCAGAGCCGCTACCGATGGAACGGCCGGGTCGAGGTCGCGCGCGAGTTCCTGCTGGTCGCGAAGACGCCGACGAGCGCGTCGACGCGCTGATCGCGGCGGTCCGCGGCTACTCCGCCGAGCGGAGCGAGAAGAAGCCGATCGGGTGGAACCGGTCGCCCAGCCGGAACAGGATCTTCCCCAGATAGCGACCCGGCGCGACCTGGACGAGCTCGTCGAGGATGCGCCGGATCATGAAGTCCGGGTTCGCCTCGAAGTCGTAGTCGATCTTCTCGACCTCGACGTCGGGGTCCAGCGCCCCGGGGGCCACGCGGTTCCGGAAGGGGAAGGCCTCCACCCGCCGGGCCGTGGTCGCCACCGGCGTGTACCGCGGCCACACCGCGCGCATGGGTAGCCGGACGTTGGGCAGGAACCGGTTGACCCCGGTCATGGTGTGCGCTTCGAAGACCTTGCCCCGCCACGGCATCCACAGCGAGGCGATGCCGCGGATCGCGGCGTCGAGCTGGGGCTGGATCGAGGTGGCCAGCAGCCGCCCGGGCAGGAACCCGTCCGGGAGCGGATCGGGCGGCGAGCCCGCCCGGAAGATCTCGTCGAACCTCGCGAGCACCTCGGCGCGGACCCGTCCCGGGGTCAGGCGGTCCGCCAGCGCGTCGAGCTCGCCGGGGTCCTCGCGCACGTCTGCGACGTCCCAAGGTCGTGCGCTCATGTGGGTCTCCTCCGCATGGTGGGTGCCCTGGGCGAACCGCAGGAATCCCTGCAGCACCTTCGCGGGCGACGGACGACCGGAGCAGAGCATAGTCCGGCGATCACCGCGCGAGCGAGTGGGCCAGTTCGCGGAGCCGCTCGCCCGAGAGCGACGTACCGTGGCCCGGGATGATCCGGCCGGCGCCCACCGCGGCGACCTCCCGGATCGACTCCGCGTTGCGCTCCGGGTCCTGGGTCAGGCCTCGCCACGACGGCCGCAGGAGGCCCAGGTGGAACACGAGGTCGCCGGCGAAGATGGAGTCGAGGTCGGGCGCGTGCACGACGAGATGGCCCTCGGTGTGCCCGGGCGCGGGGAGCGCGACCAGGCCACCGTCGAGATGGGTCGGGCCGTCCACCTCCCGGTCCACACCCAGCCGGGGGTAGCGGGCGAGGTTCGCGTAGAGCGTCCGGAACGGCTGCCCCGGAGGCCCGGGATATGGTGCCGTTCCCTCGATCACCCCCACGTCGCCCGCGCCGGCCACCACCGTCGCACCGGTCGCCTCCCTGAGGCTCGCGGCCGAGCCACTGTGGTCCCCGTGGCAGTGCGTGAGGACGATCTGCCGGACGTCCTCGGGCCGGCGGCCGGCCTTCTCCACCGCCCCCAGGATCCGCTTCGCCGAGCCGTCGGTGCCCGTGTCGATGATCGACAGCACCCCGCGATGCTCCACCAGGAACAGGCCGACGGCCTCCCTGAGACCCCCGTTCACCCGCACGACGGGCCGCTCCATTGCTGCGGGAGCCTGGACGGTCTCCCCGCCCCGCGCAAATCGCCGTGAGCAATCCCGGTGGCGCCCCGGGGCCGTACTCCGGGGCGGTGCGGCGAGCCCTCGTCGCGCGGGAGGAGTGGGATGCGGGGGCCGAGTCGCAGCGCGTGGGCGATCGCCGCGCTCCTGGCCGTCGCCACCGCGTCCTGCGGTGGCTCCGGGGGGGCTCGCCGGCCGAGCGCTTCCGTGTTCCCTTCGCCCTCCGTGGTTCCCTCGCCTGCGGCGTCGAGCCCCGCCATCCCGGTGGTCAGCCCGCCGCCTCGCGACACGCTGCCCGAGGTCGGGCGGCTGGTGCACCGGGTACGCGTCGACAACGAGCCGGACGGCGTGACGTTCGCCTTCGGGTCGTTGTGGTCGTCTCCCTACGGCGGCAATCGCGTGTCGCGGATCGACCCCCGGACGGGCAGGGTCATCGCCCGCATCCCCACCGACTTCTCGCCGTTGTTGTCCGTGGCGGCGGCCGGGTCGGTATGGGTCGCCAACTTCGCCGGCGCGGACGTCTCCCGGATCGACCCGAGGACGAACCGGGTGATCGCCACCGTCGAGATTGGGAACCAGCCGGACGGGCTGGCCGTGGCCGGCGGGCGCGTGTGGGCCTTCAACCAGCCCGACGGGACCGCCTCGCTGATCGACCCCGCGACGAACCGCGTACGGACCGTCCACGTGCCCTCGACCCAGACGGAGTTCGCGACGGCGGCGTTCGGCAGCGTGTGGGTGACCGACCTCGACGGGCGGGCCGTGCTCCGGCTCGACCCCGCGACCCACCGCCTGGTGGCCCGGATCCCGGTGGGCGACCAGCCGCTGCAGCCCTACGGCGGCTTCGGGTCGCTGTGGGTGACGAACTTCGGCGACGGCACGGTTTCCCGCATCGACCCGACGTCGAACGAGGTGATCGCGGTCGTCGGCCTGCCCGGCGGGGACCCCCAGGGCCTGGTGGCGGCCCACGGCTCGATGTGGGCCGGGAGCACGGCCGAGGGCGAGGTGTACCGCATCGACCCGGCCACCGACACCGTGGACGGCGTGATCGTGACCGGCTCCGGCACCCGGGCCCTGGTGCCGGTCGGCGACGTGCTGTGGGTGGCCGAGTTCGGCGACGACACGGTTTCCGGGTACCGCCTCACCGGCTGATTCCCGGAGGGCGTGCCGGGTCGGGGCCGGGTTCGTTTTCGGTACCGTGCGAACGAGCGACCCGGAGACGAGATGGGACGGACCGAGCGGCGACTGTTCAAGCTGAACGAGGAGCTGGCCCGCCTGCGCCGCGACGAGGAGCTCACCCGCGGCGAGCTGGGGATGCACTCGCACCTCCTCGACGACTTCCGGCGCGACGCCGCCGTCACGGACGCGCCGGCCGACCGGGCCGACGCCCGATCGGCCGCGAGGGACGTGGAGCGGATGCAATCCGCGCTGGCGTCGGTCGAGCGCAGCATCGCCCGCCTGGAGGCCACCCGCGCCCGGCTGCTCGACCGCCTGGGCGGCGTCGACTGACCTTCGCACGCTGATGCCGGCCGTTCGCACGCTGTCCCAGCGAACCCTGAACCGCGCCCTGCTGGCCAGGCAGTCGCTGCTGGAGCGCGGCGGGTGGTCGATCCCCCGGGCGCTCGATCGCATCGCCGGGATTCAGGCGCAGTACGCGCCGTCAATGTACCTCGGGTTGTGGTCGCGCCTGGCCCGGTTCCGTCGCGAGGGACTCACCGACGCGCTGGAACGCCGCGAGGTCGTGCAGGGGACCCTGATGCGCTCGACCATCCACCTGGTGTCGCGCAAGGACTACTGGCCGCTCGCCGTGGCCGTGCGGGGCTCCCGGCGCGAGTGGTGGCTGCGCGCCACTCCCGAGCGCCTGACGGACCGGGAGATGTCGGCAGCGGCTGCCCGGCTCCGCGAGCGGATCGCCGAGGGGCCGATGCCCCGCAAGGACATCGACACCCTGCTGGGCAAGCGGGTGGCGAGCGGCGTTGGCATGTGGCTCGAGATGGTCCGCGTGCCACCGTCGGGGACCTGGGAGCGGCGCCGGGCGGACCTGTACGCGGCGGCCGAGGACTGGATCGGCCCCGCCGACGTGGAGCTGCCCGAGGCGATCGCCCACCTGGTCCGCCGGTACCTGGCGGGCTTCGGGCCGGCGACCCGGAAGGACGTCCAGGACTTCACGGGGCTGCCGCAGCGGGAGATCGGCCCCGCCATCGAGCGGCTTGCGGTGCGCCGCTTCGCCGACGAGCGGGGTCAGGAGCTGCTGGACGTCCCTCGCGGACCCCTCCCCGACCCGGACACCCCCGCGCCCGTGCGGTTCCTCCCGACCTGGGACGCCACGCTGCTCGCGCACGCCCGCCGTACCCAGATCCTGCCCGAGGAGGACCGCAACCGGGTCTTCCACACGAAGACCCCCCACAGCTTCCCCACCTTCCTCGTCGACGGCCGGGTCGCGGGGACGTGGCGCCACGAGGACGGCGCCGTGCGCGTCGAGGAATTCCACCGTCTCGACCGGACGGCCCGCCGCGCGGTCGCCGAAGAGGCCGAACGCATCGCCGCCTTCCACGCCTGAGCGTCGCACGGCTTTCGCGCACTCGAGGCTTGCGTCGCCGGGTACGCGCCCCCACGATGCACGCCTACTCGGAAAGGGGAGGTGCCAGATGGCGCGACGGTGGGGAGTTCTGATCGCAGTCCTCGCGGTGGGGATGCTCGCGGGAAGCCAGGGAGCTTCGGGTGCGACGACCCGGACGTTGTCGTTCGACGCGGCGGCGTTCGTCCCGTTCACTCAGCCGAACCAGACGACGACGCACGCGAGCTCACCGCCGTGCCAGTCGGCCCCGACGCCAGACCCCGCGGACGGAGAATTCAAGGGATCGCTGCTCCAGGCCGCGGGGGGCATGCTGTTCCCGGTCCAGCTGCCGCCCGGCGCGAGGGTGACCCGGCTCCGGTACACCATCGTCGATCAGGACAGTGCCGCCGACTCGTTCGTCTACCTGCTGCGAAAGAGCCTGGCGGCGGGGATCACCAAGGATGCCGGCTACCTGGTGATGGCGACGACCCACAGCTCGGGGAACCTCCCGGACAAGACCAGGCAATTCAACGACACGACGATCAACGGGGCGGTCGCCGATCCCAACGACTTCGCGTACTACCTCGAGATCGTGAACTGCGACATCACCCTGGAGCCGATCGGCGTGCAGGTGACGATGGCGACCTGACACCGAAGCGCCCGCAGCGGGTTCAGGCGTGGTCGAGGAGGCGGAGGAACCTGCCGGACGAGGTGACCCCCGCGCCGAGGCCGCGGACCCGCTCGGCGAGCCGGACGTCGGAGGTCACCACCTGGATGGAACCCGGGACGTCGTCCGCGGCGACCATCTCCACGATCTCGTGATCCGCGGCGTTCCGGCCGCGGCGACTGGCGAACGCGACCTCGACGCCATCGTGGGTTCCCGGTTCCATGCCGGGGGGCCGGCGGTCGAACACGACGGTGACCTCGTCCCCGATCGCGGCCGCGAACCCCTGCAGCCTCCCGAGGAATCGGCCCATCGCCGCGTCCGGGTCGTTCCACCACCGGTCCGGCCGCGAACCGATCACGTTCATCCCGTCCACCAGCCACCGGCGCCGCTCGCTCACGCGACGACGGTACCGGCTCGGCGGAGCACAGGCCCGGGTCTCAGCCCGCGGGGCGGCGCGCCAGGTACACGAGCCGGGACAGGCGGCGTTCGCTCGAGACCCGCTGGACGACCCGGAGGAACGCCTGGAGGCTCGCGAACCCCTGCTCGCCCTCCTTGGCCGTCAGCGCCTCGCGGTGGCGGTCACGAGCGTCGGCCCACCGGCCGGAGACGCCGGCCATGTTCTCGGTGCCGTCCTCGACCTCGATCGAGTCGAACCCGGCCTCCCGCATCATCGCCTCGTTCACCCCCGCCGGGGTGAACAGGAACCGCCCGATGGAGCTTCGCGTCCGCAGCTCGTCGTCGGTGACGGGACCCGTCACCACGACGGGGTCGGTGAACAGGGCCAATCCGCCCGGCCGCAGCACCCGGTGCCACTCCGACAGCACGAGCCGCCGCTCGGTCAGGTGGTTGAAGGCGTCGAGGCAGACGATGGCGTCGAAGCTCGCATCGGCGAACCCCAGCGTCGCGTTCGCATCGGCCACGGCGAACGATGCCCGGTCGCCCAGCCCGGCCGCGGCCGCCGCCGCGGTGGCGGTGGACACGGCCGCCTCGTTCTCGTCGATTCCGGTGACGTGGCACCCCACGCGGGCTGCCAGCCGCAGTGCCGAACCTCCCGATCCGGACGCCACCTCGAGGACGTTCGCGTCGGCCGTGAGGTTCAACCGGTCGGCGAACCCGTCGAGCTCGTCGGCCGTGATCCAGCTGGTCTGGCCGATGTCCTCGCCGTAGGTCTCACCCCGGACCGCCGCTACGGCCGGGTCGCTGAACCGCGAGTAGACGCTGTACAGATCGGCCCGGTCACCCAGTTCGGTTCCTCCCCCGAGGGGGGATCCTTGCCGGTGGTCCGCCGGCGGTCAAGGGGCCCCCGCACCCGCGTACCGCGGCGGGACGGGCGGCGGCGCGACGCGCATTCGGCCGGCGACCCGTTCGGCCCAGACGGGGTGGATCTCGTTCCAGCCGTGCTGGGTGTCGAAGGCCCAGGTTCCGACGAAGGTGACGCGCTGGCCGGGCCGCGGGAGCGGCAGGCGCTGGCCGGGGAGCAGCTCGACCACGAGGTCGCCGTACTGCCGGCTCTTCTCGTCGAGGAACCGCTCCATCCCCCGGCCGGGGATGACGTACAGGTGGTGGTCGCCGTCGGACTCGGGGCGGAGGTCCCGCACGATCCCCGAGTAGGTGACGCAGGTGCCGAGCACCTGCAGCCGGGTGGGGTGGTACACGCCGGCGAGCGGGTCACCGGCAGGACATGGCCCCCTGGCTGCCTCGCTGTGGACGCCCGCCCGGCAGCCCGTCACGACCAGCGCCATGAACAGGAAGCCCACGCCGGCGCGTCGAGCGAGCGCTAGCGGTGCCATGACCGGCCGAGTCTAGGACGCGCCACCGACACGCAAACTGCAGCCAGACGCGCTCCGGCGTCGACTGCCGGCCGGGCTGGCACAGGCCCCCCACGTGAGAACGGCGGGCCGAGGGTCCGACCCGCCGTTCCACGTGTTCGCAGCCGGGCGCCGCCCTACGAGGCGGCCAGGCCCACGGCGCCCGGGGGGAGTCCCGTCGCGCCGGAGTCCGGCGTCAGGCTGCCGTCGCCGTTGACGGCGAAGGCGCTGATGTCGTGCCCGGCTCCGTCGTTCGTGTACAGGAACCCGGCGGCCACCGCGGCGTCGGCCGGAGCGCCGCCCGTGTCCCCGCTCTTGCCGTCCGCGTCGAGCAACCGGAGCGACCCGTTCGGCCCGATCCGGAACCCCGAGACGCTGTTGCTGCCGGTGTTCGAGTCGTAGGCGTATCGGCCGTCGGGGGTGACGACCACCCAACAGGCCGCCGTCTCGGTCGTGGGGACGCTCGCGCTGATCACGTGGAGCGACCCGTCGTCAGCGATGCGGTACGAGGACACCGCGCTGGCGTCCGTCGCTCCGCCGAAGGCCTCGCTGACGAACAGCCGCCGGCCGCGCGCGGCGAACCCAAACGGGGTCTGACCCGAGGAGGGGTGCGTGGTCGGCCCGGTGGCAAGCCCCGAGGAGCCGACCGCGTACGTGTCGATCAAGTTGGTGTTCTTCTCGGTGACGACGAGCACCCGGCCGTTCGGGCTGAACAGCACCTCGGCCGGCCCGACGGAGTCGGCGGACAGCGGCCTGGCCGAGCCGGGAATCGCGTGCAGGGTGCCGTTGTCGTGGACCCGGAACCCGGTGATGCTCCCCGCGTGCGATGCGTCGCCGGCGTTGAGCGCGTAGAGCAGCGAGCCCTTCACCGCGAGGCTGATCGGTGACACGCCGCCGGAACCGACGGTGTCGAGGTGCGTGAGCGTGAGCCCCGCGCCGCCGACCGAGAAGTCCGAGATCTGGTTCGAGCCGGCGTCGACGGCGAACAGCCTGCCGCCCTTCAGCACCAGCGAGCCCTGGCTGCCCAGGCCCGCCCCCGTCCCGGCGCCCGTCGTGGGGAAGTCGCCGGAGAAGGTCAACGAGCCGTCCGGCGCGCGCTGGTACACCTGCACCGCGTTCGCGGCCTGGTTCGTCAGGACGTACACGGCACCGGCGCCGGGTGCCGCGGACGCGGCCGGCCCGGTCACGAATGCCAGGGCCGTCAGCGCCGCGAAGGCCACCGTGGCCAGCGCGCGTGCTCTGCGATGTCGCATCGACGTTCCTCCTCTGTCGTGGTTCGGGGACTGGTTGGCGGGCAGGTTGGGGCTCCGGACACCACCTCCGTTCGTCGGGTCGAGGGGCCGACCGATCGACCGTAGACGGGGGCGCGTTGCCGACCGCTTGCCGATTTCCGAACGAAAGGTGAACGCGGGTCGACCGGACGCCGGGGGCGCTTCCTCGAGGTCGGGGCCGGGGCAGGATGTCCGGGGGAACGGGCGCGTCGCGAGGTCAGGCCGCGGGGAGGGTGACCGCGAAGCGGGCGCCGGCCGGCTCGCCGCTGGTCGCCTCGATGGTGCCGCCCAGCGCCTCGACGATGCGCTTGCTGAGCGTCAGCCCGAGGCCGGCGCCCGGCTCCGCGCGGGCAGGATCGCCACGCCAGAACGGCTCCCAGATGCGGTCCCGGGCCCCGTCTGGGATCCCGTCGCCGGTGTCGGTCACGGCCAGGAGGAGGGACCCCGGGAGCCGCTCGGCCTCGATGAGGATCGTGCCGTCCGGCGGGGTATGGCGGATTGCGTTCACCAGGAGGTTCTGCACGACCCGGACCATGCGCGGCGAGCAGGTGGCCCCGGCCGCCCCGTCGATCGAGGTCCGGACGTCCAGCCCCTTCGCGGCCGCACCGGCCCGGCACGTGTCGAGCGCGGCCCGGACCACCTCCTCCACGGCCGCCCGCTGCGTCTCCCGCTCGATGGCGTCCGCGTCGAGCTGCACCAGATCGAACAGGTCGTCGACCAGGGTGGAGAGCGCCGCCGTGGATCGCCGCATCTCGGTCGCGTACCGCCGGAGCGTGGGTGCGTCGTCGACCACGCCGTCGTCCACGGCCTCGACCATGGCCCGGAGGCTGGCCAGCGGGGTCCGGAGGTCGTGCGAGACGGCCACGATCAGGTCGCGGCGGCGGGACTCCACGTCACGCACCCGGTTCACGGCCTGCTGGAGACGTCCGGCCATCTGGTCGAGATCGGCGCCGAGCGTCACCAGCTCACGCTCGGCGTCGAGCGGCCCGACCCTCGCCCCCAGGTCTCCTTCGGCCAGGGCCCGCGCCGTGTCGGCCAGCCGCGCCACGGCGGCGGACGTCGACCGGCCGGCCACGAACGCCGCCCCCGCCCCCGCGGCGGCCGAGTACGCCACGAGCACCGTGAGGGACACGGCGTCGTCGCCGTGCAGGAACATGAGCACCGCGAGCACCACGAGGTTGGCAACACTCGTCAGCGTCCCGATCAGCGAGACGGCCAGCAGGCGGCTCCGCACGCCGGCCCGCATCAGCAGCGGGCCCGTGGCGGCGACTGCCGCGACCGTCACCACCGCCGCGGGGACGAGGAACGCGGCCAGGTGCGCCAGCGCCGGGCGGTGCATCCCGCTGGCCGCGCCGAGGGCCAGCGACCCCGCGGCCCCGGCCAGCGCCACCGCCAGGACGAACGCGAGCGGGCCCCATCGGGCGCGATGGCCCGGCGATCGAACCGCCCGCCGGCTCACGGGTCGAACCGGTAGCCGGCGCCCCACACCGTCACCAGGTGGCGGGGGTCGGAGGGGTCGCCTTCGATCTTCTCCCGGACTCGTCGCACGTGGACGGTGACGGTCGACGGATCGCCGTCGAACGCGAAGTCCCACAGCTCCTCCAGGAGCTCGATCCGCGAGAACACCACCCCGGGATGGGACGCCAGGAGCAGCAGCAGGTCGAACTCCTTCGGGGTCAGCCGGAGGCGCCGGCCGCCCCGGGTGACCTCGCGCGCCGCGGGGTCGATCCGGAGATCGCCGAACTCGAGCGGCTCGTGGTCCACGGCGGCCGTCGGGGGGCGGCGGCCCGAGCGGCGAAGCACCGCCCGCACCCGGGCGACGACCTCGCGCGGAGAGAACGGCTTCGTCACGTAGTCGTCCGCGCCCAGCTCCAGGCCGATCACACGGTCGGTCTCCTCGCCCCGGGCCGTGAGCATGATCACCGCCGGCGGGGAGTTCGCCTGCATGCGGCGAAACACCTCGAACCCGTCGACGCGGGGCAGCATCAGGTCGAGCAGTACGACGTCCGGCGATCCACGATCGACCGCGGCGAGCGCCGCCGCGCCATCGGGGGCGGTCTCGACCGCGAACCCGTCCCGCTCGAGATACCGGGCCAGGACGTCGCGGACCATCTCCTCGTCGTCCACGACCAGCACGCGAGCCTTGCTCGGCATCCTCCGATTGTAGGCACGGGACCTTTCGGAAAGGTTGCCGTCGGCGCCGCCCGGGCGCCGCTCGGGTGCAGGAGGGAGGCCGGCGGGTCGGCGGGGCGCTACGAGGATTCCGCGCTCCCCCTGCGATCCAACTCGAGGGAGCAGGAGTTGATGCAGTACCGCTTCCCGGTGGGCCGCGGCCCGTCGTCGAACACGTGCCCGAGGTGTGAGCCGCAGGCCGCGCACGTCACCTCGGTCCTGAGCATGAAGTGGCTGAGGTCGCGGTGCAGCTCGACGGCGTCCGACGTCGCGGGGTCCCAGAAGCTCGGCCACCCGGTCCCCGACTCGAACTTCTCGTCCGAACGGAACAGCTCGGCCCCGCACGCTGCGCAGCGGTACACGCCCTCGCCGTGTTCGTCCCAGTACGCGCCGGTGAACGCTGGCTCGGTCCCCTTCTTCCGCAGCACGTGGTACTGCTCCGGCGTCAGCTGCTCGCGCCACTCCTGCTCGCTCTTCTCGACCTTCGCTGCCATGGCCTGCCTCCTCGTCGGATTCCGGTTCTTCCTTCCCACAGTGTCCAACAGACGCACGATGCGTTTCGGTTCCCGATCCGAGGAGGCGGCTCCGGGCGAGCCACCGGCACGCCCGGGAACCCCCGTACGACGCATTGCCGAGGCCCGGACGCCCTGCGTAGTCTCGGTGGCAGGCCCAGCAGGAAGGACGTCCGTGCGCCCCCGTCTCCAGGTCCTCGCCCTCGTGCTCGCGCTGTCCTCGTCTCTCGCTTCGGCGTCGCCCGCGGCGGCCGGCCGGGACCGGACGCCGCCACCGGCCGGGCGAGGGGTCGCCGACTTCAACGGAGACGGCCACGCCGACCTGGCGATCGCGGCGGCCGAGGAGACCGTGTCCGGGGCGGCGTCGGCCGGGGCGGTGCACGTGCTCGACGGTTCCTCCACCGGGCTCACGTCGACGGGGAGCAGGCGCCTCACCGGGAACACGCCCTCCGTCCCGGGATCCGCCGCGTCCGGCGACCTCTTCGGCGGGGCCCTCGCCGTGGGCGACTTCGACGACGACGGGTTCTCGGACCTCGCGGTGGGCGTCCCGGGCCGGGACGGGGCCTCGTTCGACGAGGGCGCGGTGGTCGTCCTCTACGGTTCCGCCGCCGGGCTCTCGGGTGCGGGGAGCCAGCGGTTCTCCGCGGCGGACGTGGGGGCGCCGCCGGGCGGCGGGTATCAGCTCGGCACGGCCCTGACGGCGGGCGACTTCGACCGGGACGGAGCCGACGACCTGGCGATCGGCATCCCGGGGCAGGAGGTCGGGAGCCAGACCTCCGCCGGGGCCGTAGGCGTGCTGTACGGGAACGCGGGAACGGGCCTCGCGGGTGCCTCGTCGCAGCTCGTCACCGAGGGCGACCTGCCGGGAGGGCATCCCCACCAGGACGCGCGCTTCGGCTCCGCGCTGGTGGCCGCCGACTTCGGGCTGGGCGGCGAGGACGACCTGGTCGTCGGGGCACCCCTCGACACGGACGGATCGACGCTCGCGGGATCGGCCTCCATCGTGTACGGGAGCGCCGCCGGGCTCGACGCCGGCACGGGAACGATCTTCCGCTCCAGCGCACTGCCGGGATCCAACCCCGGCGACACCTCGTCCTTCGGCTCGGCGTTCGCGTGGGGCCGTCTGGGGGGGAACGCGCTGGCGGACCTCGTGGTCGGCGCGCCCGGCGAGCGGGCCGGCGGGCGGAACCGCGCGGGGGCCGTCTACCTCCTGCTCGGCCGCGACGCCGGGGTCACCGCGGCCGGAGCGCGACGGATCACCGAGTCGTCCGCCGGCGTTCCCTCGGTCGCGGAGCGGGACGAGTTCTTCGGCACGGCGCTCGCCGCGGGGAACTTCGGGGGCACGACCGCCGACGACCTGGCCGTCTCGGCCCCCGCCGAGATGGTCGCCGGCATCGAGGAGGCCGGAGCGGTGTTCGTCGTTCCCGGGAGCGCCTCGGGGCCGAACACCGCGAACACCGAGCGCTTCACGCTCGACACGCCGGGCGTCCCGGGCCGCGTCCAAGACGAGGGCTTCTTCGGCGAGGGCGCGCTGGCCGCGGGCAACTTCGGCCGGGGAGGCCGGGCCGACCTGGCGGTGGCGTCCCGCTTCGAGACTGTGGTGGGGAAATCGCAGGCCGGCGCCGTCCGCGCGCTGTACGGCACCGCCGGAGGCCTCACGGGGAACCGCGCGCAGCGCTGGACCGCGGCCTCCAAGGGGATCGCCGGGAACCCGGGGCCCTCCTTCTTCTTCGGCTACTCGCTGGCGTAGGCGCCGCTCAGGCCGCCCGGGCCCGCTCCGCCTCCTCGGGCTCGGTTGCGTCCAGCACGCGTTCGTACTCCCGGACCCGAGCCTGGGGGAGCCGCGTCGCCATGGCCACCCAGTAGATCGCCAGGCTGAAGGCGGCAACCACCCCCAGGTCCCACGGAAACTTGATGACGTCGGCGCCGTCGAACGACCCGAGGTACGACAGCAGGGCCAGCCCACCGAAATACGGCCACATCCAGGCCGAGGCCCGCCAGTCGAGCGGCGGCCGCTCGGGGTTGGCCTTCGTGGCGTAGGACAGGGCCAGGAAGATGAAGCCCATCCCGATGGCGGCGAAGAGCTTCCAGTTCGTGGTCCATCCGGCGAAGTACACGATCATGGTCGCCACGACGAATCCGGCCGGCGCCAGCAGCCCTGCGGCCCGCAGGCGATAGGGCCGCTGGCGGTCGGGCTCCTCGCGGCGGAGGGCCCCGAGGGCCAGCGGTGCGGCGGCGTACCCGAGCACGGTCGCCGACGAGATGAACGTCACCAGCTGCTGCCACCCCGGGAACGGCAGGAAGATGATCATCCCGACCACGAAGGTGAACAGGATGCTGAACCAGGGTACGCCCCGTGCGTTCAGCTGCTGGAACCACGTAGGGATGTAGCCGTTCCGGCTGAGCGCGAACGACAGCCGCGAGCTGGACGCCGAGTACACCAGGCCCGTACCTGCCGGCGAGATGAACGCATCCGCGTAGAGCAGCGTGGCCAGCCAACCCAGCCCGAGCCCGGTGGCGAGCCCGGCGAACGGTCCGAAGGCCCCGGTGAAGTTCAGCTTGGACCATCCGTGGGCGAGGTCGTGGGGGGCGAAGGCGCCGAGGAACGCCACCTGCAACAGGAGATAGATGACGACGCCGATCAGCATGGCCGCGATCACCGCCCGGGGGACGTTCCGCTTCGGGTTTCGGCTCTCCCCGGCCATCTGGACGGCCTGTTCGAATCCCAGCAGCGCGAAGATGACACCGCCCGCGGCGATGGCCGTGAGCACGCCGTGGAACCCCAGGGGCATGAAGCCGCCGCCGGCCGAGAGGTTGCTCCCATGGAACCGGGTGACGATCAGCGCAGCGATGGCGACCAGCGGGATGGCCACCTTCCACCACACCGACGCGGCGTTGGTCTTCGACAGGCGCCGGACCCCCATGATGTTGATGACCGTGAACAGCAGCATCAGGCCCGCGGCCACCACGTACCCCGTGCCGGTCAGGATCGGGATGCCGTCGGGACCCGAATGCGTCAGCCCGTGCACGTAGTTCGTGGCGTACTGCAGCGCTGCCTCGACCTCGATCGGCGCCACCGTGACCGCGCCCAGCCAGGTGATCCACCCGATCGAGAACCCGACCAGGCTGCCGAACGCGTAGTGGGGGAACCGGGCCGTGCCTCCGGCGACCGGATACATCGCGCCGAGCTCGGCGTGGATCAGGGCCAGGACGATCACCCCGACTCCCGCGATGCCCCACGACAGGAGCGCGGCCGGGCCGGCGAATTGGGCCGCGTACAGGGATCCGAAGAGCCACCCGGAGCCGATGATCGACCCCAGGGAGAAGAACGTGAGCCCGATGATCCCGACCTCACGCCGGAGCTTGCGCCCATGGGCGTCAGGAGATCGGAAGGGAACCGCCGCGGGCCTCGAGGCTGGTTGCGACATGGTCGTACCTCCTCGGCTTCGAGCAGCCTCCCCACGCACCCTCTTCCTCCCTTTCCCGGGTGGCGGGCGATCAATCACGCAACCTGCGGGGCTCTGCGGCTTCCACTCACGGGACGGACATTTCGGTCAGGCGTGCGGGCCCGAGGGCCGAAGGACCTCCAGCACGGCGAGCACGCGCCGGTGATCGTCGGCCGTGGGGGGCAGGTCGAGCTTGGCGAAGATCGCGGCCACGTGGGTCTCGACCGTGCGAAGCGAGAGGAACAGCCGTTGCGAGATCGCCTGGTTCGAGCGGCCCTCGGCCATCAGCGCCAGGACGTCCCGCTCGCGCTCCGTGAGCCGCTCGAGGCGCGTCTGCTGGGGGGAGCGGCCGACGAGGCGGGCGACGACCTGGGGGTCGATCGCCGAGCCCCCGCCCGCGACCCGGCGCACGGCATCGACGAACCCGTCGAGGTCGAGGACTCGGTCCTTGAGCAGGTAGCCGACGCCGCCCGCGTCCTCGCCCAGCAGCTCGACGACGTGGCGGGTCTCCACGTGCTGGGACAGGACCACGACGCCAGTCGAGGGATGCTCCCTGCGGATCCGGACGGCCGCCGTGAGCCCCTCCACCGTGAACGTCGGGGGCATCCGGATGTCGACGACCGCGGCGTCGGGGCGCAGGGCCGCGACGGCCGCCAGCAGGGCGTCGCCGTCGCCGGACTGCGCGACGACCTCGATCCCCCGTTCGGCCAGCACCCGCGCGACGCCCTCCCGGAAGAGCACCGAGTCGTCGGCGAGCGCTACCCGCACGGAATCTCGGCCCGGATGCTGGTGCCCCCGCCCGGCGGGCTCTCGACGGCGAGGTGGCCGCCGAGCGCCGCGACCCGGTCGACCAGCCCTCGCAGCCCCGAGCCGGCCTGCGCGTCGGCTCCTCCGACGCCGTCGTCGACCACGGATACCACGAGCCGTCCATCCGCCCGGTGGACGGCGACCTCCACCGACGACGCGCCGGCGTGCTTCTGGCAGTTCGCGAGCGCCTCCGACACGACGAAGTACGCGGTGGCCTCGACGGCCGAGGGGAACCGTTCGCGCGGCGACTCGAGGACGCGGACGGACAGGGGCGATCGCTCCGCCAGCGAGTCGAGAGCCGCCGCCAGCCCGGCCTCGGTCAGCACCGCGGGATGGATCCCCCGGCCCAGCTCGCGGAGCTCCTCGACGGCCCGCGCGGCCTCGGCGGCGGTCGCGTCGAGCTCCGCCCGCAGCGCGGGGTCCGCGTCCGGCCCTACCCGGTCGAGCAACAGGCGCAGCGACAGCCCGAGCGTCAGCAGCCGCTGCTGGGCCCCGTCGTGCAGGTTCCGCTCCACCCGCCGCCGTTCCGCGTCGCTCGCTTCCACGATGCGCTGGCGTGACGCACGCACCTCCTCGAGCTGCGCCCGGATCTCCGCCCGGAGCCGCTCGTTCTGCAGCGCCAGGCGCGCCGCAGCGCCCACGGCCGCGACCAGCTCCGGCTCGTCCACGAGGGCTGCATCGTGCAGCAGCGCCACGGTACGTTCGTCGTCGAGATAGGTGACCGCGCGACCGCGACCCGCGGTCGGACCTGCGTCGATCGACACGCCGTCCGGGTCGACGAACGAATCCGAACCGGGAAGGCGGAACGCCAGCTTCGCGGATGGGTCGCCCAGCGCCCTGGCCAGGGCGCCGGTCAGTCCACCAGGCGGCAGTCCCCGCTCGAGCTCGACCACCAGGTCGCCCACGACCGAACGATCCAGCCGGCTTCGAAGGATCGAGACCAGGAAGGCCCCCGGCAGAAGGAGCAGGACGGCCGGCCCGTAGCCGAAGAGCACGAGGAAGACCCGATTGCTTGCGTCCACCGCCTGAGCCACGTTCTGGGCGATGATCAGCGCGACGGCGGGCGCCGCCATCCAGGAGATGGGCCCGAAGGCTCGCCGGCTCCGGGGCCCGATCTCCAGCCAGTGGCGGACGATCATCGCCAGGACGGCCAGCGCGACCAGGATCCCGATGGGCGCGCTCACCCAGTTGATGGCGTCGTTCAGGCCGCGGTTCCCCGAGACCAGCAGGAGGTTGGCCGGGCAGCGCCGGCATCCGTACTGCGCGGGAGCCCAGAACAGCTGGCCCACGATGGTGTTCCCCAGGACCCAGACGTAGGTCCCGACGATGACGACGCGCTCCGCGCGGGAACGGGACCGGCCCGTGGGAAACGTCAGGGCCAGATGCGCCAGCACCGCCTGGTACAGGGACTGCGTGACGTTGGCGATGGTGAACGTCAGCGAGGAATGGAGGACGCCGAGATTCGTGAGGAAGAACGCGAACCCGACCCCCGACATGATCGCGCCCATCGGGTTCTCCGGCCGGCGGTGCCACGCGAAGAGCCCGACGGAGACGAACGACGCTACCACCGAGACCTGGACGAGGCCGAGGAGGAAGGCGACGCCTCCGTCGAGCAGGAACCCCAGCGCGTCGACGAGGCACACGACGACCCCGGCGGCCATCAGCCAGGGGATCAGCCGCCGCTTCGCCACGAACCCGCCGTAGGGAACAAGCGAGGTGGTCGCTCCGCCACCCTCGCCGCGGACGCCCGTAGCCGGCGAGTCTGCCGTGAGGCCCTCGGCCGAGGCGCCCGGCCGGCTGTTCACGTCGCGACCCCCGCCACGAACGCGCGGAGCCGACCGGCGGTGAGCTCGCCCTTCGAGACGAAGCCGGCGGCGGCGCTCGCGGCGATGCGGTCCCCGTAGTCCGACGACTCGCGCCCGGACGTCAGCACGACCGTGGGCCGTGCTCCTTCCGTCGCCAGTCGCTCCGCCACGCGGATCCCGTCCATGTCCGGCAGCCCGATGTCCAGGAGCACGAGGTCCGGCCGCAGCTCCCGGGCCGCCGCGATGGCCCCGGCCCCGTCGGAGGCCTCCCCCACGACCTCGAATCCTCCCCCCTCGAGGAGCCGCCGGGCAACGGCCCGGAACGCCGCGTGGTCGTCCACCACCAGGGCCGTCGGAGCCATGGGCGAATGGTGGCACGCGCCGGGCCGGCATACCTCCGTGACAGCACGGAGTCCGGATCCCGTGGCCCCACGGATGTTCCGCCGCGGGGCGCCTCCTAGCGTCGGATCAAGCGCCGGCTCGACCAGCGAGCGGCGACGGATGGGAGGAGGAACCCATGCGCAAGGCGATCCTGGCCGCGGTGGCGGCGACGGTGGTTGCGACCGGACTGCTCGGCTCGGCGGGCGCGTTCGCGTCGACGTCGCTCGCGGCGCGGACCACCACCCTGCGGCTGACGGCGCACTTCACGCAGGCGACGCTCGTCGACGCAGGGGCAGCCGGCGAGAGCGCGGGCGACCAGCAGATCGTCGTGGGAACGTTGACGCACGCCGGCAACGTCGTCGGGCGGTTCGGCTTCGTCTGCGAGCTCCTGTCGACGGGCGCCAGCGCGGCGGAGGAGTGCTCGGGCACCGGCCGTCTCGCCCACGGCAACCTCACCGTCGAGGGGTACTCGAAGCAGTCCAGCAACGACCACGTGTGGGCCATCGTGGGCGGCACCGGCAACTTCCGACAGGCCGACGGCCAGGCCCTGATCCACGACGTGAACGACACCACGAGCATCGTGACGCTCGAGATCGGTTGACCCTTCCCGGAGGTTGCGCACGGACGGGGAGGGGTGAACGATCCCCCTCCCCCGGTGTCACCGGGGTCCGGTGAATCCTCAGCCCACTGTCAGACCGTGAGCTCGCGCAGGAAGGCCAGAACGGCCGGTTCCGCCGGGCTCACCAGGTGACCACCCCCGACGAGCTCGACGCGCGCTCCAGGGATGGCGTCGGCCATTAGGTCGGTCACACGACGGAACGCCGGCGGCGAGTCCGATCCGGCGACCAGGAGAGTAGGCACGTCGATCTTCCCGAGCTCCTTCGCATCCGTGTCCAGGATGCCTCCCGCGAACTCCGCCAGGATCGCGGGGCCGTTGTCGGTGATCATCCGCTGGATCGGCTCCGGGAACGATCTCCATGCGGCGGGCCCGACAACGCCCTCCATGAAGACGCGCCCGACCGACTCGGGGGCATCCGCGGCCACAGCGAGGAGCCGCTGGTGGAGTTCGTCGGCCCACCGCCGGGCCTCGGGGTCGAGCGACAACACCGCTGCCTCCAGAAGCACCAGGGCACGGACGGTCGCCGGATGTCGCAAGGCGAGGCTGAGCGCGGTCTCCCCACCGTAGCTCCGGCCGATCACGACGGCCGGCGCAGCGTCGAGCGCCTCGAGGAGCGCCGCGGCGTCGTCGGCGTGCTGGGCCACACTCGTCACGTACGGTTCCGGCCGCTCGCTGCGCGTGCACCCGCGGCGGTCGTAGGCGATGACGCGCCCGAGCGGTGTCAACTGCCGCAGCACCGGCCCCCAGATCATGGCCGAGCTCGACGTTCCGTGGATGCACAGGATCGGATCGCCGGTCCCCTGCTCCTCGTGGTACAGGCGGACGCCGTTGACCGTCGCGTACGGCATGCGCGGACGATACGCCCCCACGTCCAGACCCGGAAAAGCTCAGGAATCGAGCGGGGTGAACAGTGTCAGCTGCATGCCGTCTGGAGCGCGAACCCGCACGTTCCGGTGGCGCCAGGGCGTGTCGACCGGTCCCCCGACCAGCGCGCCGCCGGCATCGACCATCTCGCCCGCGGTCCCCGCGGAGTCAGCGACCTGGAGGGCCAGACGTACCGACCCCGACGTCCGGGTGCCGACCTCGATCCGGTCGATGGTCTCGGCCTGAAGCTCGTCCACGAGCTCGATCGTGGCCCGCCCCGCCGCCAGGACCATGCCCCGGCCGTCCGGCCGATCCCAGCGCTCCTCCACCGGCAGGCCGAGCGCGTCACGGTAGAACCGGACTGCCCGGTCGAAATCCTGGACGGTGAGCGCGACCCGAAGCTCGCGAACCGGCGAGCCAGCCGTCTCGGTCACTGATGGCCACCTCCGTTTCCCGTCGAGAGCTCCGCCAGCGTGACAGCGTGCCGGCTCGAGCGCCAGACCACGGGGCCCCTGGTGTCGGCGACACCCATGGTGCGAGGATGACCGAGCCCCCTCGAGAAAGGACGGTCACATGCCCGGGGAATACAGCGCGGCGACCATCAGTGCGCACTTCGAGCAGACCAACGCCCGCCTGGCGGCCATCGAGGCGCAGCTGTCGGTGCTGTCGGCGAAGCTGGGACTGCCGTACGTGAACCCGACCGCGTCCGTGCCGCCCGACGTCCTCGCGCTCGCCCAGTCCGGCGACCCGCTGGGGGCCATGCGGAGGTACCGGGAGCTCACCGGCGCCGGCATGGACGAGGCGCGTCAGGTCGTCTCCGGCCTCTGAGAGCGGCGCGCAGCGGGAATCTCGGGCGCGACGCTCTCTCGCTGGTCGCCCGGGACTGATCGACGTTTCCACGTTGCCCAATGACAACGCGGCGTGCGACTGGTCAACTCGTCGGTCGGGGACGAACCGGGGAGGGAACATGTCCGAAGCGCACGAGATCGATGTGCTCCGCAAGGTCATGGATGGGTTCAATGCCCACGACGTCGAGTCGATCGTGGGGTACTTCACCGACGACGCGGTGTTCGAGTCGCCGCGCGGACCGGATCCGTGGGGCCGACGGTACGTGGGGAAGGACGCCGTACGCGACGGGTTCGCCGCGAGGTTCGAGGGGATCCCGGACGTCCACTACGAGGACGGCGGCCACTTCGCCTGCGGCGATCGCGGCGTCTCCGAGTGGACGCTCACGGGAACGACGACGTCGGGCGAGCGGGTCGAGGTCAATGGATGCGACCTGTGGACCTTCCGGGACGCTCAAATCGTCGTGAAGAACTCCTTCTGGAAGATCGTCGACCTCGCCTGAGGGGCCGACCTCGAGGCTCCGAACGCGAACGAGCCCCGGCGGGAGGCCGGGGCTCGTCGTGGTTCGATCGCCGTGCTGTCGCGTCAAGCGGCCGTGAGGTTGCCGGCCGTGCCTGATGCCGGCTCCTCCAGCGCCCACGCGAGCACCTGGTCGATCGACTCCGCGATGTGGAACGTGATCTCGTTCCGCACCTGCTCTGGGACGTCTTCGAGGTCGCCCTCGTTCCGCTTGGGGAGGATGACCTCCTTCAGCCCGGCCCGGTGGGCGGCGAGGACCTTCTGCTTGACCCCGCCGATCGGCAGGACCTTGCCCTGGAGGGTGACCTCGCCGGTCATGCCCACGGTGCTCCTCACCGGACGCCCGGTGAGCAGCGTCTCCATCCCCTGACAGCAGACGCGACCGGTCGAGAGTTACCGAGGTCGGTGAAGAAGCGATCGGCCCGAGGACGGCCTGCGGGCGTTCCTTCAGGGGCGGGGGAAGGACCGGCTTCGGGGAACCTGCAACGCGACCAGACGACCATCGGGCGAGACGAAGTAGACGGCGTTGGCGGAAGCAGCCGGCGCTGACAGGTTCCCTCCAGTGGTGAGTCGATCGCCGGTCCACAGCGGAATGCATTCCGGAGTCCCGCAAGAAAGCGGAAACGCGTACAGTCGGTCGCCCGCCACGAAGGCGATATCGTCGGCGACCAGCGGTCCTGCTACGGAACTGGCGAAATCGTGGTCTCCTTCGACTCGCGCTGACCACAGCGGATGGCACTCGCTGCCCCCGGTGGCGCACTCGAGCGGGAGAGCGTACAGGCGGTCGGCCGACACGAACACGACCCCGTTCCATACGGAAACGTCCGACGCATTCTGGCCGAACGGAGGCGTCCAGACCCACGTTGGCTTGCAGACTGCACCGTCGGTACCACACTCGCTGTCGAAGGCCTTGAGCGCCCCGTGCCGGGCGAAGACCATTCCTCCCGCCACTGTTGGGGAAGTGAGGGGGTTCCCGACTGGGGCGGTCCAGGAAGGCTGGCATGGCTGTGGCTGGGCAGAGCAACGAGTCGGGTAGGTGTACATCGTGCCAACGCCATTCACCGAGACGATGCCGTCACCGACTGCCGGAGGGAAGTTCCCACCCGGAGCCGCACCGCGCCAGATCGGCGCGCACGCCCCCCCCTTCGTGGCGCAGGAGACCGGGAATCCGAGCGGGCCTCCCGCGTCGTTCACGTAGATCACCCCCCCGCTGATCGCGGGGGACGAGTAGCCGGGCACGTCGCCTGAGCGAGGTCTCGCCACCCAGGCCGGGTCGCAGGTCGCCCCATTGGTGGCGCATCGGGCTGGGAAGGCGTACAGGGCGCCGGCGCTCGCGTAGACGACCCCCATCGACACGACCGGCTGGGAGAACACACGCCCCGAATCGGATTCGGCCACCCAGAGCGGATCACACTGCGCACCCGAGGCTCCACACGAAGCCGGGAAGGCGTAGAGCTTGTCCGAGCTCACATAGACGATGCCGTCGGCGACGACCGGCGCGAAGCGCGCCCCGTGCCGTCCCACGACGGCCGTCCAGGCGGTACGAAGGGACCGCACATTGGATGGTGTGATGGTCGGCGCAGCGGGGCGCGGTTCGTGCCCGAGGCCTCGGAGGAGCACGACCGCTCCTCCCACGCCAACGCCAGTCACGACCAGAGCCACCAGACCCGTCGCGATCCGCCGCTTCAGCTGCCGCCTTCCTCGATGCCGGTAGACGCGTTCCAGCAGACCTGGCGCCAGCTCGTGACGCTCGCTTTCGAGCTCGAGGGCTCGTTTGACGTCACTCATCTTCAGGCTTCAGCGCCCGTCTCATCGCTGCCCTGCCCTGGGTCGCCAGGGCCCGAACCGTACCGGCGCGGACGCCCAGCATCCGCCCCGCCGCCTCGGACGTGTACCCCATGAGCTCGGTCAGCACGAGGGCGGCACGTTGCCTCGGAGTCAGGCGAGCGAGGGTCTCGCTCACCACCTGCCTAGCGTCCGCCGCCGCGAATTCATCGCGCATCGCGTCAGGCGTCGTCGTTCTACGCAGCGCAAGGACCGCTCGCCTCCGTCGCTTCCGGAGAACGTTGAACGCGACCTGATACAGATACCCGACGGGGTCGTCCATTGCCCTCACCCGGTCCCACCGCTCGAGCACCGCTACGAACGCGTCCTGGGTCACCTCTTCCGCCTCGAATCGATCGGCCGTGATCACGCAGAACCGACGGAACAGGATCGCCGCCTCGGCCTCGAAGAACGCTTCGAATGTCCGAGTCTCCATCACGGCCTGCTCGAGGAGCTCATTTCCTCCGTCAGGGAGTTGGACCGTCTGAAGCATCACCCGGAAGAAGCTCGGAGTGCCCCTGTCCGCTTAGAGCGATGCTCGACACCTGCTCACCGATTCCGCGGATTCACCTAAGCAGGATGGCCAACCCGGGGATTCTCCTACGTCTGGGATGGGATCCGCGGGGTCCCTCCCGGGGGAGCGAGCAAGGAGTTCGACAAACCAGGATGTCCGCAGGGGGAGAGGGACGCATGAGACGATTCACCACCATCTTGACCTGGGTTCTGGCCATGTCGACCATCCTGCTGACCGCAGCGCCGGCTCTGGCGACGGCGCACGGGAAGAACGGCAGGATCGCCTTTCGCCGCTACTACAACGCGCAGCACACGCGGGGTGACATCTTCACGATCAACCCCGACGGCACCCAGGAACGGCAGGTCACGCACTCCGATGCCACCAGGCTGGCCACGGAGCCGGACTGGTCCCCGAACGGCCGCAGGATCGAATACCAGTTGAGTCGGCACGGGAACCTCGACGACTCCCGTCTGTACACGATCCGCCCCGACGGCACCCATCGGAGGTTCATCGACGCGTCCTGCCAGGCGCCCTGTCTGTCGGACGGATTCGCCCAGTGGTCGCCGCAGGGCAAGCGGATCGCGTTCCAGCGCCAATCGGGACCGGCCGGGGAACCGACCTTCCTGTTCGCCCTCTACGTGATGCGGGCCGACGGGACCCACGTCCGGCAGATCACCCGTCGAGGGGCCAACCCCATGGTCGATCATCGGTATCAGGACCACGCCCCCACCTGGTCACCAACTGCCAAGCGCCTGGCCTTCGAGCGCGTGGACGGCAAGACCGACCTCCACGCCATCTCCACGGTCCGTCTCGACGGGACCGGGATGCGGAGGATCACCCGCTGGCGGTTGGATGCCTCCCAGCCCGACTGGTCCCCCAACGGTCGGTGGATCATGTTCCGGTCCAAGGAGGGCTCCGACGACTCGGGGAACGTGTGGTTGGTGCGTCCCAACGGGACCGACCTTCACCGCGTGACCCACACGCCTGCCGGGACGGGCAAGTGGTCGTCCGGCTCGTTCTCGCCGAATGGGAGGAAGATCACCAACTCCTTCAATCCCGGCCACGGGGCGGCCGGCAACGCCGACGTCTACACCCTGAACATCGACGGGAGCGGCCTGACGAACGTAACGCGGTCGAATCCCTGGGAGAGCGCACCGGATTGGGGCCCTCAACCGACGTGATCCAAGAAGGTCGGCGAGGGCAGAACAGCGGCCTGGAGTCGAACGAGCCCCGGCGGGAGGCCAGGGCTCGTCGTGGTTCGATCGCCGTGCTTTCGCGTTAGGCGGCCGTGAGGTTGCCGGCCGTGCCTGACGCCGGCTCCTCCAGCGCCCAGGCGAGCACCTGGTCGATCGACTCCGCGATGTGGAACGTGATGTCGTTCCGCACCTGCTCTGGGACGTCTTCGAGGTCTCCCTCGTTCCGCTTGGGGAGGATGACCTCCTTCAGCCCGGCCCGGTGGGCCGCCAGGACCTTCTGCTTGACCCCGCCGATCGGCAGGACCTTGCCCTGCAGGGTGACCTCGCCGGTCATGCCCACGGTGCTCCTCACCGGTCGCCCGGTGAGCAGGGAAGCGAGCGCCGTGGTCATGGTCACGCCCGCCGACGGCCCGTCCTTGGGGACGGCGCCCGCCGGGACGTGGACGTGGAACCGGCCCTTCAGGTCGCCGGGAGCGATGCCCAGCTCGGGAGCGTGGGAGCGGACGTAGGACAGCGCGATCTGCACCGACTCCTTCATCACTTCGCCCAGCTGACCGGTGAGCGTCAGACCCTCGGAGCCCGGGCCGTCGCCGGAGTCCATCCGGGTCGCCTCGATGAACAGGACGTCCCCGCCGACGCCGGTCACGGCCAGGCCGGTCGCGACGCCGGGCACGGAGGTCCGCTCGGCCGCGTCGAAGAAGAACCTCTGACGGCCGAGGTACTCGCGGACGTCGGTGGATTCCACGGTGACCGGAGGCTTCAGCTCGCCCGACGCGACCTTCGTCGCGACCTTGCGGAGCAGCTTGCCGATCTCCCGCTCGAGGTTCCGGACGCCGGCCTCGCGGGTGTAGTCGCCCACGATGACCCGCAACGAGTCGTCGACCAGGTCGACCTCCCCGGCCTGAAGACCGTTTCGCTGCAGTTGGCGAGCGAGCAGGTGGTCGCGCGCGATGGCGACCTTCTCCTCCTCGGTGTAGCCGTCGAGGCGGATGATCTCCATGCGGTCGAGCAGCGGCCCGGGAATCGTCTCGAAGACGTTGCCGGTGGCGATGAACAGGACCTCCGACAGGTCGAGGTCGACGTCCAGGTAGTGGTCGCGGAACGTGTGGTTCTGCGCCGGGTCCAGGACCTCGAGCAGCGCCGAGGACGGGTCGCCCCGCCAGTCGGCGCCGACCTTGTCGATCTCGTCGAGCATCATCACCGGGTTCTTCGTGCCGGCGTCCTTGAGTGCCCGCACGATGCGGCCCGGCATGGCGCCGACGTAGGTCCGCCGGTGCCCGCGGATCTCGGCCTCGTCATGGATGCCGCCGAGGGCCACCCGGACGAACTTGCGGCCAAGGGCGCGGGCCACAGATTCGCCGAGCGACGTCTTGCCGACACCCGGAGGACCGATCAGCGTGAGGATTGCGCCCGAGCCGCGCCCGGACTCCGACTCGGCCAGGCCCCGCTCGCGACGGAGCTTCCGCACCGCGAGGTACTCGACGATGCGGTCCTTCACGTCCTCGAGGCCGGTGTGGTCCTCGTCGAGGATGCGCCGGGCGTCGGTGATGTCGAGGTTGTCCTCGGTGCGGACGTCCCACGGCACGTCGAGGAGCCAGTCCAGGTAGGTCCGGATCCAGCCTTGCTCCGGCGACTGCTCGGACATGCGCTCGAGCCGGCCCAGCTCGCGCTCGGCCTGCTTGCGGACGTCCTCGGGCATGTTCGCCTCTTCGATCCGCTTGCGGTATTCCTCGACGACGTTCTCGCCGTCGTCCTCGCCGAGCTCCTTGCGGATGGCGTCCATCTGCTGTCGCAGGATGAACTCCCGCTGGTGCTTGTCGAGGTTGCCCTGGACCTCCTCGCGGATCTTGTCCTTGACGGTGACCTCGGCGAGCGTCTCCTTGGCCCAGGCGAGCACTTTCTCGAGTCGCCGCTCGACGTCGAGCGTCTCCAGGATCTCGACCTTCTGCTCCAGCGAGAGGTCCGGCGAGTACCCGGCCATGTCGGCCAGGGCGCCCGGCTCGGTGATACCGCGCAGGACCTCCGCGATCTGCGGCACGCCGCGAGCCTCGACGATGTTCTCGACAGTGCCCCGGTACTCCCGAGCAAGTTCCCGAGCCCGGTCGGTGTAGTCGTTGGTCTCGACGGCGTCCTCGACCTGCACCCAGGTGGCGTCCCCGGTCCCGGCCACGCCGGTCCCGACGACCGCACGGTGCAGCCCCCGAATCACGAGGGCCTCCATCCCGTTCTGCAAGCGGCCGGAGTCCTCGATCGTGGCCACGGTCCCAACCGCGGCATACCGGGTCCCCACCCGAGGAACCAGCACAAGCACATCCCCCTGAGACCGTGCAGCCAAAGCAGCAGCCCGAGCCTCAGGCGTTTCGAGCATGAGCGTGATGACCATCCCCGGCAGCACGACCCCAGAGGTCAGCGGCAGCAAGGGAAGGACGGCGGTATCAAGCTGTTCAGGCACGTTGCTCTCCTCTTTCACGCGTTACAAGGGATGCAACGACCAGGCTGGAAGCCGTATTCCCAACCTTGAGCCGATGGCGCTCAACCCTGGGGTCCGCCCAGAGCCGACCGCCTGGCCATCGCGTTCGCCGTGCTCAGGGAGGAGGCGGCGCTCCCCTCCATTCTGCGCAAGCAAGCCAAGACGCTGTGGAAACGCGGCAGGCAGCGTGCCGAACACATTCTGGTCAGGAGCCTAGGTCTTCTTCTTCTTCCAGCACTCGCGTTCGCGCAAGATCGGCCTGCAGCGCCGACCTGATACGCGATTGCCAGGCTTGCATTTCGGGACCTCCGCCACTTGCCAGTTCTTCAAGGCGCTCCAACTTCTTAGCGAGGTACGAAGAATGTGGCCCGACCCAGCTACCCGACAGGAAGTTCGCGGCGAGTTCGTCACCCACTGAAGGTGATCGCTCGATGAGGGCTCGGACAACCGACCAAAGAGCCTCAACTTCTGGGTCCACGATTCCTGCAAGAGCCTCTAGCTCGTTCTCGTTGGCCGACCTAATCCATTCCTGCACGAGTTCGGTCGGGAATTCTGCAACGATATTTGCTCGGCCTAGCTCCCAGGTAAGGGGCAGGGTCACTGATTCCGAGGTAATGGCTCCGCAGAGTTCTGGCCATACCGATTCTGGATCTGCTCTGGCCGCTGCCGCCAACGCCTCGAGCCGCGCGTCATCGTGGGCTCGCGGTCCCCCCTTCACGAAAACCTCCAGTATCAGGCGCGCGGTCTTGCGTGAATCCAGGGATGCCAAGGCCTGAGCGAGCTTGCCCCACGTGAAAGCAACCATTGTTTCATGGCCCCAACTCCTCGGATCAGCCAAGCGGCGTTGAGCCTCGGCAACCCAGTATGCGTCGCCTTCGGCTGACTCAAGCTTGTCAAGAACCGTGTCAAGGGCAGCCTCGACTGACCCGCTCGTCCCGTCGTCCATTAGTCGATCCAGAATCGCAGTCAGCACAGACGTAGGGAGCCCACTCAGCCACCTCCCAAAACGACCCCAGGCAAGCAGTGAAGCTGGAAGCCTACCCGTGTCCACAAAGTTTAGAAGGCGTTCTCCCGCAGCTTCCGAGGCTGGGAGGCGGAGCGTAGCATCGAATACTGCTCGGGACAGATCCGACTCGTCCGCCCATTCCCGCAACAGGCCCTCCACGACATCAGCTTCCCCCTCTTCCGCTCTCGCTTTGAGGTACCCGCTCAAGAGACGTGGGTCCTCCCCATCCCTCGCCGCGGCCAATAGGATGGGAATCAACGTTCGACTCGAGTCCGTCCTCCCAAGTTGCATCGCAAGGTTCCAGACTCGCTCAGCTTCGCCAGAAAAGAGCCAGTGTAGATGAGGCCTCAAAATATCGGGGTTCGCAAGAATTTCCTCACTCAGCTCATTTACTGCTGCGTCATACGGAGCGCTGGACAACCAATCGTCAGCCGCAGTCCAAGGACCCACATACCGGACTAAGCGATCAGCGAATGAAGAGCCATACAATGAGTCAGAGATCCTATTCAGGCTGGACCTGTGCTCGGGAGACAGGCGGTCGGTGTGGTACTCCAGAATCAATTGGCAAGCTTCCCAGAGCTTCCTCCGCTCTTCCACGCTGGCTGGCTCCAGCTTCTGAAAGAGATCGAGGACCATAGACGTCATATCGATGTCGACGAGACTGCGGGAAGACTGGACAAGTACGTCGACCGCTGCCGACCGAACGGTTAGCTCGTCTGATGTGAGTGCATCATCCAGACGACTGAGCAATTCAGCCTTGTACTCTCGAGCCTCTTCCCAAGTCGACGGCCGCCACCGACCCGGTGGGGAAGCCGGGTGAGAAGGCGAAGGCAACCCGACCTCCTGGCCCTCCAAGCCCCTTGCTACGCCACGCAGCCCAACCAGACGCACCTCGGGAGCGGTGCTAACCAACGCCTCGTCAAGGCTCGGCAAACGCCGTAGCGCGGGAACCTCTGTATTCGCCAGGAAGGTAAGAAAGAGTGCGCTCCACACACCTGTCGCGTTGTTTCCATAGGTTTCATTCTCGGCTGCAGCAAGGAGGAGCAAAGAGCTTGCAGCCGAAGCAAAGGTCGCTCCTCTCTCGGCGAGAGCTTCAAGGGTCCAGATAACAGATCGGCGACCCCGCCGAAATTCCAGCAGGCGAGCGTGACCTGGCCCAGAAAGCACGTGCGCAAGCAGATTGGAGGCCGCATCAGGGGCTGCGGCGGCGATGGTACTCAGCAACTGGCTGCTTTCACCGTCATCCAGTTGGTCGATCGTCCCAAAAGGGCCGTCATCACCCATGAGGGCTTCCATCGCATCCCTAACTTCGGGCACGTCCAGCGTGCCGAGTCTCCTTAGAAAGGCTTCGCGGCACTGTTGACTCGGGAGGGTGGCGGAAAGTTCTGCAATTCTGTGAGTCTGATTCCCCCACACATCCGCCGCGAGCCAAATTGCAAGCAAGTCTGGCGAGACGTACCAATATCTGCCGCGAGCGAAGACTAACCCTTCATCAATGGCCGGCTGAAGGAGGGCTTGCATGCGATTCCACTCCAACCCCATGAACCTAGCCGCCGCCTCACCTTCAGCGGCTAGTTCGTCTCGCCAACCCAGCCGCGAGAACAAAGAAACCGTCCGTAGCGCAATCTGGCTATCCTCCCCAGCAGCCGGCAGTATGAGCCGCGCCAACACGCTTCGGATCTCGCGATTACTGCGTAGGGCTGAAATGTTCACATCTCCGCTCGCAATTGCTCGGGCGACAGCGACCGCCAGCTTGACAAAGCCACGGGTGCGCTCGGCAATCCACCGGGTCTGCTCCGGACGAAGACGAGCGGTGGCCTCAACTACTCGAGCCACGGCTTCCTCGCTCAAAGGATCAAGCGAGTAGACATTCGCCCCGTTCGACCTGCCTGGACCAACCGTCAGCAATTGGACCCGACCTGTAGAACGTGACGCCCACTCTTCAAGTCGTATTGCTTCGCCGTCTTCGATTTCATCAGCCACAAGCGTGACGAAAGCATCAGGCTCGGAGGTCACCCAGACAAAAAGTTCCTGACTGGGCATCCCCTCGATGTAGAGAGCTTGATCCAGGAGGTCGGAAGATTGCAGGGCCTCCAAGACGAATCTAGTCTTCCCAACGCCTGGTCGTCCTTCGATCCTCGCGTACCAAGAGATCGCGTCCTCACCAAGCAGGTTTGTGGCTAAGGCTTGACGCAGCTCCTCTCGGGCCTCGTCAGGATTCCATATCACCGCGTGCGATGGCTCCAGCAGTACGGTCGCTGCCGGAAAATACTCCCTGACGGAGGGATGGAACGAAAAGCCGGCCGCAGGCACCAGGGAGCACCACTCAGACATCTGTGCGCAAGAAAAGAGTCGAACTGCCCCTGTACACCCCATTCCCTCCAAGGTTCGCCTGAGCCTTCCTTGCCTCGCGTGCTGGAGCGCCGGCACCATCTCGTCGCCAGAAACAAGCGTGTACCCGGCACCGCGTTTGAATGCATCTAGCACTGCGTGACCGCTTTGCTCAATGTCGCGCGCCAGAGCAGGCAGGCTTCCCGGGAAGGTTCTCTTGAACTGCCAAACGTGCTCGTCCTGTGGAATCCAGCGACTCACATGATTACTTCCGTCGGTTAAGGCATCTACGCCACCGTCCGGATCGTGTATTCGCAGATTAGTGTGAATGTTCTCGGGAGGGATCGACAGCCGCCGAGCCTCGTGACGAATGAGGAGGTTGAACAGAGCTACCTGATCATGCTCAGTGAGCGCAGCTACCTGACCGGGTCTGATCTCGTACGGACCTATCGGCATGGGATTCCGTCCTTACGGGCTCTCGGCCGTTTTACTCTCCCCTATGCGTCGCATCGCTAGTGTAGTGCCCGGCAGGCTCTCGGAAGACGTCGATGGCGCCAAGGGCTCACGATATGTGCCTGCACTGGAAGTCGAGCGGAGCCTCGCCCATTCCCAGAGTTAGGAGCAGCCCGGCGATTGGCGCAGAATGCGGTCGGCCCATGGGACCGTGGGGGTGCTCGGTAGGGCTCAGGTGAGCTGACTGGGTACGGGGACCGACGGCGGAGGCTGATTCAGGAGGTCGCGGACGCCTTGGAGCGCAGCTTCCTTGTCAACCTGCCCCGAGACGTCGTGGACGAGCTCGTGGCAGGGGGCAGCGTGCCGACTATCCGGCCGGGAGCAGGATCTATCGAGAAGGAGGGGCTCCCCGGGCTGAGCTGGTGGTCCAAGGCCTCATCCGCGTGTTCATGGCCTCCCCGGAAGGGCGTCAGGTAACCGTTCGGTACGCGCGGGGGCCCCGGCTCCCGAACCGCCCCGGCCACTGTCGACTGATCCTCAGCATTTTCCGGCGACATCGCCTGCCCTGAATCTCGCACGGCTGCTGCGCGTAGTAGCCGCAATGTCCCGGCCGGATCAACAGGAGCGCGGACTGGGTGAGCCGGAAGTCGGTCGAGCCATAGAGGAACTTGTCTACCCGTGCCGCGCCTTCGGCCGGGCTCTCTCGTCGCGGGTGCCCGCAGCTGCCTCGAGGCAGCGCGCAGCGTCGGACTCGTTGCCCGTTCGCGCGAACGCCTGCGCCGCTTCGCGGAACATCGCCCGTGCCTGCTCGTCCTCGCCCTCAGCCTGGCGGAGGATTCCGCGTGCTTCCCACACGGCGCCGGTCCACAGCCCACCCTGCCACATGCCCGCGATCCGCTCCGCTTCGGCGAGGAACGAGCGCGCCCGATCCAACTCGCCGCCGCGCGCGCTGGCCGCTACCGCACTCGTCAGGTATCCCATCGAGCACGGCTCGCACGAATGCATGTGGCTCAGCTCCTGCTCGGCCTCGCGGAGTACCGAGACGGCCTTCTTCGGATCCGCGGCCGCCTCGATCATCGTGCCGAACACTCGCACCGACAGGTGGGTGACGAGGTCAGAGCGGAGCGCGAGCGAGCGCGCTCGGCCAAGCAGACGGTTGGCGTCGTACCTGCGACCGCGGGTGATTGCCGCTTCCGCCAGACGCTGCCTCGCCAGCGCGGAGCCGGAGATGCACCCTTGCCGGTCGTTCGCCTCCGCAGCCTCCTTCAGATGCTCCTCGGCCTCGTCGAGACGGCCGGCGAGCAGTTCGGCCTCACCGAGCATCAGCAGTGCCAGCGCTGCGCCCGTTGCGGAGCCGGCCTCCTCGGCGATCTTCATCATCTGGCGCGCGAACTCGGCAGCAGCCTCGTACCCCTCCGGGGCGTAGAGGAAGTACTCGGCGAAGCACAGGTGGGCGTCGTAGACGATGGGTTCCATCTGGGCGCGCATCCGCATCGACTCCGCGAGCTCCTCCGCGAACCGCTCGCGCCACCGCCCCTGGGCCATCGCTACTTCGGCGAGGATCACCGCAGCTTCTCCGAGCTCGCGGCCCAAGCCTGCCTCGAGGGCGATCGCGCGCGCCTCTTCGGCCGCTCCCTCCGCTTCCGCGATGTCGCCCCGATTCATGTGCACCAGCGCCCACGCGAGCAGCGCGTGCGCGCGCTCGGCCTCGGAGGGCTGCGGCGCGCCCTCGGCGGCCAGCACCTCTTCGTAGAGGGCGACAGTGGCGGGATCCGGCCCCACGCCGAGCTGGTCCCGAAGCGCCTCGCGCAGCCGCTCGAAGCACCGGATGGCCTCCCGGCGCTCCCCGGCGTCGAGATGAGACCGCATGAGCGCGCGTGCCGCCTGCTCGTCGGTCGGGTCTTCCTCGGCCAGCCGATCCCAGAGCGCTCCGGCGCGGAGCACGTCCAGGTAGCGCCGGTGGAAGCGGCCCCGCGGCTCGAACGACCAGGACTCGTATCGATCGTCCGGCAGGAGATCGCCTCCATACAGGTCCGCCGCCGCAAGGGAAGCGGCCTTGCCACCACCCTCGAGGGCCCGTTGGGCGGCGGCGTCGAAGTGCTCGACGTCGGTCTCGACGGGAGTATCGGGCCACAGCACGAGCACGCCTCGGTCGTTCACGATCGATCGATCGTCCCTGGTCGCCAGCCGGGCGAAGTGCAAGGCCTTGCGGAGGTTGGTGCCGGATGCCTCCGGATCCCTTTCGGGCCAGAGCGCCTCCATGACCTGGGTCCGGTGCATCCGGTGGGCCGGGGCGAGCGCGAGCAGCTTCAGCACGTCCGCAGCGCGGCGGCTGCGCCAGGCGTCTCCCAAGACCGGAACGCCGTCGATTGCGACCGAGAACCGGGCGAGGAGCTGGATCTCCACCTTGGGCATCGCAGGCAGATGGTACGGATGAGCCCGGGCCCCGACCAGGCCACCCTCCGGAACGGTCGCGGAACGGTCGCCTTCCTACCGTAGGCGCCGGAAGGAGGTGAGAACGGATGGCTCTGTACATGGATGTGCACGACAGACTCCCCGAGGGCGCCACCGCGGCCGACGTCGCAGGAGCTCACGCCGCAGACTTGCAGGTTCAGGAACGCTACGGCGTGCGCTACCTCAACTACTGGGTGGACGAGGAAGGCGGCAAGGTCTTCTGCCTGGTCGAGGCGCCGAACGCCGACGCCGCGCACGCGGTGCACCGCGAGGCGCACGGCCTGGTCGCCGACGAGATCTACCCCGTTCTGCAAGGGTGATGGAAGCGCACGAGATCGGAGCCGCGTTCCTCGATGCCCTGACGACGCGGGACTTCACGGCAGCGAGGGCGCTCCTGGCTAATGACGTCCGGTTCAGGATGCTCCTTCCGAGCGAGCTCATGACCGAGTGGGACGCCGAGGGGGCGATCGGCCGGTTCATCAGTTGGTTCGGCGAGGCGGACCCGTTCCAGGTCGAGGCCTCGAGCTCCGGGGAGGTCGAGGGTCGAGCGGCGATCATCTACCGTTTCCGTCTTCACGATGCCGACGGATGGCAGGTGATCGAGCAGCACCTGATGCTCGACGTCGGTGCGGACGCACGGATCGCAGCGATCGATCTGCTGTGCTCCGGCTTCCGGTCGATCGCCGTCTCGGAGGCCGCCGGCGTGCACCACTTCGACGCGGGCGATCTCGGGTGCGCCGACGGCTTCGCCGGCGAGTTCCGGCGGCGCATGCAGCAGGTCCCGGTGGGCCACGTGCTCGTGGTGAGCGCTCGCGATCCGGCCGCGAAGGAGGACCTGCCTCCGCTCGCTCGGATGATGGGCCACGTCGTTCGTTCGATCGAGGCACCCGGGGACGGACGCCTCCTGGTAAGCGTGGAAAGGGGACGATGAGATGAGCGACAAGCTGATCTTCAACTGCACGTACGGGAAGGAGGATCCCGAGCGGGCGACGCTGCCGTTCGTCGCGGCGAACATCGCCGCGGCCGCGGGGCAGGAGGCGGTCGTGCTCTGCACGATCGAGGCCGCGTGGCTGGGGACCGACGGCGGAACCGACGGGATTGCCCAGCCGGGCTTGCCGGTGCTCGCCGAGCTGTACCGCGAGTTCATCGACAACAGCGGACAGGTGTGGCTGTGCGGCTCGTGCACCAAGCCACGCGGGATCACCGAAGAGGACCTCGTGAAGGGCTCCACGATCGTCGGCGCCGCGAAGGTGGTCGAGGAGATGATCTCCGGCGCGAAGACCGTAGCGTTCGCCTGACGGGAATCCCGCCATCGGACCGAACTGGGGAGAGAGGAGCCGGATGCCCCGGCTCCTCTCTCGACTCGTTCCATGTACAGCTCCTCCCGAACATCCGCGTGCCAATGCTGGTACTCAACCGCAGGGGCAACCGCATCAGCCTGTGCTCTAACGTTGGAACAGAGGGAAGGGCCCGAATCTTATTTTTGGCGCTCTCTTTACATAAGCCTGTCCGCTTGCCGGGCTGACCGACCCTCGGTAGCGGGAAGTGGATTTGGCCCACGGCTACACAGCGGCGCGGAACCTATCCAACCTCTCCTCGAGCAGGTCGCGGTCGGGGCGCTCGGCGCGGTGGGTCGGGAGCGAGATCGCTTCGCCGTGGAGACTCTGGAGGGCGTACTGGAGCGTTGGGCCGTCGTGTTCCTCCAGGACCTTCGGGCTGATCTCGATCCGGTAGTCGGGCTTCACGGTCAGGACGTTGGCGTCGAACGCGCGGTGGTGGATCGCGCACATCGCGAGGCCGTTCGTCACGACCGGCGCGCCGCCGTGTGCGTCCTCCCGGATGTGCGCCGCGTCGAGCAACGGCGGGTGGCGCAGTCGGCACAGCGCGCACTGCTGCCGGTAGGCGAGGAGCACGCGGCTGCGGAAGAGCGGCTGGTGCAGGCGGCGCGCGACGAGCGCCTTCGCGTATCGGCGAACTGGCTCGAACGCCGGGGCCGTCGCCAGGCCACGGCGCCAGAAGTCCCGCGCGGTCTCGTCGAGCGCGACGACGAACTGGTGCTGGTCCGGCTCCTCGTCGACCAGCCACGTCGGCGCGCTCGGCTCATACAAACCAGGCTTAACGCCCTGAAGCCAGATCAGCGGCTTCCGCAACTCCATCGCCCGCCTCAGCGCGACGTTGTCGGAGTGGCGCGGATCGGTCCCGCGCCACTTGTACCGGGGGTAGTCATCGTCGCCGAGGTCGTCGTCGTAGGGCGGCCTCGCGGTCGGCGGCGTCCACGTCGTGAGGAAGCTGAGCGCGGCGTCCATTCCCCGCGGCTTCCAGATTCCCTGCCTCGGCGCGATGAGCGGGACGCGGACGCCCTGGAAGCGGAAGTCCTCGAGCTCGGCCCGGCGGACGAGCCCGCCCGAGCGTTCGGCCAGGGCGTTCACGTAGCCGATCGCGTGTTCGCGGAGCAGCTCGTCGGTGTCGCCAAGCACGGCGCGAAGCATGAACGTGCGTTGGGGTGGCAATCAAGCCAGCTCTCTTCCTACTCCGGAGATGTTTGAGGAGGCTGGCTTCGCTCGGTCGATTTCTCGCTGGTCAGGACATCGCCGAACATGGCGGCGACCCCGGCGAAGGCGAGGAGCGAGCATCGGCCAGACCGAGCTCGATGTCCGGTTCCACGACTCCTACCTCTGGACTTCGAAGGATCGGGTCGCCAATATGGATCAAATGGGGAGGGGTCTGGGCAGGAAGCACATCCGGTTGCATTTGGGCGTGCTGGCGGCCGCCTTCGGGGTGGCGTGCGCCCTGCTCATTCCTGTGGCCGCGAGCGCTGCCACCACCGACTGCTCCCCGCAGAACCTCCAGAATGCCATCGCCACGGCGGCTCCAGGAACGACGATCCTCGTCTCGGGTTTCTGTCACGGGAACTTCGTCGTCGACAAGACGCTGACGATCAAGGGCAATCCGAAGGCCACCCTCGACGGCGACGACGAAGGCGCGACGGTCGAGGCCGATCTCCCGGCGAACGCGACCCTGCATCTCGTCGGCTTGACGATCACCGGCGGAATCGGGGGTGGGACCTCCTCCCAGGGCGGGGGGATCCGGGCCACTTCCGGAAAGCTCACGCTCGCCCACGTCGTCGTGCGGGACAACCTGTCCACGGATCCCTCCTGCTGCGCGTTCGGGGGCGGCATCATGTCCGCCGGGCCGCTGACCCTGACCGACTCGTCCGTGGTCCACAACCGGGCCCTGAGCAACGTGGAGGCGGAGGGCGGCGGAATCTGGGCCGGCTCCGCGCTGACCCTCGTCCGTTCGACGGTCTCGTTCAATCGCGCCTCCGCGATCGGCACGGGCCCCTTGTCGTTCGGACAGGGAGGCGGTATCGATGCGGAGGGTCAGGGCGCGGTGAGCCTCACCTCGTCCCACGTGGACAACAACGAGGCGGCGGCCCGCGCCCAAACGGCCACCGCCAGCGGCGCTGGTCTGCTCATGGATCACTCAGACACGCTGGCCATCGCCGAGTCGACGGTGTCGGGGAACCTGGCGAAGGCGACCGCATTGGACGAGGACAACGCGAGAGCGCGGGGGGGTGGCGTTCTCGGTTTCGCCAGCTCGGTGGCGATCTCGAACTCCGTACTGTCGGACGACCACGCCGCGGCGGACTCGCCGGGGAGCGCTTTCGCCTTGGGCGGCGCCGCCGATCTCGAGTCCGGCCCCGTGACGCTGTCGGGCTCCCGGGTCGAGCGATCGAGGGTGGATGCGACGAGCGCCGGCGACGCCTCCGCGGGCGGCGGCGGCGTCTTGATCTCGGAGCATGCGACGCTGTCCGGCACGACCGTCTCGGACAACGTGGTCGACGCGCAGGCCGGGAGCTCGATCGCCACGGCTTCGGGCGGCGGCGCGCTCGTCGAGGGTGGCATGTCGCTCGTGCGTTCGACGGTCTTCGACAATGTCGTCGAGACGTACTCTCCCGGCTCCCATGCGTCGTCGACGGGGGGCGGGGTGGATCTCCAGGGCCCGCTCGCGATGTCGAGATCGACCGTCGCGGGGAACTTCGCCTCGTCGCGCTCCGACGACCCCGCCTCCACCGGACAGGCGGTCGGCGGCGGGCTCCTGTTGGCCGGGTCGGGGGACGATTCGATCGTGAACTCGACCGTATCCGACAACGACGTTTCGTCGGTCGCGGCCAACATCGACAAGCGGGGCGCCGGCATCGACTTCGAGGCCACATCGCTCGCCGTCACGAGCTCGACGATCTCCGGGAACGGGGCGATCGCCGGGCCGACCGCTGGAAACGGGGGCGGCATCAACGTGGTCGGCGGGACCGTCACGTTGAAGGGAACACTCCTCGGCAGGAACCAGGCCGACGTCGGACCCGACTGTCATGGAGCGGTGATCTCCCTCGGCCACAACCTCATCCAGCACACGGTCGGCTGTTCGATCACCCCAAAGAGCACGGACATCGTGGGGAAGGACCCGAGACTGGGAGGCCCGGGCGGCCTCGGGGTCCTCCAGAACAACGGCGGCCCGACCCTGACGATCGCCCCGACCGTGACGAGCCCCGCCATCGACGCCATCGCGAAGACGGCGTGCCCCACCACGATCGATCAGCGAGGCGTGAAGCGTCCACAGGGAACGCGCTGCGACATCGGCGCGGTCGAGCTGCACAGCTAGCCTGGGGCCGACTGCCGGGGAGCCGGGGTGACGTCCCCCTAGGTGGTCGCCGATCTCGACGCCACCGTGGCGGAGCTCGCGGGGCGCGGCATCGTCGCGGGACCGATCGAGCCGCAGGGTGACGCCAGCCGGAAGTCGATCGTCGTCGACCCCGATGGCAACACGCTCGCGCTCATCGAGGTCACCGGCGGCGCGTAGCCGGCGAGCGCCGGACCGTGGCCTACACTCCATCCATGCGGGGGAGGGGCGGCCGCTGACATGGATGGCGCGCTCGAGCGTGGCAGGGAGTCGTTCGCGCGGAAGGCATGGGGCGCGGCCTTCGCCGAGCTCTCGGCGGCCGACGCGGACGGGCCACTCGGGCCCGAGGACCTCGAGCTGCTTGCGACGTCCGCCGCGCTGATCGCGAAGGACGACGAGACCGAGCACTACGCGACCCGCGCCCATCACGAGTTCCTGCGGCGCGGCGATCGGCCGGGGGCCGCGCGGGCGGCCTTCTGGCTCGGGATGCAGCTGTTCAACCAGGGCGAGCCCGCCAGGGCCGGAGGCTGGCTGGCAAGGGCCGCGAGGGTTCTCGACGAGGCCGACGAGGAGTGCGTCGAGCGCGGCTACCTGCTGGTCCCGATGGCGCTCCAGGCCGCGGACAGCGGGGATCACAGGGCCGCGTACGGCATCTTCGAACAGGCCGGAAGCATCGCCGAGCGGTTCGGCGACCCGGACCTGCTCACGTTGTCCCGTCTGGGCCGGGGCGACGCCCTCGTGCGACTGGGCGAGACCGCCGACGGCGTTCCGTGGTTGGACGAGGCGATGGTCGCCGTGACCACGGAGGAGACGTCACCGCTCGTCACCGGGATCGTCTACTGCGCCGTCATCGACACCTGCCTGTACATGTTCGACCTCCGCCGGGCCCAGGAGTGGACGGCGGCGTTGACCAGGTGGACAGACACCCAGCCCGATCTCGTGCCCTTCCGTGGCCAGTGCCTCGTCCACCGGGCCCGGCTGTTCGAGCTCCACGGTTCCTGGACCGAGGCGGTCGGTGAGGCGCAGCGGGCGTGTGACGTCGCCTCGCTTCCGGTGAACTACCTCGTGGCAGGCTCGGCCTTCTACCAGCTGGCCGAGCTGTACCGGTTGCTCGGCGAGCTCGACCGAGCCGAGGACGCGTATCGGCAGGCCGGCGAGCGAGGGCGGTCGCCGCAGCCGGGCCTGGCCTTGCTGCGACTCGCCCAGGGGCAACCGGACGCCGCTGCCGCGGCGGTCCGGCGGGAGCTGGATGAGGCACAGGGCATGGTGGCCCGGGCGGCGCTGTTGCCCGCGTATGTGGAGGTCATGCTCTCTGTCGGAGATGCTGATGCCGCACGTGCGGGGTCGGAGGAGTTGTCGGCGATCGCCGGCGAGCTGGACGCCCCCTACCTCCACGGCGTCGCCGGCCAGGCAGCCGGCGCGTTGCTCCGGGTGACCGGGGATCCGCGTGGGGCGCTCGCCCCCCTGCGGCGGGCGATGAAAGTCTGGGGCGAGCTCGACGCCCCGTATCTGACCGCTCGAACCAGAGTGGAGATCGGGCTCGCCTGTCAGGCCCTCGGCGACGACGATTCGGCTCGGCTGGAGCTCGAAGCCTCCGTCCGGACTTTCCAGGGACTCGGCGCGAAGGGCGATGCGGAGACTGCGGCGACGGCGATGCCTGGCGCGATCCGTTCGACCGCACGCCAGGGCCCACTCACGGCCCGCGAGGTGGAGGTGCTGCGTCTCGTGGCGACGGGGAAGTCGAACCGGGCCGTCGCCGCCGAGCTCGTCATCAGCGAGAAGACCGTGGCCCGCCACGTGAGCAACATCTTCACCAAGCTGGGGCTGTCCTCGCGCTCGGCCGCCACGGCGTACGCCTACCAGCACGGTCTGGTGGAGTCGCGTACATAGAACGACCCACGCCGGTCGGCCCGATTTGCATGGTTTCGCCGATGCTTCGATGGCAACGCCGCGCGTACCGTCGGTCGCACCGGAATGGGGTCGACGGCCTCATGGGGCGAGGAGGAGCAACGATGGACGGGAACGGCGGAGCGGAGCGGTTCGAGACGGTGATCATCGGCGGGGGCCAGGCCGGCCTGTCCACGGGCTACCACCTGCGGAAGCGCGGCATGCCCTTCGTGATCCTGGACTCGAACGAGCGGGTCGGGGATGCCTGGCGCAAGCGGTGGGACTCATTGCGGTTGTTCACCCCGAGGCGGTTCGACGGCCTGCACGGGATGCCCTTCCCCGGACGGGGCCACTGGATGCCTACCAAGGACCAGATGGCCGAGTACCTGGAGTCCTATGCGGCTCGCTTCGAGCTCCCCGTGCGCACCGGCGTCCGGGTCCGGCGGCTCTCGCTTGATGGAGCCGGCTTCGTGGTGGAGACCACGGACGGGAAGCTGGAGGCCGCTCAGGTGGTCGTGGCGACCGGGGCGTACCAGGACCCGAAGGTTCCGGCGTTCGCCAAGGACCTGGATCCCGGGATCGTGCAGCTGCACTCGGTGGACTATCGCAACCCCTCCCAGCTGCGAGAGGGCGGTGTGCTGGTCGTGGGCGTCGGCAACTCCGGCGCCGACATCTCCCTTGAGGTGGTGCGGACGCATCCCACGTGGCTGGCGGGCAAGGAGTCCGGGCACATCCCGGTCCGCATCGACTCTCGCAAGGGGGCGATCGGGTTCCCCGTGTTCCGGTTCATGGGTCACCACGTGTTGAAGTGGTCGAATCCGATCGGCCGCAAGGTGCTCCCCAGGATGAAGACGATGGCGGCCCCGCTGATCCGCGTGAAGCCGAAGGACCTGGTGAAGGCAGGCGTGCAGCGGATCCCTCGAGTCGCCGGCGTCCGAGAAGGGCTGCCGCTGCTAGAGGACGAGCAGGTGCTGAACGTGACCAACGTGATCTGGTGCACCGGCTTCCGGCACGACTTCTCGTGGATCGACCTTCCGGTCTTCGACGAGCACGAAGAGCCGAAGCACTACCGGGGGATCGTGGCGGACCAGCCGGGCCTCTATTTCACTGGGCTCGAGCTCCAGTACTCGTTGTCCTCCGACGTGATCACCGGGGTCGGGCGTGATGCCGAGTACCTGGCCAAGCACATCGCGTCGCACCGGCCCGCGGACCGGGTGGGCCAGCCCGCGCGAGCGATCGCGTGACGCTGCCGGTGGATCGAGATCGTCTCTCGTCGCTTGTGTAGTTGGGTGTATCGAGGTGTATTCTGTGAGCCATGGGGAGAACGAACGTCGTCATCGACGACGAGCTCGTGGAGAAGGTCATGAGGCTCTACGGTCTCCGGACGAAGCGGGAGGCGATCGACTTCGCTCTGCGTCGCGTCGCCGGCGACGGTGACCGGAAGGCGATCCTCGAGCTCGAGGGGATCGGATGGGAGGGCGACCTGCTCGAGATGCGCCGGAGCGAGCCCATCGAAGAGCTGTGATCCTGGTCGACACCTCGGTCTGGATCGAGTTCTTCCGGGCCTCGGGCAGCCCCGTCCATCTCGTCCTTCGAGGACTCATCGACGGAGGTGCGGACCTCTGTGTCACCGAGCCCGTCCTCATGGAGGCACTGGCTGGTGCGCGCACGGACCAGGAGGCCGCGAGGATACGAGGTCGACTCCTTGCGCTCGGTTTCCTGGCCGTCCGTGGCCTGGACGACTACGAAGCGGCGGCGTCCGTTCACCGTGCGTGCCGTCGTGCGGGTGAGACCCCTCGGAGCCAGATCGACTGTCTCATCGCGGCGGTCGCCATCCGAAACGACGCCTCGCTGCTCCAGGCCGATATCGACTTCGAGGTGATCGCCCGGCACACGCCGCTCCGGCTGAAGCCCCTGAGCAACTGAAGTCGGTCATACGGTCGGCGGCCGCAGGAGATGTAGGGCCGCCTGGAGCGCTGTCCTGGTACGTGGACGGTCGCTCTCCCTGGGCTGACATCCCCCTCCCGAGCGGTCATCATTGTCAGCCGGGGGGTTCGCGATGGATCGTGCCGATACACCAACTCAAGCTGGAAAGCGGTCGCCGCTCAGCCTCGATCGGATGCGGCTTCGGTTTCGCGACCCCGCCCTCGAGGCGGCGTTTCGGGAAGACCGGTTCCGTCACAACATCGGGAACATCCGCTTCGCCTTCCTGGCCGGGGTCGCCCTCTGGGTCGCGTGGGGCCTGCTGCTGCAACCGCACATCCTGGCCCTGGCCGACCGCAGGCTCGACACGATCATGCGGTTCGGAGTGTTCATCCCGCTGCTCCTCGTCGGCTTCGGGCTGACCTTCACACCCCTCTTTCGGGGGATCTGGCAATCGATGACGGTCGTCATCGCGACGCTGACGCTCCTGGGGTGGGTGTACTACACCTCGAACATCCTGACGCTGCCCGCCGAGTACGGCTACGTCGGGATCATCCTCATCACGGCGTTCACCTACACCCTCCTGCGGCTTCGGTTCCTCCTGGTCGTGCTGATCACCTTGATCGGCATCGCCGCGTACCTCCCGTATGTGTTCACGGCGCGGTACATCGTCGAGGTGAGCCAGGTCATCGCGGCCTTCTTCCTCCTCTCGTTCGGGGTCCTGGGGTGCATGGCGGCCTATCGACTGGAGCGGTTCTCACGACAGGTGTTCCTGCGTGAGCGCGAGGTCCAGCAGGAGCGGGAGCGATCCGACGGCCTGCTGCTGAACATCCTGCCGCAGGCCATCGTCGAGCAGCTCAAGACCTCCCCCGGCGAGCGGATCGCGCAGGCGTTCGACCAGGTGACGGTCCTCATCGCCGACGCGGTTGGATCCACGGAGCAGGGCGCGCGGTCAACCCCCGAGCAGTTCGCCGCGGCCCTCGACGAGCTGTTCCGCCGGTTCGACCAGATCGCCGACCGGCACCGCCTCGAGAAGATCAAGACCATCGGCGACGCGTACATGGCCGTGGCCGGCGCGCCGGTCCCCAGGAAGAATCACGCCGCGGCCGCCACCTCGATGGCGATCGAGATCCTGGCCGAAGCCGGAGAGGTGCGGTGGCCCTCCGGTGACCCCGTCCGGGTGCGGATCGGAGTCGCCACCGGCCCTGCCCTCGCTGGGATCATCGGGTACCGGAAGTTCGCCTACGACCTGTGGGGCGACACCGTGAACCTCGCCAGCAGGCTCCAGGAAAGCGCGGAGCCCGGCCAGGCCCTCGTCTCGGACCCGACCGCCCGCCAGCTCGGCGACGTCTGCGAGTTCGGGCCGACGACGACCGTGGACCTGAAGGGCAAGGGACCCACTCCCGCCCGCGTCCTGCTCGGCCGCCGGGCGGACGTTCCGGTCGCGGTGCCGTCCGCCTGAGGCGTGATGAAACTCATGAGGAAGCTCTCCCTGCTGGCCGTGTGCGTGGCCCTGGCTGGGTGCAGTCCCTCCGGCGCCGGCCCGGCACCGCATGGTGACGGCGGACCGAAGGAGACGATGGTCGTCGGCGTGTCCGGCACGTTCACCGAGAACCAGCTCGTGGCGGAGATGTACGCGCAGGTCCTGGAGCGGGCGGGCTACGGCGTCGAGCGGCAGTTCGACCTCCGGTCTCGAGAGGTCTCGCAGAACGCCCTCGAGTCGGGCCAGATCGACCTGAAGCCCGAGTACCTCTCGTCATTGCTCCTGTTCCTCGATCCGAACGCGCGGGCCTCCGACGATCCCGCCCGCGTCGCCCTGCAGGACGGCGAGCTGTTGCAACCGAGAGGGATCACGGTGCTCCGGCCGTCGCCGGCCCACGACACCAACGAGTTCGTGGCGAACGCGGAGACGGCCCGGCGATTCGACCTGACGACGATGAGCTCCCTGGCCCCTGTCGCCGGCCGGCTGACGTTCGGCGGCCCGCCGGAATGCCCCCAACGACCGTTCTGCCTCCCGGGACTGAACAGGGCGTACGGGATCCTGTTCGACGACTTCGACGCCCTGGACGTTGGCGGGCCGCAGACCATCGCCGCACTCAAAGCCGACGACGTGCAGATCGGATTGCTGTTCTCCACGGACCCGAGCATCGAGGAGAACGGATTCGTGCCGCTCGTCGACGACAAGCACCTCCAGAACGCGGAGAACATCACGCCCGTGATCCGCTCGGACAAGCTGGACGGCCAGGTCCGGGGGTTGCTCGACGCGGTGAGCGCCCGGCTCTCCACCCAGACCGTGACCGAGCTCGTCGGGAAGGTCGCGACCGACGGGCGGAACTTGGCCGCGGTGGCCAGGGAGTTCCTCGCCGAGAACGGCCTGTTGCAGTAACGGACTGGGTGCGGCCGTCTTCGATACGAAACGCCGGACGACGTAGCCGAAAGGGGAGCCGTGGATGGGGAAGGTCGTCGTGATCAATGCCGTCACGCTCGACGGGGTGATGCAGTCTCCGGGACGTCCGGATGAGGACCCGCGCGACGGGTTCACCCACGGCGGCTGGGCCGCACAGTACCTCGATGACCAGGCTCTGGCCGCGGTCCAGGCCCGCGTTGCGGAGGGTGGCGGACTGCAGCTGTTGCTGGGCCGGCGAAGCTACGAAGAGATGCTCGGGTACTGGAATACGCGGGGCGGTCCCTTCAAGGACGGACTGAACAACGCCCCGAAGTACGTGGCCTCGAGAACGCTGCGCGAGCCGCTGCCCTGGCCGAACTCGACCCTGCTCGACGGAGACGTCGCCGAGGCCGTCGCGCAACTCAAGCGAGAGGTGAGCGGGGACCTGACCGTGATGGGAAGCGGAAACCTGCTCCAGACGCTGATGCGTCATGACCTGATCGACGAGTACATGCTCTCGATCACCCCGGTCGTCTTCGGGACCGGCCGTCGGCTGTTCGCCGAGGGCAGTCCGCCAGCATCCTTTCGCCTCGTCGACAGCACCACCACGCGCACGGGCGTGATCATCACCCGCTACCAAACCGCGCACCGCTCCGCGGCGTGACGCCGGCCACGACGAGGCCGCTGGAGCCCGTCGGGAGGTCGTGATCGACAGGCGGACGTGGCTGCGGTGGCCAGGAGATGATGACCGTGAACGGCCTTCTAACGCGCCGGCTCCGTCGCCGAGCTTGGCGACCAGCAGATCGCGCCGTCCGTCGGGGTGCGAGACTGGCTCGAGTCGACTTGGTTCGGGGGAGCTACCCGACGGGCACAGGCACGGGAGACTCCAGCTCCACGCCGTCCACGTCGAAGAGTCCCGCGTGCTCCAGCTGCTCCTGTTTGGCTCGCAGCATGAAGATGTGACGAACACCGGCCCACGTACCGGCGAACCGAACCGCCAACAGAAGGGGTCCATACACGAGCACGGTGAGCGGCAGCAGCCACCATACCGCCAGTCCCTGCCGGCAACGGAGGGCGGGGCTGATCATTGCGATTTGAAGTGCGAGCGTCACCAGGTAACCACCGGTGAGCACACCCAGCCAGATGAGACCACCGTGTCGGACACTCACCGCGAGGTAGAGCGGCAATGACGCGGCAAACAGGTCGCGCAGGCCCGACAGCGCACGCATGGGGAGACCGGCGAAGCCGATCGTCCCCTCGTGCCAGTACCGTCGGTTCGCGACGCCCTCTCTGTGGATGTATACGGCGACCGTGCCGCAGATTGCCCACCGGAGCCGCTGACGAATCAACTGTCGCAGGGTCTCGGGAACGGACGTATAGCCGATGGCGTCTGGAGCCATGGCAACCCGGCCCAGGCGGTGCGCCTTCAGGGTCATGTCCATGTCCTCACTGACCCACTTCGGGAGCGAGCAGAAACCTCCGGAACGAAGGACGACATCTCGCCGGAATACCGACAGCCCACCACTGGCGCAGAGAAGGCTCTGGACCAGCACCTGTGTACGTCGCTCCAATTCCATCGCGAGCATGTACTCGAGGGACTGAAGACGAGTCCACACTGACGCCAAATGGTTGGCCACCCGCAAATTCACAGCCACCGCGACCGCCCGGCCCGAGACGATCGCTGGAATGGCGCGGGCGACAGTATCCGGCTCCATCACCGTGTCGTCGTCCATCCGGACGATGATGTCGTGGCTGGCTCGGGCGACCCCGTAGTTGACGGCCACGCTGGCCGCGTACTCGTCTCGTCTGGTGGAGACCGAGAACGCGCGGACCTCCAAATGTTCCCGCTCGAGACGTTGCAGCACCGCCCATGTGTCGTCAGTGCTGTTGTTTTCCACGAGGACGATCTCGATGGGTCGCGCTGTTTGGGCGAGCAACGACTGCACCGTTGCCTCCATCTTGTGAGCTGAGTTGGAGCACGGAACGACGATGGACACCCCGCGATCCTGGACGGGGCCCTCCGGGCTTCGTTTCCGGTCCGCCAGCAGCACAGCCAGAGGCCGACCGATCAACCAAGTGAACCAGACGCCGAATACCACCGTCGGAGGAATCCATGCATACGCATCGCCGATCCCCAGTTGGTTGCTCAGATAGGCCAGTGGGAGGAACAGCAGTGCCGATACCAAGATCAGAAGCCCGATCCAGCAGAGCACGGTTCTGATGGTCGTCGTGGGCGGGCGGTCGAGGTCCCATGCGTCGCCACTGGCGAGGGCTTCGACAAGCGAATCGTCGCTCGGCAGCGACTCGAGGGAAGGGCGCATCGGGCCACCCTAGGAGGCGTGTTCACCACCTGGTATCGGTAGGTTGGCCTATTCGCCGGGCCACTACTTATGGGCCGAGCCGCGGTCGGGCAGACTGACTCGGTGCGATAACGGGTCGCCTCGCGCGTAGGTCACGGACGTGTCGGGGGTGATCACCGCTGATGGTCTTGGCCGCGTCCCGTCAAGTGGTGTATCAGCCCACTCGCTCCATCGTCATCGAAATAATGAATTAGCCGGCCGCCCCTCCGTGTTTCTCCCGGTAAGCATCGCCGGCCGCACCGGTCGAACCTTCGGGGCGCAGGCAATTACCGCGGAGACATCCGTGGACGGACTCTTGACCCTGGGCGGACGAGCGGTTCAGAATCGCCGGTGCCACTCATAGACGGACTGCGTCGCCCCGAGCGCCCCGGAGTGACACCAGAGCCCGAGCAGGGCGCGCGAGGAGGAGTCGATGCGCCCCCCGAATCCTCGAGTTCGCCGACCGCTCAACCCTGCTTTCCGACACAAGATCGACCCAGGCTCCTCATTGCTCGCGCGGATCGCCCTGTGGCCTGCCGGACTGCTGCTCGCCGCGAGCGCCATCGGGATGTGGATCGTGCTCCCATCGAGCTCGGCCCTTGCAAGCGGGACCTGCACCCAGCCCGATATCACACCCCCTTCGGTGAGCCCGGGCGGACGGCCGGTGGTCCTCACGGGGCCCAAGGAAGAGGTGGTGATCGATCTCGGCCACGACAACTCCGTCGCGGACGTCGACATACCCGTGACGGTCACCGCCGGCGTGCTGCCCGCGGGTGATCTGCAGTTCCTGGCGGGCCCCTTTCGCCAGGGGAAGGCGAAGATCGATCAGTCCGCTGTCGCCGTGCGGGTCAACAGGCGGTTGAAGGATGGGGTGGAGCTCAATCTCTGCATCGATCCGGCGGCAGCCGGCGGGATCGCACCGGGAACGTACACCGGCTCCATCCAGATCCGGGACCCGAGGCTCGAAGGCCAGGACATCCCCGTCAAGGCCACCAGGCAACTCGGCTCGATCGATCTCCTCGGGTGGGTGGGGGTACCGCTGACCGCCGTGATGGGAGTCCTCGGGATCTGGCTCACGGAGCGACGCTCCGCCAGCAAGCCGTCGTTCGGCAAGGGGACGAAGGGCCCCTTCCTCACCTGGTTCAAGGTGAACGGCCTGATCGGCCTCGCCCTGGGAGGCGCTGCTGCGTTCGTCCTGTGGGGGAAGGCGCACGGCAATGCGAGCTTCGGAGCCGGGACCGCCGTCATCGTGCTCCTCGGGGGCATGATCGTGGCGGCATACACGGGGAGCGGCCTGAGCTCGGCCGCGGCGGGAGCTCGCGACGGCACGGAATCGCACCCCCCGCCGGCCGCCGCGCCGGCTCGCCGCCCGAGGAGAAGGGCTCGCGCACAGAAGCCGACGGCGGACCATCCGGTCGGGCAGAACGCTGAGGGAGGGAGGCCATGACACCGGATCAAACGCCCGGAGACTCGAACAACCGACTCCGGATCGCGATGACGCTGTCGGGGGCCGTGTCGCTCGGCGCCTTCGAGGGTGGGGCGCTGGCCGCGCTCCTCGTCGGGCTCCAGGAGCTGGGCGACGGCGACCGACCGGTTGTGATCGACGTCATGAGCGGCGCTTCGGCCGGATCGATGACGGCCCTGCTCTCGGCCTGGATCCTGCTTCAGGGCGCGGACCCCGTCGCCCTGATGTCCGAGGCATGGGTGGAGGGACCGGCCATCGACAGCCTTCGCTCCCACGACACCTCTGCCCCACTGTCCGGGGAACGGCTGGACGAGCTCGGGGCGCACCTGTTTCGCACGGTTCCGCAGCCGCCCGCGCCCCGCCAGACCGAGTCGATCAGAGTCTCGATGGCGCTCGCCGCTCTTCGGGGGTTCGGCTACCACCTGCCGAGCCTCGAGCGTGACACACCAATCGAGGCCACCACCTACCTCGACTGGCACGAGGTGACGTTTGCCGCGGGGGATCCGCCCACCACGTTCACGGAGCCGCCGGATGCGTCGCCACTCAAATTCTCCTTGGCGTCCGGGGCGAACGCGCTGGGTTTCCCTCCGGTCGTGCTGGATCGCAGCGCAGACAGAGATCAATACCTCGAGAACGGGGTCACGAACTTTCCCGACAGCGGACATCTCTGGTACACGGACGGCGGGACGATCGACAACGAGCCACTCGGTCGGACGATCGGGCTGGCGAACGAAGCCGATCAAGCGCTCGGCCACGAGGCGGGCGGACGGAGATTGCATCTCCTCATCCACCCGCATCCGACGGCCCCGCCGAGCGATGCGGCCTGGTCGGATCCGGGCAATCGACCGACGTGGACGCACACATTGACGCGCGCGCTCCACGTCGGAATGACACAGTCGTTGTACGACGACCTCCACCAGATGGAGAAGACCAACTCGCGCCTGAAGTGGCGAGATGAGCTCCGGAGCATCATGAATCGATTCATCGAAGGGCTGCCGGGCGAGGCGTCCGGGGCCCTCCAGGAAGAGCTGCAGGCCGAGTGGTCTCGCCAGCAGAGCGATCAGGCAGAGATCCGATCGATGAAGTTGACCGGGCAGAAGGTGACGGCCGACGCACATCCGCCGACGGACCAAGGGGGCGGCGGGGCCGAGCCAGAGGCCTCGGCGGAGGAACTCTTCGAACAGCTCCTGGACAACGTGGCCGGTCTGGTCGACAAGGAGCCGATCAGGGTGGAGGTCATTTCGCCGCTGATCGTCGCCGCTCCGGGACAACCCATCGAAGACCTCCTGGCTGGAGAATTCCTTGCCCATTTCGGAGGGTTCATCGACGAGGATCTTCGCTGGAGTGACTTCGCACTCGGCTACGACTGCATGGTCAAGTGGATGGAACGAGGGTGGACCGACCACGGCGTCGACGCCGACACGACCAAGAAGATCAACGATGGCGCGGCGAGGGGACGGCGGGCGGAGTGGACGCGGCCGGGGGAAGGAACGAAATCCATCGGGAAGCTCGGATGGCACGACAAGCTTTCCGCTGCTCGCCTGGCCGTGCACATGGCGCACGTCGTCGAGCACGACCTGCGGCATCCCGATACCCAGGACTAGGCCCCAGCGGAGGCCTGGAGTCCGGTGCCCACGCCCCCCATGGGCGACGAGTGGAGCCCGCGTCCCCCTCACCGAGCTCAGGCATCGCCGAGAAGTCGCTCACGGGTCTGATCTGTCCATTGACTCCGTCGCGGCAGTCCGCGAAGGTGCGCCCGGACCGAGGAACGGTCTGCTTCTCCTTCGGAGAGGCCAGGCGGGGGAATGCCCGGGAAGCTTCGGCGTCCGGACAGATCGGGGGAGGAATGAGCAGCACGAAGGCGACGTTGCGTAGCCGCGTCAGGTCGATTGCCATCATGGCGGGGGCGGTGGTGGTCCTGTCCGTGGGGATCTCGGCTGTCGCGATCGCCGCGATCGGCCAGAGCGGAACGTTCAAGCTCTGCGTCAAGTCCGGGGCCGTCCGCGCCATCGACAACAGCCTCACCTGCGCGACCGGGGAGCGGACCCTCACCGTCTACACGAAGGACGGCGCGGACACGAAATTCCTCAGCAAGACAGGGAAGGCCGCCAATTCCGACAAGCTCGACGGGAAGGACTCGACTGCATTCGTGACGACGAACTGCATCGGGTACCCGCACAACTCGATCGACTGGCACGGATGCAACCTGATCGCCGCCAACATCTCCCACCAAAGCATGAGCGGAGCCGACCTGTCGGGGGCGAATCTGAAGTTCGCACTCGCGGACGGCGTCAACTTCGTCGCGACCCACCTGGAGAACGCCAACCTCCAGGGCGTGGAGTTCATCGACGCCGCCCTCGAGAACGCCCACATGGACGGCGCCGACCTGACCAACGCCAACATGAAAGATGCAGTCATGACGGGCGCCCAGTTGCCGGGCGCGACCCTCACCGGAGTCAACTGGGACAACACCACGTGCCCGGACGGCACGAACAGCACCAACGACAACAGCGGGACCTGCGAGGGTCACCTGAGCTGACGCACGGTTCGAGATCAGGGTCGCTCAGGGCGCGGCGGGACCCACACGGATCGAGGTGACGACCACCTCGGTTCCCCTTCGGAGCGAGTTGGGGATCTCGGCGATCTCGTCGACGTGCGCCACGAGCCGGCGGATGTCCTGCTCCGGGGCGTCGCCGTCCACCTCAACTTCGTACTCGATCGGGGTGGAGACGGCGGGGTCGCCCTGGTAGTCGCTTCGGACCGCGACCCGCACCCGCCGGAGCGTGATCCCCTCGCGGGCGGCCTCACGGAACAGGTCGTTCGAGATGCACCCGGCGACGGCCAGGTTCAGCAGCTGCCCGCCGCTGAAGCCCTGGCCCCCGCCCCCTGCCTGGGCCGGCCGATCCACCACCAGGGTGAGCTGCCCGGCCGAGCCCAACGCGGTGGTGCGGCCGTCGATCGAAATCGTCTCGACCTCGTATCCCGTCATCGCTCCCTCCCCCAGACGTCGGAAGCGAATCTAGGCGCCGGCCGCCGCGCTCGGGCGAGGGAGGGCCTCGTCGACGAGCTGTTCGCTCAGCCTCCACAGGCGCCGGCGAGCCTCGGCGTCGTATGCCTGGTCATCCGGGCGAGCCTCGTCGAGGCGGTCGAAGTAGCGGCCGGTGACGCCGTCGAGCTCGGGAGAGACGGCGAGCCGGAGGGTCGCCTCGACGCCGTCCTCCACCGTGCTCATCGTGTGGCCGAAGCTCTCGTACACCATCTTCGTGTTCATCAGCGAGGCCGGGTGGAGCGCGTTGACCGTCACGCCGGATTCGCCCTCGCGGCGGAGGCGCTCGGCGAGCTCGAACGCATGCATGATCTGTGCGAGCTTGCTCTGGCGGTACGCACGCATTCCGCCGTAGTCCCGCTCGATCATCACGTCGTCGAGGTCGATCGCCTCCTGGCCGACCGACGCGACATTCACGATCCTCGCCGGCGCCGAGCGTCGGAGGAGGGGCAGCAGCTCCTCCGTGAGCAGGAACGGCGCCAGGTAGTTGACCGCGAACCGCAGCTCGTAGCCGTCCGCGCTCTCTTCGCGCACGCTCCTGTCCGCGCCGCCCCCGATTCCCGCGTTGTTGACCAGGACGTCGAGCCGGACCTCGCGGTCGATGATCTCCCGGGCCAGCCCGTCGACCTCCTCCAGCGAGGACAGATCGGCGAGGTACGTGCGGACGAGGCCCTTGCCGGTTTCCTCACGGATCTCCCGAGCCGTCTCTTCCAGCCTGGCCTCGTTCCGCCCGTGGATCAGGACCGTGGCGTCGCGGCGGGCCAGCTCGGTCGACAGGGCCCGGCCGAGGCCGTCCGTGGCACCGGTCACCAGGATCGTCTGTTCCTCGACTGGTCTCATCGTGCCTCCCAAATCGGGTCGGGTCCGTTCCCCCAAGCCTTCCCCCGACGGGCTCGACCGTCACGCCGCCGTCAGGCTCGGGACCTCGGCGTGCGCCGGCACCAGTGGCGCGGCCAGTGCGTGGATGACGCCCGGCAGCGCGCGGATCTCCTCGACGATGCCCTCCACCGAGTCGACCGCGCCGTCGGGTCGCGCCAGGACCACCGCGTCGAACGGTCCCTGCACGTCCTCGGCGAGCACGACACCCGGGAGGGCCTGCAGCGACCGCGCGATCGGATCGGTGTGCCCGTCGGTCTGGACGAACACGTAAGCGTCGCTCCTGGTCAAAGCGTTCTCCTTCCCTGCAGTGCGGGCTTCCCACATTCCCCTCCGGTGCGATCCCGGTGGCACCGCTTCCGGAGGTGCGCCCACCCTACACGCATCCGCTGTCTTTTGGCAACTCCTGCCAGATTGCATCGACCGCCAAGTGCTATGCTGTGCCCGTCATGGACACAACGGTCGGACTCAGGGAGCGGAAGAAGGAACGGACTCGAGCCCAGCTCACCGACGCCGCGTTCCGGCTGTTCACCGAGCGGGGGTTCGACGGAACCACGATCGAGGACATCGTCGAGCAGGTGGAGGTCTCCCCCCGGACGTTCTTCCGCTACTTCGATTCGAAGGAAGACGTCGTGATCGGGTTCTTCGACGACCTGGGGCTGGAGCTCCGCGCGGCGCTCGAGGCGCGGCCCGTTGAGGAGCCGCCGTTCACGGCCGTCCGCCACGCACTCGCTTCGCTCGTCGACGTGTACGTCTCCGACGAAGAGCGGGTCGTCGCGGCGAAGCGGCTGGCCAACGAGACCCCGTCGATCCGCGCCCGGCTGCTGGACAAGCACGCCCGGTGGGAGAACGGCATGACCGAGGCGCTGGCGACACGGCTCGGAGTCGACCCCGGGGGGGATCCCCGACCGCGGTTGATCGCCGCTGTGGCGCTGGCCGCGTTCTCGACGGGGGTCACCAACTGGTGCACCCAAAGCGGCCGCGAGGACCTCCACGCACTCGTGGACGACGCCCTCCAGGCAGTCGGCACTGGCCTCGACGCGGTGCAGGCGGACGCGTCTTCGTCGACCTGAGGACCACGGGCTCCCAACAGAATGGACTTCATGCATGAACCGACGTGTCGGTGAAGGTGTTGCGCCCCTTGTCCTCTCGAGTGAACTGCTCGGGTTCCCTGCCGATTCCCGGGTATTGATCGTCAACTGCGATGACTTCGGCATGTACGAGGCCATCAACACCGCGGTCATCGACTCGATCGAGCAGGGGATCGCCAGCACGTGCAGCTTGATGGTGCCATGTCCTGGGGCGCGGCCCGCCATGGACCTGCTGCGCGACCGTCCGGAGGTCCCGTTCGGGATTCACCTGACGCTGGTGCGCGATACGGAGCGCGATCGCTGGGGGCCGCTGGCACCGAGGCGGAAGGTGTCCTCTCTGCTCGATGAGGACGGGCGCCTGTTCATCCCCACCCCCGCAGGACGTTCGGCGCTGGTGGCCCGTGCCCGGCAGGACGAAGTCGAACTCGAGTTCCGCGCGCAGATCAACGCCGTGGCCGATGCCGGTCTCACACCGACGCACCTGGACTTCCATTGTCTGGCCGACGGCGGACGCGACGACATCCTTGACCTGACCACCGGGCTGGCCGCGGAGTACGGCCTCGCCGTGCGAGTCTGGCTCGAGCCGGCCCGTCAGAGGTTGCGGCTTCGGGGTCTGCCCGTCATCGACCACGACTTTCTAGACAGCTTTTCGCTCGACCTCGAGGCCAAGGCGGCCCGCTACGCCCAGTTGCTGCGTGATCTGCCGGCCGGTCTGAGCGAGTGGGCGGTGCACCCGAGTTTGGCCGATCAGGCGTCACGGGCGATGGACAGCGGCTGGCGGGTACGCCGCACCGACTACGAGTTCCTGACCTCGCCGCTTGCCGGCCAGCTCATCGAGCAGCTCGGCATCGCTGTCATCGACTACCGGGCTGTCCGCCGTGCCTGGTCACAGTCCAACGCTCCGTGATCCCCTCGATCAAGTCAGCTTCGTGAGTCGAGGCCAGCAGATGACTGAACAGCCAGTCGGGGGTGCGCCCCTGTCGCCGAGCCCCCGGGGAACGGCCGCCGACCACCCAGGACGGCCCACGTCGGCATTCTGGCGTAGGGTTGGGAAACGACCCGAAGGAGGTATGCGATGACGACCGTCGAGAAGCACGAGCCTGGGACGTTCTGTTGGGTGGAGCTCGCCACCAGCGATCTGGGGGCCGGACGGGCTTTCTACTCCACGATCTTCGGGTGGCAGAGCGAGGCTCGCCCGATCGAGGGGTTCGGCGACTACGCCACGTTCACCGTCGCGGACGGCCGGGGGGCTGCTGGTGGGTACACCCAGCAGGAGGCGGAGCGTTCGATGGGCGTCCCGCCGCACTGGAACATCTACGTCTACTCCGACGACGTCGACAAGGACGTCGCGAAGGCCACCGAGCTCGGTGGGCAGGCCACGATCCCGGGAATGGACACTCCGCTCGGCCGCATGGCCGTCATCGCCGACCCCACGGGCGCCCGGTTCTGCTTGTGGCAGTCGGATCAGATGCCGGGGTTCAAGGTTCGCGGGGAGCACGGGGCGTTCACGTGGGCCGACCTCATCACGCCGGACAAGGACAAGGCGCAGGAGTTCTACGGCGAGCTGTTCGGCTGGACCGGCGAGACCCTGAGCGAGGAATTCGGCTTCTACACCGTGATCAAGAAGAACGACGAGCAGGTCGCCGGCTTCATGAACCCGAACCAGCCCGGCCAGCCACCGGCCTGGCTGCCGTACTTCGACGTCACCGACGCGGAGGCCGTGACGAACTCCGCCCAAGGTCCCGGGGCGCAGGTGATGATGCCGGTGACGCCGATCCCCACGGTCGGCCACTTCGCGGTCCTCGCTGACCCGCAGGGTGCGGTGTTCGCGATCCTGCAGGCGCAGCCGAAGTAGCCCGGCAGAGGGCCGGTCCAGCCGGCGCGGCGTCGTACGATCCCGCTCGGGAGGTGGACCCATGCCGGACATCAGGGAGTCGATCGACGGTGCCGTCGCGTACCTGTCCGAGCACCCGGACGAGGCGGGCTACACGGACTCGGTGGCGACGGCGGTGCTCGAAGGGGGACTGCGGTTCCGGGTGACCGGACCGCAGGGAGAGGAACTCACGACCGACATGCCATCGGCGGTCGGCGGCGGTGCGGCGGGGTTGTCGCCGGGATGGCTGCTTCGCGCGGCGCTCGCCTCGTGCGCGGGGAGCCTCGTGGCCATGGAGGCGGCGCGGACGGGGATCACCCTCACCGCCCTCTCCGTGGACGTCGACAGCGAATCGGACGACCGGGGAATCCTCGGCATGGACCCGGATGTGCCTGCCGGGCCCCTGTCGGTACGCATCCGGGTGGGCGCATCCGTCGACGGAGCCGGCGGCGCCGAGGCGGAAGCCGCCATCCGCCGGGCGATCGAGCTGTGCCCGGTAGCGGACGCGGTTCGTCGTGCCGTCGACCAGACGGTCGAGGTCGTGTAGAGCGCCCGGGCCCGTTCGTCGACGGCTCCACCGCGCCGCTGACGGTCTCGAGCTCCATCCCTGAGTCGCGGACTACCCGGTCCCGGCCTCTCGGGCCGCCGCCGGCGACAGACGGCGAAGGGTCGCGAGCAGCTCGTCGACGTCTTCCCTCGTCGTCAGGTAGTTCACGATGCCGGCTCGGAGGTAGGTCCGGCCGCGCAGCCGCGTGGTCGACAGCCAGCCCTCGCCCGAGACCTCGAGCGCCCGCTGCAGCCGGTCCTGGTACCGGTCCAGCGCTCCGGGGTCGGCGCTCGTGCTGTTGCCGCCCGGGAGGTGGCGGAAGCACACGACCGAGAGCTCGGGGTCCTCGGGCAGCGCTTCCAGGTCGTCGCTCTCCCGGCATCGCTGGGCCAGGTACACGGCGAGGTCGAGCGTGTGCTGGATCAACCGACCGAAGCCCTCCGTGCCGAGGAACTTCCACGAGAACCAGAGCTTGAGGGCCCGGAACCGGCGGGTCCCCTCGATGGAGTACCGGTACCAGTCGAGGGGCTCGCCCTCGGAGTGGGAGCTCCGGTAGTACTCGGGAGAGCTGTGGAACGCCCGGGGCAGGTGCTCCCGGCGCCGGACGAGCAGGCCACCGATGTCGTGCGGCTGGAAGAACCATTTGTGCGGGTCGAGGGTGACCGTGTCGGCGAGCTCGAGCCCAGCGATGCGGCCACGGTCACGCCCGGACAGCCGCACGGCCCCGCCGTAGGCCGCGTCGACGTGCAGCCACATGCCCTCGCGTGCAGCGACCTCGGCGAGCTCGGGGACAGCGTCCACCGAGCCGGTGTTCGTCGACCCCGTCACGGCCGCGACCGCGAACGGCACCTGCCCGGCAGCGCGGTCCTCGGCGACCGCGCGCGAGACGGCCTCCCCGCGCAGACGGAACCCCTGGTCGGAGGGGAGCACGCGCAGGGTCTCGGGCGGAAACCCCAGGAGGTCGACGGCCCGACGGACCGAGAAGTGCGCCTGGTCCGAGGCGTACACGCGGACCCCCTCCAGGTCGGCGCCGCGGGGAGGGCCGTCGCGTCCGAGCAGCCCCGCCAGGTGGACCTCGCGCGCCACCGTCAGCGCCATGAGGTTCGCCATGGCCCCGCCCGACGTGAGGACGCCGAAGGACCCGTCCCCGTACCCCACCAGGTCGCACAGCCACCGGATGACCTCCTCCTCGACGAGCGACGCCACCGGGCTGCACTGCCACAGGTCGACGCCCTGGTTCGTCCACTGTGCCAGGAGCTCCCCCGCGATCGAGATGGGCAGCGCCGGCGGCGTGAAGTACGGCAGCGCCCGGGGGTGGTGGGCGTTCAGCATGTGCGGGGCCAGGCGTCCCCGGAATTCCTCGAGGATCTCTTCGAACGTGGACGGAGCGTCGGGCGCCGGACCGGGAGCGTCGGTGTCGCCGAAGTACTCCCGCCGGAGTGCCGGGTACGGATCTGGCCCCACCGGCCGGCGCATCGCCTCGTCGAACAGGTAGTCGAGGGCCGCGCCCCACGCCTCCCGCCCCAGACGCTCGAGCGGTTCACGTGCGCTCGAAGGCGAGCCGAAGTTCAGCAAGTCCGCCTGCGGGTGCCAGCCGTGCCAGGGCGGCCCCTGTCCGCGAGGTTCCTCGGACTGCTCGGGCGACCCAGTGGAGCCTGTCATTGACGGCGATCGTAGCCATTCAGCTCACCTGGGAGGAAGGACGGGGACCACGGCCCTCCACCATTCCGCCCTTGGCACCGAGGTCGAAATGGGACAGGATGCCCGTTCCAGGGGGGAGGAAAAGCTCCGATGCGGAGAACACAGGTCATTCGAGCTGCCGGCGTGGCGCTGTCACTGGTGGCAGCATTGGCGGCGCTGGCCCCGCCGGCGGCGGCAACCACGATCAGCGTCGACTGCGCGCACACCGACCTGCAACAGAAGATCGACTCTGCCACCGGGGGAGCAACACTGGCCATCAAGGGGACGTGCGTGGGGAACTTCGTCATCGCCAAGAACCTCACGCTGAAAGGCAGTCCGACCGCCACGCTCGACGGTGGCACGGTCGACAGGGCCCTCACCATCACCGGCTCGCACACGGTGCACCTCGCCGGCCTCGAGATCACGGGGGGATACAGGGATGACGATGTCCAGGCCAAGGGCGGCGGGATCTTCGCCGGAGGCGGGATCCTCACACTGGACAAGGTCTCGGTGTACGGCAACGTGGCGCTCAGTGGCGGCACAAGCGTCGCCGGCGGTCAGGCGCAGGGCGGGGGCATCTACCTGGCCAGCGGGGTTCTCCGCGTCACCGACTCGAAGATCACCGACAACTGGGCCATCAGCATCTCCGTCTTCCCCGTGGTCGCGCTCGGGGGCGGGATCAACACATCCGGCACGCTCTCGGTCCTCCGGTCCAGCGTCAGATCGAACCACGCCGTCGGAAAGTCATCTGGCGACTACGCCACAGCCGGAGGTGGCGGTATCTACCAGGGTCATGGACCCCTGACGGTGGCCTCCTCACACATCGACGGGAACGGCGCCACGAGCCACGGCGAGAGCTTGGGCAATGCATCGGCCTCGATCGGCGGCGGTCTCTTGATCGCCAACGGCACCATGTTCTCGATGACCGACTCCACCGTCAGCGGAAACCGCCTGATCGCCGTCGAGGACGGGTCGGACCAAGAGGCGGACGCGATCGGCGGGGCGATCTCGGCCCACGTCGCGAAGGGCACCGCCTCGGACTCCGCGTTCCTCGGGAACACGATCACCGGGGTCGCGTCGGAGGGGCCGGCCATCCCCCGGGGCGGAGCGCTGGCCCTCGTCATCGGCCAGAGCTTCAGCCTGACTCGATCGCGGATCGTCGGGTCGGTGGAGTCCTCAGACGCCAGGCTGAACGGGGAGGGGTACGGCGGCGGCATCTGGTTCCAGGGCGGCCTCTCGGTGATCTCATCGACGGTTTCCTCGAACACGATCCGCGCACACGGGCAGGATCAGTTCGGTGAGGCCCGGGGTGGCGGTATCCGCGGCGACAGCGGCACGCTCACGTTGCGGAGCTCGACCGTGGACGGCAACCGGCTGCTCGTCTCGTCCGACAGCGCGGACTCCACCGCGGCGGGCGGCGGTATCTCGATCAACGGCGGTCTCGCGATGTCGAGCTCGACCGTGAGCAGGAACGTCGCGTCGGCCGGAGTCGAGGGCCGGGCGGGGGGGCTCACGCTGAGCGGCTCGACCACCGACTCCATCGTGAACTCCACCATCGCTTCCAATCTGGCCTTCGGGTTCACCTCGAGCGCCGGCGGAGTGGAGACGGATGCGAACGCGTTGAACATCACGAACACGACCGTGGCCCGAAACAGCGCGGGGACCGGCGGCGGCCTCCTCGTCACGGGGGGCACCGCCAAGCTCGAGGCGACGATCGTCGCCAGGAACACGGCGCCCCATTCGTCGGACTGCAAGGGCTCGATCTCCTCGTTGGGCCACAACCTCATCGGGAAGACCCTGGGCTGCGCCGGGTTCACGTTGATCGCGTCCGACAAGAGGAACGTCGACGCCAAGCTGGGACTGCTGGCGGCCAACGGCGGACCAACCCAGACGCTGGCCCTGATGACCGGGAGCCCGGCGCTGAACGTGATCCCGTCGGCGCAGTGCGCCGTGGCGACGGATCAGCGAGGCGTCAAGCGGCCCCAGGGGCCGAGGTGCGACATCGGCTCCTTCGAACGCGCGCCCTGAGAAACGTGCTTCGCTCGGGCGGCCCGAAGCCCTACCCGTGGCGTCACCTGCTCGAGCTGCCCGACCCGCTCCCGAAGCCGAAGCCGAACTCGTCGCCGGCCTCTGACTGGTCCTTGATCCCCGGGCTGTCCTGGGTCCACAGCTTGTTGCCGGTGGCCGACAGCCCGTTCGTTCCCCCGTACAGGACGTTGACGGCGCCGGGGTCGAACAGCGTGTTGCCGACCAGGTTCTCGCCGATGACCCCGATGGCCAGATCGGCCTGGGCCGTCTTCCCGAAGTTTGTCGCAAGCATCGCGAAGCCGAACAGGTCGGGGGCGTTGTCCGAGACCGCCTTGCCCTCCGAGGAGTCCGCGACCCCCGGGCTGTCCTGGCTCCAGAACTGGTTCCCCGTCGTGGACAGTCCGGTGGCGGTGCCGTAGAGAACGTTGACGGCCCCGGCATCTCGCACCGTCCCGATGTCCTCCCCGGGCACCCCGACGACGAGGTCCGCCTGCGCGCTCTTGCCGAAGTTCGCCGACGCGAGCGAGAACCCGAAGTCGTCGCCGAGGGTGAGGGCGACCTGAGCCTCGCACTGGTCCTTGACGCCCGGCGTGTCCTGAGTGAACAGCTGACTGCCCGTCGTCGTCAGCCCGCCCGTCGTCCCGTAGAGCACGTCGACCGCGCCGCAGGCGGTGTTCGTTCCCAGTCCCTCGGAGGGGACGCCGATGGCGAGGTCCGCCTTCGCGTTCTTCCCGAAATCGGCTGCGGCCAGGGACGCCCCGAAGGAGTCCCCGTCCTCCGCCTGGTCCGGCACCCCGGGCGTGTCCTGCGAGAAGAACTGACTCCCGGCGGCCGTCAGCCCTCCTGCCCCCCCGTACAGGACGATGGCCGCCCCGGCGTCCACGACGCTCCCGACGTCCTCGCCCACGACGGACACCGCCAGATCGGCCCGGCCGTCCTTGCCGAAGTCGGCGGCGACCAGGCTGGTGACCTGGCCGAACTTTCCTGAGAAATTGTCATCCGTCTCGGCGCCGTCGCCCGCCATGCCGGGGCTGTCCTCGGTCCAGAGCTGGTTGCCGTTCTGCGACAGGCCGGTGATGGAGCCGTACACGACCTGGACGGCGCCGGCGTCCGTGACGGCGCCGACGCTCTCGTCGCTGACGCCGATGGCGAGGTCGTCCTCCCCCGTGCGCCCGAAGTTCCCGGCCGCCAGCGTGGCGCCGAAATGATCGGAGGACTCGGCGTTCTCCTGCATCAGCTCGCTGTTCTGATCGAACAGCTGGCTCCCGCTCGAGGTGAGACCGGCGGGCGTCCCGTACAGGACGATGACCACGCCCGCTTCAGTGACGGCGTCGACGGTCTGCCCCGGGACTCCGATGGCGAGGTCGGTGAACCCGTCGCCGTTGAAGTCCCCGGCGGCGAGCGCGGCACCGAATCGGCCACCGGCCTGGGGATCGGTCGGCACACCGGGACTCGCCTGCGTCCAGAACTGGTTCCCGGCCGGCGCCAGTCCGGTCGCCGATCCGTAGATGACATTGACGGCTCCGGCCCTGTCCTGGCCCCCGAGCGTCTCGGCGGAGACGCCCACGGCCATGTCCGAGAATCCGTCGCCGTTGAAGTCGGCCCTCGCTCGTGCGGCCGCTGCCGCCGCCGCCCCGGTGGCGCCGGTTGCCCCGAACGAGTCCGCGCCCTGACCCACCACCGCGAACAACAGGACCGAAAGCGTGATGACGGCGACGCGGCGCATGCGAGCCTCCCTGGAGAATGGTCGCCGAGCTTATCCACCAGGCCGCCGCCGAGTCCAGGCCACGAGGAGCATGGCTCCTGATGGTCCTTCCAGGGAATGAGGCCCGGCGCACGAGGACCGGCCTGGGGCTCGATTTGCTGGTCTTCGCTGGACTAAGCTCGCGGCTCCAGGGGCCGAACGCGTTCGGGAGCCCCTGAGCCGGGTGAGCTCGGTCGTCGGCGCATCGGGGCCTGCCGCCGCTCGAGTCGGTGGAAAGGGGGTGGCGCATGCCACGGATCGATGCCGGCGATACAGCCTTCGTCCTGGTGAGCGCGGCGCTGGTCGCGCTGATGACGCCGGGGCTCGCGTTCTTCTACGGCGGGCTGGTCCGCAGGAAGAACTTCCTGGCGATCGTGATGCAGAGCTTCATCTCGATGGGCGTGGTCACGACCATCTGGGTGGCGGTCGGCTACTCGCTGGCCTTCTCGGGCGGCAGTGGCGGCGTGATCGGGAACTTCGACTGGGCCTTCCTCACCCACGTCGGCCAGCAGCCCGGGCCGTGGGCGCCGCACATCCCGGCAGCCGCGCACTTCGTGTTCCAGGAGATGTTCGCGATCATCACGCCGGCGCTCATCACCGGCGCGTTCGCCGACCGGGTGAAGTTCAAGAGCTATCTGAAGTTCCTCGTGGCGTGGAGCCTGCTCGTGTACATACCGCTCGTGCACTGGCTCTGGGGCGGCGGGTTCCTGGCGAAGTGGGGCGCGCTCGACTTCGCGGGCGGGCTGGTCGTGCACACGAGCGCCGGGTTCGCCGCGCTGGCGTCGGTCTGGGTGGTCGGCGCGCGGAAGTTCGCGCCGGGCGAGAAGACCATCCCGCACAACGTCGCGTTCGTCGCACTCGGGACCGGCCTCCTGTGGTTCGGCTGGTTCGGCTTCAACGCCGGGTCGGCCCTCGCCGCGAACGGCGTGGCGGCCCAGGCCTTCGTGAACACGGACATCGCGGGCTCGATCGCGATGTGCACATGGCTCGCGATCTCGTGGCTCCGCGACGGGAAGCCGAGCCTTGTCGGCGCGTTCACCGGCGCGGTGGCCGGCCTGGCGTGCATCACGCCGGCCGCCGGCTACATCCCGACGTGGGCGGCATTCTTCGTGGGGCTGCTCGCCGGCTCGATCTGCTACATGGCGGTGCTGTTCCGGGAGCGGAGGAAGTGGGACGACGCCCTGGACGTGTGGGCCGCGCACGGCGTCGGTGGGGTGCTGGGAACGATCCTGGTCGGGGTGTTCGCCTACCTCACGGTCAACGCCGCCGGCGCGGACGGGCTGGTGGCGGGCAACGCTGCGTTCCTCGGGAAGCAGGTGGCCGCGACGCTGCTGGTGGCCGCCTACGCGTTCGTCGTCACGTGGCTCATCCTCAAGGTGCTGAACCGCTTCGAACCGGTCCGGGTGGCCGACGAGGTCGAGTTCCAGGGCCTGGACAGCGAGATGTCGGAGGAGCTGGCCTACAACCTGTAACCGATTCCAGAGAACCGGAGCCGCTCAGGCGACCGCGAAGAGTCGCCACTCGCCGGGGACGCCCTTCAGCTCGTGGGAGCCCCGGTCGGCGAAGTCGACCCCGGATCCGGCCACCAGGTCCCGCACGGTCTGCGAGACGAGGATCTGGCCTGGGCCGGCCGTCGACGCCACGCGAGCGCCGATGTGGACCGCGATCCCCCGGAGCTTGTCCCCGACCACCTCGCACTCGCCCGTGTGCAGCCCGATGCGGAGCTCGACCCCGACCTCCTGCATCGACTCGAGGATCGCCCTCGCGCACCGGATCGCGGCAGTCGGCGACCCGAACGACGCCAGGAACCCGTCGCCCGCCGTGTCGAGCTCGCGGCCGCCGAACCGGCGGAGCTCCGCGCGGACCCGCGCGTTGTGCCCCTCCAGGAGATCGGACCAGGCACGGTCCCCGAGGGCCCGGGCGCGCTCGGTGGACCCCACCACGTCGGTGAACATGACCGTGGCCACGACCCTGGTGGGCTCGGCCCCGCCCCTGCGGCCCGTCATGAACTCCTCCACCTCGTCGGCCAGCAGGTCCAGATCGCCGGACCACAGGACGAAGTCCTCTCCGGGCAGCTCGACCCACCGCGAGCCGGGGATCCGCTCCGCCAGGTACCGCCCGTGTTCGACCGTGTTCACGCGGTCGCCGGCCCGGTGCATGACGAGCGTGGGGACAGCGACCCGAGGGAGGAGGGATCGCACGTCTACGCCATAGGTCATCTCCCCCAGCAGCAGGACCGCGGTTGGGCTGGCGCCGACCCGCATCAGCGTCGCGTACCACTGCAGGAACGCCTCGTCGTGGGCGAGCGACGGGGCGACGTCCTCGAATCGCCAGGACGTGCCCCATTCGCCCTTCACGCGCTCACGGAATTCCGACCACGCCTGTTCGGTCAATCCGATGGGGTAATCGTGGCTCCAGCTTGCCTTCGCGTACGTCCCGCACAGGATCAGCCCGCCGACGCGCTCGGGGTGCGTCACCGCCGCCGCGATTGACGGGGGGCCGGTGTCGGCGTTGCCGAACAGTGTGGCGCGCTCGGATTCCACCGCGTCGAGCACCGACATCATGTCGAGTACCCGCTCGTCGATGGTCGGGACGGCCGTGAGGCGGTCCGACAGGCCCAGCCCCCGAGGGTCCATCAGGATGAGGCGGGAGAACCCTGCCAGGCGCGTGAGGAACCGGCGCACCCGCGGCTCGTCCCACAGGACCTCCAGATGAGTGATGGATCCCGGCGCGAGCAGGAGGTCGGGGCCGGAGGACCCGACGACCTGGTAGGCGATCGCGACGCCGTCGTTCCACGCGTAGGAGGTCTTCGGTCGATCCATCCCGGCATGGTGGCCCGATTCATCCCGCCCGCGCAAGACGCGCGCGCCCGGGAACCGGCGCGGCAATGGGCCGATACCCCGGGACGACGACGCTCGAGGGCGCAGGGCGCCTGCGCCGTGCATACCATGGCCGGCCATGGAGGAATCGCCGGCCGTCCTGTCTGCTGCCGAGGTCGCCGGGCGCGCGGGGGTGACCGAAGAGGACGTGCAGCGGATGCGTTCGCTGGGGATCCTCACGCCCACCGGCGGGCGGGTCGGGTTCGGTGCCGGCGACGTCCGGCGAGTGCGGCTGGCCCTGGCGTGCGAGCGGGCCGGGCTTCCGATGGACGCGATCGCCGAGTCCGTGCGGGAGGGGCGGCTCTCGTTCGCGTTCCTGGATGCCGTGGCCTACCGGCGGTGGGCTGAGCGGTCGGACCGCACCTACGCGGACGTGAGCGAGGAGGCCGGCATCCCGTTCGACACGCTGCGGATCAGCCTCGAGGCGATGGGGTTCGCGTCGATGGAGCCGGGGGACCGGATCCGGGCGGACGAGCTCGAGATCGTGCCGCTCGTGCAGCTCGCATTCGGGAGCGGGGTGCTGGACGAGGCGTGGATCGTCCGGCTAGGGCGGGCCTACGCCGGGGGCCTGCAGCGGATCAACAAGGCCGAGAACGAGGTGTACCACTGGCGGTTCGAGGTCCCGTTCCTGGAGCAGGGCTTGACCCAGGCCCAGGCCATGGAGCGGGCCTCCGCGATGGCCGGCCAGTACAACGACCTGGTCGACCGCGCGCTGCTCGCGATGTTGCGGCGGCAGCAGGAGCTGCAGTGGACCGAGCATCTCGTCGAGCACATCGAGGACGACCTGGAGGCCTCCGGCCGCCTGGGCCGGCCCGAGCGCCTGCCCGCAATGGCGTTCGTCGACCTCGCCGGGTACACGCGGCTGACCGAGGAACGGGGGGACGAGGCGGCCGCGGAGCTGGCCTCCCAGCTCGCGGTGCTCGTCGACCGCGAGACCCGGGGGCACGGCGGCACGCCGGTCAAGTGGCTGGGCGACGGCGTCATGGTGGCGTTTCGCGATCCCGGCGGCGCGGTGCGCTCGGCCCTGCACCCGGTCCGGGCCGTCCCCGAAGCCGGACTCCCGCCCGCGCACGTCGGCCTGGCGGCCGGGCGGGTGGTGGCCTATGGGGGCGACTACTTCGGGCGCACCGTGAACATGGCTGCCCGGCTCTCGGCCAGAGCTCGGGCCGGCCGGGTGCTGGTGAACGAGGCCGTGGTCGAGGCGGCCGGCGCCGCCGACGCGACGTTCACCGAACTGGAGGCGATGGACCTCAAAGGGTTCCCGGATCCCGTCCGCGTCTTCGAGGCGGCCCCAGGCCCGAATTGAACCTCCTCCTGACGATTGGAAGCCGGGAAGATCAGTCCCTCGACGCGAGCCAGTCCGCTACGGCATCGAGGAAGCGCTCCGCGTCGGCGACGGCGGCCGCGGCTTCGTCCGGCGGCACGTCGACGGGCACGTAATCCGCCTGGTTGCGTCGTTCGAACAGCGATCGCAGAAGTCTGCCGGTGTCCTCGTCGAGGCCGCCCTGGGCGACGACCAGTCGTCCGAACGCCGACAGCACGCCCGAGTGTTTCGAGCGCGTCTCGCCAAGTCGCCCCAGGGCGGCCTCGGCGGCGTGGAACGCTGCGAAGTACGCACTGGAGACCGCCTGCGCCCCGAATCCGCGATCGGCTAGCAGGCGGGCCGCGTCGAGATCGGTTCGACTGCGCGCGAGCGGATGGGTCACGCGACCGATCGCCCCTCCGCCCGGGCGCGGGCCACGGCGGGCCAGTCGCCGCGACGAAACTCCTCGACCGACACCGGAACCGCGGTGACCACGGTGTCGTTCCCGAGCGAGTGCCGCCACAGCACGTCGTCCATCCGTCGGAGCTCGGCCCACGGCGAGTCGACGTGGTTCAGCACCACGAGTAGGTCGATGTCGGACTCGGGGTGTGCGTCCCCCCGGGCCCACGAGCCGAACAGCACCACGTCGAGGAGACGGCCGCCGTACAGCGTTCGCAGGTCCCGGGCCACTTGGCGCGCCACGGTCTCGGCGTCGAGCACGCGCGTCCCGCCCTCGGGCACGGGGTCCGGGTGCGCCTCGATCGCCCGCTCCGCCTGTGCCCGGTCGATGATCTCCTCGTCGGACAGCCACCGGATCGCCCGGCGCTCCATCCGGGTGTCGTGGAACTCGAACCAGGACTTCCGCAGCTCCGGGAACTCGAACAGGGTGTCCTTGAACCGCCGGAATGCACCACGGCCGGCGACCGCTCGCTCGAGGAGGTCACGGGCGCGCGGATCGGTGACGCGGGCGATGAAGTCGAGCATGTCCTCGTATCCCACTCCGGACGGGATGGGATCGACGGCGATGAGCTTCCGCTCGTCGTCGTCATCGTCCTCTGAGCTTTCGAGGAAGCGCTCTGCCTCCATGCGCGGCTCCACCGAGCCGGTCGCCGGGTCGAAGTACCAGGTGGTCTCAAGCGAGTGGTCCTCCAACGCCTCGGCCAGAGAGGACAGGTCGATTCGTTCCAGCTCGAGCACCGTCATCTCCTGTTATCCGGCCCGAACTCCTCGCGCGTGATCGTACCGCTCACCTTCCACGCCCGCCGAGACGCTCAGCCGTCGGCTCGCAGGAGCATCCAGGCGCCGGGGACGCCTTTCAGCTCATGCGGCCCGAGGTCCGTGAAGGCCAGGCCGGAGCCCGCCACGAGATCGCGGACCGTGCTCGACACCAGCACCTCGCCGGGCCCGGCAGCTGCGGCCACCCGGGCCGCGATGTGCACCGCCAGGCCGCTCAGCTTCTCCCCCATCAGCTCGCACTCGCCCGTGTGCACGCCGGCCCGCACCTCGAGCCCCAACTCCCGGACCGCGTCCACGATCGCGCGCGCACACCTGATGGCCCGGGCCGGGCCGTCGAACGAGGCCATGAACCCGTCGCCCGCCGTGTCCACCTCCCGGCCGCGATGCTGCGCGAGGTCGCTCCTCACGACCGCGTGGTGGCGTTCGAGCAGGTCCTTCCAGGCCCGGTCGCCGAGGGAGGCGGCGCGCTCCGTCGAACCCACGATGTCGGTGAAGAGGACCGTCGCCAGCACCCGGTCCGAGGCGGGAGCCGGCCGTGCACCGGTCAGGAACTCCTCGACCTCGTCGACGATGGCGTCGCCGTCGCCGAGGAAGGGAAGGTGGTCGTCGCCCTCCAGCTCCACCAGCCTGGCCCCCGGAATCTGCGACGCGACCCACCGGGCCTGCCCGAGGTCGGTGATCCGGTCCCCCCGCCGCTGGAGCACCAGGGTCGGTGCCTGCACGCTCGGCACCACGGAACGCACGTCGAGGCGAGCCAGCACGCCGGCGATCTCCCGGAACCGTCCCGGGGACGCGACCAGGCGCTCGAACCGGGCCCACCACCTCACGAACGCCTCGTCCTCCAGTCCCTGGGGCCCCTGCAGCTCCAGGTTCCTTCCGGTTCCCATCTCGTCCAGGAACCGCGACGCGAACTGCTCCTGCTCCTCCGCATTGCGGCCGTAGGGCCAATCCTCGGCGCGGACCGTCTTCACGACCGGCGCATACAGCACGAGCCACCGCGTCCGCTCGGGATGGGACCCCGCGAAAAGCAGCGTCATGGCACCGCCGCGGGCGCCGCCGAAGATCGCCGCCCGTTCCGAGCCCGCCGCGTCCATGACGGCCCGCAGGTCGTCCATCTGGACCTCGAGCACCGGCGGGTCGGCGCCGAGGTCGGACAGGCCGATGCCCCGCATGTCGAACAGGATCAGCCGGGAGAACGAGGCGAGGCGCCCCAGGAAGCGCGCCCACCTCGGTTCATCCCACATGACGTCGAGGTTCGACCAGATCCCCGGCGCGTAGACGAGGTCGATGGGGCCGTCCCCCACGACCTGATAGGCCAGATGGACGTCGCCGTTGCGGGCGTACCGGACGGTGCGATCCACGACGTGAAGGCTACGCCAGCGCCGCGCCGGGGCCGGATGGGTGCAGTCACCCTGTCAGTGCGTCACCTCGGTGCAGCGTTCGGGGCCAAAGGTCGAAGGATGCCCGCCGCGGTCGACCGCTCGGGCCGAGAAGCAGTACTCGAACCCGAAGTCGCCGGTGAACGTGGCCGACCGAATGGTCGTGTGGGTCAGGAAGGCGTGGAAGCGACCGAACTGCGAGGCTCCGATCGTCCGGCGGTGGAACCGGACGTCGAACGACGCGGTTCCCGCCCGGCCGCCGGGCGAGTTCCACGCGAACGTGAACGCACGGTGGTGCAGGGTGGACGAGGTCGGCCTCGTGACCACCGCGACGGGGAGCTCGTAGGCACCGATCTCGCAGGCGGCGCCCTGGGGCCGGGTCACGCCGCGCTGGTCCTTCGCCTCGCACCCCGCCCCGCCGTGGTCGACCGCGAGGCTCGAGGTCTGCAGGGCAATGGTCGGCGTCGGGCCGCCGTTCGCCGCGAGCGGTGTGAGGCCGGCCGGTGTGCTCTGGTCGTCACCGACGCCCGTGAAATGGCACGTGGTGCCCGTATCCAGGTTGTGTCCGGTCGAATCGACCGTGTCGGTTGTCACATCGCAGTTCGCGGGCGTGTTGTTCGCCACGATCGTGTTCCCGACCGTGATGTGTTCGCTCCCGTCGTGGCTGAAGTGGTTGATCCCTCCGCTGGTGCCATCGCGTGAGGTGTTCTGGGCGATGGTGTCGTTGTTGAGGGTGACGCTCGCGTTCTGGCTGAGGAACCCGCCTCCGTAGCTCCCCGAGTTCCCCTCGATCGAGCTGTTCCGGATCGTCAGCGACGAGTTCATGATGAAGATCCCCCCGCCCTGCTTCGTTTCGCCGCTGTCCGACGTCGACGTCTGATTCCCGCTGAGGGTGCTCTGGACGATGGTGGTCGGCCCCGCCAGGTCGAGCCCGCCACCGTCCGGATTGATCGACCCGTCCACGGTGTGATTCCCGGTGACCACGGTTCGCGACATCGTGAGCGTCCCCGAGCTGAAGATCCCGCCGCCTCCGTTCGCGGTGTTCGACGCGACCACGGCGTAGCGGAGCGTCAGGGTTCCACTCACAAGGATGCCCCCGCCGGCGTGGTCGCCGGGGTTCCCGCCCCGGATGGTCAGCCTCGAGATCGTCGCGCTGGTGGATGGCCGGATCTCGAAGATGCGGTCCGCCCCGAGGCCCTTGACGATGGTGGTCGGCGCGCCGTGGCCCCGGATGGTCACGGCCTCCGTGATGTCGAGGTCGCCGGACGCGGCGTGGTTCTCCCCCGCGCCGGTCAAGGTCAGCTGGTAGGTCCCGGCCGGGACGACGATCACGTCGGCGCCGGCCGCCGCGTTCGCCGCCCGGACGGCCTCGCGCAGCGAGCAGTCGGCTGGCGTGCAGGCGCCGTCGTTCGTGTCGCTGGTCCTGGTGACGGTGAACGTCGTCGAGGCCGCCGCGGGCGGAGCGCCGTATCCGGCCACGCCGACGATCATCGCAATCGACAATGCCGTTGCTGTCGAGGCCAGCCAGAGACGGAGACGTCGGGACATGGGGGGGCGCTCCCTTTCGATAGGTGAGCAAGCACCGTACGCCCGCGCCCCATCGAACAGCAATGGACAGAAGCGCCCCCGGGTGAGCCGATCTGCGGCATCCTGTCGCCATGGCCGGCAACCCGACGCGGACCCGGAAGGCGCTGCTGGAGTTCGCGCTGTCGTTGCCGGGGGCCTTCGAGGACCACCCGTGGGGGGAGGCCGTGGCCAAGGTGAACGGCAAGATCTTCGTGTTCTTCGGCGCCGGCGAGGGGACGCCCACGACCGCCATCGCCGTGAAGCTGGACGAGTCGCTCGAGCAGGCCCTGGCCGTTCCCGAGGCCGCCCCCACCGGGTACGGGCTCGGGCGAGCCGGCTGGGTGACGGTCCCACTCCTGCCCGCCACGCCGCCACTCGACGTGCTGAAGGACTGGGTCGAGGAGAGCTTTCGGCGCGTGGCCCCCAAGCGCCTGGTGAAGGAGCTGGACGAGGGCCGTGGCTGAGCGCCGCCGAGCCTCGCCTCACACCGCTACGACGCTCCCTGGCACGTGTCCGTGGCGTGCCGCATCGAGATGTCGCCTCGCTGCATCTGCACGGCGCCGCCCGTCGGGCGGCTCGGCGAATGTCACCTCCGGTGAAGCGCTCCGACCCTGTGCGCTCCGCCTCGTTCTCCCTGGCGACGTCGCCGGCGAACGAGGAGGAGGAACCACCACCCGCCGGCGAGCACGACCACGGTGACCAGGATCAGCCACCAGACTCCCCCGCCGGAATCCGAGGAAACGGGGGACGAGCGCGCCCCCGCCCGGGCCGGAAATGTGATCGTGGCCTCCGCCCGGCGCCGCACCAGCCCGGAGCTCAGCACCAACGCCGCCCGCCACGGTCCACGGGGGAGCTGGGGGTCGAGCTGAACTCGGACGGGTTCGCGCTGGCCGATCCCGATCGTGGTTCCCGACTGCACGTCGAACGGACCCGCGGAGATGCCACCCGGGCCGTCGGTGAGTCGGAGTCGGCCGGTGACGTCGATGGCTCGCCCTCCGCTGTTGAACACGGTCGCCGAGACGAACCGGCGCCCTGCACGGTCCTGCATGGCGGTGAGGGACTCGATCCGGAAGTCGGTGGGCGGCACGTTCCCGCTGCCCACGGACAGATACACACGAATCCCGACGCGGTTGATCCGGGTGAGGCCGCCGCTCGGTGGCCGACTCGGAGCGGACTCCGCCCACACGACCGAGTACCGCTCCCCGTCGGCCGCACCGGGCGGAACCGCGATCGTCACCTCCGCCGTGGCTGATCCATGGGGTGCCAGGTCCACGGTTGAGGGATCGACGGTGATCCACCCGGACAACTCGTTCTGGGCGTGGCCGTCGAGGAACCGGAAGCGGCCGCCCGAGATCGCGGCCCCGGCGGCGTACAGGGAGAGCCGCTCGGGGTGGTCGAGCCCACTCGAAACCCCGATCCGGCGATGGATGGCTTCGCCCTGAGCGAGGTGATCGATGATGAACACCCGGGCTCGTGGATCGTGCTGGAAGGCGACGGGAGCCTCGAGGAGCCGAATCCCGATGGACCCCGGCGGGGCGCTCTCCTGGGCCAGAACGGGAACGGCCTGGGCAAGGACGACAATGGCGGCCAACGCGAGAGAGCGGCGAATGGCAATCACGCTACCTCCTCACCGTGGGATCTCCGGGAGCCGGCCGACCCAAGCCGTCGGACGCCCGACCGTCTACGCGACGGAGTGCGTGATCGTGCCGCTGTAGGTCCCGGCCACGGCGGACGCGGGGACGGTGATGGTCACCGTCGGATTCCACGAAGCTGAGTTGTTCCCGACGAGCACCGATGCGGAGAACGCCGTCCTGGAGGCGCTCAGGTCCTGGGCGTTCCCTGACGTGGCCTGGCCGGGCGTGAACGTCCCGACTCCCGTAGAGGCGGTGGCGGGGCCCGACCAGTACGTCGCCGCGGCCTTGGCGATGGTCTCGTCCGTGGTGGCGCCGCCGGTGGTGAAGTCCGTCGACGAGACCGAGGAGGTCCACGATCCGAGGAGCGTTCCCCGGCCGTCGGTCACGGTCACCGTGCCGAGCTGCGCGGAGACGGTCCCGCCGCCGGTGGCGCCCGATCCCAGGCTCTTCGAGGCGGGGGCGCTGATCGAAAGGGACCCTGCGACCAGTGAGAACGTCGTCGTGGTCCCCGCGGCGTGCGCGGGGAGGGCTCCGGCAAACAGGCCGAGCACGATGGCGGCGACCGCGATTCCTCGTCGTGCCATGGGTCCTCTCCTCGTCCAACGTCCAACGCCTGATCTGACGGAGCGATTGCTGCCGTTCTGTTCAAGAGCATCGGTGCGTGGGCAGGGGGCCTTGAGCGAGCCCGCTGGTCGAGACAGAGGACTTCAGGCGGCGCGGATTCGTCACGCGCGTGCAGGACTCCGGTGCCGGCGTGTTCGGTGAATTTCGCGCGAGCCGGAGCGGGGGTTCGGTCGTAGTACCTGCGAAGAACCCATCGGCGTCGGTGGCCACGCGCCGCCGTCACATCGTGCGCCCGAAGGAGGTTTCCATGCTCAGACGAGCGTGCTCCGCCGTGCTCGTTCCGGTCGTCCTGCTCCTCGTCGCGGTCGCGGCGAGTCCGGCAGCGGCCGGGTCGAACTCCTACCACGTCACGAAACTCGTGTCGGACCAAGCCGGGGAGGCGGCCAACACCGACTCCAATCTGGTGAATGCGTGGGGCCTGGCCGCAGGGCCGACCACGCCGTGGTGGGTCGCCGACAACGAGACGAAGGTCTCCACCCTGTACGACGGATCGGGCAACGGCTTCCCCTCCACCGGGCCGCTGGTCGTCGACGTGCCCGGGGCGCCGACGGGACTCGTGTTCAACGGTGGGTCCGGATTCGTCGTGTCCGACGGGACGAACTCGGGCCCCGCCAAGTTCCTGTTCGCCACGGAGGCCGGCACGATCCGTGGGTGGAGCCCGGCCGTGCCGCCGCCCCCGCTGTCGACGCAGACGGAGGTTGGCAAGGACCGCTCCGGCGTGGGCGCCATCTACAAGGGCCTCGCCATCGCCTCGACCCCCGACGGCGACCGGCTGTACGCGGCCGATTTCCACAACGGGCGGGTCGACGTCTTCGACAGCGACTTCGGCCTGGTGACGTCTCCGGGCGCGTTCGTCGACCCCACCCTTCCGGCGCGCTTCGCGCCGTTCGGGATCCAGGCCATCGGCGACGCGATCTTCGTCGCCTACGCAAAGCAGGACGCCGATCGCGAGGACGAGGTTGCCGGCCGGGGGCTCGGGTTCGTCGACATGTACGACACGAGCGGCAACATCCTCGGGCGCGTGGCCACTCGTGGGCTGCTGAACGCGCCGTGGGGCCTTGCGATCGCGCCGGCGACCTTCGGCCGGTTCGGCGGGGACCTCCTCGTCGGGAACTTCGGCGACGGGCAGATCAACGCGTTCGTCCAGCGACCGAACGGCAGGTTCGAGCACGACGGCAGGCTCCGCCGGCCCAACGGCCTGCCGCTCGCGATCGACGGCCTGTGGGCGCTGCAGGTCGGCAACGACAACGCCGCGGGCTCGTCGAACTCGGTGTTCTTCACCGCCGGGCCGGACGACGAGACCCACGGCCTGTTCGGGCGGATCGACCCCGCCTCGTAGCGGCACGGCACGTCCGGAAGGTGTCGGGCGCCGGCGCCCGGGGTAGCCCCGAAGGAGGGGCCACCGCGAGTCGACCGGCGCCCGCGCGCCGGAGTCATGCCCCGCACCGCCCTGATGGTCTTCGGGCCGCGAGAAGCAGGGGAGCTCGAGGCCGTGTGGACGATCCTGCAGGTCTCCCATGCGTTCGCCCGGGGGCCCTTCCCCTAGCATGACGCGATCCCGAGAGGTACCGGGCTGGAGGAGGAGGCCGAGATGACGGTCGTCGAGCGGCACGACGAGGGAACGTTCTGCTGGATCGAGATCGCGGCCACCGACCAGGCGGGGCTCGACTTCTATCCGCGGATGTTCGGGTGGGATGGCGACACGCAGCCGGTCCCGGGCGGGTCCTACACGCTGTTCTCGCTGGGCGGACGGCCCGTGGCCGGCGGGTTCCTGCTCGGCGAGGAGCAGATCGCGAGCGGGATGCCGGCCCACTGGAACCTGTACGTCGGCGTCGCCGACGTCGACGCCACGGTCGCGCGGGCGAAGGAGCTGGGTGGCACGCTGATCGTGGGGCCGGTCGACATCCCGAAGACCGGACGGACCGCCGCGGTCGCCGATCCGACGGGCGCGGTGATCTGCCTGTGGCAGGCCGGCGGGCACATCGGGTTCCACGTCCGTGACGAACCGGGAACGTTCTCCTGGCCGGAGCTCTTGACGCCGGAGACCGATCGCGCCGTGGAGTTCTACGCCGGGCTGTTCGGGTGGACCGCGGACGATCCGGCGCGCATGGGCGCCGGCGCCCCGTACACGATCCTGCGCCTCGACGGGCGGAGCGTCGGCGGCCTCGCCACGCCGCCGGCCGAAGGGGTCGGGCCGGCCTGGTTCCCGTACTTCGAGTGGCCGACCCCGACGCTGCCGTGGCGTCCGCCGTCGAGCTCGGCGGCCATGTGCACATGGACCCGACCACCGTCCAGGGCGCGGGCCGCCTCGCCGCGATCGGAGACCCGGACGACGCGAGCTTCTGCGTGATCCGGTCCGAACCTGCCGTGTAGCTCCGGCCGCGAATCTTCCTGGCATTCAGCCTGCTCTCAGGTCGCCCTTCCTACCGTCCCTCGCGTCGTCGTCCGGACGGAAGGAGGAGGGGCATGAGGAGAGGACTGATCGCATTGGTGGCCGCCGGCGTGGTGATGACGGCGGCCGGCAACGCGTGGACCGCCGCGTCGCCGCACGACGCGCGCATCGCGTCGGCCGGGGGGGCGTCCATCGACCCGGGGAACTTCGTCCGCCACGTGACGAACCCGTTCTATCCACTGCGGTCGGGGACCCTGTTCGTCTACCGGGGAACGAAGGACGGCGCGGGCCAGACCGACCGGGTGTACGTCACCCATCGAACCAAGCGGATTCTCGGCGTTCGGGCCACCGTCGTGCGCGACGTCGCGACGCACGGGTCGCGGGTGCTGGAGCGGACGCTCGACTGGTTCGCCCAGGACCGGGCGGGCAACGTGTGGTACCTGGGGGAGGCGACCCGGGAATTCCTCCCGAACGGCCACGTCAGCACCGAGGGGTCGTGGGAGGCCGGCGTGCACGGGGCGAGGCCGGGCATCGTCATGGAGGCGGACCCCCGCGCCCCCGACGGCTACCGGCAGGAGTTCTACGCGGGCCACGCCGAGGACCAGGCCTGGGTGCTGCGCCGGGGCATCACGGTCGTCGTGCCGTACGGCCGCCTCCATCGGGGGCTGCGCACCCTGGAATGGACGCCGCTCGAGCCGGGCGTGATCGACAAGAAGGCCTACGCGTGGGGCGTGGGGCTCGTGAGCGAGGAGTCCGCCACCGGCCCGCGCGAGACGGCCGAGCTGGTCCGAATCCGGCGTCCGCAGTGACCCCAGCCGACACGAGCAGGGCGGCGAGCGTATCGCCCGCCGCATAATCGCGGGGCGGCCGGTTCGGGAGGATCATGCGCGCCCTGGTGATCGAGGACCATCCGCGGATGGCCCGGCTCCTGGAGCGGGGCCTCCGCGAGGAGGGATACGCCGTCGACGTGGCGTCGACCGGCGCCGACGGCGCGTCCCTCGCGCTGGAGTACGAGTTTGACGTGGTCGTCCTCGACCTCGGGCTCCCCGACGTCGACGGGGTCGAGGTGCTCCGGCGCCTGCGCCGCGACGGGAGGTGGACGCCGGTCCTCATCCTCACCGCGCGGGATTCCGTGGACGACCGGGTGGGCGGCCTGGACGCGGGAGCCGACGATTACCTCACGAAGCCGTTCGCGCTGCCGGAGCTGCGGGCGCGGCTCCGGGCACTGGTGCGGCGGACGCCGCCCGAGCGCCCGGCCGTCCTCGCGGTCGGGGACCTGACCCTGGATCCCGCGACCCGGGAGGTGCGCCGGGGAGATGCGCCGATCTCGCTCTCCCCCAAGGAGTTCGCGCTGCTCGAGCTGTTGATGCGCCGGCCGGGCGAGGTCCTGCCGCGGGCCACGCTGATGGAGCACGCCTGGGACTTCTCGTTCCAGGGCGACTGGAACATCCTCGAGGTCTACGTCCGGTACCTGCGCGAGAAGGTCGACCGTCCGTTCGGCCGTTCGACGATCGAGACGGTGCGCGGCGTGGGCTACCGGCTCCGGGGCGAGTGATGCGGTCGCTCAGGTTGCCCATCCGGGTGCGGCTGACTCTGGCGTTCGCGGTCGGCATGGCGGTGCTGCTCGCGGCGCTGGGCGCGTTCCTGTACCTCCGGTTGGCGCACGACCTGACCGCCGGGATCGACATGGATCTCCGATCGCGCGCGCAGGTCGTGATCGGCGCGGTCCGAGGCCACGGGGCGGCGCCCGGCGTCGTCGAGGCCCCCGGCACCCTGATCGATCCCGACGAGGCGTTCGCCCAGGTCCTGACGCGAGACGGCCGGGTCGTCGACTCGTCCTCGGGCGTCGCCGGTGCGCCGATGCTCGATGCAGCGACGGCCGCGAGGGTGATCGGGCCCACGTTCCTCACGACGCACGTCCGGGGAGTGGACGATCCGGCCAGGCTGCTCGCGGTGCCGGCCCGGGCCGGTGGGCGCGGCCTCGTCGTCGTGGTCGGGGCGACCCTCGGCGACCGGAACGAGGCGCTCGGGCGCCTCCTGCTCGCGCTGGCGATCGCCGGGCCGGTCGCGCTCGGGTTGGTGTCGTGGGGTGGCTGGGCGCTCGCGGGCGCGGCCCTCCGGCCGGTGGAGCGGATGCGTCGAGAGGCCGCCGCGATCTCGCTGAGCGAACCGGGCCGGCGGCTGGCGGTTCCGCCGACCCGCGACGAGCTGGCCGGGCTGGCGTCCACGCTGAACGCGATGCTCGACCGGCTCCAGGAGTCGCTCCACCGGGAGCAGCGCTTCCTCGACCGGGCGGGCCACGAGCTGCGGACGCCCCTCGGCGTCCTGCGGATGGAGCTGGACCTGGCGCTGGCCCGGGCCCGCACTCGCGAGGAGCTCGCGGCGGCGCTGCGCAACGCCTCGGAGGAGACCGACCGGCTGGTGCGGCTGGCGGAGGACCTCCTGGTGCTCTCCCGGGCCTCCGGCGGGAAGCTGCCCGTGCATCGAACGGAGACGGCGATGGACGAGCTGCTCCGGAGGGCGGCGGCGTCCAACCAGGCCAAGGCCGCGGCGGCCGGCGTCACGATCGCGGTCGAATGCGAGGACGGGTTGGCGGCGGTCGTGGACCCCGAGCGGATCCGCCAGGCGCTGGACGACCTGTTGGACAACGCGATCCGCCACGCCCCGGCCGGCGGGGTGGTGACGGTCGCCGCGGCGCGAACGGACGGGCGGCTCCGCATCGTGGTCCGCGACACCGGCCCGGGGTTCCCGGCCGAGCTGCTGGAGGACGGCGCATTCGAACCCGGAGCTCGGCCTCGGTCCGGGGACGGGAACGGGGACGGCCGCGGGCTGGGGCTCGGGCTTTCCATCGTCCACGCGATCGCCCTCGCGCACGGCGGCACGCTCCGCCTCGCGGGCGACGCCGACGGCGGCGGAGCCCGGGCCACGCTCGACCTGCCTGCCGCGGGCCCGGACTAACCGCCGATCCTTTCCGCCCTCGCCGAACCGCGACGTCTTCCTCGAAAGACGCGAGCGCGTCGTGCCATGATCGGGCGAGCATGGGAGCGCAGGGCGAGTTCGTCGTGGCGAGGAATCCGGACCCTGAGAGCGCGCTCCCCTACCTGCTGCGGCTCCCGGTCGACGGAGGACTGGTGCTGAAGGCCCGGGAGCCGTGGCCCGCCACATCCCGGGTGTACTGCCACCCGGCGGAGGGCTGGCCGAGCGCTCCCGAGATCGTCGAGCGGGTACCGGTCCGAGTGTGCCGGCGCCGCGGGGTCGCGATCGACCTCGTGCTGGACCGCGCCCGCAACAACCGGGCCCAGTTCGTCTTCACGGAGGTCAAGGCCAGGCCCGCGATCTTCTGGCAGACGGCTCGGACGCTGCGAGCGTCGCGGCCTGGCATCAGGATCCCGTCGCGAAAGGCCGCAGGCCTCGACGCCTGGCAGATCGAAGTCGACAGCCGCGAGCGGTACCCGTATCGGTTCGCCAAGCACGCCGCCGTGAGCACGCTTCGCGTGGCGCTCCCGGCCGGCGACTACGTCGTTCGCGGGGAGCATGGGCTCCTGGCGGCCGTGGAGCGCAAGACGCTGCCCGACATGTCCAAGGGCCTCGTCGACGGATCCCTGGCCCTGCGGATGGCCGAGCTGGCCGCGCTGCCCGCTGCGGCGGTCGTCGTGGAGGGTCGCTACTCCGAGCTGTTCAAGGTGGAGCGCGTCAAGCCCGGCTGGCTGCCGGAGGTCCTCGCGCGGCTCCAGGTCCGCTACCGGGACGTGCCGGTGGTCTTCGCCGAGACCCGGCCGCTCGCCGAGGAATGGACCTACCGATTCCTCGCCGCCGCGCTCCGCGAGTACGGCGGCGTGCCGCCGGATTGACCGCCTCCATGCCGATCTTCGAGCCGGTGATCGAGGCTCTCGAGCGTGCGAACGTCCGCTATGTGGTGGTGGGCGGGCTGGCCGTCGTCCTGCACGGCCACGCCCGGCTGACGGCCGACATCGACGTCGCGCTCGATCTCCGGCCCGATCACGTTCGACGGGCGGTCGCCTCGCTGGGCGAGCTGGGCCTGCGCCCGAGGGCGCCCGTCGACCTCGCCGACCTCGCGAGCGCGGATCTCCGGGCCCGATGGAGGTCAGAGCAAGGGATGGAGGTCCTCTCGCTGTGGGACCCGAACGAACCCATGCGCGCCGTGGACGTCTTCGTGGAGAATCCGATCGACTTCGACGAGCTGTGGGATCGCTCGCTCGTCGTCCCGCTGGAAGGAACCCGGGTGAGGATCGCGTCGATCCCCGACCTGATCGGGATGAAGGAAGCCGTGGGACGGCCCACCGACCTCGAGGACATCGCCGCCCTGAAGGAGATCCAGCGCCGGACCGACCATGGCTGACCGACGCGAGGACTCGCCGACACGGAAGCGCGAGGGGAGCTGGGTGCAGAACGAGCGGGACCGTCTGACCGTCGGCCGCGAGGCGACGCCGGCGCAACGGCTCGCCTGGCTCGAGGAGATGATCCGGGTCGCGTACCGCACCGGCGCCCTACCGAGGCGCGACGAGTCGGAACCTCTCGGCTCGCCGTAGCGCCCCGGACGTCACCGCCTGGGGCTCACCGGCCCGAGTTCAACCCGAACGCGACTCGCTGATCTCGATGAGGTGGCCGTCCGGGTCCCGGAAGAACGCCCGGATCTCCCATTCGTACTCGACGGGTGGCGTCAGGAACTCCGCCCCCCTTCCGCGGAGCGTCTCGTAGGCCGCCCGACAGTCGGGGACGCGGATGGTCATCTCGTGGCTCGCGGTGTCGGGGTCGGCGGGCGGTGCGAAGGTCACGGTCGGCTTGTCCTTCGTCGGTTCGCCGCCGGTCACGATCAGCAGCCAGGTCCCCAGGAACTGCAGCACGCACGACGAGCCGCCGTACTCCCGGTACACGGTCGCCCCCAGGACGTCGCGGTAGAACGGCACCGATCGGGCCAGGTCGCTCACGACCAGGAGGTGCGTGAGCTCCATGCCCTCGAGCGGGAAGTCGGCCATCTACGGCAGCTCCCAGTCGCCGCGACCCACGCAGGCATCATCGCACCGCGCACGCCGCGCTTCACGCCGGCTCGAGGAGCAGGAAGTCGTGCACGCCCATCGCCCGGAGCACGACCGCGATCGGCCCGGGGACGAGACCCCGCCCGGACCTGGCCCGCACGAGTCTCGGGGGCCCGACCGAGAACTCCATCCCCAGCCGGCGGATCAGGCAGCCGCCCGCCGCGAACACGTTCTTCACCCAATCGGAGTCGCTGCCGTACGTCAGCGCCACGACGTACCGCCCGCCGCGGTGGAACATCCATACCGGCGTCCGGTGCTCGCGCCCGGAGGAGCGTCCACGGTGCTCGATCATCGCGAATGGCGGCACCCAGGGCGCGAGCAGGCCGAGCACGCGGTTGGTGACGACCCGGTTGAACCTCGCGAGGGCCTTCGGCAGCGCCATGGCGGAAGCGTCGCAGACCGACGACGTGAGCGTCCTGTCGTTCCGCGTTGATTGTTTTCAGGCCAACAGCTCGCGTTCCACCTGCGTGGGCACGCGAGTCCGCGGCGCCAACCGCACGTCGCCGAGCCAGGCCCCGAGGCGCTCTGCCTCCGCGTCGATCGCCGCGATGGCCTCCCGTCCCACGTCCTCCAGCAGGCGAACGGCGACCTCGCCGTCCGGGCGCTGGGTCCAGCCGCCGACGATGCGGCCGTCGCACCAGACCGTGGGAGCGGGGTTGCCCGATCGGTCGAACAGCGCCGGGCCGTGGTCGCCCAGGTACCAGCCGCGCCGGGACCACCCCATCACCGTGGGATCCAGCGCCGGCAGCAGCGCCACCCACGGCTCCGGCTCGGCGACGGCCTCGAGGTCGTCGGGCAGCGCGACGCCGGCCGTTCCGTCGTGGAGCTCCACGTCGGCCGCGCCGATGGCCGCCAGGGCCCGCTGCACCTCGCCGGCCGTGAGGCCGGTCCACCATTTGACGTCGGCAGCGCTTCCCGGCCCGTACGCGCGCAGCCACGCCTCGATCAGCCGGATCTGCGCCTGCTCGACCGGCATGGCGGGCATCCCGCCCGGAATCCACGCCTCCATCGGCGACCACCGGTACTGGCTGCTGATCCACGACCCGCGGGGGCGCCCACGCACGATCCGGCCCTCGGTGGCCAGCAGCTGGAGGACCTGCGTGGTGACGTTCACGATCGCCCCGTACGGCTTGCCCTCCGCGATGTGGATCCGTTCGCGCAGCGCGGGGACGTCCTTGGCCAGCTCGCTGCCGGGCGCCTCGCCGCGGGCGGCGAGCGCCCGCGCCGTCTCCTCCTCCGCCGCCCGCAGCCACGGACCGGCCGGCGCGGCGATGCCGGCCCGCTCCAGGAGCGACTCGACCAGCCGGCGCTGCCTCGCGGCGATGGGTCCCGCGCACGCAGCCTGGACGACCGGCGCCAGCCCGTCCGGAACGACGAACAGGGTCCGGCGCATCCCGAGCAGCCGGATCAGCGAGCGCTCTTCGTACAGCGCGCGCTCGACGTCCGGGACGGAGAGTTCGGGCATCCGGGCCCGGGCGCCGAGGAACACGGAGGCGGGGTCGGTCGAGTGCAACGCGACGAGGTCGCGGGCGACCTCGACCACGTCCCTCGCCCGGGATCCCGGCGCCAGGTGGTGCCGGCCGGCCAGCCGCGCCCGGCGCTCCGCCACCGTGAACACCCTCGCGTTCATCGGACGGACCTCACGCGGCACGCGGTCATTCCACGACGGCCAGCGCCTCCACCTCCAGGAGGTAGCCCGGCCGGAACAGGGCTCCGACCTGCACCGCGGTGCTGGCCGGGGGGTTGGCCGTGTCGACGTACCGGTCCCGGACCACCCGGACGACCGGCAGGATCGAGATGTCCGTCGCGAACACGCCGAGCTTGATCACGTCGGCGAACCTCGCCCCCGCCGCCGAGAGGGCCAGCCGGAGGTTCTCGAAGACGCGCTCCGCCTGGGCCCAGGGGTCGTCCTCGCCCACCAGCTCGCCCTGCTCGTCCATCGCCACCTGGCCGGCGATCGCCACCACCCGGCCGGCGGCCGCGACCGCGTGGCTGTACCCGTTCCCGGGGGCCAGACCCTCCGGTGCCTGGTGATGCTCGATCCGTGCCATCCCGTTCCTCCTGTGACTCGCGAGGGAAGAACGGTACCGCCGGCCCGGACGCCGCAGCTCCTCCTGAGGAGGTGTCCAGCCCGGTCCGAACGGAAACCCGCGCCGGGGGGTCGGTATGCTGCGGCCCACCGCAGAGGGAGGGTCGGTCCCACGCGCTTCGGACGGTTCGACGACGAGGCTCGCGAGTACGTCATCTCGCGGCCGGACACCCCATTGCCGTGGATCAACTACCTGGGCACCGAGGACTACGTCGGCATCATCTCGAACACCGCGGGCGGCTACTCCTTCTACCGAGACGCCCGGCTCCGCCGGCTCACGCGATACCGGTACAACGGGGTGCCCGGCGACGCCGGCGGGCGATACCTGTATCTCCGGGACGACGCGACCGGCGAGTTCTGGTCACCCTCGTGGCAGCCCACCAGGACCGAGCTCGAGGACTACCGGTGCCGGCACGGGCTGGGCTACACGGTGATCGGGTCCACCCGTCTGGGAATCGATGCGGAGACCACGTACTTCGTCCCCCTCGGCGAGACCCTCGAGGTCTGGCGAACCCGGATCACCAACCACCGGGCGGAAGCGGCGCGCCTCTCGCTGTTCAGCCTCGTGGAGTTCTGCCTGTGGGACGCCTGGGACGACGCCACGAACTTCCAGCGGAACCTGTCGACGGGCGAGGTCGGGGTCGCCGGCGGCGTCATCTACCACACGACCGAATACCGGGAACGACGGAACCACTTCGCGTACTTCGCCTGCTCCGAGGAGCTCGCCGGTTTCGACACGCAGCGCGACGCGTTCCTGGGCCCGTACCGCGGCTTCGACCGGCCGGTGGCCGTCGAGGCCGGCAGGTCGGGCGACTCGATCGCGCACGGATGGTCGCCGTGCGGCTCGCACCACGTCGAGCTGCGGCTGGAGCCGGGCGAGGCCCGCGAGATCGTGTTCCTCCTCGGCTACGCCGAGAACCCGCCGGAGGAGAAGTTCGACCCGCCTGGGTCGCACACGCTCGACACCCGGCGGGTCCGCCCGGTCATCGAGCGATACCTGGCTCCGGCGGAGGTGGACACCGCGTTCGGTCACCTGCGCGCCCGGTGGTCGGAGCTGCTGGCGACGATGGAGGTGGCCACGCCGAGCGAGCACCTCGACCGGATGGTCAACGCCTGGAAACCGTACCAGTGCATGGTCACCTTCAACGTGTCCCGGTCGGCCTCCATGTTCGAGTCTGGGGTCGGGCGGGGCATGGGGTTCCGCGACTCGAACCAGGACCTGTTGGGCTTCGTCCACATGGTCCCGGAGCGGGCGCGTGCCCGGATCCTCGACCTGGCGGCGACGCAGCTCCCCACCGGGGGCGCGTGGCACCAGTACCAGCCGCTCACCAAGCGGGGGAACGACGCGGTCGGGTCGGGCTTCAACGACGACCCCCTGTGGCTGATACTCGCCGTCGCCGCGTACGCGAAGGAGACCGCCGACCTGGCGATCCTCGACGAGCCGGTGCCGTACGACAACGAGCCGGGCTCGGAGACGCCGCTGTGGGAGCACCTCCAGCGGGCCCTGCGGTACACCACCGACCGCCGCGGCCCCCACGGCCTTCCGCTGATCGGCCGGGCCGACTGGAACGACTGCCTGAACCTGAACGCCTTCTCCCGGGAGCCCGGCGAGTCGTTCCAGACGGCCGCCCAGCGGGAGGGCGGCGTCGCCGAGTCGGTGTTCATCGCCGGCCTGTTCGTGCTGGCGGCCGAGGAGCTGGCCCAGCTCGCGGAACGGCACGGCAACGCCGACGAGGCGGCTCGGTGCCGTGCCGCCGGCCACGACATGGCCGACGCGGTCCGCGACCACGGGTGGGACGGCGAGTGGTTCCTGCGCGCGTACGACCACGCCGGCCGCCCCGTCGGCTCGTCGGAGAACGAGGAGGGCCGGATCTACGTCGAGCCCCAGGGGATGTGCGTCATGGCGGGCATCGGCCTCGCCGACGGGCGGGCGCAGCGTGCGCTGGCGTCGGTGGCCGAGCACCTGGCGACGCCGCACGGCATTGCCCTGCTGCACCCGGCCTACACGCGCTATCACGTCGAGCTCGGCGAGATCACGTCGTACCCGCCGGGATACAAGGAGAACGGCGGGGTGTTCTGTCACACGAACCCGTGGGTGGTGATCGCGAACACGCTCGCCGGGGATCCCGACCGGGCCTTCGACCTCTATCTCCGCATCAACCCGTCCGCGCGCGAGGACCTGAGCGAGGCGCACCGGTGCGAACCGTTCGTGTACGCGCAGATGATCGCCGGTCCGGCGGCGCCGGACCATGGCGAGGCCAAGAACTCCTGGCTGACCGGAGCCGCGGCGTGGAACCTCGTCGCCGCGACGCAGTGGATCCTCGGGATCCGCCCCGAGCACGACGGCCTGCGTGTCGACCCGTGCCTGCCTTCGGAGTGGGATGGGTTCCGGGCCAGCAGGCGGTTCCGCGGCGCCACGTACCGGATCACGGTGAGCAAGCGCAAAGGGGCCCGCGGCCGGGTGGCGTCGCTCGTCCTCGACGGACGCCGGCTCGAGGGGAACCTGATCCCGCCCGGCGCCCCCGGGTCGACCGTCCGGGTGGAAGCCGCGATCGAGCGATGAACCGGGCCGCGGGGCCAGTTTGTTTCGGTGGGCCCGGTCGTGCGACGATCCGAGCAACGCAACCGGGGAGGATGGGCGATGGCCGAGATCGTTCTCGAGGACGTCTGGAAGGTCTATCCGGACGGCACCGAGGCGGTCCGCTCGGTGGACCTGAACATCCACGACGGCGAGTTCATGGTGCTGGTCGGCCCGTCCGGTTGCGGGAAGACCACCGCCCTGCGGATGGTCGCCGGACTCGAGGCCATCTCGAAAGGAAAGGTCCGGATCGGCGACAAGGTCGTGAACGACGTGCCGCCCAAGGACCGCGACATCGCGATGGTCTTCCAGAACTACGCCCTGTACCCGCACATGACCGTGTACGACAACATGGGCTTCGGCCTGAAGCTCCAGAAGATCCCCAAGCAGGAGATCGACAAGCGGGTCCGGGACGCGGCCGGGATCCTGGGGCTCGATGACTTCCTGAAGCGCAAGCCGAAGGCGCTGTCCGGCGGCCAACGCCAGCGGGTGGCGATGGGGCGGGCCATCGTCCGCCACCCCCAGGCGTTCCTGATGGACGAGCCGCTGTCGAACCTCGACGCGAAGCTCCGGGTCCAGATGCGCTCGGAGATCGCGCGCATCCAGCGCGACCTCGGCGTGACGACCATCTACGTGACCCATGACCAGGTGGAGGCCATGACGATGGGCGACCGGGTCGCGGTCATCCGCAAGGGCCGACTGCAGCAGGCCGACACGCCCCAGACGCTGTACGACCACCCGGTCAACCTGTTCGTGGCGGGGTTCATCGGGTCGCCGGCGATGAACCTGGTGGAGGCCAGCCTGGAGCAGAACGACGGAGCCCTGAGCGTGGACGTGGGGGGGTTCCGCCTGGCCGTGCCGGACGACGTGCCGGCGGCGCGTCCGGACCTCAAGAGCTACGCGGGGAAGAAGGTCGTCCTCGGAATCCGGCCCGAGGACATGGAAGACGCATCGCTCGTCACGGACGCTCCCTCCGACCGACGGGTGTCCTCGACCGTGGGCCTCCGCGAGGCCCTGGGGTCCGACGTCCTGGTCCACTTCACCGTCAAGGCTCCGGGGGCGATGACGGAGGACGTTCGGGAGTTGGCCTCAGACGTGGGACAGGAGGCCCTCGCGGTGGTGGAGCAGGGTGCTCAGCAAGGGGAGACGAACTTCATCGCCCGTCTCAGCCCGCGGACCAGGGCCCGCGAGGGCGATCCGATCGAGCTCGTGGTGGACACCGGGCGCCTGCACTTCTTCGACATGGACCACGGGGCTGGGATCTATGGAGACCACAGCACGCCGGCACCGGCTTGACCTGCAGGGAGGGGCGGGATCAAATACCGCTATAGAGCAGAAAGGGAGGGTCGGCGCATGCGGCGTCTGAAGCTGTTCGTGGTTCCAGCGTTGATCGCGGTGATCGCGGTCGCGTGTAGCAGCAGCAACAACAACAAGGGCGGAGGAGAGTCCGGGAATCTCGGTCGGGTCAGTGTCCTGGGCGCCGGAGAGCCGTCGGAGTACCAGGCGCTGCAGAGTGTGATCGACAACGACATCAACAAGAACGCGGACTACGTGGCCACGCTCGAATCGAATGCGGACTTCGAGACGCAGGTAAAGATTCGCGTCGAGGGCGGGAACCCGCCGGACGTCGCGCTCTACCCCCAGCCGGGATCCGTCCAGGAACAGGCCGCCGCGGGCAACGCGATCGCCCTCGAGGACATGGGCTTCGACATCGCCGCGATGACCAAGACCTTCGGCTCCTACCTGATGGGGCTCGGGGAATACAAGGGCAAGCACTACGCCGTGCCCACCAACGTGAACCTGAAGAGCATGATCTGGTACCCGAAGGACGACTTCGACAAGGCGGGCTACCAGATCCCCAAGACGTGGGACGACCTGCTGGCCCTTTCCGACCAGATCCAGAAGGACGGCGGGACGCCGTGGTGCGTGGGCTTCGAGAGCGGCGGCGCCACGGGGTGGCCGGCCACCGACTGGATCGAGGACATCATGCTCCGCACCGCCGGGCCGGAGACGTACGACAAGTGGGTGAGCCACGAGATACCGTTCAACGATCCGTCGGTCAAGCACGCAGCCCAGCTGTTCGGGGACATCATGTTCCACCCCGGATGGGTCCTCGGTGGCGCCGACAAGACGCCGTCCATCGCGTTCGCCGACGCGCCGGCCCCGATGTTCCAGGAGCCTCCCGGCTGCTGGCTGCACCGGCAGGCCAACTTCATCAACGCGTTCTTCCCGACCGACGCGGTGCCGGGGAAGGACTACGACTTCTTCCCGTTCCCGACCATCGACGACCCCAACCAGAAGACGGCGCTGATCGCCGGCGAGCTGGCGGTCATCTTCCGGAACGCCCCCGAGGTCGTGGACTTCGTCAAGAAGTTCTCCGACACCAAGGTCCAGTGTGACCAGGGGTCGAACGCGGCAACCTCGAGGATCTCCCCCAACGCGAACGTCGCGGCGAGCTGCTACGCGAACTCCACGCTCGGCAAGGCCGCCGATACGGTGAAGGTGGCGCTCCAGGGCGGGGATGCGCGGTTCGACGCCTCCGACCAGATGCCGTCCGCGGTCGGCTCGGGAAGCTTCTGGACCGGCATGGTGAAGTACCTGCAGGACGGACCGAGCTCGCTGGACGGCGTCCTGGACGACATCGAGAAGAGTTGGCCGAGTTAGCGAGCCGGCTGAGCTGAATCCCGCTCGAGCAAGGGGTGGGAGCGGCCCGGAGACGGACCGCTCCCACCGACCTCCACACGGGAGGGCGGCGTGGCGAGGAAGACGATCGACGAGACGACCGCGGACACGCACGCGGACGAAGTCGAACCCACGCCGCCCCCTCGCGGCACCGCGCTGTGGTTGACCCTCCTGCGCGCGGTCGGCGCGCTGGCCATCCCCATCGCGGGCTTCTTCGGCCTCTGGGCGACGTTCGACTTCCTGCGCAACCGGGAGGCGAACCGCTCCGTCGTCGTGGTGGTGGCCGTGGTGGTCGGCGTCGGAGGGATCTTCTTCCTGTTCTGGGCCATGAACAGGGTCGTGAACTACCTCCCCGCACGGTTCCGCGAGGGCGTCAGACCGTACGTCTTCGTCGGCCCGTGCCTCGTCATCCTGGCCGTCTTCCTCGTCTATCCGGTGATCAACACGATCGTCATCAGCTTCAAGGACGCCACCTCGACGAGCTTCGTGGGCCTCGACAACTTCAAGTTCGTGTTCACCGACAGCGGCATGCTCACCGCGATCCGCAACACGGCCGGATGGATCATCCTCGTCCCGCTGGTGGCCACGGGCATCGGGCTGGCCTTCGCCACGCTCGCCGACCGGCTCCGGCGCGGCGAAGCGGTGGCCAAGTCCCTCATCTTCTTGCCGATGGCCATCTCCTTCGCCGGGGCGTCGATCGTCTGGCAATTCATCTACAGCTTCCGGCCGCAGGGATTCGGGACGAACATCGGGCTGCTGAACGGGATCATGCTCGGCCTCGGCAAGCACCCGATCGCGTGGCTGGACGTGAAGCCGTGGAACAACCTGCTGCTGATGGTGATCATGGTCTGGATGCAGACCGGGTTCGCGATGGTGGTCCTGTCCGCGGCCATCAAGGCCGTTCCCGACGAGATCATCGAGGCCGCCCGCATCGACGGCGCCTCCGAGCTGCAGGTGTTCCGGCGGATCATCGTCCCCACCATCTTGCCCACCATCGTCGTGGTGGGGACCTACATGGTCATCAACGCCATGAAGGTCTTCGACATCGTCTTCGTCATGGGGAACGCCGAGGGCAGAGGGACCGAGGTGATCGCCGAACGGATGATCGACTGGTTCTTCGTGCGGGGCGACTTCGGGAAGGGGGCCGCCATCGCCGTGGTCCTGTTCGTGGCGATCATCCCGGTGATGATCTACAACATCCGGCGCTTCCGTGAGCAGGAGTCCATCCGGTGAGCACTGCTGTCGAGGAGCAGGCGCCCGTCGCGGCGCCGACGGGGCCCGGAGCGGGGAACGTCGGAGAGGTCCGCAAGGGTGGCTGGGTCGTACGCATCACGGTCCTGGTCGTCGTCGTCCTGTGGTTGATTCCGACGCTCGGGGTCCTGATCAGCTCCTTCCGCAAGCCGGACCTCGTGGAGAGCACGGGTTGGTGGACGGTCTTCCCCCACCTGTTCTCCAAGGCGCAGTGGACCTTCCAGAACTACAAGACCGCCCTGTCCCAGGGGGGATTCGGCAACGCGTTCCTGAACAGCCTGGCGGTGACCATCCCGGCCACCGTGATCCCGATCACCATCGCCGCCTTCGCCGCCTACGCGTTCTCGTGGATGGAGTTCCGGGGGCGGTACATCATGTTCGTCACGGTGGTCGCGCTCCTGGTCGTCCCGCTCCAGATGGCGCTGATCCCGATCCTGCGCCTGTACACGGGCGGGGGGTCGCTCGCCGGGATCCAGATCTTCCCCGACCTCGACCTGGGCGGCACGTTCCTGGGGATCTGGCTGGCGCACACGGGCTTCGGGTTACCCCTGGCCGTCTACCTGTTGCGCAACTACATCGGGGCGCTGCCGTCCGAGATCATCGAGTCGGCCAGGATGGACGGGGCCGACCACTTCACGATCTTCTGGCGACTGATCATCCCTCTGTCGGTGCCGGCCCTCGCTGCCTTCGCCATCTTCCAGTTCCTGTGGGTGTGGAACGACCTGCTGGTGGCCCTGGTGTTCCTGGGGGGGACGCCGGAGAACCGGGTGCTCACGGTCGCCCTCCAGCAGCTGGTCGGTGCCCGAGGGGAGAACTGGGAGCTGCTGACGGCCGCCGCGTTCATCTCGATGTCGCTGCCGCTCGTGGTGTTCTTCGCGCTGCAGCGGTATTTCGTCCGGGGGCTGACGGCCGGCTCGGTCAAGGGTTGAGCGTGGCGGCGACCCGCAGGACCATCCGAAGGAACCCGCTGGCGGGCGCCGAGCCACTGCCGCCCCGCCGGAAGTGGCGGGCCATCACGCTGGCCACGCTGGTGTGGGTGCCCGGGTACTGGTTCCTGCTGGCCGGGATCGTCGCCGCCGCCACCGACAAGAGGGTCGAGCCGAGCACGGGGCCGTTCATCGCGTTCGGCCTGTGCCTGGTCCCGTTCGTGTTCGTGGCGCTGGCATTCCTGTCGGAGCACCCCCGGGCGCCCGGCGCGGTGATCCGGGCGATGGGGCTGGCCCTGCTGGTCGGCATCCCGGTCTCCGCCCTGGCCGCCGACGCCGTGACGGGGCTGGTGGCCGGAATGGGCGCGGGCGGCGTGGTGGCACTCCGGCAGGACCTCACGCACAACTGGAAGTCGCGGGCCCTCGCGGTGGCCGCCGCCACCCTGTACACGTTCGTGGTGCTGCGGACATTCCCGGCGATGGCGCTGCTGCTTGCGCCCATCCTGCCGTTCACGGTCATCGGCGTGGCGGACCACCTGTCGGAGCGCAAGGCCGAGCAGGCGACGGCCGGGGCCTGATCTCCACAGGTCGTTCACGCTTCCTCCCGGTCGTCTCCGCGGCGTCGGCCTTATCGTGGATGGCGTCATGTCCGAGACCGCCACGCAGGCCGAGGTTCGACCGGAAGCAGGAGACGGTCTCGCCGTGTCCGTTCGGGACCTCCGCAAGCGCTACGGCGAGATCGAGGCAGTCGGCGGGGTAACGTTCGGCGTCCGGCGCGGGGAGACCTTCGGGTTCCTCGGGCCGAACGGCGCCGGGAAGTCCACGACGATCAAGATGCTGTGCACCCTGGCCAGGCCGACCGCCGGGTCGGCGACCGTGGCGGAGTTCGACGTGGTGCGAGACCGCGACGACGTCCGCCGGAACATCGGGCTGGTGTTCCAGGACCCGACCCTCGACGGCTACCTCACCGGCGAGCGCAACCTCCGGTTCCACGCCGAGCTGTACGGGGTGCCGCGCGCGCAGATCGGCGAGCGCATCCAGGCCGTGCTCGAGATGGTCGGCCTGTGGGACCGCCGCACGAGCCGGGTGAACACGTACTCGGGCGGGATGATGCGCCGGCTCGAAATCGCGCGCGGCCTGCTGCACTCCCCGCGGGTGCTGTTCCTCGACGAGCCGACGGTGGGGCTCGACCCCCAGACCCGGGCGTCGATCTGGGGCTACATCGAGGAGCTGAAACGGAACGAGGACATCACGATCTTCCTCACCACGCATTACATGGACGAGGCCGAGTACTGCGACCGCATCGCGATCATCGACAACGGGAAGATCGTGGTGCTCGACACGCCGGAGGCGCTGAAGGCGAGCGTGGGGAAGGACCGGGTGCAGATCCGGACGGAGGACGACGGGGCGGCGATCGCCGCGTTGCAGGAGCGGTTCGGCGTCGAGGCCGCGATCCACGAGGGCGCGGTGACGTTCCCGGTCGCCGAGGGGGAGCAGTTCGTGCCACGGCTGTTCGCGGAACTCGGGGTGCCGATCCTTTCCGTGAACGTCTCCCGGCCGACGCTCGACGACGTGTTCATGTCGTACACGGGCAAGACGATCCGCGACGCCGAGGCGGCGAACCCGATCCGCCAGATCGCCGCGGCCTTCCGGAGGAGGTAACCCCGACGTGACGGGTATCGCGGAACGTCAGGTGATCGCGCCGGTCCGGCTGCCGGAGCGTTCCGTCCGCCACGACCTCCGCGCGCTGAAGGTCGTGTGGCAGCGGGAGATCATCCGGTTCGTCCAGGACCGGGCGCGGCTGATCACCGGGCTGCTGCAGCCGGTGCTGTACCTGTTCGTGCTGGGGACGGGGTTGTCGACGCTGGCGGCGGGCTCGACCGGTGGGTTCTCCCTGCGGACGTTCATCTTCCCGGGCGTGCTGGCGCTGGCGACGATGTTCACCGCGCTGTTCGCCGCGGGGTCCATCGTGTGGGACCGCGAGTTCGGGTTCCTCCGGGAGATGCTGGTCGCGCCGGTCAGCCGGGCCGCGATCGTGGTCGGGAAGTGCCTGGGTGGGGCAACGGTGGCGACGATCCAGGGTTCGGTGATGCTGACGCTGCTCGGCGCGGTGGGGATCCCCTACTCGCCGCCGCTGGTGCTGACGCTGCTGGTCGAGCTGCTCGTCCTGTCGTTCACGCTGACTGCGCTCGGCGTGGTCATCGCCGCCCGGATGAAGAGCATCCAGTCGTTCTTCGCGCTGACGCAGGTGTTCCTGATGCCGATGTTCTTCCTGTCCGGCGCGCTGTACCCGCTCAAGGGGCTCCCGGCGTGGCTGCACGTGCTCACGCGGATCGACCCGATGACGTATGCGGTCGACCCCATGCGCCACGCGATCTTCTCGCACGTGGCGGTCCCGGCCGCGGCCCGCCGGATCCTGGAGCCGGGCGTGACGTGGGGAAGCTGGCACGTCCCCGTGCCGGTGGAGCTGGCGATCGTGGCCGCGATCGGCCTGCTGCTGCTGCTGGGCGCGATCATCGAGTTCCGCCGCACGGAATGACGGCTAGGTCGGCGTCGCGGCGCCGGGGGGCTGGAACAGGCTGAACTCGGTCCCCTGGTCGTCGCGGCAGTCCGCGTAGAGACCCGACTCCGGCGATCCCTTGATCTCGGCCGCCGTGCCGCCCAGCGCCTGGACCCGCTGCACGGCTCCGGCGATGTCCTCGACCTGGAAGTACGGCCGGAACCCGGGCGCGGAGCCGCCGGTGTGCATTCCGCCGGGCGGGGTCGTGCCGGTGATGTGGAACCCGCCCGGGATGTTCCCGTCGGCGAACTCCCAGCCGAACACGCCCTGGAAGAACGCCCGGCCCCGAGCGGAGTCCGGGACACCGATCGTGAAGTACACGAGGTCGCCTCCCATCAGCGGAGGTTTGCACCTCGGCCCGCCGAGCGCAAGGCGGCTCGCGGGATCATCCGGAAAGGGTTCTCTGAACGGGCCTCGTGCGCACCCGCTCGGGAGTGCTACGTTGCGGCGGCTCGAAGGGGAGGAGGTCAGCATGGAAGGTCTGTTTCGGCACGCCGTCGCCTCCGGCGACCCCGTCAACGACCGCGTCGTCATCTGGACCCGGGCGACGGACCCCGCGGCCTCCGGCCCGATCGATCTGGAATGGACGGTCGCGCGCGACCCCGAGCTGCGCGACGTCGTGGCGAACGGCGCGGTGGCGGCCGAGCCCGACGCCGACTTCACCGCCAAGGCGGACGTCGGCGGCCTGGATCCCGACACCCACTACTGGTACGCCTTCGTGCGGGGCGGAGAGCGCTCGCCGGTCGGGCGGACCCGGACCCTGCCGGCGGCCACCGACCACCTGCGGTTCGCCGCGGTGTCCTGCGCGAAGTTCAACGCCGGATTCCTGAACGGCTACGCGAGGATCGCCGACCGCGAGGAGCTGAACTTCCTGCTCCACCTGGGTGACTACATCTACGAGGCCTCGCAGAACCCGCCGGCGTCGCAGACCAAGAGCAAGGACATCGGGCGGCCCTTCGACCCGGTGCACGAGTGCGTGACGCTCGCCGACTACCGCACGCGTTACGCGCAGTACCGCCTGGACCCCGACGTGCAGCACGTGCACCTCACCCACCCGTTCATCGGGACGGTGGACGACCACGAGTTCGCGGACGGGGCGTGGAGCGGGGGCTCGACCGAGCACCACCCCGAGCGGGACGGACCGTGGTCGGAGCGGAAGGCCGCGGCCTTCCGGGCGCGGTGGGAGTGGATGCCGTACCGCATGCCGGACCCGGCCGACCCGTCGCGGGTGTGGCACTCGGTGGACCTCGGCGGGCTGGCCGAGCTGTTCATGATCGACACCAGGTCGATGCGGGACGACCCCGACCGGCCGGGCGCGATGGCCGACCCCGCGCACGCCCAGCTCGGGCCGGTCCAGGGCCCCTGGCTGCTCCACGGGCTCCGGGAGTCGAACGCGCACTGGCGCATCCTGGGGAACGGGTCGTGCATGACCCACCTGTGGAAGGAGGGGCTGCCCGAGGCTGCCAAACCCGGGATGCTGGCGCTGAAGCTGGTCAACCCCGACTTCACGGGACCCGACCCGGACCAGTGGGACGGCTATCCGTTCGAGCGGGACAAGATCCTGCAGTGGCTGGAGGACGACGACCAGGGGAACTCGATCGTGCTCTCCGGCGACGTCCACGTCGGCATCGCCAGCCAGCTGTACCGGAACCCGTTCGCGTCGGACCCCGGCGAGCCGGTCTCGGTGGAGTTCGTGACCACGTCGCTGACCTCACAGAACGTGGACGACAAGAAGGGGTGGCCGCCGGACACCGGGACCGTCCCGATGGAACAGGCCTTCCTCGGAGCCATGCCCCACGTCCAGTACACGGACTGGGACGGCCACGGCTACCTGCTGGTCGACGTGGACCGCGACCGGGTCCGCGGGGAGTGGTGGTACGTCGACGAGGTGATCCGCCCGAGCGACGGTGAGCACCTTGATGCGGCGTTCGAGGTCCGCCACGGGAAGCCACGCTTGATGCGCACGGATTAGGGTTTGAGCTCCGCGGCGTCATCCTCGGTCGTATGCCCGCCGGGGAGCGGTCCGAGGTGCTCCCGGTCGTGGCTGGTCCGGCGCTGGATCGTGGAGATCAGCATCAGCGTCCCCACCAGGATGAGGGGGATCGGCCACAGCACCGCAAGGTGGAGGTTCCCCAGGTCGGCGTTCCCGAACAGGAACGTCAGGCCCACGGCGCCGAACAGCGCGCCGAGGACGAACGAGACGGGGTCGAAGGCATGGCGTCGCATGGCAGGCGTCCTTTCAGCTGGATGAGCGGACCACGACGAGCTTTCCGAACGACACGGCCAGGTCCAGGTCGATCCACGACCGGGCGAACGACTGGCCGGCCTGCCGGTGGATCGACAACCCGTCTCGCTCGACGCCCAGGACGTCGGTCGCCCCCGCGCCGACCCGGGCGTCGATGTGGGCGGGGACGTCCGCCGGGAGGATGACCAGCATGGCGCCCGCCACGTCGCTCGCCGTGACGTGCAGCCGCGTCGGCGAGTCCTTCGCCTGCCCACCGATGCGGGACAGGTCGACGATCATCCTGCCGGCGACCAGCCGGTAGGTCGCGGATCCGTTCGCCAGCTCGCCGGGGGCGAGCACTCGGTCGCCGAACCCACCCGTGAACGGGACGTTCACCAGGCTGGCCACGAGCACGAACGGCAGGAGCAGCACCGCGGGCAGCGCCAGCCACCGGGCCCGGCCGACCCACGCGCCGACGACCAGGCCGGCGGCGAGGACAGTGAGCGGGATCGCCAGGTACTGCGCCAGCGAGAGGTTCAACAGGCCCCAGGAGTCGAGCAGCGCGCCAACCCCGCCGGCGACGAGGGCCAGGCCGAACGTCGCCGCCCCCAGCCCGGAGCGCTGCCGCCGGGGCCGAGCCCGCCGAGGCGCCGGGGGCCGACCCAGGGGCGGCGGCGCCGAGGGCTCGCCGAACCCGCCGCCGGGCGGCGCCTCGGTGCGAAGCGCCGTGGTGCCCGAGAAGGAGGCCGTGGGCGCGTCGGGATGGACCGCCTCGCCGTACGAGGCGGCGGGCGGTGGCGGGACCGGCCCGGATGCACCCGCGGCCGGCGACGTGGGCGAGGACGCGGCCGCATCGCGCCCACCCCGTTCCGTCGTGTGCCAGAACAGGAACCCCCCCAGCGCGAGGAGGCCGAGTCCCCAGACCAGGTCCTCGTGCCGGGGCCCGAGCTGGTTGGCCAGCAGCACGCCCCCCAGCGCGAGCAGCGCCACCGCCACCCACGTGGGGGCCCGCTTCAGCCGGCGGATGACGTCCTCGCCTGGACCCGAGACCTCCTGGGTGGGCGGCACCATCCACCACATCACCCCGTACGCGATGATCCCGGCGCCCCCGGCGATGGCCAGGATCACGAAGCCGATCCGGACCAGGACCGGGTCGATCTCGAAGTAGTCGGCCAGGCCGCCGGCCACGCCGGCGATCACCTTGTCGTCGGTGCGTCGGTACAGCCGCCTGCGGGGGTGAGGCCGGGGCGGTTCCCAGGGGCCGCCCGTCCGGGCCGGTTCGGTCTGCTGCGCCATCGGTCGCTCACGTCCTTCCGGGGGGGGCGTCCATGCCGGTCGAATCATGGACGCGGGTGCACCCGTTCCGCATCCGGGACTTCCCTGGAAGAACCCTGACCCGAGGACTCAGGGTTCCTCCCGATGGCCCGCGCCGTGTCGCTGTGGGACCATCGTCGCAAGTCGCCGGCACCGAGGCTGAGCGACCCAGGAACCCGTTCCCAATGGCACGAACCCAACCCCGTTCCGGGGCCGCTCCCCCGGCGCCGAGCGACGAGGGCCGCGGTGTCGAGGCGGCCCCCGAGCCGGGCGGCCCCGGGGCGCGGGCGTCGCTCCGCATCGTCCGGACGCCGTCGGACCGGATCCTGACGGGCGTCGCCGGCGGGTTGGCCGAGCGGCTCGGCGTCGACCCGGTCATCGTCCGGCTGGCGTTCGTCGTGCTGTCCTTCGCCGCGGGCGCCGGCGTGGTCGCGTACCTCGTGTGCTGGGGGCTGTCGGTCGGCCCCCCGGCCGGAGGGGCTGTGGCCGAGGACCCGGTGGATCCTGCCGTTGCCACACAGCGCACGGTGGCGGTCGGGCTGGTGGTCGGGGGCCTGCTGCTGGTGTTCCGCGCGATCGGCGCGTGGTTCGGCGACACCGTGGTGTGGCCCGTGGCGCTGGGCGCGGTGGGCTCGGCCGTGATCTGGACCAGGGCCGACCTGGAGCGCCGGGCCCGGTGGATGCGCGTCGCGCAGCGCCTCCCCAGGCGCTCGCTCGACACGTTCCGGGCGGGCCCCGTCTCGTTCGCCCGGATCGCGTTCGGCGGGCTGTTGATCCTCGCCGGGATGGTGGTGTTCCTGGCGGCCAACGACGCCTTCGCGCTGGGCGCGGTACGCAACGTGCTCTTCGCCATCGGCGTCACGGTCGCGGGGGCGGTGCTGATCCTCGGGCCGGGCGTGTGGCGCCTGGTGGCCCAGCTGACGGCGGAGCGCCGGGAGCGCATCCGGTCCCAGGAGCGCGCCGAGGTGGCCGCGCACCTGCACGATTCGGTGCTCCAGAGCCTGGCCATGATCCAGCGGGCCGGCACGGCCGAGGAGATGGCCACGCTGGCCCGGGCGCAGGAGCGCGAGCTGCGGACCTGGCTGTTCGCCGAGGGGCCGCCGCCGGCCGGCACGCTGCGCGGGGCCGTGCAGGCCGTCGCCGCGAAGGTCGAGGCCCTGCACCACGTCGAGGTCGAGGTCGTGCAGGTCGGCGGCGCGGCCGTCGACGACCGCGTCCAGGCGCTCGTCCAGGCGGCCGGCGAGGCCATGACGAACGCCGCCCGGCACGCGGGCGCCCGTCGCGTCGACGTGTACGTCGAGGTCGAGGCCGGCGCGGTGACGGCCTACGTCCGGGACCGCGGGAAGGGATTCGACCCGGCCACCGTCCCGGAGGACCGGCGGGGCATCGCCGAGAGCATCCAGGGCCGGATGGAGCGCGTCGGCGGCACCGCGCGGATCGCGTCGGCCTCCGGCGAGGGAACCGAGGTGGCCCTGCACCTGCCGAAGGGCGCGGCATGACCGGAGGACCCGAGGCCGGCGGCGGCCGCCCGATCCGCGTGTTCCTGGTCGATGACCACCGGCTGTTCCTGTCCGGCGTGAAGGCGGAGCTGGACCGGCAGTTCGACGTCGCCGGCGACGCCACGGACGTGGGATCCGCGATCGCGGGGATCCGGGCCACCGGCCCCGACGTCGTGCTGGTCGACGTCCACATGCCCGACGGGGGCGGGGCCCGGGTGATCCGGGAGGCCTCCGCCTCCGCCCCGGGGCAGCGGCCAGCCCCGCGGTTCCTCGCGCTCAGCGTGAGTGACGCGGCCGAGGACGTCATCGAGGTCATCCGGGCCGGCGCGCGGGGCTACGTGACGAAGACCATCGCGCCGGACGACCTCGCGGAGGCGGTCCGCCGGGTCCACGACGGCGACGCGGTGTTCGGCCCCCGGCTGGCCGGGTTCGTCCTCGACGCCTTCGCGACCGCCGCCCCGCCGAAGGGCGACCCCGACCTGGACCAGCTGACCGCCCGAGAGCGCGACGTCCTCCGGCTGATCGCCCGCGGCTACGCGTACAAGGAGATCGCCCGCGATCTCTTCATCAGCGTGAAGACGGTCGAGACCCACGTCAGCGCCGTGCTGCGCAAGCTCCAGCTCAGCAACCGCAGCGAGCTGACCCGGTGGGCCACCGAGCGCCGCCTGGTGTAGCCCGAGCCGAACCGAAGGTCAGCCGACCCGGCGGCGGGTCCTCGACGTGGGCGCCCGTTGCCAGCGGGCCGGGACCAGCCGCGGGGGTGGGCCGACGGAGTCCATGCGGCGGAGGCCCCAGGCCATCGAGGCCAGCCACAGGAACGCGATCAACCCGCACGCCGCGTAGGCCAGGTCCATCAGCCACGGAGCGCCGCCGGTTGCCTCGCGCTGGAGGATCTGCTTGTCGGGCACGAAGGACCGCGTGAAGGTGGCCTTCGCCGGCACCTCCTTCGCCGGGATCTCCGGGTCACGGGGCAGGAACACCGGCACGGCCTGGATGCTGTCGCCGGTGTGCAGCCGGATCAGGGCCTTCCAGTTCCCACCGACCGGGAACGGCTGCTCGGTCCGGTACACGCCGGGCGAGACCTGCCGGAGCTGGCTGATCACCAGGCCCTCCACGCCGCCGCCCCACGTGCCGGTGCCACCCTGCCAGTCGGTCACGTCGAACCAGTTCGCCTCGCGGGCGGCCGTGGGCGGATCCAGCCGGACCGTCGCCGTCACCTCGCGGTTCGGACCTGCCGCCGGCGCGTTCGCCAACTTCACCGTGGCCCGGTACCCCGTGTGCGCGGTCATCGGCAGCGGGACGGCGATCACCGCCAGGGCGGCCAGCCACCCCAGGGCGGCCACCCCCCGCGGCGCCCGCTGGCGCTCCGTCTCCGGCGGCATCAGGCCCCGGCCGGCCAACGCCCCCAGCACGCCGCCGGCCACGGCCGCGACCAGCCCGAAGACCGCGGCCTCCGGCAGCAGCGAGGCGTGCCACGGCAGCGGCATGTACACGTGGCTCCAGGCCCACTCCGCGGCGAGTCCCACGGTCCCGATCAGGACCCCGGACACCGCGCCCACGGTCAGCTCCCGGGTCCGGGGGATCCGCCACGCCACCGCCTCCACCAGCAGGGCCTCGGGCAGGTACAGCGGGAAGTGCGGGGTGGGCCGCCCGAGGACCGGCCCCACGAGCACCGCGAGCAGCGCGCGGAAGCCCAGGAAGACCAGGGTCGAGGTCAGCGCGCTCCCCCGCCCGCCCCGGAGCCGGATCGCCACCAGCCCGATCCCGGCGGCCAGCATGATCATGGTCGGCTGGAGGACCTGGCGGAACTGCGGCACGCCGAAGTCGAACTCCGCCTGCAGGGTGGACAACCCCAGCAGGAACGCCCCGCCCAGCAACAGGTTCGCGTTCCGCAGGAGCCACCCCAGACGTCGGCCGGTCGAGGCGCGGCGGCCCTCTTCGAGCAGCACCCACGCCGCCAGGGTGGCCAGCGAGGCTCCGCCGATCATCTGGATGTGGGTCGGGCTCCACAGCGTCACGTCCTGGCCGAACAGCGTGTGCCACACGTCGTCCAGGGGGAACCCGGCAAAGGCGATCAGCCCGCAGATGGCCAGGAGCACGCCACCGACGGGCGCGTTCCAGTTCCGGGTGAGCCGCACCGAGGTCCGGGAGCGTCCGTCGGCGCCGATCACCACCGCGATCACTCCGGCGAGGGCCATGCCGAGGAGCCCGAACACGATCGGGAAGTGCGCCGGCGTCCCGAACGGGCCGGAGTCCCGGCCCTTCCCGATGTGCACGGAGACGTCCCAGTAGAACCCGAACGCCGCCACCACCAGGCTCCCCAGCGTCAGGATGGGCCCGATCGATGCCCAGGCCGGCATGCCGCTCCGCCGTTCCACGCGCTCGACGGCCGCACGAAGCCGTGGGGCGCGCCCCTGCCGGTACCGCACCGCGAGGAACGCAACCACTCCCACGATCACGATGAACACCGCGGTCGCCGGGATGACCTGCTCGGGGGGGTACCCCCGGGCCGGCGCGGCGTCGGCGATGAGGGAGTGGATCACGGGCTTCACCTCCTGGCGAGTGCGGACCGGCCGGAGCGTCGGGCATGGTTCGGCCACGGGCGATCACAGCCCGGAGTTCCTGGCATCAAGCTATGTATCACCATCTGGTGTCACGTCAAACGTCGATATATGATGTCGGGCAGAACGATGCCGCGGGACGAGCACGAGCTCACCATCGACCAGCTGGCCGCGCGGGCCGGGATGACCGTCCGGACCGTGCGCTCCCACGTCACGCGCCGCCTGCTTCCCTCGCCCAGGCTGGTCGGCCGCACGGCGTACTACGGCGACGAGCACCTGGCCCGGCTCGAGCTGATCGCGACGCTCCAGCGCGAGGGGTTCAACCTCGGGTCGATCGAGCGGTTGGTGCGATCGGTCCCCTTCGAATCGTCCGAGCAGGTCCTGGCGTTCCACCGTGCGCTCGTTTCGCCCTGGCTGAAGGAGGAACCGGTCGAGCTGACCCACGAGGAGCTCGGCCGCCACCTCGGCCTGCCGGTGGACACCGCCGTCCTGGCTCGGATGGAAGAGCTCCGGCTCCTCGAGCCGCTCGACGGCGACCGGGTCCGCGTCGTCAACCCCGCCCTGTTCCGGGCGGGGGTGCAGGTCATTCGGCTGGGGATGCCCGCCGCGCGCGTCGTCGAGGTGGAGCCAGAGATCCGGCCCCACCTCCGGGCCGTGGCGCAGGCCTTCGTGGAGCTGTTCCGGGACGGCGTGTGGCGCGGCCTGGTGGAGGCGGGGATGCCCGCCGACCGGGTGGAACGGGCGGCCGACACGATCCGCCAGCTGCAGCCGGTCGCGGCCCAGGCGGTGCTGGCCGTGTTCCGCCAGGAGATGTCCGAGGCGATCTCGGAGGCCCTGGCGCAGCAGCCGAGCCCGGCCCGGAGCGACGAGACCGGCTGAGCGCGTCACCCGGCCGCGGCGCCGGTGCGAGCCCGGCCTGACCCCCGGGCGGAGGAGGAACCCCTCCGCGAGGACGACGACCGCTTCCCGGATCCGGAATTCTTCGTCTTCGCCCGTCCCGAGCCGCCTGACCGTCTCGCCGGGGCCCGACCCGTGCCGCCCGAGGCCGGACGTTCCTCGAACTCCAGGATCCGGCGGGCCGCCAGCAGGGTGGCGCCCATGTCGCGGGCGAGCACTCGGCCGGCCAGGCGCTCCGCCAGCCGGCTTCCGGGGCCGCCCGGGAGCGAGAACTCGATCTCCAGCCTGAGCTCAGTTCCTCCCGAACCGTGCGCGCTGAGCCACCACCTGCCCCGCTGCTCGATCCCGTCCTCGGACTTCCAGGCGATGGTCTCGCCGGGCTTCCATTCGGTCACGGCCAGCGTGCTGCCGGCCTCGATGGATCCCACCTGGACGAGGACCCGGTATCGCGCGCCCACCCCCGTGCGCCTTCGTGACTTCGGGTCCCACCGCGTGATCCCGACGAACCACTCCGGCCCCCGCTCGAGGTCGGAGACCAACGCGAACACGTCCTTCGGGGGCCGGTCGATCGCCACGCTGCGGGTCAGGTGCATCGGCCGCGCCTCACAGGACCGGGAGCACCCGCCGACCGGCCAGCGAGGAGAGCGTCTCCTGCATACGGGTCGTGACGTAGTCATACGCGCGGTCGTCGTCGTCGTCGCCGAAGGTCTCCGCGACGTCGATCGGCGGGAGCACCTCGACCCGGATCTTCACGGGCAGCGGCAGGTGGCCCAACAGGTCGCCGATGTTCAGCCCCCACGGCAGGGCCAGCGACACGGGCAGCACCTTCAGACGCCCAAGGCGGTCCAGCCGCAGCGCCCGGGCCAGCCGGGCGCCGTCCGTCAGCGGCAGGAACGTCTGCTGCCCGCCCGAGGCGACGACCGGGACGATGGGCACCCCGGCGTCGCGCGCCAGGCGGACGAACCCCTTCCGCCCGGCGAACCGGATCTGGTGCCGGGCGGTCCAGGGCCGGTGGGTCTCGAGGTCGCCGCCCGGGTAGACCAGCACGCAGGCACCCGCCTCGAGTGCGGCGGCGGCCGCCTCGTGGCCGGCGGTGATGATCCCCCACCTCCGCGCGAACGACCCGACCACCGGCCACGCCGTCACCAGCGAGTGGGCCAGCGCGTACAGCGGCCGCTCCACGCCGAAGTACGTGTTGAACGCCAGCACGAACACCACGCTGTCCGGCGTCATGTTCCCCCCCGAGTGGTTCCCCACGAACAGCACGGGCCGGTCCTCGGGCACGTGCTCCAGCCCGTGGACCTCTGCCCGGAAGTACAGGGTGGCGGCGAGCCACATCAGCGGCAGCTGGGACCGGATGAAGTCCTCGTCCCGGGCGTCGAGCTCGGCGGCCGCCCCGGCGATCATCGCCCTCCGCTCCGCCGGTATGGCCCGGGCGCGGGCCCCCTTCATGGCCCGTTCCCCGACCGATTCGTCCCGGTTCACGTTCCGTGAAGCCATCCCCTGGACATACCCCACATTCGCGCGCCCACCCGCGCTCACGTCTGTCCCGCCGGGGCCATACTCGTCCCGTGAAGGCGTATCGCCGGGTCCCGGTGCTCGTTGCGATGGCGGTCCTGGTCGGCGCGGCGGCGGCCGCGTCCCCCGCCGCTCGCCTCATCGCCGCCTCCCCGGTGGCCTCGCACCACGCCGGAGGGAGGGCGCGAGCGCTCGCCAATGCCATCTCGCACATCGAGGCCAACGAGGCGAAGCACCACGAGCAAGGGAACCCGGGGAAGCAGCACGACTGCCATCTGCCCGGGCACGCCGGGAAGCCGCCACAATCGCCGAAGCCGCCAAAGCCCGGGCCCCCCGGGAGACCGCCGAAGCCGCCGAAACTCCCCAAGCCGCCAGAGCCCGCCGGATGCCACGATCACGGGAAACCGGGGAAGCCGGACAACGGCCACGAGCCTGAGAAGCCCGGCAAGCCGGAAGAGCGGGCCCACCCGCCGGGGAAGGGAAAGGGGCACGGCCACCGCGGACCCTGCGGCCCGCACGGGAGGCACTCCGGCCCGGATTACGGCGACCGGAGGACACCCGGCGACCGGCACGGTCCCGGCCACGACGAGCCCGAGAACGACTGACGAGACCGCCCTCAGGCGGCTTCCAGGAACTCCCGGATCATGCGGTTGGTGCGCTCGGCGTGCTCGTACTGCGGCACGTGGCCGCAGTCCTCGAACACCACGGAGGTCGCCTTCGGCAGCGCCCGCTCGACGTGCGGCGCGAACCGCGACGGGACCAGGCGATCCCGGTCGCCCCACACGAACAGCGCCGGCCGGGAGAGCGAGGGCAGCCGGTCCCAGAAGCCCTTGTCGCCGTGGGGTTCCTCCAGGTAGATCTGCCGAGCGGCCGAGAAGAACGAGATCCTTCCTCGCGGCGTCTTGAACACCCGCAGGAACTCGTCCGCGGCGGCGTCGTACCAGGCGGCCGGAAGGCGGGAGGGCCGAGAGAACAGCCCCCGGATGCCCCGCACCACGGCGCGGTGGCGGATCGGCAGGGGGATCAGGGCCAGCTCGGGACGGAGCAGCCGCACGATCCGCACGTACTCCCGGCCCTTGATGAAGGCGGCAGCCGGCGCAAGCAGCACCAGCCGGTCGACCCGCTCCGGGAACCGCAATCCGGCCTCGATCGCGATGCGTCCGCCCATCGAGTTCCCGACCACGTGCGCCCGCTCCACCCCCGACTTCCGCAGGAAGTCCTCGAGCCACCGGGCGAAGAACGTCGCGTGGTAGGAGCGAAGGGGCTTGTCCGACTCACCGAACCCGGGGAGGTCCGGCGCCAGCACGCGATGATCCCGGGCCAGGTCCCACATCGTGGGCAGCATCGAAGCGTTGGTCGCGCCGAGGCCGTGCAGGAGCACGACGGGCGAGCCCCGGCCAGCCTCCAGGTAGCCGGTGCGGATCCCGGCCGCCCGGACCTCGCGGTACTTCGGCCACCGAGGGTGTCCCTCGTGGGACCGGAGCATGGAATCCATGCGGAGCGACAGGGCCAGGTTGCCCCGCACCTGGAGGTCGCCCTCGAGGAAGGCCTCGACGCCCGAGCGGGTCCCCCGGACGATGGCCTCGAGGGTGTCGGCGTCGGTGACGATCCGGGCGTCCGAGGCTTCGGGCTCGCCCGGTTCCACGTCCATGTGCCGGTCGTGGAGCCGGATGGTCCAGTGCTCGGGTCCGACCTCGAGATCGACTGTCGCGGACAGGCCGGCCACTACCTGGGCACGCTCCGCCTGCCCGCGCAGGAGCCCGGCGAGCGCCGATCGGTCGCGGGTCGCGGTCACCACGGGCAGTCCCTCGGTTCGACCATCTGGTCGGTCATACCCATCGGCGCACGATCGGCATCGTAACCGTTCGGCTCCGGCCGTGGGGGGAGGCGGGACGGCCCGTTTGCCCCTCCGCGGGGCCTCCGGGATCATGGGCGTCGATGGCACCGAGGGCCCCCGTGTACCTGGAGGTGGGCGCGAAACGCGCGTTCGCCAACTCGTTCGACTGGCCGGGCTGGAGCCGGAGCGGGAGGGATCCAGACGCGGCGATGGAGGCGCTGGTCGCCGCGGCCGGCCGGTACCGGCGGGCCATCGGCTCGGCGGCCCGCGGGTTCGTCGTGCCGGGTTCCGTGGAGGACCTGCGGGTCGTGGAACGCGTGCGCGGCAACGGGACGACGGACTTCGGGGCGCCGGGGGTGCCGGCGAAGGCCGACGACAGGACGCCGGACCAGGCCGGGGTGCGACGGCACCTCCGCGTGCTGGATGCCTGCCGGCGGGCGTTCGACAAGGCCGCCCGGAAGGCGGCCGGGATCGAGCTCCGGAAGGGTCCGCGGGGCGGGGGGCGGGACCTCCACGCGATCGTGGCCCACGTGCTCGACGCGGACAGGGCCTACCTGACCGGGCTCGGCGGCGCGTTCCGCCCGGACCCGGACGCCTCCGTGGACGAGCAGATGGCCGGCATGCGGGCGGCCTTCACCGAGGCCGTGCGGCTCCGGGCGCGGGGCGAACCGCCGCCGAAGCCTCGCCCCAGGGCGAAGATGTGGCCGATCGCGTACGGGATCCGCCGATCGGCGTGGCACGCGATCGACCACGTCTTCGAGATCGAGGACCGCTCGGAGTAGCGGTCGTCGGGTGTGTCAGCTGGTGGTGGCGCGCTGGCCGACCGCGATGATGTTCCCCTCGGGGTCGATGAACCAGGCTCCGCGCTCTCCGCCCAGGTCCGCGATCCCGTTCTCGTCCGTCTTGAGCCCGGGAAAGTCGTACTGCTCGAACGTGATCCCCTTGCCGCGGAGATCCGCGACGGCCGCCTCGAGGTCGTCGACCTCGAGGTTCGCCGCCGTCGCCTTGTTGGTCCCGGCGAACTCGCTCGGGTACACGAAGAGATGGCTCGTGCCCACCTTGAACATCACGCCGCCCGGGTTCACCTCCTCGACCTCGAGCCCGAGCGTCTGCTCGTAGAACGCACGCGCCCTGTCAACATCCTTGGCCGGAAGCGTGGGCCCTGCTTCGGTGAAGTTTGCCATTGACGATCACCTCCCGCGCGGATGCTATGGGACCCACCGGCCGTTGCGCAAGGTCACACCGTGCCGGCGCTGCCGGCGACCTGCCGCTCGCTGAGCTCCCACAGGCGGCGGGCCACGTCGAGGTCCCGCGCCTCCCGGCTCGGCCGGCCCAGGCGGCGGTCGACGTAGTACCAGCCGCTCTGGTCGGTCACCACCGCTGAGTCGGCCAGCCACACCAGCGTGTCGGCTCCCCGTTGGTTGCTCCGCGCGAACGGCCGGGCCAGGGCCATCGCGACGCGCATCCGCAGGCCGTTGTTCTTGTTGAAGTTCGAGGCCACGAACCCCGGGTGGTAGCAGTTGGCGGTGGCCTGGGTGCCCTCGAGGCGCCGGGCGAGCTCGGCGGTGAACAGGATGTTCGCGAGCTTGGTCTGGGCGTACCGCCGGAACCCGCGCCCCTCGTCGGGCCCGGACTCCAGCTCATCGAAGGGGATCCGGGCGCCGGAGTGGGCGTCCGAGGCCGTCGTGATCACCCGGGCCGGGGCCCTCCCCGTCAGGCGTTCGAGCAGGAGGTTCGTCAGGAGGAACGGCGCCAGGTGGTTCACCGCCCACGTCAGCTCGATGCCGTCCTCGGTGACCCGATGCCGCGTGTTGATGGCGCCGGCGTTGTTGACGAGCACGTCGAGACGCGCGTAGCGGTCGAGGATCTCGCCCGCCAGCCGCCGCACGGCGGACTGCGACGACAGGTCCGCCAGCAGGACGTCGACGTCTCCGGCGCCGCTCGCGCGCGCGATGCGCTCCCGCGCGGCCCGCGCGCGTTCCTTGCTCCGGGCGACGATGGCGAGCTCGGCGCCGCGCCGGGCCAGCTCCTCCGCGGCGGCCAGCCCGATCCCCGCCGTGGCGCCCGTGATGAGGACGCGCTTCCCGGCCACGCCGTCCCACGTCCGCGTTCGATCGGCCACGCTTCGCCCACCCGGGGTCGAGGAGCGGCCAGTCTCGCAGGGTCGCCGGCGGCGCGCCGGGGCCGCCACGCGCCGGGCGGCTCCTCAGAACGAGGAGCCGCCGAAGCGGTACTCGGCGATCGACTGCAGAACGCTCGCCAGGACGCCTTGCGAGGTCCCCGAGGGCTGGAACGCGTCCCGGGGGCCGAACACGAGCGCCACGAACAGGGCCTTGTCGTTGGGGTCGATCCCGCCCACACCCTGGATGAACCCGCCGGAGTAGCCGTACACGTTCTCGGTGGACCCGGCGAGTCCCTGGAACGGGTTGTGCTGGGCCGTTCCCCTCGACGTCACGGGGGCCGGGAGCAGGCCAGTGCTCTGCTGCACGGTCTCCGTGAGGAGTCGGTCGGTGAGGTCGGCCTCGGGCAGTCGCTGCACCTCCGCGGGGAGACTGGAGAGGTTGTACCGGAACAGGTACACGCCCTGCGATCCGTCCGCGTTCCGCAGCCCGTCGCGGAAGCCGGGGAGGGAGGAGTCGGCCAGCCGCCAGTCCTGCGGATGGCAGACCTCGAGGTTGACGGACCGGTCGATGAACGCCCTCATCGCCCCGAACCGGGCCGGAGCCTCCCCCTGGCCGGCCAGGTGCCCGCCCACGTACAGCTCGACCCGGTAGTCGCCCGGGTCGAGGCACCGCGCCGGGATCGAGGAGCTGACCAGGTTCCGCCCGACCGCCCCCGGCGAGGACGGCTCCGAGCTCGCATCGATGACGCCCGACACCTCGGGCATCCCCACCCAGCCGGCGCCGGGCGGGCGGTAGTACCACTCGGCCGACAGCGGCTGGGAGGACGGGTCGAAGCCGGTCGAGCCACCCGTGAACCACGCGAGCGTCCCCGGTGAGAGCTGGACGCGCACGCCGGAGAACGACGCATCGCCCCCCGGGTCGGACGGGGCCTTCGCCGCGAACGACCCCACGACCAGCTCCTTGGCCGCGGCCACGCCGTCCGCCAGGGCGGGGTTCGCGGCCGCCACCGCTTCCAGGTCGCTCAGCGCGCCCGACACGTAGGGCTGCTCGAACGCGGGCGAGTTGCGCGGCTGCGAGGGATCGCCGTGCAGATACAGCATCCGGGCCGCGGCGTCGCGGTAGGCGGACCTCGAGCCCGGGCCGTCCCCCTGCGCCAGGAGCGACGCGGCCAGCGTGAACCGCGGGACGGGGTCGTCGGGCACCACCTGGATGGCCTGACGCGCATATGCCGCGGCGGCCGCGAACTGGTCGGGCCGGTCGTGGAGCCCGAGCGAGAAGGCCGTGCCGCCCAGCTGCTCGAGGACCAGCCCGTTGTCGAACCCGAGGTCCCGCGCAGTCGTCAGGTCCGACTCCACCCGCTCCAGCGCGTCCGGCGGGATCAGCGCCGCCTCGACCTGGGTCGCGCTGCCGAACAGCGTGGCGTTGGCCCGTCCCAGGTACGCCCGGGCGAACCCGGGCCACTCGTCGATGGCCCGGGTGAAGTGCTCCACGGCGGCCTTCGCCCCGTCCGGCGCGTTCGCCACCTCGAGGGCCACCTCGCCCTTCGCGTACTCGTCCGCGGCTGCGACGGGAATCGCCGACGGCCGGCTCAGCGCGACCTGCACTGCCCACGCCACGCCGACCGCCAGGAGCACGACCCCGACCCCGGCGAACAGCCGGAGGATCCGGTCCGGGAGCGCCAGCGCGAAGCCCAGGAGGTACAGCGCCACGGCGAACAGCGTGAGGATGGCCGTGAACCTCGCCGCCCGGCCCTCCCACGCCGAGTTCGTGGTGTTGGCCGCGTCCTGGAGGGCCTGGTTGCGCAACGCGTCCTGGGTGGAGCGCGCGAAGAACGCCCGGGGGAACGACGCGTCCTGCTGGGGGCCGTCCGGGCCGTTCGCGGTGAGCGGCGTGAGGGCCTGGGTGTGGTCGGCGAGCGTCTGCCACAGCTGCTGCTCGACGCGGAACGCCCGCAGCGCGTCGCCCTTCGCGAACAGCGATTCCTGCAAGGCGTTGCCGGCCCGTCCCCGCTGGTCCTGCGCCTGCAGGAACAGCTCGTAGTGCACCTGGGCGTCCTGCTGGGCCTTCAGCTGGCTGGACATCGTGAGCGCGGCCAGGCGCTGGGCCTCCTGGCCGGCGTCGTTGCTCCTGCGGGAGGCCTGCACCTGGAGGTACCCGACGAGGGTGATCGCGACCGACACCAGCACGATGCCCACCGTGATGTGGCGCGACAGCGGGTGCTGCTCACGCTCCCCCCCGCGTCCGCCGGCGCTCTCCTCGCGTCCGGTCTCCTCCTGGCTGCTCATCTCACGACCCCACCGCGACGAGCGCCCACACGACCAGCCCGGCCACGAGCGCCACGGTTCCCGTCACGAGGAACGCGTGGCGGCTGCGGCGCCGGGCCACCTGGGCCAGCGTCAGGAAGAACAGCGCCGCCACGAGGACCATCCCCACCGCCACCGTCCGCGTGGTCTTGGTGTGGGACCGGGCGGCCTGGGCCTGGACCCCCTCGGGGTGGAGCTGCTGGTACACCACGTACCGGCCGAGGAGGTTGTTCAGCGCCTGCTTCCGGTCGTAGGTCACCGTCCCGTCGGGAGCCACCTGCGGGAAGTTCGCGAAGAACAACGAGCCGGTTGTCCGGGCCAGCGCCGCCTGGCCCTGGGCCTCCGACGCCAGCTGCTGAGAGAGCGCGGGATCGCTCGCGGCGAGGCTGTCCGCCTGCTGCTCGAAGAACCGCCGGGCCTGGATCTCCTGTTCGAACGTGCCCAGTCGCCGGAGCTCCTCGCCGACATCCGCCCTGGCGCTCGTCAGGATCCGTTCACGCTCGAGGAACTGCTGCTGCGCCTGCTGGTCGAGATCCGAGGCTCGCGTGGAGGTGACGGAGGCCGACCAGGCCACGCCGGCGCCGGCCAGCGACGCGATCACGATGAGCAGGGCGACGATCAGCCGGTACCGGCCGGAGGGCTCGGCGGGACGGGATCCGGCGACATCCGCGCCCGGGCCGGCCGACGCGCCTTGCTCCGGGCCGACGGACGGCTCGGAAGACTGCTCGGCAGGTTCGTCGGTCGAGGTCATGGCAGTTGGGCGCGGCGCTCGTCGCGGCGAGCCCCCGACCGCCGCGGCCGGAGCCTACGAGCGAGCCAAGCGCATGTAAAGGGCAAAGACGGCAGGAACCGGACGAAGGCCCCGACAGGGTCCCTTTGCCTCCAGACTCGCACGGCGTCCTGTACGGTGCGGTGCCCCTTCGCTACGCTCTGCCCGTCACCCGGAGGGATCACGTGGTCTGCGGCGTCTGCGGTACCGAGAACGAGGCCGGCCGGAGTTTCTGCGGCGAGTGCGGCTCGCCGCTCGCCGTCGTGTGCGGGACGTGCGGCACAGCGAACACCCCCGGGATGAAGTTCTGTGGCGCGTGCGGCTCGCCGCTGGTGGCCGGTGCGGTCCCGCGCCCGGCCGCGCCCACGGCGACACCGGCACCGGCCGCCTCACCGGCCGCGGAGCGCCGGCTGGTCTCGGTCCTGTTCGCCGACCTCGTGGGATTCACGGCCCTGTCCGAGTCGCGGGACCCCGAGGGGGTTCGCGAGCTGCTCACCCGGTACTTCGACTCCTCTCGCCGGGTTATCCAGCGGTACGGCGGCACCGTGGAGAAGTTCATCGGCGATGCGGTCATGGCCGTGTGGGGCACCCCCACCGCGCAGGAGGACGACGCCGAGCGGGCGGTCCGCGCGGCCCTCGACCTGGTGGACGCCGTCGCCGCGCTCGGCGCCGAAGTGGGGGCCCCGGAGCTGCAGGCCCGGGCCGGCGTGCTGACCGGCGAGGCCGCGGTGACGGTCGGCGCCGAGGGGCAGGGCATGGTCGCCGGCGACCTCGTGAACACGGCCTCGCGGATCCAGTCGGAGGCGGTCCCCGGGACGGTCCTGACCGCGGACGCGACCCGCCGGGCCACGGAGGCGGCGATCATCTACGAGGACGCCGGCCCCCGCGAGCTGAAGGGGAAGGCGGAACCGGTCGCGCTGTACCGCGCGGTTCGGGTGATCGGCGGCCGGGGCGGTGCGCTGCGCTCCACCGGCCTCGAGGCCCCGTTCGTGGGGCGGGACCGGGAGCTCCGGCTGCTGAAGGAGCTGCTCCACGCCTCCGCCGACGAGGGGAAGGCGCATCTGCTCTCCGTGGTCGGCATCGCCGGCATCGGGAAGTCGCGGTTGACGTGGGAGCTGTTCAAATACATCGACGGCCTGGCGGCCACCATCTACTGGCACCGGGGCCGCTGCCTCGCGTACGGCGAGGGCGTCACCTACTGGGCGCTGGCCGAGATGCTGAGGGGCCGCGCCGGGATTGTCGAGGGCGAGGACGCACCGACGGCTGCCGCGAAGCTCCACGCCTCCGTCGAGGAGCACGTCCGCGACCCCGAGGAGCGCCGGTGGGTGGAGCCGCGCCTGGCCCAGCTCCTGGGCCTGGAGGAGCGCACGGCCGGCGAGCGCGAGGACCTCTTCGCCGCATTCCGCCTGTTCCTGGAGCGCCTGACCGACCGGTTCCCCGTCGCGTTGGTGTTCGAGGACATGCAGTGGGCCGAGCCCGCCCTGGTCGACTTCATCGAGTACCTCCTGGACTGGTCGCGCGGCCACCCGCTGTTCGTCCTGACGCTGGCTCGCCCGGAGGTCGCGGAGCGCCACCCGACGTTCGCGGCGAACAAGCGCAACTTCACGTCGCTGTACCTCGAACCGCTGGTCCCCTCGGCAATGGACGCGCTGCTGGCCGGCCTGGCGCCGGGGCTGCCGCCCGAGCTCCGCGGGCGCATCCTGGACCGGGCGGAGGGCGTGCCGCTGTACGCCGTGGAGACGGTCCGCATGCTGATCGACCGCGGCCTCCTGGTGCGGGAGGGCAACGAGTACCGGCCCGCGGGCCCGGTCGAGGACCTCGACGTGCCCGAGACCCTCCACGGGTTGATCGCCGCGCGGCTCGACGGCCTCGACCAGCGCGAACGCCGGTTCCTCCAGGACGCGAGCGTGCTCGGGAAGACCTTCACCCGGCACGCCGCCTCGGCGATCGTTGGCGTCGACGAGGCCGAGTTGGACCCGCTGCTGACCTCGCTCGTACGGAAGGAGGTGCTCTCGCAGCAGGCCGATCCGCGGTCGCCGGAACGTGGCCAGTACGGGTTCCTCCAGGACCTGGTGCGGCGCGTGGCCTACGAGACGCTGGGCAAGCGCGAGCGCAAGGCGCGCCACCTCGCCGCCGCGGACTACCTGCAACGCGGCGCCGACTACGACGAGAGCGAGGTCATCGAGGTGGTGGCGGCGCACCTCGTCGATGCGTATCGCGCCGCCCCGGAGGCCGACGACGCGCCGGCCATCCTGGAACGCGCCCGCGAGGCCCTGGCCCAGGCGGGCCGGCGGGCGTCCTCGCTCGGCGCGAGCGAGGAGGCCCAGCGGTACTTCGAGCGGGCGGCCGAGCTGGCCGGGGACCCGGTGCAGCGCGCCGAGTTGCTGGAGCGGTCGGCGGACATGGCGGCGAGAGGCGGGCGCAACCAGCGGGCCCTCGAGCTGTTCGACGAGTCGATCCGGCTGTTCACCGAGGCCGGGCAGAGCCACGCCGCCGCCCGGGCGTCGGCCGCCAGCGGGCCCGTGCTGTGGACCGGCGGCCACATCGAGGAAGCCCTTCGCCGGATGGAGGAGGGCTACGCGGTCCTCGCCGCGGACGAGCCCGACGCCGACACCGCAGTCCTCCTCGCGGAGCTCGGTCGCCTGTTGTTCTTCAGCGGCGACGCCGACGGAGCGCTCGAGCGACTCGACCGGGCCCTCGAGATCGCGGAGGCCATCCCCTTGCCGGAGACGATCGCCCAGGCCCTGAACACGAAGAGCCTCGTCTTCTCCGCCCGCGGTCGCAGCCAGGAAGCGCAGGCCTTGCTGAAGCACGCCCTGCAAGTGGCGCTCGACCACGACCTGCCGGTCCCGGCCGTCCGAGCGTACATCAACCTCTCCCACCAGATGACCGAGCTGATGAGGCTCGACGACGCGCTCGCCTACCAGACGAGCGGCCTGGCCTTCGCGAGGCGGGTCGGGGTCAGGTGGGCGGAGTGGTGGATGCTCGGACACCTCACGCACACGTATCGGCATCTGGGGGACTGGGAAGCCTCCGAACGGGCGGCTCGTGAGATCCCGGACCCGGACGAGGTCCCCGACGCCCACATCTCCGCGCGGGACGCCAGCTGGACGCGAGTGCAGATGGCGGTTGCCCGGGGCGACCTCGGCGGAGCCGACGGGCTGGTCGAGCGGTACTGGGCTCCGCTCCTCGGCTCCTCCGATGTCCAGTTCGCAGCGATGGCGGAGTCCGTCGTGTCCTCGGCGGACTTCGGGGCCGGACGATACCGGGAAGCCCTCGACCGGGCGGAGGCAGGCGTGGCCAGGGCCACAAAGGTCGGACCGAACCACCCGGCGATCCGGGACTGCTGGATCAACGCGATGACGGCCGCCCTCACCCTCGGCGACGAGGACGCGGCGACCCGGGTGTTCTCGGTCATCGAGAGGATGCCTGCCGGGCACGTCCACGCCTACCTGCGGGCCCACGTGGCCCGGTTCCGAGCCGCGCTCGCCGCGCGCCGGGGGGACGCCGAGGAGGCGGAGTCGAACTACCGCGCGGCCGAATCCACCTTCCGCGAGCTTGGGTGCGTGTTCGACCTGGCCGTCGTGCAGGCCGAGCACCGCGAGTGGCTGGCGGGCCAGGGCCGGGGAGACGAGCCGGAGGCGGCGGAGCTCGCCGCCGAGGCCCGGGCGATGTTCGAGCGACTCGGCGCCACGCCGTGGCTCGAACGAGTCGACCGCGGCGCGGTCCCCGCCGCGGCGTCCTGATAGATAGGCCTACAGGATCGACTGTTGGTTGTCGGGCACCCGGCGGCGGGGCTGGCGCTGCTCCTCGGCCGGATGCTCGACGAGGGCGACCACCCGGTTGGCCATGAAGCGCCCGGTCCGGACGGCCTGGCCGGTCCGGGTGACCTCGGCGACCTCGGTGACCCCCCGCACGGTGGAGACCTCCACGCGCCGCCCGGCGCGCGTCGCCGAGACCTCGAACGCCTGAACCCCGTTCCCGGTATCGACCAGGATCTCGACGCGGTCGCCCTTCACGATTCCATGGTAGGCGCCTCCGTCGACACGAACCCCCTTCAGATGCTGGAAGCGCGGGCCGATCAAGCAGAGCATGGGTACCAAGTGTCCATGATCAGCACCCAGCTCGGCAGGTTGGTGCTCGGCGGCCACGAGCCCTCGCCGGACGAGCAGCGTGCCTCGCCCGGCGAGGACGGCGGCTACGGCGAGCTCATGGACGTGATCGACGGCGTCCTCGACGAGGTCGAGAACGGGTCGGGCCGTCCGGCGAGCTGAGCCTCGCCTCGTGGATCCGCCGGATCCGGGCTACCTGGCCCGGTCGATGATGGGTCCGAACTCCTCCGCCGAGTACCCGCGGAGTGTCGTGGAGCGGACGTTCCCGAGCGCCCCGGTCTTCAGCATGGCTGCCGTCGCGGTCTCCTCGTCCGGCGCCTCGATCACCGACACGAGGTCGTAGGGCCCAACGGTCCACCACAGACCGGTCACCTTGCCGCCCATTCCCTCGATCGTGTCGGAGAAGGCTTGAGCCCGCTTCAGGCTGTCGCCGAAGTTGCGGATCCCCTGGTCCGTCCAGTTGAGCAGGCCGATGAACGTGGCCATCGTTCCCCCCTTTCTCGGGCGGTCGTACCCGAAGGACCTGATCCAATCACCGTCGGGCGCTAGGGGCAACCCCGGGGCCCGACCCGGTCACGACCGCCCGATCACGGCCGTCGACGCCGGCCTTCTCATTGCGGCCCGAAGCTCGCCGTGTAGATGTCGAGCCGGTGAAGGGCCCCGTCGGGGTTCGTTCCCGTGCTGTTGGAATTGTCCGCCCAGGCCGGGTGGGCCAGGCCGCCGAAGAACGCGATCGACTGGTAGTCGCCGTAGTCGATGCCGTTGTGGGCGTCGGCGGAGTTCGAGGTGCCCGCGCTCACCCGCAGGTTGGAGAACGTGGCCCCGCCGTCCGTCGAAAACCCGGCCCAGTACCGCGCGTCGTCGTTCGGGAGGCCGTCGGTGTCGCCGGCGCCCCCGGCCCCGAGGTCGGCGCGGGAGTCGTACCACGACGCCACGAGGTTCCCCGTGGTGGGGTCGAGCGAGATCTTCGGCAGGAACTGGCTGTTCGACCCGGCGTCGTGGTTCACGCGGACCGGCGAGCTCCACGTGGCGCCGTCGTCGTCCGAGTGGCGCACGTACACGTCGGTGTCGTCGCTCTCGTTCTTGTTCTCGAAGGTGTACAGGAGGTACGCGCGTCCGTTGCGCGCCCCGCCCGTGCGGTCCCAGGCCAGGCCGGGCTCCGCGTCGACCGAGCGGTGCGCCTGCGGCGGGATGAAGTCGAACCCCCCGATGTGCGTGTCCACGACGAAGACCCGGTCGCCGAAGCCCTCCGGCCCCAGGCCGTCCGGGTCCTCGTTCACGAAGAGCTTGCCGCCGCCCTGCCCGGACTCGCCGAGCGTGCACACCTGCATGACCTGTCCGGCGGGGCCGATGGCGATGTCCCCGTACGTGCAGTTGTTCGACCCAGGCACGACCTCGCGCGTGGCGAACGAGCCCACGCTGCCCAGCCCGGAGACGGGCGCGCCGGCGGCCACGAGCGGCCCGCCCGCGTTGACCACGACCCAGACCTCGCCCTCGGCGGCCGTGATCGTCGGCTGGTCGACGAACCGGAACAGCCCGCGCCGCTCGCCGGACGCTCCCTTGGCCGCCGTCTTCGAGAATCCCGACGCGTCGATGTTCTCGATGATGTTGAACGTCAGCCCGCCGTCAGTGCTGAGCGCCACGGGGACCGTGTTCTCGACGTTGTACAGGTACGTCATGAACAGGTTCCCGTACGAGTCGAAGGACAGGCTCGGGTCGCAGCACGAGTCGCCCAGGTTGTCGTCGTCGCCCACGATCTGCCTGCTCCAGGTGAGGCCGCCGTCGAAGCTGACGCCCAGGAACATTCCAGTCACGCCCTCCGCGATGTTCGTGAGGACCACGATGTTCTGCGGATTGGTCGGGTTGACCGCGATGGCGGTCTCGGACTCGTTGCCCACGCGCTGGCTGACGTCGACGTTGGCCGGCGGGGGTGGGGGTGTGGCCCCCGCCGACGGGGTGCCGACGGATGCGAGGACCACGAGAACCGTGCCCAGGATGGGACCGATCGCGAGACGGCGACGGCGCACCGGGAACCTCCTTCCCGCGGGCCGGGACGCGACGCTACGCCGGGCCCGCGGAATCGCGCAAATCGCCGGCGGAGCCGGCCGCCGGAGCCGGCTGCTGCTCCTCCGGAAGCTCGGTGCGCTCGGCGACGTCGTCGATGCGAGCGAGCGACGGCGGACGCTCCCGCCGCATCCGCCCGGCGGTCCGTTCGGCGACGCGCATGACCCGCAGGATGTTTCCTCGGGCGATCTTCGCCAGGTCGTCTTCCGCGTAGCCGCGCCGGAGGAGCTCCGCCAACAGGTCCGGATATCTCGAGACGTCCTCGAGGCCCTCGGGCATCGAGGAGGACCCGTCGAAGTCGCTGCCGATCCCGACATGGTCGATCCCGGCCACCTCGCGCACGTGGTCGATGTGGTCGGCCACGTCCGTGAGGTGGGCGGGCGGCTGCGGGTGCTCGTCCCACCAGGCTTCCACGGCATCGTGCGCCGCCACGGGGTCGTCTGGATGGAGCGCCTCCTGCCGCGCGGCCTCGTCCCGGGCCGCCTCGGCGAACTGCTCGCCCGCCCGGACGAGGAACGTCGGCACGAACGTCACCATCACGATGGCGTTCGTCTCGGCCACCCGCCTGAGGACGTCGTCGGGGACGTTGCGGGGGACCCCGCACAGGGCCCGGGCCGAGGAGTGCGAGAAGATCACCGGCGCCTCGCTGACCTCGATGGCGTGGGCCATCGTCTCCGCGGAGACGTGGCTGAGGTCGACCAGGATCCCCAGCCGGTTCATCTCGCGCACCACCTCCTCGCCGAACCGGGTGAGGCCATGGTGCTCGGGCGCGTCCGTCGCCGAGTCGGCCCAGGGAGTGTTGTGGTTGTGGGTGAGCGTCATGTACGCCGCCCCGAGCCGCGCCAGCATCCGCAGCGCGCTCAGCGACGACCCGATCGACTGCCCGCCCTCGACGCCGACCATGGACGCCACGCGGCCCTCGGCGGCGGCTCGCTCGACGTCGTCGGCGGTCCGGGCGAACGCGAAGTCGTCCGGATAGCGGGCGACCATCGCGTGCAGTCCATCGATCTGCTCGAGCGTGGCGGTGACGGCGGTGTCGCCCGGCAGGTCGGACGGGACGTACACCGACCAGAACTGGCCTCCCAGCCCGCCCGCGCGGATCCGCGGGATGTCGGTCATGAGCTCCGGCCGTGGGGACGCGAGGTCGAGCCGGCCGAAGTCGTAGGCGACCTTCGTGCGCAGCTCCCACAGCACGTCGTTGTGCCCGTCGACGAGCGGCGCCCGCCGCAGGACCTCCCGCGCCCGCTCGAGCAGGGACTCCTCAGCCGTCACCATCGGCGAATCCTATCGGCGTTCGGCGACGGCGAGCCCGGCCCGGCCGGCCCGCTCGATCACGGGATCCGGTCGTTGGCGTAGGCTCCGTGCAAAGCAAGCGCCCGGCGGCCGCGGCCCCGATCGGCGACGCTGCGGGGCCGGCGGTCCTGATGACGAGGAGGCTCACGTGGGCGTGCTCCCCCCAGAGGTCGAGGAGGTCCTGAACGCCGCGTTGGTCGCGGAGCTCACCGTGGTCGACGAGCGCGGCCGACCCGTGACCCACCCACTCATCCCGCTGTACGACGGGCAGCGGCTGCTGATGACGTCGAGCGTGCTCTTCTCACGCAAGCTCGAGCACATCAAGGCCAACCCCCGCGTGTCAGTGAGCGTGACCGACCCCGTGGCCGCCGCCGTGCCGAGGTTCCTGCGGGTCACGATCCAGGGAGACGCGACCGTGGTGGACGACGACCTGCACTCCGCATGGGAGCGCACGGCACTCCCCCTGTGGCGGGTCAAGGAGCCCGCCATCGACTTCTTCTTGGGAAAGCGGGTCGCTCTGCCACTGTTCTTCGAGCGCGCCGTCATCGAGATCGTCCCCCGGCGGGCGCTCGTGTGGGAGGAAGGCAGAACCCACCGCGAACCGCGCGTCATCGAGCTCGCGGAGGCCTCACGATGAAGGCGAATCCGCGCTCCCAGACACGGCCCGCGTCGCTCGAGAAGCTCAACGACCGGTTCGAGCATGCGATCGTGGTCTCGGTCGGCGACGACGGCTATCCACTCAGCGTCGCGACAGACTTCTGGGCCGACACGCAGGCGGGCGAGATCCAGCTCGGCGCCGTCGAGCCGGCGCCGCCGACGGATCGCGAGGTCGCCCTCGTGTTCAGCCACATCCGCCCCCAGCCGGGCCAGGGGTACGACGAGCGGCGGTACGTCCAGTTCTGGGGCCGGCTGCGCCGGACCGACGGGCCGGGCCGGGCCCTGATCTTCACCCCCGACTCCAGCCAGGGGTGGGACGAGGAGGACGTCCCGTTCTTCGAGTTCTCCGAGCGCAGCGTCCCGCAGGCCCTCGCCTACATGGAGCGGCTCTCCGAGGAGACGGGCCGGCCCGTCCGCCCGAAGCTCTCCCGGGGCTGGCTGTTCCTTCGGGCCACGCGCCTGCCGTTCCTCTCGGCGACCGTGATCCCGGTCGGGCTCGGCATCGCCATCGCCGGGAACGACGGCGCGTTCTCGTGGTGGCTCGCGCTGCTCACCCTGGTGGGGGCGTGCGCCGTGCAGCTGGGGCTGAACGTCGCCAACGACGTCTTCGACACGATGTCCGGCGCCGACGCAGCGAACGTCACGCCCACCCAGTTCAGCGGGGGGTCGCGCGTCGTGCACTACGGGCTGATGAGCATGCGCTCGCTGGCGCTGATGGCGGTGGCGTTCTACGCGGTGGCAGTGGCCGTCGGGCTGTTCCTGGCGATCGACCGGGGGTTCTGGCCGCTCGTCGGCATCGGCGTGGCGGGCGTGCTGATCAGCGTGTTCTACACGGCACCCCCCCTTCGCCTGGTGCACCGGGGACTGGGCGAGATCTGCGTCGGCGTGGGGTTCGGCCCGCTCATGGTGCTCGGCGCCTACTACGTCCAGGCCCAGCGGTTCACGTGGGAGGCCCTGTACGCCTCGCTGCCCGTGGGGATCCTCATCGCGCTCGTCCTGTACATGAACGAGGTGCCCGACCGGGCCGGCGACGCCGCCGCCGGGAAACGAACCCTGCCCGTCCGGCTGAGCAAGGAGGCCGTGATCACCGGGTACACCGCCGCGGCGGCGGCTGCGTTCGCGCTGATCACGGCCGCCGCATTGAGCGGGCTGATGGTTCGGCCGTCGCTCATCGCGGTGGCGACGGTCCCGCTCGCGCTGCGCGTGATCCGCGGACTTCGCGCCAGCTACGACAGCCCCTACGCCCTGATGGCCGACATGGCCGCGAACATCAAGCTGCACGCGTTCACCGGGATGCTCCTGATCGCCGGCTACGTGGTCGCCATCGTCGCGGGCCACGTGTGGCACCCGCCGCCCGTGTTCCTGCGGTGAAGGGCTACCCCAGCGTGAACTTGATCAACTCCGGCATCGCGAACCGGCCCTGCCTCGCGAACGGCGGCTGGGGCTTGAAGTTCGGGTGCTCCCGCAGGTAGGACTTCGGGTCGCCGGCCAGGAGCCCCAGCAGCACCTCGGCCACGATCCTGCCCCCCACGGGACCCAGCTTGCGGCCACCGCCCCGCTCGGCCTCCTTCAGGACGTAGAACCACAGCGGCGCGTGCCCCGCGAACTCCGCCGAGACGCCGGTGATCCCGAGCTGGGCGTCGGTGAGCGGGGACGCTCCCATTCGGTTGGCCACGGCCTGGCCCGACGGCAACCCCATCGCGCGGCCCCGCAGGAGGTTGCGCACCGCGAGGGCCCGGGGCGCGTCCGCGACCGAAGCGGGGAGGGTCTTGAGCGGCTCCGCGAGCTTCGTGTCGATCAGCCGGGCCAGCTGTGGATCGCCTGGCCCGGTCTCGAAGAAGTTCCGCCAGTCGAACCCCCACTGCTCGGGCAGCGGCCGGAACCCGTTCAAGTTGGCCAACGGATCGGTGCTGGACGAGAAGATCGGCACCACCCCCACAGGGTCGTTGATCTTGTACTGGAAGCGGATCATCGAGTGCCCGAAGCGGTACGCGGCGGCGCTGAACTCGATCGGCATGAACGGCTGGTTCTCCCAGTGGAAGAAGTTCAGCCGGGATCGCAGCCCGGGCGCCGTGGACCCGGCCGGGAGGAGCGACGTCACCAGCTGGGTGCCGACGATCCGCCGAAGGAAGTCGTGCACCACGACCCACTGGTAGTGCCACCGCACCAGGCGCTGGGCCTCCTCGAACAGGGCCTGGCCCTTCAGCGTGGTGGTGTCGGCGACGCGGTGGGCCACCCTGTTGTGGAACCGCTGGAACAGGCTGTGGAGCTGGGACACGATGAGGTTCTCGTCGTTGCGGGGGTCGCCGATCAGGGCCCGCCCCTCCTCGTTGCGCTGGAGGTCCCGGCCGTTGGTGACGTCGCGGCCGATCAGGAACACGGTGCCGTTCAGCCGGGGCGCCCCCGTCTGATGGTCGTACATGAACGGGTCGTCTGCCGGCCCCCGGCCGTACAGCGAGTCGAGGTCGTACCGGGGCGTCCGGAAGTCCGTCAGGGCGTCGGGGTCGTTCTGACGCTGGAGGCTGGAGGCGGGATCGAACGTGATGTCGTGGTCGATGAACTGGCCGAGGTAGGTGTACCCCGCGGGCATGTCCGGGTTCTGCCCCGCGGGGCCGCCTGCCGTCTCGACCATGGTGGCGGCGAGGCTCTTGAGGGCCGGCTCGCCCGGCAGGAACGGCGCGAGGGCCCGGAACATCCGTCCGAACCGCCCCTGGAACAGCGGCGACGCGGTGGTCAGGGCCTCCCCTCGCACTGGGAGGCCGTGGCGGCTCCCTCCGGTCGGATCGGGCATGCTCCACTCCTTCCTGTCACGAGGGCGATCGAGCACCGCCGGCTGGACGGGCGCCCGGCCCCCCGGTCGACACCGATGCTCCACCCGGGAGGGAAGCCCTGTCCAGTGGGCCAGCCGGGGGTCGCCCGCGGGCGAGGATCAGCCCGGCGGCTCGAGCCGCGTCACCGCGCGGAGGTTGGGCTCGGGTGCCTCCGGCGGCACGGAGCAGCCGGGTGCGACGAGCACGCCGCGCCCGCCGGTGGACTCGACGGCGGCGGCGCGCTGGGCGAGGACGACGGCCGGGGTTCCCTCGACCATCGTGCGGGTGTGGTCGAGGCCCCCCATCGCGGCCCGGCCCGCGCGGTCGCGGCCTTCGGCCAGCGGAGGGTTGCCGGCCTCGTGGATGGACCAGCTGACCGCATGGGCCGGGAGCTCGGAGGCCAGGTCGAAATGGACCCGCGCACCGCACAGGTGCAGGACGTTGCACCAGGCGGCCTCGGGAAGCGCCTCCATGACCCGGCGGTCGTGCGGCAGGGCGAGGCGCTCGTAGTCCTCGCCTGACATCAGGTCCGCCGACGCATAGCCCGAGATCGCGTAGAAGACGCCCGCGGCGCCGGCGGCGACCGATTCGGCGGCGAACTCCGCCAGGGTGTCGCCGATCCGCTCGAGGGCCGGACTCACCGCGTCGGGTCGTTCGCGAAGCGTGCGGGCGGCCCCGGGCTTGTCCTCCCCCATCAGGTAGCCGGCGACGGTGAGCGGCGAGAACAACGTCTGGATCACGGGAACCGAGGGGCCGAGCTGCCCGACGACCAGCCGGAGGGCATCGACCTGTTCACGGAGCGACGGCGCCGAGGCGCCGACCGCCGGGATCCGGTCCCAGTCCCCGGGTTCCGAGACCACCGGGCGAGCCGGCGCCGGCGCGTCGCGGAACTCCACGGCCGGGCGGTACTCGGCGCCGAACGCCTGGGCGAAGCAGCACGCCCTGGGCTGGAGCTTCACGTAGTCCCAGGCGTGCTCCCGCTGCCGCCGCACGGTGACGCCGGCCAGGTCCCGGGCGAACCACTCGTCCTGGTAGGTGTGGCCCCACCACCCCGCCGGGGGCCGGTCGGGCCGTTCCAGGGCCAGCGCGGCCCGGACGCGATCGACGGATTCCACGTCGGCCGAGTGTAGTGACACGCCGGAGACCATTCCGAACCCTTGTGCGGTGTGCTGTGGCGGGTCATACTCCGCGACGCCCGCACGACGCCGCCCCCCCGGGGGGAAGGAGACGCGCTATGGGCTTCTTCAAGCGGAACAAGGACGAGCAGCAGGCCGTGGCCACCGCGCCCGGAGCGCCCGCGGCACCGAGCCCGGACTTCGAACCGATCGCCGGCGTGAGCATCGAGCTGTACGCGGAGATCTCGAAGGGCCTGGCGGCGTACAACTACGACGCGTCGAAGGGGCCGGAGCTCGCCGCCGCGAAGGGCGTGTCCGCGGACAGCTGGCAGGCCGCGGTGACCGGCTGGAACGCCCGCATGCAGTCGAACCGCGCGGTCGGCAAGCGCTTCAACGCCCTGTACATGGGCCGCGCCTGACAGAGCACCGCTCGGCACCCGCCAGGCGATGGCGTGTCGCCTCGCGACACCGACTCCCTTGGACCCATTCGACGGGTCCACGGAACGAGCCGACGCCTCGCGAGGAATCCAAGCCGACTCCGTCACGAAGTAGGGAAAACCGACGCATTCAGGGGCTTCACAGCCGGAGTTGCCAAGCATATATTGCGGATGGGAGTGGGCCGGTCGCGGCCGGTCCAGGGTCCCGTCAGGTCGAGCAAGGCCGGGTTGCGAGGGGGCCGGCTGGGAGGGAGTCGACGGTGGGTTCGGTCCTCGTGGACCTGGACGTGGCGAAGGACGCCGTCAGTCTCCAGGTGGAAGACGAGGAACCCTTCCTGGCTGGTACCGGGTTCGGCGAGGAGGCACTCCAGCGACTCCAGTCGCTCAGGGAAGAGGGAAGTCCCGACGCCTACGGCTGGGAGTTGATGCAGCAGTTCTTCCGCGGCGACGTAGCTGCCGGGCTGCGCGGCGCGGTGAACCGGGCAAAGAACAGCCGGGATTCATGGCGGATCCGCCTCCACATCGATCCCGAGGCGGCGGAGCTGCTCCCGCTGTGGTGGGAGTGCCTGTACGACCGCGACGACCAGGAAAAGACCCGGCACTGGTTCGGACGCCGTTATCTCACGCCGTTCTCCCGATACGTCGATGAGCAGGGACGCGAAGCCGCTCGCGCGAACAAGCTGCGCGTGCTGGTCGTGGTCTCCAATCCAAGCGACCTGGGCGACAAGGCCGGGAATTGGGAGCGGGTGACCCGGCTCCAGGAGGGGGAGGAGCTGCGTTCCATCGGCGAGGCGCTCGGGCCGTTCGGTGATCGAGTCGATCACACGATCCTGACGGATCCAGCCAGCATCGGCATGATCCAAGAGCGCCTCATGGAGGGGTCGGGCCAAGGCGACGGCTACCACGTGTTCCACCTGATCAGCCACGCCGTGTTGAAGGAGGGCGAGCCGACGCTCCTCCTGGAGACGGAAGAGGGGCAGCTGGCCGATCCGGTCTCCGAGGACGACTTCGCCCAGACCGTCGCCGACTCGACCGACCTGCGTCTGGTCGTCCTCGCCGGGACCTTCACCGGCTCCGGCTCGGACGGCGAGGCGTTCGTCCGGCTCGCGGCCCGCGCGGTGAAGGATGGGGTCCCGGCCGCGATCGCCATGCGGCATCGGGTCACGCCAACCGTCGCGCAGACATTCGCCAAGCATTTCTATGGCGTGTTCGCGCGCTCGCCCCAGCTGCAGGGCATGGTGGACGCGGCTGTGTCCCAGGCTCGGGTGGGGACCTACAACGCGGTGCGCCGCCGCCCAGGGGAGGAGTGGGACTGGTCGATCCCGGTCCTGTTCATGCGCGGTGAAGGTGACCTGTTCTCGTCCACCGAAGGCGATCGAGCAACGCGTCTCAGCTCGCCCAGGGCCTCTGCCGATTCCTCGATCACCCCGATGTCGCCGCCTACCCATTTGCAAGGCGATCAGGGCGGGGCGGGCGAAGGCCCGGGGACGGGCGACCCTTTGCAGCTCGCGCTTCAGCAACTCATGGCCCAGCTCAAAGAGCGGGGGGGAAGCCTCGGCGGGGACATCGTCCTGGGAGACAAGATCGTCGGGGACAAGACGGGAGGGGACAAGACTGGGGGAGACAAGATCGGCGGGGACATGATCGGCGGGGACAAGACGGGAGGGGACAAGACCAGCGGGGACAAGACCGGCGCGGCGGGGCTGGGGATGGACAGGCACGATAGCAGCGGCAGCGTCTATTTCTCGCCCGAGAAGTTCGGTGCCCAGGCCGCGAGCGGGGGCGCGGCCCGAGAGGAGGTCAAGTTGAATCAGCAACAGGGCGGAATCAGCATCGGCGGGGGCGTGGGCGGAGACGTCGTCACCGGGGACAAGACCGGTGGTGACAAGGTCCAAGGCGACAAGGTCGGGGGGAACAAGACCACCGTGACGTTCGACCGCGGTCAATTCGTCAGCGACCTCGAGCAGGTGCTCTCGGCGCTGCGGGAGACCGGCGTTGGGGACCCGAACATCCGGGAGGCGGTCGGTCATCTCGATGAGGCGAGGCAGGCGGCGGCGGCCGATGCCCCGCAGGAGGAGATCAAGTCGAAGTTCGACCGCGCCACTGCCGTCCTCGAGAAGACCCAGGAGGTCGTCAAGACGAGCACGAAGATCGTCGAACTGCTGAAGAAGGCGGCGAAGGTCGTGGGGGCCGTCATCGCCTGGCTCTGAGGAATCTCGACCCGGAATCGACAGGGGAATGACACCCGACGAGGACTCGCAGCCCTACGGGACGGCCCGCGGCCTCCAGGAGCTCCTCCAGGGCGACGCGCGTGCCTTCGCGATGACACTCGAGGACCTCGTCCGTGACGACCCGAACGCGGCGGTCGCCCTGGGGATGGTGGCTGCCGGCGTGGTCGCGGAGGACGCCCCCGAGAAGCGCGAGGCCGTGCTCGGGGCGCTCGCGGATCGCCCGATGGCCCTGTCTGCCCTCGTCCAGTCGGCGATCGCGGCGGGGCGGGGCGCCGACGCGCGCAGCTGGGTCGACAAGCTCGCCCGCCACCGGCAGAACGACGGGCCCATCCAGGAGCTGAGCGCAAGGGTCGCCCTCGCGACCGGGGACGCGGAGGCATCCGCGGCGGCGGCGGAGCGGATTATCGCGAGGTGGCCGGAGTCGACGAAGCCGCTCTGGGTGCGGGCCCAGGCCCGCCAGCAACTCGGGGACCTGGCCGGGGCCGAGGCGGACTACGCCGCCGTGATCGCTCTCGACCCGTCCTCCGCGGAGGCCTGGACGGGACGGGGGGTGGTGCGGGAGTTCCAGAGCGACTACGAGGGGGCCCTGGCCGACTACGAGGAGGCCCTGAAGCGGACCCCAGAGGTCCCCAACGCCTGGCGCAACCGGGCCGACGCCCACCTGGGCCTCGAGCACTTCGAGCAGGCCGAGGCCGACTACACGAAGGCCATCGAGCTCGACCCCGACTTCGTGGAGGCCTACCTGGGGCGGGCCCGGGCGAGGACGGCGGCGAACCGGTATGTGGAGGCCCTGGCCGACTTCGACCGGGTCCTGGATGCCAACCCGGACCACGAAGCCCGGGGCCAACGGGCCCTCGTCCACGCCATGATGGGGACGGCCGCGGCCGGGCAGGGGCAGCAGGCGGAAGCGGGGCGCC